>NZ_JACIGK010000006.1 GCF_014197915.1 Roseospira visakhapatnamensis
GCCCCGTCCGCCGATCCGGCAGGGCCGCGCACCGCTCCCGCAGCGCCGCGATTTGCTCTTCAAGCCACCTCACCCAGAGGGTGAATCACATCCCGTGTCCCGTGTCCAAGCCTTTCAGCTCAAAATGAGAACTGCTGCTCCTGGACATGAACCTTGCCTTGATCGAACTCCTCTTGCACCGCGAGGTCCTCGCGGAAGACGAGGTGCAGGCGGCACTCGAAGAGGCGTCGGCGAGACTGAAGACGGACATGAACGGCCTCATCACGGGCAGTGCCTTGGATTACATCCAGGATGGCGATGCACGCTTGGTGCGCCTCGCCGGGATCACACGGCGAGTTCAGATCGCGCGTCGAGGAAAGGCCTCAGACTGATCGCCGGCAACGGCGACAGACCTCTAGGGGCGGGGCGCGCCGGGCGCATCGCCTTCAGGCGCGCGATGAGGTCCTGCGCCTCGTCGGCCGTCGGCGCCGGGACCGTCCCGTCCTCTGGCCAGTCCGCCAGCACGTCCTCCACGCTTGGGCGCGAAGGGTGCGCGTACAGGCGCATGAAGGTCAGCGCCCACGGCGGGATCTCGCCCAGCCCCTGGGCGACCTCGAACGCCCGGTCATGCTGCGCCTGCCGGCGAGCATCCCAATCCATCCGGCCCGAGCCGGCGCTTTCGTGATCCATGCTCATGCCACCGCCCCCCGGGGCTCGCGAACCACCAGGGTCGCCAGGGCGTCCGGCTCTTGGAGCGCCAGCATCGCCCGCTCTACCGGCGCGCCGTCCACCCACAGCGTGGTACCGTCGTCCAGTGCGCTGACCAGCCTGTCGCGCGCGGCGGTCAAGGCGTCCGCCATCCCGGCGGTCTGTCTGGGCGCGTCCCAGGCATGCGCCCAAACGACCAGGTCCATCAGGTCGGCCAGTGCCCGCATGGCAGCCGTGGGCGACATATGCCGCGCGCGGAGGCTCATCTGGCAGTAGGTGGCGCGGGCGCTCGCCGTCCCGTCATCCAGCAGCCGCACCGCCGCCAGACCTCCTCGTCGCGTCGTCGTGCTCATGCCACACGCTCCTTTTGCCGCTGACCGCCAGGGGCGGGCGCGGTATGTTCAGAGAGTGAGCGCATCCGGTGCCGGGCCGGAGACCGCGTCTGCGTGAGGCGGCGGCCGGTCTCGGAGCACCAGCGCTCAGGCCACAGATCCTGGGCCGTCATGCCGATCGCTTCGGCAATCACCGGCTCCAGGTGGATGTTCGGATTGACGCAGGCGTCCGTCAGGGCGCGGCCCGAGACGCCGACCGTGCGAGCGAGTTGCCGAAAACTCAGCCCGCGCAACCGCAACTGATAGAGGATCCACGCCCGCCGCGCGGCGGGCTCTTTCGGAACCTCGTTGCTTCTGTGGTGTGTGCTCATGAGAAAAATCATATTTCCGTTTTCAGACCCACGTAAGTCCGAAAACGGATTTCAGAGTTCCGCGAATTCGGAAAACCGATTGCTGGTCCGCAACGCATTGGTATTAGAAGAAAAAAGGGAACTCCGAAACGACCGTTGCTGGAGTGCACAAATTTCGGAGTTCGGAGTGTGAACCCCGAAATCGATACAGACGCTGGATTTCGTGCGCGGCTCGGCGAGTTGGTGGCAGACGCACCACCCTTTCAGTGGGCCAAACAGGCCGGTGTTCCCCCTGGCTCCTGGGACCGTGCCTGGAATAAGGGCGCAATTCCGAAGGCGCCGCATCTCATTCGGATAGCGGAACATGGTGGGGTCACGCTGGATTGGCTGCTGACGGGCGACGGTCCGATGCACCGCGACGGCAGTGCAGAACAGCCTAAACAGGCGGTGGATACAGATCTTCTGCGTGACTGTATAGAAGTCCTGCACGAGGAATTGGATCTGCGCGAAGTCAAGCTTACGCCGACGCAAGAAGCTGAGGCAATTTCACTGCTTTATGATTTGGCTCGACCGGAGTCTGGTCAGCGGACGAAGCCTGTCGACAGAGGTGTAGTCGTCCGTATATTGCGGATGGCCGGGTAAATAAAAGAAGACATCTAGCTATGAACGACAGTGCCGAAGATCGTAAACAGCGCTTACGCCAGATCATTGGCGGGGATGAAAAACGATCCCACTCAAAATCTTCCGGTCACACTATAACCGGCAACAACAACATCGTCGGGAATGGAAATTCGATCAATCTTCACGAACCAAAAATTGTTAGGAAGGTCTATGTTCAGACGGGTGTCGGCACTATTGACGCCGCACAGAAAAAACAGATCAACGAGATGTTTGCCGAGTGGGCACGAGTGCGCGATCTTGTGCGAAAGACGAGCCCAGAATATAAAGCTCTGCGGAGCGCCTTCAATCGATACATGGGCGTCAATAGTTACCATGAGATAAAGCAGGATGATTTTGACAAGGCCGTTACTTGGCTTCAGCGCCAGACCGGCATTGTCCTTTCCATGTCCTCAGCCAAGACGCGAGTCCCCGATTGGCGAAAAAAACGCTACGCGTCAATCAATGCTCGCGCCAAAGAGTTCCCAGGCGGTGCTGAGCGCTATCGCCTTTTCGCTAAGGAGCGCTTCGGAACAACGTCATTGAAGGAATTGACCGACGAACAGCTTGATGCAGTATACCACCATGTTTTTGGGTGGCGAAGGCAGTAAGACCAAGATTTATTGGCGTCACCATCGACGGTCAAGCGTGGAAACACTCGGCGTAAGGTTGGTTTCTCGAAGGATTGATTATAGATCGTATAGAACTACGTGTGTTCGTCAGCCGTATGCGCGGCTATTGAGTGCATCATCAGGAGATTCCACCATGTTCTGCCGGCACCTCTTATCGTGCACCACTGCCCTAACGCTAGTACTAGCCATCGCCGCGCCAACCCAGGCTGCGGACGTGCCATACACACGAGGTAGCTGGACTAAAGAGATAGGAGACGTTCAGGGTGTTGTAAACGAAGGTGCAGCGCTGATCCGTCGTTTTGGTTGGCGTTGCGATAGCGTGTCCAGTATCGTCCGACGTTGGCCTTCGTCCGGTTTCGTTTTTTACTGTAATGACTTCCGGTATAGCTACGATGTATGGGACCGTGGCGGACGCTGGGTCGCCAAGATCAACGACTGATCAAGCGGCGCGGACCGGCGATCATCCCCGCTCGGCCGTGTGCCAAATCCCTGCCGATCCGCGATCATTCGCAACCAGGCTGTGCCAAATCCCCTTTCGGCCGCCGGCCCAATTTTTCTTGGGATCCCAATACGTTTCGGCAAATCCCTCAGAATCCCGCCTGTGCCAAAACGATCACCTCCCCACAGCTTCCCGATTGGGTGTGCCTTTGGCGGACAATCCGCCAAGTCAGCGGTGGAGCGGGTGACGGTGGCTCGGGCTGGGGCCTCGGCGCGCCAGAGAGCCGCTGCGGCGTACAAAGAGGGAATAGCGGTTCCTCGCGGGACCTTTCATGATTGAGCTGGCCCCAAGGATCTGGACAGGTTGGTTGGCTCTGAGGTGAGCTTCCTGGACCACACAGGAGAGGCCACGATGCCGAAGCAGACCCGCCGCAACCACAGCGCCGCATTCAAGGCCAAGGTGGCCCTGGAGACCTTGCGGGGTGAGAAGACCGTGTCCGAGTTGAGCGCCAAGTGCGGCGTCCACCCGACCTTGATCAACCAGTGGAGGCGAATGCTCAGCGAGCAGGCGTCGGTGGTGTTCGAAAAGGACGGTGGCCCGGACGAGAAGAAAACGGGACCCGGACGGCGCGGTTTTGCTATCCTTCCCGATGTGGTTCAGACATCCCGGCCGACGAAAAGAGTGACCTTTTCGAAGGCCGGCCGGCCTGACTACGCCGGCGCGGCGAAGCCGCGGAGCCGCGCGCCCCGAAGGGGCGCTGCGGCGAGAAAATCAAAGACTCATCTTCTTCGGCGGGCCGTTGAGACCATGGGCCCGCCGAGTCAATGCAAGTGTTGCTCAGTATCAGAAGGGAGAGACGCCGTGCCCGTCAGCAAGACCCGCCGCAAAAACGGCAAGACGGCCCCCAAGCCGGTGCCCCGGAAACGCCGGAAAACCGATCCGTCCCCGGCCCCGCTTCCGGAGGACCTTCCCCCGCGGGTGGCCATGGAGAAGATGATGGCCAATCTCCAGAGGAGCCTGGTCGTTGACGATCTCCTGGGCGAGGCGGAGGCCGATCCGCTCCACGCGGCGCAGGATGTCATGTATGACGCCTGGGAACGCGGGACGAAACGGGAGCGGATTGCCCTGGCGAAGCGGGCGCTCGGGATCTCGGAGCTCTGCGCCGACGCCTGGCTGCTGCTGGCCGAGGAGGAGGCCAAGGGCATCATTGAGAGGCGGGCCACCCTGGACAAGGCCGTGGCCGCCGGGGAACAGGCCGTGTGGCACGCCCTGGGGGAGGAGGCATTCGAGGAGGAGGAGGGGCACTTCTGGGGGATCCTGGAAACGCGCCCCTACATGCGGGCGCGGGCGGCTCTGGCCGACTGCCTGTGGGAGATGGGGGACCGCGACGAGGCCGTGGCCCACTGGCGCGACATGCTGCGACTGTGCCCGAACGACAACCTGGGCATCCGCCATGTGCTGGCGCCGAAACTGCTGCACCTGAACCTGTTCGAGGCCGCCCGGGACCTGCTCGACGAGTACGAGGAGCCGGACTTCGCCGAGTGGGCCTACACCGACGCCCTGCTGAAGTACAAACAGGGCGGGCCCACATCGGGGGCCGGCAAGGCATTGGCCGCGGCGATCAAGGCCAACCCCCATGTGCCGGCGTACCTGCTCGGCGAGACACGCCTGCCGAAACAGCCGCCGCCCCACTATGCCCTGGGATCAAAGGAGGAGGCCGTCCTCTATGTCTTCTCCAGCCTGGAAACCTGGACCTCGACCAAGGGCGCCCTGGCCTGGCTGAACGAGACCGCCAAAAACATCCTGTAAAAAATCGGCCGCCCGAAATCTACGATAAACGTCTGTTATCGTTCACAAAGCCTCAGCCCGCCCGAACCCTGGTGACAGATCCGGGTTCATGTCGGCCAGGGTGTGCTGGATGTGGCCGGGGTCGCGCGGATCGTCCAGGCCGTCGGCCTGTCGGCCGGCCAGCCCGGTGCGCCGTTCGATTTCGCGCAGCGCCAGCAGACCGCCGTCCGAGGAGGCGGCGCCGCCGTCAAACCGGGCGACGATGTCCTTGTCGAGAACCGGTGACAGGCCGGTCAGCGGGAGGGTACGTTCGTCCATGGCGGGCGTCGTGATCTGGGGATCCGTGTTTTTGGCTTCGACACCCAGAAAATACGCGATCTCAGGATCTTACGCTACACCCGCCAACCCCGATGAATAAAGCGGGCTAATTTGGGTTGTAGGTTTTCTGTTTCTTCCCTGGTGTTCAGATGCTCTTGTTCGATCACTTGTCCCCGGATTTCTTCCTGATTTTTTCCCGGTCCAACCGGCACCTCTACGCCCAGGTGGTGACGGAGATTTACGATCAGTATTTTGGGGTGGGGTTCGTCTACCCAAAACGGAACGATCTGGTATTGGTCATCTACAATGTCCTGCGCGCCAATCCCGACCTCTGGACCGAGGACGAGGAGTTGCTTGGTCTGCCCGATGTGGTCCGAAAGCGAGGGCGACGGCTGCGGGTGCTGTCCGACGAGGCGGGGCAGGACCGGTTGCTCAAGCAGGCCCAACATATCTATCGGCGGCTGGTGGATACCGGCTGGTTGGAGGAAGAGGCCCAGGGCCTGAAGGTCACCGTGGACATGCCACCCGCGGCCCTGCTGGTGACGGAACGGCTGGTGGCTTTGCGCGAAGGCTTGGCGGTGGCCGCCGCGGGCGTGGTGGTCGCCATCCGCACGGCCTTGAACGCGGTGCGGGTCGACGGCCGGACCAATGCCGCGGGCCTGCGTAAGGCGGCGGAAAACGCCCAGGCTTTCGAGCGCTCCCTGCGGGTGGTTCTGTCTGATTTGCGGCGGGTGGAAAGAAAGGTCATGGACAGCGACAGCCTGGAGGCTCGCTACCAGGCCTTTTTCGAGGATTTCATCGGCGAGGTGCTGCTGAAGGATCTGGAGGAGATCCAAGGCCCCAACCACCCCTACCGCCATCGAACGGAAATTCTCCGCGATGTCGAGGACATTTCCCTGTCCGACCATACCCGCGAGCGGGTGATGGAGGGCTATGTGGAGGACCGGATCAGTCCCAATGGCGCCGAGGCGCGAGCCCAGTTGGACCACGACCTGCGGGTCGTGGCCGCCGTCTTCGGGAACATCGACATCTCCCTGGACCACATCAATCGCTTCCGCCGCAAGTTGGAAAGCAAGCTGAGCAATACCATCCGCTACGCCGAACAGGGGGAAGGGCGGATCTCACGCCGGGTGGTGGATCTGGTCCGCGGGTTGGAGGAAATCCGAGGCCGGTCGGAGATCCTTGGGCGGACGTCCTCGATCGTGCCGGGGCCTTATCTGGAACGTCCCCTCTACTTCGGCCGGGCGGTTTTGGCCGCGCCCCGTCGGCCCCGCCCACCGGTGGCCAGGCAACCCCTTGAGAGTCGCCGCGTCGATCCGGCCCAGGCCTTGCGCCGGGCCATGATGCGGGATTATGCCCAGTTGTTTCAGGTTGGGCCGGACCAAGTGCGCGCCTACCTGGACCGGGTCCTGGATGGGCGGACGTCTCTCGAGGCGCGCGACATGCCCGTTACCTCGCTGGAAGAGTTCCTGGTGGTCGACGAATTGCGGCGCTATCGCCGGGGCATGCCGCCCTCCCTGGAACGGTGGTATGTGATCAAGGGGGCGGAGGGGTGGCGGGTTGACGAGTGGTTCCGTTGTCCGAATTTCCGTCTGAGCCTGTACGAAGGGATGGTCGATGCTGCCGGATCTTGAGCGCCTGGACCAAGCCACGGGCGGCAAGGCGGCGGAGGATATTTCCGCGGCCCTGCGCCTGTTGCTGAACAGGCAGTTCCTGTTCAGTGGTGATCGGGGGGTGGCCAAGGCCTACGACGTTCTGACCAACTCGCGCTACCGGTCTTTCATCGAGGATTGGGTGGACGTGCTGGGACTGGAGTTCGTCCTTCACCAGCGGGAACAATGGGTGGGACTGCTTCCCAAAGCCGAGATTTCCCATATACCTTCCATGAACCTGGCAGATACCTTGGTTCTGCTGGTGGTGGGCCAGGCTTGGCAGGAGGCCGCCAACCGGGGGGATTTCAGTGGAGACCGGGCGGAGGTTCAAACCACCGTCAACCGGGTCTGGGATCTGTACGATACCCTTAGATCCGGTCTGACCGGGACGAGTATGGCCATCGGTGAGTTCCAACGCGCCCTGAAGGAACTGGACCGTCGGAACCTGATCCTTCTGGGGGAGATGGACGGGGAGATGGAAGACCAGGACCTGCGCATCCGACCAATGGTGACCCACCTGTTGCGTGACGGGGAGGCCCTGCGGATTCTAGAGGACTACGCCCGGTCCGAACGGGGTTTGATGAACCTTCGGGGGACGCGGGATGAAAGGAGCCGGGGCCCGGACGCGACGTCCGACGCGGAGGGCGGAACGGACGGGGAGGAGGCGCCATGATCGGCTTGACCCGTATCGGCATGGTGAACTGGCACCAATTCCCCCACCAGGACATCGATATCGATGGAAACGCGGCACTGGTGGGGGAAAACCGCTCGGGCAAATCCACCCTGCTGGATCTGATCCAGACGGTGATGTCCGGCAATGGCTTGGGCAAATACCTGGAACTCAACGCCCGAGCCAGTGGGGGGAAACGCAAGGGACGGCGGTCCGTGCATGCCTATATTCTGGGGCGCACCGGCGATGGGCCGGAGGGGGTGAAGCGGCCGGAGGCCCAATGTGTCTTGTTTCTGACGTTCGAGCGGCCCGACGGCTGGCCCGTCACCCTTGGGGTGGTCATGGAAGCACGGGTTCAGGACGCCAAGGAAAGCACGCGGGCTCGGTTCATCGCCGACGGGGTGAAGCTCTCCGTCGACGATCTGGTGGATCGGCCCGAGGGAAGCGGGGAAGAGGGAGGCTTGCCCAAGGATTGGGACGCCGTGATCCGCCCCTGGCTGGAGAGCGCCTGCGTCGAAGCGGGAGGCCAGCTGATCGCCCATCCGGAATCGAAACCGGCCATGCATTTCGTCGGCGACTACTTGAAGCTGCTGTCGACGGGGCGGTTGCCAATCCCGCCGGACCGCTTTCTGAGGGCCTTCGGTAACGCCGCCCGGCTGAAGGACATTTCCTCCGTCAACGATTTCATCCGCGACTATATCCTGGAAAAGGATGACGTGCGGATCGATCAACTGCGGGAGTCCATCCGAGATTACCGAGGGTATGCCCGTGAAATCACCCTTCTGCGCAAGAAACTCGACCACCTGAAACCCCTGGCAGAGCGGATCGAAGCCCATGCGCGGCACCTGCGTCTGCAAGATATCACCCGCTGGGGCGAGGCACGGGCGAAGGCCCTTTCCGCCCGGATCGCCATGGGGCGTCACCAGCGTCTCGCCCGGGAAGGCTTGGAAAAACAGGCCGTGGTCAGGGCGGATCTGGAGAGGATCAAATGTGAGTGGGCGGAACTGGAGGCGGAACGGAAGGGCCTCGAGCGGCTGATCAATGCCGCGTCGGAAACCCAGCGGATGACCGAATTACGGGGGCAACGGGGGGACCTGGAA
Organism: Roseospira visakhapatnamensis; assembly: GCF_014197915.1. GTDB lineage: Bacteria > Pseudomonadota > Alphaproteobacteria > Rhodospirillales > Rhodospirillaceae > Rhodospira > Rhodospira visakhapatnamensis. Next base: position 8,626 of record NZ_JACIGK010000006.1, read on the forward strand.
CGGGGAAAGAAGGACGCTTTCAACGATATCCTGGGGCACTACAAGGTGGTGGTCGATCTGGTGAACGTCCTTCTGGCCGCCGACATGATCCCCCCGAACCTGGGGCGGATCCTGGAGACCCTGCGTCTGTTGCGAGAGCAAGGGGGCGCCGACCAGCCACCCCGTTGGCCCAAGGACCCCCAGGCCGTGGAGGGGCTGTTGGGGGCTCTTTGCCTGGAGCGGGAGAGGCTGACGGGCAGTCTGGAAACCGCCGCAGACGCCCTGACCGTGGAGCGGGCCGAGGTCGACGGGCGGACCAGGGAACTGACCCGTCAGATCGAGGAAATCACCCGGCGGGGATTTTCGATCCGTCCCGAAGTAGAGGCCTTGCGCGAGGATCTACGCCGCATGGGCATCCCCTCCCATTTGCTGTGCGAAAGGCTGGAGGTGGTCGACGAGGGCTGGCGGCTGGCCCTGGAGGTCCTGTTGGGCCGGGACCGGGAGGCGATTCTGGTGGGCCGGGAGCATGTGGAAACGGCCATCCGCCACCTTCAGGATAACCGCCGGATCTACCGAGGGTGCCGCGTCGCTAACAGTCGGAAGTTGACGGAAGGGGGGGCGGCCCAGCCCGGGACTCTGGCGTCCGTCGTCCGATCCGACGACCCCCTGGCCACGGCCTTTGTCCTGCGGCGTATCGGAAACGTGCGTCTGGCGGAAACCATCGCGGATCTGCACGCCGAGGGCCGCGCGATCATGCGCGACGGCACCTATGACGATGGATTGGCCGTGGAGGTGCGCCAATTGGGGCGAAACGACGGCCACAAGATCGGTGCCAATGCGGGCCGCTCCTCCCTGCGTTCCCTGGAGCGGGAACGGGACGGCTTGAGGGCACGATCGGCGGAATTGGAAAAGGACCGTAAGCGGCATGGATCCGTCCTCCTGGCCTTCCGGGGGCTGGAAGGCTGGGCGGAGCGTCCCGGCCTCGGACAGGCCGTGGATCGCTTCGAACACGCTCGGGATGGGTTGGAGGAGATCGCCCGGGCCATGGCGGAGGAAAGGGATCGCGCCGACCCCGCCTACGTGGAGCGACTGGCGGTCATCGACGTCCAGTTGGAAACCTATCGGGAGGAGGAAATCGGCCTGAATCAAGCCCTGGTCCTGGCCAAACGCGATGTGGAGGGGGCCACCTCCCGCTTGAGCGGGGGAGAACAGGAGGCTGGGTCCAAATTCCAGGTTAAGGTTCTGCGCGGGCGTTATCTTGGGCTTTTTTCGACGCTGGGTCCGATCCGGACCCTGGGTGGGCGGGAGCATTTCCTTGATGTGCTCGCCAGACGGAGCGGGAAGCTGGAGGCAGCGGCCGTGAGTCTGGGGGCGGAGAGGGAAAAACTTGAAAAGTATTTGGCGGGGGAAGCACCTGAAATCCTGCGCCAGTACGTGGAGTACACGCGTCTGGACGAAAGTTCCCCGGCCTTCGATTCCACGCATTCCATCCAGGGTGACCTGCGAGATTGGGTGGCCGAGCAGATCGTCACCATCGAGGCCAACAGTCTTCAACGTTACGAAGATTTGGCCAAGCAGGCCGCGGAACGGGCGGAATACTATTTCCAACATGCCTTCATTCACGAACTGCGCGAGCGTTTCAGCCGGGTTGAAGAGGCCGTGTATAGCATGTCCCAGGCTCTGAAAGGCCATCCCTTTCATAACGAGCGCTATCGGTTCTTCCATGAGCCCTCCGGTAGTCATCACGCCGTCTGGGAGTTGGTCCAACGCTCCCGGGAGGATGACAGCCTGCTGCTGCCCCTGTTCCAGGAGGTGGAAATCACCGAGGAGACGCCCCATGGCGAGGCTTTGCTCCGGGTGCGGGACCTGTTGCTCTCCTCGGACGTGGAGGTGGAGGCTTTCGCCGATTACCGGAACTACTTTGTCTTCGACCTGGAAATGATCGATGTCCAGACCAAGCGGCGTACCAATTTGGAGAGCCGCCAGGGAACGGGATCGGGAGCTGAGCAGCAGACCCCCTATTACGTGGCCATCGGGGCGTCCCTGGCGACGCTCTATCACAGGGCGCGGCACCGGGTTGGAACACGGGGCGTGATGGACGATCCGGGGCTTGGGCTGGTCATCCTGGACGAAGCCTTTTCCAACATGGATCCCAAGAATGTTTGGGCGGCCTTCGAGTATTATCGGGACCTGGGGCTCCAACTGATCGTGGCGGCGCCATACGACAAGCGAGCGGTTCTGCTGGAAAAGGTGGAGACCGTGGTGGACATCTGGCGCGACGGTGACTATGCGGATACGGAAACCTCCTATCCGGGCGCCCGCTTGCGGGAGGAACTGGCCCGGCGCAACCCCGCCCATTATGACATGGATGATTTCCGACGGTTCGTGGAAGCGCACTCCAGTCGCTTCGATGAGAGTGGGCGGGGCTGATGGTGAAATCCGTGGTTGATGCCCGCGCGGGGCTGGACTGGATGCTGGACCGGATGGAGGAGCGGCCCGACCGGGACCCGACAAGGGTCTTGGTCCGACCCGACTACACGGCGATGTCCCTGAGCGACGACGTGGTCCGCTTCCATGCCCTGTTGCGACAGGCCGAGGAAGCCGGAGCTCTGACCATTGAATGGTCAAGGAAGGCCCGTGATCTGGTGGACCGTGTACGCCTGAAGGACCCCGCGCGGCTTTATGCCTTCCTGAAACGGGATCCCACCGGGGAGCGGGCCATCGCTATTCTGGATGAGGTGTCGTCGGAGCTGTCGCCCCCACGTGCCGACCTTTCCCCTTTGCTTGAAAGGGTTCGGGAGCGATGGGCATTGGGACGGTCCGCCCTGGGCTCCCTGAAGCCGGGGGACAGATATGGTCTGACCGTCATTCTGAAATGCGTCGACGCCATCCTGCGGGATGAACATCTGGATTGCGAACTGCGGAAGTTCTCCGAAAAGGTCACTGGGACCACAAAGGCGGTGGAACGGCAGGCACCTCGTATCGGAGAGGCGCTCAAGCTGTTTTTTCCCTTGCCGGAGGAAGCCAGAGGGCTGGAAGTTCTCGCCGCCTTGGGATTGCTGAAATATTCCACGCCGATCCTTCTCAAGGGCCATTTGAGGATCCGGGGCGTGGGCGCGGTCTCGGCGGACCCTTTGATTGGCATACCAGAGGAATGGCTGGAGGGCATGTCCATCGTCGGTGATCCGCCTTATCTGATGTCCGTGGAAAATCTGGCGTCCTTTAATCGCTATGTTCGCGAGGTGAAGGACAACGGGCTGGTGATCTATACGGGGGGCTTTCCCTCCCGTTCGGTTGCCGCGACTTTCCGTCATCTGGATCGGATATTGCCGCCCTCGGTTCCCATGTTCCATTGGGGCGACATTGATAGGCATGGACATTTGATCGCCGACGTCATCGAGCGCCTGCTGTCCCGCCCCTTGACGCGACACAGAATGGAATGGGCCAGGGCCGGCGACAAGGGGAGCCTGGAACAGGAGGCGTTGGACCCCGAAGCGCCAGCGTGGCGTTGAAAGAGGAAGAGATAAAAAGATCAGTGTTTGAGTTCATGAATTGAGTGAAGTTGATGTTCTTTTCTTAGAGCGTGTTGCGTGATTTTGGACTCACCCAAAACGCTCTACGTTTTTGTTTTTAAAGCAAATCGTCGTCGCGATCTGGTTCGGATCGCTCGGGATTTGCTCTAAGTTAAAAAAATTAGATACGAAATTTCTCGCAAAACTCCAGTTTACTTTATGGATTGGCGTGCTTATATGGACATAACATGGACCGCAGAGCAGATTTTGGAGCTTTGATTACTTGACTATAGAAGCTAAGGGCCAGTGATGGCGTCGGCAATGAAGTCCGAAATCTTTCTGGCGGCGGCTTTCACGGAATTATTCGCCAAATGGGCATGCCGAGCCGTGGTTTGGATCTGCGTGTGCCCCAAGAGTTTGCCGATCATCGGCAAATCCTCGCCTAGTGCAGCGACGCATTCAAGGGATTCCCCCTTGAATGCAAACGTCGCTGCACAAAACATTGTTTCTCGTGCACTTTCGATCCAGACAAAAAGAATGCGGACTGCATCTTTTGTCTGGATCAGTGCACTAGCGCGAGGGCGCCACCGGCGTAGGAGTGGCGCAAGTCATGGATCCGAACATCGGGGAGCCCGGCCTGTTCCCGAATGCGCCGCCACGGATGTTGGTGGTCGCTCCCAAGCGGCCGAGCGGCGGCCCGCCACAACCTTTGCGTAGGTGCCCAACCGGATTGGCGCCCCCATCCGCGTCTTCAATTCCACATGAAAGGTCGAAGAACCATCATGAGACCCTCCGGGAGACCACGATGGCGACGTAGCACTCACACCAACCAACCTCCGCCAAACCCGGGGCGGTTCAATACTTGGTGCTGGCCTGGTTCGGCTGACTGACGGTATCGCAGGTCGGCCCCGGGCCGGCGCGGATCTGCCCCTTGAGTCCACGTCAAACGCGGACGGGGCTATATCCGGAAGTACTTCGCCTGCGGGTGCAGGACGACGATGGCGGTGGTGGACTGCTCGGGCACCAGTTCGTCCTCGTCGGTCAGCGACAGGCCGATGCGGTCCGCCCCCAGAAGGTCCAGCAAGGCGTGCTGGTCGGCCAGGTTGGGGCAGGCCGGGTAGCCGAACGAGTACCGCGAGCCCCGGTAGTCCTGCTTGAACAGGCCCTCGATGTCGCGGCTGTCCTCGCTGGCGTAGCCCAGTTCGCCGCGAATGCGCTTGTGGACCACCTCGGCCAGGGCCTCGGCCATCTCCACGCCGATGCCATGCAGGTAGAGGTAGTCCTTGTAGCGGTCCTCGGCGAACCACTGCCGCGCCACCTCGGACACCCGATGCCCCATGGTCACGGCCTGCAGGCCGATGACGTCGCGGGTGTCGTCGGCGATGTCCCGGAAGAAGTCGGCCAGGCACAGCCCGCCCGGCCGGTCCTGGCGCGGAAAGGCAAAGCGGGCGACCTCGGTGGTGCCGTCGGGCTCGAACAGCACCACCGCGTCGCCATCGGCGGCCGCCTTCCAGTACCCGTAGACGGCTTGTGGCCGCAGGATGTTGTCCTCCACGCAGCGCCGCGTCATGTCGTGAAACACCGGACGCAGGTCCTGGATGGCCCATTTCTTCCAGTCAGCCAGGGTGCGGCCGGACTTCTTGATGCCCCACTGGAACTGATAGAGCGTGTTCTCGTTGACGTAGGGCACCAGGGTCTTGGTGGCGATGGACGTTTCCAGTACGCGCGGTCCCCAGAACGGCGGCTCCGGCGGCGTCAGGCCGGCATGCAGGTCCTGGCGGCGCAGGCGGATTTCCTCGGCCTCCACCGGGCGGTTGGTGCGCGCGCGGGCTTCCGGCGGCACCGTCAGGACGTCGTCGTTGACCGCCGCGCGACGGCGTGACGGCCGGTTGGCGCGCTTGTTCTGGAGGTCGGAAAGGTAGCCGTCGAACCCGCCCTCCATCACCTTGGCCATCAGGTGCAGGCCGTCGAAGGCGTCGCGGGCGTAGGCCACCCGGCCGTGGTCGCCGTAGGCGCGCACGCAGTCCTCCTCGACGAAGCCGCGCGTCAGCGCCGCGCCGCCCAGGATCACCGGCACGTCCCAGTCCTCGCGGGCCATTTCCTCCAGGTTGTCCTTCATGATGACCGTGGACTTGACCAGCAGGCCGGACATGCCGACGGCGTCGGCCTTGTGCTCCCTGGCCGCCGCGCAGATGGCGGCGACCGGCTGCTTGATGCCCAGGTTGATGACCTTGTAGCCGTTGTTGGTGAGGATGATGTCCACCAGGTTCTTGCCGATGTCGTGAACATCGCCCTTCACGGTGGCCAGGACCATGATGCCCTTTTCCTGCCCCTCGATCTTTTCCATGTGCGGCTCCAGGTGGGCCACGGCGGCCTTCATGGTCTCGGCCGATTGCAGCACGAAGGGCAACTGCATCTTGCCGGCGCCGAACAACTCGCCCACGACCTTCATGCCGCCCAGCAGGAACTCGTTGATGATGGTCAGGGGCGGATGGACCCGCATCGCCTCGTCCAGGTCGGCGTCCAGGCCCTGGCGATCGCCGTCGATGATGCGCTGCTTGAGGCGCTCCTCCACGGACGCCGGGCGCTCCTTCTTCTTCTCGGTCTCGGCGCTGCGATCCTGATAGAGGGCGATGAACGCCTGCAAGGGGTCGGGGCCGCCCTCCTCGCGCTTGTCATAGATGAGCGCCTCGGCGGCCTGGACCTCGGCGTCGGGGATGGCGTGCAGGGGCTTGATCTTGGAGACATGCACGATCGCCGACGTCATACCGTGACGGACCGCGTGGTCCAGGAACACCGAGTTCAGCACGTGACGCGCCACCGCCTTCAGGCCGAAGGAGATGTTGGACAGCCCCAGCACGATCTGGCAGTCGGGCAGGGCCTCGCGGATCAGGCGGATCCCCTCCAGGGTCTCGATGCCCAGGCGGCGGTCGTCCTCGTTGCCGGTGCAGATGGTGAAGGTCAGCGGGTCGAATATCAGGTCCGATGGCGGCAGGCCATGCTGGTTGACGGCGAAGTCATAGAGCCGCCGGGCGATCTCCAGCTTCTTGTCGGCCGTCTTGGCCATGCCGTCCTCGTCGATGGTCAGCGCGATGACGGCGGCGCCGTGCTTGCGGGCCAGGGCCAGGCGTTCGGCGGCCGGCGCCTCGCCGTCCTCGAAGTTGATGGAGTTGAGGATGGCCTTGCCGCCGTAGAGCTTCAGCGCCGCCTCCAGCACCGGCGTCTCGGTGCTGTCGAAGACCAGCGGCACGTTGACCGAACCCCGCAGGCGCGAGACGACCTCGGTCATGTCGGAGACTTCGTCGCGGCCGACGAAGGCGGTGCAGACGTCCAGGGTGTGGCTGCCCTCGCGCACCTGGTCGCGCGCCATGGCGACGATGGAGTCCCAGTCCTCGGCGTCCTGCAACTCGCGGAACTTCTTGGATCCGTTGGCGTTGCAACGCTCGCCGATGGACAGGATGGCGTTCTCCTGGCGCAGGTCGACGCGCGAGTACAGCGAGGCGACGGAGGGCACCCATACCGCCGTGCGCGGCACCGCCGCCGGGCGGTGGGCGCCGTCGGCGGCGCGGGCGCGCAGCATGGCATCGACGGCGGCGATGTGATCGGGCGTGGTGCCGCAGCAGCCGCCCACCAGGTTGATCTTGTCGTCACTGATGAAGCGCGCGTGCCAGTCGGCCAGTTCGCGCGGGGTCAGCGGGTAGAAGGTGGCGCCGTCGCGCAGCTCCGGCAGCCCGGCGTTGGGTTGCAGGCTGATGCGGCCCTGCCAGTTCTCCGCCAGCCAGCGCACGTGCTCGGCCATCTCCGCCGGGCCGGTGGCGCAGTTCAGGCCCATGGAGTCCACGCCCAGCGACCGGGCGACCGTGGTCGCGGCGCCGATGTCGGCGCCCACCAGCAGGGTTCCGGTGGTCTCCACGGTGACTTGCAGGAAGATCGGCACGTCGGCCTTGCCCTGGCTGAGGCGCGCGGCCTTGGTGCCGTTGATGGCCGCCTTGAACTGCAAGGGATCCTGGCAGGTCTCCACAAGCACACCGTCGCAGCCCCCGGCGATCAGGCCCTCGGCCTGCGTGGCGAAGGAGGCTTCCAGGGACTCGTAGTCGATGTGTCCCAGGCTGGGCAGCTTGGTGCCCGGGCCGATGGAGCCCAGCACGAAGCGGCGCCGGCCGTCCGAGAAGCCCTCGGCGGCCTCGCGGGCCAGCTCGACGCCGCGCCGGTTGATCTCGAAGGCCCGGTCCTGAAGGTCGAACTCGGCCAGGGTGATGGGCGAGCCGCCGAAGGTGTTGGTCTGCACCACGTCCGATCCGGCGGCGTAGTACTGCCGGTGGATGTCGCGCACCACGTCCGGGCGCGACAGGCTGAGAACCTCGGTGCAGTTCTCCTTGCCCTGGAAGTCCTCCTCGATGGTCAGGGGCAGGGCCTGCACCAGGGAGCCCATGCCGCCATCGCACAACAGGACGTGACGGTCGAGGTGATCGAGGAAATCGCTCATGGGACGTGCCTGCGGGTCTGAGGAAGAAAAACGGGATCGGGTGTCGGGAATGGCGGTCCGGGATGGCTACCCATCGGCCCGCCGAAGGGCCCAGGTCACCGGCACGACGGGGCCGTCCATCAAGGCGACCTCCTCGATCTGGCGCGCGACATAGGCGTCCAGGTCGGCCGCGATCTCGGGGTGTTTCGCCTTCAGATCCTCGGCGCGTCTGGGAACGGCCGTGAGCGTCAGGTCGTTGAAGGCGGCCAGTGTCGGACTGCGTTCGCGACGGGCGACGATGGTATCGCCGAACCGGATCAGGCTGGCCTCCGTCGTCGCCCTGTCGGCGTAGTCCACATACGCATCCGTCGGCGGGGTGCCGTGCTCCAGGTAACCGTCGCCGATCACGATCAGCCCGCCGGGCTTCGTCAGGGTTCGCAGAGCCCCGACCGTCGTGGCCATATCGCCCAGGACCGGACCGACGGCGACCATCAACACCGCGTCGTACCGTGCCTCTTCCGAGAACGCACCGCGCAGGTCTCCGGCGACGAAACGGCAACGCGCCGACAGACCCGCCGCCTCCGCCGCCTGTCTGGCCTGCCGGACGAAGCCGGTGTGGCCCTCAAACCCCGTGACATGGGCGTCGAACGCCTTGGCCAAACGGATCGTGATGTCGCCGCGCCCGCAGCCGAGATCGAGCACGGCACACCCCTTCGGTAGCCCCGCTTCCTTCAGAACGTCAATGACGTCCTGGTCGTCTCCGCTCAGCGACGGCAGGTCCTGCAGCAGAAAGGGCAGATGCCGCAGCAGCGTCACCTCCGTTTCCATGGCGAGGGCGATTTCCGTTTCGAGGGCCGTCGTCATGTGTCCGCTCCTCGAAGCCTTTGGCCCCGGGTCATGCGACGCGTCGCCCGGCCTGCTCCCGGACAGGACAGTCGCGCGGGCCGGGACGACCGATCATGCCACCGTGCTGCCATTTCCCGTCTCCTTTGTCGCTTTTGCTTGCAAAGACACCCACCAGATCGCGCTGGCTCCCATCAAAAACACGCCGAAACTCGCGAAGAATAAACATATAAAGAGCATGGGGGATATGGTCATGGGGCTCTCCATTGCGGGCATCGTGAGTGCGCGAGGCAAAGGTCGAATGGTTCAGCTCGAATAAACCAGACATCCTCCGCCTTCGGTTCTGAGGCCCAGGTCTCGGGCCTGACGGTCCGCGAGGGGCCCGGTCGGATCAGGCCCCGGGCGAGGGTACCCCATCCGGGGCCGCCGGTCGCACGCCCAGGATGTGGCACAGGGCCGTGGCCAGTTCGGCCCGGTTCAGGGTGTAGAAGTGAAAGGTGTCCACGCCGGCGGCCGCCAGGGTACGCACCTGTTCGGCGGCGACCATGGCGGCGACCAGTTGGCGGGTGTCTCCGTTCTGATCCAGCCCCTCGAACACCGACGCCATCCACGGCGGGATGGTCGCGCCGCAGGCCCCGGCGAAGCGGGCGACGGTCTTGAAGTTGGTGACGGGCAGAATGCCGGGGACGATGGGCACGGTGATCCCGGCGGCGGCGGCGCGGTCGCGAAAGCGTGCGAACACGGCGGTATCGAAGAAGAACTGCGTGATGGCCCGGGTGGCGCCGGCGTCCACCTTGCGTTTCAGGTTGTCCAGGTCGGCCTCGGCGCTGGCGGCCTCGGGATGGCTTTCCGGGTAGGCGGCGACGCTGATCTCGAAGTCGGCCACGTCGCGCAGGCCCGTGACCAGATCGGCGGCGAAGGCGTAGCCGCCCGGCGTGGGCCGATAGACGCCGTCGCTTTCGGGCGGGTCACCCCTGAGGGCGACGATGTGGCGGATGCCCGCCTCCCAATAACGCCGGGCGACGGCATCGACCTCATCACGGGTGGCGTCCACGCAGGTCAGGTGGGCGGCGGCGTCCAGGCTGGTCTCGCCCTGGATGCGGGCCACGGTCTCGTGGGTGCGCTCGCGTGTCGAGCCGCCGGCGCCGTAGGTGACCGAGACGAAGGACGGCCGCAAGGGTTCCAGCCGGCGCACCGCCTGCCAGAGGGTTTCCGCCATGGCCTCGGTCTTCGGCGGGAAGAACTCGAACGACACCGAGACGTCGGTCGGCAGGGGGCTGCTGAGCGGCAGGTCCCGGGTCATGCGGGCCAGGGTCTGGCTATCGATCGTCACGCGGCGGGCTCCTCGGTTCGGGTCAACACGGGTGCGTCGGGCGCCGACGCGGCCGGCTTGCGGGCCAGCCACAGGCGCACGGTCAGGGGGTGGCCGGGCAGATCGCGGGTCTTGTCGAGGGTCAGTCCGGCCTGGGCGCACCAGGCGGCCACCTCGTCCGCGCGCAGGCCCAGGCGGCGATGCTGGTGCTGCTCGCGCAGGTCCTCCAGGTCGTGGGGCGCCAGGTCGACGATGACCAACCGCCCGCCCGGCCGCAGCACGCGGGCGCACTCCCGCACCACGGCGGCCGGATGTTCGGCGAAGTGGAGCACCTGGTGAACCGTGACGGCGTCGCGCGAGCGGTCCTCGCAGGGCAGGGTGTACATGTCGGCTTGACGGACACGGCAGTTGCGGGCGCCGGCGGCGTCCAGGTTGGCGCGGGCCACGCCCAGCATCTCGCGGGACAGGTCCACGCCCAGGCCCTCGCGGATATGCCGGGCGTACAGCAGAAGGACGCGGCCGGTGCCGGTGCCCACGTCCAGCAGGTCGGCGATGCCCTCGGGCGGCAGCATCTCCAGAAGGCCCTGTTCCACGGCGGTGTCGTCCACATGCAGGCGGCGCACGGCGTCCCACTGGGCGGCGTTGGCGCGGAAGTAGGCCTGTGCCGCCTCGACGCGGGCGCGGAGGATGTCCTGTTGACGCTCGCGGTCGTGGACCAGGACCGGATCGTCGCCCGGCAGCAGGGCGGCGACGGCGCGGGCCAGGGTGCCGGCCTCGCCCTGGTGGGCCAGGCGGTAGAACACCCAGGCCCCCTCCCGAACCCGCTCCAGCAGGCCGGAGTCACACATGACCTTGAGGTGGCGGGACACCCGGGGCTGGCTGAGGCCGAGGATGGAAACCAGGTCGGTGACGGTCAGTTCACCCCGCGCGCATAGGGCCAGAAGCCGCAGGCGGGTTTCCTCTCCGGCGGCGCGCAGGCCCGCGAGCACCTGGTCCAGGGTCATGGTCATGCGAGGATCGTCCTTCGGTCGGGGCTCCGGGTGAGGGCGCGCCGGGGCCGGGGGCCTGACTCCGGACCGCATGGCGTGCCCTCACACATATACATATAAATATATCTTTATATCAAGGCAAGGGCCAGAAACCGGTTGTCGTTTATCCGGCCAGACGGCGCATCACGGCCTCGACCGGTCCCCGGCCGATCCAGCGTGACCAGGCCAGCGCGTAGACCACCGACAGGGCGCAAAACGCCGCCGCCGCCCCCAGCGCCACGGGAAGGGGTTGGCCGCCCAGGAGCCCCAGGGCCTCCAGCGTGCCCATGCCAATGAGGATGTGGGCGATGTACAGCGTCAGCGTCTGCCGCCCCGCCGGGGCCAGCACGGCGACGACGCCCAGGCGGGCAAGCCGGGGCGCGCCGAGGAGGCACAGGCCGATCACCAGGGCGGCGGCGCCGGTTCCGGCCACCGTGTACAGCGGCGTGGGTGGGATCGGGCCGGTGGTGATGACCTCCAGAAGGGCCGGGTCGCCCGCCGCCCACACCCGCAGGCCGGCCGATACGGTCTCGGCGAGGGCCAGGGCGGCGGCGCCCAGGACGATCAGGCGCCGCTGGATGCGGGCGTCGGACAGGCGCAGGCGGCTCAGCAGGATCCCGAACAGCAGGAAGCCGAACCAGGGGAACACCGGATGCCAGCCGTTGAAGAAGAGATTGCGAACGAACCCGAGCGGCGTCCAGAAGTCGGCATAGGTGTAGGTCGTCCAGTCCCAGCCCGCGTCATAGGTCAAGGTGGCCAGCATGACCATGAAGATCACGTTGACCGCCGCGATCAGGCCGATCAGGCCCCGGTTCGGCGCCGCGACGCAAAAAACCGCCAGAAAGAAGTACACGGCATAGTAATGCAGGATATCCGCGTCGAAGATGAGCGTGTTCAGCAGGCCGACGGCCAGCAGGAACACCGCCCGGCGCAGGGTTACCGGGAGCGTGGCATGGGAGCCTTCCCGTCGCGCGCCGAGGCCCAGGCCGATCCCGGCCAGGACGACGAAGGTGGCGGCGGCCCGTCCCTCCAGGGTGCTCACCAGGACGGCCAGGGGGCCGCTCGCGGTCTCTTCGGCGCCCATGGCGATGCGGAAGTTGACGATGACCATGCCGACGAAGGCCGCGAACCGGGCCACGTCAAGCCCGTCCAGGCGGGCGGAAAGGGGGGGCGTCATGGGGACGGCAGGAGTCCTCAGTTGCGGGGCGCCCCGGCCGCCTCGTCGTGCGGGATGGTGAAGACCTGCCCGGGGTAGATCAGGTCCGGATCCCTGATCAGCGTGTCGTTGGCCCGGTAGATGGTGGTGTAGGCGATGCCCCGACCGTAGACGGTGCGGGCCACGGTCCACAAGTTGTTGCCCGGCTGGACGACCACCAGGGTCTCGCCCTCGGCCGTGGCCCGCAAGTCCAGGTCGGCGTGCTGGAACGGCAGTTCCACGCGCCGGGTCACGGTGCCGTCGGCGATCTCGTCGGCGCGCAGGGTGTACAGCCGGGCCGCGATGCCGCCGCCGCCCGGCGCGGCCGTCCACTGGCCACCGCTGTCGGTCTCCACCCGCGCCAGCGGCTGGTTGTCCAGGTAGAGTTGAACGGTCGTGCCCGGCCGGGCCGTCCCGGACAGCGTCAGGCCGCCGCTGGCCGTGTAGTCGACCATGCCGATGCCCAGGCGCCCCTCGGCCGCCGGTACGACCGGACCCTGCAACAGCCGCGAGGCGCCGCCGCCGCCGCGGGAGGCTTCGAAGGCCAGGACCGGCGCGTCGCCGTCCGGGCGGGGAACGGACAGGATGACGACGGTGGGCGACCGGCGTTCCGTGGCGTTCCCTGTCCCATGATCGGCGTGCGGGCCGCCATCGGCCTCGGCCCGGATCGGTGCGGCGGAGGCCAGCGGCGCCGATGTGGCCCCGGGGCCGGCCGTGTCCGGCGGTGACCCGAGGGCCGGACGCGGGGTCGACGTCGCCGGCGTCACCGCCAGACCGTCGAGGGGCAGGGCACGAACGATCGGTACGGGCGTGCCCGCGTCGGCCCGCGCGGACGCGGCGGCCCGGCCCGTCGCGCGCGCGTCCAGATCCGGGTCGTCAAGGATGCCTTGAAGGCGCCCCCCGCGACTGACCAGGGTCAGGCGCCGTTCTCCCGGAGGCAGGGGCGCGTCGGGAACAAAAACCCACTGGCCCCGGCTGTCGGCGTCCGCCTGTCCGAGTTCCCGTCCGTCGTCCAGGATGGAGACCGTGGCGCCGGGCGCCGCGCGTCCGGCCATCACCGCCTGGCCGTCCGGGGCGACGCGCACCACGTCGAAGCGCGGGGCGTCTGGATCATCGGCGGGGGCCTCGCTCGCCATGACCCGTGGTGCGCCGGGGACGGGCCGAGTCGCGCTCGGCGCCTCGGAGACGGTGTCCCCGGCCGCGCCGTCAAGGGTGGCGATGGTGCGGCGCGCGGTGTCCATGGCGCGCTCCAGCGAGGTGTCGTCGCCCGGGGGCGGGGCGCCTGTCGCCTCGGACGAGGGGGGCGCGGAGGTGCCGTCCGGCCGATCCATTGGGGCCGGCCACCAGACCACGGCCGTGACGCCCGCCGCCACGACCACGACGATCGCCACCACGGCGGCGGCCCGGAGGATCGGGGTCCTGCGCTGCATGACGGACGGCCTCCCGCGTGGTCCCGGATTCGGTGTCGTCTCCTGGGTCTCGGCATCCTGGCTTGCGTGTTCGCATGGACGGCGGACCCGCGTTCCCCCGACTGTGGCCGGGCGTTCGCGTGCTGGCAAGAGGGGCTGTCGGCGCCACCCGTACGCCGGGCAGGGGAACCCGCGCGACCGTCTGGACAGGCGTGGGCGCGCGGCCGATACCTGTGCGCGAGGCCTCGGAGTCGGCCGCTCACGGGCGCCCGGGAGTCATCGGTTTGACGCAGCTAAAAGGAGTATCGTCGTGTCCAAGACCCGCCCCCCGTCCGACGCCATGGTGGCGATCCGGCCCGTGAAAGTCTGGGATCTGCCGACTCGCCTGTTCCACTGGGTGCTGGTGCTGGTGATCGCCGTGGCCTGGCTCAGTGGCGACCAAGGCAACTTCACGGTTCACTTCATCGCCGGGCAGGTTGCCCTGGGGTTGCTGCTGTTCCGTCTGATCTGGGGCTTTGTCGGCAGCGACACGGCCCGCTTCAAGGCGTTCGTGCCGACCCCGGCGCGGCTGCGCGACTATGTCCGGGCCGCCGGCGCCGGCCGCTCCCACCTGATCGTCGGTCACAATCCGATCGGCGCGGCGATGGTGTTCGCGCTGCTCGCGGTGCTGGGCCTGCAAGTGCTCACGGGGCTGTTCGCCAGTGAGAATACGTGGGCCTTTGTCTCGGGGCCGCTGGCGCGCTTCATCGGCACGGACTTGAGCGAGACCCTGACGGGATTTCACAAGGACTGGCTGTTCAACATCTTGCTCGGCCTGATCGCCCTGCACGTGCTGGCGGCGTTCTTTCATCTGTTCGTCAAGAAAGACAACCTGATCCGGCCCATGGTGACCGGGACCAAGGACTACCCGGCCCAAGAGATCGGTTCGGTGCCGCGCCTGGCGTCGATCTGGGTGGCCCTGGTGCTGGCCCTGGTGGTGGCGACCGGGGTGTGGGCGCTGTTCACCCTGGTCTGAGCCGGCGGCGGCGGCGATCAAGCCTCGTGTCCAGGCGGATCAGGTGGAGGTCCATACCGCTTCGTGGTCTTCGCGATTTTCCCGACGGGCGGGGCGCGGGGGGCTCTGGTCTCCGCGCGGGCTCCCTGCTAGCCTCGGGTCATCGGAGCCCCCCGTCGGCCACGAGGACCCGCGCATGACCTCCGGCGCCAGCGATGCCCGCCTTCCGGACTCGACCGCTTTCGCGACGCCGGCGGATGGTGCCGCGATGCCGCTGATGGCGCGTCTCAAGGTCCGTACCCGCGACCAGCATGACGCGCTGCACCGGCACGGGGCGTTGTCCCTGCTGGTGCGACCGCGCTTGGCGCCATCCTCCTATCGTAGTATTCTTGAGGTGTTTGACGCTTTCCTGGTGGCGGCCGAGGCCCAGGTTCTGGTCCCGGCCGACGACGGGCTGGCGGCGGGCGGGTTTCGTCGTGCCTCGCGCCGGCCGGATCTGGCCCGCGATATCAAGGATCTCGCCGCCGCCGGCGTGCCACCGCCCCCGGGAGGACCGCCCGCGCCGCCCGCCCTGCGGGTGCCGGCGGGGCAGGGAGGTGCGCTGGGCGTGTTGTACGTGCTGGAGGGGTCACGCCTGGGCGGCCAGGGGCTGGCGCGCCGGGTCGGATCCTCCCTGCCGCACGGACTGGGCGGCGCCACCCGCTTCCTGGGGTCGCCCGGCCTGGATGTCGCCGCGCACTGGCAGCGGGTGGGCCAGGTGATCAACACCCTCGGCAAGGAGCCCGGTGTGGCCGAAGAGGCCTGTGTCGCCGCGCGGGATGTCTTTTGTCTCCTGGCCGACCTGTTCGATGAGGTCCCATGACCGAGACCGCGACGGACCTTCCCACCGTTGACCTCAGCGAGTGCGATCAAGAGCCGATCCACCTCCTGGAACTTGTGCAAGGCCACGGGTGCCTGCTGGTGGTAGGGGGAGACTCCCTCTGCGTGCGGCAGGTCAGCGAGAATGCGCGGGACCTGCTGGGACAGTCCGCGGAGGATGTCCTGGGTCGGCCGCTGACGGCGGTGCTGGACGACTTGGCGGTGGCCGATCTTGAGGCGCTGCGCGAGGACGTGCCCTGGCCCGAGAACCGGTCGATCGGCTTCTACGCGCGCCCGCGCACGTCCGTGGCGGGGGGCGGGCGGCTGCGCGTCACCGCGCACCGGCGGGGGGGCGAGGGCGCCGAACGGGGCCATGAACGGCCCGACCTGATCGTCGAGGTGGAGTCGGTCCCGGAAACCGACGAAGAGGACGCGGAGCTGACCTACGAGGCCGAGAGCATCGCTCTCGCCAGCCTGACCGAGGGCGAGAACCTCTACCAGCTTCTCAACCAGGCCGTCCACGGCATCGCCGGGCTGACCGACTACGACCGGGTCATGGCCTACATGTTCCACGAGGACTGGTCCGGCGAGATCGTGGCCGAATGCTGCAACCCCGACATGACGCCGTTCCTCGGGCTGCGCTATCCGGCCTCGGACATCCCGGCACAGGCGCGCCAGCTCTACCTGTCCATGTTGTTGCGGGTGATCGTGGACGTGGACGGTCTCAACGTGCCGATGCATCGGGCGCCGTCGGCGGTCGGCGAGCCGCCGCTGGACCTGGGCGGCGCGATCCTGCGGAGCGTGTCCTCCTACCACATCGAATATCTGCGCAACATGGGGGTGAAGGCGACCCTGGTGGCCTCCCTGGTGGTCGATGGGGAGTTGTGGGGCCTGATCGCCTGCCATCACGACACGCGCAAGGAGGTTCCCTGGTATCGGCGCGAGGCGGTCAGCCGCGTCGCCGCGCGCCTGTCCGATCGCATCGCTGACATTCTGAGCCTCCAGCGTACGCGGGTGCGGCGGCGGTCCAAGCGGTTCCTGGTGCTGCTGGGGCTGGCCCTCGCCGAGAACGCGAATCCTGTCCACACCCTGTTTTTTGGGACACCACGCCTGAGTGACGTGGTCCGCTGTCAGGGGCTGGCGCTGGTGGTCGGCGACCGCGTCGTGACCTGTGGCGAGGCGCCGCCGGTCGAGGTGCTGCCGGCGCTGATGGCGCGCGCGGCCGAGCATGCCGAGGACGGCCGGTTCGTGTCTCACGATCTGGTCGGCGGTGGCCTGTTCGACGACATGCCCGTGGGGTCGTCACGGGGCATGCTGGCGGTGTTCCCGGGGGACGGCGGGCGCCTCGCCCTGGCCTGCTTCCGGGGCGAGGTGGTGCGCGAGGTGCACTGGGGCGGCGACCCGAACAAGCCGGTGGAGGTGGACGGTGCCTCGCAGCGCCTGTCGCCGCGCAAGTCCTTCAATTTGTGGCGCCAGGTGGTGCATGACCAGGCCAGCCCCTGGGAGCCCTGGGCCATCAGGCTGGTGAGCGAGATTGCGGAGGTTCTGGTCCGTTATGAAGCGGACAATCGCGCGGTCGACGGCCTGGCGCGGGCCGTGCAAGACCAGGTGGTCCGGTTCGAGACCTCCCTGGAGTCCCAGGTGGAGACGGTGTTCGCCGCGGATAACGGTCTGATGCTGGTCGAGGTGACGGCCGACGAGAACGCGGATGGCGACGGGGGCGGGGGGCACGGCAACCGCGTGGTGGCCGTCAACCAGACCTTCCGGACGCGCTTCGACGTGGACCAGGACGATATCGAGGGCTGTGCCATGGGGCACGTTCTGCGCCAGTTGGGTCTGCCCAAGGCGATCGCCGACTTGCCGCGGAGTGGGGACATGGACGTCGAGTGGTGGTCCGGTGAGTCGGGACATCGCACCTTGCAGGTTCATCGCAGGGGCCTGTTTGCGTACGTCGACGGTTCGGCGCGGCGGGCCTGGGTGACCTATGCGTTCGGTGACGTGACCCGGTTCCATCGCACCCGCCGCGCGCTGGGGGCGGCGCGCGACCAGGCGCAGGCGCGCAGCCGGGGCCGGACCGAGTTCCTGGCGCGTCTGGCGCGGGAACTGCGCGGACCGCTGCAGGCGATCCAGGGATACGCGACGTTGCTGGAGAATGACGATCTCGCCGCGCGTCCGGATCACTTCAAGTCCTTCGCCCACGAGATCGGCAATCACAGTGGAACGCTGCTGAACCTCCTGAACAACATTCTCGACCTCTCGCGCCTGGATCACGGCGCCAGCGGATCGGCCGGCGAGAGCTTCGATCTGACCACCATGGTCGCGGAAATCTGCCAGCAGGCCGCCACCGCCGCCGCCCATGGCGGGCTCGTGTGGGAATGGCACATGCCCAACGAACAGATCCTGGTGCAAGGGGATGCCGGGGCCTTGCGCCGCGCCTTCGAGACGCTGGTCTACAAGGCCATCGTGGTCAGTCCGGCCGGGTCCACGGTGCTGGTGCGCCTGACGATGGAGCGGGGCGGCGAGCCGCGCCTGTCCGTCAACGACTCCGGACTGGGCCTGAGCGACGAGGAACTGCTGGCCCTGCAACGGCCGCTGGAGGCGCGACCGCACGACGGCACGCTGAACGACGACCAGTTGGGCAGCGTGTCCCTGGCCCTGGTGCGCGGCCTGGTCGACCTGCACGGCGGGGCCATCGCCGTGACCTCCACCCCCGGATCGGGCACCACGGTGCATGTGACGCTGCCGCGCCATCGGGTGCTGGGCCACGACAACGCCCCGGAGGCCGGGGCGGGGCTGTGATCCGTCCGGATGCGGTCCGGCCGGACGGATCCGGCGCGTGTGGATTGACGGCCGCCTCGGGCCCTGCAATAACCGGGGCCGGGCCACGGCCCACCCTGCCCGGGTGGCGGAATTGGTAGACGCACCGGACTCAAAATCCGGCGGTGGGAACACCATGCGAGTTCGAGTCTCGCCCCGGGCACCATATCGTTTTTTGGGTTCCAGATTGGTGACCGGGGCAAAAGTGGGGGCGGTCAGGCTTGGCAGCGCGCGGTGACCAGGCGCGGCGGTTCCAGGCCGGCGGCTTCCGCCAAGCTCCACCGGCCCAGTACCGGGTTCACCCCTACAACGCGCCCCCCACCCGTCTGCTGTTCGGCATCGTGGATCCGGGGTCGCCGGCGTGGCCGGCGCCGCAGTCCCTGGCCGCGCGCCTGCTCAGGGGGCAGATCTGCGAGAGGCATGTGCTGGCGTACGTCGTCGGGCGCGGCGCCACGCCCTACCGGCCCACCCGCTATCCGCGCAGCCGAGCCCAGGCGGAAGCGGCGCTGGTCAAGGACGTCCAGGCCGAATGCCGCCGCCGGGGGTTGCCCCGCCCGGACGTGACGGTGACGGACCTGTCCATGGGGGCATGGGGCGGCAACGTGGCGGCGGCGGTTCGGTTGGTCTTCCGGGTCGCGGTGCGGGGCCCGATCCTGCTCGGCCGCGATTGCCATCGGGACGGCGGCGGGCTGTTCCGGGGTGACGCCACGTCGTAAAGGCGAGCCCGGCTTTTTCGTCCAGACTATGAGATCGCTATATACTTTTCGGTTGTGTGCATTGATCAAAGGGTGCCACGACACCCAAGCAATATCGTCTTCGGCCCGCTTCCCCCGGGCTTTCCCAACTCCACGCAACGCGAGACGGCGCCCCTGAGGCGCCTTGCAACGTGCTGATCGGACTGAAGAAAAATGGTGCCGCCGGGGTGAATTGAACACCCGACCCCACCCTTACCAAGGGTGTGCTCTACCCCTGAGCTACGGCGGCCCATGTGCGGTAATCCGAGGGTAGGGACAGGCCCTTGTCGTGCGGCCTGCCGTTCCAGATTACGCCGTCGACCTTGCGGCGGGTTTTCCGCCGCGCGACGTGGGCGGTTTCTAGCCCCTGGCCCGTGTGATTGCAACCCCTTTTTCCCGGTGGCCCGGGGCGTTCGGGGGCTTCGCCCAGGATCGCGTCAGGCGTTGGCCCTGACCTGGGGGTGACGGACGAAGGTCATGACCACGCGCAGGCCCGGGTCGTTGTCCTCCAGGGCCAGCACGGCGCCGTGCAGTTCGGCCACGGCCGCCACCAGGCTGAGGCCCAGGCCGGTTCCCGAGGTATGCCGGCTCTGTTCCAGGCGCACGAAGCGGTCGAGGACGGTGTGGCGGTGCTCCTCGGGAATACCCGGTCCGTCATCGGCGACCTCCAGGCGCGCGGTGCCGTCCGTGACGCTCACGCGCACCGCGATGCGAGCACCCTGGGGGGCGTACTTGATGGCGTTGTCCACCAGGTTGGCGGCGGTTTGCATCAGCAGGTGGCGATCGCCGTTGACCAGGGCCGCCACCGCCGCGCCGGGGCCGTCGAAGGTCAGATGCTGGTCACGCTCGTCGGCCACGGGCTCGTAGAGTTCCACCGTGCCCTCGGCGATCTCCGCGATGTCCAGGGGCTCGAACGTCTCGGTGGCGTTGCGGCCCTCGATGCGGGCGATGGACAGCAAGGCGTTGAAGGTTTGCAGGATGGTGTCGATGTCCTCCAGGGCGCCTTGCAGGGAGGCCTGGTACTCGTCCATGTCCGGTTTGCCGACCAGGGTGATCTCCAGGCGCGAGCGCAGCCGGTTGAGGGGGCTGCGCAGGTCGTGGGCGACGTTGTCGGTGACCGAGCGCATCGCCATGATGAGCTTCTGGATGCGGTCCAGCATGGTGTTCAGGTTGGCCGCCAGCCGGTCGAACTCGTCGCCGGCGCCCGACACGGGCACCCGGCCGGACAGGTCGCCGGCCAGGATGGTCGCCGCCGTGCGGTTCACGGCGTCCAGCCGGCGCAGCAGGTTGCGGCTCATCACCACGCCGCCGAGGATGCCCAGGATCAGCGCGGCGGCCAGGGCGAAGGCCAGGGACTGCTCCATGATCTGGGCGAAGTTGCTGCGCTCCGTCATGTCGCGCCCGACCATCAAACGCAGGCCGCTGGCCAGCGGCACCACGCGGGCCTGCACCGGCCACAGGTCGCGGCGCTGGTCGGTGTCGTCCTCGACGGTGAAGCGTAGCCAGCCGGTGCTGTCCGGCTCGACGCGGGGCCAGTGGTGCAGGTTGCCGACCATGGGCTCGCCGTCCCGCGTGGCCAGCAGGTAGACGTGATGGTAGCCCTGATAGCCGGCCACCCGGCGTTCCAGCGCCTTGACCAGCGCTCCCGGGCCACCGCGTTGGTGGATGTCCTGCAAGCCCGCCATCTCGGTGTTGATGGCGGTCACCGTCTGATGGTCGATGAGGGTGGCGGTGGTGACGAACACGAGGCCGAGCACCACCGACGACAGCATGGCGAAAACGATGGCCGAGATCAGCGCCAGCCGGAAGACCGTGGTGCCGAACAGGCGTACCGTGGCGCCACCGGCGCTAATCGGATCCCCGCAGGCGGTAGCCCGCGCCCCGGACGGTCTGGATCAGCGATGTGTCGAAGTCCTTGTCGATCTTCTGGCGCAAGCGGCTGACATGCACGTCGATGACATTGGTCTGGGGATCGAAGTGATAGTCCCAGACGTGTTCCAGCAGCATGGTCCGGGTGACGACCTGCCCGGCGTGGCGCATCAGATATTCGAGCAGCCGGAACTCGCGCGGTTGCAGGACGATCGGACGGCCGGCGCGGGTCACGGTCCGGGCCAGCAGGTCCATGTCCAGGTCGGCGACGTGCAGGCGGGTTTGCTGGCTGCTGCCCTCGCGGCGCCGCAACAGGGCCTCCAGGCGGGCCAACAGTTCCGAGAAGGCATAGGGCTTGGCCAGGTAGTCGTCGCCGCCGGCGCGCAAGCCCTGGACGCGGGCGTCCACCTCGCCCAGCGCCGACAGGATCAGCACGGGCATCTGCTTGCCGGCCTTGCGCAGGGTTTCCACCACCGCCAGCCCGTCCAGGCGCGGCAGCATGCGGTCCAGGACCACGGCGTCGTAGGGCTCGTTGGTGGCCATGTACAGACCATCCATGCCGTTGTCGGCATGGTCCACCACATACCCGCTTTCCCGCAGCCCCTTGACCAGGTAGGCCGCCGCCTCGGCATCGTCTTCGACCACCAGGAGTCTCATGGGCGCATCATACCGTCTCGCCCGGACCGGGCAACGATCGCGATGGTGAACAAACCGTCATGTCACGGTAATGTCTTCAATGGTCGTATGTCGCAATTTGATACTCTTTTTGGAAAGCGGGCTTGTCCGCGTGATCGGTCGCCGGGACGGCGCGTCGGGGGCAGGGGAGTCGTCGCGCCCCGCCCCGCGACCGCGGGCCAAGCCGGCCCATGGGGGGATGGTCTGCGGGGGCCGGAGGCCGGCGCCGGCCCGGACCTCGCGGTGTCATGCATTCAGCCTCGCGAAACGGCTCCGTCCATGGTATCTCCGGCGACACGGCCCCGTGCCGCCGTTTTTTGGGCTGGTGTCGGACCGCGCCGCGATCCCGCTGGCCTTGCATCCCATGACGACGTGGCCCGCCGCATGCATGGAAGACCGCAGCGTGCGCCGTCGTCCGTGGGCGCCAGCCGCCCGCGTGCGTCCCTGAGTCCCCGTCCGTCCGCGCGATCGCGGCGTCCACCACATCCCGTTCACCCCAGCTCCACCATGGATCCCGACCATGGACCGTGTGTCGCCCCGGCAAGCCCATACCACGCCTCCGGCGCATGCTTTCGCGCCCAGGCGCTTTTCGTGGTGGCGCCAGGGCCTGCGCCTGGTGCGCTATCGTCTGGTCATTCCGCTGTTGCGCAGCCGCCATTCCCCGGAGCACACCGCGCGTGGAGTGACGATCGGCGTCATCTGGGCGATGACACCCCTGGTGGGCATCCAGATGCTTTGCGTGCTGCTCACCTGGGTCGTGACCACCCGCCTGTTCTCGTGGCATTTCAATCTGGTCCTGGGGCTGGCCTGGACGTGGATCACCAACGTCTTCACCGTGCTGCCCTTCTATTACACATTCTACGTCACGGGGCAGGTGATGCTCGGGCATTGGGACGACCTGTCCGGGTACGACAGCTTCGTGGCCCTCTGGCAGGGCACGTTCAGCGAGGATGCCGGGTTCTGGGAGGTCGCACGCGGGTACGCCGGGGACATCGTCCAGGGGTGGGGTCTGCCCCTGGTGGTGGGGTCGCTGCCCTGGGTGCTTTTGACGGGGGTCAGCAGTTACATCGTCACGCTGCGCCTGTCGCGCCGGCGTCAGGAGCGCCTGGAGGCGCGCCAGTTGGCGCGATCCCGCGCCGCGATCGAGGCCGATGGTCATGACCCGTCCGGCGGTCGCGTGTCCGCGGGGCTCCGCACCGGAACGGACGACCGGTAGGGGGGCGAGCCGGCACGGGCGGCACCTTCACGGAGTGTGCCGCCGAGGGTCGGGGCCCGGAGACGGTCTCCACTGGATTGACGGGGCCAGTCCGGATCGCCAAGATCGCCACCGGGTCAGGGGGCCGCGCTCCGTGGGTCCCTGGCCCGATGTCTGTTGTCGTCCGTCCGTTCCCGCCCGCACGAGTCCGCCCGATGCCCTTGGGTCGTCCGCGCCGCCGTCGGCGCTCCGGTCGTCCGGTTCTTGTCCTGCTGCTGACCCTCGTCGCCCTGGGCGTCTTGGGGGCTGGCCTGTGGTACGGCCACCGGGTGTTGAGCCATGATCTGCATGTGCGCATCGCGACCCTGGAGGCCCGCGTCACCGACCTGAGCCATGACCTGGAACGCACCGCGCGAACCCGCGACCGCCTCGCCGAGACCCTGGAGGAGACGCAGGCTCAGCTTCGGTACACCGAGATGCAGTACGAGCGCGAGGTGCCCGACGGCGATGCCCGGCGGCTTCTGGATCTGGTGCGGGAGGGTTTGGCCCGGGGCGCGGATCCGGACCGGCTGGCCTTCATGATCGAGGCGGGCGCCCGCCCCATGCGCTGCGACGAGACGCCCTCGACCGACCTGCTCGCGGTGGCGCATCCGGGCCGCCGTCGCGCGGCGGGCGCGATCCGGGTCGCCGACGGCCGGGTGACGGTCACCGCCGAGGGGGCTACCGCCACGGACGAGCGCGACCGTCCGGAAGACTGGTTCGACGTGGACCGGCCGGTTCGGGTGCGGTTCGCGCAGGGCGGCCTTGCGCCCACCGTGGTCGAGGGAAAGCTGCCGCTGACGCACAAGGTCATCTCCGGCGAGGCGGAGTACCGGTTCGCGATCGCCGCCGCGCGCCGTGGCTATATGGAGATCAGCGTCACGCGATGCGCGTTTCCCTGATCCCGCCCGTGACGGTGGTGTCTCGGGAGGGACGAGCCGGGCGCCGACGAGGCCCACGCCTCCGCCGCGCCCGTCTGGAACCCGTCCCCGGACGACGGCCGCGTCAGCCGGAAATGCCGTGCTGAATGGCCATGGCCACCGCCTGCGTGCGGTTGGCGGCCCCGATCTTCTTGAAGATGCTGCGCATATGGGACTTGACCGTGATCTCGGTCAGGCCCAGGTGCAGGCCGATTTCCTTGTTCGATTCCCCCCGCACCAGCAACGACAGAACCTGAACCTCGCGATTGGTCAGGTCGGCGAAGCGCCCCCCGGGGGCGTGGTTGCTGGCGTCGGTCTCGCCGCCGCCGGGCCCCAGCAAGTGGGCCGAGAAGTACGGTTGACCACTGAGAATCAACCGCAACGCGTGTACGAACGACGTGCCGCTCATGGACTTGGGCAGGTAGCCGGACGCCCCGAGTTCCATGGCCCGCAACACATCGTCGCGAACCACCTGGCCGGTGATGATGACCACCGGCACGTTCGGGCAAGCCTTGCGGAATGCGCTGACGGTTTCCACGCCGGCCATGCCGGGCATCTTCAGGTCGAGCAGCACCAGGTCCGGCGTCGTCTCGGTGGCCAGGGCCAGCGCGCCGTCGAAATCGACGGCTTCGACGATGTCCACCTGCTCGGCCAGATCGGTCAGGAAGGGGCGGATGCCGTCACGCAGCAGGGCGTGATCATCGGCAAGCAAGACCCTGACGGTCTGCATCGTCTCGATCGAGGGTTCCTCGGCGACCATTCCGGATGGGTCCTTTCGGCTGGCGGAGGTTCGTCGCGTTACCACGAATTTTTCGACGGCGGGGCCAGCACAATTGTTACAAGCGCCTTCATTTATCCGGGTTTGGCTCCAAAGCGTCAAGACCGGCGGTCCAAAAGTAGGGGACCGATCCAGCCATGCGGAGTGGGTGCGCCGGGTCCCACGGGGCCAAACCCATCCGTCCGGCTAGGCCGGGCGGGGCGACCACCGAGTGTCCGCGTGCGTTCCCGGGGGCGGCAGGGGGTCGTCCTGGTGGTCCATCGCCGGGCGCCGCCCGTCACCCGTCTATCATCATCATGTCGGCATCGTCTCGTGGTTGCGGCATGGAAGACGCTCCTAAGACGTGTTTCTTCGTCATAGCATACCTCTCGCGGGAATTCACCGGCGGTGCGATGAAGGCTCGGGCCGACTCGACCGTTGTGCGAGGGGCGGCCGGCGGCCCGAACCCCGATGTCTTGGGCGGGCTGGGCGCCGAAGTCCCCGCACGCGAGTCGTGATCCCGGGACCATGGATCGCTCCGGTGTCACGCCCGATGGCCGGCGGCGCCGGGCCGCACGGCGACCAATGACGGGAGGGGGACTGGGTCGCTTGGGTTGTGCGTTGCCCCATGCACCCATGAGAGGTGTTGCGTCCCGAAGACATTTATGGCATCGGCTTGCTTCTCCCTGGACGGGGTCACAGAGGTTATAATAAGGTCTCCCTAATGTACCTGTGGTAGAGGTACCCCGGACAACGATGTCTCGGTGTTCGGGCCAGGGCGTGCCTGGGTGCGTGCGTGTCCGGGTGACGTGTCCCCCTGGCGTCCCGGCACCCCGCCCATGCCCCCCCTTCCAACGACGCGACAACAGGAGTTGCTCCGATGATCAAGACGTTCGCCGCCGCCACCACCGCCGCCCTGCTGCTGGTCGGTATGGCCTCGCCGGCCACCGCCGATGACGACGCCACCGTCGCCTACCGTCAGGACGTGATGAGTGTCGCCGGCGCCGGCATGGGCGCGCTGGGGTGCTTCATGAAGGGCGAGTGCGGCCTGGACGGCAAGGTCCTGGCCCGGTCCGCCAAGGCGATCGCCCTGGTCGGCGAACTGTCGCAGGATGCCTTCAAGGATCCGGCCGCCGACGCCATGGTGGAGACCACCGCCGTGCCGGCCATCTGGGAGAACTGGGACGCCTTCTCCGGCGGCTTGCAGGCCATGACGGACGCCGCCGACGAACTGGCCGTGGCCGCCCGCGAGGCGGACAAGGCCGCCATGGGGCCGCTGATGCAGAAGCTGGGGGGCACCTGCAAGGAGTGCCATGACAACTTCCGGAAGTAGCCCGGCCTTGGGCCCCGATCCGGACCGGCGATGCCGCGCGCGTGCTTGTCTGGATCGACGGGGCATGCGGTTCAAGACTCATGTGCGGTGGCGTGATCCGCCGGTCGTGAGTCTCCTGAGGGCGTCGCCGCGCGCGGGTCCGTCCGGTGCGTGAGTCTGCCGACATGAACGGCGCGTTTCCTTCGGAAGCGCGCCGTTCTGCGTGAGAGGCGACGATGCTGATGACAACGGCCACGGCCCTGAAGATGACCAGGACCATGACGCGGAGGCTGCCCCGCCACGGTGCTTCGCGCCACGTCGCGTCGATGTCTGGTCGAGGATTTGGTGTGACTGGCGGATACGATCAACTTCTTGGCGTAATGCACCTAGACATCGTTATGGAGGCCTGATACACAATAGGGCTATGAATGATTGGCGCGAAAGCGATGGTCGACCACTAAACCGACTATAAGAAAGGAAATTTTACCAAAAACGGGACGAATTTTATAAACAAACATCGCAATAACAATTAAATACTGAAGCTCTGTTTTGCCAGTTTTGGCGCAATAAAAAACTCTTGCACCACCTCTGGAGTGCCTGATACCGTGCCGTTGCCAGGTCGGAGTTCGGGCCGTGTCTTGGGTGCCCAGAATACGGCAAGTAACCGGCCTTCGGCGACGCTACGGTCTTTGGACAGTCGGGACCGCGCCGTGGGGTGATCGGTGTTCGGTCGATCGCTCGACCAGTCTCGACCCGAAATCTGACGGGAGGCACCCCCCCGACTGCCCCCCAGCCTCTCCGTCGGAGGGAACCCCCCTGGACCTGATCCAGGGGGGTTCTTTTTTCATCGCGCCCTGAGGATCGGAGTCGGGCATGACAGCCGCTCCACGGGACCATTCCGGTCTGGTTGGGGTTGTCCAGAGCATGCTTTCGCGCCGGTGGGGTAATAATGTGCCGTCTTAATGGATCCGTGCAGGGCATTGATATCGGCCATGCCAAGGCCAGAGGCCGCGCCGACGCGCGCGGCCTGACCGGATGCGCGACTTGCATCGGCGGGCCATTCGGCGCAAGAGTACCATGTTCTGAAAGGCACACATTTCCGTGTCGAAAAGGCATCTCCTCATGCTGACCTGAACCCCGGCGCGTCAACGGCGGGGTTCTTTTTATGGCCGCCAGGGTCCGGGCGCCGGACGCGCGAGCAGGTATCCCTGCACGTAATCCACGTCGTGGCGTTTCAGCCAGTCAAGGTCCTCCGCCTGCTCCACGCCCTCCGCGATGACGGCGATGGACAGATCGTGGGCCAGTTGCACCAGGCGCTCGATGACGATGGCCTTGACCTGATCCGCGTGCATGCCATGGACCAGTGACCGGTCCAGCTTCACGAAGTCGGGCCGCAGGCTGGGCAGCAGCCCCAGGGTGGCGTAGCCGCCCCCCAGGTCGTCCAGCGCCACGCGAAATCCCGCCCGCCGGTAGAAGGCCAGCACGCCGGCCAGGTGCTCGGGATCCTGGATGTCCTCGGTCTCGATGACCTCGAAAACCACCCGCGCCCTGTCCAGGGCGGCGTCGTCGACGGCGGCGAGGGTGGTGCGCAGGCAACTCACCGGGTCGTAGATCGACGACGGCGTGAAGTTGATGAAGATGGTGGTGTCCACGCCTTTCTCGGCCGCCGTGGCCACCGCCGTGGTGCGGGCCAGCTTGTCCAGCTGGAAGACCAGGTCCGCGCGTCGGGCGATGTCGAACATGGTGGTCGGCGCGATCGGAGAGCCCTGGGGGTCCAGGCCCCGCAGCAGGCATTCGTGGGCGAACACGCGGCCGGGCTCGTCCACGCGGAAGATGGGCTGGAACAGGGTGGTGACCCGCCGCGCCCGCATCAGGTCCAGCAGCCAAGCGCCCTGTTCCCGGGCCAGATAGGTCTCCAGTCGATCCACCTGGCCCATCTGCGTCAGCCCGGGGTCGGTGTCGCCCGGGACGAACAGCACGCGGCTGTCACGGGCCTCGGCGGCGGTCAGCACGCTTGCCAGGCGCGCGGCCAGCGGGGCGTGGCCCTGATCCGGGACGCCGATCACCAGGCATCCGTCGGCGGCCCGGTCCTCGCAGGGCAGGTCGTCCCGGCGCAGCAGCACACGCACCTTGTCGGCGGTGTGCCCCAGGGGAGGCCAGAGAAACAGCCGTCCGCCTTGCGCGGGCACGTCGGGCATGCGGTCACAGCGGGGGCAGGAGGTCCGGGTCATGGGCGCGTCCTTGACGGGATCGGACAACGGCGGTGCTCGTGTGGCACGCGACGGCGCAGGGAAAGCGGGGCGCCACGCGCCGCTCGGCTCGCGCCACGCCCCGCCACACGGAAAGAAGGGCGCGAGCGTCGGCAACCAACCCAATGTGGGTTGCGGGCGGATCGCGAACCAGGGGGCATGGCCCGCCGACATCGCGTCTTTCGGATCACACCGGACCGGTGATACACGCGGTCGGGCCGTGATTGCCAGGGCTGTTGTCGTGACCCGGCACCCGCCAGGGTCTATCATCCCGCGGTGCCATCGCGCGCGCCGTGTCGCGCGCTGCCGTTCTCCCAGCCGGAGTCCGCTACTGTGCCCCTGGATGTTCCTCCGCACGCCGCGCTCATCCAGGTGGATGGGCTGACACAGGACTACCCCGGCCACCGTGCCCTGGACGGGGTCGGGTTCGCCGTGCCCGCCGGCTCCATCACCGCCCTGGTCGGCCCCAACGGCGCGGGTAAGACCACGTTGATGCGCTGCCTGGCGGCCCTGGACCCGCCCTTCGCCGGACGCGTCCGTGTCGCCGGCCTGGAGGTGTCGGAGGCGCCCCGTGCCGTGCATCGCGTCACCGGCTTTCTCCAGGACATCTTCGGCCTGTACGACGGCCTGACGGTGGAGCAGGGCCTGTGGCATGCCGCCGCCGCCCGCGCGGTCCCGACCCGGGACATTCCCGAACGCATCGCCTGGGCGGCCGACGCCGTGGGCCTGGCCGATCGCTTCAAGCAGAAGGCGGGCAGCCTGTCGCGCGGCCTGCGCCAGCGCCTGGCCATCGCCCAGACCATGGTGCACCGGCCCCGCGTCCTGTTGCTGGACGAACCGGCCTCTGGTCTCGACCCCGAGAGCCGCGCGGATCTCGCCGCGCTGTTCCGGCGGCTGAGCCGGGACCTGGGAACCACGCTGGTGGTATCGTCCCATATCCTGGCGGAACTGGAGGACTACTCCACCCACATGTTGATCTTGCGCGAGGGTCGGGTGGTTCGCCACGCGGCCCTGGATGCCTCGACCGGGACGCCGTCGCGGACCGCGGCGGTCCGCCTGGTCCTGCGCCTGGCCGCGCCGTGCCCGGATCTGGCGACCATGCTGGAAGGGATGTCCGAGGTCCGGGACGTCGATGTTTGGGCCGACGGCGAGACGGTGCGCCTGAGCCTGGAGGACGGTCACGATCCGGCGCGTCGGGCGGCCCTGCTGCGCGCGCTGGTCGCGCGCGACGTGGCGGTTTGCGGCTTCGACCTCGACCGTCGCAATCTGCAAGACGTCTACCTGGACCACGTGCGCCCCGCCGCGACCGCGCGCCCCACCCCCGGAAAGGGCCATCCATGACCCTGCTTGATCGACTCAACCCTCTGGCCAATCCGGAGTTTCGACGCAATCTCTGGTCGGAGTTCTCGACGCATCGGCTGATCGCCATGCCCCTCTTGCTGGGCCTGGTGTTTCTTGGGGCGCATAGCGGCTTCGGGACGGCCGGTGTGGATCAGGCCGCGCAAGGCGCGCTGCTCGCCCTCCTGGTCGTCTGGGGCGGGCGCCAGGCGGCCGGCGCGGTGAGCGACGAGATCGTGGGTGGCACCTGGGACGCCCAGCGCATGAGCGCGATCGGCCCCTGGAGCCTCACCTGGGGCAAGCTGCTCGGCGCCACCGCCTACACCTGGTACGGCGGCCTTCTGTGCGTGCTGGTGATGCTGGGGGCCGGCGCCACGAGTTCCCGCGATCTCCTCACCATGGTGCTGACGGCGTTGGCCGCCCAAGGGAGCGCGCTGTTCGTGGGCATGCTGTTGCAGCGAGGGCAACGCCCGGCGGCGCTGCTGGGCTACGTGACCCTTGCCCAGGTGTGCGGCATCGGCGTGGCCGTGGTGCTGGCGGCACAGGGATACACGTGGTCGATGGACGACAGCGTGACCTGGTGGTCCTGGCGTGTGTCGGGCGAGACCTTCCTGTTCGCCTCCACCGTGGCGGCGCTCGTCTGGGTGCTGGCCGGCGTGCACGCGCTCATGCGCGAGGAGTTGCGCTACCGTCCGCAGCCCTGGACGTGGCTCGCCTTTCTGCTGTTCGCCGCCCTCTACGCGGCCGGGCTGGCCGATCCGGGGCGGTTGTCGAGCCTGTACGGCACCATGATCGCGGTGGACGTGGTGCCGTTGACCGTTGCCTACGGCGTGGTCACGGCGTTGACTCTGTGGTCGGCGGTGGTGTCGTCGAACACCAGCGTCGGCTTGCGCCGCTGGCTGGCGGCGCCCACGCCGGCTCGCGACAGGCCGAGCGCTCTGTTCCTGGAGGCCCCGGCCTGGGTGCTGGGCCTGGCGGTCGGCGTGCTGCTGGCCATGGCGCTGACGGCGGCCTGGTCGGCCGTGCCGACGCCCGCGTGGTTGCCCGTGCTGGTGTGGAGCACGCTTCTGTTCCTGGTCCGGGACCTGGGGGTGGTGCTGGCCGTGACCCTGGACGGCGACCGGCGGCGCGGTGCCCTGGGGGCGATCGTCTACCTCGCCGTCCTCTACGCCCTTCTCCCCGTGGTGCTGCAGGACCTGATTCCCAATGTCGCCATGGCCCTGCGTCCCACCGAAGGCGCGACCATCGCCGGGTCCCTGGTTCCGGCGGCGCTTCAGGCGGTCGGGGCCTGGGCGCTGGTGGCCTGGCGCTGGCGCCGGGCCGGCCGGGGCCTGTCGGCTGTCGCGGCGGTGTAGGCGAGGCGCGGGACACCGGTCAGGCGTCCGCCCGGGGTGGCGTTCACCAGGCGCCGCCCATGCTCGGCGTACACCCGCGCCGCGCGCCGGAAGGCCACCAGCATGCGGTCGGTCTTGGGCAGGTGCCAGCGCCGCCCCGGGCCGAAGTAGGCCGGATCGAAGTGGTTGGGATCGGCGGCGGTGGAGGTGACCACGGGACCGGCCACCCGCGCCGACGCCGGCAGCCGGTAGTCGAGGTCGATGCCCAGCAGCACGACCGGGTCGCAGCCCATCACGAAGGCCACTTGCAGGGCCAGGTAGGCGACGCTTTGCCCCGCGTGCAGGCGGCCGGCGGCGGCGTTGGTGGTGAAGCCGGGTTCGCGCGGCGGCCGCAGGGGATCGTAATAGGACCAGTCCACCGGCACATGCAGACGCCCGGGTGCCGGCGGACTCACATCGGCGTGATCGGTGGGCAGCACCAGCAGCGTCGCCGGATCCAGCGCGGCCAGGTGCGCGGCCTCCTCCTCGGCCACCAGCCGGTCCTCGACCATGTGGATCGTCGGCACCAGGCTTTCCCGCAGCCGCCAGGCGCCGTTGAAGGCAAAGGTGATCTCGCCGGCCAGGGGCGCCAGATCCATCGCCGCCAGCGACGGGCCGTTGCCGACGATGAAGGCCCGGCGGCCGGCGACCCGGCCGGCCAGATCGGCCAGCCGCCGGGGCCGGCCCCGGACCAGATCAGCCCGCGTCGCCACCCGCCGTCACCGTCCCCGCGCCTTGGGCCTTGGGCTTCGGCTTGGGCAGATCCAGCGCGATGTGCAACTCCTTGAGCTGAGCCGCGCTCACGCCGCCGGGGGCCTGCATCATCAGGTCCTGGGCCTGCCCGTTCATGGGGAAGGCGATGACCTCGCGGATGTTGGGCTCGTCGGCCAGCAGCATGACGATGCGGTCGATGCCCGGGGCGGCGCCGCCATGGGGCGGCGCGCCATAGCGGAAGGCGTTCAGCATGCCGCCGAAATGCTCTTCCACATGCTCGGGCGAATACCCGGCGATGCCGAACGCCTTGAACATGATGTCCGGGCGATGGTTCCGGATGGCGCCGGAGGACAGCTCCACGCCGTTGCAGACGATATCGTACTGGAACGCCTTGATGTCCAGCGGGTCCATGGTCTCCAGCGCCTCCAGCCCGCCCTGGGGCATGGAGAAGGGGTTGTGGCTGAACTCGATCTGGCCGGTGTCCTCGTTCCGCTCGAACATGGGGAAGTCCACGGTCCAGCAGAACTTGAACACGCCGGTTTCCAGCATCTCCAGTTCGATGCAGACCTTGGTGCGCACCAGGCCCGCGAACTTGGCGGCGGCCAGGGGCTTGTCGCAGGCGAAGAAC
Organism: Roseospira visakhapatnamensis; assembly: GCF_014197915.1. Classification (GTDB taxonomy): domain Bacteria; phylum Pseudomonadota; class Alphaproteobacteria; order Rhodospirillales; family Rhodospirillaceae; genus Rhodospira; species Rhodospira visakhapatnamensis. The sequence goes on from NZ_JACIGK010000006.1 coordinate 40,841, forward strand.
ACCGCGTCCCCGGCCTTCAGGTCCATCTGGCCGCGCAGCGCCTCGACCCGGTCGGCTTCGAGGTTCTTGGCGATCGGACCCTTCGGACCGTCCTCGCCGAAGATGATGTAGCCCAGCCCCCCGGCGCCGTTCTCGCGCGCCCAGGCGTTCAGCTTGTCGTACCAGCCGCGCGGACGGTCCGCCGCGCCCGGCGCCGGGATGGCGCGCACCACCGCGCCCTTGCCGTCGATCAGCTTGGCGAACAGCCCGAAGCCGCCGCCCTGGAAGTGCGGAGTCACGTCCTGGATGATCAGCGGGTTGCGCAAATCCGGCTTGTCCGAGCCATATTTGAGCATGGCCTCGTCGAAGGGGATGCGCGGGAACGGCGCCGGGGTCACGGCGCGGCCCTCGGCGAACTCCTCGAACACCCCGGCCAGCACCGGTTCGATGGCGTTGAACACGTCGTCCTGGGTGACGAAGCTCATCTCGAAATCAAGCTGGTAGAACTCGCCTGGCGAGCGGTCGGCGCGGCTGTCCTCGTCGCGGAAGCAGGGCGCGATCTGGAAGTAACGGTCGAAGCCCGAGACCATCAGCAGCTGCTTGAACTGCTGCGGGGCCTGCGGCAGGGCGTAGAACCGGCCCGGATGCAGCCGCGAGGGCACCAGGAAGTCGCGCGCGCCCTCCGGGCTGGAGGCGGTCAGGATGGGGGTCTGGTACTCCAGGAATCCCTGCTCGACCATGCGCTGGCGGATCGCGGTGATCACCCGGGACCGCAGCACGATGTTGCGGTGCACCTGCTCGCGGCGCAGGTCGAGGAAGCGGTAGGTCAGGCGCAGATCCTCGGGGTACTCCTGGTCGCCGGCCACCTGCAGGGGCAGCACGTCGGCGGTGGACTGCACCGTGACCGCGTCCACGCCGATCTCGACGTCGCCGGTGGGCAGGCGCGGATTGATCGTTTCCTCGCTTCGGGCGATGACCCGGCCGGTCACGGTGATCACGCTTTCCACCCGCGCGCCTTCCAGGACGGGGAAGATGTCCGACGACACGTCGGCCACGCACTGGGTCAGGCCGTAATGGTCCCGCAAGTCCACGAACAGCAGGTTTCCGTGGTCGCGCTTGCGGTGGATCCAGCCGGACAGGCGAACGGTCTGGCCCACGTCCGAGCGACGAAGCTGGCCGCAGGTGTGCGTGCGGAAGGCGTGCATGACGGCGGGAATCCCTTGGCAATCGGAAGACGGCGCGATCCCCGGAGGACGGCGCCGACAGACGGTGGGACGGAACCCACACTGAACGGGCCGCTTTGTCAAGGCGGCCATCGGCCCGGTGGCTTGCCGGGGCGACGCGCGCGGATCCACCGCCGGAGCGATGTCCGATGACGTGGGTTTCCCCGCCCATCATCGCGTATTGCGGTCACCGGCCGGCTGCCCGTACTCTTGGATCCGGCGGGTCTCGCGCACACCGCCGCCGTCCACGATCCACCCCAGCGGAGAGCAGCGGCCCATGACCACAGCAGCGGACGCGGAACCCCGGACCGGTGCGGCGGCGGCGGACATGGCCCTGCCCGGCGTCGTCGCCATGGCCACCAATCGCACCGGCACCATCCACGAACGCGCGACCGGCTGGCGTGTCCTGGACCCGGCGGGCGCGCCCGGGGAGCCCATGACCATGGACACGGTGTTCGTGCTTCTGTCCATGACCAAGGCCGTCACCGCCACGGCGGCGCTTCAACTGGTCGAGGAAGGCCGCCTGGACCTGGACGCGCCCGCCCGACTCCATGCGCCGGCGATCGGCGCGCTTCAGGTGCTGACCGGCTTCGATGCCGAGGGCCGGCCCCAGATGCGGCCGCCGAAGCGGGATATCACCCCGCGCATGCTGCTGCTGCACACGGCGGGCCTGGCCTATCCGTTCTTCAACGAGAGCTACCGGCGGCTGGTCGCCGAGGGGCACTGCGTGGACACCCTCGGCGCCACCCGGGCGGGCCTGAACACCCCCCTGCTGTTCGATCCCGGTGACGCCTGGGAGTACGGCAGCGGCCTCGACTGGGTCGGCCAGGTGGTGGAGGGCGTCACCGGCGCGCGCCTCGGCGAGGTCATGCGGGCACGCATTTTCGAGCCGCTGGGCATGACCGACACGGCCTTCACCCTGACGCCCTCGATGCGCGCCCGTCTGGCCGGCATGCACCGGCGCGACGGCGACGGGACCCTCCAGCCGATGCCGGACTTCGCGTTGCCGCCCGAGCCCGAGGTGCACATGGGCGGTCATGGCCTGTACGGCACCGTTGGCGACTACGTCCGGTTCATCCGCATGTGGCTGAACGACGGCATGGGGCAGGCGGGCCGCGTGCTGCGCGCCGACACCATCCGGATGGCGGAACGCAATGGCCTGGGCGACCGGCGCATCCGGATGCTGCCCGGCGTCATGCCCATGCTGTCCAACGACGCGGAGCTGTTTCCGGGCCTGCCCAAGTCCTGGTCCCTGTCGTTCATGGTCAACGAGGAGGACGCCCCCACCGGGCGCCCCGCCGGTGCCCTGGGCTGGGCCGGGCTGGCCAACCTGTACTACTGGATCGATCGCCGGACGGGCGTGGGCGGTGTGTGGGCGTCGCAACTGCTGCCGTTCGCCGACCCGGCGGCCCTGAGCGCCTTCTATGCCTTCGAGACCAGCATCTACAAGGCGATGTCCGGATCGGCCGCCGAGGCCGGCGGCGGGTCCCCGTGACGCCGAGGCGGTGGAGTCCGTCCGGGGGGTTTCCGCGCCGGCCGATTCACTCTAGATCCGTACCCGACCGGCGCGCCGCGCGCGCCTCGACCGCCAGCCGGGACCCCTGCCCATGGTTGCCATGACCCTTGACGACCTTCGTGAGACGTTCACGCTTCTGGATGATTGGGAGGAGCGCTATCGCTTCATCATCGATCTGGGCCGCACGCTGGAGCCCATGCCCGACGCCGACATGACCGAGGCCAACCGGGTGCGGGGCTGCATGAGCCAGGTGTGGCTGACCGCCGAGACCCGGCCCGGCGCGCCGCCCCGGATGCACTTCCGCGCGGACTCCGATGCCCATATCGTCAAGGGCCTGATCGCCATCCTGCTGGTGATGGTCAACGATCGCCCGGCCCAGGAGGTCCTGGCCCTGGACGCCGAGGCTGTCATGGCCGAACTCGGCCTGGACCAGCACATCAGCCCCAATCGGCGCAGCGGCGTGACCGCCATGATTCAGCGCATCAAGGCCGAGGCCGCCGACGCCGCCGTCGCGTGATGGAGGCCCGGTCGCGCGGCTCGGTCTCAGGCCCGCCCCTCAGAACAGGTGCCCGCTGCGCCGCGCCTTGGCCCGCAGGTAGCCCACGTTGTGCGCGTTGGCGGGGAAGGCGTGGGGCACCCGCTCGACCACCTGGATACGATGGCGGGCCAGCGCCGAGACCTTGCGGGGGTTGTTGGTCAGCAGCCGCACGCGCGTGAAGCCCAGGTGACGCAACATCTCGGCCGCCGGGGAATACAGGCGCTCGTCGTCGTCGAAGCCCAGTTGCTCGTTGGCGTCCACGGTGTCCAGGCCGCCGTCCTGGAGGGTGTAGGCGCGCAGCTTGTTGACGAGGCCGATGCCCCGTCCCTCCTGCGCCAGGTAAAGCAGCACGCCCGCGCCCGCGCGGCTGATCACGTCGATGGCGCCGCGTAACTGCTCGCCGCAGTCGCAGCGGAGCGAGCCCAGGATGTCCCCCGTGAAGCACTCGGAATGCAGCCGGGTGAGCACCGCGCTCTCCGGGTCGGGGCGGCCGATGACGATCGCCAGGTGTTCGATGCCGCCGTCGTCGGGACGGAAGGCGATGACGCGGGTCTCCTCGGCTCCCATCAGCGGCACCCGGGCCTCGCTGACCGGCCGCAGGGCGCGCGCGGCGGTCTCGTGATGGGCCACCACGTCCTCGGCGGCCACGGCGACGATGTCGCGCGCGCGCGCCCAGGCCAGCGCCTCCAGCGCCGAGACGGGACACGGCACGGCCACCACCGCCGGCAGCAGGCGGGCCAGCTTGGCCAGCACCACCGCCGCCCCGGCGCCGCTGTCGGCGGCCACGGGCTCGACCGTGGAGCCCGCGGGGACGGGCACCGGGTCGGCCTCGGTGGGATCGGCCAGGCGCCGCAAGCGGTCCTCGGTCAGGCCCCCGGGGAGACCGAGGCGCACCGCCCCCGGCCCGGGCGCGCCCAGGTTCAACACCGCGGCGCGCCGGGTGGTCATCAGCAGGTCGGGCGCCGCCTCGGTCTCGCCCAGCGCCGAGAGGTTGGCGAGCAGGTCCCCGTCGGCGCCCTCGGCGGTGGCGGCCAGCACCGCGTCGCCGGGGCCGACGACCACCACCGCCGCGCCCCGGCGCAACTCGGCCAGCGCGCGCCCGACGCGGTCCAGGGGCGAGAGGGCAGGGGGTGACGAGATGTCGGGGCGGGGCTGGGACAGTGGGGCCAGGGTCATGACGGGCGAAGCCCTCCGGAACGGAAACTCGGACGCCGCCACCCCGCGACTGGCGGCGCGGGACGGAAGCGGTTAAGAAGAAAGCACCCGTACCTAAGCAAGGACCGCCAGGGACGCAAGAGGCGCGCCACGCTGAGCGCCTGTTCCGTCCCGTCGGCCAGAGCCGAGCATGTCGCAGCCGTTCACGCCTTCCGCTCCGGTGGCGTCCCCCGAGACCGGGCCGCGCCTGTTGTTGATCGACGCCGACGAGGCGCCTCGCCATGCCCTGGCCGGACATCTGGCCTCCCACCTGCGCCTGGTGCCGGCGGTTGTCGAGGGCGACGGGGGCGGCCTGTCGGCCCCGATCGCTCCGGTGGTCGTCACCGAGTCGGGCAGCGTGCCGGAGGCCCTGGCCGCGCTCGCCGGGTGTCCGTCGGGGGACGGCTGGGACGTGGTGCTGCTGGGCGCGCCGAACGCCGGTGCCGCGCGGAGGGCCGTCCGGGCGTTGCGGGTGGCGGGCCTGGACCCGCCGGTGATCGCCATGATCCCGCCCGATGGCCCGGGCGAGGATGCCGACACCGTGGCCTGGCCGGCCGGCGTCACACGCACCGCCCGGCCCGCGCGCCTGTCCACGCTGGTGGCGCTGCTGCGCGCGGCCCTGGCCCCGCCGGTGGACGGGACGGCGGCGCCGGCGGACGGCTTCGATCTGGGACCCTACGCCTGCGCGCCCCGGGCCCGAACCCTGACGGACCGCCACACCGGCGCGGTGCTGGCGTTGACCGAGAAGGAAGCGGCCATCCTGGCCTGTCTGTGGGGGGCGGACGGTCCCGTGAGCCGCGACGATCTGCTGGCGCGCGTCTGGGGGTATGGGGACAGCATCGACACCCACACCCTGGAGACTCACATCCATCGCCTGCGCCGCAAGATCGAACCCGATCCGCGCCAGCCCGCCTTGCTGATCACCGACACCGACGGGGGAGGGTACCGCTTGGCGGTGTCCCCGTCCTAGTGCAGCGACGCATTCAAGGGATTCCCCCTTGAATGCAAACGTCGCTGCACAAAACATTGTTTCTAGTGCACTTTCGATCCAGACAAAAAGAATGCGGACTGCATCTTTTGTCTGGATCAGTGCACTAGCCATAGGCCGCCTGGTAGCGCGGGTCCTGCTGATCGGCCAGCAGCGCCCGCAGGGGCACCAGCCCGGCCATCGTTTCCTGGGCGATGCGGGCCACGTCGATGGCGCTGGCCGGATGCAACAGGATATGCGCGACCCCCGCCAGGTCGCAGGCATTCACCACCGCCTCCAGCGGACCGAAGGTGGCGGCGATCACCGGGATGCCCTGGTGCTGGTACAGGTCCTCGGCGAAGACGCCGGCGCCGTCCATGGACCAGCCCAGCAGCACCATGTCGGGCAGCATGGTGGTGACGGTGGTGTTGGCTTCCAGCACCGACTTGGCGGTGGAGACCTGGGCGCCCTGCTCCTGCAACACGCGCTGGAACAGCACGCGCAGGTCCATGACCTCCTCGACGATCAGCACCCGCACGCCCTTGAGGGATGTGTCCGCGCCCTTGCGGCCCTTCATGTTCAGCTTCTTGGCCACGTCGGCGTACCGGATGCGGCGGATGTCGTCCTCGACGAGGCGGTTGCCGCGCATCAGCGCGGCGTAGGACTCCTGGTCCTCGTCCTTCACGTGCTTCAGCAGCCACAGGCGCAGGAACCGCAGGGTGTCGTCGAAGGGGAAGAGGGCCGGCGACTGTTCGAAGGCTTCCCACGACGCGCTCATCTTGGACACGATGGTGCGGTGAACCTTGCGGTGGTTGTCCAGGGTCGCGGTCGGCGTGCCGGCCCGCTCCATGGCCTGTTCCTCGACGAAGAAGTGGATCCGGCAGTAGCCCAGAACGTGCTGCAGCTCCCGGCGCACGGCGGGCAGGCACTGTTTCCAAGAACCGCCGATGACGTACAGGCGATTGAGGCAGCCGATCAGGATCTGGTGGTGCAGGTCCAGGGTCAGCGAACTAACGCTCAGCTCCGGGGACCACTGGATGATGCCGATGTCGTCGTCCATGCGTTGTTCTCGAGCCTTATGAAACCGCGATGATGGCCGTGCCCCGAACACGCAAACACCGCTCCCCGGGCCGCTGGCCCGGAAGCGGCGAGGCCGCGCTCGCGGTCGGCGCGTGTGTCAGGCGGCGCGTCGGCGTTCCTCCAGGCGAGACATCAGCTCCAACGCCCAGAAGACGCGTTCGCCATAGCTCTGCTGCTCGGCGGCGGGCTGCCGGGCCATCACCCAGATGTTCGGCGCGAAGGCCGCGGCATCGACCAGGAAGTGGGTTTCCGCAAGGGCCGGGTCGGCGGCGACCGACCGGTACACGGCGGTGTCGCGCACGGCGTTGGCGACCAGGGCCAGCTTGCGACGGCCCGGCACGTAGGCGCGCCGCGACACCGAGTCGTAGCCGGCCTGGGCGATTTCGGTGCCGATGCCGGCATAGATCAGGCGGGCCGCGTGAATCGCCGGCCGGCAGCCGGCCGGCAGCCCGGCGATGCCGCTGGCGGCGCGGTCGTACAGGCGATCGGCCTCGGCCAGCAGGCGGCGCACCACGACGCCGAGGGCCGGGGTGAAGCGCGGCCGGGCCAGGAACGCCTCGGGGTCCAGGCCGGCCTCGACCATCCACTGGCGGGGCAGATAAAGGCGGCCGTTGCGGGCGTCCTCGCCGACGTCGCGGGCGATGTTGGTCAACTGCATGGCGACGCCCAGGTCGCAAGCGCGGGCCAGCACGTGTGGTTGCCGGGCGCCCATCAGCACGCTCATCATGGCGCCGACGGTGGAGGCCACGCGGGCCCCATAGGCGCGCACCTCGGAGATGGTCTCATAGTCACGGCCGCGCGCGTCCCATTCGAAGCCTTCCAGCAGGGCGTCGGGCAGGGTCCGGGGCAGGGCGTGGCGCTCCACGACATCGGCGAAGGCCCGGTCGACGGGATTGTCCATGGGCGTCCCGGCGTAGATCAGGTCCAGCCGGTGGCGCAGGTGCGACACGGCCTGGAGACAGGCGTCGGACTCGTCCACCGCGTCGTCGGACAGGCGGCAGAACCCGTACAGCGCATAGGCCGGATCGCGCATCGCCGGCGGCAGCAGCAGCGAGGCGGCGAAGAAGCTGCGCGACCCCGTCTTGATCAACGCCCGGCATTGGGTGCGATCCTGGGGCGAGGCGAGGTCGGGGCGTTCAGACCAGGGCTTTTGCATCGGGAACCACCGTGTCGAGAACCCGGGCCGAGGAGAGAACACCGGGCAGTCCGGCGCCGGGATGGGTTCCCGCGCCAACCAGATAAAGATTCTTGACGTCTTCGCTCTTGTTGTGCGGACGGAACCACGCACTCTGGAGCAGGACCGGTTCCAGGCTGAAGGCCGCGCCCTTGACGGACAGCAGGCGATCCCGGAAATGCAGCGGCGTGGCGATCCGCGAGCAGACCACCGATTGCTCCAGGTCGGGCAGGATGGTTTTTTCCAGGAAGGCGGCAACCTTGCGCCGGTAGCTCTCGGCGATCCGGGTCCAGTCGTCGCCGCTGTCGAGATGCGGCACCGGCGACAGCACGTAGAACGAGTCGCAGCCGGGGGGCGCCATGGACGGATCGGTCGCCGTCGGCCGGTACAGGTAGACGCTGAAGTCCTCGGCCAGGGTGTGGCGCTTGAAGATGTCGTTCAGCAAGCCCTTGTACCGGGGGCCAAGCAGGATGGAATGGTGCCCGACGTCGTCGTAGCGGCGGTTGGTGCCGAAGTACCAGACGAACAGGCTCATGGAATAGCGGGCGCGATCCAGTTTGCGGTCTGTCCAGCGCTTGCGGAACTCGGGCGGGATCATCTTCTGGTAGGTCCAGGCCGAGTCGGCGTCGGACACGACGATGTCGGCGAGCATCACCTCGCCCGAGGTCAGGCGCACGCCCTTGGCGGTGCCGTCCTGAACCAGGATCTGCTCCACCTCGCTGTTCAGGCGGACGGTGTTGCCCTGGTGGGTCTCGATCAGCTTGGCCATGCCCTTGGCCAACTGGCCGGTTCCGCCCATGACGAAGTGAACGCCCCACTGGCGTTCCAGGTAGGCGACCAGACTGTAGACCGAGGTGGCCTCGTAGGGATTGCCGCCCAGGAACAGCGGATGGAACCCCAGGCCGATGCGCAGGCGCTCGTCCTTGATATGCTTGGAGACATGGGTGTGCACCGAGCGATCGGACCGCAGCCAGATCAGGTTCGGCAGGATCTTCGCCATGTCCCACAAGGTGTTGAAGGGGACGTCCGCCAGCTTCACGAACCCCGTGTGAAAGATCTGGCGGCTTTCCTTCAGAAACCTCTCGTAGCCGGGCACGTCGCCCGGAGACAGCTTGGCGACCTCGGCGCGCATGGCCTCGGGATCGCCGTTGCAGGTCATCCAGTGGCCGTCCGGGAACCGGATCCGGTAGAACGGATCCAGCGCGCGCAGTTCGACATCCTCGGCCATGCTGCGCCCGCACAGCGTCCACAGATCCTCGAACATGAACGGCGCGGTTACGATGGTCGGGCCGGCGTCGAAAGTGTATCCATCCACGGTGAAGGGCGCGCCCCGGCCGCCCACGGCGTCCTGGCGGTCCAGGACCGTGACGCGGTAGCCGCGCGCACCCAGCCGGATGGCGGCCGCTAGGCCGCCGAACCCGGCGCCGATGACCACGGCATGCGGGGTACCGCCTCCCCCTGACCCCCCGTCCGGTCCGTCGGCGCGGCGCGGCGCGGTGGGCATGGTCTTGATCATCGACATGAACGATCCCGTCACAAACGATCCACTTTCTGTCAGCTTGAATTGACTATACCAGTGTCAATCTGGCGTGATCAATGGCCCGATGGTGACCGGGGGCATTTCCTGAGCGGGGCGGCCCCCCGGCGCGATCCCCGGGTGGGATGATCGGGGGTTCATGTGGGGGGTGGTTTCCTTATCTATGAGTGCTGAAGGAGGGAGGGACGGACCATGCGGATGCAGGTGATCGAGGTGCCCTACGACAGCGGGTCGCGGGATCGGGGCATGGGGCGCGGCGTGGCGCCGCTGATGGAGCGGGCGGTTCTGCCCACGGTCCAGGTTCGGGGCCATGACGTGCGGCGGCGGAGTCTGTCGGTGAACGCCGCCATGCCGGCCGAGGCCGCCGCCGCCTTTGCGTTGCAGCGCGATACCGCGACGGCGGTGGCGGAGGCCCTCGCCGGGGGCGCCTTTCCGCTCATCGTGTCCGGCAACTGCAATCCCGCCGCCGTCGGGGCCGTGACGGGCCTGAGGCGGGAGGCGGCGAGGGACGGCGTCGCGGTGATCTGGTTCGATGCCCATGCCGATTGCGAGACACCCGAGACGACCGAAAGCGCCCTGCTGGACGGTATGGGGATGGCGATGCTTGCCGGGGAATGCTGGCGCGGGCCGCTGGCGGCACTGCCCGGGTTCTCGCCGCTGGCCGGGTCCCGGATGGTCCTGGTCGCCGCCCGGCAGGTCAGCGAGGGAGAACGGGCCCTGATGCGGCGAACGGGCATCCGCGACGTGCCGGTGGCGTCGCTGGTGGAGGGTGGTGCCGAGGCCGCGTTCGGGCCGATCCTGGCCGACTGGCGACGCGACGGCGTCCGCACCGTCTACATTCATGTGGACGTGGATGTTCTCGATCCCGCCCAGGTCGCCCCGGCCAACCGGTTTACCGAGCCCGATGGCCTGATGCCCGCCCACGTGCGGGAGGTTGTCGCGGCCGTGGCCCGGGTGCTGCCGATCGGGGCGGGGGCCCTGGCCGCCTATGACCCCGACTATGATCCCGACGGTCGCATTCCGGTGGCCGCCGCCGAGATCGTCGAGAGCATGGTGGAGGCGGCGGCCGGCGTCGCCCCGAGGTGATGCCAACGGCATCTGACGATGACCATGGGCCGTTGGGTCCAGGGCGAGAGGCCGGCGTGTCACATCGCCATCGACGGCAAACGGCTTCGGGGCAGTGCGACACTTCGGGGCAGTGCGACACTGGGGCGTCGGGCATTCATCTGCTGGCGGCGTTCAGCGAGGCGCTGGGTGGGGTCATCGGACGGTTGAGGGTGGAGCCGGGCGCCAACGAGATCACGGCCGCCCTGAAACCGCTAAAGGACCTGCCGCTGGTTGACAGGGCGTCGCGCCTTGGCTACCCCGGCCAGACCTTGCCGCCGCACGCCTGCCCCGGAGTCTCGCCGTGACGCTCTCCGATGTGTTCGCTCCCGACATCTGGCTGCCGATCGTCATTGGCGTCGGTGCCGTGGTGATCCTCCGCCAGATGCCGCGCCTGCTGGCGGGCGTTCCCTTTGTCGGTGTCGAGACCCTGAAGGCGCGCCTGGACCAGGGCGACGACGTTCTGGTGCTCGACGTCCGGAGCGGCGGCGAATTCACCGGCAAGGGGGGCCACGTTCCCGGGTCCATCAACCTGCCCCTGGACCATCTGCCGTCGCGCGTCGCGGCCCTGAAACAGGACCTGACGGACCACCTGGACACCCCGGTGTTTATCGTCTGCCAGACGTCCAGCCGCGCCGCCCATGCCGCCCGCCTGCTGCGCAAGACCGGCTTCCGGGATCTGGCCGTCGTGACCGGCGGCATGTCGTCGTGGCGCGCCCGGGGCTATCCCACCCGCAACGCCACCACGGACCATCCCCGGACCGCGCCCTAAGCACGCGTCCGCGCGGGCGTCCCCGTCACGGCATGGTGCCCTTGGACGGGGGCCGGTCGACCGCGGCCCGCAGGGCGCACTCCATCTCCTCGCGCGGCAGCGGACGGGAGAACAGGAAGCCCTGAACGACGTCGGCGCCCTCGCCGCGCAGATAGGTGAATTGTTCGTCGGTCTCGACCCCCTCGGCGACCACCGACATGCCGAGGCTGTGCCCGAGATTGATGATGGCCCGGACGATGATGGTGTCGTTGGAATCTGTGTGCACGTGGCGCACGAACGACTGGTCGATCTTCAGCGTGTGAACCGGGAACCGTTTCAGGTAACCCAGGGACGAGTAACCGGTGCCGAAGTCGTCGATGGTGATGCGCACCCCAAGCTCCGAAAGCTGGCCCAGGACGCGGATGGCCTCCTCGCCCTCCCGCATCAGCATGCTTTCCGTCAGTTCCAGTTCAAGCGCCGACGGCGGCAGGCCGTGCTGCTCCAGCGCGCTGCGCACGTTTTCGGCAAAATCGGTTTGCGCGAACTGGGCGGCGGAGATGTTCACGGCGACCGGAACGAGTGGCAGGCCCGCCTGATGCCAGGCGCTCAGGTCGGCCAGGGCCTGACGCAGCACCCGATCACCCAGGGGCAGGATGAGGCCGGATTCCTCGGCGACGGGGATGAAGGCGCCGGGCGAGATCAGGCCGCGCGCCGGGTGCTGCCAGCGCACCAGGGCCTCCATCCCCACCAGCGCGCCGGTCATGTCGTATTGCGGCTGGTAGTGGTTGATCAGTTCCCGCCGCTCCAGGGCGCGGCGCAGGTCTGCCTCCAGGGCCAGCCGCGCCTGAGCCTCGTCGTTCATCTCGTTGGAGTAGAAGCGGTAGGTTTCCCCGTCCGAGCGGATCACCCGATACATGGCCAGATCCGCGTTCTTGATCAGGCTGTCCGGGTCCGGCCCGTCGTCCGGATACATGGCGATGCCCACGTTGGCGCGCACGCTGACCGCCTGCTGGCCGACCTCCACCGGCGTCTCGATGATGCGCGCCACCCGTCGCGCGAGGCCCGCCGCCAGATCGGCCCCGGCGCGCCCGGTCTGGATGATGGCGAACTCGTCACCGCCCATGCGGGCCACGGTGTCCACCTCCTCGGCCACGGCGGCGTTGAGGCGCGAGCCGATGGTCATCAGGATCTGGTCGCCCACGTCATGGCCCATGGTGTCGTTGACGCGGCTGAACTGCGCCAGATCCACGAACAGCACGGCCACCGTGCCCTGGGTGCGCCGCGCGTGCTGCACGGCCTGATACAGGCGATCCCGGAACAGGGTGCGGTTGGGCAGGCGCGTGAGGGTGTCGTAGTTCGAGAGGTAGCGCACGCGCTCCTCCGCCCGCTTGTGATCGGTGATGTCCTCGTACACGAAGACGACGTTGCTGATGGTGCCGTCCTCCGCGTGCAGGGGGGTGACGGTCTGGCGCACCGTGAAGAGCGTTCCGTCCTTGCGCCGGTCGACCATTTCGCCGTCCCAGGCGCGGCCGGCCCGGACGGCGGCCCACATCTCCTCCTGGGTCGCCGGATCCTGCTGGCCGGACACGAGGATGTCGGGCGTCCGTCCATACACGTCGGCCCCGGCGAAGCCGGACAGGGCCACGAACGCGTCGTTCACCCAGACGATGACCCCGGCATGGTCGGTGATCAGCGTGGCGTTGGCGGCCACCGTGATCGCATGGGCCTGCAACCGCAGGAAGGCGGTGTCCCGCGCCAGGTCGATGGTGTTCCCCAGGTGCTGGGCGACGGCCTCGACGCGCAGCCGCTCCTGCCGGTCCGACGGCGCGGACCGTCCGTGCACCGCGAGCACACCGACCACGCGTCCGCAGCAGACCATTGGCACGACGACCGCCGGCCCCTGGAGCCGGCTGTCGGCGTCACGGTCGTCGGCGCGAACGTTCTCCTCCCTTGCCCCCAGGGCCACGACCATGGCCGCGCCCGCGCGGGTCTCCGTGGACCCGATTAGCGTGGCCGGGTTCGGTGCGTCCAGGGCGACGGCCTGCGGCATGTCACGGTCCTCGAGCGCCGGGGCCACCAGGCGTCGCAACAGGGGCATCAGCGGGCGTCCGAGATGCTCCGCCAGAAGGACACCGTCGGAACCGGCGGTCGCCGTCAGGGTCAGACCCTGCCGGTCGTGGCCCGTCGCCACCCAGACCAGCGGGGCATCGGTCAGGTCGGCCAGCAGCACGCAGGCCGACCGGCAGATCGTCTGCCGGGATTCGCCGGATCGCACCCACCGATTCATGTCCTGAAACAGGCGGACCATCGCCACCAGGCCGGCGGCGCCGTGCTCCGGAAGCGCCTCCGGGCATTGCACCAGCAGCAGCGCGTGGCCCCCATCCGCGTCCGCCGGGTCCGGGGCCGGAATCCGCCTGACGGTCAGGGTCAGGGCCTGGCCGCGCCGGTTCCGTCCCTCGACGACATGGATCGTTGCGGGCGCGGGCGGGGCCTCCGCGTGGGTCTCCCCGTGGGCCTCCTTATGGGCCTCGTCCAGGCCCGGCAGCAGGGCGGCCAGGGGGGTGCCCGCAAGGGGCTCTGGCTCGGGGACCCCGAACAGCGTGGCGGCCGCTCCGTTCGCCCAGACCACCCGCCGCCCGGCATCGACCTCCAGGGCGCCGGTGTCGAGCGCCGTCAACACGGTCCTTGGCCAGGCGGGGGGCGCCCCCCGGAGACCCCGCGCGGTCGCGCCACGCAGAACCAGGACCACCAGAACCAGACCCAGCAGCCCGTAGAGCGCCGGCTCGACGGTCGCCACGACCTTGAAAAAGCGCCATCCGTTCCACAGGGCTCCGGCCGCGACCAGGGCCAGCACGCCGTTCACCACCGCCAGGATCGACAGCATCCGAAAGCCCGGTCGCCAGGCCCACGGCCTGTCCGGACCCAGGGTCAGGCGCCATGCCATCGCCGCCACGGCCAACAGCACGGCCCCTCGCAGGAGATGGGCGGGCCCCATGACGAGAGGAACCGAAAGTCCGGCCACCATTGCGGCGCCGACCCACCCGATGCCGAGGCTCACCATGGCCAGCATCGGCCCGTCGAGCCCGGCGTGTCCCTGAACGGCCCTCAAGCCCGCGTACAGCAGGATGGGCTCCAGGGTATGCACCATGGAAAAGCCCAGGAACAGGGGGCCTTCGCCAGGTCCCATGATCCAGGCGAGCCCGTGTTCCAGCGTGGAGACGGCGAACGCGGCCGCCCACCATCGGGCGGCCTGGGCTTCCGGGGGACGCCCATGGTGGAGGCGCGTCCCCCACAGGAACGCCAGCACGAACAGGGCGGCGCCCAGTCCGGCGTCCAGATGGACCAGGGGATCGTCGGGCAAGTCGAGGCCGTGCATCTCAGCTCCCCTATCCCCATGCGGGCGGGCCGGTGTGGATGATCGGGACGCCGCTGATGTCCGTCCGCGGCGACACGCCCCCTTTTTCGCCGCCGGTGTGGTTGACCGTGAGCATACCCCATTTCGCCTTGTAAGACCTACCGGCCGGGGTGGGTCGCAGGGCGACTCGGTTCTGACCGTGTTTGGTGAAAAGGAGTGGTGGTGCGCCGGTCACTGCTGATTCAAGCTGTTGCGGGTAACGGCTTGGAGGAACACAGATGTTGAACCGCCCCGGGTTTGGCGGAGGCTCCGAAGTTGGAAAGGATGGAGCCAGAAGCAAGACCGGGACCTCGACGAGGTCTTCGCCTGACGTGCGCGAGCGCGTGGTACGGATGGTGACGGACCATGGGGGAACATGGGGGCGCCTATATACGCCCAGGAGCACGGGCCGGAACTGGCGTCCGACGCGGCTCGCGCGACCCTTTCCTACAACATTGCCGCACTACGGCACTGGTGGTCCGGCAAGACCGTGCAGGAGATCAGCCCGGAGACCTGCAAAGCCTATGCCTTGGCACGTCAACGGACGCCGGGGACCATCCAAAGGGAGCTGTCGGTGCTGTCGGCCGCCATGGGCCATGCCGTCACGATGGAGCGGCTTGAGGCGCGCCGGCCGATGTGGGCGCCGGCGAAGGGGGCGGGGCGGGAGCGATGGCTTGATCGCGCGGAGGCCGCGCGGCTGCTCCGCGCTGCCCGGTCGGAACCGCAGGCCCGCATGCATCTGCCGCTCTTCATCCTGTTGGGGCTTTATGGTGGCGCCCGGCCAGGCGCGATCCTGGAATTGAATTGGGATCAGGTCGACTTGGAGCGCGGCCGGATCGACTGGAATCCGGAGGGCAAGGCCCGAACCAAGAAGGGCAGGGCGCGGACGCCCATTCCCCGGCGACTCATGACATTCCTTCGTCTTGCGGAACGGCGGGGGTGGCCGACGGGTCCGGTTGTACACCGGGACGGGCAGTCCCTGGCCAGCGTGAAGAAGTCGTTCGCCAGGGCGTGCGCGGCCGCTTCTGTGGCATGGATGTGAGAAAGGGGCCGCGGAATGACCCGCAACCCCTTGATTTCATTGGTGGGCGCGACTGGGATTGAACCAGTGACCCCTACGATGTCAACGTAGTGCTCTCCCGCTGAGCTACGCGCCCCCGTGTGATGCCATAGTACCAATTTGTTCCCGACCGGCTGCGCCCGCCTAGAACCCCCCGGGACCCTTTTCCAGGACCCGAGGGAAGCGGTTGTACCTGCGCCGCGCGCGCTTGGCAAGCCCTGTGCAGCAGTTTGTATGGGTCCACGCCGAGCGGCTGGTTCACAGGCTCGACACCTTCACCGAGGCCGCCCGCGCGGCCAAGGAAACGGTCCGGTCCCTGATCTGGTGGGGCTACGCCGACCTGAAGGCCTATCGCGCCGCGCCGACCCCCACGAACGAAATTTCCAGACCTCAGGTTACACAGCCTCGGTCATGCTCTCTACCTCCTGGGGAACCATCAGGTAGCGCAGCGCCCTGTCTCACAAAACCGTGCCCTGACCCACCGGACGGTGGTCCACCGCACGCGGGCGCCTGAGCGCACCGCGACGCTCATGGTGGAAGGCGCCGGGGTAGAGCCGACCGGCGATGCGAGATAGCGGCCATGGAGATCTCGGGGCTGAAGGCGCCCTATCGAATCAGCACCACCGGGACCTTGCAGGCGCGGATCATCTCCGTCGTCGTCGATCCGATGACGAGCGTGCGCAGGCGGGAATGGCCGTAGGCGCCCATGACCAGAAGGTCGATGCCTTTGCGCTCGACGACCTCGCCCAGCGCCTTGCCGGGCTGGCCGCGCAGGATGTGCGCCTCGGCGCCGTGACCGCCGGCCGTCAGGGTCGCGCGGGCGTTGTCGAGGGCGCGGCGGGTGTCCTCGGTGTCCGGTCCCACGGTCGCCACCACGACATCAAGCCCGGCGAACAGCGGATCGCGGGACACGTAGTCCACCGCCTTCATGGACGACACGCCGCCGTCATAAGCGATCAGCACGCGGCCGATGGGCCGGAACGCCCGGTTGGCGACGAGCACCGGTTTGTGGCTGGCGCGCACGATCCGTTCGAAGTTGCTGCCCAGATGCGGTTTGTCCAGTCCGGCCGCCTCGCCCCGCTTGCCGATCAGGATCATATCGGCCGCGCCCTCCTTGGCGGTGACCGTCTCCACGATGTCGTCATGGCGCAGCCGGGTGACCACGTCGGACACGCCCTCGGCGGTGATCAGGGCGTGGGCGTCCTCCAGAATGGCGCGACCCTGGGCCTGGGCGAGCTTGGCGTGCTGCTCGTCCAGGGCGCTCAGCTTTTCCAGCAGCGCCGACCGCGCCCCCAGCCGGATGGAGCCCGACAGGTCCCGCTGGCCGGGCGCGCGGCGCGGGTCCAGCACATGATACAGCGTCACACGCGCGCCGGTGCGTGTCGCGACCCAGGCCGCATGCCGGCAGACGCTTTCCGAATAGGCCGACCCATCGACCAGGGCCATGAGTGTCGTGGACATCAACTCCCCCTCAATGTTCCAGCAACTTGTCCATCGCGCCGGGTTTGTCGTGCACGGCCAGGCGGTCAACGATGGTCTCGGAGGCCGCGTTCATGCCGGCGATGGTCACCGCCGCGCCCTCGCGTCGGAACTTGAGCACGGCCATGTCCAGCGCGGCCACCGACGAGACGTCCCAGATGTGGGCGCGGCTCACGTCGAGGGTGACGTGCTCCAGGGCTTCCCTGAAGTCGAAGGCGGCCATGAAGTCCTCCGCCGACGCAAAGAAGAGCTGACCCTCGACCACATAGGTCCGTTCGCGGCCGTCGGCGGAAATCTCGGAGGTGACGCGGAAGAGCTGGGCGATCTTGCCGGCGAAGAAGATGCCCGACAGCAGCACGCCCACCAGCACCCCAATGGCCAGATTGTGGGTATAGACGGTGACGATCACGGTCGCCAGCATCACCACCGACGACGACCGAGGGTGGTCGCGCAGAGTGCGGATCGAGGACCACGAGAACGTCCCGATCGAGACCATGATCATGATCGCCACCAGGGCCGGCATCGGGATCTGGCCCACCAGATCGCCCAGCACGACAATCAGGAACAGCAGCATCGCGCCGGCGGTGAAGGACGACAGCCGCCCGCGCCCGCCGGACTTCACGTTGATGATCGACTGACCGATCATCGCGCAGCCCGCCATGCCGCCGATGAAGCCGGTGCAGGTGTTGGCGATGCCCTGGCCGATGCATTCCTGATTGCGGTCGCTGGCCGTGTCGGTCAGGTCATCGACGATGGTCTGCGTCATCAGACTTTCCAGCAGGCCGACGGCGGCGACCGCCAGGGAATAGGGCAGGATGATCTTCAGCGTCTCCAGCGTCAGCGGAATGTCGGGGATCAGGAACACCGGCAGCGTATCCGGCAGGTCGCCCATGTCCGAGACCGTGCGGACGTCCAGGTCCAGCGCCATCGCCGCCACCGTCAGCACGACGATGGTCACCAGAGGCGAGGGGATGGCCGTGGTGAGCATCGGGAACAGGTAGATGATGGCCAGCCCGGCCGCGACCATGACATAGGTCATCCAGGTTACACCGGTCAGCTCCGGCACCTGGGCCAGGAAGATCAGGATGGCCAGCGCGTTGACGAACCCCGTGATGACGGAGCGCGAGACGAAACGCATCACCCGCCCGAGCTTGGCCAGCCCGGCGCCGATCTGAAGCAGTCCCGCCAGAACGGTCGCCGCCAGCAGGTATTGCAACCCGTGCTGCTCCACCAGCGTGACCATGACCACCGCCGTCGCGGCCGTCGCCGCCGAGATCATGCCCGGCCGGCCACCCGTGATGGCGACCAGGACCGCGATGGAGAACGAGGCGTACAGCCCCACCTTGGGATCGACCCCGGCGATGATCGAAAAGGCGATGGCCTCGGGAATGAGGGCCAGGGCCACGACCAGGCCGGCGAGAATGTCGCCGCGCGGGTTTCCGAGCCACTGGTCTCGGTAGGCGTGAAGCGCGTTCATGATCATCCCGATGACAAGGGGCGCGCGATGGCCCGCGCGAACGGGGGGCTGAGGCGCCGGCGCGGGCGCGCCCCGGAGAAGGGTGGCGGAGTGTAGCCACCCGGAGTCCACAAATACAGGGTGGGGATCCGATGGCGTGTCGGTTATCGCGTCAGACGCGGAAACTGGACGTGCGTCCGGTACCGAGACAATCGATCACCACGGATCTGGTGGCGGGTGCCATCAAGCGCGCTGTCAGTATGGTTCATGCCCGACAGGAAAACCTGGCCGGGGTGATGCTGGTCGCCGGCTTCGTCCGGTGACGACGTCACCCGGGCGCGCGGTACCATGAACCTGAACCGGGGTATGGCTGGCACAAAAACAACATTTAGTAGAAAAAAATCCCTTACGCTATCCATGACATAGTAACGCGCTGACTCCCGGGTCGATGTGGATCATCCGTCCGGACCCCGCGCCGCGACGGGCCGGACGACGCCCAGCACGGCCTGGGCTTTAGCTCAGCTTAACAAGCGGTCAAGAGATCGGGCTTGAGCCCCGGGGACCTCAGGTTCACAGTATTGACACAAAACAAATCTCTCCGAATAAAAAAACCAGAAACCATAAACACAATCCAAGGGTGGAACTGTGCCACAAAAACAAACAGGCCGTCGTCTATCCAATATTGAATTGGAGGAACGGGCCTATAATATTCGGCGCCACGCCATCCGCATGGCCGCCGTCCAGGGTCAGGGTTACATCGGACAGGCGCTCGGCGTCGCGGATGTCCTGGCCGTCTCCTACTTCCATGCGCTCCGCTATCGGCCCGCCGACCCCCACTGGGAGGGCCGGGACCGCTTCCTGCTGTCCATCGGACACTATGCCATCGCGCTCTATGCCGCGCTGATCGAGGCCGGCGTCCTGCCCGAGGAGGAGTTGGAGACCTACGGCAGCGACGGGAGCCGCCTGCCCATGTCGGGCATGGCCGCCTACACCCCGGGCATGGAAATCACCGGTGGCTCGCTCGGTCACGGCCTGGGCATCGGGGTGGGGATGGCCCTGGGTCTGAAGCGCAAACGATCGGACGCCTGCGTCTACAATCTTCTGTCCGACGGCGAACTGGGCGAGGGCGCCACGTGGGAGGCCGCCCTGTCGGCCGCCCATCACCGCCTCGACAACCTGATCGCCATCGTCGACTTCAACAACCAGCAGGCCGACGGCCCGTCGACCGAGATGCTCAGCTCGGAGCCGGTCACGGACAAGTGGGCGGCCTTCGGCTGGCTCGCGCAGCGCGTGGACGGCAACGACATGGCGGCGCTGGTCGCGGCCTTCGATGCCGCCCGGCGGCACTCGGCCGACCAGCCGCGCGTGATCATCTGCGACACCCGCATGTGCAAGGGTGTCCCGTTCCTGGAGACCCGCGAGGTCACCCACTTCGTCCGCGTCGCGCCAGAGGAGTGGGACAAGGCCCTGGAGGCGCTGGACGCCGGGAGGCCCCAATGAACGCGCCCCCGAAGACACGCCTGACGACCTCGGCCATGATCGCCTCGATCGCCGAGGACGACCAGGAGACCACCTCCGCGCCCTTCGGCCATGCCCTGGTCGCGCAGGCGAAGGCCCGGCCGGAGATCGTCGGCCTGAGCGCCGACCTCAGCAAGTACACCGACCTGCACATCTTCGCGCAGGCCATGCCCGACCGCTTCTACCAGATGGGCATGGCGGAACAGGTGCTCATGGGCGCGTCCGCCGGGCTGGCGCGCGAGGGCTTTCAGCCGTGGGCGACCACCTACGCCGTGTTCGCCTCCCGCCGGGCCTATGACTTCATCGCCCTGGGCATCGCCGAGGAGTCGCTGAACGTCAAGATCGTCTGTGCCCTGCCCGGACTGACGACCGGATATGGACCGAGCCATCAGGCGACCGACGATCTGGCCATGTTCCGGGCCATGCCCAACCTGACCATCGTCGATCCCTGCGACGCCGTGGACATCGAACAGGCGGTGCCGGTCCTCGCCGGGCACCCGGGGCCGGTCTATATGCGCCTGCTGCGCGGCCAGGTGCCGCGCGTGCTGCACCGCTACGACTACCGGTTCCAACTGGGCAAGGCCGCGTTGCTGCGCGACGGACCGGACGTCCTGTTCATCTCCACCGGGCTGATGACCATGCGCGTGCTGGCGGCGGCGGAGCGGATGGAGGCCGAGGGCATCGCCCGCGCGGGCGTGCTGCATGTGCCCACGATCAAGCCGCTCGACACCACCACCATCCAGGCGGCCATGGGCACGCCCGGCCGGCTGGTGGTGACGGCCGAGAACCACAGCATCGTCGGCGGACTGGGCGAGGCCGTGGCCGCCGCCGCGCTGCGCGCCGGTGTCGTCCCAGCCGGGTTCCGCATGAT
Organism: Roseospira visakhapatnamensis; assembly: GCF_014197915.1. Lineage (GTDB taxonomy): Bacteria > Pseudomonadota > Alphaproteobacteria > Rhodospirillales > Rhodospirillaceae > Rhodospira > Rhodospira visakhapatnamensis. Next base: position 61,682 of record NZ_JACIGK010000006.1, read on the forward strand.
CGGTCTGCCCGATGCCTTCCTGGACGCCGGCGCGCTGCCGACCTTGCATGATCGCTACGGCCTGTCGGTGACGACCGTCGTGGAGCAGGTCAAGGGCTGGATGTGAATCCAACCGGCCGAAACGGAGCCGGTCCCCGACACAGAACGAAGGAGGATGAGGACAATGGGTCTTCTTGACGGCCGCTACGCCATTGTGACAGGCGCGGCGTCGGCGCGTGGTCTGGGAAAGGCGACCGCCCGCCTGTTCGCCGAGCACGGCGCGACCGTGGCGGTCCTGGACCTTGACGCCACGGCCGCCGAGGCCGCCGCCGCCGATCTTGGTCCGGCGCATGTCGGCCTTGCCTGCGACGTGACCGACAAGGCCGCCTGCGAGGCCGCCGCCCAGACCCTGGTTCGCCGCTGGGGTCGTGTCGACGTGCTGGTCAACAACGCCGGCATCACCCAGCCCGTGAAGATCATGGGCATCACGCCCGAGGGCTACGAGGCCGTCACGGACGTCAGCCTGCGCGGCACGCTGTACATGAGTCAGGCCGTCATCCCCATGATGCGCGAGCAGAGGTCCGGCTCGATCATCACCATGTCCTCGGTCTCCGCGCAACGCGGCGGCGGCATCTTCGGCGGCCCGCACTACTCCGCCGCCAAGGCGGGTGTGCTGGGCCTGACCAAGGCCATGGCGCGCGAACTGGCGCCGGACAACGTGCGCGCGAACGCCGTCTGTCCCGGTTTCATCGACACCGACATCACCGGCGGCATGATGACCGACGAGATGATGACGACGGTGTTGTCGGGCATTCCCATGGGCCGCCCCGGTGCCGCCGTCGATGTCGCCGGCTGCTGCCTGTTCCTGGCCTCCGACCTGTCCGCCTATTGCACCGGCACCGAGGTGGACGTCAACGGAGGATCGCTCATCCACTGATCCCGTCCCCCGGTCCACGCCGTCCGCGTGCAAGCTACCGCAGAGTCGCGCCGCGGCGGTGCCGTTCACCGTCCCCCGAAAGACCCAGGTCTTCCGGCAATCATGAAGCCACTGGAGGAACACGATGCGTATCCTGTCCCGGACCATCGCCACGGCCGCCATCGCGACCGTCGGCTTCACCGCCAGCGCCCAGGCCGAGGAGATCATCCTGGCGCACGGCGCCAACGCCGGAAATCCCCGCTTCGACGCCGCCAATCTGTTCGCGGAACTGGTCCCCGGCTGCTCGAACGGCGAGATGACGGTCAACGTCGCGCCATCGGCGACCATGGGCGACGATGCCGAGATGCTGACCTCCACCACCGCCGGCGTCATTCAGATGACGGCCAACTCGCAGGGCGCCATGTCGCAGGTCGTGCCCGAGTTCGGCATGCTCGGCCTGCCGTTCCTGTTCAAGGATCTGCCGACCGTCTGGCGCGTGCTGGACGGCGAGATGGGGGCGCAACTCGACGACCTCACCCAGGCGCGCGGCATGAAGATCGTCGGGTTCTGGGACAACGGCATCCGCCACGTCACCCACGTCGGCCAGTTCATGGAAACCCCGGCCGACCTGGAGGGCATGAAGATCCGCACGCCGCCCGGCCGCGTGACCATCGATATCTTCGAGGCCCTGGGCGCCAACCCGGCCCCGCTGGCCTGGAGCGAGCTTCCGACCGCCCTGCGCTCCGGCGCGTTCGAGGGCCAGGAAAACCCGCTGACCAATATCTACACCGCCAAGCTGCACGAGATCACACCCTACATCACCATGACCGGCCACAAGTACGAGACCACGCCGGTGCTGGCCGGTCTCGGCTGGTGGAACGGCCTGTCGGAAGACCAGCAGGCGTGCGTGCAGGACGCGGTGGACCAGGCCGGCTGGTACCAGCGCGGGCGCAGCCTGATGGACAATGTGCAGCTTCGCGACGTCATGACCGAGGAAGGGGCGAAGTTCATGGACGTGGACCGCGCCGCGTTCCAGGAGGCCACGGCCTCGGTCTATGACAAGTACGAGGCCGAGTACGGCGACTTCGTCGCCGACCTGCGGGCCGCCGCCGCCGCCGCCGCGCAGTAGGCGCGACACCCGATCCGAACACCCGGTTCTGTCCCGTCTTCCGCCTCGGGTTCCCGAGCGGACGGCGGGGCGGAGGGCCCCTCCCGCTTTCCACGGCGCGGTGCCGAGCCGTCTTCCGTTCGATACGGAGACCGGGCGCCGTCCAGGACGAGAGCGGGATACGGGCCGGGATAGGGAGTCGTCCGTCATGTCCATGCCTCCGTCGGATACCGAGGCAGGCCGCCCGCACTGGGGTCGGTCCGTTCGCGCCGCCCTGGCGATGGTGACCAGGGGTCTCGACGGTCTTGCCGCGATGCTGGTGGTCGTCACCCTGAGCGCGATGTTCGTGGCCCTGCTGGTCAACGTGATCCTGCGCTACGTGTTCTCGACCGGCATTCCCTGGGCCTATGAGATCCACTCCATCCTGTTTCCCTGGCTGGTCGCGGGCGGCGCGGTGATGGCCGCCGTGCGCGGGCGCAACATCGCCGTCACGGCGATCGTGCGGCTGCTGCCGGAGTTGGGCCGGCGCATCGTCGCGCTGGCCGTGCATGTCATCATCGTGGTGACGGCGATCGCGGTTATCGACACCTCGTTTCCCATCGTCATGGCGTCGCGCTTCAGCATCCTCGCCGAGACCCGCATCCCGCAGATCTACGGCTACGCGAGCCTTCTGTTCGGCTTCGCGCTGGTCGCGTTGATCGCGGCCATGGACGCGGCCCGGCTGCTGCTGGGCGAACAGGCCCGGGATACGGAGCCCGGCCGGACGTCCATGGGCTGAAAGGAGGACCCGCGCCATGGTGATGATGCTGATCTGGGTCTTCCCGCTGCTGCTGTTCCTGTCGGTGCCGGTCGCCCATGCGCTGATCGCCGCCGCGACGCTGATCCTGGCGATCGACGGCCGCCCGGTGGCGGTGGTGGCGCAGCGGCTGTACACGCCGACACAGAGCTTCCCCATGCTCGCCATCCCGTTCTTCATCCTGGCGGGCAGCCTGATGATGTCGGGGCGCTTCGGCGAGCATCTCGTGAACTTCGCCAAGCTGTTGGTCGGCCGCTTCAAGGGCGGCATGGGTCACGTCAGCATCGTCGGATCGGTGATGTTCGGCGGCGTCTCCGGCTCCGCCGTGGCCGACGCCTCGGCCCTCGGCAACGCCTTGATTCCGGTGCAGAAGCGCGAGGGCTTCCCGGCCGCGTTCGCCGCCGCCATCAATTCGTGCTCCTCCACCATCTCCGTCCTGATCCCGCCGTCCATCCCGCTGATCATCTACGGACTGGTCTCCAACACCTCGATCATCGCGCTGTTCATCGCCGGTATTCTGCCGGGCGTGATGCTGGGGGTCGGCATGCTGACCGCCTGCTGGCTGTCGGCGCGGATCCGGGGCTTCCCGGCGACCGAGGTCGAGGGCGGCTGGTCCAAGTTCCGCAAGGAAGCCTGGCAGGCGCTGCCCGCCCTGCTCATGCCGGTTTTCGTGGTCGGTACCCTGCGCTTCGGCATCGCCACCCCGACCGAGGTCTCCGTCATGGCGGTGGCCTATGCCCTGCTGGTGGGGGCCGTCGTCTATCGGGATCTCACGCTGACCACGGTGCTGCGGGCGATGATGGAGACCGGCGTCATGACCGGCGCCGTCATGCTGATCATCATGGCCTCGTCGGTCATCCAGTGGATGCTGACCCTGGAGCAGGCCCCGCAGACCCTGGCGGCCTGGATGATGGCGTCCCTCAACCAGGAATGGATGGTCATCCTGGCGATGAACCTCATCATGCTGATGGTGGGAACGTTCCTCGACCTGCCGGCGGCGATCCTGCTGCTGGGGCCGCTGTTCGTGGGCATCGCCACCGCCATCGGCCTGGATCACGTTCAGCTTGGCCTGATGATGGTCGTCAACCTGGCGATCGGCCTGTACACGCCGCCCGTGGGCACGACCTTGTTCATCTCCTCCACCATCGCGCGCGTCGGCATCGGCGCGGTCTTCAAGGAGCTGCTGCCGTTCTATCTGGTGGCGCTCGTCGTTCTTGGGCTGATCAGCTATGTGCCGGCGTTCACGATCCACTGATCTCGATAGCCTCACCCTGGCCGGGGTGTCGCGTGCCCGGGGTCGCGATCGGGACGACCGGACAGTCCAGCCGGGCCAGAAGGGCTTGGGTGAGGGCCTCGTGCCGCGCGCATTCCTCCCGCAGCCAGTCCCGGAACAACTGGACGATCCGCCGGCTCTGGTTGCGGCTGGGCCCCATGAGCCAGTAGGCGGGAAAGCGCAACGCCCCCAGCGCCGGGCAGACCGGCACCAGCGTGCCATCGGCCAGTTCATCGTGCGCGAGCGTGACGGACTCCAGGACGATCCCGACGCCGCGCACCCCCAGCTGCAGCGCCATGGACGAGCGGTCGAAGCGCAGCCGCGCGTCGTCGGTGGCCGGGGTGATGCCGGCGCGCTCCAGCCATGCATCCCAGCGGTACAGCGTCTTGACGCTGTCGATCAGACGGGCCTGGCCGATCAGGTCGGCCTGTCCGGCGGATGGCGTCACGATCTCGCGCAGGTGCGCCAGGTAGGCCGGGCTGCACATCGGCAGAACGTAGTCGTCCAGGATGTCCTCGACATACAGCCCGGACCAGTCGCCGGCCCCGTAGCGGACGTCCAGATCGACGGCCTCGCGGTCGAAGTCGGTCGGATCCGGGGTGGCGTCCACATGCAAGTCCCAGGAGGGATGCTGGTGGATGAAGCCCGCCAGACGGGGGCCGAGCCAGCGCACTCCGAAACTGGGGCTGACGCGCAGGATCAACTGCCGCCGCTCGCGCTGGCGGGCGACCAGCTGGCGCGCGTCGCGGATCATGCGGAAGGCGGCCGACGTGCTGTGAAACAGCCGTTCCCCGTCCGCCGTCAGACGGAACTGGCGCTTTTCGCGGAAGAACAGCCTGACGCCGAGTTGCTGTTCGAGAAGCTTGATCTGCTGGCTGACGGCCGAGGCCGACACCCCCAGTTCCTCCGCCGCCTTGGTCACGCCGCCGTGGCGGGCGACGGCCTCGAAGTACAGCATCCCGTTCAGCGTCGGATCACGCGACATCGCAAGGGACCCCGGTCCGCGCCCGGCCGGTCCGGGCGACCGGGCAGTATGCCACGGAACCGGCCGCCGTGTGACTCCCGGACCGCGCCGCCGTCTTCACCCACATCATGACGAGACCCGCCATGCCACTCCTGGGATGCATCGCCGACGACTTCACGGGCGCCACCGACCTCGCCAGCATGCTGGTGCGCGAGGGCATGCGCACGATCCAGGTGATCGGCGTGCCGGAGGCCCATGCGGCGACACCTGACCTCGCCGACGTCGATGCCGTGGTGGTCGCGCTGAAGTCGCGCACCATCCCGGTGGCCGAGGCCGTCGACCAGAGCCGGCGCGCGCTGTCATGGCTGCGCGCGGCCGGGTGCGAACGCTTTTTCTTCAAGGTTTGTTCGACCTTCGACAGCACGCCCGAAGGGAACATCGGCCCGGTGGCGGAGGCGCTGCAAGAGGACCTGCACGCCGGACTCTCCATCGCCTGCCCGGCGTTCCCGGAGAACAACCGGACCATCGTCTTCGGGCATCTGTTCGTCGGCCATCGGCTGCTGAGCGACAGCGGCATGCAGCATCATCCGCTGACCCCGATGACCGACGCCGACCTGGTGCGCTGGCTGGGCCGCCAGACCAGGCGGCCGGTCGGGCTGGTGCCATGGGACGTGGTCGCGCGGGGACCGGCGGCGATCCGGTCCGCGCTGGACGCGCTGGCCAAGGATGGACACGGCCATGCCATCGTCGATGCGCTGGACAACGACCACCTGCGCGCCATCGGCGCGGCGGTCGCCCCCGATCCGCTGGTCACGGGCGGATCCGGGGTCGCCATCGGCCTGCCCGACGCGTGGCGCGCCGCCGGCCTGCTCGGCCAACGGACCGATGCCGCGACCCTGCCCCGGGTGGAGGGACCGGCCGTGGTGCTCTCCGGCAGTTGCTCGACGGCGACGCGGGGGCAGGTGGCCTGGATGACGGCCCGGCGCCCGGCGCTGGCGCTTGACCCGCTGGCGCTGTTCGACGATCCCGATCAGACGATCGACGCCACCGTCGCCTTCCTGACCGACCACATGGCCGACGGGCCGGTTCTGGTCCACGCCACCGCCGCCCCCGATGCCGTTCGCGCCGTCCAGGACCGCCTGGGCCGCGAGGAGGCCGGCGCCCTGGTCGAGCGCGCCTTCTCCGCCATCGCCCGCGCGGTCGTCGCGGCCGGCGCGCGCCGGCTGGTGGTCGCGGGCGGCGAGACCTCGGGCGCGGTGGTTTCCGGGCTTGGCGTCTCGGCGCTGCGCATCGGCCCCATGATCTGCCCGGGCGTGCCCTGGACGGTGGCGGACCGCGCCGGTGACGGCCCGCCCCTGGCCCTGGCGCTGAAGTCCGGCAACTTCGGGGCCGAAGACTTCTTCCTGGGCGCGTTCGACGCCCTGGATTCCATGGAGACGTCGTGATGAGTGCCGATGCCGCGCTGCGTGAACAGATCTGCATCCTCGGGAAGTCGCTGTTCGACCGTGGCCTGACCATGGGGTCCAGCGGCAACATGTCCGCCCGGCTGGACACGGGCGACTGGCTGGTGACGCCCACCAATGCCTGCCTGGGCCGGCTGGACCCGGCGCGGCTGTCGCGCATGGCGCCGGACGGCCGCCACCTGGACGGCGACCCGCCCACCAAGGAAGTCCCGCTGCACACCGCGATGTTCGACGCCCGGCCCGGCGACGGCGCCATCGTGCATCTGCACTCCACCCATTCGGTGGCGGTGTCCATGCTGCCGGACGTGGACCCGGCGAACGTGCTGCCGCCGCTGACGGCCTACTTCGTCATGCGGGTCGGGCGCCTGGCCCTGGTGCCCTACCACCTGCCCGGCGACCCGGCGGTGTCGGACGCGGTGCGTGGGCTGGCCGGCCGGCATGCGGCCGTGCTGCTCGCCAATCACGGCCCGGTGGTCGCCGGCAAGACCCTGGAAGCGGCGGTTTACGCCACCGAGGAACTGGAAGAGACGGCGAAACTGCACCTTCTGACCCGCGGCCTCAATCCCCGCCTGCTGACCCCGGATCAGGTCGCCGAGGTCGAGGCCCGGTATCCCCGGACCTGACCGCGACCCCAATACCGCCGCAGACCATAGACAGGCAGACCATAGACAGAAGGAGACTCCCGCCCATGCCCCGGCTGGCCGCCAACCTCAGCATGATGTTCACCGAGGTGGACTTTCTCGATCGCTTCGCGGCCGCCGCCGCCGCCGGGTTCCAGGGGGTGGAGTACCTGTTCCCTTACGCCTGGGCGGCGGGTGACATCGCCGAGCGCCTGCGCGCGCACGGCCTGACCCAGGCCCTCTTCAACATGCCCCCGGGCGATTGGGAGGCCGGCGAGCGTGGCCTGGCCTGCCTGCCCGGGCGCGAGGCTGATTTCCGCGCCGGCGTGGTCGAGGCGCTGTCCTACGCCGAGACGCTGGGCTGCGCGCGGATCCATGCCATGGCCGGCATTCGGCCACCAGAGGCCGACCCGGCGGATCTCGAAGCGGTCTACGTCCGCAACCTGCGCTTCGCCGCCGCCGAGGCCGCGAAGGCCGGCCGGATCGTGACCATCGAGCCGATCAACCCCATCGACATGCCGGGCTATTTCCTGGCGACGCAGGCCGACGCGCGCCGGTTCATCGGCCTGGCGGACGCGCCGGACGACACCCTCAAGGTCCAGTTCGATCTCTACCACTGCCAGATGAGCGAGGGCGGAGTATCCCGCGCCATGGACCGGCAGTGGCCGTTCCTGGGACATGTCCAGATCGCGGCCGTTCCCGGCCGGAACGAGCCCGACCAGGGCGAAATGGATGTCGGATGGCTGCTCGACCGCCTGGATGCGCGCGGCTACGAGGGCTGGGTCGGTTGTGAATACAGACCGCGCGGCGCCACCACGGACGGGCTCGCCTGGGCGCGCCGGTTCGGTGTCGTGCCACAGGACGGGAGGACATGATGCGTATCGTCGTCACGGGCGCCAACGGGTTCATTGGCCGCAAGCTGGTCCGCGCCTTGCTGGACCAACCCAGTCTGTCCGGCGCCGACGGTGCGCCGGTCCCCCTGTCCGACCTGCGTCTGTTTGACGTGGTGCCGCCCGAAGTGCCGGCCGGCGCCGCCGACGGCCCGGTGACCGTCCGCTGCATGGCCGGCGACCTGTCGGACCCGGCGGCGCTCGGCGCCGTGATGAACGGCGGGGTGGACGTGGTCTTCCATCTCGCCGCCGTGGTCAGCGCCCAGGCGGAAGAAGACTTCGGCCTGGGGATGCGGGTGAACTTCGACGCCACCCGCGCCTTGCTGGACGCCTGCCGACAGAGCGCGCCCGATGGTGCCGCGAGGCTGGTCTTCACAAGCTCGGTCGCCGTGTTCGGCGGCGACCTGCCGGAGGTGGTGCGCGACGACACCGCCCCCGTTCCCCAGAGCAGCTACGGCGTCCAGAAAGCCATGGGCGAACTGCTGGTGCAGGACTACGCCCGGCGCGGCTTCGTCGATGGCCGCACCGTGCGCCTGCCGACCATCGTCGTGCGCCCGGGACCGCCCAACAAGGCCGCCAGCACCTTCGCCAGTTCCATCATCCGCGAGCCCCTGAACGGCGAGGACGCGGTGTGCCCGGTGCCGGCCGAGACCGGACTGTTCGTGTCCTCGCCCCGGCGCATCGTCGCCAACCTGATCCAGGCCGCCACGCTGCCGGCCGCGCGGTTCGGCCGCGACCGGACGGTCATGCTGCCGGGCCTGTCGGTGACGGTGGCCGAGATGATCAAGGCCCTGCGGGCCGAGGCCGGCGACGGCGCCGTCGCCCGCATCCGCTTCCAGGACGATCCGCGCGTCCGCGCCATCGTCGCGAGCTGGCCCGCCCGTTTCGAGACCGCGCGCGCCACGGCCCTCGGGTTCCAGGCCGACGCCTCCTTCGCCGAGGTGATCCGGGCCTTCGTCGAGGACGAGATGGGCGCCCCCCACAAGGACCCTGTTTCATGACCACTTCGAGAGACATGGCGAACGCCATCCGGTTTTTGTCGATGGACGCCATTGTTCGCGCCGAGGACGGCCATCCCGGCACGCCCATGGGCGGCGCCGACATCGCCACGGCCCTGTACGGGCTGGCGATGACGTACGATGCCTCGGCGCCGCTGTGGCCGGACCGCGACCGCTTCGTGCATTCGGCCGGGCACGGTTCCATGCTGCTGTACGCGGCGCTGCATCTGGCCGGATACGACGAGATCGACCTGGACCAGATCCGGAACTTCCGCGTGCTCGGCTCGCACACCCCCGGGCATCCGGAAGTCCACCCGGAGGCCGGCATCGAGACCACCACCGGTCCCCTTGGCCAGGGCATCGGCAACGCGGTCGGCATGGCCATCGCCGAACGGGTCCTGAACCACCGGTTCGGCGACGGCATCGTCGATCACCGCACCTTCGCCTACGCCGGCGACGGCTGCCTGATGGAGGGCGTGGCCGCCGAGGTCATCGCGCTGGCCGGGCACCTGCGGCTCGACAAGTTGACGGTCCTGTGGGACGACAACCGCATGACCGACGACGGCAGCACCGACCAGGCGGTGTCCGAGGACAACGCGGTCCGCTTCGAGACCGCCGGCTGGCACGTGATTCGGGGCGTGGATGGCCACGACGCCCAGGCCGTGGCCGACGCCATCGCCCAGGCCGGGGCGGACCCCCGACCCTCCATGATCGCCTGCCGCACCCTGATCGGCTTCGGGATCCCGCGTATCGAGAACACGCGCGCGGCCCACGGCGGCAAGATCACCAAGGACGACACGGACGCCGCCCGCGCGCATCTGGGCTGGCCGCACGCGCCGTTCGTCATTCCCGAGGACATCCTGGTCCGCTGGCGCGAGGCCGGGGTAAGGGGTGCCGCCGCGCGCAAGGCGTGGGACGGTCGGCTGGCCGCCCTGCCTCAGGACGAGCGTACCGAGTTCGAACGCCTGATGGCGGGCCGCCTGCCCGAGGCCTGGCGCCGCACGCTGCTGGACGTCAAGCGGTCCGCGGTCGAGTCCGGCGCGGCCAAGGCCGGCATCAAGGCATCCGGCGAGGCGCTGTCGGCGCTGGCCGACGTCATCCCGGAGCTGATCAGCGGCGCCCCGGACCTGGAGGCCGCGACCCAGCACAAGCGCCAACTCGCGCCCTTTACCGCGATGGACCGGGGCGGACGCTACATCCACTACGGGGTGCGCGAGCACGCCATGGGCACCATCATGAACGGCATGACCGTCCACGGCGGCGTGCTGGCGGTGGGGACCACGTTCCTGGTGTTCTCCGACTACATGCGCCACACCTTGCGCATGGCGGCCCTGATGGGCATCCCCAGCGTGTTCGTGTTCAGCCACGATTCCATCGGCATCGGCAAGAACGGCCCGACGCACCAGCCGGTGGAGTACCTCGCCTCGCTGCGCGCCTACCCGAACATGCGGGTGATGCGCCCCGCCGATGCGGTCGAGATGGCCGAGTGCTGGGCGCTGGCGCTGGAGAAACGCGACGGACCGAGCGCCGTCATCTGCTCGCGCCAGCCGCTGACGCTGGTGCGGACGACCCATGCCGAGGAGAACCTGTGCGCCCGGGGTGGCTACATCCTGGCCGATGCCGGGGGTGGTGAGCGCCGGGCGACGCTGTTCGCGACCGGGTCGGAGGTGGCCGTGGCCCTGGCCGCGCGGGCCACGCTCCAGGGCCGGGGGGTGCCCACGGCCGTGGTGTCCATGCCCTGCTGGGACCTGTTCGAGCAGCAGGACGAGGACTACCGCAAGGCCGTCATTGGACGCGGTACCGTCCGGGTGGCGGTCGAGGCCGCCGTGCGGCTGGGCTGGGACCGCTACATCGGCGAGGATGGGGCGTTCATCGGCATGAGCACGTTCGGCGCGTCGGGCGATGACCCCGACCTGTTCGAGCACTTCGGCATCACGGCTGATGCCGTGGTCGCGGCGGTCGAGGCCCGGATGGTGGAGGGATAGGGTACGCGATCCGCCCGGGAGAGAGGCCGGACCGAGCCGGTGTGATCGCGCCGGCTCCCGATCGGCGCGGGCCTCGGCGCCGCCCAGAATCACAGGAGATCTTCATGGACCCGAAACCCGTGCTCGCCCTGGCCCGTGTCCTGCCGGACGCGGTCGAGGCGCGCGCCGCGCGCGACTACAATGTCCGCCCCGCCCCCGTCGATCATCCGCCGCTCGGCGGGGACGCCCTTGTCGCGCAGGCCGCCGGGGCCGACGGCCTGCTGGTCGCGCCCGGCAATGCGGTCACGGCGGCGGTGATCGGTGCCCTTCCCGACAGCCTGCGGGTGATCGCCACCTTCTCGGTCGGCTTCGATCACATCGATCTCGACGCTGCCCGCGCGCGGAACCTCATCGTCACCAACACGCCGGACGTGCTGACCGACGCCACGGCGGACATCGCCATGCTGTGCCTGCTGGGGGCCGCGCGCCGGGCCGGCGAGGGTGAGGCGCTGATGCGCGCCGGCACCTGGGCCGGATGGACGCCCACCCACATGATGGGCACCCAGGTGACCGGCAAGCGCCTTGGCATCGTCGGCATGGGCCGCATCGGCCGCGCCGTCGCCAAACGCGCGCGGGCCTTCGACATGACCATCCACTATCACGACCGCACGCCGCTGCCGCCGGACCAGGCCCAGGGCGCCGTCCACCATGACACGGTGGAGGGCCTGTTGCCCCACTGCGATGTCCTCAGCCTGCATTGCCCGGCCACGCCGGCGACCACCGGCCTGATGAACGCCGCGCGCATCGCCTTGCTGCCCCGGGGAGCCATCCTGGTCAACACCGCCCGTGGCCCCGTCATTGATGACGCGGCGGTGATCGACGCCCTGAAGCGCGGCCACCTCGGCGCCGCCGGGCTCGATGTCTACACCGGAGAACCGGACGTGCATCCCGACTACCGGATCCTGCCCAACACCTTCCTGTTGCCGCACCTGGGCAGCGCGACGATCGAAACGCGCGAGGCCATGGGCTTTCGGGCACTCGACAACCTCGACGCCGTCCTGCTCCGGGGCGAGGCGCCGGGCAACCGGGTGGCCTGACCCCCGCGCCGGGACCGGCGGCGGCGGACTCGCCCGCCGGACCGGCCGGGGGCACCCATGGCTCGTCCCGGTCACCCCACGGACCGCTGATCCGGTGCCTGGGATGGTGGCCGGCACGGCGTTCGTGCGATACGGCTGGTGTCTGGCATCCGATGGTCCGTCCCGGTCCGGGCTTCCGTCTCCGTCCCGGCTTCGGTAAACAACGGGGTCCGCCCTGGCGCGGTGGACCCGGGGCACGTGGAGTCACGCCCGCCCGGGTTTCCGTCTTCCGAGGCCCCGGCGTTCGTCCGGGCGCCTTCCCCACGCGACCCAAGGACCCGCCGGCCATGAACGCCGATCCGAACACACCCTTCATCCTCATCCTTCAGTGTCCCGACGGCATAGGCGTCCAGGCGGCGGTGATGGGATTCCTGGCCGGTCATCAGGCCTTCATCACGGAATCGCACAGCTACGGCGATCCGTTGACCGGGCGCTTTTTCATGCGTGTGGTCTATCGGGCCGGGCATCCCACCATGCCGGACCTGGCCACCATGAAGGCGCACTTCCAGACCGTGGCCACCAACTTCGGCATGGACTGGGACCTGCGCGACGCGACCCAGCCCCCCCGTGTGCTGATCGCCGTGTCGCGTTTCGGGCATTGCATGAACGACCTGCTGCACCGTTGGAAGACGGGTCAGCTGCATATCGACGTTCCGGTGGTAGTGTCCAACCACGAGGACTTGCGCGACCTGGCCGAATGGCACGGCATTCCCTTTCACCATCTGCCGGTCACGCCGGAGACCAAGGCCGACCAGGAGCGCCGGTTGCTGGATCTTGTCGACGAGCACCGCGTCGACCTGGTGGTGCTGGCGCGCTACATGCAAGTGCTGTCCAAGGAGCTGTCGGCGGCCCTGGCGGGACGCTGCATCAACATCCATCACTCCTTCCTACCCAGCTTCAAGGGTGCCCGTCCGTACCACCAGGCGCATGCGCGCGGCGTCAAGATCATCGGTGCCACCGCCCACTACGTGACCGCTACCCTGGACGAGGGGCCGATCATCGAGCAGGAGGTGGTGCGCGTGGACCATACGTTCACCCGCGAGGCCCTGGTGCGCATGGGACGCGACGTGGAGACCGTGACGCTCGCGCGGGCCGTGCGCTGGCACTGCGAACGGCGCGTGTTCATCAACGACAACAAGACCGTGGTGTTCAATTAGGGCCTGTTGACAAGAGGGGGACGCTCACCGCCACCAGGCGCGCGCCTTGGCGGCCGCCGTGCCTACCAGCGTCCGGACCAGCAGGCCGGCCGACAGCAGCGCCCAGACCACGGCCAGGCGCCAGGGGGGCGTGGTCCCGGCCGGCCGGCCGAACTCGCGCCACAGATAGCGCCGGAAGCTCCGGATCTTGTGGCGGGTGACGAACAGGCCGGAGACCGGCGAGCGGCTCTTCAGGTGGGTGACCGTCACCGCCGGCGCGAACAGCACCCGGCCGCCGGCCCGCCAGACGGCGCGGCACAGCGCCAAGTCCTCGAAGTGCAGGAAGTAACCCTCGTCGAATCCCCCCAGGCGGGCGAAGAAGGCGCGTGGCAGCAGCATGGCCGCCCCGGAGATCGCCGGCATCTCCACCACCGGCGCCACCGGCAGGGGGTCGGTATGGCGGTTGACCCGGCGCCAGGTTCCCGGATCCAGGCGGTCCAGACGCAGTGCCTCGGCCAGCCACTCCCCGGGGGTCCCGGTATTGCGACGGCCACCGGCCTGTTCGCTGCCGTCCTCGTTCAAAAGGCGTGGTCCCAGCAGCCAGCCGTCATCGGGTTGCATCGCCGCCAGATCCAGCAGGCGCGGGACCGTGCCCGGCTCCAGCCGGCCGTCGGGGTTGAGGAGCAGCAGGACATCGCCTCGCGCGCGCGCGGCGCCCCGGTTGCAGCCGGCCCCGAAGCCGACGTTGCCCTGCCCATGCACCAGGGTCAGGCGCGGTTCCTCGCGTGGCAACGCGCCCAGGTCCGTCGGCCAGGGCGGCGCGTCACGGTTGTTGACCAGGATCACCTCGATCACGCCCGGTTGGGACAGGGCGGACAGCAGACAGGCGCGCAAGCCCTCGCCACCATAGAACACCACGACCACCGAGACGGTCACGCCGTCCGCGCCTTGCATCCGCCTTTCTCCTAGCCGCGCCGGGTCGAGCCGGCCACCGCCGCCTGACCCGCGCTCAGGATGTGTTCGAAGTAGGCGATGGTCGGCTTCAGGCCGTCGGCCAGCGACACCGCTGGATGCCATCCCAGGGCGTCGCGGGCGAATCCGATGTCGGGCTGGCGCTGCCTGGGATCGTCCGATGGCAACGGCTTGAACACGATGCGCGAGGACGCGTTGGTCATCGCGATCACCGTCTCCGCCAGTTCGCGGATGGTCACCTCGACGGGATTGCCCAGGTTCATGGGGCCGGTGATGGGATCGGGCGCCGCCATGAAGCGCGAAATGCCCTCCAGCAGATCATCCACATAGCAGAACGACCGAGTCTGCCGCCCGTCGCCGAACAGCGTGATGGGCTCGCCCTTCAGCGCCTGGACGATGAAGTTGGATACCACCCGGCCATCGGACGGATGCATGCGCGGGCCATAGGTGTTGAAGATGCGGGCCACCTTGATGCGCACCTTGTGCTGGCGGAAGTAGTCGAAGAACAGCGTCTCGGCGCAGCGCTTGCCCTCGTCGTAGCAGGCGCGCACGCCGATGGGGTTGACGTTGCCCCAATAGGTCTCGGTCTGCGGTCGCTCGACGGGATCGCCATACACCTCGGACGTGGACGCCTGGAACACCTTGGCGCGGGTGCGCTTGGCCAGGCCGAGGATATTGATGGCCCCGTGCACGCTGGTCTTGGTGGTTTGAACCGGATCGAATTGATAGTGTATCGGCGAGGCGGGGCATGCAAGGTTGTAAATCTCGTCCACCTCCACATACAGCGGAACGGTGACGTCGTGTCGCATGGCCTCGAACGCGGGGTTGTCCAGGAGGTGGTGAATGCTGCTTCGGCGTCCGGTAAAGTAGTTGTCCACGCACAGCACCTCGTGCCCCTCGGCCAGAAGGCGCTCGCACAGGTGCGATCCTATGAATCCCGCGCCACCGGTCACCAGGATTCGCGTCATGTCGCTGCCATGCCCAACCCATGCGTCGTCGGCGTCCAGCCGCGCCCAGATCCCGGACGCCCTAGGCCATCCGAGACCGCCAGGGGTCCGAGCCCTTGGCCCGGGCGCGAGTCTCGTGCGCCCCGCGACACATCCCTTGTCGACGAGCGTGCCGCTCCCGATCCGGACAGTGGCAGGACGGTCACGCCCCCGTCGGACCCGGAGCCCACACGATGCCCTATGTACCGTGTTCGGCCGCCCTTGAACACCACCCTCAAACGTGCCACGCGGGTTTCCTGGCCAGAACGGTTCACGGAGGTTAATATTTCTCCCTCCCCCGGTCGCGACGGACGGACTTTTTTCATGCCTCAACCGCTATCCGCGCGTCGTCGCACGGCCATTCCAGAAATCGTCATCGGCGTGATGCTGGCCGGGGCGATCATCGCCCTGGTTGCGATCACCGCTCTTGCCGTGTGGACGGCCGACGAAACGGAACGAGCCTGGGACCGGTACCGCGCGGAGGTCCAGGCCAAGGGTGCGCTGCTGGCCCGTCTGCCCGAACCGGAGGATCTGGAGGACCGGACTCTCCGATCGGCGGTTCTGCAAGCCGAGTCGGCGGACACCCTCGGCGCCCTGCTGGACCGCTACCGGGACCTGCCGCTCTCGGATGGGGAACGCGATGCGCTCGCCACCCTGAAGGCCGCCTTGACGGCCGACCCGGCGGCCGTCCGTGACAGACCGGAGGTGGTGCCCGAGGTGGCGGTTCAACACGGGGTGCCGGCGGTGGCCATCGCCGCCCTCGCGACTCCCCGCGACCACGCCAGCGCCGTCACGGCGCTGGCCAGCCTCCACGCGGCCGCGCGTGCCGACGACGCCCGTCAGAGCCGGCGCCTGAGCACCCTTTTGACGCGTGCGGACTGGATCACGCACGCCATGACGGTGACTGTCCCCCTGCTGCTGGTAAGCATAACCCTGGCGGCGGGCTCGGTGTGGCGCCGGGCGACCCGCCGCGTCCCTTGGGCGCATCATGACGGTGATGCGCCTCATGCCGCGCCTCCCCAGGCCGCGCTCCCCCACACCGAGATCCTCTATCGCGATCTGGTGGAGGGATCCACGCAGGGCATGTATGTCCACGAGAACTTCAAGCCCGTGTTCGTCAACCGCGCCTTCCTGCGTCTGTTCGGGTTCCAGTCGGAACAGGAGGCCCTGGCCCAGGAGACCGTCCTTGATCTGGTGGACGAGTCCGCCCACGCCGACACGGTGCTGATTCACCAGAAAATCGCGGCCGGAGAGGTGGACGACTGGTGGTCCCGCCTGCAGTGCCGGACGCTGGACGGTACCCCGCGATGGGTGGAGGAAATGGTCAAGCCCGTGCGCTGGCAAGGCCGGCCGGCGGTCCAGGTCACGTTGCTGGATATCACCGACCGGGTACAGCACGAGATTGACAAGGAAATGGAGCGCACCCAGACCGAGCGCCAGGCCGAGGAGGTCGTCGCCCTGGCCGAGGAACTGGACGCGGCCCTGCAACTGGCCGAGACGCAGAAGAAGCAGCTGCACCGTCTGTCCATCTCCGATCCGCTGACGGGCGCCTACAACCGGCGCCACTTCCTGGATCGGGTCGACGAGGAAGTCGCCCGCATGCGGCGCCAGTCGACCTATCGGGTCAGCGTGTTGATGATGGACATCGACCACTTCAAGCGGATCAACGACACCCATGGCCACGGCGTCGGGGACGAGGCGTTGCGTCGCTTCACTCAGGCCTGCCAGGAGAAGCTGCGGGAAAACGACGTGTTTGGCCGGCTCGGCGGCGAGGAGTTCGGTGTTCTGCTCCCCAATGCGTCCCTGTCCGATGCGGCCGTGGCCGCCGAGCGGCTCCGCGCGCGGTGCCGCGATATCCAGGTCCCGACAGAGGATGGCGGCCGCTTCGGCTTCACCGTCAGCATCGGCGTCACCGAGATCCTCGATCCCTCCGCGTCGTTCGACGACACCCTGCATCGGGCCGACACCGCGCTCTACGCCAGCAAGACCGGCGGACGTGACCGCGTCAGTCTGGATTCCATCGCGATGGCGGCCTCCGTCGCCCGGCATCGGACATGCGGGCCGTCGGCCCCGGTCGCGGTCCAGGGCGGCGACGCATGAGCAGGCTCGACACCGCCGAGCCCGAGCCGCCGTCCGCGCCACGCCCTGCGGAAGCCCCCACCGCGACACCACGGCCGGCCGCCTTTCTGGATCGCGACGGCACCTTGAACGTCGAGGTCGGCTATGCGCACCGTCCCGACCAGATCTCCTGGATCGACGGCGCGGTGGCGGCCATTCGCCGGCTCAACCGCGCGGGCTGGTGGGTGATCGTGATCACCAACCAGGCGGGCGTGGCCTACGGATACTACGACGAGGAGACGGTGCGCGCGCTGCACCGCTGGATGACCGCCGACCTGGCGGCGCGGGGGGCGCGGGTGGATGCCTTCTACTACTGCCCGCACCATGCCACCCGGGGCCTGGGTCGCTATCGGGTGGCCTGCGACTGCCGCAAGCCAGGTCCCGGCCTGCTGCGACAGGCCATGGCGGACTTTCCGGTGGATCCGGCGCGGTCGTTTATCCTTGGCGACAAGCCCAGCGATGGCGCCGCCGGCCATGCCTTGGGTATTGCCGGTCATCTGTACCGGGGGGGCGACCTGGACACCCTCGTCTCGCGGCTGATGGCCGAGTCCGGGGCGTAGGGGAGGGGACGCGGCCCCATCGGGCACTGCGACGGTCATCCTCAATGATCTTTGGTGTCACAACACCAACCGGCGCATCTTCTGGCAGGTCCACACAACCGCGTCGGTCCACAGGCGTTCCGGCATGTCCTGGTCCAGGGTCCAACGGGCCTTCACCGACAGCCAGGCCCCGGTGTAGGCGCACCAGCGGCGCGGATCGCCCGGCAACCAGCTCAGCGGGTCGCCATCGGCCTTGGCGCGATTGGACCGGGCGCTCACCGCCACCAGGGTCAGCGGCGAGGAAAGGTCGTTGGCGAAGGCACGGCGGCGTTCGGTGCTCCAGCCGTCGGCGCCGGAGCGATGCGCCTCGGCCAGCGGCACCAGATGGTCGATATCGACATCGCGCGGATCGGTCAGCGTCCGTCCCGAGTAGGGATCGATCCAGCGTCCGGAGAGCACCTGGCAGCCGTCGACGGTCATCTGCGGAGTGACGCGGCTGTCCCGGATCAGGACCTCCTGGCGGGTGTCCCGGCAATCGCCGTCGGCGTCGATCCAGTGCTGGTATAGGGTGCGGTCGTAGGGTTCGATGACCGGGCTGAACAGCTCGGTCTGGCGCAACGCAAGGATACTGGCGGGCAGGGCGGCGGCCAGAATCAGGAGACGAGACCAGACCCAGAATCGCCGGCGCGACTCAGACGCGCGTAACCACGATGGCCGCGTCCCGGACCGAACCCGGGCAAACCCCGCCCGTGAAAACTCCGCCCGTGAAAACTCCGAATGTGATGCCATGTGGTCATGGTCTCCTGACCGCGTGCCCCCGGATCTCCATGCCGGGATCTACCATTCCTTGATGTGCGCCCGAAGCACTTTTTTCAGACGATCGACGGACAGGGTCACGCTGGCCACCGCTTCGGTCACCTCGCTGTCCTCGATGACCGGGAGGCTTTGAAGCTTGCCGATAAGCTCATCAAGGGGCAGGCGGTCCAGGGCCTCGATCACCACTTCCAGGGGGTCGGGGGGCGGCGCGAACGAGGGCCGGGTGTCTCCACAGAACCGCAGGCCGACCTCCATGCCGACGTTGCGGATGACCTCGGCGTCCAGCATCTCGCCGTCCGGCATCGCCAGAAGCAGGCGGCCGCTGATCCGGGTGATGTCGGCGAGGCGGACCCGCGCTCCCGTGGCCGAGATGTCCTTGATGGTGCAGTCGAGGGTCGACAGGCCGCCCCCCAGCACCAGTCTGGCGCCCTTCAGCACCCGTTTGCGTCGTGCCCCGCGTTTCGGGGCCGGCGGCGTCTGCGCGCCAGCATCGGCGGCGACGCCGACGCCGACACGAGTGGGTCCGTTTCCCCTGCCTGGGTCCTCAATCATGCGCATGCTCCAGACGGATCGGGGGGCGTGACGGCGCGAGCGGTGGCGGCGCGCATGCCACGGCGGCTCGCCGCCCGGATCCCCGGTGTCACGAGACCGGACGCCCTCGCGCCAGGGCTTCCAGCGCCCCCTGAAGGATGTATGCGGCGGCGGCGGCATCCACCTTGGCCGCGCGCCGGCCGCGCGACAGATCGAACTCCTCGACCATCATGCGCTGGACCGCGCTGGTGGACAAGCGCTCATCCCAGAACAGGAGAGGAATGTCTCTTATTTTCAGTAAATTATCGGCGAATGCTCGAGTCGCCTGACATCGGCTCCCCTCCCGGCCATCCATCTCCCGGGGCCAGCCCAGCACCAGGCCGACGACCGCGCGATGATCCATGCGCGCGAACAGCGCCTCGGCATCCCGCGTGAACTTGGTCCGCCGCAGGGTTTCGAGCGGCGACGCCACCGTCCGGGTCGCGTCCGAGGTGGCCAGGCCAATGGTCCTGGTGCCGAGGTCCAGGCCGAACACCGCCCCACGCGCCGGCAACGCCGCCGCCATCGCCATCGGATCCGGCAGGATCACGCCCGTTTCCTCCCCATCGCGCCACCGCCCGGGCCGGCCCACCACGGTTGCCAAGCCCGGAGCCTTCCGAGTAAACAAAAGGCCGTGCCCGACGCCCCGAAGGGCCCCAAAAGCCGGAGATGTCTACTCCATGTCCCTGGACAAAGAAACCGTCCGCAAGATCGCCTTCCTGGCCCGCATCGACGTTCCCGACGCCCAGCTTGAGCCCCTGGCGGGCGAACTCTCGGGCATCCTGGGCTGGATCGAGCAATTGCGCGCGGTGGACACCAGCGATGTCGAGCCCATGACCAGCGTGGCCGCCATGACCCTGCCGTGGCGCGACGACGTGGTGACCGAGGGCGACGACACGGCGCGGGTGACCGCCAACGCGCCGGACGGCCAGGACGGCTTTTATCTGGTTCCCAAGGTGGTGGAGTAGGATCGCGCGCCATGACCAAGCTCACCGACCTGACCATCGCCGAGGCGCGCGCCGCCCTGGAGGCCGGCGACACGACCGCCGTGGCCCTGACCGAGGCCCATCTGGCGGCCGTGGACGCGCACGAGGATCTCAACGCCATCATCACCAAGACCGGTGAGCGGGCCCTGGAGATGGCGCGCGCCAGCGACGATCGCCGCAAGGCCGGGCGCCGCAAGGCCGGGCGAACGCGGGGCGCCCTGGACGGGATCCCGCTGGCCATCAAGGACCTGTTCTGCACCGAGGGCGTCAGGACCACCGCCGGCTCCAACATCCTGGCCCCCTTCGTGCCCCCCTACGAGAGCACCGTCTCGGCCAACCTGTGGGACGCCGGCGCCGTCATGCTGGGCAAGGCCAACATGGACGAGTTCGCCATGGGCTCGTCCAACGAGACCAGCGCCTTCGGCGGCGCCGTCAATCCCTGGACCCGCGCGGGAGATCCGGAGACCCGGCTGGTGCCCGGCGGTTCCTCCGGCGGCTCGGCGGCGGCGGTGGCGGCGCGCCTGGCCCTGGGCGCCACCGGCACCGACACCGGCGGCTCCATCCGCCAGCCGGCCAGCTTCTGCGGCATCGTCGGCCTGAAGCCCACCTACGGTCGCTGCTCGCGCTGGGGCATCGTCGCCTTCGCCTCGTCGCTGGACCAGGCCGGCCCCATGACCCGCACGGTCACCGACGCGGCCCTGATGCTGGGCGCCATGGCCGGGCATGACCCGAAGGATTCCACCTCGGCCCCCGTGCCGGTGCCCGACTTCGCCGCCACCGTCGAGCAGGGCATCGCGGGCCTGACCGTGGGCATCCCCCGGGAGTACCGCCCGGAGGAGGGCCTGTCGCCCGAGATCGACGCCATGTGGACGCGCGGCATGGAGATGCTGCGCGATGCCGGCGCCCGGATCGTGGATATCAGCCTGCCGCACACGAAGGTCGCCCTGGCGACGTACTACATCATCGCCCCGGCCGAGGCATCGTCCAACCTGGCCCGCTACGACGGGGTGCGCTACGGCCTGCGGGTGGTGGACGAGGGCGACAGCCTCCATGACATGTACCGCAAGACCCGCGCCGCCGGCTTCGGCACCGAGGTCAAGCGGCGCATCCTGATCGGCACCTATGCCCTGTCGGCCGGCTACTACGACGCCTACTATCTGAAGGCGCAGAAGGTGCGCAGCCTGATCGCCCGCGACTTCAGGGCCGCTTTCGACGATGGCGTGGACGTCATCCTGACACCCACCACGCCCTCGGCCGCCTTCCCGCTGGGCCAGGAGGTCACCGACCCCGTCACCATGTACCTGAACGACGTGTTCACCGTGCCCACCTCGCTGGCCGGTCTGCCGGGCCTGTCGGTGCCGGTGGCGCTGACCGGCGAGGGGTTGCCCCAGGGCCTGCAACTGATCGGCCGCCCGTTCGACGAGGACACCGTGCTGCGCGCCGGGCGCGCCCTGGAGAAGGCCGCCGCCTTCACCGCCAAGCCGACCCTGCTGGAGGGTTGAGACCGATGGATGCCCCAATGGATGACACGCCCGCCCCTGCTTACGTGATTCGCGGCGACACCGGCGACTGGGAGGTCGTCATCGGCCTGGAGGTGCACGCCCAGGTCGTTTCCCAGGCCAAGCTGTTCTCCGGCGCCTCGGCCACCTTCGGCGGCGCCCCCAACAGCCACGTCTCGCTGGTGGACGCCGCCATGCCGGGCATGCTGCCGGTGATCAACCGCGTCTGCGTCGAGCAGGCGGTGCGCACCGGCCTGGGCCTGCGCGCGCACATCAATCATCGCAGCGTCTTCGCGCGGAAGAACTACTTCTACGCGGATCTCCCCCAGGGCTACCAGATCAGCCAGTACGAATTGCCGGTGGTCGGCGAGGGCACGGTCATCCTGGACATGCCCGACGGATCGTCGCGCGCGGTGGGCATCGAGCGCCTGCACATGGAGCAGGACGCCGGCAAGTCCATGCACGATCAGCACCCCACCAAGTCGTTCATCGACCTGAACCGGGCCGGCGTGGCGCTGATGGAGATCGTCTCCAAGCCGGACATGCGCAGCCCCGAGGAGGCCGGCGCCTACCTGCGCAAGCTGCGCTCGATCCTTCGCTACCTCGGCACCTGCGACGGCAACATGGAGGAAGGCTCCATGCGCGCCGACGTCAACGTGTCGGTGCGTCCGGTGGGCTCGACCGAATTGCGCACCCGCTGCGAGGTCAAGAACGTCAACTCGGTGCGCTTCGTCATGCAGGCGATCGAGGTGGAAGCCGCGCGCCACGTGGAGATCTGGGAGGCGGGCCGGGAGGTTACCCAGGAAACGCGCCTGTTCGACCCTGGCCGGGGCGAGACCCGCTCCATGCGCGGCAAGGAAGAGGCGCACGACTACCGCTACTTCCCCGACCCGGATCTGCTGCCCCTGGAGTTCGACGACGCCTTCGTGGAGGGTATCCGCGCCACCCTGCCGGAACTGCCCGACGACAAGAAGGCGCGGTTCATCCAGGACTTCGGCCTGACGCCCTATGACGCCTCGGTGCTGGTGGTGGACCGCCGCGAGGCCGACTTCTTCGAGGCCGTCGCCCAGGGAAGCGATGGCCGGCGACGGGACGGCAAGACCGCCGCCAACTGGGTCATCTCCACCCTGTTCGGCACGCTCAACAAGAGGGGCCTGGGCATCGACGAGAGCCCCGTCTCCGCCGAAAACCTGGGCAAGTTGATCGACCTGATCGCCGACGACACCATCTCCGGGCGCATCGCCAAGGATGTCTACGAGATCATGGTCGAGACCGGCGAGGCGCCGGACAGGATCGTGGAAGAGCGCGGCCTCAAGCAGGTCACCGACACCGGCGCCATCGAGGCGGCCATCGACGCGGTCATGGCGGCGAACCCCGACAAGGTCGAGCAGGTCAGGGGCGGCAAGGAAAAGCTGCTGGGTTGGTTCGTGGGGCAGGTCATGAAGCAGACCCAGGGCAAGGCCAACCCGGGCATGGTGAACGAGCTGTTGCGGAAGAAGATGGGCCTCCTCGACGCCTGATACCAGCGGCGGCACCGGCCCGCTCCCGCTTCCAACCCGCCCCCGTGACCCTCCGGTGCGGGGGCGGGTCGCGTCCCCATAATTCGGTCTCCCCACAGGGCGACGCGGGTGGTGGACGTCCATCGGCCGGTCTTGGAGATGCCCAAGACATCCGTGGTCGGCGCCCCCCGCCCGGGTTCAGGGTCCGGGCTGGGGCCGTGTCTGGGGAATATAGGCCGCGGCCGCCACCAATCGCCTCACGTCTCTCAAGCCCACCTCGCCGCCGTAGAACTTGGCACCCTGGTTCGCGGTCGCGATCGCCTGGACCAGGGCTTCAGGATCGGCCCTGGCGACCGTCACGGCGCTGGCGTGACCGGCGGCCAGCAGCGCCCTTGCATACTTTGGACTGACCCACTGAATGCGACACAGGTCGGAGATCGCGACGAGGTCCGACAGATCGTTGGCATCCGCGCCGAGATCTGTCGCCAGGGCGCCCGTTCCGTTGGACGCCGCGTCAAACAGCGTCTGGGTGTTCGTTATACCTGCCTCCTTGAGACGCGAGACGATGTCACTGTCCAACCAGTCAACATCACTCAGCGGTCTCGGTTTCGGGAAGAACCCACCGACGGCTCGCTTGAGCAATCGCAGGTATTCCGGATCGACACCGGACGCTGCCGACAGGGAGGCCAGGGACGACTGCGACTTGAGCGCGGCCCGCAAGTCCGCGACCGACTCTAGTTCCGTCGCGCGAAGAGCGGTCAGTTTGGCGTCGAGCCCGTCGAGCAGGGGTTCCTGGCTTGGAATCAGATCGGAGGTTTCCAGACGCGTCCGCAAGGCGGCCAGATCGATCGAGCGATCGTCGAGGTGATAGCGTGTCACGGTTTTTCCTCTGGGAAGGCTTCCGCAATGAGCGAGTCGAAAACGAGTCCTGAAACAGGGCACAGCCATGACCGATCCGGCTGATCCCCCTGGTTCCGGTGACGGCGGTGGTGGACGGGCGCGGTCTGCCCGCGATCTTACCCGGGCAGTTGGACGGGCTGCGGGCGCGCGCCCTTGGGCGCGCAGCCCAGGGCTTTGTCCAAGTCCGACGGGTCCAACTCGGGTTTCATGCGCGCCCGAAGGTAGGTCACGACCCCGTCGCGCTTGTCGGCCTTGATGTAGGCCCAGGTCATGAACAGGCCGCCCCGCGCCTCCAGGGTCGTGAGGTCCGGGTGGTCCTGCAACGCCATGACGGTGGCCCCCAGATTGGCGGTGCTGCCCACATAGACCCAGCGCGGTTGCACGCCGCCGTGGAACACGACGAACACGCCGCCGCGCCCGGCCAGGTCGCGGCGAGTCGTCTTCAGGGCCAGCAGCCGAAAGAAGCGCGCCTTGTCATCGCGCTGCCAGTAGGGATCCGGTGGCGGCTTCTCGGCATCGCCGAACAGGAACGACAGGAACGACATGAGCGAGGGGTATCCCGGCTGAACCCGTCATCCGGCCGACGCGGTGGCGGCGATGCGGCAGGATCGGCGAGCAATGAGGCACACGAACCCGCATGATGGGTCGCCCAGCATGTCGAAACCGTGGCACGCCTTTCAAGGGTGGTTTTGTGCCGGTGGCCGTGACGGGGTGCGTCGCGTCCTGCGGGTCAGAATGACCCGGGATGCCGGCCGGCGCCGGTCAATGTGACACGCGGGGCGTCGCGCACATGCCGTGTATATCTCACTGACACGATCTGTTTTTCGGGGGGCGATCCCGCGCGGGTGGTGGCCGGTCCGGCCCGGGGCCCGCGAAACCGGGCCTTTCGGAGGATCGGCGTGGCCGCGTCCGGCGGCCGGTGAACCCTGGTGGATACCTCCGACAGCCTTGGCATGCCGGGTGCTTGGCCGACATCCGGCGCTCATCCTTGCGTGTGCGATCAGCGGTCCCGCCCCGGTGTCTGGACGTCCCGGTCCCGGACACCGCCCCGGGCGATGGGCCGCGAGTGCCGCGCCGGATGGGACGATGCGGCCGGCGTGCGTTTCCTGGCGGAGGTTCTGTCCCATGGTTTCCGTGTCTCACAACGGGTTCCGAGCCAACATTCTGGTCATTGACGAGGATCCGCGCACGGCGCAGGTGATGCGCCGCATCCTGGATGAAAGTCGCGACGGGCGGGTGCTGGCCGTGCCGGATGTTCTTGGGGGCCTGCGCCTGGCCTGCCAGGAACCGCCGGCGGTTATCCTGCTGGACGGCATGATGCAGGACATGGACCGCGTGACCGGGCTGTTGCTGTTGAAGGCCCATCCGTCGACCCGGATCGCGCCGGTCGTGGTGATGACACCGCGCTTGCGTCCGCCGGACATGGAGGCAGCCTACCGGGTCGGCGCGCACGCGCATGTTCTCAAGCCCCTCCAGAACGAGCGACTGACCAATGCCCTCCAGGCGGCGCTGGTCGCCGGGCGGCCCGCGGCCGCCTTGAGTTGAGCGTGCCGGCGCGGACCGGTCGCCACTCCCGCCACTCCCACCACCGCCTTCCACCACCGGCCGGTCATGCCCGTCGCCCGGCCGGCCTGTCTGTCGTCGGGTCGTTGATCGAGGCGCCCTGTCCGGCGGCCCGGGCGGCATCCGGAGCCGCGCGGTCCCGACACACGCCGGGTTCGGGGGCGGGCGGCAACGTCGCCCTGGCGCTGCCCTCAAAAAGCGCCATATTGGCGCTAAACGCCGCTCGCCACTGACCCGCGCCTGTGCCGCCACCGTCCGTGCCGACGCACGGGGCCGGCGGTCGCAGAACAACAGGACCCGTGCATGTCCATACCTCAGCGTCCCGGGGGCTCCCCCGACCGTTCCAACCCATCCGATCGGCCGGCGCGCGGCAAGAAGCGCGCCGCCGGACCCACCTCCGGACCAGCATCCCATCAGGGCGTGTCGCTCACCGCCCGCCTGCGCAACCATTTCTTCGCCGGCATCCTGGTCACGGCGCCGGCCGCCATCACCTTCTTCGTCGCCTGGAAGTTCATCGAGTTCGTGGACCAGCAGGTGGCCAACATGATTCCCGACCAGTACCACCTGGACTTCAGTGTTCCGGGGCTGGGCCTGCTGGTCATGGTGGCCCTGCTGATCATGATCGGCGCCTTCGCCACGGGGCTGGTCGGGCGCATCCTGTTCCGCTCGGGCGAGCGGCTCCTCAACCGCATGCCCCTGATCCGCAGCATCTACGGCGCGCTGAAGCAGATCCTGGAAACGGTGCTGGCTCAGCAGTCCACGGCCTTTCGGCAGGTGGTGCTGGTGGAGTACCCCCGTCGGGGCATCTGGGCCATCGCCTTCATCACCGGCGTGACCGAGGGCGAGGTGCAGAACCTGACGGCCCAGGAGTGCGTGAACGTGTTCCTGCCGACGACGCCCAACCCGACCTCCGGGTTCCTGCTGTTCTTGCCGCGCGAGGACATCGTCGTGCTGAACATGTCGGTGGAGGATGGCATCAAGATGGTCATCTCCGGCGGCATCGTCACGCCGCCCGACCGCCGCCCGGAGGAGGTGCGCCGGGTCCCCCTGGTCTCCGCCACGCCGGACATGGACCCGGGGACCGCGCGCAAGATCACTCCCCGGACCGACAAGGACACCGCCGATGCGGCCATGGGGGCCGGGACCACGGGGCCGGACTCGGCCCGGGTGTGACGCGGCCGGCGCGCGATCCTGGACGTCGCCGTGCCGGGGGGCGGGGCGGCCCGCGTGTCCGCCCGCGACGGTCCGGCGGACGCCTACCGGGCGGCGCGCCAATCGGCCGGATGGTCGAACGGCCCCGCCCACAGGCCCCGGCGGGCGGCGCGGGCCTCGTCCTGGTCCTGGGTGTAGCGGGTGCCGGTGGTGACGGCGAAACCAAGCTGGACCATCATCCGGTTCACCTCCATGCCGTCGACATGGCAGACGCCGATCAGCCGCCCCTCGCGATCCCGCGAGTTACCCATGCAGCGGACGGTCCGGTTCAGGGTCAGGCGGAGCAGCATGGATGCCGCGTGACGGCCGCAGGGCCAGGATTCGCCCTCCCGCGTGCAGGTCTGCTTCACGTCCGGGGCGTCGATACCATAGAGCAGGACCGGATCGCCCCCATGGCACCGCCCGTAGGCCCTGTGGCCGTTGAGATAGAGGAGGCGGCCATTCTCCACGCAGGCGGGCCCAGCGGCGTCGGCCCGTGCCGGCTCTGGAGACCCACAGAGACCGACAAGGCCGGCCAGAATCAGGATCAGACTCCGGCGCGGTCGCCGGGCGCCCTGGACCGTCCGGGCGGACGACGCGGCGCCCGTGGCCGTCGCTGTCCTCATCCTGCGTCTCCTCGCCCATCACGCACGGTCTGGTTCGACATCGTCCGGTTCGACACGGTCTGGCCCGATACGCATACCGTCACCATTTTAGCACGAGTTGGACAGCCGGTCGCCATGGGAGCGACGACTCAGCAGGACTCAGGATGGCGTTTCAAGGCGTGGCGGGCGGACGCGGTATGACCCAAGACCCGACCCGGTGCCCGGACTTCGTCCCCTTTCGAAGAGGGTGGCCAGGGTGGGGATGGACTCGGCCCCCGTGGAATGGGGGACGAGCCTCGTGGGTCCGTGGTGACCGTTACCGCCGTCCACTGGGGTTATGGAACCATGCCGTGCCAAGATCGATCGCGACCGCGCGATGCGATATACCGTATCCTTGGACGCGTTCCGAACGGGGGCGACGGCGGAGGATTGACCCTTGCTCCCCGGGACACATCGTCGCAAGACCGGCGGCGGATGCGTGAGACTCAATCGCCGAACGGCAGCATGCCGCTCACCGCCATGAACGAGGCCGCGATGACCAGCGCTCCACATCTTGACAGTCAGCCGGAGCCGGATACGTCCGGCGGGGGCGGTTGGCGGCGCTGGAAGCCGGCGCTGCCGCTTTTCCTGCCCCTGTTGGCGGTCGCGCTGGTCAGTGGCGGTATCATCGGCGCCCTGAGTTACGACAACGAGGTCAACCGTATCGAGACCGATCAACATAACACGGTCTCCATTGCCAGCCGTCAGCTCAACACCCCGATCGAGGCGGCCATGAGTCACCTGGCCGGCCTGACCCACGAGAACGATGTCCGAGGCGTTCTTCAGTCCCTGAAGCCGGCCGAGCGCCTGGAGAATGCGTTTTCGACGCTGCTCAATCGAAACCCCACCTACATTCAGGCCCGGTGGATCGGAGCGGATGGCGTGGAGCTGATCCGGGTCAACCGGGTCGGAGGCTCGGTCATGGCTGTCCCCGCGTCGGCGTTGCAGGACAAGAGCGAGTCGCGATACTTGTTGAATACCATGGCTCTGAGTCCTGGTTCGATATATGTTTCGAGTTTTGATTTGAATAGAGAGCATGGAAATATTGAGAGGCCTCTGGTGCCGACTGTTCGGGTCGCAATTCGAATGGGCGTTATCAACGAGGAGGACAAAGGACTCTTCATCATCAACGTATCTGTTGGTGATGTACTTGGTAGAATCCTGGATTTATTTGACGGAAATCAGAATGTCAGGATCCTCGACTCGTCGGGCCATTGGGCCGTGCATGAGAATCCGGACAAGGCCTGGGCGGTGGCGCTCGGGCGCGGGACCGCGCTGGCCGAGTCCGATCCCGACACGTGGGCGGCCATTCGCGCGACCACCAGCGGGCAGGTCCGGACGACCTCGGGACTGTGGACGTGGGAGCGATCGGCCCCCGTTGGCCGTTCGGGCAATCCTGTCGAGCTTGGCGGCCGCTGGACGGTTCTGACGCACGTGCCGCATGTGGTGCTGGCTGACCTGGCCAGGCGGATCTGGCTGGAAGTCGGCGCGGTCACGCTTGTCATCAGTCTGATCTTCTACGGCCTGAGTGTCACGGTTCAGCGGCTTTCCTCGGCCCGCCGGCGGGAGGCGCTGGACCTTGTTCGCGCCCGAACCGAGGCGGAGAATCTGGGCCGGCTGAATCAGGCGAAGGAGGTGTTTCGTGATCTGGTCACGGTGTCGCCCAACGGAATCCTGGTCGCCGACATGTCCGGGACCATCGTCATCGCCAACCCCGCCCTGGAAACATTGTTCGGCTATGGGGCCGGCGACCTGATCGGGAAGACCATCGAGGATTTGCTCCCTGGTCACCTGAACGAGCATCGTCCGCCCCTGCGGGCGGAAGAGTTGTTGGCCGAAATCGACCGGCTCGCCCGTGGTGGTGACCGGACCGGATGCACGAAGGACGGCGCGAGCGTGCCCGTCAATGTCAGCCTGGGCCGCCTTCTGATGGAGGGGCAGCCCATGGTCATGGCCAGCGTCGTTGACCTGTCGTTGCGCCATAGACTGGAATACGAAAAAGAGGTTTACGTCTCCCTCGTAAAAAGTAGCCATGACCTGATCGCGGTCGTCGACGGCTCGGGGCGTATCGTCTTCATCAATGAAGCCGGCGCCAGGGTCATGGGTGCCGACTCCTCTGATGACCTCGTCGGGCGAAGCTTTCTTGACTCTCTCGTGACCGATCAGGATGGCGATGAGTCGTTCAGGTCGTTCGGGCACCTGCTGGAGCAGGCCTATCGACTTCGCGTCCGCCATGTTCGGTTCGCCGCTGGCGAGACGAGCCATGATCGGCGCGTTCTGTTGAACGTCTTCCCCATCGCGGTGCGAGCCAAGACGCGGCAGCAGTACGCCATTGTCGGTCTCGACGATACCGAACGGTACAGCATGTCCGTCGCCCTGGAGGAGAGCCGGCGAAAATGGCAGACCCTGGCCGAGTCCATGCCGCATCTGGTCTGGACCTGCAATGCGGACGGGCTCTGCGACTACCTGAGCAGGCAGTGGGTCGAGTACACCGGTATCGGCGAGGACGAGCAACTCGGCACCGGCTGGCTGGAGCAGGTGCATCCCGATGACAAGGACTGGCTGTTCGCGCGCTGGAAGGCGTCCGTGGAGCAGTTGATCCAGCTCGACGTCGACTTCCGCATCCGGCGTCACGATGGCCAGTATCGGTGGTTCGCCACCCGGGCCGAACCGATCCTGGACGACCAGGGACGGCTCGTGAAGTGGTACGGGTCAAACACGGACATCGAGGACCTGAAGCGGTCCGAGGTGCGGGCCAGGGAGGCCTACGAACGGGTTCAGGCCCTGCTGACGACGGCGCCGGTGACGCTGTTGGAGGTCGACGCCCAGAACGGCCTGGCGCTATGGAAGGACGTCCAGGCGGGCGCGGAACCATCGCCCGCGTCCACGGATGTGCTGGCCCCGCCACAGGTCGCCGACCTGCTGGCGGCGATGACCATTGTCACGCGGGGAGGCGCCGGATCGCTGACCGAGGCCTGGGGCGATCAGGCGTCGACGCTCCTCGACGTGTTCACGGACCCGGAGGGCCAGAAGGTCGTCTTGGGCGGTCTTCTCCATCTGGCGGCGGAGGGGGGCACGGACGTGACCGCCGGTCAGGTCCGCACCACGGCCCGGGATGGATCGGCCGTCGACCTTCTGGTCTCGATGTCCCTGGCGAGCGACGGCCCGCTGGCCGGGCGGGTCTTTCTCGCCTTGCAGGATATCACCGAACTGCTGGTGATGCGGCGCGAGCTGGAGCAGTACAAGGACGGACTTGAACTCCTTGTGGATGAGCGGACGCACCAGTTGGCCGCCACGAACCGGCTGCTGGAAACGGTCACGGATTCCATCCCCTCCACCGTGTCCTACTGGACGACCGACGAGCGATGCACCTTCGCCAACGTGGCCTTCGGCATGGCATTGGGTCTTCCGAAAGGGTTGTGCATCGGCAAGACGGTCGGCGAGTTGATGACCGATGATATCTATGCCGAAAACTACCCGCGCTTCCTGCGTGCCATGGAAGGCCGCACGGAGATCTTCGAACAGGAGCGTGTGACGCCGGGTGGCGGGACGATGTACGTGATCGCCAACTACATGCCCGACATCGTCGACGGGGCGGTTCAGGGGATCGTGGCGATCGTCACCGATGTTTCGGACTACAAGACCGCCCAGGTCCGGCTGGAGGCCCTGAACGCCGAACTGGAGAAAAGAACCGTCCAGGCAGAGCAGGCCAACCGCGCCAAGAGCGAGTTCGTCGCCAACATGAGCCATGAGGTTCGCACGCCCATGAACGCGGTGCTGGGGCTGGCGCAACTGCTGCAAAAAACCAGCCTGGATGATCAGCAGAAGGACTTCATTGGAAAAATACTGAACGCGTCGCGATCACTGATGGCCATTCTGAATGATATTCTCGACTACTCAAAAATGGAGGCGAGAAAAATCGTCATCGAGGCGGAACCCTTTGATCTTGACGACGTCTTCCAGAATGTTTTCGACATGTTCACGTTCTCGGCGTCCGGCAAGGGCGTCGAACTCCTGATCGATCTTCCCCCGGATGTTCCCAACAGGCTGGTCGGCGATCCGCTGCGTCTGTCGCAGGTTCTCACCAACCTGGTCGGCAACGCGCTCAAGTTCACCACGTCGGGTACCGTGAGCATCGCCGCCCGGAGGGACCAGGGGACCGCGCGGGACTGCACGGTGAAG
Source organism: Roseospira visakhapatnamensis (assembly GCF_014197915.1). GTDB lineage: Bacteria > Pseudomonadota > Alphaproteobacteria > Rhodospirillales > Rhodospirillaceae > Rhodospira > Rhodospira visakhapatnamensis. The sequence continues at coordinate 93,390 of NZ_JACIGK010000006.1, forward strand.
TTCACGATCACCGACAGCGGCATCGGCATGACGGTCGAACAGCAGTCCGGAATCTTCTCGCCGTTCTCCCAGGCGGATACCTCGACCACCCGACGCTTCGGCGGGACCGGCCTGGGGCTCGCCATCTGCCGGCACCTGGTGACCCTCATGGGCGGCGAGATCGGCGTGATCAGCGCCCCCGGGTCCGGCAGCACGTTCTGGTTCACGGCGCGCTTCGGGGTGCAGGACGCCGAGGCGGTGGACGCGCGGGTGCCCCTGGAACGGCAGGTCCTGTTGCTGGGGGGCTCGCAGGCCAGCCGCGACATCGTGCGGTCACATCTGGCGATGTGGGGTATCCAGGGCATGGATGCCCCGGACGAGGACACAGCCCGGCGGGTTCTGGAGACGGCCGAGGCACAGGGCACGCCGTGCAAGGCCATCGTCGCGGATACCCTGCCGTCGGACTCCGCCGACGACGACCGCGAGGTCGGCGCCGCCCGGCTGCGGGCCTTCTGCCAGTCCACGGGCCTGCCGCTGGTCTATCTGGTCGACCCCGGCACGGACCCGGCGGTGCGCGCGGCCGTCGACGAGGACCCGTCGTGTGTCGTCCTGGCCAAGCCGGCCACCGCCTCCAAACTGTTCGAGACGCTGTCCCGCGTTTTCGCGCCGGATCCGCCGGCCACGCGGAGGCGCGGGACGCCGGCGCGCGCGGATGGTGCCGACGGCCCGGGGACGAGCCGGCTTCGGGGCGCGCGGCTTCTGCTGGCCGAGGACAATGTGGTCAATCAGGAGGTGGCGTTCCACATCCTGACGAGCCTGGGGGCCGAACTGGACATCGTGGACAACGGCGCGGAGGCCGTGACCGCCGTGGCGACCATCGCCTACGATCTCGTTCTGATGGACGTGCACATGCCGGTCATGGACGGCTTGCAGGCCACCCAGATCATTCGGACCCTGGCGGGGTGCGAGACGTTGCCCATCATCGGCATGACGGCCGCCGCGTTCAACGAGGACCGGGCGGCGGCCCTCGACATCGGCATGAATGCCTACCTGTCCAAGCCCATCGACACGACCCTGCTGGAGCGCACGCTCGTGGCCTGGCTTCCCGACAGGGACGCGGTGCCGCCGGAGACGGGGCGTCCCGACCCAGCGCCGCCCGACCCAGCGCCGTCGCCCGACGCGCCGCCATCCAGACTTCCCGGGGAGATGGAGGGATTCGACCTTCCCCTCGTTCTGTCCCGTCTGTCGGGAAACACGGCGCTGCTGGCCCGGTTGTTGCTAGTCTTCGCCAAGGAAAGCAAACAGTGGAGCCAGACGTTCGACGAGGCCATGGACCGCGGGGATACGACGCTGGCCGCGCGCCTAGCCCATACCCTCAAGGGATCGGCGGGGAACATCGGCGCGACCGAGATCTACGAGGCCGTGGTGCGGCTGGAAGAGGACCTGCATGCGGGGCGCGCCGTGGATGGCGGGGCGACCCATGAGGCCTTGTCAAAGGCCTTGACGTTCATCGAGGCGATGGTCCCGGACCGGACCGCGGCGCCGTCGACGTCTTCCCTGGATCGGGACGCGGCGCTCGCCGACCTTGACAAGATTGTCTCGTTGCTGGAAAAGCATCGATTGTTGCCGGATGAGATCGTTGATACACTGAGAGAGCACTTGGGTGGACGTCATCAAGACCTTTTCATGAGTGTCGCGGAAAAAATAGAGACATTCGACCTGCCAGGAGCGGCGAAGTCCGCCTCGGAGCTACGAAAGGCCGTGCATGATGACATCAGACTCCAGTAAAAAGCCGCTTCTGCTCCTGGTTGAAGACGATCCGAATACACTTCGACTTTTGTCAGGTCTTTTCAAGGAGTCGTACGAAATACTGGTTGCCATGTCCGGCCATCAGGGTATGGATGTGGCGCGGTCCGAGGGACCGGACCTGATCCTTCTCGACCTCCGCCTGCCGGACATGGATGGCCTGGAAATCTGCCGCATCCTGAAGGCGGAACCAGACGTTGAGCGGATTCCGATTATCTTCCTGACGGCCGACCAGGATCCGGCCACCGAGGAAAAGGGGATCACCCTGGGGGCCGTGGACTTCGTGACGAAACCCTTTTCCACCGCCGTGCTGCGGGCGCGGGTGCGCACCCACATCGATCTGCGACGAAAGACGGAGGCCCTGGAACGCCTCGCGGCCACCGACGCCCTGACCGGTGTCCCAAATCGCCGGTCCTTCGAAACGGTGATCGCGCGCGAGTGGCGGCGCATGATGCGCGAGAAGATGCCGCTGTCCGTGGCGATGGTGGATATCGACCATTTCAAGGCCCTGAACGACACCTTCGGCCATCCGTTCGGCGACCACGTTCTTCGGGTGGTGGCGGCGACCATCGACGCCCACCTCCGACGTCCGAGCGACTATGTCGCCCGCTATGGGGGGGAGGAGTTCGTCCTGGTGCTGCCCTCGACGGATGCAGCGGGGGCGGCCTCGGTGGCCGAGGGCGCGCGGCGCGCCATCGAGGCCCTTCAGTTCGACGGCATGCCGGTGGACAAGCCCCTTCAGGTCACGGCCAGCCTGGGATGCGGCACCGTCGTGCCGTCCGTCGAGGGGGGCGTGGAGGCGCTGGTCGGGGAGGCCGACCAGAACCTGTATCGGGCCAAGAACAATGGACGGAACCGCGTGGAACCCTCGTCGCCAGCATAGCGGTGGCCGGCGGCGTGGGATCCGATGGAGGCTCGGCGATGCGCCACCCCGACATGCAAAGAAACGCTAAGTATCCTCTTATCCTCGTGGTGGATGACGATCCCACCAGCCTGCGGACCCTGCTGGAGGCGCTGCGGGAAGAGTACGATATTTCCGTCGCCACGAACGCCAAGGATGCCTGGGACGCCCTGTTCGTTGACGACATGCCGGATCTGATCCTGCTGGACATCATGATGCCGGACATGGATGGGTACAGGCTCTGCCAGAAGATCAAGCAGGACGAACGGGCCCGGAAGGTTCCCGTCATGTTCATGACGGCCCTGACCGACGACGTTTCGGAGGCCCATGGTTTCAGCCTCGGCGCCGTCGATTACATCCACAAGCCGTTCAAGATTCCGCTGGTGCGCGCGCGCGTGCGCACGCACATGACCACGCGCGGCATGATGGACGACCTGTTGTCGGCCAACCAGAGACTCTGTGACCACATTGTTCGACTACAGCAGGACGGCAAGTCCCTGTCCGACGGCGCGCAAAATCAGAGCGAAGGTCAGATATACCAGAACCTGATGGAGCGTATTCTCGACAACACGGCCGAAGGCGTCATCATCAGCGATACGACCGGCAAGATTATTCGCGTCAACCCATCCTTTACCCGCATCTCGGGCTTCACCGAGGAAGACGTTCTCGGGCACGACGTTCGAGAGTTCAAGCCCCTCAGTCATGACTCCGAGCATGGCCGCGGGATATGGGAGCTTCTGGAAGAAAACGGACGCTGGCACGGCGAACTGAGCGGTCTTCGCAAGAACGGGGAAACCTACCCCGAGTTCCTGACGGCGAGCACCATTCGCGGACAGGCCGGTCTCGCGACATACTATGTTATCATCTTTAATGACGCCTCCGCCGCTTTGAAGACGCAGGAAAAGATCGATCGTCTGACGTGGTATGATTCGCTGACCGGTCTTCCCAACCGCCTCCTTTACCTGGACCGGCTCAATATTTCATTGCGATACTGCAAGAGCACCGACATGGTCTCGGCGACCCTCGTCTTGGATGTCGATTCATTCAGATCCATTAATGACGCGCGGGGATTGCCTGTCGGAGACCGGATTCTTCAGGAGATCGGCAACCGGATTTCGGCGGAAATCCAGGGGGACGGAACGGTCGCGCGCATGGCGGCGGACGAGTTCGCCATCATTCTTCTGCCGTCGGAGGAAAGCAAGCAAGAGGTCGCGGAGCGGGCCCTGGCCATGGCCGAGCGTATTCAAGGGGCGTTGGCCAGCCACTTTCAAATTGATTCCTTCAATTTTGTTGTCACATGCAGTTTCGGTGTCAGCATCTTCCCAACGGATCAAAATGATTCGCCGGAAAAGATACTGCAATGTGCCGAAATTGCCAGAAGTCGCGCCATGAAGGAAGGCGGGAACAAGATATTTTTCTTTGACAAATCGATGGGGCAGTATGCGAAAGAAAAGTTTTCAATGGTGCACGACCTGAGGTCGGCGCTCGAACATCAGCAACTTCAAGTCTTTCTGCAAACGCAGGTCAGCAGTGCCGACCACGTGATCGGCGCGGAGGCGCTGGTTCGATGGAACCACCCCGTGCGGGGCATGGTGTCGCCGGAGAAGTTCATTCCGGTGGCCGAGGAAACGGGCCTGATCGTCGATCTGGACCGGTGGGTCCTTCAACAGGCCGTGAGGCTCATCCAGGACGCCGACGCGCAAGGAAAGCGGCTGAGGGTCTCGGTCAACATCAGCCCGCCCCATTTCGCCGACGCGACGTTCAGTGATCACGTGTGCCACACCGTCCACGCCGCCGGTATCGACCCCACCCTTCTGGTTCTTGAGGTCACGGAGGGTTTGATGCTGCACGACATCGACGTCGTTATCGAGAAAATGAAAAAAGTTGGCGATACAGGAGTCAAGTTTTCTCTTGATGATTTCGGATCGGGATATTCCAGTTTGTCCTATCTCAAGCGGTTGCCTATCCACGAGGTCAAGATCGACAAGTCCTTTGTTCTGGATGCGCCAACCGATTCGAACGATGCCCTGATCATCGACATGATCTATAGCATCGGCAACGTGCTCAGGATTGATGTTGTCGCCGAGGGTGTTGAAACGGATGACCACGCCCAGTATCTGAAGAAGTATAAGGGGTTGATCCGTCAGGGGTATTTCTTCGGGCGACCGCAGCCCATGGCGGACTGGCTTCGCGACAACCTGCATCGGATCTGACGGGCGGCTCATCGTCCGCGCGCGCCGCGCCGGGGTCGCGGTCCGTCTCGCCCGCCCGTGCCGTGGAGACATTCCCGTCGGCCAAGGACGGGGACGGGACGGTCACGAGCGCGGTGGCCGCCGGGCGGAAACGGGTGACGCGAAGTTCGCGCTTGTTCCGTCCGATGCGGAGCCATACCGTACTCGAAAGGGATTTTGCCCGGTCGAGCGGCAGGTGACTCGTGTCCACACCGTAAGGGCGTGATGGAGCTTCCCGCGAGGGGGCGAACCGGCGTGGAGGAGGGCAGGGACGGTGACGACGGAGTCGTCCGCCCGTGTGGCGCACCTCGGGACGGCCCGCGACGGGGGCGGTCGCCCCGGCAGCGCTGACGACTCTTCCACCCGGGCGCGCCCGGGGCCCGGTCTGGCCCTGATCCGCGTCCTGCTTGCCCTGGTGGCGGTGCTGATCCTCGGGCTGTCGCCGCCGTCGGCCGGGGCGCAGGAGGCCGCGCCGACAGAGGCGGATCCCGCGCCCCTGACCATTGCCGTCGTCGACGACTATCCCCCGTTCGCGGTCCAGTTGCCGGACGGCACGCCGGCGGGGCTTCTGGTCGACCTGTGGCGGGCCTGGTCGGAGACGACTGGGCGGCCCATCGTCCTTGAAACCTGCGGGTGGTTCGAGAGCCTGGCCGCCGTGCGCGAGGGACGCGTGGACATCCACGCCGGCCTGAACCAGACGGCGGAGCGGGCCGAGTGGATGGCGTTCTCGGCGCCCATCCACAGGACGGAGTCCCGCCTGTTCTTTCGCGCGACCGACCCGCGCGGGGTTCGGTCGGTCGCGCGCATGGGCGGTCAGCGGGTCGGGGTCATGCGCGACACCCTCCACCACGACCACCTGACCCGAACCCATCCGGACCTTCAGACGGTCCCCTACGGCGACGGCGTGCCCCTGGTCCAGGACCTGGTGTCCGGCGCCCTGGATGCCGTCTTCAACGAAGTGCCCGCCATGATCGGCGTGCTTGACCGCATGGGCCTGCGCGGGGCCGTGCTCCGTGGACCGGAGATGCTGTCCAGCAACACCCTGCATGCCGGGATCGCCCGCGACCGCCCGGCGCTGGTGACGGCCGTCAACGAGGGGCTGGCCGCCCTTCCCGCCGGGGTCCTGGCCGACATCGACCGGCGCTGGCTGGCCGATCCCCGGGACCGCTACCACTGGCCGGCCGCCGCCGACGTGACGCTGACCCCCGACGAGAGGGCATGGCTGGAGACCACGCCGGCCATTCGCCTGGCTGTCACCGACTTCCTCGATCCCCTGGATATCGTCGGCGAGGACGGCAGCCACGCCGGCTTCAACGCCGACTTCATTCAGCGGCTCGCCCAGGCGCTCCAGACGGACATCGTCCCGGTGTTCTATGGGTCCTGGTCGGATCTGGAGAGCGACCTTCTGGATGGGGCCGTGCATGGGGCCCTCGGCCTCTCGCGCACGCCCGAGCGGAGCCGGCATCTCATCATGACGCATCCCTACGCTTACGATCCCGTGATCGTGGTGACGCGCGAGGATGACATGGACATCCAGGCGTTCCGTGACCTCGCGGAGCGCACCGTCAGCATGGCGCGCGGGAGCCCGGGCGAGGGCGAGGTGCGGGGACACCTGGGAACCGCCGGAACCCTGGTGTCCGTGGACGACGATGGCGAGGGATTGACGCGGCTGGTCGAGGGCGGCGTGGACGCCCACGTGACGACCCGGCTGTCTTACACCCGGCACCAGCAGCGGGCGCTTGTGCGAGGGGTGCGGATCGCCGCCCGGCGGGACCTGGAGAGCGGGGCGCTGCGCATGGCCGTCCACGCCTCGACCCCGCAGGTGTTCTCCATCCTCCGCAAGGGACTGCACGCCATTCCGCGCGAGGACCTGGCGCGGTTGCGCGATCGCTGGCTGACCGCGCCCCTGGACGCGCGCTGGCTGGAGACCCTGAGCGAGGAGGAACGCCGCTGGATCGCCACCCACCGCACCGTCCGGGTCGGCCTTATGTCCGACTCACCGCCCTTCAACACCATCGGTGTCGACGGGGACCCCAAGGGCATCTCGGCCGATATCCTGCGCGGCGTCGCCGAACGGGTCGGCCTGGGTGTGGAGATGGTGCCCGGCGCCTGGAGCGATCTCTATGGCCAGTTGGCGGAGCGGCGCCTCGATGTCCTGATGGACGTCACCCCCAGGCCCTGGCAGCGCGACCGGATGCATGTCACGGCCCCCTACCTCTCCATAAACCACGCCATCATCGCGCCCCGGACCCGCCCCGTCCTGGAGGATGAGAGCGGCTTGCGCGGCTTGACGGTGGCCCTGGACGCCGGGTCCGGCAACGTCGCGTGGTTCCGGAGCAATGAGCCCGACGTGGCCATCCGCGAGTACACCGACACGCGGGCCGCCCTGGCCGCCGTGCTGCGCGGCGAGGCTGACGCCTACGTGGGCAACCGCGTGGTGGCCATGTTCGTGATGAAACAGCAGGGCCTGCACGACCTTTCCGTCCATGGGCGTCTGTCGCGGTCCCCGACCGACCTCGCCATGGGTGTGCGCAAGGACTGGCCCATCCTCGCCGGCATCCTGGACAAGGGCCTGAGCGCCCTGGGGCGCGTGGAGGTGCGGACCATCCTCACGCGCTGGGCCGGCGAGAGCGTGGACGGGCGTCCCCGCCTGGCGGCGGAACCGCCGGCCGGGTCGGATGTCTGGGACCGGGTGGCGCCTCCCGACGTGACCATCCCGGAGTCGAACGCCGATCTGCGGTTGCTGGCCGGGATCGTGGTCGCCGTGATCCTGATTCTGGCGGCGCTGGTCTGGCTGCTGCTGCGATCGGGCCGAAGCGAGAGCCTGGCCTTGCAGATGGGCTCGCGGCGTCTGCGTCTTCTGGTGCTGGGGGCGCTGGCCGTGCTGGTCCTGCTGGTGCTCACCGTGACCTGGGTGGTCTACCAGCACAACCGGGTCCGCATTCTTGAAGTCGTCGGGAGCAACCTGCAAACCGTCCTGGGCAGCACGGTCGAGCGTCTGAGGATGTGGACCGACGCCCGCGAACGCCAAGTCGCCCAGTTGGGGCGCGACCCGGATCTGGTGGCCCTGACTCGGCGGCTGATGGAGCTGCCGCGCGACCGCCTGGTGGTCGAGGCGTCGCCCGCGCTGGGCGACCTGCGCCGCTTCTTCCGGGACAAGGGACGGGGCTTCGGGACCACGGGCTTCGCCATCGTGGCGTTGGACGGCACGGCCATCGGCGCCACCGACGACGTGGACCTGACGATCGAGGATCTGCTGATCGAACGCCGGCCTGACGCGTTCAACCGCCTGATGGCCGGACAGGCCATCACCATTCCACCGATCCGTCCCGATCCGTCGGAGGCCGACGCGGATGCGGAGCAGGACACCGCTACGGCGGCCTCCCAGGTCGCCGATCCCCCGGCCGTCATGTTCTTCGCCGCGCCCGTCATCGATCCCTACGGGACGGTGCTGGCGATCGTGACCCGGCGGGAGGACCCCATGGGGGACTTCGCGCGCATCCTGGAGACGGGCCGCATGGGGCGCAGCGGCGAGACCTATGCCTTCGACCGGACGGGCGTGATGGTCTCGCGCAGCCGCTTCCGGACGGTCCTGGAAGACACCGGCCGGCTTGCGCCCGGACGGACGAGCATCCTCAACCTGGAGGTCCGGGTGCCGGCAACCCGGCGGGGGGCGTGGGACCCAGGTCCGGAGGCGGGCCAACTGACCCGCATGGCCCAGAGCGCGCTGGGGGGGCGCGCTGGCCTGGACCTCCAGGGATACCGAGGCTACCGCGGCGCGCTGGTCATGGGGGCCTGGACCATGGACGGTCCCCTGGGGCTGGGCATCGCCTCGGAAATCGATGCCGCCGAGGCGCTGGGCCCCGTGACCACGCTGCGCGACACCATGGGCGCGATCCTGCTGCTGACCCTGGTGCTGTCGGCGGGCGCCACGGTGGTCACGCTGATGCTGGGCGAGCGCACCAGTCGTGTCCTGCTGCGGGCGCGGGATGAGTTGGAGGAGAGGGTCCGGGACCGAACGCTGGAACTGGAGAGGACATCGGACCGCCTGTCCCTGGCGCTGGAGACCATGTCCAACGGGCTGTGTGTCCTGGACGGCGACCTGCGCTTCCTCATGTTCAACGATGTCTATCAAGACATGATGGATGTGCCGGGCGACCTGATCGCACCGGGCGCGCCGGCGGAGCGGCTCGTCCGTTTCCTGGCGGAGCGCGGCGACTATGGAACGGGCGCCAGTGTCGAGGATCTGGTCCGCGATCGCATGCAGAGCGTGCGAAGCCCGTCGGACACGGTCCGGCAAGTCCAGACGCCCAAGGGCCGCGTGCTGGAGGTGCGCACGCGCACCGCCCGCACCGGCCTGACTGTGGTCGCCCTGAACGACATCACCGAACTGAAAGAGAAGGAACGGGACCTGACGCTCAGCGGCGAGCGCCTGGACATGGCGCTCAAGGGGGGCAGCCTGGGGTCGTGGGACGTGGACCTGATCACCGGAGAGACCATCGTCAACGACCGCTATCTGGAGATGCTGGGCTACACGCGCGACGAGGTCGCGGATGTGCGCGCCCTGTGGCTGGACAGCATGCATCCCGACGACCGGCCCGGGGTCCTGGCCGCCGGCGATGCCTACCGGACCGGTCGCACCCAGGCCTACGAGGTCGAGTACCGCGCCCATACCAAGGACGGCGAGGAACGATGGATGATCTCCAAGGGCGCGGTGGTCAAGCGTGACGAGACGGGGAGGCCCACCCGCATGGTGGGCACGGTCTCGGACGTGACCGAGCGGCGCGCGGCCGAGGAGGCCTTGCGCGACAGCCGGCAATTGCTGGAAAGCGTCATCGAGAACAGCGGCGCCGTCATCTTCGCCAAGGACATCGAGGGGCGCTATATCCTGGTGAACCGGCAGTGGGAGGCCCTGACGGGCTTAAGCCGCGACGCGGTCATCGGCCGGCACGACGACGAGATCTTCCCGGAAGATCTCGCCGCCGAGCTGCGGGAGCACGACCGGACGACCATCGCCGCGCGGGTGCCCCAGTCGTTCGAGGAGGTGGCCAGGGCGGAGATGGGCAACCGCATCTTCCTGACCATGAAGGTTCCGCTGTTCGATTCCGACGGCGCCGTGGAGGGGGTGTGCGGGATTTCCACCGAGATCACCGACCGCAAGCGCATGGAGGTCGAGTTGATGACGGCCAAGGAAAAGGCCGAGAGCGCGACCCGCGCCAAGTCCGCCTTCCTGGCCGCCATGAGCCACGAGATCCGCACCCCCATGAACGGCGTCGTGGGCATGATCGACCTGCTGGGCGAGACCGAGATGGACAGCGAGCAGCGGCAGATGCTGCGCATTGTGCGCGACAGTGCCTTTGCCCTGCTACAGATCATCAACGACATCCTCGACTTCTCGAAGATCGAGGCGGGCAAGATGGGCCTGGAGACGATGCCCATCTCGGTGCGGGATGTGGTCGAGAGCGTCTCCGAGATCCTGGTTCGCAACGCCGACGCCAAGGGGGTGCGTCTGGTCGCGTTCATCGACCCGGCCATTCCGGACAGGGTGATCGGCGATCAGGTGCGGTTGCGCCAGATTCTGTTCAACCTGATGGGCAACGCCATCAAGTTCACCGGAAGCGGTGATGGGCGGACGGGCCTGGTCCAGGTGCGGGCCGACCTGGCCGAACCCCTCCACGACGGCATGGCCTGGGTCCGCCTCCAGATCATCGACACCGGAATCGGCATCTCGGAACAGGGTCTGGCGACGCTGTTCCAGCCCTTCACCCAGGCCGAAAGCTCAACCACCCGGCGGTTCGGCGGCACTGGCCTTGGGTTGACCATCTGCCGCAGCCTCACGGACCTGATGCGCGGGCGGATCACGGTGCACAGTGTGGAGGGCGAAGGCTCCACCTTCACCGTCACCCTGCCGATGCCGGTGGTCGACGCTGGCGAGGCCGTTCAGGACGAACCCGACCTGACCGGCTTGCGCGTGCTGCTGGTGGGCACGGACCCGAACCTGTTCGCGTCCATGCCGGCTTACATCGCCGGGCGGGGCGGCACCGTCCAGGAACAGGCCGACCTGTTCACCGTCGCCATGGCCTTCCGGCGTGGTGTCAGGGCGGGCACGCCGGCGCATGTCATCGTCTTTGGCCCCGAGTACAGCCCGGACCAGGTCGATCCCGTGATCGACGTCATGCGGGCGGAGTCCGCCGACGTCGATCTGCCGGTGCGCTTTGTTCTGGTCACCGACGACCGCCGCGTCCGTAAGGGGCTGGTGACGCCGGATCTGGTGGTCGTGGACGCCAGTCCCATGAAGCGCTCGGCGTTCCTGCGGGGCCTTGGCGTGGCCTGCGGCCGCGCCAGCCCGGACCTGGAGGACAGCGTCGAGCGCCTGACGGCGGGGGTGCGGTCCGCGCCCACGCCGGAGGAGGCCGCCGCGCGGGGATGCCTGATCCTGGTGGCCGAGGACAACCCCACCAACCAGGACGTCATTCGCCGGCAATTGCGGGCGCTGGGCTATGCCTGCGAGGTGGTCGACAATGGCCGGCGCGCGCTGGAGGCGTGGGCGAGCGGCCGGTTCGCGCTGGTGCTGACCGACTGCCACATGCCGGAGATGGACGGCTACGAAATGACCGGGGCCATCCGGGCGACGGAGGCCAGGGCCGATGAGATCGACCGCATACCCATCATCGCCATCACCGCCAATGCGCTGCAGGGCGAGGCCGATCGCTGCCTGGCCGCCGGCATGGACGACTATCTCGCCAAGCCTTTGGAGATGTCCAAGCTGAAGCGGCTGCTGGCCCGCTGGATGCCGGTGGGGCACTCCGGGCCCTTGACCGCGCCGTTGGCGTCTGGAGCCGCGTCGGACGGGGAGACCACGGCGCCTGGCGAACCGGCCTCAGGGGTGCCGCCGTCCGGCACGGTCCAGGACGATCCCGTCACCGGGCTACTGGCCGGCGGGGGGGTGGATCCCACCTACCTGCGCGAGACCTTCGGCGACGACCACGACATGATCCGCGACATCCTCAAGGACTTCGTGGCGCCGGCGCGGGGCATTCGCGGGGAGATCGACGCGGCCCACGCCGCCGGTGATCCCGCCGCCGTGGGGGCCGCCGCCCACAAGCTGAAGTCGTCGTCCCGGGCTGTCGGGGCCACCGCCCTGGCCGACCTGTGCCAGGACCTGGAAACCGCTGGCAAGGCCGGGGATCGGGACCGGATCGAGGCTCGCTATGGCGATCTGGCCGGCCTGATGGACCGCGTGACCGGCGTCATCGAGCGTCTGTGACGGCGCGGCCCGGCGAGGCGCCGGGCGCGCCCGTGGCGGGTCAGGCCACCCGGTCCTTCACGAACCAGATCTTGCCGGCGCCACAGATCGGGCATCGCCAGTCGTCCGGCAGATCCTCGAAGGTCGTGCCCGCCGGGATCGGGTGATCGCCCATGATGTTCTCGGGGTCGCCATGGGACGGCATGTAGTAGTACGGATCGCACTCATTGTAGGTGCAGCGCCATGTCTGCCGGGCGGGATCGTAGGGCGCGCTGCCCGCGCGGGGTTTGGCGGCCGCCGGGCGAGGGGCGGGCAGGGCCGCCGCCGCGAGACCCAGCAGGGCGACGGGCAGGCGTCCGAGAAGGCCGCGACGGCTGGTCGGGGACAGGGGGGATGGAGCCATGGGAGACCCTCCGTGATCGACGGGTGTGGCCCGAGGATGAACACCCGAGGCAGCGTGCCCGCCCTCGGCCGGCGGCCGCGTTGATCGGGCGCAAACCGGCAGGAGATATCATGCAACGGTAACGGTCATGGAGACACGGCGCTGCCCGCTCGGGATCCCAAGGGCCGGCCGGGGGAGTTCCCGACCGGCCCTTGGGTTGTCACGCGGCGCGCGCCGGCCGGGGTCGACCGGCGTGGGCCAGGGTTAGCCGATGGCGCCGCCGCCGGTCTTGACGATCACCTGGATCGAGGGGCGCGGCGGCAGGGCGTCGTCGAAGTCCGGCCAGCGGGTGGACGGATTGTCGAAGGTGCTGTCCTTCTCGTCCGCCGGGTGCTGGACGGCCGCGAAGTAGGTGCTGTCGTCCGGCGTGAACTCCGGGCCGCACAGCTCGGCGCCCTGTGGGCAGGCGTAGAAGCGGCGGGTGATGGCGCGCCCCGGGCCGGCCACGTCGGCGGCCCACACGCCGTCGGCGATGCCGCTCTTGGGGCCGCCGTCGGTGGAGATCCAGATGCGGCCCTTGCTGTCGAAGGCCACGTTATCGGGGCAGGACAGCCAGCCGTTCTCGCCCACGTCGCCGCCGTACCGGGCACCGTCCTCGGGCTTGGCCGGATCGCCGGCCAGCAGGAAGATGTCCCAGGTGTATTGCGCGGCGGTGTGGTCGGCGTTGGCGCCGTCGCCGTCCGGCGCGGTGCCCGGCGGGATAATCTCCACGACGTGACCGTGGCGGTTCTTGGCGCGCGTGTTGACCACGTTCACCTGGTCGTCCTTGCGCTTGGTGTTGTTGGTCATCATGGCGTAGATGATGCCGTTGACCGGGTTGGGCTCCACGTCCTCGGGGCGGTCCATCGGCGTGGCGCCCACCAGGTCGGCGGCCTTGCGGGTGTCGATGAGGATATCGGCCTGGCTGTTGAAGCCGTTCTCGGCGGTCAGCGGGCCGTCGCCGAACACCAGCGGCATCCAGTCCAGGGTGCCGTTCTCGTTGAACTTGGCGACGGACAGCACGCCCTCGTCCAGCAGGTCCATGTTCGCCGCGCGGTCATCCGGATTGTACGTGCCGGCGGTGACGAAGCGGTAGACGTACTCGAAGCGCTGATCGTCCCCGGCGTAGACGACCACGTGGCCGTCCTTGTTGACGGTGGTGGTGGCGCCTTCGTGCTTGAAGCGGCCCAGGGTGGAGCGCTTCTTGGGCACCGAGTTCGGGTCGTACGGATCGTACTCGATCATCCAGCCGAAACGGTTGGGCTCGTTGGGCTCCTTCTCGACGTTGAAGCGGTCGTGGACGTTGCCCCAGGCATAGCGGCCACCGCCCACGCCGTAGCGCTCGTAGTTCTCGGCCTCGGCGGTCTTGGTGATGTCGCCCAGGAAGTAGCCGTGGAAGTTCTCCTCGGCGAACAGGATGGTGCCCCAGGGGGTCTTGCCGCCGGCGCAGTTGTTGACCGTGCCGATCACCTTGGTGCCGGTCGGATCGGCCTTGGTCTTCAGGCGGTCGTGGCCGGCGGCCGGGCCGGCCATCGCGAACTCGGTGGCCAGGGTGGTGATGCGGCGGTTGTAGGGGCTGTCCTTGACCACGGACCAGGTGTTGCCCTCGCGCTTGATCTCGACGACGGCGTGGCCGTGGGCGGCCATCTCGATGTCGATCTGCTCGGCGGTCAGGTCCTCGGCGCCAGGGCCGCCCGGGAACATCAGGTCCGGGTTGGTGTACTCGTGGTTCACGCACAGCAGGCCGTGGTCGGAGGTGTCGGAGCCGACCGGCAGCGGCATGAAGCCGACGTAGTCGTTGTTGTAGCCGAACTGCTTGGCCTGCGCGTCGGCGGTCTGGTTCATCGGGTCGAAGTCGGGCGCGCCGGCCACGACGGGATCACCCCAGCGGATCAGGGTCTGGATCTCGTAGCCATCGGCCACATGGCTGGTCTCGTCGTAGCTGTGCGGCAGCGGCGGGAAGGTGAGGGTGCTGGCCTCGGCGCCGGCGGCCTGCGCCGAGCGGGCGGTGAGGGCGGTGCCCAGGGCGCCGGCCGTGGTGGCCAGGGCCAGGCTGGCGGCGGCGCCCTTCAGGGCGTTGCGACGGCTGAAGGTCTTGCCGCTGAACAGGCTGGCGCCCACGACGGCGGCGCCGGCCCCGGCGACGGTGACGCCGGTCAACGCGGTGCCCTGGCCGAGGCGCGCGGCGAAGATGGTTTCGAACGACGGCTGGGTGGAGGCGTTGAGGACGACATCGTCATCCGCTTCGAGCTGCTCGCTCCAGGTCAGGCCAGTGTCCATGGGGTGATCCTTCCTAGCAGGGGTTCGGCGGCCGTCGCGTTCGGCGTGATGTCCCGGGCACCATGCCCGACACCGTGATGATGGGGCCCGCCGCGTGACGCCCTTGGCGCGGCGGCCGGCCTCGGGAGGTCGGAACCGACGGTGGGTGCAGCTTGGTCAACCACGCGCGCGTCGGCTATCCAGCAAGGATGAAGATTCGGAGACACACGGACACCGTGCCGGCGGTGATCGGCCGAGTCGTCGCCGGACGCGCCGGCTGGCTCGGTTCTTTCTTTAAAGATCAATGGGTTACGGCGCGCCCGTCGCGCCGGGTCGAGGCGCGCGGCACGTGGGCGCGGCGGGCACCGGACGTCCTTCCGGATCCGAACACGAGTGTCGCGCGCGCGTCAATCCTGGCCATCGGGGCGGGGCGGCGGCGGACGGGATCCGCCCGTTCTCCCGGAAACGAGTCGTACTGTATTGGAAAACTTGGAAAACAGAGCGGTCCGAATCGGGTGGTGTGTCGACCATCCCGATCGGTCCGGTCCGGGGCGGCGCCGGCCATTCAGAAGGACCGTGGGTCCTACAGGGGGATGAACCCGATCATGGTCATGTCGTCACGGCGCGGTTCGTCGCCGCGATAGGCCTCCAATTCGCGTTGAATGGCCGCCAGTTGCTCGGCCATCGGCAGGCCCTGGTTCTCGACGATGATGCGGCCCAGCCGCCGGCGACCCAGCAAGCGCCTGGGCTCACCGCCCATCTGGTCGGGGACGCCGTCGGTGGGCATGTAGACGGCCGTGCCGGCCCGCACCGTCATGACGTGATCGGTGAAGCGTTCGGGGGCCGGCAGGGTGCGATAGCCCAGGTAGGCGCGATCGCCGCGCACCTCGCGCAGCGCGCCGTCCTCCACGTACAGGAGCGGCAGCCCGGCCCCCGCGAAGGTCAGCGTCCGGGCGCGGCGGTCCCACAGGCAGATGGCCGCCTCCAGGCCATCGTCCGAATCGGACTCCGGCCGGTCCTGGCGCAGCCGCGCGCGCACCTGTCCGTCGATGGCCCGCAGGATGTCGGAGGGCCGGCGCAGGCCCTCGTCATGGAGCGCCCGGTCAAGGGCCGAGGCCACCACCAGGGTCATGAAGGCCCCGGGCACGCCATGGCCGGTGCAGTCGGCGACCAGCAGAAGGGCGGTGTCGTCGTCGAACCGCTCCAGCCAGAAGTAGTCGCCGCCGACCACGTCCAGGGGATCCCAGCAGACGTGAAGGTCGCGCACCAGCCCCGTGAGGGCCGTCTTGTCGGGCAACAGCGAGGTCTGGATGCGCCGGGCATAGTGGATGCTTTCCAGCAGCAGGCGGTTGGCGTTGGCCAGGGCCCGATGGGTTTCGTCCAGGCGCGCGAAGGCGGCCTCCGTTTCCTCCTTCTCCGCCGCCAGTTCGTCCATGGCGTCTTCGAGGTCCCGGGTGCGCAGCGCGACGCGCCGCTCCAGGTCCTCGGTCAGGGCGCGCAACGCCGCCTCGGCCTTGTCCCGGGCGTCGAGGCTGTGCTGAAAGGCGCGCAACAGGGCATTCAGCGCCTGAGCCACATGCCCCAGTTCATCTCGCCGGTGACCGCGCGGGGCCGGGATGGGGTGCCCCGCCGGATGGGTCGGGTCGACCCGGGCGATGGCCACCGACAGGCGGGACAGCGGGCGCACCATCAACACCAGGAACACCAGCGCCAGAATGGCGGAGATGACCGCGGCTCGGGCGGCGCCGCCGGCCAGGGTGGCCAGGGCCCGGTCCCGGTAGCGTTCGCCCAGGGCCTGCGGCGACAGGCTGACCATCAGGGAGCCCACGCCTTCCACGCCGGTCGGCGACACGTAGACCAGGGGTTCCCGGTGGTGGACCACGTCCGAGAACAGGGTCGCGAACCAGCCGGTCAGGCCCCCGTCCGGACCGGCGCCGCGATCCAGGTCGGCCAGCACCCCACCGAAGTTGTCGCGCAGGTCCACGCGGGCGACGAGGGCATTGCGGGCCAGGCCGTCCACCACTCCCTCGGCGATGGCGGGGTTGAGCTGAAAGGCCGCCTCGGCCGCCGAATCCCGCACCAGCGAGACGGTGCGATCCAGTTCGGCGACCACCTCCGCCCGGTCGGCGCGCAGGTCCATGGCCAGTTCCAGCGCGCCGCCCAGCAGACCGACCAGCAAGGCGACCAGCAGCGTCACCAAGGCCAGGCGCGGAGTCAGGCCCCGCCAGACCGACATTGGCGTGACCGAGACCGACGGCACGGCGGCCATGCGGTCCTGCGAGACCGGGTCCGTCATGGGTGCGTTACTCCGGCGGATCGACGCCGTGCTCCACGCCGTGCTCGTCCTTGAGCGCGGTAATGCGGTTCGCGTTGGTCTCCACCCAGGCGTCAAGCTGGGTGATCACGTCGGGATGGGCGATGGTGGACATCAGGTAGGACCCGTAGTCGTGCGGCAACCCAGGCGCGAACACCAGGGCGCCGGGCTGGTTCAGGTCCTGGTCCAGCACGCGGTTGACCACGGCGATGCTGGCGTAGGCGGCGTCCACCCGGCCGGCCAGCACCTGGCGCACCAGGGCCGCGAAGTCGGCGTTCTCGGACAGCGTGACCGTGCCCGCCTCGATCCGGTCGGTCCAGGGCCAGGGGCCGAATCCGGTCACCGTGCCCAGGGTTTTCACCGCGTCGGGCGCGATGTCGATGCGATCCGCCCGCACCACCGAGGCATCCAGGAAGTCGGCCACGGGACCGCTGTATACCACCGCGTTGTCGGCCACGAACGCCGTGTTCCAGTTCGGGTTATCCGGAAACTTGAAGTCGATGGTCCCGGCCGCCAGGCTGGCGTACAGGCGCCGCACCGGCATGGGGCGATAGTCGAACCGCAGCCCCTGATCGGCGGCGAAGGCGTCGAGGAACTGCCGGGCATAGCCCACGTAGGCGCCGTCCTCGATCCCGTAGGCCGGCAGGTAGTCCAGGTTCTCGACGCCGACGACGTAGGCGCGCGCGGATTCCTGGGCGTGCCCCCGGTCGGAACCCGCGATGCTCAGGACCAGCGCCATGGCCAGCGTGGCGCCGATCCCCCGCGCGGACAGGGTGTGCATGGTGACCTCCGGTGAGCGGGACCGATGATGGTCATGGGCCTGATGGCCGGGAGGGGACCGACGCGAGGAGTCGCACCGCCCGCTTGCGCCGATGCATGGCCGGTGCCGAGGGGACCGGCGGCCCCGGCCCGGGTCCACGATCGGGAGGATGGCGAGGGCGGCGGTCACGCCGCGCCACCGGTGACCGGCGCGGCGGTGACGACGCGGTTTCGGCCGGTGCGCTTGGCCTCGTAGAGGGCGTTGTCGGCCCGGTGCAACAGTGAGTCGAGGCTTTCGTCCGGCTCGTGCTCGGCGACGCCGAAGCTGGCCGTGAACGTCACCGTCCCGCCGTCCGGCAGGCCCACGGCGCAGACCGCCGTCGCTTCGCGTAGACGTTCGGCGATATGCTGCCCGCATGTCAGGGGGGTGTCGGGCAGCAGCACCGCGAACTCTTCGCCCCCCAGGCGGCCGGCCAGATCCAGCGTCCGCAGGGCACCGCGCAACACCTCGCCCATGGCGCGGAGAACGGTGTCCCCGACGGCATGTCCATGAGAGTCGTTGATGTGCTTGAACCGGTCCAGGTCGAGCATGACGGCGGTGACCGGGCCGCGCGTGCGATGGCGGCGGGCCAGTTCCCGCTCGGCCAGATGCATGAAATGGCGGCGGCCGAACAACCCGGTCAGTTCGTCGATGGTGGCCAGCCGCTGCAACTCCATGGCCAGCCGTTCCCGCTCCTCGATCTCGGTGCGCAAGACGGAATTGAGGTCGCGCAGTTCGTCAGCTTGAGCGGTCAGCCCCTGGTTGGCCTCCTGCAACTCCTCCTGCATGCGATCGCTCAGGCGCACCAGGCGGCTTTGCTCTCGGTAGCTGCGTCGATATGCCTCGGCCAGGTCGCGCACGCCCCGCGCGACTTCGTCGAGTTTGCGCACCATCTCCTCGGCGTCGCGCAGAACCCGTTCCTCGACATCGAAGAGGGTGTAGTCCCCGGAGCCGGTCTCGTGGGTGGCGGGTGTGCTCACGACCCGGGTGCTCCTCATCTTTTCGGCACCAACCAAAGGGCTGGTCGTCTGTAACGCTGGACTAACCAAGATTTAAGTGGTGGAAAAACTTCACGTCTTGGGGGTAGGGCGCATTCGGAACGCGGCATTCTCGAAATCCAGCCCAAAGTCCTCTCCGAATTCCTCCATTGTATCGTCGTCGGGGTGAAAATGCCAGTTGACGACCACCTCCCGGCCGCGCGCGCCGGCATCTTCCAGCATCTGGAACATGTTCATCAGGGCCTTGGCGCTGCTGCTGTTGAAATAGGTCATCGCCAGATCGAACGAGACCGGGCGGGTGTCGTCCGATTCCAGGAAAGCGCGCAGGGCGGCCAGAAGCGGCGCGAAGAAGCTCGCCGAATTCTCGGGGTATGACTCTCCCTCCAGGCGGAACCGGCCCTGGGAAAAATCGAACTCCACCAGCGGCGATCGGTCGGTGGGGGCGATCGAAATGGTATCCATGTCCTGTCGTTGCATCTTTCAGATGAAGGCTTTGATGCAGAAGAACGCTTGGTTGTGTTCGGGGTCAAGCCAGACGATATCGAAGGAGATCGGTTCGCTCGACCGCCGCGCGATCTCGATCAAGCCGATGGAGGCTCCCTGACTTTCCTCCTCGGGCGGTTCCCTGAGCTTTTCCCGGTAGTACGCCTTCAGTTGGTCCTTATCAAGGCGCGCCAAGTGGGTCAGCCGTTCACGCAGCGGCTCGGCGCGGGCCGCGTCGACGACGTTGCCGCAGACGACAAAGAAGCGGTCGTCATCGACACCGACGGTGACCATGCCGCCGCTCATCTCCGTCGGGGGCTCGGTTCCGGCAATCCGGTCGGACGAGTAACGGATGATGTTCTGCACCTGCTCGACGAAGACGGAAAACACCCGTTTCGCGACGTTGGCGTTGGTTTCGCTCAGGGCCATGCTCTTCTTCAGCGCGTTGCCCAAGGTTGTGAGCATGTCCTCGGAAAGGTAGCCGGTGAACGAAAAAATGATTCCCTGACCGGTCAGCCAGTCTCGATATTCGTTGTAGGACTCGGCCCAGGTCGCCATCGCGCGCTCATTTCCCAATGCCCTCACGATGCCTGTGACCATGATCCAAGACGGCGCCCGGGGCAACGACGAAGTGATGCCGTCCTGCCCCGGGTTCGATGTCAGGCCGGCATGCGTCCGCGCCAGGCGCGGGCGGCCTCCAGGCGGCGCGGGCTGCGGCCGGCGGCGTGGTCGGACACGGCGCGGACCAACTCCGCCAGGCTGTCCAGGCTGTGCGACGGGCGGAAGTCGTCCACATGCGGCAACATGGCGCGCACGCCCGCGGCCCTGGGCTGGAAGCCGTCCCAGCGCAGCAGCGGGTTGAGCCACACCAGCCGCCGGCAGGAGCGATGCAATCGGGCCATGGGCCGCGCCAGGCCCTCGGCGCCGGCCTGATCCAGGCCGTCGGTCATCAGCAGCACCAGGGCGCCTTGACCGAGCACGCGACGGGACCAGTGGCGGTTGAAGGCCGTCAGGCAGTCGCCGATGCGCGTGCCGCCGGCCCAGTCGGGCATGGCCGCCGCCGCCGCGTCCATGGCCTGGTCGGGGTCGCGGTCGCGCAGGGGACGGGTGACGTTGGTCAGCCGGGTCCCGAAGACGAAGCCATGGAAGTGGGGCTCCCGGTTGGCCAGGCCATGCATCAGGCGCAGGAACACGCGCGCGTAGCGGTCCATGGAGCCGCTGATGTCGCAAAGGGCGACCACGGTGGGCGGGCGCGGCTCCGGCGCGGTCCGCCGCAGGGGGATGACGTCGCCCCCGAACCGCAGGCCGGCCTTGAGGGACGCGCGCAGGTCCACCCGGCGCCCATGGGGGTGCGGGGCATGGCGGCGCGTGCGGACCGTCAACGGGGGCAGAACCAGGGCGTCGATCAGGCGTTGGGTCTGGCGGAAGTCGTCGGCGCTCATCTTATCGAAATCGAGGGTGCCGAGGCGCTCCCGGTCGGACCAGTCCAGGTCCACGTTCAGGCGCTGTTCGGGGGTGGGGCGGTCGCGATCGGCGGGCGGTGGAGGCTGTTGAGCGCCCAGGGCGTCGCGCAGCCGCTGGGATCCGGCGGGGTCTTCTCCCGGCGTGGTCAGGCGCGGCAGCAGCAGGCCCATCATGCGGCCCAGCAGGTCGGGGTCCTTCCAGAAGATGTGAAAGGCTTCATCGAACAGGGCCAGGTCCTGGTGGCGGCGCAGCAGCACGGCGGACAGGGCGGCGCGTAGGTCGGCGCGGTTGGCCACGCCCACCGCCTCCACGGCCCGCAGCGCGTCCAGGGTGTCCCCCGGGCCGACGCGCATCCCGGCGGCACGCAGCGCCCGGGCGAACTGCATGACGTTGTCGGCCAGCTTGCCCCCGGGCGGGCCGGCCTCAGGATGCCGGGCCACGGGCCAGGTCCGTCTTCACCTGCGCCAGGATTTGCGCCGCCTCCGACCCGCGCATGCGCAGGATGTCATCCTGGTACTTCAGCAGCACCCCCAGGGTGTCGTCGATCACCGCCGGGTCCAGGTCCACCACGTCGAGCTGCATCAGCGCGTTGGCCCAGTCCAGCGTTTCCGCGACCCCGGGCAGCTTGAACAGGTCGGCGGCCCGCAAGGACTGGACGAAGGCCACCACCTGCGCGGTCAGCCGGTCGCCCACCCCGGGGGCCCGGGCGCGCAGGATGGCCCGTTCCCGCTCGGCGTCGGGATAATCCACCCAGTGGTACAGGCAGCGCCGCTTGAGGGCGTCGTGGATCTCGCGGGTGCGGTTGGAGGTGATGACCACCACCGGCGGCCGGCCGCCGCCGCGCACCCCCAACTCCGGGATGGTCAGGGTGAAGTCGGACAGGACCTCCAGCAGGAACGCCTCGAAGGGTTCGTCGGCCCGGTCCAGTTCGTCCACCAGCAGCACCGGCAGGGTGCCGTCGATCCCCTCCACGGCCCGCAGCAGCGGCCGGCGCACCAGGAACGCGTCGGAGAAGATGTCGCGCCCCAGCCGTGCCCGGTCGGCCGCGCTGGCCGTGCCCCCCGTGGCTTCCGCCAGGCGGATTTCGATCATCTGCCGGGCGTAGTTCCATTCATAGGCGGCGCTGGCCAGGTCCAGGCCCTCGTAGCATTGCAGCCGCTCCAGGGGCCGGTCGAGGGTGCGGGCGAGGACCTTGGCGATCTCGGTCTTGCCGACCCCGGCCTCGCCCTCCAGGAACAGCGGCCGGCCCAGCCTGAGCGCCAGGAACACGCAGGTCGCAAGCGCCCGGTCGGCGATGTAGTCGTGGGCCGACAGCATGGCCTGGACGGCGTCGACGCTGTCGGGGGGTGGGGTGTCAGGCACCGAGGTCGCGGGTGATGCGGTCACGGGGGACCTCTCCGGGGTGTGGACGGCGGGGCAGGGGTGTCGTACATTGATGTACGAAATGCGTTTTTCACTTGGTTGTTTTTGCGCGTTCCCGCAGTCTATGCGCAAGGCTGACGGGAGGCGCGCATGCCGACACGGGACCAGTTCCTGAGGGCGTTACGGAGGGAGTGTCGAAAAGCTGGCTATGTCCTGCTCCTCGACACCAAAAAAGGCAAAGGTTCACATATTGAGGTTTCCGTGGGGTCGAGATCGACCTACGTGAAGGACGGCGAACTCTCTCCAGATTACATGAGGCTTGTCCGCAAGCAACTTGGCTTCAAAAGGTAACCCTGTTGCAAGATGAGGAGGTGTGTCGTGAATCTGTCCTATCCCGTCACGGTCGAAAATTATCCCGATACCTGGATCGTTCAGTTCATTGATATCCCCGGGGCGATTACCGAGGGTAAGACCCGCGAGGAGGCCCTGCACAATGCCGAAGACTGCCTGGACGTCGCCTTGCTCTGCCTGTTCGACGACGGCGATCCCTTCCCACCGACGGCCTCGTCCGAGGGGGACGCCTGGGTCTCGCCCACCGCGCCCATCGCCGCCAAGCTGGCCGTGATGATGGCCTGGCGGGACAGCGGCCTCAGCAAGAGCGACTTGGCCCGCCGCCTGCGCAAGTCCGAGTCCGAGGTGCGCACCCGCATCCTCAACCCCCGCCACAACACCGCCCTGGCCACCCTGGACGCCGCCGCGCGGGCGCTGGGATCGCGGCTGACGGTGGACATTGCTCCTGTGTCGGGATCGCAGGCTTGAGGTGGGGGATCGCCCGCTGCCCGCTGCCAGTATGGGAGACGGCGGCCGGCCGTTGGCCAGCCGCCCTACGCTGATTTACCCTCCGCACGCCGCCACCGCGCGCGCCGCCAGGACGGAAACCAGCGCTGCCCGGTACGCCGGGGTCGCGTGCAGGTCGCTGTTCAGGCCATCGGCCGAAATGGTCACGGCCTTCGCGGCGGCCGGCGAGAAATCGGCGGCGAGCGCCACCTCCAGCGCCGTGGCGCGCAAGGCATAAGGGGCCGCGCCGGTGACGCCGACGCGCACCGCCCCCCCGGGCATGCGCGCCACCATCACCCCGGCGATGGCGTACCCCGAGGCCGCCTGCGCGAACTTGGCGTAGGCGGCGACCTCGGGAATGGGGAAGGCGATTTCGGTGATCAGTTCGCCCGGCTCCAGGGCGGTGGTGAACAGGTCCTGGAAGTAGTCGTCCCCGGCAATCTCCCGCCGGTTGGTGCGCACGGTGGCGCCCAGCCCGATGACGGCGGCGGGGTAGTCGGCGGACGGATCGGCATTGGCCACGGAGCCGCCGATGGTGCCCCGGTTGCGCACCTGGGCATCGCCGATCTGGCTGGCCAGATGGGCCAGCGCCGGAATGGCGCCGGCCACCGTGTCGGACGCCGCCACCTCGGCATGGCGCGTGCCCGCGCCGATGATGACGTGATCGCCCTCCCGGCGGATGCCGCGCAGGGCCTCGATCCCGCCCAGGTCCACCAGCGCGTCGGGCATGGCCAGGCGTTGCTTGAGGGTGGGTATCAGGGTCTGCCCCCCGGACAGGAACTGGATGTCGTCGCTGGTGATCAGGGCCACGGCCTCGTCGATGGAGGACGGCCGGTGATACTCGAAGGCGTACATGCGATGATCTCCCCGAACCGTGACCCTATTCCGCCGCCCGGGCGGGGGCGCGCGCGTCCTGAATGGCCTGCCAGACCGCGAGCGGCGTCGCCGGCATGGCGATATCCTCGACCCCCAGCGGTTCCAGCGCGTCCAGGATGGCGTTGATGATCGCTGGCGGGCTGCCGATGGCGCCGGCCTCGCCGCAGCCCTTGGCCCCCAGCGGATTGTGGGTGCAGGGCGTGCAGGTGAAGTCGAAGCGATAGTCCGGGATGTCGGCGGCGCGCGGCATGGCGTAGTCCATGTAGCTACCGGTCATCAACTGGCCGTCATCGTCATAGGCGCAGCCCTCCAGCAGCGCCTGGCCCAGCCCCTGGGCGACGCCGCCGTGCACCTGGCCCTCGACGATCATGGGGTTGATGATGGTGCCGAAGTCGTCCACCGCCGTGAACCGCTCCACGCTGACCCGGCCGGTGTCCGGGTCCACCTCCACCTCGCAGACATAGGTCCCGGCGGGGAAGGTGAAGTTGGCCGGGTCGTAGAAGGCGCTTTCGTCCAGGCCGGGTTCCAGGGTGTCGTGCGGGAAGTTGTGCGGCACGTAGGCCTGGAAGGCGACCTCGCCCATGGTCAGCGACCGGTCCGTGCCGGCCACCCGGAAGGCGCCGTCCGAGAACTCGACATCGCCCTCGCCGGCCTCCAGCATGTGGGCGGCGATCTTGCGGCCCTTGTCGATGATCTTGTCCATGGCGCGGACGATGGCCGACCCCCCCACCGCCAGCGAGCGCGACCCATAGGTGCCCATGCCGAAGGGAATGCGGCTGGTGTCACCGTGCACGATCTCCACGTTGGCCATGGGCACGCCCAGGCGGTCGGCGACGATCTGGGCGAAGGTCGTTTCGTGGCCCTGGCCGTGGCTGTGGCTGCCGGTGAACACGGTGACCGAGCCAGTGGGGTTCATGCGCACCTCGGCGGCCTCGTACAGGCCGGCCCGCGCCCCCAGGGCACCGGCCACGGCGGAGGGGGCGATGCCGCAGGCCTCGATGTAGCAGGACAGGCCCCGGCCGCGCAGCTTGCCCTTGGCCTCCGAGGCGGCCCGGCGCTCGGCGAAGATCGCGTACTCCGACAGGTCGAGCGCCCGGTTCAGGCTGGCCTCGTAGTCGCCGGTGTCATAGGCCAGGGCCACCGGCGTCTGGTAGGGGAACTGGTCGGGCTGGATGAAGTTGCGCCGGCGCAGGTCCGCCGGGTCCATGTCCAGTTCGTGGGCCGCCTTCTCGACGATCCGCTCCAGCAGGTAGGTGGCCTCCGGACGGCCGGCGCCGCGATAGGCGTCCACGGGCGTGGTGTGGGTGAACAGCGCCTTGACCTCGGCGTAAATGGCCGGGGTGCGGTACTGACCCGCGAGAAGCGTGGCATACAGGTACGTCGGCACGCATGAGGCGAAGGTGGACAGGTAGGCGCCCATGTTGGCCAGCGTCCGCACCCGCAGCCCGACGAAGTGGCCCTCGGCGTCCAACGCGAGTTCGGCGGTGGTCACATGGTCGCGGCCATGACAGTCGGTCATGAAGGATTCCGAGCGGTCGGCGGTCCACTTGACCGGGCGGCCCACCTTGGCTGCGGCCCAGGTGACCACCGCTTCCTCGGCATAATGGAAGATCTTGGAGCCGAAGCCGCCCCCCACGTCCGGGGCCACCACCCGCACCTTGTGCTCGGGCAGGTTCAGGACGAAGGCGCACATCAGCAGCCGGATCACGTGCGGATTCTGGCTGGTGGTGGTCAGGGTGTAGGACCCGTCCGCCGGATCGTACTCGCCGAGGGCCGCGCGCGGTTCGACGGCATTGGGAATCAGGCGGTTGTTGACCAGGTCCAGCCGGGTGACATGGGCGGCGCCGGCGAAGGCGGCGTCGGCGGCGGCCTTGTCGCCAATGTCCCAGTCGTAGCAGACGTTGCCGGGCACGTCGTCGTGGACCAGCGGCGCGCCGGGGCGGGCGGCATCGGCCACGTGGGCGACGGCCGGCAGCGGGTCGTAGTCCACCACCACGGCCTCGGCGCCGTCGCGGGCGGCGTGGCGGTTCTCGGCCAGCACCACCGCGACCGCGTCGCCGACGGTGCGCACCCGGTCGAGGGCCAGGGGCGGGTGCGGCGGTTCCTGCATGGGCACGCCGCCCTTGCCGATCACCTGCCAGCCGCAGGGCAGGCCGCCGATGCCCTCGGCGGCCATGTCGGCGCCGGTCAGCACCGCCACCACCCCCGGAATGGCCATGGCGGGCGCGCCGTCGACATCCAGCACGCGGGCGTGGGCGTGTGGGGAGCGCACGAAGCAGGCGTGCACCTGCCCCGGGCGGTGAAGGTCGTCGGTGTACCGGCCGCGACCGGTGAGGAAGCGGGCGTCCTCGGTGCGCTTGACCGAGGTGCCGACGGTCCTGGTGGCGGTCTCCGTCATGGCCTCATCCTCCGCCTGAGGTGTGCATGGCCCGGGCGCCCGCCTGCACGGCGCGCACGATGTTCTGGTATCCGGTGCAGCGGCACAGGTTGCCTTCGAGGCCCTTGCGGATGTCGGCGTCGCTGGGGTCCGGGGTGTGGCGGACCAGATCAACGGCGCTCATCACCATGCCCGGGGTGCAGAATCCGCACTGCAGGCCATGGTGATCGTTGAACGCCTGTTGCATGGGATGCAGGGTGGCGCCGTTGGCCAGTCCCTCGATGGTGGTCACGCTGGCGCCCTGGCATTGTACCGCCAGGGTCGCGCAGGACTTGACGGAGCACCCGTCCAGCAGCACCACGCAGGCGCCGCACTGGCTGGTGTCGCAGCCCACGTGGGTGCCGGTCAGGCGCAGGGTCTCGCGCAGAAACTCGACCAGCAGGGTGCGTGGCTCGACGGTGCCGGTCACATGCTGGCCATTGACGGTCATGCTGAGGGCGATGGACATGGGGTGCGGCTCCTCCCTGCGGGGGGCCGGCCGGCGTCGGTGCCGCGCCGAACCCTTGTCTGACGGGACCCTTTGGTCTTGCGGGATCCCTTGATCTCTTGGGATCCCCGGATCGGCAGGGATCCTCTATGGTCCGGCGGTGGTCCGGCGTCGACGAGAGACGGCACGGCCCCGTCACGAGATGATCCCGGAGCCTCCCGGCGGGAGGTTCGGCTTGGTGCGCGCGACGCGACACAGGGAAAAGACAATGGGCCCGGCGACGCGTGGCCGGGGCGGGCATCCTCCCTCGTCGTCTCGGACCTTGATGGTGTCTGGAGCACACCTTGAGTCCGGTGTTGGTTGAGTCTTACGCTACGGAAACGATCGGAACTCTGTCAACCGCCGTGCGCCGCCCTCCCGGGTCCGTGCGGGACGGTGGCATGCCGAGAGGGACCTCCCATGATCCAGGACTTCGACGAGACGGTGCTGCCGATCCTTTTGGACTGGCGCGGGGCCGGCGGCGCCGGCGCGCTGGTGACCCTGGTGCGCAAGAGCGCGTCCGGTCCCCGCCCGCTGGGCAGCCAGTTGGCGGTGGCCGCCGACGGTCGGGTGGTGGGGCTGATCTCCGGGGGCTGCGTGGAGGGCGGAATCGCCGAAGAGGCCCTGTCGGCCATGCGCGCGGGGCGCGACCGCATGGCGCGCTTCGGCGAGGGGTCGCGCTACGTCGACCTGCGCATGCCCTGCGGCGGCAGCATCGATGTCCATGTCAACGTCACCGTGACCGACGAGACGCTGGCCCAGGTGGTGGCGGCGCTGGCCGAGCGTCGGCCCGTGGTGATGGTCACGGACCTGGAGACCGGGGCGGCCTGGGTGGAGCCGCCGGGTGCCGGCGACGACGCGGCGTTCGCCGTCGCCGAACTGGCATGGCAGGGCGAGAGCCGCTTTCGCCGCCTGCATCGGCCGCCGCCACGTCTGGTGCTGGCCGGGCGGGGGCCGATCCTGACCCTGACGGCGCGCATCGCGGCGCTGAACGGGTACCAGGTGGTGGTGCTGACCGATGACGCGCACGCGGCCGACCAGGCGCGCGCGTCCTGTGTCGAGCCACCGCGCGGCACCGGGCCGGGCGACGTGGCGGCGGTGGCCCTGGACGCCGCGACGGCGGTGGTGACCCTGTTCCACGATCACGACGTGGAACTGCCGGTCCTGCGCCGGGCGCTGTCGAGCCGGATGGGGGCGGCGCCGGTGTTCCACATCGGTGCGCTGGGGTCACGGACCACCCATGCGGCCCGGCTGGCGCGGCTGGCCGACGAGGGCTTTGACGACGCGACGCTCGCCCATATCGAGGGACCGGCCGGCGTGCCCATCCACGCCGCCAACCCGGCGGAGATCGCCACATCGGTGGTGGCCGGGGTGATTCGCGCCTACCGAAGCCGGCGGCCGCGCGTCAGCCAGGATGTGGCGGCGGAGTAGGGGGCCGGCCGTCCCGGTCATACCTCTTCCGGGTCATCCGTCTTCCCGGCCGAGCGTCAGGTGCGCCGGCGGCTGGCGCGCTCCCGCACGATCATCGGGGGGCATCCGGTCTCGGTGCCCAACCCCTTGAAACCCCATCTCCTCCGGCGCAAAGTGCGGCCCATGAGCACCACGACCACGACGCCTCCCCCCCCGCCCCCCCATCCGGCGGGCGGGGAGATCCGCGACACCCGCCTGGCCTCGGCGCTGGGCGAGCGGTATCTCGCCTATGCCTTGTCCACCATCGTCTCACGCTCGCTTCCCGACGTGCGCGACGGCCTGAAGCCGGTGCACCGCCGGCTGTTGTTCGCCATGCGGCAACTGAAGCTGGATCCGGCCGGCGGCTTCAAGAAATGCGCCCGCGTGGTCGGCGACGTGATCGGCAAGTACCATCCGCACGGGGATTCGGCGGTCTACGAGGCCATGGTGCGCCTGGCCCAGGAATTCGCCGTGCGCTATCCGCTGGTGGAGGGGCAGGGCAACTTCGGCAACATCGACGGCGATAACGCGGCCGCCATGCGCTACACGGAAGCGCGCCTGACCGCCGTCGCCCAGGCCCTCATGGAGGGGCTGGACGAGAACGCCGTCGACTTCGGCCCCACCTACGACGGCGAGGAGGACGAGCCCCGGGTGATGCCGGCGGCCTTCCCCAACCTGCTGGCCAACGGCGCCCAGGGGATTGCGGTGGGCATGGCCACCAACATCCCGCCGCACAACGCGGGCGAGATCTGCGATGCCCTGCTGCATCTGATCGACCACAAGGACGCGCCCATCACCGATCTGGTGGCCCGGCTACCGGGGCCGGACTTCCCCACCGGCGGGGAACTGGTGGAGTCGCCCGAGGCCATCGTCGCCGCCTACCGCACCGGGCGCGGCGCCTTCCGCCTGCGGGCCCGCTGGACGGTGGAGAAGCTCAGCCACGGCCTGTTCCGCATCGTGGTGACGGAAATTCCCTACCAGGTGCAGAAGACCAAGCTGATCGAGCGCATCGCCGATCTGGTGATGAACCGCAAGGTACCGCTGCTGGGCGACGTGCGCGACGAGTCGGCCGAGGATGTGCGCATCGTGCTGGAGCCTCGCAGCCGGGGCGTTGATCCCGATACGCTCATGGAACAGCTCTTCCGGCAGACCGAGTTGGAGACCCGCTTCAACCTCAACATGAACGTGCTGGACGCCGACGGCGTGCCGCGCGTCATGGACCTGCGCGAGGTCTTGCAAGCCTTCCTGGACCATCGGCACGAGGTGCTGGTGCGGCGCACCCGGCATCGGCTGGACAAGATCGCCCACCGCCTGGAGGTGCTGGGGGGATACCTGGTCGCCTATCTGAACCTGGACGAGGTGATCCGCATCATCCGCGAGGAGGACCACCCCAAGGCCGCGCTGATCGATACCTTCAAGCTGACCGATGTCCAGGCCGAGGCCATTCTCAACATGCGGCTGCGCTCGCTGCGCAAGCTGGAGGAGATGGAGATCCGCAAGGAGCACGCCGCCCTGACCGAGGAACAGGCGGCATTGGAGACCCTGCTGTCGGACCCGGCCCTGCGCTGGGCGCGGGTGGGCGACGAGATCCGGGGCATCCGCGACGCTTTCGGCGCGGGTACGGCGCTCGGCCGGCGGCGGACCACGCTGGGTGCGCCGCCGGCGGCGATCGACGTGCCGGTCGAGGCCATGGTGGAGCGCGAGCCGATCACCGTCATCCTGTCCACCATGGGCTGGATCCGGGCGCTCAAGGGGCATGTGGAAGACCTGGGGGACCTGAAGTTCAAGGACGGCGACGCCCTGCACACGGCGGTGCGTGCCCAGACCACGGACAAGCTGCTGCTGCTGGCGTCCAACGGCCGCTTTTACACCGTCGCCGGGGACCGCGTGCCGCGCGGGCGCGGCTTCGGCGAACCGGTGCGCCTGATCGTGGACGTGCCCAATGACGCCGACCTGATCGCCCTGCGGCGGCACCGGCCGGGCGGAAAGCTGCTGCTGGCGGCCTCGGACGGGCGCGGGTTCGTGGTGGAGGAAGCCGACTGCCTGGGCCAGACCAAGGCCGGCAAGCAGGTGCTGACCGTGTCTGCGGGGGCCGTGGCGGCGGTGTGCCGGCCGCTGGACCCGGCCGGCGACGGCACGCCCGGCGACCATGTGGCCGTGGTGGGCTCGCATCGCAAGCTGCTGGTGTTTCCGCTGGAGCAGGTGCCCGTCATGACCAAGGGCCGGGGCGTGCAGCTGCAGCGGATGAAGGACGCCCGCCTGACCGATGTGCTCGTCCTTCGCCTGGCCGACGGCCTGCGCTGGAAGAGCGGCGACCGCACGCGGACGGAAACGGACCTTTCTCCCTGGCTGGGCACCCGCGCCCAGGCCGGGCGCCTGCCGCCGCGCGGCTTCCCGCGCGACAACCGGTTTGGCGATCAGGGCGCCGGCTAGACACGCGCGCCAGCGCGCCCCCGAACCGGGTGGCCGGCGGGGGCGGTCCGGTCCGGTGTCAGCGGACGTAGTCGGTCAGCGAGATCGAGGTCAGGGACGACAGCGCCGAGAACGATGCCTGCAACACCGCCTCGTGCTGGGCCACGGTGGCGGTGGCGGCCGCCACGTCCACCTTGGTGATGCTGTCCAGCGCGCTTTCGGCGTAAAGCTGGAACTCGGTCTGGCTGTCGATCAGGGTGGAGAGCTTCTTGCTTTGCCCGGACAGGGCTTCCTGGTCGGTGGCCAGCGCCGTGGCGGCGTCGTCAAGCAGATCGTAGGCGTCCTGCATCAGGGCCGTGTCGGGGGGGTTGGTGGTCATGCCGGCCAGCAGCGACAGGGCGCGCAAGGTCTTCTCGGCGCCGTCGCCGTCGGCGCGCACCCCGTAGGTCAGGCCGGTATCGCCGTCCACCATCAGAATCCGGTCGGTGCCGGCGCCCTGATAGTAGTCGCCATCGGGGAGCGCCGGCGCGGACAACGGGTCATAGGCCGGGTCATTCAGGTCGACCGGCGCCGCCGTGGCCCCGTTGCCGCCGAACACCGCGCGCCCGCCCACGTCGGTGTTGAACAGGCTGGCCACGGTCTTGAGCCACCCGTCGGCGGAGGTCTGAAGGGTGCCGGTGTCGGTGATGGTGCCGTTGATGGCGGCGGCGATGTCCACCTTCGCGGTCTCGATGACGTCCACGATGTCCGCGAGGGTTCCATAGGCCGTGTCGACCAGGGCTTTGGCGTTTTCGGCCTCCGAGACCAGATGCGCCGAGGCCTTCAGGTCGCTTTCCAGGCTGATCGCCGTGCCGGCGGCGCCGTTCAGGCCCGACAGCGTCGCGCTCTTCAACTCGCTGCCTTGCTGAACCAGCGCGGTGCTGAAGTCCGACTGAACCCGCATGGCCTGGGCCAGCAGCGTGGCTTGCATGGTGCTGGTGCTTACCCGCATGGGTCCACTCCCTAATTCATCATGGCGACGAGGCTGTCGAACATGTCCTGGGCGGTGCTGATGATCTGAGACACCGACTGGTACGACTGCTCCAGCGCCAGCAGTTTGGCCGATTCCTCGTCCACGTTGACGCCGTGGGCGTTGGTGAAGCTGTTCGACAGCGTGGCGTAGGTCTGCGCCGACAGGCTCGCCGCGTCACCGGCCGCGCTGGCCCGGTCGGCGACGTCGTCGATCAGCGCGGCGGTCTGGCCGATCGCCGAGCGTTCGGCGGCGGTCATCGTGCTTGTGGCGTCGAAGGCGATGGGGTCGTCCAGCGCCGTCCACAGGGCCTGGAGACCGCTGGTGTCGCCCTTCACCAGGGCGGTGTCACCCACGGTGGTGGAGGCCGGGATGGCCACGGGTAGACCCTGGGAGCCCACGGTCTCCGCCACCGCCAGGTCGGACGCGCCGGTTCCGGACATCACGGTGTTGATGCCCAGGGCATGCGCCAGGCCCCATCCGTTGGCGCCCACCGTGGTCTCGCCGGCCAGCACCACGCCGGTGCCGGCGGTGTCGGCCGTGATCACCACATGGCCGTTGGCGTCCAGGGTGGCGGAGACGCCGGCGGCGCCGTCCAGGGCGGCCACCAGATCGGCGTGGGTGGCGATGGTGGACAGGTCGATGTCGGTGGACGACACCACGGTGCCGTCCGCGTCCACCGCCGCGACCGAGAGGATGCCGGATCCGCTGAAGGGGTCTGCTCCGGCGACGGCGGTCGTTCCGGTGAGGGTGCCCGGCGCGGGCACGGGCGTGGCCTTGCTGGCGGCGGCGTTCAGGGCGTCGGCGATCCCCATGGCGAGGGCGTCCAACCCCTCCTGGATCGCCGGCAGCGTGGTGTCGCGCGCCGTGATCAAGGCCCCCAGCGTGCCCCCCGAGAGCGCCGCGGTGATGTCCGTGCCATGGACCTCGATGCCCTGGACGGTGCCGCCGCCGCTGGGATCGTAGGCGGCATCGGCCGTCATGCGGCCGAACGGGGTATAGGACAGTGTTTGGGCCGACGAGGTCAGCAGCGGTGTTCCGCCCGCGCTGTAGACCCGCAACTCCCCGGTGCCGGTGGTGAAGTAGGTGATGTCGACCAGGCCGCTTAACGTCTCCAGCATCACGCGCTGGGAGTCGAGCAGGTCCGCCGTGGGGTCGCCGGTCGCGGTGGCGCGCGCGATCTCGTCGTTCAGGTCGTCGAGCCCCGACAGCAGGGCGTTGATGTCGTCCACCGTCTCGGCGATCTCGGTGTCGGCCGTGGTGCGGCTGGCCTGCACCGCCTGGCTCGTGTCCCGAAGGGTCGCGGCCCAGGTCTCCAGGGCGTCCGTGACGTCGGCGGCCGACTGGGCGCTGCCGCCCGCGTTGACGGCCTCGCCAAGGACGGACATCAGGTCGGA
Source organism: Roseospira visakhapatnamensis (assembly GCF_014197915.1). Taxonomy (GTDB): domain Bacteria; phylum Pseudomonadota; class Alphaproteobacteria; order Rhodospirillales; family Rhodospirillaceae; genus Rhodospira; species Rhodospira visakhapatnamensis. Next base: position 126,536 of record NZ_JACIGK010000006.1, read on the forward strand.
CAGGGCCGTTTCCAGGGCCGACCCGCTGTCCGTCGTGCCCAGCGCGTTGAGGATGCCCTCGGCGTAGGCGGCGAGGGTCGCGTCATGGGCGGACTCGGAGGTGGCCCCCATGACCTCGCGCATCAGCGCCGTGTTCACGGCATTGCCGATGCCGACCACCATCACCCCGGTGGCTTGCCCGCCGACCACCGTGGTGGCGATGTCGGTGCTCTTGGCGGTGTAGCCAATGGTCTTGGCGTTGGTGATGTTCGTCGACGTCACGGACAGGGCCGTCTGCGTGGCCATGAGTCCGCCGCGTGCGGTGTACATGATGTTGGCGATGGAGGTCATGGCCATGGCGGCGGTGTCCTAGGGTGTTGGCCGGGTGGGAAGCCCTCCCGCCTGGGCGACCGGTGGGGCGGCCCTGTTGGCCCGTCCATTGGGGGTCTCGATGGCGGAGGCGTCGTCGGCCGTGTCCGGAAGGGCCTGCATCACGGCGTCGACGCGGGTCCGCGTGGCGCCGTCCCGGACGCGCCGGCGGCGCCGGTTTTCCTTGGTGAGGGCCACGAGATGGCGAATGCGGCCCTCCAGGGCCTCGACGTCCAGAAGCCCGGCCTCGTGCAGGAGCCGCACCTTCGGCTTGAGCGCGGCGCCGAGCAGGGTGTAGTCGTTGGCCAGCGCCTCCTGGGGCTTCAGGATCGACAGCGGTCCGGGGTCGACCCCCTGGTCCAGCAGCGACCGTTCCAACTCGGCCAGTTCGATCAGGCGATGAAGGACGATCAGGTACTGGTCCAGGAGCGACCGGGACGCGACGGCCTCGGGGAGCGCCTTGGGGGTGGCGGTCATCGCCGGTCTCCTCATGTGGTGGTGCCCAGGCTCGCGGCCCGCGCGTAGGCCTGTCCGGATCCGCCATGCCGGCGCGCCGCCGTCAGGCGGCCGGCGACCGCCGCGCGCTGGATCGTCAGGCCGTCCAGGCTTTCCGCGAGGGCGCTGGCGGCCCGCAGCATGTCGGCGCGGGACGAGGCGGCCGAGATGCCGTCGGCCAGGCGGGTGGCCCGGGTGACCGCCCGCAAGGCCCTAATGAGGTCCCGCTCCAGGGGGGCCGTGCTGGTCATGGCCGTTACCTCTTCGCGTTGATGATGTCGTCGAACATCTCCTGGGCGCTCTGGATGACCTCGCTGGCGGCGCTGTAGGCCTGCTGGGCGGTGATCAACTTGCTGAACTCGTCGGCGGTATCGACGGTCGAGCTTTCCAGGGATCCGGAGAACACGGCGCCCGAGCCGGCCGTGCCGGCCGTCACGAAGGTGGCGGTGCCCGACTGGGTCGTCGGCAGGTAGGCGTTGCCGGAGATGGCCTCCAGGCCGTTAACGTTGGTGAAGGTGCCCAGCGGGACCTGATAGATCGGGTAGCTCACCCCGTTATCGAAGTTGGCGTAGACCAACCCGTCCTGGGTCACCGTGGAGCTGTAGAACGCGCCGTACCGGACGCCGTTCTGGACGACGCGATCGACCTCGATCTTCACGTCGCCATCCGTGTTGCCGGGCGCGTACTGGCTCAGGCCATCGGCCAGGCCGCTGGTGCCGGGGTCATAGGCGATGGCGCTGTCCGAGGCACCCGTGGTCCACCCGGTGATGGCGATGGGAAACGGATCGGCCGAGGCGGTGTCCAGGCGGCCGTCGTCGAAGGTCAGCGTCAGCGTGGCGGGCGTGGTCGTGCCGGACACCGTGGTGCCGTCGGAGGACAGCACCGGGTCGCTGACCGTCATGTCCCAGGTGTTGATGGCCGTCTTTTCGTAGGTCAGGGTGACGGTATGGGCGACGCCCAGGCTGTCGAAGATCTCCACACTGGTGGTCAGCGTGTCACCGATCGCCGCCGTGGCCGGCAGGTTGGCTTGCAGGGCCAGGTCCGAGGTGGCGACGGCGGTGCCGGTCACGGCGTGGATGTTCACGGCCTCCAGGCTGGCCGGCGAGGTGTTGCCGATGACCACGCCTTGCTCGTCGGTCGGATAGCCTTGCAGGAAGTAGCCGTTGCTATTCACCAGATAGCCGTCGTCGTCGGGAAAGAAGTCGCCGGCGCGGGTGTAGGCAAAGACGTCGCTGGCGGTTGACGTCGTGACGGCGAAGAAACCGTCCCCGTCGATCGCCATGTCGGTGTCGTTCTCCGTGCCGATGATCATGCCCTGCTGGGCGATGTTCTGGGCCGGATTGGCGATCACGCCGCCACCGGTGAAGTTGCGCTGGGAACTGGTGCCGGTCACCAGGCTGTAGAAACTGGCTTGGGTGCTCTTGTAGCCGATGGTCTGGCTGTTCGCGAGGTTGTTGGAAATGCTGGACACGGCGGCGGACTGGGCGTTCAGCGCCGTGACCGCGATGTTCATGGAACTGCTGAGACTGCTCACGGCAAGGCCCTCCAAGGCCGGATGGGGGGAACGAGCGATGATGGATGCGCGAGGGCGCCGGGCCGGCGCCGGGACCGGTCAGGCTTCGGCCGCGGTGGGCTGGCGGGCGCTGATGATGCTGTCGAGGCCGGTGGTTCGGCCGTTGGCGAGCACCAGGGCCGGGGAGCCGGTGGACCAGTCCACCTCCTGAACGATGGCGGTGGTCTCCAGGTCCAGGGTCTCGGACCCGTCATTGGGCAGCGTGGCCGTGGCCGCCAGGGTATAGCTGCCCTCGGCGACAGCCGTGCCGCTGGTGGCCGCGCCGTTCCACTCGAACGTCATCTGGCCGTCCGCTTCCGGGGTCAGCGTGGTCCGGTAGATGACCAAGCCGTCCGCGTTCTTGACCTCCATGGTCACGGACTCCGCGTCGTCTGGAACGTCCATCGACCACGACAGGCTCTCCTCGCCGTCGTAGGTCTGCGTGGAATTGTCGTAGGTGATTTCCATGCCGACGAAGCCCATGGCCGTTTGAGCGGCCTGGTTGTTGGTGGAGAGAACCAGGTTCTCCAGGTACTGGTTGGACAGGATCTGCTGTTCGACCTGGGTCTGGGTCATGAGCTGTTGTGTCAGCTCATCGGTATCCGTGGGGTCCAGCGGGTTCTGGTTCTGCAACTGCGTCGTCAGCAACTGGACGAACATGTCGTAGTTTTCGGACAGATCGGAGAGCGACTGGGCCGTGGTGGTGCTGATGCCGCTGCTGTACGCGCTGGTTAGGGTCGTTGCTTCAATGGTCATCGCAAGCGCCTTTCGACCGTCGGGGCGGGCCACGGCGCTTGAGCGTCACCGGGGCCGGGATCTGGTCGAAAGACGAGTGAGCGCCGCGAATACTGGCGTGACCCCGCGACAAAAAACGCGTGACGGTGAGAAAAAAAATCGTCCGATCCGCGCCAGGATTGCGCGGTCGGCTGCGTCTAATACTCGATCGGCGCGGAACCACGTCGTCCCGCGTCCCGAAGCGGGGCCAGAAACGGCCCCTTGTTCACGACGTGCGCAGCAAGGAGCACAGAACATGCCCGTGATCTCGACCAACACCGCGGCCAATTCGGCGTTGCGGTACCTGAACATCAACTCCGCCCAGCAGACCACGGCCCTGAACCGCATCGCCAGCGGGTCCAAGGTGACCCAGGCGTCCGACGACGCCGCCGGTCTGGCCGTGGCGACCAAGCTTCAGAACGACGTCGCGGTGCTGAACCAGGCGCAGACCAACGCCTCCCATGGCATTGCCGTGCTGCAGACCGCCGATGGCGGCATGGCCGAGATTTCCGACATCCTGGAGCGCATGAAGGTGCTGGCCAGCCAGTCGCTGTCCGGCGCCGTCACCGACACCGAACGGGCCTACATCGACGCCGAGTACACGGACCTGCTGGCGGAAATCGATTCCATCGCCACCGGGACCCGGTTCAACGGGGAGTCGCTGCTCGACGGGACCGGCGCGCATGCCGCCGGCGCCCAGTATCTGGTCGGCACCGACGTCGCGAGCGACACCCTCACCGTCACGATCGCCGACGTGCAGGCCGCGACTCTGGGTGTTGCGACCGGCGTGAGCACCGCTGCGGACGCGACGGCGGCCCTGGGCGAGATCGACACAGCCGTCGATACCCTGGCCACCGCCCGGGCCGAGGTCGGCGCGACCATGTCGCGGTTCGAGTACCGCTCCGGTCAGTTGGCCACGTCGGAGGAAAACCTGGACGCCGCGCAGTCGGCCATCGTCGACGCCGACATCGCCGAGGAGCAGGCGAACCTGTCGTCGGCCGAGGTGCTGACCAATGCCGCCATCGCGGCGCTGGCCCAGGCCAACGAGATGCCTCAGAACCTGCTTCAGCTTGTTCGATGAGGCAAACGGGAGCGTAGAGGCGACAGGGGCGGACGTCTGAGGCCGTCCGTCCCGTCGCGACGCGCGTGGCCGGGGCCTGCCCCCGGTCGGTTTCTCACCCGATCGGGACCCGGACCATGACCACCATCGTGTCTTCCAGCGTGGTGACGGGCAGCAGCGGCGCCACCTACATTTCCGGCATGTCGGGCCTGGACACCGCCGCGCTGATCCAGGCCGCCGTCGAGGCCCGCATGCAGCCAGCCTATGCCATCGACAGCCAGCGCCAGGTGCTGGACGCGAAGGTCGCCGCCTTCCAGGAGTTGAATGGCCTGCTGGAGACGCTGGCGGACTCCGTCACCGGCCTGTCCGGCCAGGCCGACGCCGAGACCTTCGCCAAGCGCGCCGCCTATCTGACGTCGACCTTGGACACCCCCGCGAACCATCTGACCGCGACCGTGGCCGACGAGGCCGCCCTGGGCGTCTACGACATCGAGGTGATCCAACTGGCCGCCAGTCACAAGGTGGCGTCGGCGGAACAGGCAGGCGACGCGGCGCTGGGGCTGAACGGCTCCTTCTCCCTCGCGGCCGACGGCGCGGCCGGCGCCACCATCACCGTGACCGCCGACATGACCGTGTCGGACGTCGCCGCGGTCATCAACGCCGCCAGCGCCGACACCGGCGTGGTCGCCACCCTGGTCGGCACCAGCGACGGCAACAAGACCCTGGTGCTCTCCACCGTCGACACCGGCGTCTCCATGACGGCCGGCGCCGACACTGGCGGCGTGCTCACGGGCCTGGGGCTCACGGCGGCGGACGGCAGCTTCGCCCATGAGGTGCAGGCCGCCCAGGACGCCGTGCTGACCGTCGACGGCATCACCGTCACCAGCGCCAGCAACGAGATCGAGGACGTGGTGCCGGGCGTCTCGTTGTCCCTCTACGCGGCGACAGCCGGCGAGACCATTACCCTGGAGGTGGGCCAGGACCTTGGCTCGGTGAAGGAGAGCATCGAGGCCTTCGTGGAAGCGTTCAACGCGGTCCGCGCGTTCGCCATCACCCACCAGCAGACCGAGGAGGGCGTGGGGGCGGCCGAGGACGCGGTGCTGTTCGCCGATTCGACGCTGAAAAGCGTCACCGCCGACCTGTATGACGCCGTCGGCACGGCGGTCGAGGTGGATGGCGTGACGCATACCCTGGCCACGCTGGGGATCACCATGGGGGCCGGTGCCACGCTGAGCATCGACGAGGACAAACTGACCGAGAGTCTCTTGCAACACGCCGACGTCGTGCAGGCGTTTTTCGCCAGCACCGCCACGTCGTCGTCGGTCGACCTGGCGGTCATCTCCCTGCCCGAGACCGTGCCCCCCGGTGACCACACGGTGGATGTGACGGTCGATCCGGGCACCGGCGCGGTGACCGCCGCCAGCATCGGCGGCGTGGCCCTGTCGGTGTCCGGGGCGACGCTGAGCGGGCCGCCCGGCACGGCCTACGAGGGGTTGCGAATGGTCTACACCGGGACCGGCGGCACCAGCGCCACCCTGACGGTCAGCCAGGGTCTCGCGGACCAGGTGCTGGGCATGGTGGACGCCGCCACCAACGACACCGACGGCCTGATCACCACCAAGCTCGATGGCCTCGACGCCACGATCGAGGACAAGGATGCGCGCCGCGCGACCATTGCCGACCGCGCGGCCGACTACGAACAGACCCTGATCCTGTACTACGCCCGCCTGGAAGAACAGATCGCGCTGGCCCAGACCAAGCTTCAGTACATCGAGGCCCTGTTCAACAACAGCGATGACTGAGTCCGTCCCATCACGCATGCGGGAGACCGGCCCATGACCACCCTCGCCACCGCCAACGCGATCGCCGCCTATGGGCAGGCCCGCCGCCGGCAGCCGCCGCTGAAGCTTATCGTCGAGGTCTACGACATGGCGCTGACCCTGGTGGCCCGCGCGCGCGCCGCCCGCGCCGAGGGTGTCCGGGACAGCGAGATCCAGGCCCTGACCCTGGCGGGCCGGATCCTGGAGGAACTGGAGGGGTGCCTCAATCGCCGCGATCCCCGGGCGCGCCCCATGTCGGACGCTCTCAGCGGCTATTACAGAACGGTGATGGCGCAGTTGCACAAAGCGACCCGTAGCCAGGGCGACGAAGCGTTGGAGCGATACGGCAGCGTTCACCGGCAACTTCTGGTCATGCGCGATGCCTGGGCGGCGGTCGCCGGCATGGCGCCGTTGACGGGAAAGACGCGGTTGGGAAACGAAAGTAAGGACGCGCAGACGCAAGACGCGGCAAAAATTACCGAGTGAAAAGTGTAAGCATACCATGTAACTTTGGGTCGTAAAAGAACGATCCTGGCCATGAGTTCGACCATGAGTTCCGAGTCAAGCCCTGCCGGTATTGCTCTCGACGGAAGAATTCGGTCGTGGGCGGATGATGTGATTGCCGCCGATCCCGATGGGATCTCGTCCGACGGTGAATCGGACACGGCGCTGATGCTGCGGGTTCGGGACGGAGATCGGGAGGCGTTCCGGCGGTTGGTCACGCGTCATGTGGATCGCATCGTGGGATTGGCCCGGCGCGTCGTGGGCAGTGCCGAAGCCGACGACATCGCGCAGGACGTGTTTCTGAAGCTGTGGGCCCGGCGGTCCCAGTGGGAGCCGAGGACCGGAGCCTTTCGGACGTGGCTCTATCGCGTGGCCCTCAATCAGTGCATCGACTGGACCCGCAAACGCAAGACCGTGCCGCTCGACGGTACGCCGGAGGTGCCGGATCACGCCGATGGACCGATGGAAATCTGTGACGCCCACGAAACGGCGGCGCGGGTCCGGGCAGCGGTCCAGAAGATTCCGGAACGGCAAAGAATAGCCATTACATTGTATTACCATGAAGATTTGACAGCCGCCCAGGTGGCCACTATCATGGATTTGAATTTGAATGCAGTCGAATCTCTCTTGAAGCGCGGGCGAAAAAGTTTGCGTGTGTTGCTAGGCTGATCCACCGAATGTGGATGATCTCAACGGTTCACCGAATGTGAACAAGCCGACGTGCCACTCATGTCCCCCAAACAGTTTCGGCTGCTGATCGATACGCTCGGTGCCGATGTGGCGAAATGGCCACCAGACCAGCGGGCCGCGGCGTTGGCGCTGCTGTCTGAGTCGGCGGATGCCCAGGACGTCCTTAGACGGGCGGTGGCATTCGACGGCCAGCTTCGGACCCCGGAACCGGGCCTGTCCCCGGATCGGCGTGCCTCCCTCGTCGATAACATCATGAAGCGCCTGGACGACGATCGCGACCCGTAAGCGCCCCTGGATACCGGGAGTGGTAGGATGGGCGCATCCCGCTCGGTGGCGGCGTTTGACGGCACCGAGCGGGGGGCGTATTGCGTTTTATCGCCAGGGTCATCCCCGAACCCGCTGCCGCGTGACGGCATGTGTTGAATGCGGCCGTGATTGCCCCTATCGTCCGCCTTCCACGGCGCCCCGCGTCCGATCCTCTTGACCGCACGAGACATGACCGACCTGTCGCATATCCGGAACTTCGCCATCATCGCCCATATCGACCATGGGAAGTCCACCCTGGCCGACCGCATGATCCAGATGTGCGGCGGGCTGGACGCGCGCGAGATGAAGGAGCAGGTGCTCGACAGCATGGATATCGAGCGCGAGCGCGGCATCACCATCAAGGCACAGACCGTGCGGCTGTCGTTCCAGGCGTCCGACGGCCGGACGTATGCGCTGAACCTGATGGACACGCCGGGGCACGTGGACTTCTCGTACGAGGTCTCGCGCTCGCTGGCCGCCTGCGAGGGCGCGCTTCTGGTGGTCGATGCGTCCCAGGGGGTGGAGGCGCAGACCCTGGCCAACGTCTACCTGGCGCTGGACAACGACCTGGAGATCGTTCCGGTCCTCAACAAGATCGACCTGCCGGCGGCCGAGCCCGAGCGCATCAAGCAGCAGGTCGAGGATGTCATCGGCATCGACGCCAGCGAGGCGTTGCCCATTTCCGCCAAGACCGGCCAGGGGGTGACCGAGGTGCTGGAGGCCTTGGTCAAGCGGCTACCGCCGCCCCAGGGGGCCGTCGACGCGCCGCCCAAGGCGCTGCTGGTGGATAGCTGGTACGATCCGTACCTGGGCGTCGTCACCCTGGTGCGCGTGGTCGATGGTGTGTTCCGCAAGGGCATGCGCATGCGCATGATGCGCACCGGCGCCGTGCATCCCATCGACAAGGTGGGCCTGTTCACGCCGAAGATGGTGGCCGTGGAGACCCTGTCGGCCGGCGAGATGGGCTTCATCATGGCCGGCATCAAGTCGGTGGCCGACACCCAGGTGGGCGACACCCTCACCGACGACCGCGCGCCCTGCGAGACGCCGTTGCCCGGCTTTCGGCCCTCGGTGCCGGTGGTCTGGTGCGGACTGTTCCCGGTGGACACGTCGGACTTCGAGACCCTGCGCGACAGCCTCGCCAAGCTGCGGCTGAACGACGCCAGCTTCGAGTTCCAGATGGAGACCTCGGCGGCGCTGGGCTTCGGGTTCCGCTGCGGATTCCTGGGGCTCTTGCACATGGAGATCATCCAGGAGCGCCTCACCCGAGAGTTCGACCTGGACCTGATCACCACCGCGCCCAGCGTGGTCTACAAGATGCACCTGACCAGCGGTGAGTTGCTGGAACTGCACAACCCCGCCGACATGCCCGACCCGGTGATGATCGAGGCCATCGAGGAGCCCTGGGTCAAGGCGACCATCATCGTCCCCGACGAGTACCTGGGGCCGGTGCTGAAGCTGTGCACCGAACGGCGCGGCATCCAGCAGGACCTGACCTACGCCGGCAGCCGGGCCATGGCGGTCTACAAGCTGCCCCTGAACGAGATCGTGTTCGACTTCTACGACCGCCTGAAGTCCATTTCCCGGGGTTACGCCAGCTTCGACTACGATATGGACGAGTACACGGAATCCGACCTCGTGCGGGTCTCCATCCTGGTGAACAACGAGCCCGTGGACGCCCTGGCCTTCGTCGCCCACCGCACCCAGGCCGATGGGCGGGGCCGCCAGATCTGTGAACGCCTCAAGGATCTGATCCCGCGCCACATGTTCAAGATCCCCCTGCAGGCGGCCATCGGCGGCCGGGTGATCGCCCGCGAGACCATCTCCGCCATGCGCAAGGACGTGACCGCCAAGTGCTACGGCGGTGACATCACCCGCAAGCGCAAGCTGCTGGAGAAGCAGAAGGAGGGCAAGAAGCGCATGCGCCAGTTCGGCCGGGTGGAGATTCCGCAGACGGCCTTTATCGAGGCGCTCAGGATGAAGGACGACTGAGGGGGCCGGGGACACCGGACCCTCTATCGGGACACGCCGACAGGCTCTCGTCACCGTCTCGTGCGCTTTCCAGGGAACGCGACCGTGCATGCGAAGATTTCAAACGCGCCGGGTCGTCTCGAAAAGGGAGGGGTGTGACCCCCCATGTTCATCACCCTGATCGTCAGTGCCTGCGTGGCCGCCCTGGTGGCTGGCGTCATCCTGCTGGGCTTCAAGCTGGTGGGCCGGAAGGCCCCCAAGGGGCTGCTGCCCCTGGCCATGGGCGTGGCGGTGATCGCCTATGTCACCTACGCCCGCTACACATGGCACGAGACCATGATCGCGCGGTTGCCGGAGACCCTGGTGGTGATCGAGACCGGTCGCGGCGGCACGCCGTTCGAGCCCTGGACCTACATTTGGCCACGGGTGACGCACTTCGCGGCCGTGGACCGGGCGACGGCGCGTCATCACCCCCAGGTGACCGGGATGGTCCTGGTCACGGTGATGCTGGTGGCCGAGGACGAGCCCAGCCGCGCCGTGCCGCAGGTGGTGGACTGCCGGCGCGGTCGCCGGGCGCCGGTGGGCGGTCTGACCCTGACGCCGGAGACGCTGGCGGCCGACACCCTGCCCTGGCAGTCCGGACGGAGTCCGGCGGCCCTGTTCGACGCCGTGTGCGAGGGGTAGATTCCGGCGGACGACGGTGTGACCGCCGCCCCGCGCGCGCGGGGCGGGACACCGGCCTGAAACCGTGATAGGCTTCTTTCCGGGTTACGGAATGCGTGACCGACCGTTCCGGTGGAGCCAGGGCGATGGAGCCCGCCCCCGGACGCGGTGGCGGAGGCCGGGCGCCGCGCCCGGATCCGCGAGACCGGCGGCGGAAAAGGAGACCGCGCATGAGTGGTGGTGCCATCGCGGGAGGCACGATGCTCTCCCAGGCCGTGAGCCTGCTGCATACCCAGACATCCATGATCAAGATGGCCGCCGAATCGGAACAGGCGGTGGCCAACCTGCTCGCCCAGGGCGCGGGGATGGCGCAGTCGCCCGGACAGGCCGTCACGCCGGCCGCCGCCCCCGGCAAGGGGGGCACGGTCGACATATCCGCCTGAGCCGGCGGATATCGCGGACGGGACCGGACGCGCCCGTTCCCTCTTTCGTCGTCGATAGACCCGCCGGGTCGAGGGGTGCCCGTGGGGGCGCGCACCCTGGCCCGTAGGGCTCGCCAGATCGCGGAGCGCGAGGACTCATGGCCGACATTCAAGGCATGACCGGATCCGCCGTCCAGACGGCCCGCACGACGACCGCGCGTCCGGCCGTGGCCGCCATCGACGGGCGCGGTGGCGGCGGGGGTGGGGCCGACGGCCCGCAGGCGACCCGTGCCCGCGCCGCCGAGGTGCCGGCGCCCCAGGTGATCCGCTTCGAGGGCATGGACCTCGACCCCAACGCCCCGCGTGGCACCTACCTCGACATCCTGGTATAGTACCGACGGTCCTTGAGCATGACCGGTGCCGTTCGGCGGCGGGAGTCACGGGCTTCCGCCGCCGGGACACGAGCGGTGCCTTGTCCATCGACCAGGATATGCGAGCGGTGACCGGACACGCCCTTCCCAGAGCCTACTTCACGCGCGTGCCCGGCGGGGCGCGTGGCGACGGGCCGACCACGGTCATGGTGCCGGATGGCGACAGCCGCGAGCGGTTGGTTTGCGCCGACTGCGGCTTTGTCCGCTACGAGAACCCGCGCATCATCGTCGGCGCCGTGTGCACGTGGCAGGACCGCTATCTGCTGTGCCGGCGGGCCATTCCCCCCCGGGTCGGGTTCTGGTGTCTGCCCTCGGGCTTCATGGAACTGGGCGAAAGCACCGAGGACGGCGCCCGCCGCGAGGTGTGGGAGGAAGCGCGCGCCCGGGTCGACCTGGTGGACCTGCTGGCCATCTACAACCTGTCCCACATCAGCCAGGTTCATCTGATCTATCGGGCGCGCATGCCCTCGCCGGCCTGCGCCGCCGGTCCGGAAAGCGAGGCCGTGGCGCTGCTGACCTGGGACGAGGTTCCCTGGGATGCGCTGGCCTATCCCAATGTCGCCTGGGCGTTGCGCCAGCATCGGGCCATGCGCGGGCGGGACAACTTCGCGCCCCTGGGTGTTCCGGACGAGGCGGCGACCACCGGCGCCTGATCCGCGTGTCGGGGGGGCCATCCTTTTGCATGGGAGGGTCGCGGGCGGCGTGGAAGGCTCCTCCTCGTCGGGTTTTTGGGGGTAGGGTGGCGCCTCCTTTTTGCCCGCGCCGGAGGTCCCATGCGCCGCACCACCCGTTTCCGCCGCCTGATCGAGGCCGACCCCATCCTGGTCATGCCCGGGGTCTTCGATTCCCTGAGCGCCCGGATCGCCGCCGAGGCGGGGTTTCAGGCCATCACCTGTGGCGGCTATGCGGCCACCGCCACACGGCTCGGGCAGCCGGACATCTCGCAGCTGACCATGGTGGAGTTCGCCGACCACTACGCCCGCCTGTGCGATGCCGTGGATTTGCCGGTGTTCGGCGACATGGACACGGGCTTCGGCAATGCCACCAACGCCGCGCGGGCGTTGCGCGCCTACGAGCGCGCCGGGCTGGCCGGCGCCTTTATCGAGGACCAGGTGTTCCCCAAGCGCTGCGGCCACATGGCCGGCAAGGCCGTGGTGCCGGTGGCGGAGATGCTGCCCAAGCTGAAGGCGGTGCTGGACGCCCGCGACGATCCGGACTTCGTGGTCATGGCGCGCACCGACGCGCTGGCCGTCGAGGGCCTGCAGGCGGCCATCGACCGCGCCAATCTGTACCGCGAGGCTGGGGCCGATCTGCTGTTCGTGGAGGCGCCGCGCACGGAGGCGCAGATGCGCCGCATCTGTGCCGAGGTCCAGGGCCCCTGCATGGCCAACAGCCTGGAAACGGGCCTGACCCCGTTGGTGTCGGCGGCCGAACTGGAGGCGATCGGCTACGCCCTGGTGGCGCATCCGGTGGCGGCGCTGTACGCGGTCACCCAGACGCTGCGGCGGCTGTTCGGAGAGTTGCGCGAGACCGGCTCCACGGCCGGCTGGCTGGACCGCATGACGGATTTCGAGGGCTTCGCGGCGCTCATGGGCCTGCCAGGGATCCGCGTCCGCGAACAGGCGTTGCTGGACTTCGCCGAGGACATGGTTGGGCGCGACCGAGCATAGCGGTCGGTCGACTCCGAGGCGGGGGGAGGGGCGCATCGCGCGACAGGAACGCCGTTATGGTCAAGAAACATGCGATGGAATTCCCGTTTTGGGTGTTCAGCCCCGTGGCCCAGTCGGAGATTCGGCCCGAAAGAGGGAGAGGCGCGCCCATATCCCTGTGCGATTTGCGGCAAATCAATGCATTGGAAATGGTCCAGTTCTAAAAAGAGTCGGGTCGCCTGCGGGTGCCCCTGGATGCGCGGCCTCGCCCCGACTCCCCGGCTCGTGGGCGGAACGGCGGGGATCGCGACTGTCGCTGTCCCGACTCTGGATGAGGACCCCCCGATGAGACACGTCCTGACGATTGCCGCCGTCGCCACCCTGCCGGTCCTGTCGCCGGTCGCCGCCTGGGCCGAGGCCCCGGACGACGCCGCGCTGATGGAAGAGGCCCAGGCCCTGTTCGAGCCCATCCCCGATCAGGTGCCCGACGTCAGGGGCAACGCGGTGACCCGGGAGAAGATTGACCTCGGCCGTATGCTGTTCTTCGATCCGCGTCTGTCGGCCAGCCATCTTCTGTCGTGCAACACCTGCCACAACCTGGCCATGGGCGGTGACGACAACCTGGAAACCTCCATCGGCCATGGCTGGCAGGCCGGCCCGCGCAACTCGCCGACCGTCTACAACGCCGTGTTCAACATCGCCCAGTTCTGGGATGGCCGCGCGGCGGACCTGAAGGAGCAGGCCAAGGGGCCGATCCAGGCCGGCGTGGAGATGAACAACCAGCCGGCCATGGTGGTGGAGACGCTGTCGTCCATGCCGGCCTACGTCGAGTACTTCACCGCCGCTTTCCCCGGCGACGACGATCCGGTCACCTTCGACAACGTGGCACGCGCGATCGAGGCGTTCGAGGCCACGCTCATCACCCCCGCCGCGCCCTTCGACCAGTTCCTGGAGGGCAACGCCGACGCCCTGACCGAACAGGAGAAGCGCGGCCTGCGGACGTTCATCGACACCGGCTGCGTGGCCTGTCACGCGGGCGTCAACCTCGGCGGCGAGGCGTACTACCCGTTCGGCGTGGTGGAACGTCCGGGCGCGGACATCCTGCCGCCCGAGGACAAAGGGCGCTTTGCCGTCACCGACACGGCCACCGATGAATATGTCTTCCGGTCGCCCACCCTGCGCAACGTGGCGCTGACCAAGCCGTACTTCCATGCCGGCCGCGTCTGGGATCTGACGCAGGCGGTGGCCGTCATGGGCGTGGCCCAGCTTGGCGAGGACCTGAACGAGGACCAGGTGGACGACATCGTCGCCTTCCTGCACACCCTGACCGGCGAGGCGCCCGAGGTGATCGTGCCCGTGCTGCCGGCCAGCAGCGTCGATACGCCGCGCCCCGCGCCGATGGACGAGTAGGGCAGGGGCCGCGCGATAGACGCGGCGGGTGGGGACGCGGGCGGTGTGCGGTGACCGCCGCGTCCCTATCCTCCCAAGCGTTGCTACACTCCCAAGTCCGTCGCCACGGCCAGCACCCCGGCGCGAGTGGCCTGATCGGCGGGGATGACCTCGACCCGCAGGCCCCGCGCGGTCAGGGCGCGTTCGTAGGGGGCTTGCAGGGACGCGCCCCCCACCAGGGCGATCGGTGCCGTCCGGGCATCGGGAGCGCGGGCGAGGGCGCCGTCCAGTTCGGCGCCGATGAGGACTCCGGACAGGAAACTCGCCACCCCCTCCGGCGCCAGCGCGCCATAGAGGAACCGTCCGCGCGACGAGAACACATGATGCAGCGGCCCACCGGGCGTGGCGGCCTGCGCCAGGCCCTGGTCGAAGGCGGCCGGATCGAAGGGTGCGTCGGCCGTCGCCGGCTCGCCCAGGATCGAGTGGCCCAGCAGCACCGCGCGCATCTCGCCGGTCAGGAAGGTGGCGAAATCGACGAGCCGCCCGCCCTCGGCCCGGGCCCACTTGGAATGGGTGCCGGGCAGGCAGAACAGACCGTCGCTCCGGCCCAGCAGCGCCAGGGCGCCCAGGACCTGCACCTCCTCGCCGCGCATCACGTCCACATGGCCGTCGGCGCCCCGGACGTGGGCGCCCGGCAGGATCCAGGCCTTGGCCAGCCCTTCGGCCGGGACCACCTGGGCGGCGAGGTCCCGGGTCCCCACGGGCAGGGGCGGCTGGGCCGCCTTGCGCCAGCCCGAGGGCGCGCCGACCATCCCGGCCATCAGCACCGGCGGCGTGCCCTCGGCCTCGTTCCGCCAGGGCGCCAGACGATCGCGTGCGTAGGCCGGGAACGACTGCCCGGCCATGGCGCGCAATCCCTTGCCGGACGGCAGGGTATCCAGCACCGCGCCGGTGTCGCGGGCCACCAGCCAGGCGCGGAAGCTGCTGGTCCCCCAGTCGATGATGATGACGCGGGTCATGGTCCTGCCGGTCAGCCGGTGGTGAGGGTCCGCCACGTCGTGACCAGGGTGCGCGCCAGGGCGCCCACCTCGGCCGCCGTGCGTCCGGGCTTGTACAGCGACGATCCGAAGCCGAAGCCGTCGGCCCCGGCGGCCCGGAACGCGGCCATGGAATCCCGGTCGATGCCGCCCAGGGGGACAATCCGTGTGTGCGGTGGCAGCACCGCGCGGATGTCCCGCAGATAGGCCGGGCCGAGGGCCGCCGCCGGGAAGACCTTCAGCGCCCGGGCGCCATGGCGCGTGGCCTGGAGGGCCTCGGAGGGGGTCATGCAGCCTATCACCGGTACCAGGCCGGCGCGCACCGTGGCGTCGACGACCGTGGTGTCGGTGTTGGGCGTCACCACCAGGTCCGCGCCCAGCGCCGCCAGGCGACCCACGTTCTCGGGGGTCAACACGGTGCCCGCGCCCACCACGACCCCGGGAGGGCAGTGGGCTTGCAGCAGGGCGATGCTCTCGAACGGCTCCGGAGAGTTGAGGGGGACCTCCAACATGGTGAAGCCGGCGGCGATCAGGGCGCCGGCGATATGCAGCACCTCGTCGGGGGTGACGCCGCGCAGCACCGCGACCAGCGGCATGGTGGTGAAGGCGGCATCGAAGCGGGCGATCGCGCCGCCGGCGGCCGCCCCCTGGGCGTCGATCATGGGGGCAATCACCATTCCGCGATACTCCCGTCCTCATGGCGCCAGATCGGATTGCGCCAGGCGTGGCCCTCGCGGGCGCGCTCGATCACCACGGCCTCGTTGATCTCCACACCCAGGCCCGGTCCCTCGGGCACCGGCATGAACCCGTCGGCGTCGACCGTCAGCGGCGCCGGATCCACCAGATAGTCGAGAATGTCGGAATTCACATTGTAGTGAATGCCCAGGCTGAACTCCTGAATGAAGGCGTTGTGGGCCACGGCGTCCAGGTGCAGGGACGCCGCCAGCGTCAGCGGCCCCAGCGGGCAGTGCGGCGCCAGCGCCACGTCATAGGTCTCGGCCAGGGTGGCGATCTTGCGGCCCTCGGTCAGGCCGCCGCAGTGCGACAGGTCCGGCTGGATGATGTCCACCGCGCCGCCGTCCAGCACCGGCTTGACCTGGGTGCGGTGGAACAGCCGCTCGCCGGTGGCGATGGGATAGCCCAGCCCCTGGGTGATGGCCGGCAACACCGGCAGGTACTCGGGCAGCACCGGTTCCTCGACGAACAGCGGGTGGAACGGCTCCAGCTCCCGCAGCAGCACCTTGGCCATGGGTCGGTGGACGCGGCCGTGGAAGTCGATGGCGATGCCGATGTCCGGTCCCACCGCCTCGCGGGCCTCGGCCACCCGGGCCACCGCCTCGTCGATCTTGCGGTGGCTGTCGACGATGGCCAGTTCGGCGGTGCCGTTCATCTTGAAGGCGGTGAAGCCCTTCGCGACGATCTCCCGGGCCTGCCTGCCCACGTCGGCCGGGCGGTCGCCGCCGATCCAGGCGTACATGCGCACCCGGTCACGCACGCGCCCGCCCATCAGCGCATGCACGGGGACCCCGAGGGCCTTGCCGGTGATGTCCCACAGCGCCTGATCGATGCCGGCGATGGCGCTCATCAGGATCGGTCCGCCGCGATAGAACCCGCCCCGGTAGAGCGTCTGCCACAGGTCCTCGATGCGGCGCGGATCCCGGCCGACCACGGCGTCGGACAGGTCGTGCACGGCGGCCTCGACGGTGGCGGCGCGGCCCTCGATGACCGGCTCGCCCCAGCCCGACAGGCCGGCATCGGTTTCCACCTTCAGGAACAGCCAGCGCGGCGGCACCCGAAACGTCTTCAGTGCGGTGATACGCATCGTCAATCCTATTCCAGGGCGGACCGCGCGGTCTCGACGCCGCCCGGTCCGCCCGACTGTGATGTCTCTACGCCCGCGGGACCCGCGCCGGGACGTGGGGAACCACGCCCCGGCGGCGACCCGTCTCAGTTCACCAGCCACATGGCCACGTTGGGCTGGAACAGCAGCAACGCCAGCACCGCGATCTGGATGACCATGAACGGGATCACCGAGCGGTAGATGTCCACGAGGGTGATGTCGGGGGGCGCCACGCCCTTCAGGTAGAAGGCGGCCGGTCCGAACGGCGGCGACAGGAACGAGACCTGCATGTTCACCGCGAACAGGATGCCGAACCAGATCGGGTCGTACCCCAGTTGCTGGACGATGGGCACAAAGATGGGCAGGCACAGCATGGCGATGCCGATCCAGTCCAGGAACAGGCCCAGCACGATCAGCACCAGCATCATCACCAGCAGGATCAGGATGGGCGCCAGGTCCAGCCCGAGGATGGTCGACGAGACGAAGCGGTTGCCGCCCATCAGGTTGTAGACCCCCACCAGGGTGGCGGCGCCGACGCCGATCCAGATGATCATGCCGCAGGTGTTGATGGTCTGCGTGACGGCCTGCTGCATGAGCGTGAGCGAGAACTCGCGCCGGATCATGATGCCGATCAAGACGCCGAACACGCCCATGGCCGCCGCCTCGGTGACCGAGGCCACGCCGCCGTAGATGGAGCCCAGCACCATGAAGGCGATGGTCGCCGGCAGGAGGATATGGCGCATCTCGCGCAGCTTGTCGCGCCACGGCATGTTGGCCTCGGCCTCCGGCACCGGAGGTCCCAGCCTCGGGTTCAGCAGGCAGCGCGTCAGCACGTAGGCCATGTAGCACAGCATCAGGATGACGGCGGGCGTGATCGCCGCCGTGAACAGGTCGGCGATGGAGACGCTGGCGATCAGCCCGTAGATGATGAGCACGATCGACGGCGGCATCATGGTGCCCAGCGAACCGCCGGCGCAGACGACGCCGATGGACAGATGCCGGTTGTAGCCCAGGCGCAGCATCTGCGGCAGGGCCAGCATGCCCAACAGCACGATCTCGCCGCCGATGATGCCCGACATGGCCGCCAGGAAGAAGGCCACCACCAGGGTCTGCACGGCGACGCCGCCGGGGACGCGCCCGGCCAGCACGCGCATGCCGTTGAACAGGTCCTTGGCGATGCCGGAGCGGTCCAACAGCGAGGCCATGAACACGAACATCGGCACGGCGACCAGGGAGTACTCGGTGATGAAGCCGAACACCCGGCTGGTGACCAGCGGCAGGGCGTTGGGGCCGAACCAGCCCAGCGTGAACACCAGTGCCACCAGTCCGGTGGTGAAGGCCAGCGGCAGGCCGGTGAGGAGCAGCAGGAAGATGCTGCCGACGAGCACATAGGTGCCAACCTCGATGCCCATGACGCTCAGGTCGAAGCCGTCCATATCACCGGTCCTCCCCGTCGGGGCGCGCCGGACGCGCGCGAAGCGTCTGGATCAGGTGCAGGACCGCCTGCACCGTCATCAGGGCGACGGCGAACAGGATCAGGCCCTTGGTCATGGCCGGGAACGGCGGGTTCCACGAGGTGCCCGAGCGCTCCAGCTGCCAGACGCCGGTGGGGCTGTGCGAGGCCCGGTAGAACAACTGCCAGGCGGCGTAGCTCATGCCGCCGCAAAACAGGACAACGATGGTGTTGTTGAACAGGTCCAGCCAGTGCCGCACCCGGGGGGAGACGGAATCGTAGATCACCCGCACGCGAATGTGCTTGTCGCGGGCCAGGGCCACCGGTCCGCCCAGGGCGAACAGGGCGGCGATCAGCATCACCGTGCTCTCATGCGCCCAGGAGGTGGGGGCGTTGAACACATAGCGCATGATCACCTCGAACACGCTGATGGCCATGGCGATGAACACCAGCCAGGCAATGCCGTCGGCGGCGCGGGCGATCACCCGGTCCAGGCTGGTACGGATGGTGCCCTCGGCGGCCTTGTGCGGATCCTCGGGCGGCGAGGCGCTGTCCGGGGCGGGCTCCGGGGATCGGGGGGGCGGGGAAGAACGGGACATGGTGATAGATCCCCCTGCGGCGAAGGTGCCCCGCGATGGACGACCGGAAACCGGAGGTGCCCGAACGTGGGAGACGGGACCGGGGACAATGGGGATGACGGGGCCGATTGAAAAAGACCGCGGGGCGTCCGGGCGGCGCGGTGGTCGCGCCCGGACGCCCCGCCGATCCTCACAGCAGGTTGCGGGCCTGCAGGAACACGACGACGGAGTCGTAGACCTTCTGCGTCAGCTCGTTCCGGGTGGCCCAGTTGGCCCATTCCTGCTGGGCGATGGCGCGGAACTTCTTCCGCTCCTCGGGCGGCAGGTCGATGATCTCGATGTTCGGATCGGCGCGGGCCTCGGTCACGGCCTCGAGGTCGCGCGCCTTGAGCTTGAAGACCAGTTCATAGGCCAGGGAATCCGTGGCCGTCTCCAGGATGGCCTTCAGGTCGTCGGGCAGGTCGTCCCAGATGTCCTTGTTCAGGGACACCGCCACCATGGGCAGCGAGTGGAAGCCCGGATAGCTGGGATACCGCGCGAAGCTGTGCAGGCCCTGGTCGTGGTTGGTGGAGAACACGGTGTAGTCGGCGGCGTCGATGACGCCCTTTTCCAGGCCGGTGTAGACCTCGGAGCCGGGCAGGTTCACCGGGGCCGCGCCGGCCTTGGAGAAGATGTCATAGACCATGCCCTCGGGGGCGCGCAGCTTCAGGCCCTCCAGGTCGGCGACCGAGCGGATCGGCTTCTTGGAGACAAACGCCTCCAGGCCGGTGGCGGCGGCGCCGATCAGGTGCACGTTGTAGGGCTCGACCAGCTCGTTATATAGCGCCTCGCCGCCGCCCTGCTGCATGTACTCCAGGAACTCCAGCGGGTCGCCCCAGGCGCCCACCAGGTTGCCGAGCATGGAGAACGCCGGATTCAAGCCGGAGAAGTAGCTGGGATCCGTCAGGTGGCCCTGAAGGATGCCGGAGCCGACCGCGTCCAGCGTCTGGTTATGGGGGACCACCGCGCCGGTGGGCAGGATTTCGATGTGAATGCGGCCACCGGACATGGTGGCGACGTTCTCGGCCCAGGCCTGCTTGATCTTGAACTGCGGCTCGCCGGCGGCCTCGGAGGTCTGGAAGGTCCATTCATACTCGGCCGCCTGGGCCGGGATCGCCAGCAGCAGCGCGCCGACGATGGCGCCACCAATCACCGTGCCGCCGAACAGCACGCCGGAGCCGGAGGGCATGGGGGGCAAGAGTCGAATGTTCATGACATTCTCCCACGAGGGGTTGCAGGGAAACGGGGATCCGCATCCAGGTCCCGAGAGCGGGACCGGAGGCGGTCGGTTTACCCTCCGGGCCGGACGGTGCCGGGGGGCGTGCTCATCCAGGCATGGGCGAGCAAGTCGGGATCCGCGATGGCGTCGGGGTCCTCCAGGCCCAGATCCAGGCCGGTGCGGGTCATGACGCGGACGGCGGCGCGGAAGGCGGCTTCCGGCTGCCGCAGGCGGATGGACTCCATAAGGCGGCGATGACGGCCCAGGCTGTCGCGCAGCTCGTCCGCCGTGTCATTGGTCTTGCGGATGACGATCAGGATGGTCGGTCGCAGGATGTGCGCGAGCTGTGCCCAGACAAGATTGTGGGTGGCACGGTAGATGGCGGCGTGAAAGGCCACGTCGTGCTCGCTGAAGGCGCGCGGCAGCGTCGCCCCCAACGCGGTGTCCTCCAGCGTCCGCTCCATCCCCAGGAACTCGTCCTCGATGGCCATCAGGTCGCGGGCCGTCGCCCGTTCGGCGGCCAGGGCGGAGATGAACGGTTCGGTGGTGCGGCGGAACTCGAAGATCTGGCGCAGGATTTCCGGATTGGGCGCGGCGTAGTCCGCCATCCAGCGGGTCACCAGCGGATCCAGGATGTTCCAGTCGCCGTACTCGCGCACCATCGTACCCTGGCCGGCATGGCGGCTGATGATGCCGAGCGCGGTCAGGCTTTGCAGGCCGGCGCGCACGCTGGCGCGGCTGACGCAGAAGCGTTCCGCCAGCTCAAGTTCCTTGGGAAGCAGGGAGCCGGCCGGGTACTGGCCGGAGAACAGGGCGCGGGCCAGACTCTCGGCCACGCGGTTGCCCAGGTCCCGGGTGGTGCCGTGGGGGCCGGCGGGCAACGGAGGGGGACTGTTGTCCTGGGACGGAGCCGGGCGGGACATGAGCGCGCCTGCCTTGTGAGCCTTGCCCCGGGGGCCGGGGTGTCGGTCTTGACCGTCCCTTGAGATGGACGAGTCCCCGATCAATGTCGGAAACCCTACACCATGTCCGACATGAGATCAAGAAATTCGTACTTGTATCGTGCCCTGGTCTATCTTAATCGGCGGTATGTACGCATAACGATGGCCGTGGTCGGGATGCACGGTACCCTGAGCCGAGAGCGGCGGCGGGGTCTGGATCATCTGGGGGCTCTCCCAAGGGACCCTGGGGCTGGGCACAAAAAAAAGACGGCGATGCGGTGCCGCGATCGCCGTCTGATCCGCGACCGACCCTGGGGGAGGGGCGCTCGCCGGACAACCGTCTCTCGATACGCCGTTACTCGGCTCGCCGGATGGCCAGCACGGCGTTGAGCCCCCCGAAGGCGAAGCTGTTGGACACAACCGTGCGAACATCGGCGACGCGCCTTTCGTCGACGACCACGTCCAATGGGCAGTCGGGATCCAGCTCGGTGACATTCAGGGTCGGGGCGATGGTCCCGCTGCGCACGGCATGGATCGCCGCCACCAGTTCCAGGCCCCCAGCCGCGCCCAGGGCATGGCCGGTGTAGGACTTGGTGGAGGTGACGGGAATGGCGCCGGCCCGGTCGCCGAACACGCTCCGGATCACGCGTGCCTCGGCGACGTCGTTGGCGGTGGTGGCCGTGCCGTGCGCGTTGATGTGATCCACGTCGTCGAGTCCCAGCCCGGCGTCGTCCAGACAGGCGCGCACGGCGCGCGCCGCGCCCTCCACCGATGGATTGACGATGTCGCCGGCGTCGGCGCTCATGCCGAAGCCGATCATCTCCGCCAGGATGGTGGCGCCCCGGGCCTGGGCGACTTCCCAGGGTTCGAGCACGAACACGCCCGCGCCCTCGCCGACCACCATGCCGGTGCGGTTCTTGTCGAAGGGCCGGCAGGTGTCGCGGGCCACCACCCGCAGCGCTTCCCAGGCCTTCAGGTTGCCGAAGTTGACCAGCGCATCGGTCCCGCCCACCACCGCGGCGTCCACGGTGCCGCCGCGCACCATGTGAAAGCCAAGGCCGATGGCGTGGTTGGCGGTGGCGCAGGCGCTGGTGACCGCGAACGACGGTCCCGTGATGCCGTGCACCATGGTCACGTGGCTGCACGCCGCGTTGCCCATGGCGCGGGGCACGGAGAAGGGATTGACACGGTGCCGGCCATCCCGGAACAGGCGCACGAACCCGTCCTGCAAGGTGCAGATGCCGGCGCCGCCGGTGCCGATGATGCAGGCCGTGCGCTGGCTCAGGGCCGGATCGGCGCGGATGTCCAGGCCGGCCATGGCCACGGCTTCGTTGGCGGCCGCGAGGCCGAACTGGGAAAAGGGGTCGAGCATGGGCAGCCGGTCGCGCCCGAGCCGCGCGGCCGCATCGAATCCGCGCACCTGGCCGACCACCGGAATACCGCGCGGGACGTCGTCCAGACCTTCCACCGGCGCCAGCCCGCCGCGCCCCTCGTCCAGGGCCCGCGTGAAGGCGTCCGCGTCATGCCCGATGGCCGAGATGACGCCCATGCCGGTGATGGCGACCCGTCTCATGATCTGTTGTCCTCAAGCGCACACAAATCCATCCGGACCCCCAGGGTGTCTCCCGGCCGGTCCGGCGTCGCGCGGGCGCGCGACTCAGCCCTGCTGTTTGGTGATCTCGGTCCGCACGGCGTCGATGATGTCGCCCAGGGTTTCGAAATCACTGTCCATGGTGTTCGCGTTGTAGGGGATCTCGATGTCGAACTCTTCCTCAACCGCGAAGACGATTTCGACAAAATCGAGAGAGGAGATTTCAAGATCCTTGATGTTGGCGTCACGGCTCAGGCGTTCCCGCTCCAAACCTGTTTTCTCGACGACAATATCGAACAGTTTGTCTTCCAGAGTGCTCATGGTCTTCCGCCGTTGTTTGACCCCGGCCCCGCCGGGGCAGGTCACGCAGATCCAGACTCGCGGGGGTCGAGGGTCTTGACCGCCGCCTTGAGGGTTCGCACGTCGCGAAACAGGGCCTTGAGGCGCCGCGTCATCATCCAGGTCTCGAACGCCTGTTCGCGCTCAATCGCCGGCGTGCCGGCATAGACGGCGCGGCCCTGGAGGTCGGTCCCGACTCCGCCGCCGGCGGCGACGACCGCGTCGTCCCCGATGGAGACATGGTCGGCGACCCCCACCTGTCCGGCCAGCACCACCCGGTCGCCGACGACGGCGCTGCCAGCGATGCCCACCTGGCCACACAGCATGCAGTGGGACCCGACCCGGACGTTATGGCCGATCAGGACCAGATCGTCGATCTTCGTATGGTCGCCGACGCGCGTGTCGGTCAGCGTGCCTCGATCGATGCAGGCGCAGGCGCCGACCTCGACGTGATCGCCCAGGGTCACCGCGCCAAGGGAGTGCACGCGCATCAGGCCGACGTTGGTGGCCTGGACCCGGCCGGTCTCCTTGGCGGTTTCCACGCTGCCCTTCTCGGGGGTGACGAAGCTGAAGCCGTCGGCGCCGATGCTGGCGTTGTGGTGGATGATGACGCGGGCCCCGAGGGTACAGCCGCCGCCGATGCGCGCGCCGGCATGGATCAGGCTGTGCGGGCCGATGCTGGCCCGTGCGCCGACGCTGACATGGGAACACAGGACGGTGTGATCGCCGATCCGGGCGCCGGCCGCCACGTGAACGAAGGGACCGATGGCCACGTCCTCGCCCAGGGTGACGTCATCCTCGATCACGGCGCTGGGATGGACACCCGGCGGTACGCCCGGCGTCGCGGCGAAGGCGCCTGTCACCTGGGCCATGGCCACACGCGGCCGGCCGACGGCGAGGACCGCGTCGACGGCTCCGTGGGGCACGGCGTCCACCGCGTCCCGGTGCACCACCGCCACCCGCGCCGCGCAGGTCGCCAGCAGCGGCACGAGCGCCGGGTCCATGGCCACGGCGACATCGTCGGGGGCCGTTGCCTCCGCCGGATGGCGGGGCCGGCCCGCCGGTGCCGCGCCGGTTCCGTGAAGATCGGCCTGCAACAGGTCGGCCAGGGCGGCAGCGTTCATGGGCGGGGTCCGGTTGGGGAAGGCCACGCGAGGGGTGTCCTCCTGAAGGGGGATCCGAAGGGCGGGGGTCGCCGTTTCGGACCATGCGCGCTCAAGATCAGAGCGGTGGAGCGGAGTGGGCGCGGCGCACGTCTTCACGCGGGCGCGCGGCTGAGCTTAGTGGCTCGCCGGAGCCGTGACAATCCCGACGCCCCGCCACGACACCGGGCTCAGGTCAGCCGTCGGCGAGGTCCCTGGAGATGAAGATCCGTCTGGTGCTTCGCACCTTCGGGACGACGCGACCTCAAAACAGGCAACCCTCATCCTGAGGACCTGAGTGGCGCGAGGGATATCCCTTGAGACACGGACCCGTGGTCGGTGTTCCCCTGACCCCGTTGCCGTGTCCCCCGAACGATGCCTTCCACAGAGACCAGGGGACCGACGCCGACACCACACCCGCGACCAGCGAGCGACACGCCGGGGGCTCTCGATCGACGGTCCCGGGGCGTCGCCGCTCCGTCCGACACGCGCGCTTGCGTCAGGACGGCCGGAGGCCGCCGCGCGGGACCGGCGCCTCAGTGCAGGCGGTTGGGAAGATCGCTGATGGCGGCATCCACCATGGCGGTCTGGCGTCGGTCATCCATGGCCTCGCCGATCACTTGCCGGGCGGCGGCGACGGCGATGTCCACGACCTCGCCCCGCACCTCGCGCATGGCCTGGGCCTCGGCCTGGGCGATGCGTTCGTCGGCCTGGGCCTCCCGCCGCTTGATGGTGGCTTCGAGGTTCACCTCGGCCTCCTTGCGCTGGCGCTCTGCCTCGACGCGGGCGTGCTTGATGATGTCGTCGGCGGTCTTCAGCGCCTGCTTCTGCTTCTGCTCGTAATCGGCCAGCAGGGCCTGGGCCTCCTCGCGCAAGGCACGGGCGTCGTCCAGGTCCTTGCGGATACGCTGGGCGCGCTGGTCAAGGGCCCCCACGACCCGACGCCATGTCTTCAGCACCACGAAGGCGACGACCACCAGAAACGAGACGGCCACCCAGGTTTCCGGCTGGGCCCACATGTCTCCGGCGTGATCGGCGGCATGAGACGCCTCGGCGGCGGTCTCGGCGGCAAGGGCTTCGAACATGTCAGCGGGCCTCCCGCATCACGGCATCCACCGACGCCTGGGCCTTTGTGGACCCGACGGCGTCGCCCATCAGCTTGTCTGAGAGCGCGACCACGACGTCGCACGCGGCCTCGCGCGCGCCTTCAAGAGCCTGCGACCGGGCGGCGGCGATCCGCGCCTCGCCCTCCTCGATGCGCCGCGACAGCGCCTCGCTCACCTCGCGCCGCCGGGCCTCGGTGGCCTGCGCCACGGTTTCCTGGGTTTCCTTCAGGATGGCCTGAGCCTGACCGCGCGCCTCGGCCAGCGCCTTTTCGTAGGCTTCGATGGCCGCGTTGGTCCGCGCCTTGAACTCGTCGGCGCGACGGATGTCCTCCCGGACGGTCCGTTCCCGGTCCTCGATCACCTCGCCCAGGCGCGGAATCACCATCCGCGTCAGGTAGCGATAGAGCAGGACGAAAAACACGATCAGCCAGAAAAGCTGGGACGTGAAGCTCGTCGGGTCAAACTGCGGCATCCTGAACGGCTCCCGATCTCGGCGCCGGTGTCGCCCCATGCCTCCATGGGCGCGACCGGCCTGGCCGGCTTTGGTCTCGCGTATCCGACCCGTCGGGCCGGTGTCTTTCGGGTCGCGTCATGACCCTGACGTTCCTGGCGCCGATGGCCGGGAAAAACCCCAGCCCATCGGCGCCCGCTGTCGGGCTCCACCGGTGCCCTCAGTCAGGTCCACGCCAAGGAACGGCGTCACGCGCGGTCGGTTTCGGACCGAGTCCCGCGCCGTGACGGCCCGGCCCCGTCTGCCACGACGCCCCCTGACCCATCCGAACTCCGGCTGGAGAGATCGGACGGCGGTGTCGCCTCGCCGACGGGGGCTTGGGTGACGGCCCCGGAGCTTTTGGCCCCCCAACCGACGTCGGGCGACACGGTCCGAGGGCCATCGGCGCCTTAGCTGAACAGGACGATCAGCGCGACCACCAGGGCGAACAGGGCGATGGCCTCGGTCACGGCGAAGCCGATCCAGCCATACAGCTCCACGTTTGCCTTGGCGGCCGGGTTGCGGCCGACGGTGGCGATCAGATTGGACCAGATGTTGCCCACGCCAATACCGGACCCAATCATGCCAATGGCGGCCAGACCGGCACCAATCATCTTCGCGGCTTCAGCTTCCATGGTACCCATTTCCCTTGGTTGAGGACGATACAGTGGTGTTCGGTGGTCGCCGGCCCCGCCACGGTGGCGATCGGCGAACCCAGGAGTGGGACGAGTCGGCCCGGCGGCTCCGGGTGCCGCCGCGACCACATCCCCCATTCTAGTGCATGTGAATGGCGTCGTTCAGGTAGATGCAGGTCAGGATCGTGAACACATAGGCCTGCAGGGCGGCGATGAAGAACTCCAGCACCGTGATGCCGATCACCGCCGCCAGCGGCACGACGCCGGCGACCAGACCGAGGGCCACCACGAACCCGGCCAGCACCTTCAGCATGATGTGGCCGACCGTCATGTTGGCGAACAGTCGGACCGACAGGCTGAAGGGACGCGACAGGTAGGAGATCACCTCGATGGGGATCAGGATCGGCGCGGTAAGGATCGGCGCGCCCTTCGGAAAGAACATCCGCAGGTAGCCGAGGCCGTGACGCGAGAACCCGATGACCGTGACGGCGCCAAAGATGAACAGGGCAAGGGCACCGGTCACGAGGATGTGCGAGGTGTACGTGAAGTTGCCGGGCACCATGCCCAACATGTTGCCGAAGAAGACAAACAGGAACAACGTGAAGATGAAGGGGAAATACTGCATCCCCTCTCGTCCCACGTTATCCTTCACCATGTTGGCCACGAACTCGTAGAACAGCTCCGCCACCGATTGCAGCCGGCCCGGGACCAGGGCGAGGCGCCGCGTGCCGACGTAGAAGATAGCCGAGGAAACGGCGACGGCGAACGCCATGGCCAAGGCGGAGTTGGTGAACGAAAGATCGACGATTCCCACGTTGATGGGCACGATCGGCTCGATCTCGAACTGCTGGACCGGACTCGCCACGGCTTCGTTTCCCTACCCGTCTGTACCCGTCTGTGGTTTTCCAGCGGCCCGGCCCCGGGTGGGAGCGGCCCGCGCCCGAGACCGAGGTCCCGGTGTCTCATTCGGTGTGCCGCTCCGCCTCCGGCCCGTCGGACCCGGCGTCGCGGCGCCGCTTCTCGTCGATGGCACGACCCAGGCCCACGCCGTCATCAAGGCCCTTGACGACCCGATAGACGTTGCTGACGCCAGCGGCCGCCCCGAGGAACAAAAGCACCACCATCATCAGGGGTGCCGTTCCGAACCAGACGTCGAGCGCGTATCCCAGACCAGCGCCGACGGCCACCGTGACCACCATCTCGACACTGATCCGCATCCCCAGGCCGATCCCCGACGGCCCGGACCCCGCCGCGTCGGTTGCGTCGGGTTGGTCGGGCACGCCATGCCGCGCCTTGGCGGCCGTGATGCGGGCCGTCAGGTCGGACACGTCGGGGCGTCGGTCACGGTCGGACATGGCCTCGGACCGCCAAAAAAAGCCTCGTTCGCACACCCCCGCCGGGCCGTCGCGCCGAAGGAACACGCGGCCGGGTGGAAAGCGCGGGCACCATAGTGAGTGCGCCATACCCTGTCAAGCGCGCCTCCCGTGCCGGTCTGGCGCGCGTCCGGCTGCCACCGATGGGACCCAGAGCGGCATCGTCCCGCGTTCCACAGTCCTCGGGTCCGGTTCCCGTGGTCAACCCAGGGGCGAGGCGAGGTGCTGTTGGGTCGAACGAGTGGGCGGATCGGTTGCGCATTGGGCGGCGGCGGAGCAGGATGGGGTCGACCGGCCGGATGCCGCCCTATCCCGAGCGATGCCGGCCCATCAAGAGGATCATAAGGAGAGGAGGTAGGCCATGACCCAGTCCAAGGTGATGGTAGCGCAAGGGGGGGGGCCCACCGCGGTCATCAACCAGTCCCTGGTTGGAGCGATCCTTGAGTCGCGAAAGTTCCGCGGCGTTGAACGCGTCTACGGGGCGTTCCATGGGGTCCGCGGCATCGTCAACGAGGACTTCCTGGACCTGACCCAGGAGACCACGCATAACCTGGAAATGGTGGGCGAAACGCCGTCGTCGGCCCTGGGCTCCACCCGCGACAAGCCCGATCTGGCCTATTGCCAGGAGATCTTCCGGGTTCTGAAAGCCCATGGGGTCGGATACTTCTTCTACGTGGGCGGCAACGACTCATCCGACACCGTGCGGATCGTCGCCGAGGAGGCCATCAAGGCCGATTACGACCTAGCCTGCATCCATATCCCAAAGACCATCGACAACGACCTGGTGGTCAACGATCACACGCCGGGATTCCCCTCCGCCGCGCGCTTCGTCGCGCAGGCGTTCATGGGGGTCAACCTGGACAACTGGGCCTTGCCCGGCGTGTATGTCGGCGTCGTCATGGGGCGCCACTCCGGCTTCCTGACCGCCGCCTCGGCGCTCGGCAAGAAGTTCACCGACGACGGCCCGAACCTGATCTACCTGCCGGAGCGGGACTTCGACGTGGATCGCTTCTGCCGCGAGGTCAAGGAGGTCTACGACCGGCAGGGCCGCTGCGTGGTGGCGGTCAGCGAGGGCATCCACGACGGCAGCGGCAACCCCATCATCACCAGCCTGGCCAAGCAGGTGGAGCATGACGAACACGGCAACGTTCAGCTCTCGGGCACCGGCGCGCTGGCCGATCTGCTGGTGCAGGTGATCAAGGACAAGACCGGCATCAAGCGTGTGCGCGGCGACACCCTGGGCTACCTCCAGCGCTCTTTTGTCGGCTGCGTCTCCGACGTGGATCAGCGCGAGGCCCGCGAGGTCGGCGAGAAGGCCGTGCAGTACGCCATGTGGGGCGCCAAGACCGGATCGGTGACCATCCACCGCACCGGCTTCTACTCGGTGGACTATCAGCTGTCCGACCTGAACGCGGTCGCCGGCAAGACCCGGGTGATGCCCGACGACTTCATCGCCGATACCAACAACGACATCACCGACGCCTTCCGGCTGTACCTGCGGCCGCTGCTGGGACGCGGCATGCCCGATGCCTACCGGCTGCGCAGCAGCAACTTCGTCGAGCGTATCCTTCACAAGGACCGGCCCTGGACCAAGGGCTGACGCCGTATCGGAGCCGGGATCGGGCACGTCGCCCGGTCCTCCGGCTCCGATCATCTCCTCGTCCTGGCCCGTATCATGGGCGTCTCGGCGTCAGGGCTCAGGATCGGCGAGGCGCGCGCAGCACCACATGACGGTGGTGCGGACGGAACCGGGTCATGTACTGGGGCAGCACGGTTTCCACCGCCGTCGGTTCGATCCCCATGGCCTCCAGGCCCGGCAGCGCGCCGGTCAGCACGTTGTCCACCTCCAGGAGCTTGACCTGATCCGTGGTCAGCAAGGGCTTGGGCAACAGCCCCATGACCCGTGCCTGCATCCTGGCCACCCACATGGGCACCGGCACGGGCCGGACGCGGCGTTCCGTCTGGTCCGCCACCAGGGCCATGACCTCGCGCATGGAGTAGGCGCGCGGTCCCCCCAGTTCGTAGGTCTTGCCGAGATGTTCGGCCGTGGTCAGGGCGCGCGAGACCGCCTCGGCCACGTCGCCGACGTAGACCGGCTGGAAGCGCGGCCCGTCGGCGCCCGCCTGCCCGCTGCGCGGCCGAACGCCGTCCTTCACGTAATAGGGCAGCACCGGCGAGAACCGGGTGAACGAGCCGAACAGGTTGAAGAAGCCGTCGTGGGGACCGAACACCACCGAGGGCCGCAGGATGGTGGCCGCCGGGACATGCTGTCGCACGGCGGCCTCGCCCGCCGCCTTGGACCGCGCGTAGCGGGCCGCCGCCGCGTCGTCCGCGCCCAGCGCCGAGACATGCACCAGGCGGCGCACGCCCGCCGCCGCCGAGAGCCGGGCGATGCGCTCCGCCGCGTCCACGTGCAGGGCCTGGAAGGTGCGTCGGCCGCTCTCGGCCAGGATGCCCACCAGGTTGACGACGCCATCGGCGTTGTCCACCGCGCGGGCAACGGCCGCCTCATCCGCCACGTTCACCTTGAGCAGGGCGATCTGCCCCAGGTCGCCCAGCGGCTTCAGGAATGCCGCCTTGAGCGGATCGCGCACCGCCACGCGGACGCGCACCCCCTGGCTGGCCAAGCGCTGCACCACCTGGCGCCCGATCGACCCGCTGCCGCCGAATACCGTCACCAGTCGAAGTGTCATGCCCATGATCTCCCTTGATGGATCGGGGTTCCGCGTCCAAGCCCTTGCCGTATGCTCTGTCCCGGGGGACAGTCGGTCCGGCGTCGTGGCGCGGCCAGCGCCCCCGCGTGTCTTGTCCCCTTAAGAGATAAGGGGACCGGGCCCATCGAGAAAGGGGAAAGGAAACCGTCGATGCACGATGGGCGCCTCGTCGACATGGTCGCGCGCAAGACCGCCGTCCTCGACCGGGCGGCGGCCATGGGTCTGGACGCGGCCGCCGTGACGCGCGCCCACCTGCCCGAGTCGGTGCGTCGGGATCTGGGCCTGTTCCTGGATCAGGGACGGCACGGCACCATGGCCTGGATGGCCGAGACCCGTGACCGGCGCGGCGATCCCCGTGTGCTGTGGCCCGGGGCGGTGTCGATCATCACCCTCGGCCTGACCTATGGCCCCGGCCACGATCCCTTGGCGCCGCTGGCCCAAAGGGATCGCGGGGCTGTCAGCGTCTACGCGCGCGGTCGCGACTATCACGATGTTCTCAAGAAGCGCGCCAAGGCCCTGGCCCGGTGGATGCACGCCACCCTGGAGACCGACGTCAAGGTGTTCGTGGACACCGCGCCGGTGATGGAAAAGCCGCTGGCCGCCCAGTCGGGGCTGGGCTGGGCGGGCAAGCACACCAACCTGGTGTCGCGCCGGTTCGGATCCTGGCTGTTCCTGGGCGAGATCTTCACCACCCTGGCCCTGCCGCCCGATCCGCCGGAGGCGGACCGATGCGGGTCCTGCCGGCGCTGCCTGGACGCCTGTCCCACCGGCGCGCTGGATCCGGCCGACCCGTATCGCATCGACGCGCGCCTGTGCGTCAGCTATCTCACCATCGAGCACAAGGGGCCGATTCCGCGCGCCCTGCGCGCCCGGCTGGGCAACCGGGTCTATGGTTGCGACGACTGCCTGGCGGTCTGCCCCTGGAACCGCTTCGCCCGCGCCACGCCGCACGAGGCCCTGGCCGCGCGTCCGGCCCTGGTTGCCGCGCCCCGCCTGGCGGACCTGGCGGCGCTGGACGACGCCGCCTTTCGGGCGCTGTTCTCGGGCTCGCCGATCAAACGCACCGGCCGCGACCGGTTCGTCCGCAATGTCCTGATCGCCCTGGGCAACAGCGGCCGTCCCGACCTGCTGCCGGCGGTGGCGGTGCGTCTGGCGGACCCCTCGCCCCTGGTGCGCGGCGCGGCGGTCTGGGCGTTGCGCCGGCTGACGCCGTCCCGGACCAGCATCGCCCGGGACCGGGACCGCCACCTCGCGGGCGAGACCGACCCGGATGTCCGCGACGAGTGGACCGCGCCGCTGAGCTGAGGTCGGGTCGACTCTCCTCGCGTCCGGACGTCCGGTCCGCCCGTGCCGCTGGTGCGGGATCACTCCAGCAGTGTCGTCGGCTCACAGAACTGGCCGGCGCCACGCAACTGGTCGCACAGGCGGTTGGCGCCGCCCGGGATGCCGACCGGTCCGGCCTTCAGGCGGATGAAGGTCCCCTTGCCGGGCACGGTGACGCGCTGGTAGTGCGGCGCCATGTCGCGCATGGACCCGGCGTAGCGCTGGCTGAGGGCCGCCCAGCCGGCCCGGGCGCTGGTCTCGTCGCGGTAGGACGCCAGGTGGACGTAATTGCCGGAACCGCGTGTGGCCGCCGCCTCGGCATCGCTGGCCCCCGGTGGCGCGTTGGTGACGCCGGTGAAGCGCTGGGTGGCGGGGTCCTCGGCATTGGCGGTCGGCGGGCCGGCGGTGATGCCCGGTTCGCTGGGGACGGGCGGAACCAGCAGGCGGGGGGCCGTCGCCGCCCCCGATGGCGCCGCGGTGCCGGCGTCGCCCTCTGGGGTGTCCTGGGCCGTCTCCCCGGGTGTGGGCGGGGACGGCATGGCGCTGATGGCCGGTGTCATGCCGCCACCCGGCCCGATGACCGCCGGCGCCGGGCGTGGTGCGCCGCGTCCGCGCACACCGGCGGCGGCGAGCGCGGCCCGTTCGGCCTCGTACTCCGGTATGGTGATCAGGCCGCGCCGCAAGGTGTCCTCCAGCCGCTGGGCGTGGCGCTGGGCCGCCGCGCCGGAGGGCCGGGTCAAGGGGGCCTCCCGCGCCGTCGGCTGCGCCGGCAGCAAGGCGTCCAGGATGGCGCGCCGCTCCTCGGCGTGCTGGCCGGCGGAGATGGCGCCGGACTCGAACGTGCGGCCGAGGTCCCGCAGGCGGGCGATCACGGCCGTGTCACGGGGAGGCGGGCGGGTCAGGCCGACCGATGGCGGGGCCTGGGTCAGCGGCATCAGCGCGCCCAGGTTGGCGGCCCGATGGGTGCGATATTCCTCGCCGCTGATCATGCCCTCGCGCGCCAGCCGTTCCAGGATCTCGAATCGCCGGGCCACGTTGGTCCGGGCGCTGCCGCTGGGGGCGACGGCGGGCGTGGGCCGGGCGGTCGGGCTCTGCAGGGCCGTGGGGCCGCTGACGCCGGGCACGCGGGCCATGCCGGGGCCGACGGCGGAGGGACTGAGGCCCCGAAGCCGCTCGGCGGCCACCTCCGCCACCCGGCGCGGCTGCGCGGTCAGGTCCAGGGGGGTCGGGGCGATCAGTTCATCGGGATCCTGGGCGAGGATGGCCTGGTAGGACTCCCGCGCCAGCCCGGGCTGGGCGGCCCGTTCGGCCAGCAGGCCGCGCACCAGCAGGGCGTAGGGGTTGCCGGGCGTCTCCCGGAGCGCCCGGTCGGTCCAGGCGTCGGCGTTCGGCCGGTTGCCCCGGGCGAGGGCGGCCAGGGCCGAGTCGATGGAGGCCGCGGGCGGGGACACCACCTCGACCATGCCGCCTTCGCCGACGGCGCAGCCGGCCAGCATCAGGAGGGCCGCCGGCAGGGCGAAAGCCAGGGGCAGCGTGCGGCGCCTGGGGTGATGGCGGGTGGGGGTCGCCTTGCAGTTCTGGTCCGGCATCTACGCGTCTCTCTCCTTGCTCGATCCCGGGATGCCCGAGGTCCGGTGTGCTCCCGGTCGGAGCTGTCATCGCCCGCCGCCCGACCCCGGCGGACACATTTCGGATGTTTGTATCCGGCTTTAATCTAGCCCTCTAATATGCCGACATCAATCAATCTTCTTGTGAAACTTGAGAGCCTTTGGCGACCCGGCGCCGCTAGACAAGGCTGCTCTTGCGCGCCATATCGAAACGAGGTCATCGAATGGCGACAATGTCCCCTCGGCCCGACTCCGTGTCGACGCCGGGCGCGGTGCGTATGGCGCGGCGTGGCCGGAGCCAGGAAAGGCGAATTTATTCATGGACGTTAACGCGCAAACCTCATCCTCCGTACCAACAGAGATGGAACTCAAGCTTGTGGTCGCACCGGCTCACTTGACCAAAGTGCGGGGCCTGGGATGGGTGCGGGATCTGTGTCATGGGCGGCCGGCGCGCCGTCATCTGGTCAGCACGTATTTCGACACCGTCGACGAGACCCTGCTCCGGCGCGGCGTGGCGCTGCGCGTTCGGCGTCAGGGCCGCGCGCGCATCCAGGCCATCAAGGCCGATCAGCAAGACGCCGCCGGCCTGTTCCATCGCCTGGAATGGGAAAGCGAGGTGGCCGGCGAGGTCCCCGACCTGGCGGCGGCGCGCGCGGCCGGCCTGGAGGCGCTTGTCGAGGGCGTCGCGGTGGCCGATGAGGGCGCGGACGCCTTGCGCCCGGTCTGCGCCACCGACGTTCATCGCACCGAGATGCGGCTGATGGGCGACGACTGGGCCGTCTCCATGGCCCTGGATCATGGCACCGTGTCGGCCGGGGGGCGCGAGGCGGCGATCAGCGAGATCGAACTGGAACTGGTCCGGGGCACGGCCGGGGCGGTCTACGCCCTGGCCGCGCGTCTGGCGGAGACCGTGCCCGTGCGGCTCGGGCGGTTCAGCAAGGCGGAGCGCGCCCTGGCCCTGGCGCGGGGCGCGCCGCCGCCGCCACGGCCGGCGCGCGCGCAAGACCTGCCCCTGAGCCCCGACATGCCCGTCGGGGCCGCCTTCCAGGCCATCGGCCGCGCCTGCCTGGCACAGATGGCGGGCAACGAAGCGGCGCTGCTGGAACGGCACGATCCGGAGGCCGTGCACCAGATGCGCATCGCCGTGCGCCGGATGCGCGCCGCCATGACCACCTTCGGCGCGGTGGCGCGCGGCCCCGGCCTGGACGGTGTCAAGGCGGATCTGCGATGGCTGATGGGCGTGCTGGGACCGGCGCGCGACATCGACGTGTTCCTGGCCGACATCCTGGATCCGGTCATCGCGCGGAGTCCGGAGGATCCGGGCCTGGCGCGGTTGCGGGCCCTGTTCTCGGCTCGCCGCGACGCCCGCTATCGGGACGCCCTGGCGGCGGTCGGCGACGCCCGCTTCACCCGCCTGATCCTGGGCCTGGGCGCCTGGATCGAGGGCGGGGACTGGCTGGACGACCCGCGTCGCGCCAAGGCCAGGGCGGCGCCCGTGGCCGCCTTCGCCCGCGCTACCCTGGAGCGGCGCCGCCGCAAGGTGCGCAAGGCCGGGCGTCGGTTCGACGGCCTGACCCCCGAGGCGCGTCACGACTTGCGCATCCTGGTCAAGAAGCTGCGCTACACGGGCGAGTTCTTCGCCGGGGTGTTCGGGACCAAGGTGGCGCGTCCGGTCCTGAAGGACCTGGCGCGGTTGCAGGACCAGTTGGGGGCGCTGAACGATGTCGCGGTGGCCGGGGCGCTGTTGCGCGAGACCCTGGCCGAGCATTCCCCGGACGCCGGGCCGGCCGAGGAGGCGGAGCGCGCGTGGGGTGCCGGCCTGGTGACCGGCTGGCATCGCCGCGACGCCGCCGATGCCCTGGACCAGGCCCGGCGGACCTGGGCGCGCCTGAACAAGCGCCATCCCTTCTGGAGGCCGACCAGGCGGCGGTAGACGGGGCAGGGGACCCCGGAGCGGCGCGGCGCGCCGGCCCCGGGGCTCGTCCGAAGGCTAATCCCCGGTGGCCGCGGATGCCGGCTGGGTCGCGGCCGGCGCGATGGCCGGTGGCCGGGCCAGCAGCCGCAGCACCAGGTAGCCGCTGACGCCGGACAGCAGTGACCCGCCCAGCACGCCCAGCCGGACATCGTCGGCGAACTCCGGGTGATGCTCGAACCCCAGCATGCCGATGAACAGACTCATGGTGAAGCCGACGCCGGTCAGCAGTGACACGCCGTACACATGCATCCAGGTCGCGCCCTCGGGCAGGCGCGCCAGGCGGGTGACGATGCCCACCCACACCATGCCCATGACGCCGATCTGCTTGCCCAGGAACAGGCCCAGGGCGATTCCCAGCGGCACCGGCGCCAGCAACTGCCCCAGGGTCAGGCCCTGCAGCGAGACGCCCGCGTTGGCGAAGGCGAACACCGGCAGGATGGCGTAGGCCACCCAGGGGTGGAGGCTGTGCTCCATGTGGCCGGCCATGTCCCGGCCGCCCTCGCGGGGGGCGCCGAGCGGAATGGCCAGGGCCAGGGCGACGCCGGCCAGGGTGGCGTGAACGCCGCTCTTCAGCACGCAGACCCAGAGGACGACGCCGATCAGCACATAGGGCGCCGTGCGCCGCACACCGGCGATGTTCATGATGGTCAGGATGGCCACGCAGCCCATGCCGAGGGACAGGGCCATGAGGGACAGGTCCTCGGTGTAGAACAGGGCGATGATGACGATGGCGCCCAGGTCATCGAGGATGGCCAGCGCGGTCAGGAAGATCTTTAGCGACAAGGGCGCGCGCGTGCCCAGCAGGGTGAGGATGCCCAGCGCGAAGGCAATGTCCGTGGCCGCCGGAATGGCCCAGCCGCGCATGGCCACCGGGTCGCCGTGGTTGAACAGCACGTAAACCAGGGCCGGCGCCACCATGCCGCCGACGGCCGCCAGGATGGGCAGGGCCGCCTTGGCGGGCGTGGAGAGTTCGCCCTTGACCACCTCCCGCTTGAGTTCCAGGCCGACCAGCAGGAAGAACACGGCCATCAGGCCGTCGTTGACCCAGTGCAGCAGGGCCTTGTCGAGTTGGTAGTCACCGAAGCCGATGATCAGGTGGGTTTGGAACAGCACGAGGTAGGGGTCGGCCAGCGGCGAGTTGGCCACGGCCAGGGCCAGGGCGGCGGCGAACACCAGGATGATGCCGCCGGCGGCCTCCATGCGCAGGAAGGTCTGGATCGCGGTCAAGGGCATTGTAGGCACGCTCCACGCGTCTAGTCCGGGGGGACCCAGGATCCCGAGGGTCGGGAGAGGTGAAGGGGTCGCGCGACGCGCGGGAGGCGGTCGGCGGTGGTAAGGCCGGGGGTTGGACGCCGCACACGCGGCCTGACCCCGGCCTGGATCCGTCTGGACCGGGCTTCGGGGTCACCGTTCCCGACCCTCGACATCAGATGCTTCGGGCTGTCCCCGGGGTCAAGTCAAACCGGTGTCTCCGGCGTTCGATCGCCCGCGACAGTCTCGCCGGGAGCCCCGTCAAACGTCGGCATACCCGGTACAAGGGTTCCCGGGTGGATGGATCACGCCGGATCAGGCCAGGTGGATCGGCGCGCGGCGCCGGCCCCAGGTGCCGGGCGCGGCCTCGAACACGCCGGGAAGCCGCGTGCCGCAAGACTGGCACAGACCCTGGTGGTCCAGCCCCCAGGCGCCCAGGGCGTACCAGTCGCGCTCGATCACGCGATGTCCGCAGCCGGCGCAATAGGTGCTGGACCCTTCCGGGTCGTGAACGTTGCCCAGGTAGACGTGGTGGAGGCCGGCCTCCCGGGCGATGCGGCGCGCGCGTGTGAGGGTCGAGGCCGGGGTGCGCGGCAGGTCGCGCATCTTGTGGTCCGGATGGAAGGCCGAGAGGTGCAGCGGCACGTCGGGACCCAGCGTTTCCGCCACCCAGTCGGCCAGGGCCTTCACCTCGTCATCGCCGTCGTTGAGGGTGGGGATCAGCAAGGTGGTGATCTCCAGCCAGATGTCGGTGTCATGCGCCAGATAGCGCAGCGTGTCGAGCACCGGCGCCAGCGCCCCGGTGCACCGCTTGCGATAGAAGTCCTCGCTGAAGCCCTTGAGGTCCACGTTGGCGGCGTCGATGTGGCGGAAGAAGTCGACGCGGGCATCCGGTTCCACGTATCCGGCGGTGACGGCCACGGTCTTCAGGCCGCGCTCGTGGCAGGCCAGCGCGGTGTCGGCGGCGTACTCCAGGAAAATGACCGGGTCGTTGTAGGTGAAGGCCACCGACCGGCAGCCATGACGGAGCGCCGCCTCGGCGATGCGCTCCGGTTCGGCCTCGGCGTTCAGGCGATCCCAGGCCCGCGCCTTGCTGATCTCCCAGTTCTGGCAAAACGTGCAGGTCAGATTGCAGCCCGCCGTGCCGAACGACAGGATGGGCGTGCCGGGCAGGAAGTGGTTGAGCGGCTTCTTCTCGATCGGATCGATGCAGAAGCCCGACGAGCGGCCATAGGTGGTCAACACCACCTCGCCATCCCACGCACCCCGCACGTAGCACAGGCCGCGCTGGCCATGGTGCATCTTGCAGCGCCGCGGACAGACCATGCATTCCACCGCGCCCGACGTCAGGGCACGCCAGTGCCGGCCCGGATGCGCATGGGAAAACCGGTCCCCTTCTGGGCCGGACTCCGGCGATAGCGCCGTCAGGTCCATGGTCGTCCTCCGTCCGAGTCAACCCGTGCCGCGCCGGTCCCGCGGCGCCCCGGGATGCCGGGCCGACGCGCCAGGACCGTCACAGGACCCCCCGTTCACGTCCGTGTCGGTGCACTCCTGCCTTGGTCCGCGCCACGTGAAGTCTACTCTGTCGATCACGAGCCGGATCATGCGCAGACGGCGCAACCAATGGAGAATTGGTCCTATGAGAAAGGCTATACGCCGTCCCGGCGGTGGCGACGGCGACCGACCGGGCCCGCGCTCACGCCCCGTCCAGCGGGTCGCCCGCGAGCCATCCCAGGATCAGGCGACGCGCGATCGAATCGCCCCGGGGCAGCATCAGGCCGTCGGTGCCGGGCGGTCCGCCCCGCGTCGCGCGGCCGGCGTCGACCAGGTGGCGCACCTGCGCGCGATCATACCAGGCGGCGTATTCCAACTCCCGTGGGTCGATGACGATGTCCGTGGTCTCCGCCCGGCCATGGAACCCGATCATCATCGACGCTGGGAACGGCCAGGGCTGCGAGGCCGCGTAGGCCACGGTGCCAACCCGAATCGCGGTTTCCTCCCACACCTCGCGGCGAACCGCTTCCTCCAGGGACTCCCCGGGCTCGACAAAGCCGGCCAGGGTCGAAATCTGCCCGGGCGGCATACGGTCGGCATGGGCCAGAAGGCAGCGGGCATCGTCGCCGGATCCGGACGTCACCAGCATGATGACGGCCGGATCGGTGCGTGGAAAGTGACTCGCATCACAACTCGGGTCGCCGCAGCGCCGCCGCCAGCCGCCGTCGACCGGATGGGACGGTGCGCCGCAGGCCGCGCAGAAACGATGCCGCCGGTGCCACGCCAGCACGCCCAGCGCCTGGGCCTGCATGGCGGCCTGACCGGCGGGGAGATTGGGGCCGACGGCCCGCAAGGGCAGAAAGAGCCCCCCCAGGCCCAGGTCGGGACCGGTCTCGCGGCCGGGGTCCACCGCCACCGGATCATGGGTGTCGCCGGCGCCGGCCGGGATCTGTCCCGCGAACCAGGCGACGCCGTCGCCGTCCAGGCCAAGGAAGACCTCCTCCTCGACCGCCAGGGCCGGCGTCGGCGCGGTCCACGTGGCCGGCACCGTCAGGATTCGCGGTCCGGGCGCCGGCGCCTCCACCCCGGTCACCAGCACCCGGTTGCGCCAGATCAACAGCAGGTGGCTTCGCGGATCGGCGCGCAGCCGTGCCAGCGCCTCTGGATCGCGGCGCAGGGGATCGGCGCGATCCAGCGGCGCGCCGGTGTAGGGGATGTCCGTGAGGACCGCGCGGGCCGTCGGGGTCAGGGCCGCCATGTCATGGTCCGTGCCGCGGCGGCGGTGCGGTAGAGATAGAGGGTGAAGTCATGGGGGTCATAGTCCTCGCGCAGCATGGCCACCGGCACAATGGTCTTGGCCCAGGCCAGGGTTTCCTCCGGATCGGCGTGGAACATGGTCCACTGGGCGGCGTTGGGGGCCTTGCGGCTGAGCGAGTTGACGGCCACGCCGCAGGTGGCGCGGGCGACCATGGCCTCCACCATCTGCCTCATGTAGGCCTCCGGCCGCTCGTAGCGATGGGCGAAAATGCCGCTGGCGACCACCCAGTCGTAGGACTCGCGCGGCAGGTCCGGGCCGGACAGCAGGCACCCCTGCTGGAACCGGTGGTCCGGGAACCGGGCGCGGGCGTGCTCGACCATCGCCGGGGTGATGTCCAGGCCCAGGTAGTCGCCAGGGGTGACCCCGTGTCGCCGCATCCAGTCCAGCAGGTCGCCGGTGCCGCAGCCCACGTCGAGCACCGACTGGCCGTCGCGGATTCCGGCCTCCCGCAGCACCCCGAAGCGGCGTTCCTGGCTTTCCCGGCTGCGCCATTCCAGCGACGCGTGGGTCTGGCCATGCCGGGACAGAAGGCGGCTGAAGTGGGTGATGGTGAAGCGGTCGTCGCGGTCGAGAACGCCGCTCGCGGCGGTCTCGCCGGTCCCGGACGCTGATCCGAAGCGACGGCGGGTGCGTAGGTCAAGCAAGCGAAACCACAGAGAGTCAGGCGACGCCATGGCGCTGCGATCCTGGAAAAGGGGGGCTCTTGGAAGCACCCTGCTGATTACCATCGTCCTGGCCCTTGGGTCCAATGCCGCGCGTGCCGAGGGTGTGCAAGGCGGGGCCACGACGGCCGGGACGTTCACTCCCGAGCGCCTGGCCAGCCTGGGCGGGACGCCGCTGGCGCTGTATCCGAACGGGCTGAGCTTCGACGTGCTCCGCAACGGCCGCGTTGTCGGCAGCCACCGCACGGCCTTTCGCGACATCGGCGACGGCCTGGCGGTCTCGTCGCGCATGGATCTGTCCGTGCGGCTCGTGGGTATTCCCCTCTACACCTTCACGTATGAGTCCACCGCCGACTGGCGGGACGGACGCTTGCGGTCCCTGACCGCCGTGACCGACGACGACGGCGAGGTCAAGCGGGTCACGGCCCGGGACGCGGACGGCGCCTTTCGTGTCGAGGGGCCGAATGGCGTGGCGCGCGCCGGGGCTCCCCTGTTTCCCACCAACCATTGGCACGCCGGGGTGCTGACCCAGGACCGGGTGCTGAACACCATCACCGGGCGGCTGGCGCGGGTGACCATCACCCCGGGACCCGTGGAGACGGTCGGCACCGGCACCGGTCCTCGGCCGGCGCGGCGGTTCGACTACAGCGGCGCCATCCAGGTCAGCGCCTGGTATGACGCGGCCGGGCGGTGGGTGAAGCTGCGCTTTCAGCGCGGCGGCTCGACCATCGAATACCGGTGTCGCGTCTGCGGTGTCGAGGCCGGCCGGGCCGACCGGTCGCAAGCCGGGACGGCATGGAGGACCGCCGGCATCGGCGGGGAGGGAGGACCGTCATGACGGACGTGATCTGGATCGTGGGCGCCGGGCGCGGCATCGGCCGTGCCCTGGCCCTAGCGTGGGCGGAGGCCGGGGCGACCGTGATCGCCAGCGCCCGCGACGCCGACGACCTGAATGCCCTGCGCGACGCGGCGGCGGCGATGACGGGCCGGGTGGTGCCCGTGCCGCTTGACGTGACCGATCGCGCGGCCACGGCGCGGGCCTTGGCGGAGATCGAGGCGGCCGAGGGTCTCCCCGATGCGGTGGTCCTGAACGCCGGGACCCACCAGTCGATGCCGGCGGCGCGCTTCGATGCCGCAGTCTTCGACCGCCTGTTCGCCGTCAACGTCGGCGGCGTGGTCAATGGCCTGGAGGCCGTGGTGCCGCGCTTCGTCGCCCGTCGGCGGGGCAGGGTTGTCGTGGTGGCCTCCGTGGCCGGGTACGTCGGCCTGCCCACGGCGGCGGCCTATTCGGGCAGCAAGGCGGCCCTGATCGCCCTGTGCGAGTCGCTGCGGCCGGACCTGGCCCAGTTCGGCGTCACGGTGCAGGTGGTCAACCCGGGCTTCGTGCGTACGCCGTTGACGGACCGCAATACCTTTCCCATGCCGTTCCTGATGGAGCCGGAGGCGGCGGCCGCGCGCATCGTTCGGGGCATGCGCGGGACCGGCTTCGAGATCACCTTTCCCCGCCGTTTCACCTGGCTGATGAAGGCCCTGGCCATGCTGCCCTATCCCGTGCTGTTCGCGCTGACCCGGCGGACCATCCCGGATGAGGCGAAACCGGCGGCGGTGGGCGTTGGGGACGGGCCAGGGGAGGGCAGGCCATGAGCACGCCCAACGGTGCCGCCGTCGCCCCGCCGCCGGCGCCCGCCGCCCCGGTGCTGATGGGCGCCGCCCGCTATGTGGCGTTCTTCGAGGCGCTGACGCCCGAGGCGGTGGAACGACTGTCCGATGTGACGACGCCCGATATCCATTTCGTCGATCCCTTCAACGACGTGGTGGGGCTCGCGGCCCTCCAGCGTGTCTTCCGGGGCATGTACAAGGACATGGACGGCCCGCGCTTCCGCGTGACGCATCGGGCCTTCGACGGCGATGTCTGCTTCCTGCGATGGGAGTTCACGGGACGGGTGCGGCGCTTGCGGGCCGATTGGCGCATCATCGGCATGACCGAATTGCGGTTCGCCGAGGATGGCCGCGTGCGCCAGCACGTCGACCACTGGGACGCCGGCCGCCAGTTTCACGAACGCCTTCCGGTCATCGGCGCGCTGGTGCGCTGGGTGCGCCGGAAGGCCGGGCATGGGTGAGGGAAACGCCCGGCCCGTCCCAAAGGGATTGGATGAAGACGGCCCGAGATGGCATCGCTCGTCCGTGACGGCGCCAGTCGCTGCACACCGTTTTGACGTGAATACACTCTTGATCCAGACAATAGAACGCGAACCGCATCTTTTGACTGGATTAGAGTGCTCTGGGGTCGGGTTGAGTCGCCAGGGATTCCCATGGGATCGATTTTATGATTCAACGGACTGACCGTTAGGAGGTCGGTCCGCATGG
>NZ_JACIGK010000007.1 GCF_014197915.1 Roseospira visakhapatnamensis
AAAGAAGCGCTCGACAAAGTTATGCCAACAGAGTGCAGCAGCTATATGCGGCATTCCGGCTATGGCCCAACTTGATCTCGGATTACTCTAGAGTGCAAATTCCGAGCGATCCGAACCGGATCGCGACGACGATTTGCTTAAACATCAGAGTCTTAGACACGGTCCGTGAGTCCAGACTCACGCACCATGCTCTCAGGACAAGGCGTCGGCGCGCCCGCATCCACGGCGTCCATGGGCGACGTCCATGGGCAGGAGGCGGACGCGCCGCCACCGGTCAGGGATCTCAGAAGTCGCTACAGCGCCCCTTCACTTCCCAGTCGTGGTAGCGGGTGGGCTCGGGGCCGCGCGGGCCGCCGATCTCCACCCCATGGTCGTCCCCGGCGGGCGGCGCATCGGGCGCCCCATCGGCCGGCGCCGGTTGCGCGGACGCCTTGGGCTTGGGCGGGGTCAGGGGCAGGGGCAAGGCCTCCCCCCAGCCGGAGCCGGGATCGCGGGTATCGCTGCTGGTCATGGACGGTCTCCCTGGTCTGCGGATCGTGGTCGATCCGGGGTGTGTCGGTCCGGCCTCGTTGGCGGGCCGGATCCTCACGCGGGGCGACGGCGCACCCCAGACTTGTCTTCGCCCGACCACGGGCCAGCGGTCAAGCGGTGACTCTCGCCAACAGTCACGGATCGAGACCGCTGCAACCCTTCGCCGGTCTCGCCACGCAACCCTTTCGCGTTCGGCGGCACGCGAATGTCCTTGACCGGAGCCCCCAGCCCCCTATGTCGAAGGCCAACCATTCCTGTTCCTGATGTGGAGGGTCCCCCACCCATGTCGTTCATGCGAGTCGCAGTCCTGCTGGCGGTGATGACCGGCCTGTTCCTCACCGTCGGCTACATGATCGGCGGTGCCGGGGGCATGATGATTGCCCTTCTGGTGGCGCTGGGCATGAACTTCTTCGCCTACTGGAACTCGGACAAGATGGTGCTGTCCATGCACGGCGCCCGCCAGGTGTCCGAGCGCGAGGCCCCGCAGTTCGTGGGCCTGGTGCGCGAGTTGGCGGCGCGGGCCGATCTGCCCATGCCGCGCGTGTTCATCATCGACACGCCGCAGCCCAACGCCTTCGCCACCGGCCGCAACCCGGCCAACGCGGCGGTGGCGGCCACCACCG
This sequence comes from Roseospira visakhapatnamensis, assembly GCF_014197915.1. Lineage (GTDB taxonomy): Bacteria > Pseudomonadota > Alphaproteobacteria > Rhodospirillales > Rhodospirillaceae > Rhodospira > Rhodospira visakhapatnamensis. The sequence continues at coordinate 1,155 of NZ_JACIGK010000007.1, forward strand.
GCCTGCTCAACATGATGACGCGCGAGCAGGTGGCCGGGGTGATGGCCCACGAACTGGCGCATGTGAAGAACCGCGACACCCTGACCATGACGGTGACCGCGACCATCGCCGGCGCCATCGGCATGCTGGCCAACTTCGCCTTCTTCTTCGGCGGCAACCGCGACAACCCCCTGGGGGTGGTGGGCGCGCTGCTGGTGGCCATCCTGGCGCCCATCGCCGCCATGATCGTGCAGATGGCCATCTCGCGGCACAACGAGTACAACGCCGACGCCGAGGGCGCGCGCATCTGCGGCAATCCCCTTTGGCTGGCCGACGCCCTGGAGCGGCTGGAGCAGGGGTCGCGGCGCATCGACAACCACGCGGCCGAGCGCAATCCGGCCACCGCCCACCTGTTCATCGTCAACCCGCTGCATGCCCACAAGCACGACAGCCTGTTCAGCACCCACCCGGCCACCGCCAACCGCGTACGGGCGCTGCGCGACCTGGCGACCGGTGCCGCCGGCGACACCCGCGCCGGAGCCTCGCGCATTCCGTCCAGCGGCGGCCAGCGGCGCCCGCGCGGCCCCTGGGGGTGAGCAGCCCACCCCCGGCTTGACCCCCCGGTCGGCGCGGCGTAAGCGGACCCCATGAAAACCCGCCAAGCCGCCCTGGCCGTGCTGCGCCAGGTGCTCGACCGCCACCGCCCGCTGGACGAGGCCCTGGGCGGCGCCGTCACCGGCCTGGAGGCGCGCGACCGCGCCTTCGTCCATACCCTCGCCGCCGGCACCCTGCGCCACCTGGGGCGCATCGACGCCCTGCTGGACCGGTGCCTGAGCCGCCCGCTGCCCGACAAGGCGCGTCCGGTGCGCCATGTGCTGCGCCTGGGCGCGGCCCAACTGCTGGTGCTGGGCATGCCGCCCCACGCCGCCGTCAGCACCGCCGTCGACCTGTGCGTCGCCACCCGCCAGGGCGGCCACAAGGGGCTGGTCAACGCCGTGCTGCGGCGCCTGGACCGCGAGGGTCGCGCCTGGTGGGATGCCCAGGACGGCCCGCGCCTGAACACGCCGGACTGGCTGTGGGCGGCGTGGGGGACCGCGTTCGGCGAGCCCGCGGCCCGGGCCATCGCCACCGCGCACCAGCATCCGGCGCCCCTGGACCTGACGCCGCGTGATCCGGCGGACGCCGCGATGTGGGCCGGGCGCCTGGGGGCCGCCCTTCTGCCCACCGGCAGCCTGCGCCTGCCGGCCGGCCATGCCCCGGTGCCCGACCTGCCCGGCCATGACAACGGCGCCTGGTGGGTCCAGGACGCCGCCGCCGCGCTGCCGGCGCGCCTGCTGCGCCCCGGACCGGGCCTGCGGGTGGCCGACCTGTGCGCGGCCCCCGGCGGCAAGACCCTGCAACTGGCCGCCGCCGGCGCCGAGGTGGTGGCCCTGGACCGCTCCGACGCGCGGCTCGAACGGCTGCGCGAGAACCTGGCCCGCGCCGGCCTGGACGACCGGGTCCGGGTGGTCACCGCCGATGTCCTGACCTGGCCCGGGGACGATCACGGCCCCTTCGACGCCGTGCTGCTGGACGCGCCGTGTTCGGCCACCGGCACGCTGCGCCGCCATCCCGACGGCCTGTGGCTGAAGGCGCCCGAGGCCATGCCCGCCCTGGCCGCGACCCAGCGGGCCTTGCTGGCGGCGGCGGCGGCGCGGCTGGCACCCGGCGGGCTGCTGGTCTATGCGGTGTGCTCGCTGCTGCCCGACGAAGGCCCGGCGGTGGTCGAGTCCCTGCTGGCGGCGCGGCCGGACCTGCGGCGCGATCCGGTGACCGCCACCGAGGTGGGCGGCCTGGACGATCTCATGACGCCCGTGGGCGACCTGCGCACCCTGCCCTGCCACCTGGCGGACGCCGGCGGGATGGACGGCTTCTACGCGGCGCGGCTGCGGCGAACGGGGTCGGCGCCCCCGCCCTTGGGCCGATGATCGTGACCCTGTCCGTTGGGTTCACTCGGCCGGCGGCTCGGACGCGTGCCGGATCCGGCCGCGCTGGCGCTCGCGATGCAGGGTATAGAGCGCCGCGCCGATGATCAGCGCCGCCCCGGTCCAGATGGCCGGGCCGGGAAACTCCCCGAACAGCACGAATCCCAAGGCCGTCACCCAGAGCAACTGAGTGTAGTTCATGGGCGCCACGGCCGAGGGCTCGGCGTGCCGATAGGCGGAGATCAGCAGGAACTGGCCCACCACGGCCGAGCCCCCCATGGCCAGCACCAGCAGCAGGGTGACCGCATCGGGCGTGACCCACATGAAGGCCGCCGGCACCGCCAGGATCACCGACATCAACGCCGAGGAATACAGCATCATGACCATCGTGCCCTCGGTGCTGGACAGCAGCCGCACGCAGATGCTCATGCCGGCCACGGCGGCCGCCGAGATCAGGCCGGCCACCATCGCCAGGTCGACCTGGCCGCCGGTCCACGGGCGCAGGATCACCAGCACCCCCAGGAAGCCGATGGCCACGGCGCTCCAGCGGTGCGGCCCCACCACCTCGCGCAGCACCACCACCGCCAGCAGGGTGACGAACAGGGCGCGGCTGAAGCTGATCGAAATGGCCGTCGCCAGCGGCAGGTTCACCAGGGCATAGAACCCGGTCATCACCGTCACCACCGTCAGCCCCAGGCGAATCCCGTGCAGGCCGAGGCGGCGGGTGAACAGCGCGCTCGGGTCGCGGCGGACGGCCATCACCGCGAAGGGCAGCAGCACGACGGCCTGAAAGGCCGCCCTGAAGAAGGCCATTTCCAGGGTCGGCAGGGTCTGGCCGAGATAGCGGATCAGGGTCGCCATGACCGAAAAGAAGAAGGCCGAGGCCAGCATCAGCAGACCGCCCCGCACGTTGGTCGACAGACCGGACCAGACGACGGGTGCCGTCAGACGACCTGGCTGAGGAAGGGGCATACGGAAACACCTGACGCATTTCACCCGACGGCGGAGAACCCCAATCTAGACCCGCGTCGCTTGCTCGTCCATGTGCGGCGGTGGGAGATAACACCAGCGGCGGATGGCTGTGACTTATGCGCCGAACCGCACCGGCCACGGAGGCCACCGGCCATGGTCCATGACCGGTGGCATGACGTCGCGCCCTTGGCGACCGCTTGCCCGGGCTGACGGCCGCTGCCACAGTCGGCGCCGATCCTGGCCCTGTCTCTATCCCTGTTCCCTTCCCCGAAGACCTGGAGCGTCACCATGACCGCATCCGCCCCGGACCAGACCACGCCCGCGCCGGCGGGCAACGCCACGACGGAGGACGAGCCGCCAAGCGTGGCCTTTCCCGACAACCCGGTGCTGGCGGCCATCACCCGGGATCCGGGGATCGAATCCCACCATCGCGGCGCGGTCATCGTCCTGGACGCGGCCGGCGCGGTCCGCCTGGCCTGGGGCGACGTGGAACGGCCGGTGTTCCCGCGATCGGCCCTGAAGCCCATCCAGGCGCTGGCGTTGCTGGAGGCGCTGCCGGACCCGGGCGCCCTGTCTGACGAGCGGGTGGCCCTGCACACGGCGTCCCACTCCGGCTGGCCCGCGCACACCGACCGCGTCGCCGCCTGGCTGGCCGACCTGGGTCTCTCGACCGACGCGCTGTCCTGCGGCGCCGGGGACTGGCCCATGGACCCGGCGGCCGCCCGCGCCCTGGCGGCCACCGGCGCGCGGCCGTCGGCCCTGCATCACAATTGCTCCGGCCAGCATACCGGGTTCCTGATGCTGGCCGGCCTGATGGGGGTATCCCCGCGCGGCTACGCGTCGGCCGACCACCCGGTGCAGCGGGCGGTCACGGCGGTGATCGCCGACATGACCGACGTCGCGCCCGACTCCCTGCCCTGGGGCGTCGAGGGCTGCGGGGTGCCCTCTCCGGCCATGCCGCTGTGGGCCGTGGCCCTGGGCATGGCGCGGCTCGCCGACCCGTCGGGCCTGAGTCCGGGCCGGGCGGCGGCGGCGACTCGGCTGCGCCGGGCCATGGCCGCGCACCCCGACCTGGTGGCTGGGCCGGGACGCTGCGACACCCGGGTGGCGTCGGCGACCGGCGGACGGGTGCTGACCAAGATCGGCGCCGAGGGCAATGTCGTCGCCCTCATCCCCGACGCCGGCCTGGGCCTTGCCCTGAAGATCGACGACGGCGCCGGGCGCGGAGCCGAACTGGCCCTGGGGAGCGTGCTGGACGCGCTGTCGCTGTTGCAGGACTCCGAACGCGCGGCGCTGGCCGACCTGTTTCAGCCGACGGTGACCAACGCCGCCGGACGGATCGTCGGGCGCGGGTTGCCGGTGCGCCCGGCCGAGGCCGACTCGGACGACGCCGACGACGGTGATCCGTGGGACTGGGACGACGACGACACCGACGACCATGCCTGACCGTCGCCCCGTGGGAGTCGCCGGCCATCCCGGGCAAGAGTCGGATGGCGCGGCGGCGCGGACCGGCCGGCCGGCCCCGGTCCAGCGTCTTCCGTGGGTTCGGCCGGCGATGATCGCGCCCGCCTCCAGGTGCGACGCCTGATATTCACTCGCAAAAAGCGTTCGTCAATCCACTTTGACAGACTGTGTGAAAGGCAGGGTTGACACTCGCCGACCATTATGAAAAAAACGTAATCGGATTGCGGGGACGCCGCGATCCTCGGGGACGGCCCGGCCTGCCAGTAGAGGTAAGCGCATCCGCTCCGAGGCGTACGGTATCCCGGCTCCCCACAAGGGGGTCGCGAACCCGATCCAGAATCGGATTGCATGATCCAAGTTCGACAGAGGGGAAAACAAAATGGCTGATGCTCCCGTGACCAGCTACAAGAACCTGAACCGGACCGGCCTGACCGACGACGAGGCCAAGGCCTTCCATGCCATGTTCCAGCGCGCTGGCCAGACCTTCTTCGCCCTGGCGCTGGTTGCCCACTTCCTGGTGTGGGCTTGGCTGCCCTGGTTCCCGTCCGCCAGCTGATCCAGAACGTCCGGAAGTACACACTTCATACCTAATTTGACGACAAGCGGAGAAGACTCATGGTCCCCAACTTCTTCAATGAAGACTGGCGCTTCTGGCAGATCATCAACCCCAAGGATGGTCTGGCTGGCACGATGATCGGTCTGGCGGTTCTGGCCGTGCTGATCCACCTCGCTCTCCTGTTCGGCAGCGAAGGCATCGCGAAGGCCTGGATGGGCTGAGCCAGCATCCGATCGTGATGGGGCGGTTCGCCGCGCCTCTGGTGACGGAATGCGAGACTCCTGTGATCTTGGCGGTGAGATTGCCTTGCCGCCAAGGATGAACAAAACGCAATCGATGGTCGGGGACTGAAGGGCTTTACAGAGTGCCGGGACGGGCTGGCTGATTGTCCTGCTACTCCCGCAAGCCGGTAACGCCACGACTGACGATGTGAGACCGGAGACTCGATCTCAAATCGGCCCGATCCCGAATTCGGATTGACCCAATTCGACGTACCTTGAGGGGAACAAAAATGGCTGATGCTCCCAGCTACAAGAACCTGAACCGGACCGGCCTGACCGACGACGAAGCCAAGGCCTTCCACGCTATGTTCCAGCGCTCGGGCCAGGTTTTCTTCGCCCTGTGCCTGGTGGCGCACTTCCTGGTGTGGGCCTGGATGCCCTGGTTCCCGGCCGCCAGCTGATACGGCGCATTCGGAAACACACATCCCGGATCTCATCTGACTTACGTGGAGAAGACTCATGGTCCCCAATTTCTTCAATGAAGACTGGCGCTTCTGGCAGATCGTGTCCCCCCAGGAAGGCCTGATGGCCGTGTTCCACTTCCTGGTCTGGCTGGCGATCGTGATCCACTTCGCCATCCTGTTCGGTAGCGAGCGCTTCGCTGCGGCTTGGGTGGGCTGATACGCCGTCCGACCTGACGGGGTGGGTTCGCTCACTCCGCAGGTGGCGGGGTCTCCTGGGATCCCGCGTCCCTGATGATGGCACGTCCGTCACGACAGGGTGAATGTCTTGATATCGCCCGGCTCCGCACCTCGCGGGCCGGGCGATGTCTTTATGGCCTCCGTTTGGCGAACGCACCAGTTGGCGGCGGAATACCGGGACCGTGCCCGAGCGCCGCCCTGCGTGCGACCTCCCGCCGCGCCGTGTCCCGACCCGTCCCGGCGGCGGGACCATACGACTGCATAGTTGGCAAGACCGGGCGCCGGCAAGACCGGGCCGAAGCCCCCCGGGCAAACCGAGGGCGGCCGGGGTGGACGGCGGCTTCCGTCGGTCGGCAGCGTCATCCCGGACCCCAGTTCAAAAACGCTGGACCCACGAGGACCGGGCATGGCACCGAGACGCGAAGCCGGGGCGCGCGGACCGGCCGGGACGCGACGTCATACCCGACGACCATGATCCGGGTCGCCCCCACCGCGCCAGCCCGTCGCGCCAGCCCGCCGGGCGTGACCCGCGCGGGCGTGCCCGCCGCCCATCACGGCTGGCCAGACCGGGGACGAAGGCGTAGACATTTGGCCACGTCGTCGTCCTCGGACCTCTCTCGGGGTCGTCCCTGGGACCGCCTCCACCCGGCGGCGTCGGCCCACAGGCCCCCTGCCACAGCACAGGTTCCCCATGTCCCACCCCGCGTCCGATAGCCCCCGATTCGACCCCGCCTTCCAGGACCACCTGGAGACCCTGTTCCGCTGGCGTCGCGATATCCGCCACTTCCGCACCGATCCCCTGCCGGCCGGCCTGCTGGAGGACCTGGTGCGTCAGGCCGCCCTGGCGCCCTCCGTCGGCAACGCCCAGCCCTGGCGATTCGTGTCGGTCGCCGATCCGGCGCGCCGCGCGGCCATCACCGCCAATTTCGAGCGCGAGACCACCGCCGCCCGGGCCACCTACGACGAGACCCGCGCCGCGGCCTACGACCGGCTCAAGCTGGAGGGCCTGCGCGAGGCGCCGGTGCATCTGGCGGTGTTCTGCGATGACGCCACGGACGCCGGCCACGGCCTGGGCCGGCGCACCATGCCGGAGACCCTGCGCTACTCGGTCGTGGGCGCGATCCAGCAGTTCTGGCTGGCGGCGCGCGCGCGCGACGTGGCCGTGGGCTGGGTGTCGATCCTCGATCCGGAGGCGGCCCATCGCGACCTGGAGGCGCCGGCGTCCTGGACCCTGATCGCCTATCTCTGCGTGGGATGGCCGGCCCCCGAGACCGACTCCGAAACGCCGGAACTGGTGCGCGCGGGCTGGCAGGGTCCGGTGGAGGACGCCCGGCGCCTGTTCATCTGGTGAGACGGTCGCCGCGTTGAGACCCCATGACGCGTCGGGCGACGACGGCGCCGGGGGCGCCTCCTTCCTTCCGAGTCCTCGCGTCGCCCCGACGGCCCCGCCGGAGATAGGCATGCTGACCGAAATCACGCCCGAGAGCTATGACGTGGACCTGCACCTGGCCTACGCCACGGCCGACAACATCACCGGCCGGCCCATCTACGCCCGGTCCGCGTGCTACCTGCACGCCGACGCCGCGACGCTGCTGGGCCGGGCCGTCGGCCTGGCCCGCCCCTTGGGCCTGCGCCTGCGCATCCTGGACGCCTTTCGTCCGGCCGAAGCGCAATGGAAGCTGTGGGAGGCACAGCCCAACCCCACCTTCGTCGCCGATCCGCGCCGGGGCTCGCCCCACTCCATGGCCGCCGCCGTGGACCTGACCCTGGTGGACGCGGTCACCGGGACGCCGCTGGACATGGGCACGGGCTTCGACGACCTCCGCCCCGAGTCGGAGCACGGCAACCAGGACATTTCGCCCGACGCCCAGCGCCATCGCGCCCTGCTGCTGGGCGTGATGACCACCGCCGGCTGGGACTGGTACGTCAAGGAGTGGTGGCATTATCAGCTGTTCAAGCCGCGCGGCACCTACCCCGTGCTCACCGACCGGGCCGCGGGCACCCACTTGATGCCGGAGGCTGCGTGACCGTGCTCCCGCCGGGGCCGATCCTGGCCCTGGACACCTCCGGCGGCGCCTGTGGCGTCGTCCTGTGGCAGGATGGGCGCGTGCGCGCGCGGCGCGACGCGACCATGACTCATGGCCACGCCGAGGCCCTGGCCCCGATGACCCGGGACACCCTGGCCGCCGCCGGTGCCACGGCCGCCGAGCTGGCGGCGGTGGCCGTCACCGTGGGACCCGGCAGCTTCACCGGCCTGCGCGTGGGCCTGGCCTTCGCGCGGGGGCTCGGGCTGGCCACCGGGCGGCCGGTGCTGGGGTTGCCCGGCCCCCTGGTGCTGGCGCACATGGCGCGGGCGGGGGCGGCGGCGATCGACGACGGGACCGAATCGGTGTCGGTGGTGCTGGATGCCCGGCGCGCGGAGGTGTTCGTGCAGTCGTTCTCGCCCGCCCTCGCCGCCCTGGGACCGGTGCTGTCGGTGTCGCCGGACGCCGTGGCCGCCCAACTTCCGGCACGCGGCCCCCTGTGCCTGACCGGCGACGGCCTCGGCCTGCTGCCGGCGCCGCTCCTGCGGGACGCCCGCCTGCGGGTGGTCGACGGCGCCTCCCGTCCCCCCGATCCGGCCGTGCTGGCCGCCCTGGTGGCCGACGATCCGGCGGCGGCCCTGACCCCGCGCCCCGTGTACGGGCGCCCTCCGGACGCCGCGCCGGCCCCGGACAACCCGCGCGCCGCGCGGCCGGTGCCGTGACGCCGCCCCCCCCCACGGTAACCATCGGTCCGGTCGCCCCGGCGCACGCGACCGTGCTGGCGCACCTGCACGCCGCCTGCTTCGCCGACCAGCCGTGGCATCGGCCATGGGATCGCGCGGCGATGGACTCGATCCTGGCTCTGCCGGGCGTCGCCGGCTGGCTGGCCGTTCACGAGGCGCCGCCGGCCCCGGTGGGGCTGCTGCTGGTGCAGGCGGTGGTCGACGAGGCCGATATCCTGACCCTGGGTGTCCTGCCCGGATGCTGGCGCCGTCGCGGCATCGCCCGGCGGCTGTTGGCCCACGGGGACGCCAGCCTGCGGGCGGCCGGCGTCACGCGCTGGAGTCTCGAAGTGGCCGAGGACAACGCGGGCGCGGTGTCCTTCTATCGGGCCCATGGCTTCGTCGAGGTCGGGCGACGGCGCGGCTACTTCACGGGCGAGCCGGGCCGGGCCCGCGACGCCCTGGTGATGGCCCGCGCCCTCACCACCCCGGAGAGCGACCCAAGGTAGACCTCAAGGACTCGCGTGGACAGCAGGACGGCCCCCCCTGTTCCGGGGCAGGAAAAGACCCGGGATGGGGAGACCCTCTAGCCTCCCTTGCGCAGGATCAGGCGGTGAACGCCCTCAGGCGGCTCACCCGCTTCCGGGGTCAGCGACAGCACGTGGTGTCCATGCTCGCGCGCCGAGCGGGGTACGTTTTTCAATGGTGCCGCGCCTTTAAGACGAACCCGGACTGTCTCGCCGACGGTCATCCGTTCCAGAAGCAGCTTTGTCTTGACGAATGTGAACGGACAGACGTCAGTCGTTATGTCAATTTCGTGGTCGCACATATCTCAAGCGATTTCCGTTGCCAGGCGCCAAAGAATGGCGGGGAGGCAATTGTGTTCTTGCCCCGTTTATCTAGCTCATCTATATATGGGCTCGGATGATGCTGTCACGAAACCAACCCTCGCCATGGCATGACTGAATTCGGCGAAGGCACCAACGATATCGGGAAGGTTCTTGCATGACCTCGATCGAACGCGAACAGGACCTGCTGCGCCTGACTGCCCAGATTGTGTCCGCGCATGTCGGAAACAACTCTGTCGCCGTGAGCGATCTTCCGTCCCTCATTCGAGAGGTACACGAGAGCCTCTCGACCGTCGGCCGGACAGAGCAACAGCCCGAGCGGCCGCAACCGGCGGTCCCCATCAAGAAGTCGGTCACCCAGGACCATATTATCTGCCTGGAGGATGGCAAGAAGCTGAAGATGCTCAAGCGTCACCTCAAGACAGCCTACGGCATGACGCCCGAAGAGTACCGCGAGCGGTGGGGCCTGGCGCCGGACTACCCGATGGTCGCCCCCAGTTACGCCGAGCATCGCAGTTCCCTGGCCAAGAAGATCGGCCTGGGCACCCGCGCCCGTCGCCGCGACAGCGACGACTAGGTACCGTCCCCGGGCGCCGTCCCCAGACGCCGAAGTGGGGCGCGGTCACGCGCGGATCAAGGCCGGACCGGCTCCGCCCCGATGGCGCGGCCGGCGCCTTTCCCGCATGACGGCCCCAGCATGACGGACGGTCGCGCAAACCTTCATGCGCGCGACGGGCGCCCGCGCCTTTTCTTTTCAGCGGGGCGATCCTAATATCCGGGAATCGTCATCATACCATCACAGGGACCTCGCCCCCTTTCCATGATGTCTCGGATCGAACGACGGTGTATCGACAAAGGCATGAAAATGACCGGACAGCGTCGCGTGATCGCGCGTGTCCTGTCAGACGCCGAGGACCATCCCGACGTCGAGGAAGTCTATCGCCGGGCCACGGTGATCGATCCCCGCATCAGCATCGCCACGGTGTACCGCACCGTCCGCCTGTTCGAGGAAAACGACATCCTTGAACGCCACGACTTTCGGGACGGCCGGGCACGCTACGAGGCGGTGTCCGAGGAACATCACGATCATCTGATTGATCTGGAGACGGGACAGGTGGTCGAGTTCCGCAACGAGCAGATCGAACACCTTCAGCGCGAGATCGCCCAGTCCCTGGGCTACCGCCTGACGGGCCACCGGCTGGAGTTGTACGGCGTGCCCCTGGGGTCGCACGCGACCGGACGGGACGAGCCGGCGGGCGACGACGACGCCGGCACGCCCCGGCTCACCACCCCGGACCGTCCGTCGGGCGGTACCGCGCCGTCCGCCAGGCCCCCCACCGCGGACGGCCGGGATGGGCACTGAGGTGGGCAGCCGCCGGCACACCGCCCCGGTCCCTCGTCTCCGCATGGATCACGCCGGCCGCCGGGCCCGCGTCCTGAGGACATCGAGCAGAGGATCCTGCCGCTTCCGGCCGACCACCGATCGAGTCGCGTCGTCGACGCGGACGACGTTCATCTTCGGTTTCACATCCGTTGGCCCGCGCGCGACACCGCGACGGCCACGATAGTCCCGGGCAAGGAGTACGATGGGCTCTCTGGGTGATTTGCGGGCTGGCGACCTCGACGTCCTTCTGGCCGAGTCCGAGGAGGAGATCCGGGCGGCGCAAGCCCTTCGGTATCGCGTGTTCTATGGCGAGCGGGGGGCCAAGGCGAGCCCCGAAACCGCCGCCTGCGGGCGCGATTTCGATGCCTATGACGAGATCGCCGACCATCTTCTGGTGGTGGACCACGCCCTCGGCGAGGGTCCCGACCGCGTGGTCGGCACCTATCGCCTGATGCGGCGCGACCACGCGCGGCGGGCCGGCGGGTTCTATACCGCGAACGAGTACGACATCTCGGCCATCGTCGATCAGCCCATCGAGGTCATGGAACTGGGGCGCTCCTGCGTGGACGTGCGCTACCGCACCCGCCACACCATGCAGCAACTCTGGCGCGGCATCGCCGCCTACGTCTTCCATCACAACGTGGACCTGATGTTCGGCTGCGCCAGCCTGCACGGGACGGATATCGAGGCGCTGGCCCCCAGCCTGAGCTACCTGTACCAAAACCACCTGGCACCGGAGAACCTGCGCCCCGTGACCCTGCCGCAGTTCTACCAGCCCATGAACCTGGTCAACCCGGACCAGCTCAATCGGGCCCGGGTGGTGGCGGCGCTGCCGCCCCTGATGAAGGGCTACCTGCGACTGGGCGGCTTCGTCGGCGACGGCGCCTTCGTGGACAGCCAGTTCAACACCACCGACGTCTGCATCGTCGTCAAGACCGACCTGATCGCCGAGAAGTACTTCCGGCATTATGACCGCACGGCACGCCGCATGCCCGCCAACGCCCCCTGACCCCGGGGGGCCGCCGGCGCGTGGGGCGGGGTGTGTTGGGCGAAGGACTCTGGAACCAACCATGCAGGGCTTGCTTTCCCCCACCCGGGCATTCTGGCGCTTGTCCCTGTTCCTGCTGTGGACCGTCGTCGTGGTGCCCCCCTACGCGGCGCTGATGGGCGCGCGCCTGCCCTGCCGCTGGTTGGCGCGGGCGTACTGGCGCGGCGTGGCCCTGGCCATCGACCTGGAGGTGGTGGCGCACGGCCAGCCATCGGCGGACCGGCCGTTGCTGATCCTGTCCAATCATACGTCCTACCTGGACATCGTGGCGCTGGGATCGCTGGTGGACGGCGGCTTCGTGGCCAAGTCCGAGGTCAGCACCTGGCCCGGGTTCGGCACCATCGCCCGCCTGGGCCGCACGGTTTTCGTGGAACGCAAGCGCGCCAGTTCGCGGCGCGGCGGCGACGCCATCCGGGCCCGTCTGGCCGAGGGCGAACCGCTGATCCTGTTCCCGGAGGGCACCAGCAACGACGGCAATCGCGTGCTGCCCTTCAAGAGCGCCTTGCTGACCGTGGCCGAGCCGCCACGCCGGCGCGACACGCCCGCGCCGTCGGCTCCCGACCCTGTCGCCCCCGGACCGGTGGTCGTCCAGCCCGTCTCCCTGGCCTATACCCGCATCGACGGCGTGCCGGTCGGCTACGCCTGGCGGCCGTTCTATGCCTGGTACGGGGACATGGACCTCGCCAGTCACCTCTGGGCCGTCCTGGGGCTGGGTCGGGTCACCGCCGAGGTGGTCTTTCACGCCCCGCTGCGGGCGGACGGCACCGCCTCGCGCAAGGCCCTGGCCCGGCACTGCGAGCGGGTGGTGAGCGCCGGCACGGCGGCCCTGCTCGCCGGTCATGGTCCCGGGGTGGCCGCCCGGCTGGGGATCGAGGCGGCGACCGAGGCCTTGCCGCCGCCGACATCACCGCCGATGCCCCCGTCGCCGCCCGGCTCCGATCGCGCCGAGCCCCCCGTGGAGCACGCGGCGGGCTGAGAAGGCCGCGACACCGCGGCGCCGCGTCTCACGAGGGCCAGGGATCACCCCGGTCCTCGTCGCGGGTCCGGGCAAAGACCGCGTCGGCCAGCCGATCCATGAGCGCCCGATAGCCCGGCGACTCCGGTGACGGCGGCATGCCCGACCATCCCTCGGCCCAGGACACCAGCGTCGTCCCATGGCACACGGCGGCGCTGGCGCGCAGCCCCTCGTCCTGACCACCGCCGGCGCCGGCCGCCGGGGGCACCGGTCCCGCGCACAGGCGATCGCCCGGCACCACCCCGCCGCCGCGCCCCACGAACAGAACGGTCCGATAGCCCTCGCCCCCCGACCCCGAGGGCACCGGGACGAAGGTCAGCGGACGGCGGTTGACCAGGCCGCTCAGGCCGGCCGCCGAGGCGTCGGCCAGGGTCTGCCGGTCCACGCCCGGGAAGGGGGTGCCGTACACCTCCAGGGGAAGCGTCGGGGTGATGACCAGGCGAAAGATATCGTTCGGGCTCTGCGCATGGGTGACCGTGCGCGGCGCGCCGGCACAGGCGGCCAGCACCAGCGCGAGACCGAGAGCCATGGCCGGCGCGGCGCCGGTGGCCAAGACACGCGGGACCGTCATGACCCTGTCCCCTTTCTCCATCCGATCGTGCACCGGTCGCCCCCGGCGTCCTGTCCCGGCGCCCCGGATCGCGCGCCGAATCCTCCCGTCAGTGCGCCAGGATCCAGGACAGCAGCAGGGCGTGCTCCAGATCGCGCGCCCGCCCCAGGGCGGCCTTGGCGCGGGCCACGGCCCGCCCCGAATAGTGCAGATAGCCGTCGTCGAAGGCCCGCCGCGCCGCCAGGTCGGAGGTGAACACCGCAAAGGCCAGCCGATGGCCGCTGCCGCCCAGGGCGATGCCGGCCAGTCCGCGTCCGTGATACATGGTGCCGCTCTTGGCCCAGACGCTGGGCACCAGGGACCCGGCCCGCACACTGTAGGCCACCGGCCGCGCGGTTGTGGCCGGCGCCTTGAAGGCGCGCTGGGGCAGCAGCGTGTCATAGCGCACGCGGCCGCCCGAGGGATGCTCCATGGCGAAGCGCAGGATGGCGACGATCTGGGCCGGGCTCGCGCGGCTGATCGACGACAGGCCCGAGTGGTTGGTCATGACGAAGCCCGACCAGTCCACCCAGGGCATCACGCGGGCGTACCAGGCCGTCATGGCGGCGGCCGACTCGGCCAGGGTGCGCGGCCGTTGGTCCAGGGCGCGGGCGGTGGCCAGCCCAACCAGCTCCGCCAGCATGTTGTTGCTGTACTTCAGACCCCGCGCAGCGATGGACGACAGGGCCGGGCTGTCGTGGCGGGCGACCACCGCGCCCCGCGCCACCCCACCGGCCGGTCGTGCCGGCGGCAGGACCACGCCGGCCTCCCCGGCCAGGGCGCGGAAGACGCTGGCGGTGAAGGGCGCGGGCGCCTTGACCGGCAGCCAGCGGGCGCCGCGATCGGACACCAGGGGGGAGAGACGCCAGCGCTCCACCACCGTGTCCCCGGCGGCGGTCAACGCGCCGCCCTGGTTCACGACGTCATGCCGCAGCCACGGGCCGGCCCGGCGCCAGCCGCCGCCCGCGCGGTCACGGCCGACGGCCACCGGGGCCACGGCGGGCGTGCCGTGGGTCTGCACCAGGGACACGCGGTCGCCCCGCCACTGCACCCGCACGCGGTTGAAGTCCAGGCTCAGCGCCGACAGACCCGGGTTATAGCTGTGCTCCGGCGGTTGCGCGGGGTCGATCGACAGCGCGCGCATCAGGCCCGAGTCATCGTGAACAAAGGTCCCGTCCAGCCGCCGCAGGCCCGCCGCCTTGAGTTGCGTCACCAGGCCGCGCAGGGCATCGGAGGTCAGCACCGGATCGCCGCCGCCCACCAGCGCCAGGGTGCCGCGCCAGGTGCCATCGGCCCCCCGGGTGCCGTCGAAGCGGAGCGCGGTGTTGAACCGGTGATCCGGCCCCAGCACGTGCAGCGCCGCCACCGTGGTGGGCACCTTGGCCACCGAGGCCGGCAGAAAGGCGGGGCGATCGGCGTTGTGCTCGGCCACCACCTCGCCGGTGTCCAGATCCACCACCAGATAGCCCACTTGCGCCGGCGCGAAGCCGGCGGTGGCGATCAGCGTGGCGGCATCGGGACGCGGCGGCGTCGGCTTGAGGGCGGGCGGCCCCGGCAGCCCGGGCACCGGCCGCATGGCCAGCGACACCGCGCCATCCCCCACCGCGCCGCCGTCACCCTGGGGAATATCGTCGCGGGAAAGGGGGGCGCGCACGGGGGCGGTGGCCCCGCCGGAGACGGGCGCCGTCGGGACGGGCTCGATATCGAGGATCGACGCGATCGCCGACGGATGCGGCTTCAGGGGCGGTGGCCCGGGGTCGGCGGCCAGGGAGGCGGGCACCACCCCGGCGATCGTGGCCAGCATCACCGCCAGAACCGGGAGCCGACTCCATCGCCCCGCGCCGCGCCGGTCCTTGCGGACCCCGGCGCGCGCCATCATGCCAGACGCCATCGTTCGCCCTCCGTCCCGGTTGCCGGCCGCGACCGTTCCCCGGACGCGCGCGATCCCGACGCCGGCCATCTTAGTCGATGCGGCGGGCAATCGAAACGGTCAGATGAAGACAGGCCGACTCGGGCGTCGCCAACCGGGTCCATGCCGGTCGCGGATGCGTCCGGCGCATCCGCCGACGGGCGTCGGCCCCGTCGGTCACGAGGCCGATCAGGCGACCTCGCGGCTGACCATCGGCTCCGGCTCGCTGCACGGCATCATCAGGGCGTCGGCGGTGGCCATGCGCACCAGGGTGCCGAAGTCGGCCAGGAAGGTCTCGCCCGTCTCGGTTCGCCGCACCAGCACACTCCGGCGATCGGCCTCGTCCACCTCGCGGCGCAACAAGCCGTAGTCACCCAGCCGATCCAGCGCCCGGGTGACCGCCGGTTTTGAAATGTTCAAGGATTGGGCCAGACCTCGCACCGTGTGCGGGGGGGGCGTCCGGTACACCGTCAGCAGCAGCGCCATCTGTCGCGAGGACAGATCTGGGATGTCGCGCCGCACGGTCTCGACAATGGCCAGCCGCCACAGGTCCAGGGCTTGGTCGCAAGAGAGTTTCAGAGGGACATCCATGCTCGCATCTCGACGTGTTGTGGGACTCACTGTTCTTTTTCGCAGCTGCACAATGTTGTATACGGTCGAAACGGGCTGAGACAAGCAGGCATTTCGCCATACGTCGACGGAACCAGTGCAGCGCATCAACGGGCGGAGTCCCTGGGTTCCATCCGGACTCGCTCCCCCTCGCCCGCGCGGCGACGGACCGTGCCAGGGAGAAGCGAGGACTGTGGCGGGAACCCGACTCTCCTACATTGACAATTCGCAACAAGATCGCGGGTTGTTTGAAGGATTCGGGACGGCCTTACACCCCTGCGCGCGCCGTTGGCGCCGCCACCCGGCTTCCCTGTGGCGGGGCGCGGGGCGCCGGCCGCGCTCACGATCGAGCGGCGGCCGGATCAGGCCAGGGCTTGACGGCCGATGGCCAGGAAGCGGGCGCGACGCCGGCTTCGCACCTCATCCCCGGTCAGGGTCATGAGGTCGGTGAGGTGCGCATGCAGGGTGTCGCCCACGGCATCAATGGCCCGGTCCGGGTCCCTGTGCGCGCCCCCCAGGGGCTCCTTGACGATGGCGTCGATGACGCCCAGCGACTCCAGGTCCTGGGCCGTCAGCTTGAGGGCCTCGGCCGCCTCGGCCGCCTTGTCCCCGCTGCGCCAGAGGATGGAGGCGCAGCCCTCCGGAGAAATCACCGAGTAAATGGCGTGTTCCAGCATCAGCACCACGTTGCCGGCCGCCAGGGCTATGGCGCCGCCCGAGCCCCCCTCGCCGATGACGCAGGTTACCAGCGGCACGCGCAGATCCAGGCAGGTCTCGGTCGACCGGGCGATGGCCTCGGCCTGGCCGCGCTCCTCCGCGCCCTTGCCGGGAAAGGCCCCGGCGGTGTCCACCAGGGTCAGCACCGGCAGGTCGAACCGCTCGGCCAGACGCATCAGGCGCTGCGCCTTCCGATACCCCTCCGGACGCGGCATGCCGAAGTTGTGGCGCACCCGGGTTTCCGTGTCATGGCCCTTTTCCTGGCCGATGATCACCACCGCCTGGCCTCGAAACCGGCCCAGGCCCCCGATGATGGCGTGATCGTCGGCGAAGCCACGATCCCCGGCCAGCGGCGTGAAGTCCTTGATCAGCCGATCAATGTAGCGCTGGCAATGGGGACGGTCCGGGTGCCGAGCGACCTGCGTCTTTTGCCAAGCCGACAGTTTAGAGTAGGTTGTATGCAGCTGTTTTTCGACTTTGTGCTGCAGACGCGCCACTTCATCGACAATATTCATTCCGTCCGCGTCTCCAAGGTGACGCAGCTCGGCGATCTTGCCTTCCAGTTCGGCGATGGGGCGTTCGAAGTCCAGGAATCTCATGGGCGGGTGAGTAGCATGCCCGCCGTCCGAGGGAAACGAAAATCAAGGTGCGAAACCGGAGAGAAAATCAGGGTGCGAAACCAGGGCGATCCGGACCCGTCACGCCGACGCGTTGGCCAACGGGCGGCGGGCTCCCCGTGCCAGGGCCGGGGACTCGGCCCGCGCCCCGGGGGCGCGGCCTTCGGCGGCATGGGCGCCGCTGGTGGCGGCCACCGCGCGATCGCCGGGCAGGGGCGCGCACCGCGCGTTGAGCCCCCCACCGGGCACCACGGACAGCGTGCGGTAGGCGACGTCGCCATCCAGGCTGCCGCTGGATTCAATGGTCACATGATCACATTCCAGGCGGCCGGCGACGCGGCCGGCGATCTCCACGGAGACCGCGCGCACCGTTCCCTCGATCACGGCGTCGCGCAAGACAGCCAAGCCACGCACGGACACCGTGCCTTCGATGCTGCCGTGCACGTCCAGGTCGCCTTTGCTGGCGACGTCGCCGATGATGCGTAGATCGGCCGAGAAGACAGACTTGGTCATGGCGGTCCTGCTCGTTCCCGGGATCGGAACTCTACCCCATCCGACCTGGCATTGAACAGGTCAAACCCTGTCCGCGTTCGCAACGATGGCCGGACCCGCCACCGGCCGGTGTCCGTTCGAACACCCGGCACCGGTGGCGGTCTCGGCACCGTCAGCCGCCGCGATCGCCGATCATGGACAGGAATTCCCGTCGGGTATCGGAGCATGTGCGAAAGGCCCCGAGCATGCGGCTGGTGACCATGGTCACCCCGGGCTTGCGCACGCCGCGCGTGGTCATGCACTGGTGCGCGGCCTCGATGACCACGGCCACGCCCTTGGGCTCCAGCACGTCGTTGATGGTATTGGCCACCTGGGCGGTCAGCTTTTCCTGAATCTGAAGCCGTTTGGCATAGACCTCCACGACCCGCGCCAGCTTCGAGATGCCGACCACCCGGTTGTTCGGCAGGTAGGCCACGTGCGCCTTGCCGACGATGGGCACCATGTGGTGCTCGCAATGCGACTCCAGGCGGATGTCGCGCAACAGGACCATTTCATCGTAGCCGTCCACTTCCTCGAAGGTGCGCCTCAGCATATCCTCGGGATCATCGTGGTAGCCGGCGAAGAACTCCTCATACGCGGCGGCCACGCGCTTCGGCGTATCGATCAGGCCCTCGCGGTCGGGGTCGTCGCCGGCCCACTCGATCAGGGTGCGCACGGCGCGTTCCGCGTCCTCGCGGCTGGGCCGGACCACGGCCTGACCGGCGGCGTCACGATAATCGCGCGGAACCAGGGGCATCCGCGCGCCACAGGGTCGATCAAGGCTCATCGGTCCGAGTCCCTCGCTTGGAATGGTCGAAGGGTGTACGCGATCCTGGCGGCCTTGGATCCCCCCCGGTGCCCACCGAACCCGACCGTTGGATACGCGGGTCGGTCGATCACCGCGCGAGCCCCGGCGAACGGTGTGTCGCGGTCCCTTCCGTCCCAGGCAGATGGGCACGCGAGGGGCCGATGGGAAGGGCCCGGAGTCGGTCGGCGTCGCGCGGGTGGACGCGGCCCCGGGCATGGGGCCAGCGGCCATCCCAGAACCGACCGTTGCCTCAGTGAATGCTGTGCGCGCCGTGGGGGGAATCCAGCGAGAAGGCCGGCACGACGACATCGAAGGTCTCGCCGCTGGACACCATCCGCATGCCATAGGTGCCGCGCATGAATCCCGACGGCGTGGGCAACGGCGTGCCGCTGGTGTAGACGAAGCGTTCGCCGGGCTTCAGCACCGGCTGTTCGCCGACGACGCCCGGTCCCTCCACCTCCTGGACGTGCCCCAGGCCATCGGTGATGATCCAGTGGCGGCGCAGCAGCTGCACGGACTCGGCGCCGCCGTTGTCGATGGTCACCTGATAGGCCCAGACGAAATGACCGTCGTCCGGCTCCGACTGGTCCTCCAGGTAGATGGGCAGCACCGCCACCGTGATGGCGCGGGTGGTCTGGCTGTACATGGCGTCGGCATCCCCCTCGCGGGTGGGGCGCGACGGCGCGCGGCCGACCCTAGGCAAGGGCCCGGGCATCCGCCAGGCGCCCCGTGACGGCGGCGGCGACGGCCATTTCCGGCCCCACCAGGTGCGTTCGCCCGCCGCGTCCCTGACGGCCCTCGAAGTTCCGGTTGGAGGTGGAGGCACACCGCTCGCCCGGGGCCAGCCGGTCGGCGTTCATGGCCAGGCACATGGAGCAGCCGGGCTCGCGCCATTCGAAGCCGGCCGCGCGGAAGATGGCATCCAGGCCCTCCTCCTCGGCCTGTTCCTTCACCAGCCCCGAGCCCGGCACCACCATCGCGCTCACGCCCGGCGCGACCGAGCGACCCTCGGCCAGGGCGGCGGCGGCGCGCAGGTCCTCGATGCGGCCGTTGGTGCAGGACCCGATGAACACCCGGTCGATGGTCACGTCGGTCAGCTTCATCCCCGGCGCCAGATCCATGTAGCGCAGGGCGCGTTCCATGGACGCCCGGCGGTTGGGATCGGGCTCCAGCGCCGGATCGGGCACGGTGCCGCCGATGGGCGCCACATTCTCGGGACTGGTGCCCCAGGTGACCTGGGGCTCGATGGTCGCGGCGTCGATGGTGATCTCGATATCGAACACGGCGTCGGGATCGGTGACCAGGGTCCGCCACCAGGACACGGCGGCCTCCCAGGCGGCGCCCTTGGGGGCCATCGGCCGGCCCTTGAGATAATCGAACGTGGTGTCGTCCGGGGCGATCAGGCCGGCCCGCGCGCCGGCCTCGATGGTCATGTTGCAGACCGTCATGCGCCCTTCCATGGACAGCGCCCGGATGGCGTCGCCAGCGTACTCGATGACATAGCCGGTGCCGCCGGCCGTACCCAGGCGGCCGATGATGGCGAGCACGATGTCCTTGGCGGTCACCCCCGCCCCCACCGCCCCGTTGACGGTCACCCGCATGTTCCGGGCCGGCGCCTGGCGCAGGGTCTGGGTGGCCAGCACGTGCTCGACCTCGGAGGTGCCGATGCCGAAGGCCAGCGCCCCGAAGGCGCCGTGGGTGGAGGTGTGCGAGTCGCCGCAGACGATGGTCGCCCCCGGCAGGGTGAAGCCCTGCTCCGGCCCGACGATGTGCACGATGCCCTGGCGGATGTCGTCCATCGACAGGCAGTCGATGCCGAAATCGCGGCAGTTGTTCTCCAGGGTCCGCACCTGCAGCGCGCTTTCAGGGTCGGCGATGCCCCGGGAGCGGTCGGTGGTGGGCACGTTGTGGTCGGCCACCGCCAGGGTGGCCCGGGGCGCGCGCACCGCGCGGCCGGCCATGCGCAGGCCCTCGAACGCCTGCGGGCTGGTGACCTCGTGGACCAGGTGGCGGTCGATGTAGATCAGGCAGGTACCATCCTCCTGACGCTCGATCAGGTGGCTTGCCCAAATCTTGTCGAACAACGTGCTGGCCATGGTCCCGGGGCTCCTTGGGTCGGTGGTCTCACAAGGTATGTCATGTGGGAGACACAGATGGCACGACCCCGCGCGGGAGGCAAGCCGCGCGGGGTCGCAAGCATCACGACATGGGGCGATGCTCCCTGGGGCCCCCTGGGGCCGCCTACTCGCTCTTGGCGGCGGCGGCGGCGTCCTTGCGATCCTTGCTGACCTGACGCTCGTGCATGAGCGCCTTCTGGGTCGCGGTGCCGTCCTCGACGATGCGCGCCGAACGGCCGCGGCGGCCGCGCAGGTAGTACAGCTTGGCGCGGCGCACCTTGCCGCGGCGCACCACCTCGATGCGGTCGATGGTGGGCGCATAGAGCGGGAAGACGCGCTCCACGCCCTCGCCGAAGGAGATCTTGCGCACGGTGAAGGAGCTGTTCACGCCGGCATTGCGCCGGGCGATCACCACGCCCTCGAACACCTGAATACGGCTGCGCTGGCCCTCGACCACCTTCAGGTGGACCTTGACGGTGTCCCCGGGGGTGAATTCGGGAACGCCCCGGGCTTCCAGGAGCTTGTCGATCTGCTCTTTCTCGAGCTGCTGGATGATGTTCATGGTCTTCGTCCTTTCGCGACAATCTTGGTTGGTCTTGATTGGCGTGGTTCTTTTTCTAGATCGCCCCTGCCCCTGGAGAGTCAGGGTCAAGGGCTCCGCCGCTTCGCGGCGCCGGCGCGGTCGCGCCGGTTGGATCGTCCCAAGGTCCGGGAGCCCTCCCAACTCGGCTGCCGTCCCGGGACAGGCCCACCCTACGCTCGCTCCGTCTTGTAGCGCGCCCACAGGTCGGGCCGCCGGTTTCGGGTGATCGCCTCGGCCTGGGCAAGGCGCCACGTGGCCACCCGTTCGTGATGGCCGGACACCAGCACCTCGGGCACCGCCCGGCCGTCCCACACCGGGGGCCGGGTGTAGTGGGGGTACTCCAGGAGCCCCCGTTCGAAGCTCTCCTCGTCCAGCGACGTCGCCGCGCCCATCACCCCGGGCAGCAGCCGCACCACCGCATCCAGCATGACCAGCGCCGCCGGCTCGCCCCCCGAGAGGACGAAGTCGCCGAGGCTGACCTCCTCCAGACGCCCTTTCTCGGCCCAGGCGTCGATGACGCGCTGGTCCAGGCCCTCGTAGCGGCCGCAGACCAGGGTCACCCCCGGACCGGCGGCCCAGTCCCGGGCCATCGCCTGGTCGAACACCCGGCCACGCGGCGAGGGGTAGATCAGGCGTCGCCCCCCGGTGCCGCCGGGGGCCGGATCATGGTGGGCGGCGATGGCATCGCTCACCACGTCGGGACGCATCACCATGCCCGCCCCGCCCCCGTAGGGGCTGTCGTCCACGGTGCCGTGTCGGTCGCGGGCGAAGGCGCGGATGTCCACCGCCTCCAGGGTCCAGCGCCCGTCCGCCAGCGCCTTTCCGGCCAGGGAGTGTCCCAGCATGCCCGGAAACATGCCCGGGAACAGCGTCAGCACCACCGCCGTCCAGGGATCGGCCTCGGCGGTCGCGGCCTGTCGCTGGCCCTCAGTCATCCGTCGCCCCCTCGCCGGCCTCCGGCGGGAGCGGCTCGCCCCCCGGCGGCGACGGGTCCAGCAGCCCCGGCAGGTCGGCCACCCACAGACAGGCCCCCGGCAGGTCCACGCGGGGCACCACCGTGCGGGTGAACGGGACCATCACCGTCTGGGCAACGGTTCGCGCCTCGTCCGGCGGTTCGTCCGGCGGCCCCGCCTCGTGGGGCCGCACCTCCAGCATGTCGCCCGCGCCGAAGTCGTGCACCGCCGTGACGCGTCCGAACACCGTGTCGTCCGCGCGCCGCACCGTCAGGCCGATCAGATCGGCGTGATAGAACGTCTCCTCGTCGTCCATGGGCGGCAAGGCCGAGCGCGGCACGCACAGCGGAGTCCCCTTGAGCGCCTCGGCGGCGGTGCGATCGTCCACCCCCTCCAGCCGCGCCAGCAGCACGCCCTTCGCCTGGCCGGTCACCGTCAGGCGCCAGGTCCGAGCACCCGCCTCGTCGGAGACCGGGCCATAGGCGGCGATGTCCTCGGGCTGGCCGGTGAAGCTCTTGATGCGCACCAGGCCACGGACGCCGTGGACCCCCACGACGACCCCCAGGCGAACCCGATCGCCCATGCCCCGATCATTCATGCCAGGGTCGGTCATGCCCGCCATCCCCGCGGTCGCGCCGCGCCCGACGTCAGCCGGCCGACGCCTCGCCCTCGGCCGCCTCGGCGGCGGCGGCGGCCTTCTCGGCGGCCTCGCGCAGGCGCTCCTGGGCCTTGGCCTTGGGCTGGCTCTTCTTGGTCTGTTCGGTGCGCGGGCGCGCGTCCATCAGGCCGGCATCGGCCAGGAACTTGGCGACCCGGTCGGTCGGCTGGGCGCCAACGCCGATCCAGTAGCGCACGCGCTCCTCCTTCAGGCGCACGCGCTCCTCGTGATCGCTCGGCAGCAGGGGGTTGTAGGTCCCCAGCTTCTCGATGAAACGGCCGTCGCGCGGGGTGCGGGAGTCGGCCACCACGACGCGGTAGAACGGCCGCTTCTTGGCGCCGCCACGAGCCAGGCGAATCTTGAGGGACATGGTGTTCGGATCTCCTTGATGCGTCTTGTTGCGTGTCAGGATTGAGTGGGGTGTGGTTCGATGGACCGGATCAGCGCTTGCGGCCCTTGCCCGGGCGCTGGCCCCGCAGGTTGGCGGGCAGGCCGGCGCGTCCGGCCCCCAGGCCGGGCAATCCGGCGCCCCCCAGGCCACCGCCGAGCCCCCCGCCCAGTCCGGGCGGCAGCGCCGCCCCGTCGGCCAGGTCCGGCGGCAGGTCGCCCGAGCGGGCCATCTCGGCCAGCATCTTGGGGTCCATGTCGGGCAGACCACCGGCCCCGCCGGCTCCGCCGCCCATGAGACCCGACAAGCGGTCGGTCATGCCCTTCATGCCGCCCATCTTCTTGACCTGCTTCATCATCTGCGCCATCTGCTGGTGCTGCTTCAGAAGCTTGTTGACCTCGGGCACGGTGGTGCCGGAGCCGGCGGCGATGCGCCGCTTGCGCGACGCCTTGATGAGGTCGGGGAAACGCCGCTCACGCGGCGTCATGGACTGAATGATCGCCTCCAGCCGCTTGATCATCGTGTTGTCGATGTTGGCGGACTCGATCTGCTTCTTCATCTTGCCGATGCCCGGCATCATGCCCAGCAGACCCTTGATGTCGCCCATGCGTTGCACCTGCTGCAACTGGGTCAACATGTCCTCCAGGTCGAACTTGCCCTTGGACATCTTGCGGGCCAGGTGTTCGGCCTTGTCCATCTCGATGGACTGGGCGGCCTTCTCCACCAGGCTGACCACGTCGCCCATGCCGAGGATGCGGCCGGCGATGCGCTCGGGCTGGAAGTCCTCCAGCGCGTCCATCTTCTCGCCGGTGCCCATCAGCTTGATGGGACGGCCGGTGATGGCCCGCATGGACAGGGCCGCGCCCCCCCGGGAGTCGCCGTCCACCCGGGTCAGCACGATCCCGGTGATGCCGACGGCCTCGTGGAACTCGGTGGCCACCACCACCGCGTCCTGGCCGATCATGGCGTCGGTGACCAGCAGGGTCTCGGCCGGGCGGGTGACCTTGCGAACCTCGGCCACCTCCTGCATCAGGTCGTCGTCGATGTGCAGGCGGCCGGCGGTGTCCAGCATGACCACGTCGTAGCCGCCCTTGCGCCCCTCCTCCATGGCCCGCTTGGCGATGGCCACCGGTTTCTGCCCCATGACGATGGACAGGGTGTCGACGCCGGTCTGCTCGCCGAGGACGGCCAACTGGTGCTGGGCGGCCGGGCGTTGCACGTCCAGCGAGGCCATCAGCACCTTCTTGCGCTGGGTCCTGGTCAGGCGCAGGGCGATCTTGGCGGTGGTGGTGGTCTTGCCCGAGCCCTGCAGGCCGACCATCAGGATGGGCACCGGCGGCGTGGCGTTCAGGTCCAGGGCAAAGGGCGCGGAGGCGTCGTCATCCGCCTTGGCGTCGGCGTCGCCGGCCGAATCATCCGGGTCGGCGTCGGCGGCGCCACCGCGCCCGGCCAGCATGTCCACCAGCGCGTCGTGGACGATCTTGATGACCATCTGGCCCGGGGTGACGGACTTGATGACGTCCTGACCGACGGCGCGGGCGCGAACCGTGCCGATGAAGTCCTTGACCACGGGCAGGGCGACGTCGGCCTCCAGGAGGGCGACGCGCACCTCGCGCATGGCATCCTTGACGTCATCCTCCGACAGGCTGGCCTTGCCGCGCAGCCGTTCCAGGACGTCGCCCAGGCGACCGGAAAGCCCTTCAAACATGGTCAACCCCAATGCTCGCCCAATGCTCGGGCCACGCGGGCCCAGCCCCCCGTGCTTCATCGGTGCGGCCTGAGTCCCCGTTGTCTCGTCGTCGCCACGCAGCAACAACAAACGCGCCAGTGCGCGAACCCTCGCGGACTGACGGACCTCCGTGGAGGCGACCCGGACCCCTGGCCGATACATGACTGTCCGCCCCGGGCGTGGCCCGGATGCGAAGCAAGGTCTTGTAGGCGCCCGAACCGGCCGAGTCAACCATGCGCGCACGCATCCCCTCGGAGGATGGTGATCACCGCGCCCTTGCATGGATCTCAGGCGATCGTATGCTGGTCGGACTGGGTGTGGGAGCCAGGGTTGGGTTTACGGAGACGAAACGGACGCACCATGCCCGACCGGGATCACCCTTCCCGTCCCCCGGACACCCCACCGGACACCCCCCCGGACACCCCCTCGCGTCGCCGCTGGCGGGTTCCCCGTCTCTGGCCGGGCAGCCTGGCCGGGCAGACCCTGGTGGTGCTGCTGATCGGCCTGACGCTGTCGCATCTGGTGTCCCTGGGGCTGTACTCCATAGACCGCGCGCGTCTGCTGCAAATCCTCGGCGGGCGGGTGCTGGTCGCCCGGGTGACGGAAGCGGTCGACCGTCTGGAAACCATCGACTCGCCGCGGGAGTCCTGGATCCTGCTGCGCGCCATGAGCGATGGGCGGGTGCGCCTGCGCCTCTCGGACCGGCCCCTGGTGTCAGAGCGGACACCGGACGACGATCCCGAAACCGCCACCACCAAACGCCCCGCCATCTGCCGGTTCCTGGACCATGCGCTGCAAGAGGCGCTGGATGACGAGGACGCCGCGACTCCCCCCATGCCGGTGCACATCGACGTGGCCGATGCGGTCACCGCGCGGCCCGACGTCGAGTCCTTCCGGCGCCCCCCATGGGCCATGCGGTCCGGGCCACCGCATCCGGGAATGCACACCGCTCCCCCCGATGCCCCCCCCCCTTCTGGGGCCGACCGGTCTTGGGGTTCGCCATTCGGTCCCCCCTTCGGGGCCTGGTTCCGGTCTGACTCC
Organism: Roseospira visakhapatnamensis; assembly: GCF_014197915.1. Lineage (GTDB taxonomy): Bacteria > Pseudomonadota > Alphaproteobacteria > Rhodospirillales > Rhodospirillaceae > Rhodospira > Rhodospira visakhapatnamensis. The sequence goes on from NZ_JACIGK010000007.1 coordinate 27,302, forward strand.
CAGGACGACCGCGAGCATAGCTTCCCCCCCTGGCCCCGCTGGCATGATCGGGACGACCACGCGCCGTCCAGCCGCTTCGAACGCTGGCTGGTCCGCGATCCCCAGGACCAGATCCTCGCCGTCTCGGTGGGCTTGCGCGATGGTCGCTGGCTCAACGTCACCGCCCATGTGCCCAGACCGCAAGGCTTCTGGACGCCGGGGGCGCTGGCCTCCATCGTCCTCATGGGCGTGGTCATCCTGGGGATGTCGCTGTGGGCCGTGCGCCGCCTGACCCGGCCGCTGCGGGCGGTGGCCGACGCCGCCCGGCGCATGGGCCAGGATCCCCGCATGGATCCGCTGCCGGAAACCGGCAGCCGCGAACTGCGCGCGGTGGCCGCCGCCTTCAACGACATGCGCGAGCGTCTCACCCGTCTGGTGGACAACCGCACCCGGTTGCTGGCGGCCATCTCCCATGACCTGCGGACGCCCATCACCACCCTCAGGCTGCGCGCCGAGTTCGTGGAGGACGCCGAGGAACGCGCCCGCATGCTGGCCACCCTGGACGACATGGAGGCCATGGTGCGCGCCACCCTGGACTTCGCCCGCGACGACGCCACCGCCGAGGAAGCCCGCGCCCTGGACCTGCGGGCGCTGGTGGAGGCGCTGTGCCTCGACCTGGCGGAGACCGGCCGCGATGTGACCGTGGAGGAGCCCGTGCCGGCATCGCCGCTGGTGATGCGCGGCCGGCCCACGGCGCTGCGGCGCGCGGTCACCAATCTGGTGCAGAACGCCTGCGTCTACGGCGGCTCGGCCCGGGTGTCGGTGGAGCACCATCCGGGCCGCTGGGCGGTGGTGGTGCGCGACGACGGCCCCGGCATCCCCGAGGATCATCTTGCGCGCGTGACCGATCCGTTCTATCGCGTCGAGGGCTCACGCGCCCGCGAGACCGGCGGGATCGGCCTGGGCCTGTCCATCGTCCAGGCGGTCGCCGATGCCCACGGCGGCCGGCTGATCCTGGCGAACCGGCCCGAGGGCGGCCTGGAGGCGCGCCTGCAAGGCCCGATGGTCGAGCCTCGCCGGGGACGCCCCGCCGGCGCGACATAGGCGATCCTTGCCGCGCCGGGAGGTCACACGGGCGCGATGCTGTGCTACGGACGTCTCCTGAACGCAACCCTCCAAGGGAGACCCGAGAGACATGCTCAAGATTGGAATCGTCGGCTGCGGGGGCCGCATGGGCCGCATGCTGCTGCGCCAGACCCTGGAGACCGACGGCGTACGCCTGATCGGCGGCACCGAACGCCCCGGGAGCGCCCTGGTCGGCCAGGACCTGGGCGTGCTGGCCGGCGCCGATCCGATCGACGTCACCGTCACCGACAACCCGGCGGCCCTGTTCGCCGCCGCCGACGCGGTCATCGACTTCACGCGCCCGGAGGCCACGCTGGCCCACGCAGCCCTGGCGGCCGAGACCAACACCGTGCTGGTGATCGGCACGACCGGCCTGGAGGGCGCCGACATCGACCGCCTGCGCGACGCCGCCGGCCGCACCCGCATCGTGCAGGCCCCGAACATGAGCGCCGGCGTCAACCTGTTGTTCGCGTTGACCAGACAGGTCGCCGCCACCCTGGGCATCGCGTTCGACATCGAGATCGTCGAGCACCACCACCGCCACAAGGTGGACGCGCCCTCGGGTACCGCGCTGGGCCTGGGCCGCGCCGCCGCCGAGGGCCGGGGCGTGGACCTGGATGCGGTCTCCGACCGGGGGCGCGACGGCCATACCGGCCCGCGCGCGGACGGCCACATCGGCTTCGCGGTGCTGCGCGGCGGCGACGTGGTGGGCGACCACACGGTGGTGTTCGCCGGCCCCGGGGAGCGTCTTGAACTCACCCACAAGGCCAGCGACCGGGCCATCTACGCGCATGGCGCCTTGCGCGCGGCGCGGTGGGCGGCGGACCAGCCCAACGGCCTGTACGGCATGGCCGATGTGCTGGGGCTGGGGTAGACCCGCCAGCGGTCATGGTCCGTGGCCGTTGGGACTACCCGAACGCCGGCATGGTGGCGCCGGCCTCGCGCAGGCGGCGGGCCAGTTCGGCCCGCAAGTCGTCCAGCCCCGCTTGCGTGGCGGCCTCGCAGCGCCCCACCAGCACCGCCTGGGTGTTGGAGGCGCGCAGCAGCCACCAGCCCTTGGGCGTGGTCACGCGGACGCCGTCCACGTCGTTGATGATGGCGCCTTCCTCGACCAGACGCGCCTTGACCGCCTGGACGATGTCGAACTTCTGGTCGTCCGGACAGGGGAAGCGCAGTTCCGGTGTGTTGAGGGGATGCGGCATGATGTCGTAGCGGTCGGCCAGGGTCTCGCCCTCGGGCCAGCCGGCGATCACCCCCAGCAGGCGCACGGCCGCGTACAGCCCGTCGTCGTAGCCGTAGTAGCGATCGGCGAAAAAGATATGGCCGCTCATCTCGCCGGCCAGCGGGGCCTTCAACTCGGCCATCCTGGCCTTGATCAGGGAATGGCCGGTGCGGCCCATGACGGGCCGGCCGCCCAGGCGCTTGATCTGATCGAACAGGGACTGGCTGGCCTTGACGTCGGCGATGATGGGCGCCCCCGGGTGGGCGGCCAGCACCGGCTCGGCCAGGATGGGCAGGATATGGTCGCCCCACAGGATGCGCCCGCGCCCGTCCACCACGCCGAGACGGTCGCCGTCGCCGTCGAAGGCAATACCGAGGTCGGCGGCCTGCTCCAGCACGGTCCGCTGAAGCTGCACCAGGGTCTCGGGATCGGTGGGATCCGGGTGGTGGGCCGGAAAGGTCCCGTCGATGGCCCCGTTGAGCAGGATGTGATGACCCGGCAAGCGCCCGGCCAGCGCGGCCATCACCGCCCCGGCGGCGCCATTGCCGGCATCCCAGACCACGGTCAGGGCCCGGGTGCCGCCGTCCCAGTCCGCGCGCAGGCGCTCCACGTAGTCGGGAAACACCGGCACGTCACGCACCCGTCCCTCGCCGGTGAGGAAGGCCCCGGCGGCGGCGACCCGCCCCAGCAGCGTGATGTCCCGGCCATAGAACGGCCGCTGGGCCAGCAGCATCTTGAAGCCGTTGTGGTCCGGCGGGTTGTGCGACCCGGTAACCATGATGCCGGCCGACGCCGCCGTGTGGTTCACGGCGAAGTACAGCATGGGGGTCGGCCCCACGCCGATGCGGCGCACCTCCAGCCCGGTCGCGGCCAGCCCCTCCACCAGGGCGGCCTCCAGGTCCGGCGAACTCAGCCGCCCGTCCCGCCCGACGCAGACCGAGGTGCCGCCCGCCTTGGCCACCACGGACCCGAAGGCGCGGCCGATGGCGCGGGCGTCGTCCTCGCCGAGGGTCTCGCCGACCACCCCCCGGATATCGTATTCGCGCAGCACCGAGCGGTGGAAACGATGCCGAAGGGAGGGAGTGGTCATGGGCCGGTCGCCTTTCCTGCCGATCCGCTCAGGTGATCACGGTCGGTTCGCCGCGGCCGGTGCGGGCCTGGATGCCGGCCAGGTCGTCCGCCACCCGGATCAGGTTCGCCAGCGCCGCCTGGGTGTCCTGGTCGTGGCGGGCGGGGTCATCCTCCGGACGCTCGATATAGACCCTCAGCGTCGCCCCCTCGGTTCCGGTTCCCGACAGACGATAGACCACGCGGGCGCCGTCCTCGAACAGAATCCGCACACCCTGGCGGGCGGCGGTGGAGCCGTCCACGGGGTCGGTGTAGGCGAAGTCGTCGGCCATCCGCACCACGCGCCCGCCGTGGGTCGTGCCGGCCAGGTCGGGCAGGCGGGCGCGCAGGGTCTCCATCAGGTCCTCGGCCGCGCCCGTGTCCACGCCCTCGTAGTCGTGGCGGGTGTAGTAGACCCGCCCGCAACGCGCCCACAGGTCGCGCACCAGGTCCTCGACCGAGCGCCCGGTGGCGGCCACCAGGTTCAGCCAGAACAGCACCGCCCACAGGCCGTCCTTCTCGCGCACGTGGTCGGACCCGGTGCCGAAGCTCTCCTCGCCGCACAGGGTGGCCTTGCCGGCGTCGAGCAGGGTGCCGAAGAACTTCCAGCCGGTGGGCGTCTCGAAGCAGGGCACGCCCATCGCCCGGGCGGCGCGGTCCACCGCCTGGCTGGTGGGCATGGAGCGCGCCACCCCGGCGATGCCCCTGGCGTAGCCCGGGGCCTGGGTGGCGTTCAGGGTGAGCGTCGCCAGGCTGTCGCTGGGCGTGACGTAGAAGCGCCGGCCCAGGATCATGTTGCGGTCGCCGTCGCCGTCGCTGGCCGCGCCCAGGCCGGGGGCGTCGTCGCCGAACAGGCGCGCCACCAGGTCGTGGGCATGCACCAGATTGGGGTCCGGATGGCCGCCGCCGAAGTCTTCCAGCGGCGTCCCGTTGATCACCGTGCCGGCCGGCGCGCCCAGGCGGTTTTCCAGGATCTCGTGGGCGTAGGGGCCGTTGACGGCATGCATGGCGTCGAAGCACAGCCGGAACCCGCCCCGGATCAGCGCCCGGATGGCCTCGAAATCGAACAGCGTTTCCATCAGCGCCGCGTAGTCGGCCACGGGATTGATGACCTCGACGGCCATCGAACCGACCCGGGACGTTCCCTCGACGGACAGGTCCACCTCCGGCGCGTCGACAAGCCGGTATTCGGTGATCTCGCCGGTCCGGGCGTGGATGGCGTCGGTGATCCGCTCCGGCGCCGGGCCGCCGTTGGACGGGTTGAACTTGATGCCGAAGTCGCCGTCGGGGCCGCCCTGGTTGTGACTGGCCGACAGGATGATCCCGCCCCAGGCACCCCGGGCGCGAATCACGCAGGACGCCCCGGGCGTGGACAGCAGGCCGTCGCGGCCCACCAGCACTCGGGCGACGCCGTTGGCGGCGGCCATGCGCAGGATGGTCTGGATGGCGACGCGGTTGTAGAACCGGCCGTCCCCGCCCAGCACCAGCGTGGCGCCCGCGCCACCGGGCACGGCATCGAAGATGGCCTGGACGAAGTTTTCCAGGTAATGCGGCTGCTGGAAGACCGTCACCTTCTTGCGCAGGCCCGAGGTGCCGGGCTTCTGGCCCTCGAACGGGGTGGTGGCCACCGTGCGGATGTCGCTCATGGGGACGGTCCTCCGGGATGCGGTCTCAAGAAGATCAGGCGGCGGACGGCGTGGGGCGGCCGACGCTGGTGTAGCGGAAGCCGGCGGCCGCCATGTCGGCGGGCGTGTAGACGTTGCGCAAGTCGATCATCACCGGCGCGTTCAATGCCTCCTTGACCCGCGCCAGGTTGAGCGCGCGGAACGCGTTCCATTCGGTCAGGACCACCAGCGCGTCGGCGCCGGTCATCGCCTCGTAGGCATCGTCGCAATAGGTGATGTCCGGCAGCAGCGCGCGGGCCTCGTCCATACCCTCGGGGTCGAAGGCACGCACCGTGGCGCCGGCCTCCAGCAGGGCCGGAACAATGTCCAGGCTGGGGGAATCGCGCATGTCGTCGGTGTTCGGCTTGAAGGTCAGGCCCAGGATGGCGATGGTCTTGCCGGCCACCGACCCCTCGCAGGCGGCGATGATCTTGTCGGCCATGGCCCGCTTGCGGCGGGCGTTGATGTCCACGACGGTCTCGACGATCCGCAACGGGCTGCCGGTGTCGCGCGCCGTGGTGACCAGGGCCAGGGTGTCCTTGGGAAAACAGGAGCCGCCGTAGCCCGGTCCCGGATGCAGGAACTTCCGGCCGATGCGTCCGTCCAGGCCGATCCCCCGCGCCACGTCGTGCACGTCGGCGCCGACATGCTCGCACAGGTCGGCGATCTCGTTGATGAAGGTGATCTTGGTGGCCAGGAAGGTGTTGGCGGCGTACTTGGTGAGTTCCGAGGTTTCCAGGGAGGTGAACAGGATCGGCGTCTCGATCAGGTACAGCACCCGGTAGAGCTGGCGCATCACCTGCTGGGCGCGCTCGCTCTCGGTGCCGATCACCACCCGGTCCGGGCGCATGAAGTCGTTGATGGCCGACCCCTCGCGCAGGAACTCGGGATTGGACACCATGTCGAAGTCGGCGTCCGGGCGCGTCTCGCGAATGATGCGCTCCACCGCGCGGCCGGTGCCCACCGGCACCGTCGACTTGGTGACCACCACCGTGTAGCCGTTCATGGCGGCGGCGATCTCGCGGGCGGCATCGTAGACGTAGGTCAGGTCGGCGTGCCCGTCGCCGCGCCGGCTGGGCGTGCCCACGGCGATGAACACCGCGTCGGACCGGGCCACGGCGGCGGCCAGATCGGTGGTGAACGACAGCCGCCCGGCGGCCACGTTGCTGGTCACCAGGGCGTCCAGGCCGGGTTCGAAGATGGGAATCTCGCCCTGGTTCAGGCGGTCGATCTTGGCGGCGTCCTTATCGACACAGATCACCTCGACGCCGAATTCCGAGAAGCAGGTGCCGGACACCAGACCCACATAGCCGGTGCCGATCATGGAAATGCGCATGACGGACAGACGTCCTCCGTTGCCAGACAGGAAACCACCCGACGGCCGTCCCCGGTGCGCCCGGTGCCGTCCTCGCCGAGGCTCTACACCGAAGCCGCCCCCAGGGGCCAGCCCGAAGTGCGGGCCGGCGGGCCGTGCGGCGATGACGAGTCCGTGACAGCCTCCGGGCGCCGGCCCGACAGGCCCCCCCTCTACAGGCCTGCCACCATCTCCTTCATGAACGCCGCCACCGGGTCGCGCATGTCCGGGCGGTCGAGGGCAAAGGCCATGTTGGCCTGCAGGAAGCCGACCTTGTCGCCGCAATCGAAGCGCGTGCCCTCGTAGCGCAGGCCGTGGAACGGAACGCCGGCGTCGATGGTCGCCGCCATGCCGTCGGTCAACTGGATCTCCCCGCCGGCCCCCTGGCCGATCGACCCCAGCGCCGCCATGACGCTGCCGTCCAGCACATAGCGGCCGATGATCGACAGGGTGGAGGGCGCGTCCGCCGGCTTGGGCTTCTCCACCAGGCCGTCGGCGCGGGCCAGCCGGCCGTCATCCTGCTGGACCTTGAGGATCCCGTACTTGTTGGTCTGGTCGCGCGGGACATCCACGGCGGCCACCACGTTGCCGCCCACCTGAGCGTGGGCCTCGATCAACTGGCCGATCACCGGACGCTCGGACAGGATCAGGTCATCGGGCAGGACGACGGCGAAGGGCTCGTCGGGCTCGATGAACCCGCGCGCGCACCAGACCGCGTGCCCCAGGCCCAGCGGATTGTGCTGGCGGGTGGAGACCACCCGGCCGGGCTCGGGCAGGGCCGCGCGCAGCCCCCCCAGGGCATCGGTCTTGCCGCGCGACTCCAGCAGGGTCTCCAGTTCGAAGGCGCGGTCGAAGTGCTCCACCAGGACATGCTTGCCGCGCCCGGTGACGAAGATGAAGAACTCGATGCCGGCATCCGCCGCCTCCTCCACCGCGTACTGGATCAGGGGCTTGTCCACCACGGGCAGCATTTCCTTGGCCATGGTCTTGGTGGCCGGGAGGAATCGGGTGCCCAGGCCGGCGACCGGAAACACAGCCTTACGAACACGTTTGCTCATCGCTTTACTGTCTCCCTCGTGTGGACGCCGCCGCGGGTCACGACGGCACGCCTTGAACGGGTGGCGCTCCGGGACGGTTATGTGCCATTTCTGCCCCCAGCCGCAAGGCGGCCACACCACCGTACCGCCGCAAGGCGATCCCATTCCGTCCCGCCGTGGAGGCCCACGCCCGCCCATGTCGATCCTGGTCACCGGCTCGGCCGGCTTCATCGGACATCATCTGGCCCTGGCGCTGTTGCGCCGGGGCGAGGCGGTGGTCGGCCTGGACAACTATACGCCTTATTATGACGTGCAACTCAAGGAAGCGCGCACGAAAAGACTGCGCGCCTTCCCCGGATTCACCGAGGCCCGCCTGGACCTGACGGACGCCGCCGGCGTGCGGGCCCTGTTCGCCCGCCATCGCCCGCGCCTGGTGCTTCACCTGGCCGCGCAGGCCGGCGTGCGCCACAGCCTGGAAAACCCGCGCGCCTACCTGGACAGCAACCTGATCGGCTTCTTCTCCATCCTGGAGGGCTGCCGGGCGCATCCCCCCGACCACTTGGTCTTTGCCTCCACCAGCTCGGTCTATGGCGCCAATGGCCGCCAGCCGTTCAGCCCCCACGCCCCGGCCGACCACCCCGTGAGCTTCTACGCCGCCACCAAGCGCGCCAACGAGGTGATGGCCCACAGTCACGCCCACATGCACGGCCTGCCCTGCACCGGACTGCGATTCTTCACCGTCTACGGCCCCTGGGGGCGGCCGGACATGGCGCTGTTCCTGTTCACCCGCGCCATGCTGGCCGGCGAGCCCATCCAGGTGTTCAACAACGGGCACATGGCCCGGGACTTCACCTACATCGACGACATCGTCGCCGGCGTGCTGGCGGTGGCCGAGGCGCCCCCCGCGACTCCTCCGGCGCCGACGCCGGAGGTGGTGGCCGGCGATCCCGACCCGGCGGGAAGCCCGGTGGCGCCCTTCGCCCTGCACAACATCGGCAACGGGTGCTCGGTGCCGCTGCTGCGGCTGATCGAGGTTCTGGAGGACGCACTGGGCGTGCCGGCCATCAAGGACCTGCGTCCCATGCAACCGGGCGACGTGCCGGCCACCTGGGCCGACGTCTCCGACCTGACGGCGGCCACGGGCTACGCGCCCTCGACACCGGTCGAGGTCGGCGTGCGGCGGTTCGTGGACTGGTATCGGGACTACTTCGGCGTGGCGTGACCCGGCCGTCGCGCGTCAGGCCGCCCCCTTGATCTCGGCCAGCGCCGCCAGGGCGCGATCGCGGGCCGCCTTGTGGTCGACCAGGGGGTGGGGATAGGTCTCGCCCAGGCGGACCCCGGCCGCGCGCAGCACGGCGGACTCCGCCTCCCAGGGGCGATGCAGCCAGCGGTCGGGCAGGCGCGCCAGTTCCGGCACCCAGGCCCGCACATAGTCGCCGGCCGGGTCGAACCGCTCCCCCTGAAGCACCGGATTGAAGACGCGGAAATAGGGCGCGGCGTCGGCGCCGCAGCCCCCCACCCATTGCCAGCCCGCCGGGTTGTTGGACGGGCAGGCGTCGACGAGGGTATCCCAGAACCAGCGCTCCCCCGCGCGCCAGTCGACCAGCAGGTCCTTGACCAGGAAGGAACCCACGATCATGCGCGCGCGGTTGTGCATCCATCCGGTGGTCCAAAGCTGGCGCATCCCGGCGTCCACCACCGGATAGCCGGTGCGGCCGGCCCGCCAGGCGGCCAGACCCTCCGGGTCGTCCCGCCACGGGAAGCGGGCGAACGCCGCCTGCAAGGGCCGGTCGGCCATGTCCGGCGCCTGGTGCAGCAGGTGATGGCAGAACTCCCGCCACCCCACCTCGCGCAGGAAGGCCGCCGCGCCCCTGTCGTGGGGCCGGTCCCGCACGGCATGCCAGAGCGCGCGCGGGCTGATCTCGCCGAAGCGCAGGTGTGGCGACAACCGCGACGTGGCCTCGGCGGCCAGCCGGTCGCGCCCGTCGGCATAGCCCGCCGCATCTTCCTCCAGGAACGCCGAAAGGCGCGCGTGCGCGGCGGCCTCGCCCGGCGTCCAGACCTCGCGCAGGCCGCCGGCCCAGTCGGGGCGGGTCGGCCGCAGGCTCCAGTCGTCCAGGGCATCGGAGGCCGGCCAGGTCTCGGGGGCGGGCAGGCGCTCCGGCGCCGGCAGCGGCCGGGGCGGCGGGTCCAGGGTCTGGAGGTGCTTCCAGAACGGGGTGAACACGCGGAACGGCTGGCCCTGCTTGGTGCGCACCTCCTCGGGCTCGAACAGAAGCGTCCCGCGAAACCGGCGCGCCGTCAGTCCCGCCCGGCCCAGGGCCTCGGCCAGGGGGCTTTCGTCGGCGCCCGCGTGGCGCGTCCAGACGACCGTGTCGGCCCCGGTCTCCGCCGCCAGATCGGCCAGCGCGCGGACCACCGGGCCGCGCCGCAGGATCAGCCGCGAACCCCGCGCCGCCAGCGCCGCCGCCAGCGCCGCCAGCGACCCATGCAGCCACCAGCGCGCCGCGCCCCCCAAGGACCGCATGGTGGGACGGGCCGCCTCACCCGGATCCTCCCCGTCCAGCACATACACCGGAATCACCGGCCGCCCCGACTCCAGGGCCGCCGTGAGGGCGGGATGGTCGGACAGACGCAGATCCCGGCGCAGCCAGAGCAGCACCGGCGCGGTCATCACGGGCCCCTCCATCCTTCAGACCCTCTCCCCCGCCGCCGCGCGGACGAAGGCGCGCAGGATGGCAGTGTCGGCCGGGTCGATGGCATATTCGGGATGCCACTGCACCCCCAGGCAGAAGCGCCGGGTGGGGTCCTCGATCCCCTCGATCACGCCGTCATCCTCGGTCCAGGCGTTGACGATCACCGGCGCCGGCACCGCCGCCACCGCCTGGTGGTGGGCGCTGTTGACGGCCGCCGTGGCCGCGCCGGCAATGCGCGCGAGCAGGGTATCGGGCGCGATGGTCACCGTGTGCCCGGGCTCGGTGCGCGGATTGGGCTGTTCATGGGCCAGGGCATGGGGCACCGCGTCCGGGATATGCTGGATCAGCGCCCCGCCCAGGGCCACGGCCAGTAACTGCTGGCCGCCACAGATGCCCAGCACGGGCATGTCCCGCCCGAGGGCCCCGCGCAGGATCGCCAGTTCGAAGTCGGTGCGGGCGGTCTTCAGCGTGACGCTGTCGTGGCGCGCCTCGGCGCCGAACAGGACCGGGTCCACGTCGAAGGCGCCGCCCGTGACCATCAGGCCGTCGATCAGGCCCAGATAGTGGTCGGTCGCCGCCGGCTCGTGGGGCAGGATCAGCGGCACCCCGCCGGCCGCCGTCACCACCGCCGCATAGTTCTGGCGCAGCGCGTACCACGGCAAGGCCGAATAGCCGCCGCCGTCCTCGGCATCGGCGGTGATGCCGATGACGGGGGCGCGGGGTCCGTCGAGGGACGTCATGATCGCCGCAGTCTCCCGGAACCGGTGGGCGGGTCACGCCGCGTCCGGCACGTCCCGACGCGTCCGAACCCGGCGCAACTGTCGTCAGGAATTCTTGAAGTCCGGCTGGCGCTTCTCGACGAAGGCGGCCATGCCCTCCTTCTGGTCGTCGGTGGCGAAGGAGGAATGGAACACCCGGCGCTCGAACCGCAGGCCCTCGGCCAGCGTGGTCTCGTAGGCGCGGTTGACCGATTCCTTGGCCATCATGGTCAACGGCAGCGACAGGTCGGCGATCTTGCCGGCGGTCTTGATGGCTTCGTCCTTCAGGTCGTCCACCGGCACGATCCGGCTGACGAGACCGGCGCGCTCGGCCTCCTGGGCATCCATCATGCGGCCGGTAAGGCACATTTCCATGGCCTTGGACTTGCCCACGAAGCGGGTCAGGCGCTGGGTGCCGCCGGCCCCGGGGATGGTGCCGATGGTGATCTCCGGCTGACCGAACTTGGCGTTCTCGGCCGCCAGGATGAAGTCGCACATCATGGCCAGTTCGCAGCCCCCACCCAGGGCGTAGCCGGCCACGGCGGCGATCACCGGCTTGCGGCATCCGGCGGCGCGCTCCCAGTCCACGGTGATGAAGTCCTCCATGTAGACGTCCATGTAGGACTTGCCGGACATCTCCTTGATGTCGGCACCGGCCGCGAACGCCTTGTCGCTGCCGGTCAGCACGATGGCGCCGATCTCCGGGTCGGCCTCGAAGGCATCCAGCGCCTGGGCGAGTTCGCGCACCAGCCCCTTGGACAGGGCGTTCAGGGCCTTCGGCCGGTTCAGGAGGACGACGCCCACCTTGCCGTGGACTTCCACCAGGATGTTCTCATAGGCCATGAGGTCACGCTCCGTTCGTACGCCGCCGGGACGGGGTCAAGGAATGGGGGGTCGCCGGGAGCGACCGCGAGAAGAACGCGCCGACCGGGGTCGGCCGGCACGCGGGATCACGGCGGGAACCGGCGCGAGAGTGCCGCGACGATCCGCTGAGGAAAAGACAAAAATGCACGCGCCACCGGGACCGCGACGAAACCCCGACGCCACGTCCCGGCAGCCTGGAAACGCGCCCGTTGGCGTCACTGGGCGGGGGCGATCCGAAACCGCACCGTGCGCGGCGGACCGCCGGCCAGCACCTCGATCTGGAGGGTCTCGCCCTCGCGACGAAAGCCCAGGCCCGCCCCCTCGGGACGCCAGCCCAATTGCGGCAAGGTCGCGGTGTAGAAGGCGCGCACCTGATCCGGCGTCACCGGTCCGACGGCGTAGGCCTCGATCAGGCGTCCCCGGCCGGTCTCGAACACCACGCCGGTGTCGGACAGTTGGCGCAGGCCCGGCATCAGGGGCAGGTCCTCGGTGCCGGCGACAAAGGCGGCGGGTTCGGCGGCGGGGGCCGGTCCGCTCCAGGGTGACGGCAGGACCAGCGCGGCCAGCAGCAGGGCAAGGCCGATCCGGCGGGGCTTGACCATCGGTCCCATGGCTCCTTCAGCGTTGCCGGCGCGGGCAGAAGTAGGTGGAGCGACCGCCCTGCACCATCCGCTGGATGCCGCCGGTCACGACCACGTCGCAGGTGCAGCCGGGACACGGCTGCCCGTCCCGATCATAGACCGCGAAGGCATGCTGGAAATAGCCCCGTTCGCCGTTGGGCTGGCGATGATCGCGCAAGGTGGAACCGCCCGACTCCAACGCCTCGGTCAGCACCACGCGGATCGACTCCACCAGCCGCGCCGCGCGCGCCGCGCCCAGCCCGCCGGCCAGCCGGCGCGGCGACAGCCCCGCGCGAAACAGGCTTTCGCTGACATAGATGTTGCCCAGACCCGCCACCACGCGCTGGTCCAGCAACGCGGCCTTCAGCGTGCGCCGGGTGCCCGCCAGCCGCGCCGCCAGGGCCGGCCCGTCGAAGGCCGGATCCAGGGGCTCCGGTCCCAGGTGGGCCAGCAGAGGATGCGCCGCCAGGGCCCCGCCGGTGGTCAGCAGCAGGGCCCCGAACCGGCGCGGATCGTGGAAGGTCACGCGCGCGCCGGCCTCGGTATCGAGGATCACGTGGTCGTGGCGGTCCGGCGGCGGCCGGTTGCTGCCCGGCCGCGCGGCCAGCGAGCCGGACATGCCCAGGTGGCCGATGACCACCCGGTCGTCGTCGAGGTGGATCAGAAGGTACTTGCCCCGCCGTCCCAGGGTGGTTACCCGCCGCCCGGTCAGCGCCCGGGCGAAGCCGGCCGGCACCGGCCAGCGCAGCAGGGGCTGGCGCACCTCCACATGGGTGAGGCGGTGGCCCAGCAAGAACGGCTCCATGCCCCGACGCGCGGTCTCCACCTCGGGCAGTTCGGGCATCGGGGTCAGCCGGCGGACGCGGCGCCGGACTCCGTCCGGGCCTCCGCGACCGTGCGCGCCGGGCGACGGGCGTGCTCCGCCTCGGCCGCCGCGCGCGCCTCCGGGCTCAGGGTCGCCAGCCGCGCCCGGTAGCCGACCAGGCGCTCGCGCCGGGAATCCGAGCGCAACTGCCCGCAGGCCGCCAGGATATCGCGCCCGCGCGGCATGCGGATGGGCGCCGTCAGGCCGGCGTCGGCCAACTGGTCGGCGAAGCGCTGGATCGTGCGCATCGATGAGCACTCATAGGGCGCCCCCGGCCAGGGATTGAAGGGGATCAGGTTGACCTTGCAGGGCAGGCCCCGCACCAGGTCAATCAACGCCCGGGCATCGGCCGGCGAATCGTTCACCCCCTTCAGCATCACGTATTCCAGCGTGATGCGGCGCGCGTTGGACAGCCCGGGATAGGACCGCAGCGCCGCCATGAGCTGGTCGAGCGGGTACTTTCGATTGATGGGCATGATCTCGGAGCGCACCGCGTCGGTGGCCGCGTGCAGGCTGACGGCGAGGTTCACCCCCATCTCGTGGCCACACCGCTCGATCATCGGCACCACGCCCGAGGTGGACAGCGTGATGCGCCGCCGCGACAGCGCCAGCCCCTCGCCATCGGTGAGGATGGAGACGGCGCGGGCCACGTTGTCGAAGTTGAACAGCGGCTCGCCCATGCCCATCAGCACCACATTGGACAGGAGTCGAGTCTCGTCCGTCGGGGTCGGCCATTCGCCGTAACTGTCCCGCGCCACCATGAATTGACCGACTATTTCGGCCACCTCAAGGTTGCGAACCAGCATTTGCGTCCCAGTGTGACAAAAACGGCACGTCAGTGTGCATCCCACCTGGGAGGACACACACACCGCTCCCCGATCCTCCTCCGGGATATGCACCGCCTCGGCCTCACGGTTGTCCGAAAAGGCCATCAGCCACTTTCGGGTGCCGTCCGTGGAGGTCTGCTCCCGCGTCACCCGGGGGCGCTCCAGGCTGTGGGTGTCGGCCAGACGGCACCGCAAGCCCTTGGACAAGGTCGACATCTGATCAAACGATGTCGCGCCCCGGAAGTAGATCCAGTGCCAGAGCTGTTTGGCGCGGAACGGCTTCTCGCCCATCTCGACGAGAAGGGCGGCCAGGTCCGCGCGCGTGAGGCCGATCAGGTTCATGAATCCCGTTCCCGACAATGGGGATGCCCACGGTCCGTCGTGGCCGGAGGCACGCCGCTCACATGAGCCCAGCCGGCCTCGGGGTCAACCGATTTCCAGTACCCTTGCGGTGTGTTTTTCGGTATACCGGGTGACACAGAAGTCGCATCGCGTCTCGACTGCGGCAAAAGAGTCACGGTTCGTCGACAACCGCCTGATTAACGGGTGATGTCGGTTGACGGTGTGTGGAAGCATATGTTTGTCATTTTAATGGGATCGGTCGCTCGCTGCTAAGTGCGGCCGCCCGTCTGATCAGGTGATGGAGGAGATGCCTAAAATGATGAAGAAGGTGATCATCGCGGTTGCCGCCGCCGGCCTCCTGTCCGCATGCGCGAACAGGTGGGACGTGGACGGAGCGCGCAGCATGGAGAACGTGGGTGGCCCGTTCCACGCCGCGCTGCAGACTGAATATGCCGACCTGGCCGCCAGCGAAGCCAACGAGGGCGATTGGCCGGACACCGCCTACTTCGTGGCCAAGGCGAAGGCCGCCGCCATGGGCGAGTCCGTGGCCCCCACGGCCATGGAAGAACGGGACCTGCCGGCCAAGTACGTCGACGAACTGGCCGCCGCCCGCAACGACCTGATGGGCGCCCTGGGTCAGGGCGTCGCCGACAGCAACCCGACGGTCGCCGCGCGTGCGCAGGCCATGTTCGATTGCTGGATGCAGGAAGCCGAGGAAGACCGCCAGCCGGACGACATTGCCGCCTGCAGGCAGGGCTTCATGGACGCCATGAACCAGTTCGGGACCCCGGCCATGCCGACCCCGTTCATGGTGTACTTCGACCTCGACTCCTCGACCCTGGACGCCGAGTCGATGGCGACCCTGGACGCGGTTGCGAGTGACTACCAGCAGGTGGTGCCGCCGCGCGTGCTGGTGGTCGGCCACACCGACACCTCCGGCTCGTTCGACTACAACATCGTGCTGTCCGAGCGTCGCGCCGAGAGCGTGGCCCGCGCCCTGGCCGCGCGTGGTATCGCGTCCGAGGTCATGCGCCTGGAAGCCTATGGTGAAGAGCGCCTGATGGTTCCGACCGCCGACGGCGTTGTCGAGCGTCAGAACCGTCGCGTGGAAGTGATGTTCCAGAACTGATCCGGCTCCTCGCGGACCGGGTCCCGAGCCCTCGGGCTCGGCCTGTACCAGAAGCGGCGCGTCAGGGTTTCCCTGGCGCGCCGTTTCGTTTTGGGACATCGCCGGAGCCGGGACGATGACCCGGGGTCTGGGTCCTGAGCCCTCCGGGCACGACGCACCCGGGCGTCGCCGGAGCCGGTGACCGGGGGCGCGGGGGTTGGAGGATCGGGGCGCCCGTCCCACATGCTGGGAAGAGCGCTCGCCTTCCAGCCGCATCCGGAACGATCCAGCCATGACCACCGCCGACGGTCTTCCCTCGACGCGACAGGCCGGGTGCGAACCGGCCCCCCGGCCCACGCCGGCCGACGCGGATGTCCCCGGGTCGGTGTCGGTCACCGTGCTGCCGGGGATCGACGCCGTGCCCGCCGCCGACTGGGACGCCTGCGCCGGGTTCGACAACCCCTTTGTCGGCCACGCGTTCCTGGCGGCCCTGGAGACGTCCGGCTCGGTCGGCCCGGGCAGCGGCTGGCGGCCCCGGCACCTGCTGATCAAGGAGCGCGACGGCCGTCCGCTGGCGGTGGCGCCGCTCTACCTGAAAAGCCATTCCTACGGCGAGTACGTGTTCGACTGGAGTTGGGCCAACGCCTACGAAAACGCCGGCGGTCGTTACTACCCCAAGCTCCAGGCGGCCGTGCCCTTCACCCCGGTGACCGGCCCGCGCCTGCTGGCGCGCCCGGACGCCGACGCCCCCGACGGCCTGCGCCGCGCCCTGCTGGCGGCCATGATCAGCCTGGCCGAGCGCGCCGACCTGTCCGGCGTCCATGTGACCTTCCCCACCCGGGCCGAGGCCGACCTGGGCGAGGACCTGGGCTTCCTGCGGCGGCAGGGGCAGCAGTACCATTGGGAGAACCCGGGCTATCGCGACTTCCAGGACTTCCTCGACACCCTGACCTCCCGCAAGCGCAAGACGATCCGCAAGGAGCGTGATCGCGCCAACAGCCAGGGCGTGACCCTGCGCCTGTTGACGGGCGCGGAGATCGAGAGCCGCCATTGGGATGCATTCTACGAATTCTATCTGTGCACCGCCGACCGCAAGTGGGGCCAACCCTATCTGACGCGGTCCTTCTTCCACCACCTTGGCGAGCGCCTGGCCGATCGGGTGCTGCTGGTGATGGGTGAACAGACGGGCGGCCGCCGTCCGGTCTGCGGGGCCCTGAACCTGATCGGCGGGGACACCTTGTTCGGCCGCACCTGGGGTGCCCTGGACGACTTCCGCTTCCTGCATTTCGAGGCGTGCTATTATCGCGCCATGGACTTCGCCATCGCGCGCGGCCTGCGCTGGGTGGAGGCCGGCGCCCAGGGCGAGCACAAGATCCAGCGCGGCTACCTGCCGCAGGTGACCCACAGCCTGCACTGGATCGCCGACCCCGGGTTCCGGGCCGCCGTCGCCCGCTTCCTGGAGCAGGAACGGGCCATGGTGGGCGCGGAAATGGCGGCCCTGACCGCCTTCGGGCCGTACCGCAAGGGAGACCCGCCCGTCTGCCGTTGATCCGCCGGTGATCCCCCGTTGAGTGGATGGGGACCGCCGTCGCGGTGTGGTATCCCATCGCCATCACCGCCCCCTGCCCCCGCCTCGCATCAGGACCTCCGCCATGTCCCCCACACCGTCCGACGCGGCCACCGTGCCGGCCGTGCTCGCCTTCTGGTTCGGCGCCCCCGAGTCGCCGGAACACGGCTCGTTCCGCGATGTCTGGTTCAAGCCGTCCGCGACGTTCGATGCCGAGGTCCGCGCCCGCTTCGCCGACGCTCACGCCCGCGCCGCCCAGGGAGACCTGAACCCCTGGGCCGAGACGCCCCGGGGCGCGCTCGCCCTCGTGCTGCTGCTGGACCAGGTGCCGCGCAACATCTTCCGGGGCACGCCGGCGGCCTTCGCCACCGATGCCCGGGCGCTGGCGGTCGCCACGCAGGCGCTGCGCGACGGCCACGACGGCGCGCTGGCGCCCCTGGACCGGTTGTTCCTGTACATGCCCTTTCAGCATGCCGAGGACCTGGTGGAGCAGGAGCGCTCCCTGGCCCTGTACGAGCGCCTGGGGATCGAGGCCGCGCAGAAGTCCGCTCACCGTCATCACGAAATCATCGCCCGCTTCGGTCGCTTCCCCCACCGCAACGCCATCCTGGGCCGCGAGACCACCGAGGCGGAGCGGGCCTTCCTCCTGGAGCCGAACTCATCGTTCTGATCGTCGCGGCGATCCTCGCGGACCGCGCGACTCCGCGCCCTTGGCGCCCGGTCAGCGACAGGGATGCGCGGTCGAGCCGGGTCGGCAGACCCGGGCGGCCTTGAGCAGGGCGATGGCCTCGCGGCGCGCGGCGGCATCGATGCCGGCGTCCGCGCCGGGACTGAACGGATCGGTCCGCCAGACGCGTTGGAGAACGTAGACCGCCTGCTCGCCCAGGGTGGCCTTGAAGAACGCGGTCTCGCCCCGCCCGGTGCGGGTGTTCGTGGGACAGCCCAGCACCCAGAAGCCGGTGGGATAGCCGTTGCTCTCGCCGCGTTGCAGGGCGCCGCCACGCGCGCCATCGCAGTCCGCGCGGTAGCCCGCCAGCGCCCGGGCGTGTAGATCCTCAAGGGTCGGCGGCCGGGCCGTGCGCAGCACCTGCACGGTGATCATGTCCCGCCAGGTCTCGCCCCCCTGCGCGGGCGGGACCAGATGGCGCACGCTCAGGCCATCACGCTCGACGCGATGCACCTCGCGCCATCCGGTGGGCGGGGTGAAGCGCAGGGTCTCGGCGCCGGCCCCGGCCGCCGGGGACGGCCCCACGCCGCCCCCCGGCAGGAGCACGACAAGCACCGCCAAGAGCCCCACGACCCTCGCGCCCAGTGCCCTCGTGATCGCCGTCGCCCGCCACCGCTGGTCCGCCATGCCCTGGATCTCCGTCCGCGTCCGGGCCGCCAGGGTAGCGCAGGACCCGGCGCCGAACCAGGAGCCCCGCCGGCCGCTGGCGTCCTGGCGGTCGCGCGGCGGCGCTGGTAGGCTGTCCGCTCCCAGGGCCCACCAAGTGGCCACCAGTGCCCCCGGGCCGGCACGCGGGCCGGGGGCCGTCGCCATCGCGGAGGACACCACCCGCAGTGACCACACCCATGGCCTCATCGCCGGACGACACGCCGGCGCCCGTCTCCTGGCGCATCGACGACGCGCCCGTGCCCTATCCCGACGCCCTGGCGGCGATGGAGAACCGCGTGGCGGCCATCCGCGCCGGCACGGCACCGGAGCAGGTGTGGCTGTTGGAGCATCCGCCGCTCTACACCGCCGGCACCAGCGCCGATCCCGCCGACCTGCTGGCCCCCGACCGCTTCCCGGTGTACGCGGCCGGACGCGGCGGACAGTACACCTATCACGGGCCGGGCCAGCGGGTGGGCTACGTGATGCTCGACCTGATCCCGCGTGGGCGCGACGTGCGCTGTCATGTGCACCGGCTGGAAGAGTGGCTGACTCGCACCCTGGACGCCTTCGGGGTGCGCGCCGAGCGCCGCGCCGGCCGGGTGGGCCTGTGGGTGGCGCGCGGTGGCGGGCGCGAGGACAAGATCGCCGCCATCGGCGTGCGCGTGCGGCGCTGGGTCACCTTCCACGGCGTGGCCCTGAACGTGGATCCGGATCTGAGCCATTTCGGCGGCATCGTGCCCTGCGGCATCCGCGAGCACGGCGTCACCAGCCTGTGGGACCTGGGGCATGGCGTCTCCATGCCGGAGGTCGACACCGCCTTGCGGGAGAGCTTCGAGGAGGTGTTCGGGACCCCCATCCCTGACCAACCCGGGTGTCGGTCGCCGAGCGTTTCTCCTTAAACGGTCATAACCCCACTCCCACCCCTTACATTCGCCGTTGACCCCCCGCGACGCCCGCCCTAAGAACGGCGCGGGCCACGATCCCCCAACGGATCGCGACCCTTCTGCAAGGAAGGGAGATTCCATGACAGAGACGCAGAAGCCGGCCACCCGGCCGGCCAACCCTAATTTTTCCTCCGGTCCCTGCGCCAAGCGCCCCGGCTGGACCGTCGATGCCCTGAGCGCCGCCCTGGTGGGCCGCTCGCACCGCTCCAAGCCCGGCAAGGCGCGCATCGCCCAGGTGCTGGACAAGAGCCGCGCGCTGCTCGGCCTCCCCAACGACTATCGCATCGGCATCGTGCCGGCGTCCGACACCGGCGCCGTGGAGATGGCGCTGTGGTCGCTGCTGGGCGCGCGCGGCGTGGACCTGCTGGCCTGGGAAAGCTTCGGCGCCGGCTGGGTGACCGACGTCGTCAAGCAGCTCAAGCTGACGGACTGCCGCACCCTGAGCGCGTCCTATGGCGCGCTGCCGGACTTTACCCAGGTGGATTTCGACGGCGACGTGGTGTTCACCTGGAACGGCACCACGTCCGGCGTGTGCCTGCCCAACGGCGACGACATCCCGGCCGAGCGCGGCGGCCTGACCATCTGCGACGCCACCTCGGCGGCCTTCGCCATGGACCTGCCGTGGGACAAACTGGATGTGGTCACCTACTCCTGGCAGAAGGTGCTGGGCGGCGAGGCGCAGCACGGCATGCTGATCCTGTCGCCGCGCGCGGTGAAGCGGCTGGAGTCCTACACGCCCCCCTGGCCGCTGCCCAAGCTGTTCCGCATGACCAAGGGCGGCAAGCTCATCGAGGGCATTTTCAAGGGCGAGACCATCAACACGCCGTCCATGCTGGTGATCGAGGACGCGCTGGACGGCCTGGCCTGGGCCGAGGCGCAGGGCGGCCTGCCGGGTCTGATCGCCCGCAGCCAGGCCAACCTGGCGGTGGTCTCCGACTGGGTGGCGAAAACCGACTGGGTGGACTTCTTGGCCACCGATCCCGCGACCCGCTCGTCGACGTCCATCTGCCTGACCGTGGTGGCCGACTGGTTCACCGCCCTGTCCGCCGACGACCAGGCCAAGGCCGCGAAGCGCATGGTGGCGCTGCTGGACGCCGAGGGCGTGGCTTTCGACATCGGCGCCTACCGCGACGCGCCACCCGGGCTGCGGCTGTGGGGCGGGGCGACGGTGGAGTCCACCGACATGGCCGCGCTGCTGCCCTGGCTGGACTGGGCCGAGGCCACGGTGCGCGCCGAGATCGCCGCCTGACGCATCCTGACGCCCGCCCCGATTCCGCGCGGAGGACATTCGCCGGATGCGGGGCCGCGCCCTCTCGTGGCGTCCCAGGAGACGCCACCCCGCCGATTCGAACGAAAGGATGTCACCATGCCCAAGGTGCTGGTGAGCGACAAACTCAGCCCGACCGCCGTCGAGATCTTCCGCGAGCGCGGCATCACGGCGGACGTCAAGACCGGGCTGACCCCCGAGGAGTTGATCGCCATCATCGGCGAGTATGACGGCCTGGCCATCCGCTCGGCCACCAAGGTGACCAAGGCCGTGCTGGCCGCCGCGTCCAACCTGAAGGTGATCGGGCGCGCCGGCATCGGCGTCGACAACGTCGACGTCCCGGCCGCCACCCAGTCGGGCGTGGTGGTGATGAACACCCCCTACGGCAACGCCATCACCACGGCCGAACACGCCATCGCCATGATGTTCGCCCAGGCCCGCCAGATCCCGCAGGCCAACGCCTCCACCCACGCCGGCAAGTGGGAGAAGAGCAAGTTCATGGGCGTGGAGCTGTCCGGCAAGGTGCTGGGCATCATCGGCTGCGGCAACATCGGCTCCATCGTCGCCGAGCGGGCCATCGGCCTGCGCATGCGGGTGATCGCCTACGACCCGTTCCTGTCGCCGGAGCGGGCCACCGACCTGGGCGTGGAGAAGGTGGACCTGGACGACCTGATCCAGCGCGCCGACATCATCACCCTGCACACGCCGCTGACCGACAAGACCCGGGGCATCCTGAACGCGGACGCCATCGCCCGTATGAAGAAGGGCGTGCGCATCGTCAACTGCGCGCGCGGCGGTCTGGTGGACGAGGCGGCGCTGAAGGCGGCGCTGGAGAGTGGTCACGTGGCGGGCGCGGCCCTGGACGTGTTCGCCGAGGAGCCGGCCCGCGACAACCCCCTGTTCGGCATGGACACGGTGGTCTGCACGCCGCACCTGGGCGCCTCCACCAGCGAGGCCCAGGAAAACGTGGCCCTGCAAGTGGCCGAGCAGATCAGCGACTTCCTGTTGACCGGCGCGGTGACCAACGCGCTGAACACGGCGGCGGTGAGCGCCGAGGACGCGCCGCGCCTGCGCCCCTACATGAAGCTGTGCGCGCAACTCGGCAGCTTCGCCGGGCAGATCACCGAAAGCGGCCTGAAGTCGGTGCACATCGAATACCAGGGCGACGTGGCCGGCCTGAACACCCGGCCGCTGACGTCGGTGGTGCTGCAGGGATTGCTGTCGCCGCTGCTGGACTCGGTCAACATGGTCAACGCCCAGGTGATCGCCCGCGACCGCGACGTCGAGGTCAAGGAGACGAAAAGCGAGAGCTGCCGCAACTACCACAGCCTGATCCGGCTGGAGGTCACCACCGAGCGCCAGACCCGCAGCGTCGAGGGCTCGCTGTTCGGTGACGCCCTGCCGCGCGTGGTGCGCATCAACGACATCCCGGTCGAGGCCGAACTGGCCCCCGACATGCTTTACACCATCAACGAGGACAAGCCGGGCTTCATCGGCCGCCTGGGCTCGACCATCGGCGACGCGGGGCTCAACATCGCCTCGTTCCATCTGGGCCGGGCCTCGGTGGGGGGACAGGCCATCTGCCTGGTGCAGGTGGACAGCGCGGTCTCGCCCGAGGTGCTGGCCACGCTGTGCGGGCTGCCGCATGTGCTGATGGCCAAGGCGCTGCGGTTCTGATCCGGCGCCGTCCGTCCCCGGACGCGCGAAGGGCCGATCCCACCGGGATCGGCCCTTCGTATCTTGGTGCCACCGGTCCGGGGATGAAGCCCCCGGGTCCCTCTCTCGAACAGGCCCCGTCAAGATGACGCGGTCGCATCACAAGGACGGCGAAGCTGGTCTTTTTTCCGTGTTCTTGCCCACCCCCACTCCGGCCTTCAGGGCTTTTTCCCTGTCCCCAGTTTCCGGGGCACGACCTCCCTAAACCCAGGCTCCGGCGCCTGTGACGCTGGGCCCCCTTTTTCTTCAGGCGACGAAACGGTACGCAAACACCGGAAAAGAGTCACGCAATTTTTGACCGAATGATGTCAACACCCCGGATTAATTATGCCTTCATTTCGGTCGCCAGGGTCTTTCTGGTCAGGATGTAAGCAATTCGACGAACAACAGGCGGCGACACGCCCTTCAAGAGGCGAGCCTCCCCACAAAACACAATCAAAACACGATTTCCCTGTATTGGGTTCCCGTGACCACCGTCCCGGTCCCATCGGGACCGTTCACGCCTTGTCAGGGACTGTCTGGCAGACTGCGAGTCGGGACGGGACCGTCGAGTCTCGCCCCCCCTTTCGTTGTCCGCGCGGGAGACCGCCATGCTCGCCGCCATCCCTCATCCCGGCCCCCGGCCCCCGCCGGCGCGGATCGCCCGCGTCGCGGCCGTCGCCCTCGCCCTTCTGGTCCCGACAGCCCTGTCGCCCGCCGGCGCCCAGCAGATGCCGCAGCCCCTGATCGGCCCCGAAGCCCTGGCGCCGCCCCGGCCACGGGTGCCCCCGCCGGCACCGGCGCCACAACCCGCGCCCACCATGGTTCCCGCGCCGCAGCCCGCGCCCACCACGGTGCCGGCGCCACCGGCCGCCCGGGCCACGGCCCCGGCGCCCCCGGCGGCGCGCCCCGGCCTGCTGCGGATCGATGCCCGCGTCTGCCGCCGCCTGGTGGACCACATCCCCGATCCGGACGTCACCTACCGGCCCGGGGTGGACGTGCGCGGCCGCCCGGTGGTGCCGGCCGACGCCACCGACTGGTCGCAGTTCGCGGCCCTGGTGCCCGACACCCTCACCTTCCATATCGCCGTGGACCCGCTGGAGGCCGCCGATCTGCCCGCGCCCCGTGGCATCGAGACCCCGGAGGCCATCCTGGGCACGGTCACCTACGACCTGGTCCGCAACCGGTTCCTGATCAACGGCCGACCCCTGATCACCGGCCAGCAGGACGCGCTGGCCTGGGCCTGCCGCCAGGGGCTGAGCGGCCGCGTCCGCCCGGGGCGCGTGATCTATCCTCCCGGCTACGGCGGACCGCCGTTGCCAGAGCCGAAGCCCATGCCCTAGCACACCGATTCTGACAAAAGACGCAGTCTGCATTCTTTTGTCTGCATCGGTGCCCTTAATTCAAAACGGTGTGCAGCGACTAATGCCGTCAAGGATGCTTTCCTCGACGGCGTCGCTGCACTAGAGTACGCGCCAGCCTGGCCTCTCACGCAACCGGGGACCTATCCATGCGGCTGTCGCGCTACTTCCTGCCCACGCTGAAGGAAACACCGTCCGAGGCGCAAATTGTCTCCCACCGCCTGATGCTGCGGGCCGGCCTGATCCGCCAGCACGCGGCGGGCATCTACACCTGGCTGCCGCTGGGCTTCGCGGTGCTGAGGAAGATCGAGCAGATCGTGCGCGAGGAACAGAACCGCGCCGGCGCCCAGGAACTGCTGATGCCCACGATCCAGTCGGCGGACCTGTGGCGGGAAAGCGGCCGCTACGACGACTACGGCAAGGAAATGCTGCGCATCACGGACCGCCACGACCGCGACCTGCTGTACGGGCCGACGGCGGAGGAGGTCATCACCGATGTCTTCCGGAACGCCGTGCGCAGCTACAAGGACCTGCCCAAGACGCTCTACCACATCCAGTGGAAGTTCCGCGACGAGGTGCGGCCGCGCTTCGGCATCATGCGCGGACGCGAGTTCCTGATGAAGGACGCCTACTCCTTCGACCTGGACAGCGACGCGGCGCGCCACTCCTACAACCAGATGTTCGTGGCCTACCTGCGCACCTTCGCCCGCCTGGGCCTGAAGGCCATTCCGCTGCGCGCCGAGACCGGCCCCATCGGCGGCGACCTGAGCCACGAGTTCATCGTTCTGGCCTCCACCGGCGAGAGCGAGGTGCACTGTCATCGCGCCTTGCTGGACAAGACAATCCCCGACGACGTGGATTACGACGGCGACCTTCAGCCGCTGGTGAATGACTGGACCGGCCTCTACGCCGCCGCCGACGACATGCACGACGTCACCAAGGCGGCCTCGCTGGGCGGGTCGCTGGTGACCGCGCGCGGCATCGAGGTGGGGCACATCTTCCACTTCGGCACCAAGTACTCGAAGCCCATGGGCGCCACCGTCACCGGCCCGGACGGCGAGGACGTGACCGTCGCCATGGGCAGCTACGGCATCGGCGTCTCCCGCCTGGTGGGCGCCATCATCGAGGCCAGCCACGACGACAACGGCATCATCTGGCCGGAGTCCGTGGCGCCCTTCCACGTGGGCCTGCTCAATCTGAAGGCCGGCGACACGGCCACCGACGAAACCTGCGCCCGCCTCTACCAGGCCCTGGGACCGGACCGCGTGCTCTACGACGACCGCGACGAGCGCGCCGGCGCCAAGTTCGCCGCCATGGACCTGATCGGACTGCCCTGGCAGGTGATCGTCGGCCCCAAGGGCGTGGCCAAGGGCATGGTGGAACTCAAGAACCGCGCCACCGGCGCCCGTGAGGAGGTCTCGGTCGACAGCGCGCTGGCGCGCCTGGCGGTCTGATTTTGGCCAGCTTTGGATGGCGTTCTGGAGGGTGTTGGTCGGGTTCGCGCGGGTGACCAGGGACAGCCGCCCTCCGGAGTCGATCTCATGCCATCCCGTCACACCGCCGCGACACTCCCCCCGCCCCTCCCCGTCCTGGAGAGGATCGCCGCTCCCGCCCGCACCGCCTCGGTCGCATGACCCCGGTCAGACCGGGCGCGCGGAGGCTCCGCCCGCCGGGACGGAGGGACGCCGGGCGGGGATGTTCACGGGCCCTTGTCCAAGCCGGGAGACCCACACCCCATGTTCTCCGCCTTCGAACGCATGATGGCCCTGCGCTATCTGCGCGCCCGCCGCAAGGAGGGCTTCGTCTCGGTCATCGCCGGCTTCTCGCTGGCCGGAATCGCGCTCGGGGTCGCCACCCTGATCATCGTCATGGCGGTGATGAACGGCTTTCGCCAGGACCTGATGGGCCGCATCCTCGGCTTCAATGGCCACCTGTCGGTGTACGGCGCCGGCGCCGGCATCAGCCAGTACATGGAGTTGGCCGACCAGGTGCGCGGCGCGGACGGGGTGGTCTCGGTGCTCCCCACCGTCGAGGGCCAGGTGATGGTCACCAGCCACGGCGAGAGCCGGGGCGCCATGGTGCGCGGCGTGGCCCCCGAGCGTCTGGCCGAGCGCGCCACCCTGGCCGACGCGGTGGTCGCCGGCTCCCTGGACGCCCTGACCGGCGGCGACGCGGTGATGATCGGCACCCGCCTCGCCGACCGCCTGGGGCTCGCCCTCGGCGGCGACCTCACGCTGATCTCGCCCAAGGGCAAGGTGACCGCCTTCGGCTCGGTCCCGCGCATCAAGACCTACACCATCGTCGCCCTCTACGAGGTCGGCATGTACGAGTTCGACCTGGGCTTCGTGTTCCTGCCCCTGGAGGCCGCCCAGGTCTACTTCCAGATGCCCGATCAGGTCAGCTACCTCGACGTGACCGTCTCCGACCCCGACCAGGTGCGCGACGTCACCGGCGCCATCGCCGGCACGCCCCTGAACCAGGGCGTCCGGCTGCGCGACTGGCGGCACACCAACGCCACCTTTTTCAACGCGCTCCAGGTGGAGCGCAACGTGATGTTCCTGATCCTGACGCTGATCATCCTGGTGGCGGCGTTCAACATCATCTCCGGCCTGATCATGCTGGTGAAGGACAAGGCCCGCGACATCGCCATCCTGCGCACCATGGGCGCGACGCGGGGGGCGGTCATGCGGGTGTTCTTCCTGGCCGGGGCCAGCGTCGGCATCGTCGGCACCACGGCCGGCGTGGTGCTCGGGGTGGTGTTCTGCGACAACATCGAAAGCATCCGCCAGGCCCTGCAAAGCCTGACGGGGACCGAGTTGTTCTCCCCGGAAATCTACTTCCTGTCGCGTATGCCCGCCGAGATGGACCCCACGGAGGTGATCTCGGTGGCCCTGATGTCGCTGGGACTCAGCCTGGCGGCGACGCTGTATCCGTCGTGGCGGGCGGCGCGCACCGATCCCGTGGAGGCGCTGCGCTATGAATAAGCCGACCGAAACCGCGCCCCCGGCCCTGGCCCTGGAGGCCGTGGAGCGCCGCTTTCACCAGGCCGACGCGCCACCCCTGGAGGTGCTGCGCCGCGCGACCCTGACCCTGCGGGCCGGCGAGATCGTCGCCCTGGTGGGGCCATCGGGCTCCGGCAAGTCCACCCTGTTGCAGATCGCCGGCCTGCTGGAGCGGCCGGACGCCGGCCGCGTGCTGCTGGCGGGCGAGGATGCCGGCGGCCTTGGTGACGGCGGGCGCACCCGCCTGCGGCGGCGGGACCTGGGGTTCGTCTACCAGTACCACCACTTGCTGCCCGAGTTCTCCGCCGAGGAAAACGTCGTCATCCCGCAGATGATCGCCGGCATCGGCCGGCGCGCGGCGCGCGCGCGGGCGCGCGACCTGCTGGAGCGGCTGGGCCTGGGGCCGCGCGTCAAGCACCGGCCCGGGCAGCTTTCGGGTGGCGAGCAGCAGCGGGTGGCCATCGCCCGGGCGCTGGCCAACGCCCCCCGGGTGCTGCTGGCCGACGAGCCCACCGGCAACCTGGACCCGAAGACCGCCGATGGCGTTTTCGGCGAGTTGCTGCGGCTGGTGCGCGACGAGGGCCTGGCCGCCCTGATCGCCACCCACAACCCGGATCTCGCCCGCCGCATGGACCGGGTGGTGACGCTCCGGAACGGCGCCGTGGTGGCGGGGTAACGCCACCGGTCATTGATCGACCATGGCCGTTGCCCTCCAGAGCCGGCCCCCCTCCCTACCGGTCGACTCGCCCGGGCTCGGCGCGCCACCAGGCCGAGCCCGGATACCGTTGGCCGCCTTCGCCCGGCGAGCGACGCCACTCCCGGTAGCCCTTCTGACGATTATGTTATCGCCTCATACACTGAATGCGTACAATTCCTACCAAAACAGTGGGATTTGCATGTTTGTGCTGTATTCGAAATGAATATCTTTGACAGCGTGTAAAACTCACGCCCATGCTCGGGTCGATTGTTGCGGCCGACTCTTCCCCGTGGCGCGGGCGCGCCCGTCGGGCCCGGTCTCCGTCGCGGCATCGGCAACCGGAGGCACACCGGCCGCACACCCCGCACCTAAGACCAGCGGCGGACGCGTGCGACGTATCCGCCCCAGCCCAAAAAACAGGCACCGTGACGCGGTGCCTGGGCCGGCCAAGGACATCAACGATCCTGGTCAAGGGCCGCTGGCACACCAGCGCGACAGGCCTGCGGCGCGAACCCTGGAGGGACGGTCATGACGACGACACCCCGGATGGTCAACGCCTGGATCTTCCTGAACGAGGACGAGCCCCCGAACACGACCTACTCCGATCCCTCCAGTTGCTACCAGAGCCTGATCACCCGGGACGTCTATGGCGCGGTGGATGTCCTGTACCTGTGCTTCGCCACCACCGTTCCCGTCGGCCCGCACACCGTGCCCTCGCCCCCCCAGGCTCCGGCGGGCAGCTACACCCTCCAGATGGGTGCGGCCTCCCATCCGAAGCATCTGACGAACCAGGACTACATGGACTGGATCATCCGCGACGCGCGGGTGACCAACCCCGAGATCCGCATCGCCATGACCCTGAACTGGGGCGACGGCGCGCTCCTGTCCGCCATCTTCGACAACAGCCCGTTCCCGCCGGAGCAGGCGGCCGAGCACTTCGCGACCAATCTGGTCGCCTATCTGCGGCACTACGGCCTGGACGGGTTCGACCTGGATTGGGAATCGCCCCTGTGCGACGACACCACGCAGGAGCAGTTCCGCCTGCTGGTCATCGCCATCGGGTCGCATTTCGAGGCCCAGACCGACCGAAAGTACATCCTCACCCTGTCACCGGCGGCGGTCGGCCACCTGGATGCCCCGGCGGTGAACCGGTACATGGATTTTATCAATCTGCAACTCTACTCGGGGTTCACGGACCCGGCCGCCTTCACCGCCGCCGGCGTCGATCCCGGCCTGTTCGCCTATGGCGCCAAGTTCGAGTCCAGCTACCAGACCGCCAAGGGCGCCTACGACGACAACACGGCCCACTACGGGTACTCGATTTTCACCTGCTGGCGTCTGAACTCGGACAACTACGCGTTCGAGCAGACGCAGCAGAAGGCCCTGCACGCTCTTGTTTTTCCGGACTGACCCCGCTCCGACACCCGGTGCGGGTCCAGGGTCTTCCGCCGAACCCTCCTCTTCACCACGAGAAGGATCAGCCTCATGCGTGCTTCCGCTTTTCTCGCCATTGCCGCCGCCGCGATCACCCTGGCGGCCATGCCCGCCCGGGCCGACACCGTGGAGATCACCGCCGTCACCGACATGTCGGAGCCGTCGGGAACGATCACCTCGTCCAACACCATGTCCTTCACCGGCACCGAAAAAATCATGTTCAAGGTGATGGGCAAGACCTGCACCTGGGTGGGCTCGGCCGCCGGCTCGGTGCCCAAGGGCTGCAACTACGGCCTGACGGTGAACATGAGCACCGGTAAGCTGTCCGACCCCACCAGCCTGGACAACCCGGTGTGCACCCAGACGTCGGACATGCTGGCGAACTGCAAGTAAACCCTACGGCGAACGACCGTGGGTCGGTCGCGGCATTTCAACGCAACGGTCATGCTTCATGACCGTGCGCGACCGGAGGGCATGGCGGCGCGACAGAACGTCGCCCGCGATGTCCGGACAACGCCACCGGTGTTCGCCCGGTGACGATGCCGGAGTTCTCCTCCCTCTCCGGCCTCCCTTGGCCGTGCGGGGTCTCGGGCCGAGACCCCGGCCCCGGATCCCGCACGGCTCTTTTTTCGCCATCCTGTCTCCTGGTCCCGGCGTCGCGAGGCCGTTCCGACCCTGACACCGTGGGCACGCGCCCCCTTTCGCCGCCCGTCCCCCGGCGTTAGGCTGAGCACGTTCGTTCTTAGCTTGCCGGGAGACCCAAGATGCCCATCCTGAGCCGTCGGCAGGCGCTGCGCCTGCCCCTGATCGCTGTCCTGGGCGGCATGGCGCACACCGCCGCCGCCTCGTCAGCCCATGCCCAGGCCACGGCGACCGTGTTCGCCGACCCCTCCCTGAAACCCGCCCTGACCAGCCTCATTCCGGCGTTCCGCAAGGAAACCGGCGCCGGCCTGATGTTCGCCTATGGCGACGCCAAGGGGGCGGTGGGAAGCAGTGACCGGCTGGTGCACGACGTCATCCTTCTCGCCGGCCGCGAGGCCATGGCCCCGTTCGTGCCGTCGGGCCAGGTGGAGACCCCTGTGGATCTGGCGACCGGCGGACTGGCCCTGGTGGCCGCGCCGGGCCTGGCCGAACCGGTCGCCGTGTCCCGGGACATGGCGTGGGAGTCGTGGGTGAGCGAGCGCCGCCCGCTCACCGTCGTGGATCCGGAGATCGACGCCCTGGGCCAGCGGGCGATGGACGCCTTGCGCTCCATGGGCTGGGGGGAGGGGGTGTCGAAGTCGATACACCTGGCGCCGTCCATGCGCGCGGTGCTGGACCTGGTGGCCCGGGGCGAGGCCGGCCTGGGCGTGGCCCACGCCAGCGCCGCCGCCGCCGACGGGCGGGTCCGCGTGGTCGGGCCGCTGCCGCCCGACACGTATCCGCCGGTGGTCTATCAGGTGGCGATCCGCCAGGGCGTGGCGGCGGACTCGCCGGCGCGCGCCTTCGTGCACTTCCTGTATGGGGACGCCGGCCGCCGCGCGCTGCGAACCGCCGGCGTCACGCCGCTGGTGCCATGATCCACCGCGCGGCTACCGGGTGACGTCCACCACCACGCGGCCCCGCACCTGACCGGCCATCAGGCGGGCCGCCGTGGGAATGGCCTCGGCCAGGCCGACCTCGGTGGTCATGCTGGCCAGCAGCGCCGGATCCAGGTCGTTGGCCAGCAGGTCATAGGCCGCCAGCCGCTCGGGCTTGGGCATGTACACGCTCTCGATGCCGCACAGCCTGACACCCCGCAGGATGAAGGGCGCCACCGAGGTCGGCAGGTCCATGCCGCCCGCCAGGCCGCAGGCCGCCACCGGGCTGAAGTACTTCATCTGCGACAGCACGTTGGCCAGGGTGTGGCTGCCCACCGCGTCGACCGCGCCGGCCCAGCGCTCCTTGGCCATGGGCCGGGCCGGGCCGGCGTACTCGGCGCGGTCCATGATCGCCGAGGCGCCCAGGCCCGTCAGGTAGTCCGCCTCGCCGGTGCGTCCGGTCATGGCCACCACTTCGTACCCGCGCCTGGCCAGAAGGGCGATGGCCACGCCGCCGACCCCGCCGTTGGCCCCGGTCACCAGCACCGGGCCCTTGTCCGGGGTCAGGCCCTGGCGCTCCAGCTCCAGCACCGCCAGCGCCGCCGTGTAGCCGGCGGTGCCGATGGCCATGGCCTGGGCGGGCGTGAAGGCGGGCGGCAGGGGCACCAGCCAGTCGCCCGGCACCCGGGCCTTCTGGGCAAGGCCGCCCCAGCGGCTTTCGCCCAGGCCCCAGCCGTTCAGCACCACGGCGTCGCCGGGCTTGAAACCGGCATGGCCGCTGTCCTCCACCACGCCGGCGAAGTCGATGCCCGGCACCATGGGCCAGGCCCGCACCACGGGGCCGCTGCCGGTGATGGCCAGGCCGTCCTTGTAGTTCAGGGTGGAGTGGCTGACGGCCACGGTCACGTCGCCCTCGGGCAGGTCGGCCGGGTCGATGTCGCTCACGGCGGCCTGGGTGGCCTTGTCCTCGCCCCGGGTCAACAGGATGGCCTGGGTCATGATGTGTCCTCCGTCATGCCATGGACGTGCTGGGGAACTGCTGGCCAAGACGGTGGACCGAGGGCGGGGTGGGCGTCAACCGTGACGATCCGGCGGCGGCGCCAAACCGGCCGGCGCGGCGCGATGTCACGAGGGTCAAGGCGGGAGGCTGGCGCGCCCGTTCGAACTTTGTTCGAACTCCCTTCAAAAAAGAGGACGGCCATTCCTGAAGGAATGGCGCGCCCGAAGGGATTCGAACCCCTGACCTTCGCCTCCGGAGGGCGACGCTCTATCCAGCTGAGCTACGGGCGCACACGCGGGGCGGATCAAGGCCGCGCCGCGAAGGAGGGCGACAGTAGCCCATCGGCGGGGGCGGCGCAATGGGGGTGTTGGCGAGGACGTCGGGTCCGGCCGCCCGTCCCGGACGAGACCCTCGGCCATTCCTGCCCAGGGCCTGGGTCATTCTTGCCGGGGGGCCATGTCGTGGCCGGCGCGGGCGACGCGCCCGTGGTCCCCACGCCCAAGAGGACCCAGTGTGTCGATGACGCGGAGGGTGGCCACCGTCCAGGTGGGGTGGTCAGGCGGGCCGGTCGGTGTCCGCGTCCTCCGTCCAGTCGAGGACATCACCCGGCCGGCAATCGAGCGCGCGGCAGATCGCGTCCAGCGTGGCGAAGCGGACCCCCTTCACCTTACCGGACTTCAGCAGGGACAGATTCTGTTCGGTGATGCCGATGGCCGCCGCGAGATCCTTCGACTTCATCTTGCGGCGGGCCAGCATGACATCAAGGGTCACGACGATGGGCATGCAAAACGGTCCTGTCAGACGATCGTGGCCTGATCTTCCTTGAGCAACCGTCCCTCGTCCATCACCCGGGCGATGACCAGGAAAAGGCCGGCGAGGATCAGCGTGATCACGTCGCTGTTCTCGGCGCTGATGGCCAGGATGCGTTCGCCGGGCGGCGCGGTGGCGGTCAGGACGAGGATCGTCATGGTTTCGCCGACGATCGAGGCCGCGACGTAGGCTACCAGTCCCATGCCAAAGCGGCGCAGGGCGCGGACGTTCTCCGCCTCGAAGATGCGGCCCCGGCCATACAGGCCAAACAGCAGCCACAGCCCCGACAGCATCCAGACGCCCAGCAGGCCGACGGCCATCCAGATGGTGGCGCCGGCCACCTGCTGCCACGGGGCGATCTCCGTCGACAGGTAATCGCCGAGCGCCGTTTGCTCGGCCATCCAGGTGGGATTGGCCCAGGCCAGCGGTGGCCCAATGAGGAAGACGACCATGCCCAAGGCGACACAGACGCGCAAGGCATGGCTCAGGCGGCGGATTCGGTCCAGATTTCCCATGACGATATCCTTGGTGGACGATCCAGCGATCGTCCCCATCATGGCTCGTCCCTTATCGTTTTGCAATAATATTTTACCTCGAAGCGATACCTCTCTGGCTCCACGAGCCTCGCGACGGGAGAGGCGGCCGTCGCCATGGACCGCGTCGGTTCGGCCGCGATCCGGCACCCCGGCTCGGGACAGATCCGTCCCACCCCTTGGGCGGTCACGTTTGCCGGGGGCCGTCCGGTCAGCCGGGCAGGCCGCGCCCGCGCGCGCGGCTGTCCTTGACGTCGGTCACGGCGGACCCGACGCGGCCGTCCTCGCCCACATCCTGGAGAGTGACGACCATGTCCCGGCCCAGGGGGCTCCCCGTCCCGGGGGTGGCCTGGGGCGCATGCGTGCCAACGGGCGCGCCCGCCGGCACACCCCCGCCCTGGACGATCCGCAAGGCCGTTTGGGTGGCCTGCCGGGTCTCGCCCTTGCCCTCGGCGTTCACCAGCGAGGCCGCCGCCAGCCGCTTCTGGATTTCATCGGAGATGCGCTGTTCGATGGCGCCCCGGGCTTGCGGGTCCATCTCCGCCAGATCCTCCTCGGTCAGGCCCATGGCCCGGAGAAGCTCCTCGCGCAGCTTCTCCAGTTTCTCTTTTTCCAGATCCGCCGCATAGGTCGTGAAGCCCTTCTCCCGGATGGCGGCCATGGTGTCGGCCTGGGCTTGCTCGGCGGCGGCATGCCGCGCGGCCGCCCGGGCGGCGGGGTCGTACGCGACGGTTACGGGGCCAAGGGCGGCGGAAACGGCGGCGGTGCGGGAGATGTCCTGGGTCATGGCGAGTCGTCCTGGCGGATGGGATCGGGGGAACGCCAAGTGCGAAGCAAAAAACGGGCCAAAAAAGCCGAACGCAACCCTTCGTGGGCCTTCAGACGCGCGGGAGGGGGGCAGCCTGACATCAAACCGGGCCGACGTCCCGTTCGTCCTTGGAGGCACAGCCCCCACCCCCCGCCTTCCCAGGATCTCCCCTGGCCCCATCGTGCCGACTTTCAAAGACCGGGGTCGGTTTGGACAATCTCCCAGGGCCTATCCCCGGCCGCGACAGGGCGGCACGCCCTGATCCGGAATCCACACCCCCTCGGGGG
This sequence comes from Roseospira visakhapatnamensis, assembly GCF_014197915.1. Lineage (GTDB taxonomy): Bacteria > Pseudomonadota > Alphaproteobacteria > Rhodospirillales > Rhodospirillaceae > Rhodospira > Rhodospira visakhapatnamensis. Next base: position 61,209 of record NZ_JACIGK010000007.1, read on the forward strand.
GCGTCCCGGTCCACCAGAACACAAGCGAGTGTCGGACACGGGAAGACCTTTACACACTCAGAACGGGATCACCCCATCGCCGCCAGCCTGGCCGCCTGATCCTCGGCGATCAGGGGGGTGATGACGTCGTCCAGGGCCTCGCCGGTGATGACCTTGTCCAGGGTGTAGAGCGTCAGCCCGATGCGGTGGTCGGTCACCCGGCCTTGCGGGAAGTTGTAGGTGCGGATGCGCTCCGACCGGTCGCCGCTGCCCACCTGGCTCTTGCGGTCGGCGGCGCGGGCTTCGTCGGCGGCGCGGCGCTGCTCGTCGTACAGCTTGGCGAGCAACATTTTCATGGCCTTGTCGCGGTTCTTGTGCTGCGACTTCTCTTCCTGGCACTGGGCCACCACGCCGGTGGGGATGTGGGTGATGCGCACCGCCGAATCGGTAGTGTTGACGTGCTGGCCGCCGGCCCCCTGGGAGCGGTAGGTGTCCACCCGCAGGTCCTTGTCGTCCACCTGCACGTCCACGGCCTGGGCCTCGGGCAGCACGGCGACGGTGGCCGCCGAGGTGTGGATGCGGCCGCCGGCCTCGGTCACCGGCACGCGCTGCACCCGGTGCACGCCGGACTCATACTTCAGCCGGGCGAAGACGTCACGGCCGGTGATGCTGGCGCTGGCCTCCTTGAGGCCGCCGATGGGGGTGTCGCTGGCCTCCATCACCTCGAACCGCCAGCCGCGCCCGGTGGCGTAGCGCTCGTACATGCGCAACAGCTCGGCGGCGAACAGGGCGGCCTCGTCGCCGCCGGTGCCGGCGCGCACCTCCAGGATGGCGTTGCGGGCGTCGGCCTCGTCCCTGGGCAGCAGCAGCACCCGCACCGCCTGTTCCATCTCCGGCAGCTGCTGGCGCAGGCGGCCCACCTCCTCCTCGGCCAGATCCTTGAGGTCCGGGTCGGCCAGCATGGCCTCGGCGTCGGCCAGGTCGGTCCGGGCGGCGCGCAGGGCGGCGATGGCCTCGACCACCGGGGTCAGGTCGGCCAGTTCCTTGGACATGCGCACGAAGCCTTGCGCGTCGCCGCCCATGTCGCCGGACAGCAAGGCGGTCAGTTCCTCGTGGCGGGAGACGACGCGGGCCAGGTTCTCGTCAAGACTCATGGTCAGGGACTCTCTCGTTGTCGGCGACGGCGCCGTCCGCCTCGGTCAGGCGGAACAGGCGGCGGGTGACGTTCTCGGCGTGACGCAGGTTCTCGGGCGGGCCGCCGGTGAGGCGGCGCAACTCCTCCGACGGCGCGTGCAGCAGCCGGCCCAGCAACAACCGGGTGGCCTTGTCGGCATCGTCGCCGGCCTCGGCCAGGACGCGGGCGCGCTCGTCCTCGAAACGGGCGCGCAACTGACTGATCAGGGGCACCGCCGCGCGCTCCTGGCGGCCCTTCTGGAAGCGCGCCACCTCCTCGCGGACGATGCGCCAGGCGGCCTCGGCCTCGGCCTGGCGGTGGGCGCGGCCCTCCATGGCCACGCCCTCCAGGTCGCCCAGGTCATAGAGGAAGGCGTTGTCCACCTTGTTGACCGCCGGCTCCACATCACCGGGCACGGCCACGTCGGCGATGAACACCGGCTTCTGACGGCGGCGCTTGGCGGCCTGGCGGGCGACGTCCTCGCCCACCAGGTGCTCGCGCCCGCCGTTGCAGCAGATCACCACGTCGGCGGGGACCAGATCGTCGATCAGCGCCTCGGACGCGCTGACATGGGCGCCCAGGCGGCGGGCCACGGCCTCCGCGCGGCCCTTGCGGCGGCCGCGCACCACCAGGCGGTCGAGCCCGTGAGCCAGGAAGGACTCGGCCAGCAACTCGCCCATCTCGCCGGTGCCGACCAGCAGGCCGGTGCAGCGATCCAGGTCGCCGTGCAGGTCGCGGGCCACCTGAACGGCGGCGGAGGCCACCGAGACCGGCCCCTCGGCGATGCGCGTCTCGCTGCGCACCCGCTTGGCGGCGGCGAAGGCCGATTGCAACAGGCGCTCCAGTTCCGCGCCCACCAGCCCGGCCGCGCGGGCGGTGGCGTAACCGGCCTTGACCTGGCGCAGCACGTGGGGCTCGCCGATCACCTGACTGTCCAGGGAGGCGGCCACGGCGAAGCAGTGACGGGCGGCATCCACGCCGCGCAGCACATAGCCCTCGGCCAACAGCGCCGCCGGCATCACGTCGCCGTGCTCGGCCAGGGCCTGAACGGCGGCCTGGGCGGCGGCCTCCGCGTCGCCACCGGCGGGGGTATGCACCAGCACCTCGACCCGGTCGCAGGTGGACAGGGCCATGGCCTGGGTCAGGCCGCGCGCGTGCAGCCGCGACAGGAAGGCGGGAACGGCCTCGTCCTCCAGGGCCACCTGATCCCGCAGGGCGAGCGAACTGGACTGGTGGTTCACGCCCACCACCGCCAGGCCGGAAAGACCGTCCCCGGGGCCCTCGGGGCTGTCGCCCGCCCAGTCGTCCGTCACCGATAGCGGTCCAGCGCGGCCTCCAGGTCATCGAGGGCCACCCGGGTCTGCTCGCCGCTGTCCAGGTCGCGGACCGTGACGGCGCCGGCGGCGCGCTCGTCCTCGCCCAGGATCACGGCGGCGCGGGCGTTCAGTGTGTTGGCCCGCTTCAGGCGCTTGCGCATGTTTCCGGAATAGCCCAGGTCCACCACCAGCCCGGCGCGGCGCAGCCGATCGGCAAGGCGCGTGGCCAGGACCTCGTCCTCGGGCGCGCCGGCCGGCACCACGGCGACGGGGCGCGGCGCCGCCGGCGGGTCGGTCATCAGCATGGACAGCCGCTCGACACCGGCCGCCCAGCCGACACCCGGCACCGGCGGCCCGCCCATCTGCTTGCACAGGCCGTCATAGCGGCCGCCGGCCAGCACGGTTCCCTGGGCGCCGAGGTGGGTGGTGGTGAACTCGAACGCGGTGTGGGTGTAGTAGTCCAGGCCGCGCACCAGGCGGGGGCTGATCTCGAAGGACACGCCCAGGGAGTCCAGGCCCTCGGTCACGCGGGCGAAGAAGTCGCGGGAGGTGGTGTTGAGGCTGTCGGCGAGCACCGGCGCGTCGGCCACCACGGCGCGGTCGCCCTCGTCCTTGGAGTCCAGGATGCGCAGCGGGTTGCGCTCCAGGCGGGCCAGACTGTCCTCGGACAATTCGCCTTGGCGGCCCTTCAGGTAGGCGACCAGGGTCTCGCGGTAGGCGGCGCGGCTCTCCAGGTCGCCCAGGGTGTTCAGTTCCACGGTCACCGTGTCGCCCAGGCCCAGGGCCTCCAGGATGTGGGCCCCGAGAACGATGACCTCGATGTCGGCGGCCGGCCCCTCGACCCCCAGGACCTCCGCGCCCACCTGGTGGAACTGGCGCAGCCGGCCCTTCTGCGGGCGCTCGTAGCGGAACATGGGGCCGCGATAGAACGCCTTGACCGGCACCTGCTGGGCCAGCCCGCCGGAGATGAAGGCGCGCACGATCGGCGCGGTGCCCTCGGGGCGGAGCGTCAGGCTGTCGCCGCCGCGATCCTCGAAGGTGTACATCTCCTTGGTGACGATGTCCGAGGTGTCGCCCAGGGTACGCTTGAACACCTCGGTGAATTCGAAGATGGGCGTGACGATCTCGCCGAAACCGAAGCGGGTGGCGACGGCGAAGGCGCGCTCCTCGACGGCGCGATGGGCGCGGGCGGCGTCGGGGAGCAGGTCGCGGGTGCCACGCACGGGTTGCAGGGCGGCCATGGGGAAGAAGTCCTTACCTGAGTCAAGCACGAGGGCGGGGGCGGGGGCGGGGGCGGGGGAGCGATCCGGGCGCCGCGTCGGCGGCGCCTCCTAAAAAAAGGAGCCCGCCGCCAGGGTCGGCGGCGAGCCCGCGTCCGATGTCGGTGGGCTATTCGGCGGCGGTTTGGGGAGCGATCTGGTCCGCCATCGTGTCGGCCGCCTTGGCCGCCTCAATCTCGGCGGCCTTCTTCTCGACCAGGGCCACGACGTGATCGATCATCTCCGCGTTGCCGATGTTGTGGTCCGGCACGCCGGAGATATAGACCTTGTTGGCCGCGCCTTCCTTCTCCAGGGTGCCGCCCCCGGTGATGCCGATGTCGGTCTCGCGGGCCTCGCCCGGACCGTTGACCACGCAACCGAGGATGGACAGCGACACCGGCGTGCTGATGTGCGCAAGCCGGTCCTCCAGGATCTCCACCACCTTGATGACGTCGAAGCCCTGGCGGGCGCAGGACGGGCAGGAAACGATGCGCACGCCCCGGTGCCGCAGGTCCAGCGCCTTGAGGATGTCGAAACCAACCTTGACCTCTTCCACCGGGTCGGCCGACAGCGACACGCGGATGGTGTCACCGATGCCCTTCTTGAGCAGCCAGCCCATACCGACGGACGACTTGACGGTGCCGATGCGGGTGCCGCCGGCCTCGGTGACGCCCAGGTGCAGGGGATAATCGCAAGCCTCCGCCAGACCCTCGTAGGCAGCGATGGCCAGGAACACATCGGATGCCTTGACCGAGATCTTGAACTCGCGGAAGTCATTGTCTTCCAGGATCCTGGCGTGCTCCAGGGCGCTTTCGACCATGGCCTCGGGGTTGGGCTCGCCATACTTTTCCAGCAGGTGGCGATCCAGCGAGCCGGCGTTGACGCCGATGCGCATGGAGCACCCGTGATCCTTGGCGGCCTTGACCACCTCGCGCACCCGTTCGGCGGCGCCGATGTTGCCCGGATTGATGCGCAGGCAGGCGGCGCCGGCCTCGGCGGCCTCGATGGCGCGTTTGTAGTGGAAATGGATGTCGGCGATGATCGGCACCTGGACCTGGGCCACGATCTGCCGCAAGGCCCGGGTGGAGTCCTCGTCGGGGCAGGAGACGCGCACGATGTCGGCGCCGGCCTCTTCCATCCGCCGCACCTGGGCCACGGTGCCGGCCACGTCGGCGGTGATGGTGTTGGTCATCGTCTGCACGGAAATGGGGGCATCGCCCCCCACCGGAACCGAACCGACGTGAATCTGGCGGCTCGGACGGCGCCGGATGACGCGATAGGGACGCTCGGACATGGAACCCTCGTGTCACATGGAGGCAGGGTAAGAGGCTGACGACTCCGACCCCGAGGCGCGCCAGCCGCGCGACACCCCGGAACGCGCGGGGGACGGCGGGTCACGGGCGGCGGCATCGTCGGATCACGGACCCTGGCGGGTCGCCGGTCCTGCGGGTCGGATCAAGGCCGCGCGCCCCCGTCCCCTTGAGCCAAGCCCACGGGCCCCACGCCCGCGAACCCCGGTATTAGGCCATCAATGCCCTCAATTCAAGGCACGGGGGGAGAGCCTCACGCCGCTGCGCGGCGCGCCGGCGGGTCCGAGGTCGCGGACCCGGCGCCCGTCCACGTAAACCTCCAGGCCGCCGGCGTTGCTGGTGTTGAGGATATAGCCCCCGTCCGGGGGAACGGCGTAGACATCGCCGCGCCGCAGCAGCCGGCGCAGCACCAGGTCGCCGTTGCGGCGCAGCTGGATCCAGGCATCGCGGTTGGCGCGCAGCACGATGCGCGCCGCGCCGCCGGCGGCGCGCACGTCGGAGGGCGCCGCGCGACCCACATACGCGGGCTCCCGATCCGGCTCCGGCTCCGTCTCGGGTTCGGGGTCCACGGCGGCGACGGGGGGTTCAGCGGATTCGGCGGGCTCCGCCGTCTCGGGCACCGCCGGCACCGTCAGCACCGGGATCTCGGGCACCTCGGGTTCAGGGGCGGCGGCCACCGCGACGGTCTCGGCATCCGGCATGTCCGGTTCCGCCGCCATGTCCTCGGCCGCCACGTCGTCGGGCGTCGCGTCCTCGGCCGCCGGGGCGGTCCCGGTGCCCGCGTCAGCGCTGGCGCCGGTGTTGGTGTCGGTGTCGGCGTCAGCGTCGGGCTCGGACGGCGGACGCGGAATGCCTTCGACGGCGACCGTGGACACGGCCGCCTGGGGACCGTCCGCGGCAATCGGCGCAGTATTCGGCGCCGGGTCCGGATCCTCGGCGACCGGCGCCGACGGCGGGGCGTCCGTGGTGTCCGGCGCGGCGTCGACCGCCGCGGGATCGGGACCCGCGATCGCCGTCTCCTCGATCGACGGCGCGTCCAGCAGCGCCTCCAGGCGGTTCGCCTCGCGGGTCGGGGCGGGCGGATCGGCCCGCGCCATGTCCATCGCGCTGGCCGTCCCGGGCGGCGATGGCGCGGGATCGGGATCCGGACCGGACGGCTCGTCGAACGCTTGATCCGACGCGCTGGCCACCGCGTCGGCGGCTCCGGCCTCGGTCATGGGCGCCGGGCTGGCCCGTGGCGGCGGCGGGGGCAGCGGCGGCACCGCGTCCGACAGGTCCCCCACTAGGTCGGCCACGACGGTCGGAATGTCGGCCACCAGGTCGGCCATCGTCTTGCCGTTGGACGACAGCCAGAACCAGATCCCATAGGCGCATCCGGCCACGATCAAGGCAACCAGAAGGAACGCCCCGGCGGGGATGCCCCCGTCGTTGGCCGGCGTGGGAAACTCAAGGTGGTTGATCCGGCCGGCGCGCGGCTGGGTCTCGTCGCGGAACCGGCGCAAGGTGTCCTCGGCCGGAAGCCCCAGGTACTCGGCGTATCCCCTGACGAACCCGGCCGCATAGGCCGGGCCGGGCAGGTCGTCGTAGTGACCAGCCTCGATCGCCAGCAGATACTGATAGCGGATGCGCAGATCATCCGCGATGATCCGCAGGTCATGGCCCTGACGCAGGCGGGCTTCCTGGAGCAGACTGCCGACATGTCCGGGCGTCACGAACGGCATGTCGGGCCGCGGGCTATGCGCCGATGTCCCCAAGAGCGGTGTCCTCGTCTGCCGTCTGCGACCAACTCCGGTCCGTGGTGATCCACCCCCCTCCGCGTCCCGTTCCATCCGCGCGCGGCACCGGAGCGCCCGAAGACGGGCCGGCGGCCGTTCCCGCGAACGGGACCGATGAGTCCGGGGCCGATGCCCCCGGCGGACTGTGTCCCCGGCAGACCGTGTCCCCGGCGATCAACCCCAGCGGTCGACACCGGCGTCCACGGGCCCTGTCCACCCGTCGGACCGGGTTCCGGCCGCGCGGGGCGATCCGTGATCTCACCTGATCCGAGATATACCGCATAACGGCCCGAGACGGAACGACTTTCAGGTGTCCGGCAGACCCGGCAGGTCGACCGCAACGGAGCCTCGGCCCGGGATCGGGACGGCGCCGGCCCGGTCATCACACGCCGTTCCCCACACGCCCGTCATCACACCTTGATGCCGTGATCCCGCGCGTAGGCCCGCAACGCCGTGCGCGGCGATCCGCCCGGGGTCTCCAGCAGGCGCCGGACGTAGGCGCCCACCGCCTGGGAGTCCATGCTGCGCAGCATCTGCTTGACCGGCCCCACCCCGGGGGCCGACATGGACAGCGCCCGATAGCCCAGGCCCACCAGCGCCATGGCCTCCAGGGGCCGCCCGGCCATCTCGCCGCACACGGTCACCGGCGTTTCGGCGGCCTGGCATTGCTCCAGCACCCGGCGCAGCAACCGCAGCACCGGCATGGACAGCGTGTCGTAGCGGCCGGAGACGCGCGGGTTGCCCCGATCGGCCGCGAACAGGAACTGAAGCAGATCGTTGCTGCCCAGCGACACGAAGTCCACGCGGCGCAACACCTCGTCGAACTGGAACAACAGCGCCGGGACCTCCAGCATGGTGCCCACGCACACGGTTTCCGGCAGCGACTGGCCGCGTCCGGCGGCGCGCGACAGTTCGGCGTCCACCAGACGGCGCGCCGCGTCGAACTCGTCGACGTCGGCCACCATGGGGAACATCACCCGCAGGTCATGCCCGGCGCTGGCCCGCACCAGCGCCCGCACCTGGCTGCGCAGCACCGCCGGCCGGTCCAGGGTGATACGGATGGACCGCCAGCCCATGGCCGGGTTGTCCTCGGCGTCGTTCGACCAGTAGGGCAGGATCTTGTCGCTGCCCACGTCCAGGGTCCGGAACACCACCGGCTTGCCGCCCGCCTGTTCCAGGATCTTCTGATACAGCAGTGTCTGGGTGGGCACGTCCGGCAGGCTGGGCCGGGTCATGAAGGGCAACTCGGTGCGGTACAGCCCCACGCCCATGGCCCCCGTGCCCTCCAGATGGGCCATGTCCATCAGCAGGCCCGCGTTCATCATCACCGTGACCGGCTCGCCGTCGCCGGTGACGAAGGGCAGATCCCGTTCCGCCAGATACGCGGCCCGGCGCGCCTGACGGGCGGTCAGGCTGGCGGTGAAGGTGTCGCGGACGTCGTCGCTGGGGCGCACGAACACCTGGGCGTTGTCGGCGTCGAGCGCCACGGCGTCCAGGGGCGCGATGCGCGTGTACAGGCCGGGCAGCCGACCCAGCACCGGGATATCCATCGCCCGCGCGACGATCACCGCGTGCATGGTGGGGGTGCCTTCCTCCATCAGCACGCCGCGCACGGTGCCGCGCGGATAGTCCATCAGTTCGGCCGGCCCCAGCGAGCGGCACACCAGGATGGCATCCTCCGGCATCGGCCGGTTGGCGGCCGTCTGCCCCTGGCCGGTCAGATGCAGCAGCAGCCGGTTCGCCAGGTCCTCCAGGTCGTGCAGGCGCTCGCGAATATAGGGGTCGCTGGCCTGGGCGAGGCGGACCTTCATGTCGTCGTCCACCTTGCGCACCGCCGCCTCGGCCGTCAGCCCGGACCGGATGGCGTCCGAAATACGCGCCACCCAGCCGGCGTCGTCGGCGAACATGCGGTAGGCTTCCAGGATCTCCTGCTGGTCGCCGGCCAGATCCACGTGGCTGCGGATCATGTCGTCCAGCGAGCGGCGCATGGCCTGCAGCGCGGTGCGCAGGCGCTCCAGTTCCGTGTCCGGATTCTCGCAGATCAGCTTTTCGATATGCACCGTGGGGCGATGGTAGACCGCCGTGCCCAGCACCGCGCCGGCGTTCAGGCACAGGCCCTCCATGCGCAGCGGCAGCACGGCGTTGCCGGTCACCGGCGCCAGTTCGTCGAAGGACACGAGCCCGGTGCCGGCGAGCATTTCCGCCAGCACCATGGCCACGGTCTCCAGGGTCTCGACCTCCAGATCGGAGTAGACCCGCCGCGCGCGGTTCTGCACCGCCAGCACGCCGATGACCTGGCCGCCGCGCAGCATGGGCACGCCCATCAGCGAGGCGTACATCTCCTCGCCGGTCTCGGGGCGGTAGACGAAGCTGGGATGCTCCCAGGCGTAGGACACATTGAGCGGCCGGGCCCGGGCGGCGATGGCCCCCACCAAGCCCTCGCCCACGCGCAACCGGGTGCGGTGCACGGCGTCCTGGGACAGGCCCTGGGTGGCGAACAGTTCCAGCACCTCGCCCGCGCGCATGACGTAGCAGGAGCAGACGTCGGCGCGCAGATCCTCGGCGATGAGCCGCACGGTCCGGTCAAGCCGGTCCTGCGGCGTGCCGCCGCCGGCCATGTGCTCGCGCAGGCGCCCCAGCAGGCGCCGCCCGCCGGCATCGTTGATGGGCATCAGGACACCGGGTCGGCGACCACGGGCGCGGCGGCCGTGGCCGGGGCGTGGGCCGCCTCGGCGGCCCGCGCCGCGATCGCCGCCTCGGCCTGGGCGACCAGGGTGTCGAGGATGACCCGGGTCGGCTGTTCCTCCTTGACCAGGCCGACGCTCTGCCCGGCCATCAGCGAGCCGGTCTCCACGTCGCCATCAATGACCGCCCGGCGCAGCGCCCCGGCCCAGAAATGCTCGATCTCCAGCTGTCCGGCCTTCTGGTCCAGCTCACCGGCGCGCACGCGTTCGATCACCCGGCGCTGGGTCTCGGCGAACGCCTCGGTGCCCTTGTTGCGCAACGCGCGCACCGGGATCACCGGAAAGCCGGGATCGACCTGGACGGTGGGCACGGCGTCACGGGCGTTGGCGCGGATGAAGGCCGCCTTGAAGGCCGGATGGGCGATGCTCTCGTGAGCACAGACGAACAGGGTGCCCATCTGCACCCCGGCGGCGCCCATCTCCAGGTAGGACACGATGGCCTCGCCCCGGCCGATGCCGCCGGCCACGAACACCGGCACGTGCTGGCCCACGGCGGGCAGGATCTCCTGCGCGAGCACGCTGGTGGCCACGGGACCGATGTGGCCGCCGGCCTCCGCGCCCTCGATGATCAGGCCGTCCACCCCCAGGCGGATCAGCTTGCGGGCCAGGGCCACGGCGGGCGCGAAGCACAGCACCTTGGCGCCGCCGTCCTTCAGGCGGCGGATGGACGGCCCGGAGGGCAGGCCGCCGGCCAGCACCACATGCCCCACCTGGAGCCGCAGGCAGACGTCGATCAGCGCGTCCAACTCCGGATGCAGCGTGATCAGGTTGACGCCGAACGGCTTGTCGGTCAGGGCCTGGGTGGCCGTGATCTCGGCGGCCAGCAGGTCCGGTCCCATGGACCCGCAGGCGATCACGCCGAAGCCGCCGCTGTTGGAGATGGCGGCCACCAGGGTCCGCTCCGAGACCCAGGACATGGCCCCGCCCATGATGGCGGTGGGCGTGCCCAGCAAGGCCCGGCCCCTGGCCCACAGAAGATCCAGATGCGCGCGCGCGGGTGCGGTGGTCATGAGTCCGAATCCGTTTGTGTCTGCCGGCGAAGGGGGCGGCGGGACAGTCGCGATCAGGCGGCGTCCAGTCCGTAGGCGGTATGCAACGCCCGCACCGCCAGTTCGGTGTACTCCTCGGCGATCAGCACGCTCACCTTGATCTCCGAGGTGGAAATCACCTGGATGTTGATGTTGCGCTCGGCCAGGGCCTGAAACATGGTCTGGGCCACGCCGGCGTGGCTGCGCATGCCGACGCCGATGACCGAGACCTTACAGACATTGGAATCCGAGGTCAGGTGCCGAAAGCCCAGGTCGTCGCGACAGGCTTCCAGCAAGCCGACCGCCTTGTCCAGATCGCCGGTGGGCACGGTGAAGGTCAGGTCGGTGGACTGGCCGTCCTCGGACACATTCTGGACGATCATGTCCACATTGATGTTGCCGTCGGCGAGCGGGCCGAAGATGCGCGCCGCCACGCCGGGCTGGTCGGACACCCGCTGCAGGGTGACCTTGGCCTCGTCGCGGCTGTAGGTGATTCCGCTGACCAGTTCCTTTTCCACGATCTCGTCCTCGCTGCACACCAGGGTCCCGGGCACGGTCCAGTATTCCGGCCAACTGTGGCGCACGCTGACGCGCACGCCGTGCTTCATGGCCATCTCCACCGAGCGCGTCTGCAACACCTTGGCGCCCAGGGAGGCCATCTCCAGCATCTCCTCGTAGGTGATGCGAGCCAGCTTGCGGGCCTTGGGCACGATGCGCGGATCGGTGGTGTAAACCCCATCGACATCGGTATAGATGTCGCACCGGTCGGCGTCCAGGGCGGCGGCCAGGGCCACCGCCGAGGTGTCCGACCCGCCCCGCCCTAGGGTGGTGATGCGGTGGTCGGTCTCGCCGAGCCCCTGGAACCCGGCCACCACGGCCACCTGCCCCTGCTCCAGGCGCTGGATCAGGTCGGTCGTGTCGATGTCCTGGATGCGGGCGCGGCCATGCGCCCCGTCGGTCCGCACCGGGATCTGCCAGCCGGTCCAGGAGCGCGCCTCCACCCCCAGGTCCTGCAAGGCCATGGACAAGAGGCCGATGGTCACCTGCTCGCCGGTGGACACGACCACGTCGTACTCGCGGGCATCGTGCATCGGGGCGACCCGCCGGCACAGATCGACCAGGCGGTTGGTCTCGCCGGACATGGCCGAGACCACCACCGCCACCTGGTGACCGTCGGCGACCTCCTCGGAGACACGGCGGGCAACGGTGCGGATGCGCTCGATGTCGCCCACCGAGGTACCGCCGAACTTCATTACGATTCGGGCCATGCTGGGGTGCCCCCGGGCTCCTGTGCTACTGGACAACGTGGGACGATGCGTGGGAGGGAGACGGGACCCAGAGGGGCCGGTCCCGTGACCGGCACCGGGCGGCGATCCGGTTGCCGTGGCCGTCGTATAGGCTATACATCCCCGACGACTCGGGCGGACCATCGGGATCGTCCCGGGCGGTTTTTTCCAGGTCGGGGCGCCCGGGCGGCCCCTTCATACTCGCTCGCCCGGGGGGAGGCAAGGCCGCGCGGCGCCCCCGCCGAGGGCCGCGCGCCCGGCTCCGTCCGGTACCGTCACACGCAGGGAGATCACCGTCGCCATGTCCGCCAGCCCCAGTTCCAATGCCTCCGCCAGCCCCGGTTCCGGCGCCGACGCCGCGCCTCCGGGTCCGGGATCCGTGCTCGACAGCGAGGTGGCCAAGTTCGCCGCCATGGCCGACACGTGGTGGGACCCGGACGGCCCCTTCAAGCCGCTGCACACCTTCAATCCGAAGCGGCTGGCCTTCATCCGCGACCAGGCGGCCGCCCGCTTCGGCCGCGACATCAACCAGCGCGCGCCCTTCGCGGGCCTCACGCTGCTGGACATCGGCTGCGGTGGCGGGCTGCTGTGCGAACCGATGGCGCGCCTGGGCTTCCAGGTGACCGGCATCGACGCCACCGAGAAGAACATCCGCATCGCCTCGATCCATGCCGAGGGTTCGGGCCTGCCGATCGACTACCGGGTGGGGACCGCCGAGGCGCTGGTGGCCGAGGGCCGCCGGTTCGACGTGGTGCTGACCATGGAGGTGGTGGAGCACGTCGCCGACGTGGACAGCTTCCTGCACTCCTGCGCGACCCTGGTGGCGCCGGGCGGCCTGCTGGTGGGCGCAACGCTCAACCGCACCCTGAAGTCGCTGGCCCTGGCCAAGATCGGCGCCGAGTACGTGTTGCGCTGGCTGCCCAAGGGCACCCACGAGTGGCGCAAGTTCGTGCGCCCGGCCGACTTCGCCGCCGGCTTGCGCGCGGGCGGGCTGAGTGTCGAGGCGCTGGTGGGCATGACCTTCAATCCCCTGTCCGGGGAGTGGTCGCTCAGCCGCGACCTGGACGTCAACTATCTGGTCGCGGCGCGCCGGGCGGCGTGACGGCGCGCACGGGGCTGACGTGGGACCGACACGGGGCTCGATCTCCCCCGTGCCGGCGTCCCGTTACCGGCGTCCCCTTACCGGCGTCCCGGGTCAGGTCACCGCCAGGCTGGGCACGCTCTCCTTGAGTTCGGCCCCCAGGCAGCGCTGGTAGTACTCGGCGATGATCGGGCGTTCCGTCTCGTCGCACTTGTTCAGGAAGGTGACCCGGAAGGCAAAGGCCACATCCCCGAAGATGGTGGCGTTCTCCGCCCAGGTCAGCACCGTGCGCGGGCTCATGACGGTGGAGATGTCGCCGTTGATGAAGCCGTTGCGCGACAGGTCGGCCACCGCCACCATCTGGCCAAGCAGCTTCCGGCCCTCGGGCGTGTTGTACTCGGGCTGCTTGGCCGCCGAGATCTCGACCTCGGCGTCGTGCTCCAGGTAGTTCAGGGTGGCGACGATGTTCCAGCGGTCCATCTGCCCCTGGTTGATCTGCTGGGTGCCGTGATACAGGCCCGTGGTGTCGCCCAGACCCACCGTGTTCGCGGTCGAGAACAGCCGGAACGACGGGTGCGGGCGGATCACCTTGTTCTGGTCCAACAGGGTCAGGCGGCCCTCCACCTCCAGAACGCGCTGAATCACGAACATCACGTCGGGGCGCCCGGCATCGTACTCGTCGAACACCAAGGCGCACGGCCGCTGCAACGCCCAGGGCAGAATGCCCTCGCGGAACTCGGTCACCTGAAGGCCGTCGCGCAGGACGATGGCATCCTTGCCCACCAGGTCGATGCGGCTGACATGGCTGTCCAGGTTGACGCGGATGCAGGGCCAGTTGAGCCGCACCGCCACCTGTTCGATGTGCGTGGACTTGCCGGTGCCGTGGTAGCCCTGGATCATGACCCGCCGGTTGTGGGCGAACCCGGCCAGGATGGCCAGCGTGGTGTCGCGGTCGAAGCGGTAATTGGGGTCCAGGTCGGGCACGTGCTCGCTGGCCGTGGCAAAGGCCGGCACCTGCATATCGGAGTCGATGCCGAAGGCCTCGCGCACCGAAACCGTGGTATCGGGCTTGTCCAGGAGGGGTTCGGCGGGCATGTCCATGAGATCCTCTTCTTCAGGAAAGCGCGGTCCGGGGCCCCTCGCGCGGGCCACGGGGCCGGACGAGCGCGCACTCTAATCCGAGTCCCGCGCGGGAGAAAACGGCTTTCGCGGCGCGCCCCATGGCGGCGCCCCGTCGCAAACCCCATGGCGGAGCCTGGGAGCGTGGCCGGCCGGACATGATGGCGGGGTCAGGCGTCCACCGTGGCGAGGAGCACGCGATAGGCCTCGCTGACGCACTTGAAGCGTTCCTCGGCGGCCTTGTCACCGTTGTTGGCGTCCGGATGATGGCGCTTGACCAGCGTCCGGTAGCGCGCGCGCAGCTCCTCCCGGGTCAGCGGCCAGGTCAGATCCAGTTCCCGCAGCGCCTGGGTCTCGCGGCTGTCCCGGGCGAAGGGTGTCGGTTCGGCGTCGACATGGCCGTCCTGCGTGGCGTGCATGTCGTCGAACACGCCCAGGGGATCGTGCAGGGTCCCGGGATCGAAGCGGCGCGGTCCGGCCCCACCCATGCGCCAGGTGGGACGGTCCCAGACGGTGGAGCGGCGGACCTGCTGCTCAATCTCCTCGGAGTCCATGTTGGCGTAGTAGTTCCACGCCTTGTTGTACGCCCGGACGTGGTCGAGGCAGAAATGGTAGTAGCTGCTCAGGCTGCGATCCTTGGGAGCGCGGAACTCTCCCCGATTGGCGCAGCCCGGATGATCGCACATCGGCACCCCCGGCGCCTCGGCGCGGGCCGATGCCGCATCGAGGTCGTCCAGGCCAAACGAGGCATCCAGGCCATGGCGCCGGGCGGCGGTTCCATGGGTGCCCATTCTGCGGCCGTGCGCAACCATGCCCGTACTATGGGACCGAGGCCGCCCCCTGGCAAGCACGGGAACGGCGCCGAAGGAGGGTCGGCGGGGCCTTGATCGGCGGGCGCGGATCCCCACATGGGCCGCCGTATCCGGGTCGTTTCGCGCCCAGTCCGTCCCGTCGGGACCCCCAACCTCCGCAGGATCCATGACCGCATCCTCGCCTATCCGCGCGCGCATCGAAACCAAGCTGACCGAGGGCCTGATGCCGGAGGCGCTGGTGGTGCGCGATGACTCCCGCCGCCATGCCTCGCATGGCCCGCGCATGGCGGCCCTGGGGTCCGCCGGGCACGCCCCCCTGGACGGCGGTGGCGAGACCCACTTCACCGTCCACATCGTCTCCGCCGCCTTCACCGGCCGGAGTCGTCTGGAGCGACACCGCATGGTCCACGCGCTGCTGGCCGAGGAACTGCGCGAGCGCGTCCATGCCCTGACCGTGCGGGCGCGCGCCCCAGACGAGGTGCGCGGCTAGCCCATGAGCCTGCCGCGCCGTGTGTCGCGCCTCCGCCCGCCTGGACCCGACCCTGGGATAACGCCGCGAGCCACCACCGGACTTGGCCCTTTTCCGCCCGTGGACGATGCATTAGGGTCATGGCCTTCAGCCTTCGTGTCCAGACGACCAGCAAGACGGCGAACACACCCATGACCATCGGAACCTGGCTACACACGCTCTTCTCCGGCACCCGGGTCGGCAAGGACCCCGCCGGTAACGTGTACTACCGCGAGCGTCGCGCGCCGGCCGGCCGCCGCGCCAAGCGGTGGGTCATGTACAAGGGCGAGGCCGAGGCCTCGGCCGTGCCGCCGGAGTGGCATGCCTGGCTGCACCACACGGTCGAAGACCCCTTGCCGTCGCTGGACAAGCCTTGGGCGAAGCCCCATGTGCCCAACCTCAGCGGCACGGCCGACGCCTACGTTCCGGCCGGCGATGAACGCCGGGGGGGTGCCCGCCGCGCCGCCAGCGGCGACTATCAGGCATGGACCCCCGGCGGATAAGGCCCTGACTCACGCGGAGGGATGCGCCCCGCATCCGTCCGTCCGGAACGACGGGGCAGGCAGGTCAGGATGGTGCGCAGCGATACCGACACCCGATCGCGACTCGTCCAAGGGCGTCGCCGCGCCGGGGCCCTGGAACCGGACGGGACATGAGCAGCGACGCGCGACGGGAAATTGCGGTGGGCACGGCGGTCCTGGCGCTGGCGGCAGGCCTGTTCGCCTACAGCTCCAGCGGCATTGGCGATCACCAGGGCGCCGCCGTGCTGCGCAACGAAGCCTATAACCTGCAGGCCGTGTTCGGGCAGGCCGACGGCATCGCCGTGGGGACGGAAGTCCGCATGGCCGGCATGCCCTTCGGCAAGGTCGCCGCCATGCACCTGGACGAACACTACCGGGCGGTGCTCACCTTGCGCGTCTCGGGCTCCGTGCCGTTGTCCGTGGACTCGGCCGCCATGATCCTGACCGACGGCCTGCTGGGCGCGAAGTTCATCGAACTGGAGCCCGGCGGCGCCATGGACACGCTGGCGCCCGGCGACACCCTGGACTACACCCAGGACTCGGTGATCATCGAGGACCTGCTGGCTAAAATCGTGGCGCGGGCCAAGCAGCAGCGCGGCCTCGATCCGTCCCTGACGGTGGGGTACTGATCGAGCCAGCCACGGCAAGGGCGCGGGGCGGACGCGCGAGAAGGGGACGGAACATTATGGGGCGCAATCCCATCGAGACCATCATGGGGGCGCTGGTGCTGTTGGTGGCGGCGGTGTTCCTGGCCTTCGCCTACACCACGGCGGACCTGCGTCAGGTGCGGGGGTATGCGTTGACGGCGGAGTTCCTGCGCGCCGGCGGCCTCGACACCGGGGGCGACGTGCGCATCGCGGGCATCCCCGTGGGCACGGTGATCGGCCAGCGCCTGGATCCGGAAACCTACGAGGCCGTCGTCGAGATGAGCATCCTCGACAGCGTGCAATTGCCCGTGGACACCCGCGCGGCCATCACCAGCGATGGCCTGCTGGGCGGAACCTACGTCAAACTGGTGCCGGGACAGGCGAGCGAGACCCTGGAGCCGGGGGACAGCATCCGCCACACCAACGACTACCAGTCGCTGGAGGATCTGGTGGGCGAGATCATCTTCCTGGCCACCCAGCCACCGCCGCCGCCCGGCGCCCACGGAGGACCATCGGGCCCATCCGGATCCGGACCCGGACCCGGTCCCGATCCGACGGGGGGCCTTCTCGATCCCTCCGGGATCCTGCTCGGCGCGCCCGGAGCACCCCGCGAGCCGTCCGAGGACGCCGCCGAGCCACCCGAGGCCCCGCCACTGGAGCCGCCACAGGACCCGGTGGACGCGCCCGAGGACACCGCCGAGCCACCCGAGGCCCCGTCCCTGGACGGCCCGACGTGACGCCGAGGCGGGCGCCGCGCGCAGGACGATGGCGGCGATAAGCCTGCCCCGCCAGCGCCCCATTGTCGCGCCAGGGTGTCGGTGTCGACCGTCCTGACTCGCGCCGCCACACCGGTGGAGCCGGACGCTGGTTCCCTCGCCCCCTCAGACCCCGGACGCCCCGATGACCACGGTTCCGTTCCGCCCCCGCCCGCTTCGCGCCCTTTCGTGTCTTGTCCTCGGCGTGCTGGCCATGGTGAGCCTGACGCCGCCGCTCGCGGCCCGCGCCCAGTCGCTCGACGACCCCACGGCGGCGCCGGTGCCGCGCATCGACACCGACATGGTCGTCCTGCGCTGGCTGGACAAATCCACGGCGCGAGTCGCCCAGGTGCGGGTGCCCGTGGGCGAACCGGTGATGCTGGGCGGAGTCCAGGTGATCGCCCGGGCCTGCCGCCGCACCGCCCTGGACGAGTCTCCGGAGCACGCCGCCTTCCTGGACATCGGCGAGGTGCACGCGGGCACCCCCTCGCACCAGACCGTGTTCCGGGGCTGGATGTTCGCTTCCAGCCCCTCGCTGTCGGCCATGGAACACCCGGTTTACGACGTCTGGGTGGTGGAGTGCGTGGACGACGCCGACGACGGCGTGGGCGTGTTGCCGGTGTCGCCGCCGCCCGTGATTCCCAGCAAACCCGACATCGCGCCCTCGACCCGCTCGGCGGCACAATAGAACTGGGCACCATGCGTCTGCATGGCCTCGTCCAGCAGGCCCAGATAGGTGGCGCGCGTGACCTCCCGGGCGCCGAACCGGGCCAGGTGATCGGTGATGAACTGGGTGTCCAGCAGCGTGAAGCCGCCGGCGACCAGCCGCGCCACCAGATGGCAGAGCGCCACCTTCGACGCGTCGCTTTCCGTCGAGAACATGCTCTCCCCGAAGAACGCTCCCGCCAGCGCCAGCCCGTAAAGCCCCCCCACCAGCCGATCGCCCCGCCAGCATTCGATGCTGTGGGCGGTGCCGCGCGCATGCAGTTCCGTGAACAGAGCCTCGATCTCGGCGTTGATCCAGGTGTCCGGACGCCCCGGCATGGGCGCCGCGCACCCGCGCAACACCGCCAGGAAGGCGGTGTCCACGCGCACCTCGAAGCGGCCCTGGCGCAGGGTCTTGCGCAGCGACCGGGGCACATGAAACCCGGTCAGGGGCAGGATGCCGCGCCGTTCCGGATCGACCCAGTACAGGTTCGGGTCGTCACGCCCCCGGGCCATGGGAAACAGACCGGTGGCGTAGGCACGCAACAGGATATCGGGGGTGATCTGGAACGTCATGCGGGCTCGCCACGCCAGACGGAGGGATGGGACGCTTGGAGGAGGTCGGGCGGCCGGCGGTCACCGCCGTTGAGTCCCCCGCCCCTTTCCTTCAATGACCGTCATGGGGACGGATTGCAACAGCGAGGGCCGGGCGACCGCCCAGGCCGGCCGGACCCGGGCCGTGAGGCCGGGGGCGCGATGCCAAGGGACCCGCTGCCAAACGCCGGGCGGAGCCCGCCCCCGTGTCCCCGCATCGGGCGTGTTCGTGCGCGCAAACCGCCCGGCCCGTCGAGAAACCAGCCGGTCGCGCGCTGTCGCCGCTTCAGGCGCGCCCGTGAACACGGCATGATGCGGCCCTCAAAAAGGATCGCCCATGCCCGCTTCCCCCGCCACCACCGCGACCGCCCTGTCCGCCGCCGCCGCCCGCCTGGTCGCCGCCGGGATCCCGCCGGACGACGCCCGGCTGGATGCGCGGGTGTTGCTGGCCCATGTCCTGGGTCTGCCGTCGCCGGCGGGGCTGGGCCTGCGGCTCGACGACGCGCTCTCCGAGGCGGCGGCCGAGGGGTTCGCCGCCCTTATCGAACGCCGGATCCAGCGGGAGCCGGTCGGGCGCATCCTGGGCCGGCGCGGGTTCTGGACCCTGGATCTGGCCCTGGGACCCGACACCCTGGAACCCCGCCCGGACACGGAAACCGTGGTGGCGGCGCTGCTGGAGCGCCTCACCCCAACGGACGCGCCCTGGCACCTGCTGGACCTGGGCACCGGGACGGGCTGTATCCTGCTGGCGCTGCTGGCGGCCTTGCCGGCGGCCCGGGGCCTGGGCGTCGACCGGTCGCCGGGGGCGGTGGAGACGGCGCGCGCCAACGCCGCGACCCATGGCCTGGCCGAGCGGGCCACGCTCCGGGTCGCCGACTGGCGCGGCGGCGCGACGGCCCTGGGGGTCTCGCCCGCCAGCCTGGACGCGGTGGTCTCCAACCCGCCCTACATCCCCTCCGCCACCCTGCCCACCCTGGCCCCGGAGGTCCGCGCCCATGACCCCGTCCTGGCGCTGGACGGCGGCGCCGACGGCCTGGACGCCTATCGAACCCTGGTACCCCTGGCGCGGCATCTGCTGCGTCCGGGCGGCTGGCTGGCCCTGGAGGTCGGCGCCGGTCAGGCCGAGGATGTCTCTGGGTTGATGAATGCCGCTGGTTTCTCCCCTCCGGCGATTGCCCGTGACCTGGGAGGGCATGGTCGTTGTGTCATCGCCGCACAACCGCCCAAAAAAGGCGGGCCGTCATGAAAAAAAAAGCTTGGAATGGCCGAGCCGCCGCCCTACGGTCACGACGACGCGCTTTCCTGAACTGTAAAGCCCGCGACCTTGAACCGGCGATCCGTTGACACGCGGCATGCCATGGTGTTCTCGGGGTAGTTGGGGCGCGTGTTCTCCGCGATGCCAAGAGTGCGGGACCGGTCGGGGTTCTGGTCGCCTGGAGACGCGCGAGGGGAGGCCGTGACCTCCCAACGTCGGTTCGAACGATCGTCGCGCGACACGGGGGGATCGAGGGGGAATCGAGAGGGAGACAGGTCGATGGGTCCGGGTTGGGATCCCGCGCCAGTCGGCCCATGACACCCATCCGGACTCAAGGACCGGATCTCGGGACCAGGGCACGGTCTTCGGGGTGTCGACAGGGGCGCCGGTGTCGCGGTGCGCATCGACAGGGATGGGCACACTTCGACCAATCGTCAGGCCCAGACGGCCAACGATCAGTCCGGCGTGACGACGGCATCAGAGCAACCATCACTCGGCGCGACGCGCGACGGTCGGGCTCTTGTCGGGTGACAGGCGACGCACGTGTGAATTGAACGGGTCGCGGGACACCACGGCGATCACGCATGGCGTGCGCCCGGACTGTCGCCGGACGGACAGGCGCCAGAGACCGGCGCGAACGAAAGGCATGCCCGCTCAGTCAAGCGGCGTCATGTGGGTATCCATCATCTGACCAGACGGACTCATGAAACAAGGTTCGAACACCAGGGGACGTCCTCGCGGCCGGGTCGGCGGCGGAGGCGGCAAGCGGACACCCAACCGGAACCAGACGTTCGACAGCAACGGACCCAACGTCCGCTTGCGCGGCAACGCCATGCAGCTGGTGGAGAAGTACACGGCCCTGGCGCGCGACGCCGGATCCCAGGGGGATCGGGTCTTGTCCGAGAACTACTACCAGCATGCCGACCACTATCACCGTGTGTACATGGCCCTGACCGGCCAGAGCGACGGGACCCGCGCGGCGACGGCAGCCCAGCAGACGGGCGGCCGGGGCATCGGCGCGGATCGTGGGACCGGCGATGACCTGTTCGGCGATGGCGACGGCGACACCGCCGCGTCCCCCGAGCGGGAGCGCACCCCGCGCGCCACCGCGCGACGCGGCAATGGCCAGGATCGCGACGACAGCCGCGACGCCGAGGCGACGCCGGATGACGGTGGCGCGGCCGACGGCGCCGAGGAAACCGGCGAGTCCCAGGGCGGTCCGACCCGCGTCAGCCGGGCGCCGCGTCGCACCGGGCGCGGCGGCGCCCGCACCAAGAGTCGCGCCACCAATGGCGATGACGACTCCACCGCCACCACCAGTCGAGGCGCGACCAGTCGAGGCAACGGCCGCGACGACGAGGCGGGCGCCGAAACCGGCATCGAGGACGGCGCGGCCCCGGCGGCCGATGCCAGCCCGTCGGATGACGCCGAGGCCGACGCGGCGGAAAGCCCCGCCCGCACGCGGCGCATCCGCCGCAACCCGCGCCGCGCCGGCACCACCCGCGCCGCCAGCGGCGGCGGCGACAGCCCGGAGTCGGGGCAGCAGCCGACGGCCGAACCCTCGGTGGCGTGAGACCGGCGGCCCTCAAGACGGTTCGCTGACGCCCATGGCCGGCGGCGGGGTCAGGCCGCCTCCGGCGTCAGGCCGTCGGCGATGCCTCGCAGGGCCTTCGGCCGGCGAAGCACCACCAGACCGGGGCTGGGCAGGTCCAGCAGACCGTCGCGCTTGAGCCGCGTCATGGCCCGGCTGACGGTCTCCACCGTCAGCCCGATGTGATCGGCGATGTCCGCCCGTCCCATGGGCAGGACCAGGGGCGACGGCGGCTCGCCGCGCCGGCACGCCCGATCGGACAGGCTGAGCAGGAACGACGCCACCCGCTCACGCGCCGTCTTTCGCCCCAGCAGCAGCACATGGTCATGGAAGGTCGCCAGCTTGCCGATCATGCGCAGCATGATGCGGTGCTGCACCTCGGGCGCCGTCTGCGAGAGCGTTCTCAACAGCGTCATGGGCAGACGGCAGGCCAGCACGGGCGAGATGGTCTCGGCCGTGTACGCATAGGCCGTTTCCAGGCAGAACCCGAACATGTCGCCCCGAAAGAAGAAGCCGGTGATCTGCCGGCGCCCGTCGGGCATCAGCTTGTAGACCTTCACCGCCCCGGCGATCAGCACATAGACGGCCGTGCCGTCGTCCCCCTCGCGGAACATCGTGTCCTGGGCGTCATAGCGCAGGGTGCACTGCACCCGCGCCAGGGACGAGACCGTGCCCCGGCCCATGTTGGCGCAGAACGACAGCGGCCCCAGATCGCAGGCCCCACACGGACCCCAGTCCCCCAGGGGGTCGTGGGTATGCGCGGTCCGGACGGACACGAACTCTTCCGGACCCAGTCTCCGGCCCACCGCGACCGGGCCGGCCCTGTACGAGATGGCCATGATATCTCCCGTGATGACCCGTGCGCGAGAGGCACGCGACATTGATCTGAGTCAATTTATATCACGCACTCCTGATATGGAACCCCGACCACGCGAAACCAGCGGGCCCAGGCCGATCCCCGGGACTCATGGGCGCGACGGCCCTGTGCCGCCGGGTCCCTCCCCGTCATCGCCGTCTTGGTCATCGCCGTCTTGGTCGCCGTCTTGGTCGTCGTCGTCATCGAACAGAATGCGATGGGCCGCCCCGTCCATGTCGTCGAACTGGCCGGACCGCAGCGCCCACAGGAAGGCCGCCAACCCCAGCAGACCCAGCAGCAGCGCCAGGGGAATCAGCATCAGCAGGGCGTTCATGGATGTGCCTCGTCGGCCGTCGTCGCGGGCAGGGCCGGCGGCAACGGACGCGCACCCGCGCGCCGGGCCAGCCGCAGGGCATTGGAGATGACCACGACCGACGACGTGCTCATGGAGACCGCCGCGATCAGGGGCGTGACCATCCCGGCCAGGGCCAGGGGCACGGTGACCATGTTGTACAGCAACGCCAGCGCCAGATTCTGGCGCACCAGGCGATCGGCGCGCGCGGCCACCGCCAGCGCCGAAACCACGGGCGCCAGCCGGTCCCCCTGAAACACCACGTCGGCGGCGGTCTGGCTGACGTCCACCGCCGTGGCCGGAGACACCGACACATGGGCGGCGGCCAGGGCGGGCGCGTCGTTGAGGCCATCCCCGACCATCAACACCCGCCGGCCCGCCTGCCGCAAGGCGTCCAGGCGAGCGACCTTGTCGGCGGGCGTCTGACCGGCCCGCCACGTTTCGATGCCGGCGGCGCGGGCCACGGCGGCGACCACGTCGGGCCGGTCCCCGGACAACAGCTCCACCTGGAGGCCCCGGGCCGAGAGCGCCGCCACCGTGGCGGCGGCATCCGGGCGAAGCGAATCGGCGAACCGGAAGCGTACCGGATCGCCCGCCCCCCGTCGCAGCCACAGGGTGGGCCCCGGGGCGGCCCCGCCGGTCTCCCCCAGGTCGGCCGGCCCGCCGCAGAAGGCCGCCGAACCCAGCCGGACCGGACCATCCGGCCCCGGCCACGACAGGCCCTCGCCCGGGTGCTCGCGCACGCCCTCCAGCGGTCGCGCCTCGGGGGACGCGGCGGCGACGGCGCGCGCCAGCGGATGGCGGCTGTGCACCGCCAGGCCCGCCGCCAGCCGCAGGTCGTCGGGCGTCCAGCCGCCCCCCGCCCCCGGCGCCCGCCGGCTCAGCTTCGGCCGCCCGAGCGTTAGCGTACCGGTCTTGTCCAGAACCACGGTATCGGCCTCGCGCAATCGCTCCAGCGCCGTGGCGTTCTTCAGGAATGTCCCCTCGCGCAGCAGCCGGCCGCTGGCGATCACCTGCACCACCGGCACCGCCAGGGCCAGGGCGCAGGGGCAGGTGATGATCAGCACGGCGGCGGCGATCAGCAACGCTTCCTGCCAAGGCAAGCCGCCCGCCAGCCACCATCCCAGGAAGGCGGCCAGCGCCAGGGCGTGGACGACCGGGGCATAGAGCCGCGCCACCCGATCGGCGAGCGCGACGTAGCGGGCGCGCCCCTGCTCGGCCACCTCCATCATGCGCACGATCTCGGCGAGCAACGTGCCCTCGCCCACCGCGTCCACCGTCACCCGGATCGGCGCCGACAGGTTCAGGGTCCCGGCGAACACGCGATCGCCGGCGGCGATCCGCTGCGGCACGGTCTCGCCGGTGATCAGGCTGGCGTCGAGGTCGCTCACCCCCTGGGCGACCAGACCGTCCACCCCGATCCGCTCGCCGGTCGCCACCAGCACCGTGGCGCCGACCGGAACCACGTCCGGGCGCAGGCCGCGCGTGGTGCCGTCGGGCTCCAGGACGGTGACGGAGACACCCGACAGGGTCAGCAGGTGTTCCGCCGCCGCGCGAGCCCGGCCGCGCGCGCGACTGTCCAGGAAGCGGCCGATCAGCAGGAAGAACAGCAGCATCACGGCGGCATCGAAATAAGCATGCGGACCGCCGCGCGCCGTCTCCCAAAGGCTCATGCCGCTGGCCAGCAGCACCGCGAGGGTGATGGGCACGTCCATGTTGGCCCGGCCGCCCCTCAGCGCCGTGACGGCGGACCGGGCGAAGGGGCGGAGGCCATAGGCGATGGCCGGCAGCGCGATCAGGGCCGACAGCCAGTGCATCAGGTCCCGCGTCACCGGTCCCATGTCGCCGCCGAACCAGACCGACACCGAGAACAGCATGACGTTGCCGGTGGCGAAACCGGTGACCGCCATAGCCCGCAGCAGGGCGCGTTCCGCCCGGTTGGTCTCGCGCCCCAGCAGCGCCGGATCATAGGGCACCAGGCGATAGCCCACCGCCAGCACCGGATCCAGCACCCGCCGGGCGCCGTGGTCTCCGGTCCCGGTTTCCGCCTCGGCGTCCGCCGCCCGCGCGCGCCAGCGCAGGGTCAGGCGGCGGGTGGTCATGTTGACGCGGGCGTGGGTCACCTCGGGCCGGGCCGTCAGCAACCGTTCGATCAGCCAGACGCAGGCGGCGCAGTGCAACCCCTCGACCATCAGATGGAGGGTGGCCTCGCCGGCCTCGTCGACGGTCACATGCGTGGCGTAGGGGGGAAGGGCGTCCTCGGCCTCCGGTTTCAGGAGGCGCGTGCCGGGATCCAGGCAGCGCCGCGCGTAGTACCGCTCCAGCCCCTCGCCCCGGAGCAGTTTGAAGGCACCCTCGCAGCCGGCGCAGCAGAACCCGGGGGGGGCGTCGGCGGCACCGTCGCCCCCGATCGGGCCGCCACAATGGCGGCAGGTGGTCCAGCCACCGGGGGGCACGGGCGCGCCGTCGACCCCGGCCGGCGGGAGGGTGGGCGGCGGCGGCGCCGGCCGGAGGCTTGTCGCGCCCACCGCGTCACGCCGCGTTCAGGCGGCGGCGCAGACGGAAGGTCTCGTCGCCCCGACGCGCGGTGAACACCAGATCCCACACACCGGGCTTGGGCAAGGTCAGGTGGATCCGATAGGCCCCGGGGCCGACCGGGGCCAGGGTCACGGTCTGGTCCAGGCCCTGTTGCGTCGGGCGGCGCACCAGGGCCGTGATGACCAGGCCGTCCAGGGGCCGGCCCCCGGCGTCCTCGGCCGTCACCCGCAGCGTGGCCGCCCGCCCGGCCGCGTCGGGAAGCGGCGTGACCTCGGACGACAAGGCCACGTCCAGGGTCCAGCCCAGGGCGGCCTGGGCCTGGTCCTCGGCGACGCGGTCGTTGTAGGCCAGCCCCTCCACATAGGCCTGGCGGGTGGTCAGTCCGGAAAACGTGGTGGTGGCGAAATACAGCAGCGCGAGATTGGCGACCAGAACCACGGCGAAGCCGCCGACGAAGGTATAGGGGATCCACCAGCCACGCGGACGGGCTGGAATACTGTTGGCGCGCATGGCTCGACCGGCTCCCTGGCGGGTGGTGGAGGCAGGCCGTCCGCCCTCCCCAATGCCGTGTCCCGCCTCAGGATCGGGATCAGCGGCCGGGCGGCCCAGGAATTGTAATCATCACACGTTTGATACCGCGTTGGCCCGGCCGGGCCAAGCGTCCGATCATCGTGACCCGTCTCATCGCGGCCAGGGGCGCGGGCCGGACGGAAACGACGAAAGGCCCGCTGCCCTGGTGCAGCGAGCCCTGTCGAACCCGTATGGATCATGAACCGCCGACCCCGTGCGCGGCCGGCGGAGCCCCGGCTCAGGCCGCGGACGTGTCCAGTGCCTTGACCCGGGTGGCCAGGCGGGACAGCTTGCGCGCGGCGGTGTTGCGATGCAGCACGCCCTTGCTCACGCCGCGATGAATTTCCGGCTGGGCCACGCGGAACGCATCCCGGGCCTGCTCGGCATTGCCGCTGGCCAGCGCCACCTCGACCTTCTTGATGAAGGTACGGATTCGGCTGATGCGGGCATGGTTGATCTCGAAACGGCGCTGGTTGCGGCGGATGCGCTTCTTAGCCGACGAATGATGGGCCATGGGGTTCGACGTCCCTGAACTGTTCTGCCTCAACGCGGGCCCGGTGGCACGCGGCGATGGGGTGACGCGACGACCTGTCCCAAGGGGCGGCCCCAGGGGACATCCGCGTGATCCGCTTGTCCGGTCCCGCCCGCGAGGGGAAACCGCTTTCGAGACCACACGACGGGAGGCGCACCCGATGGGGCCGCCCGGAAAGCCGTCGGAAGGTCGCGTTTATAGGCGTGGGGCGCGGTGCCGTCAACCGTGAACACCGACCCCGCGTGGAGGCCGGGTCGGGGCCGCTCGTCATCGCGTTCCCATGGGGCGGTTGGCGCCCTTGATGGCCCCGACGAAGCGGGCCAGGGTGTCGGAGATGGCGCCCCTGGGCAGCATGACCTCCACCAGTTGGAAGCACGATTCGTCGGCATGCGCGGCGTCCAGCGCGGCCCGCAACTGCGCCCGGGTGGTGGCGCGATGGCCGCGCCCGCCCAGGGCCTCGGCGAGCCGGGCGAACTGCCAGACCTCCAGGTCGTTGAACCCCGAGTCCGGCTGGAAGGTGCGCAGCATCTCCCAACTGGCGTTGTTGAAGACCACCACCAGCGGCGCCCAGCCATGCCGGGCGCACACCCCCAGCTCCCAGCCGGTCATCTGGAAGGCCCCGTCGCCCACCAGCACCAGCGGCCGGCGGCCGCTGGCCGCGCAAATCCCCAGCCCGGCCGGCACCCCGAAGCCCATGGTGGCATAGTAGCCCGGCGCCACCAGCGGCGTATGGCGCATGTCCATGGCGGTGAACAGGCAGTCGCCCATGTCGGCGGCGATGGGCATGGGGCCGGCGCGGTCGAACAGATCGTTGACGGCGGCGGCGATGTCGCGCGGGTGGACCGGGGCGTCGTCGGCCACCAGGTCGCGCGGCAAGGCCGGAGCGGGGATCGCCGCGCAGACGCTTGGCTCGACCGGCGCGCGATCCAGCAGGGCGTCGATCAGGTCGGCCAGCGGGATATCGGGATAGGCATGGAAACCGACGCGCACCGCCCGGTCGGCGGCCAGCATCGCCGCGCGCAGGTCGATGCGCTCGCCGGAGACGCCGAAGTTGGTGTCCGACAGCAGCACCCCCAGCATCAGCAGCGCGTCGGACTCCTCGACGACGCGACTGATCTCCGGACACCCGGCCAGGCCCATGTAGGTGCCGATGGAGGGCACCGGTTCCTGGGACAGCAGGCCCCGCCCCATGAAGGTGGTGGCCACCGGGATGCCCAGGCGCCGGGCCAGGTCGCCGACCCGCGCTTCCAGATCGAAGCGGCGCACCTCCACCCCCACCAGCAGCACCGGCCGTTCGGCCCGGTCCAGGCGCGCCATGACCTCGTCGGCGCAGGCGGCCACCGCCTCGGCCTCCACCGGCGAGGGCGGCAGCGCCGCCACAGGGTCACAGGGAACGTCCACCTGGTCGCGCGGGATCTCGATGTAGACCGGGCGGCTCTGCTCGCGGCAGCTGCGCAGCACGCGCGCGATCTCGACCGGCGCCCGCTGGGGATCGTCGAGCCGGGTCTGATCGCAGGTGATCTCGCGAAACACCTGAAGCTGGCTGTCCAGGGTCTTGGCCTGATGATGCAGCAGCAGGCCGTCATGCCCGCCCCGGTGTCCCTCGCTCACGCCCGGCCCGCCGGAGATGACCACGACCTGGGACTTTTCCGAGAACGCCCCGGCGATGGGGTTGACCATGTTCAGCGCGCCCGCGCCGTAGGTCACGCAGGCCACGCCCAGCCCCCCGTGCCAGCGCGCCGCCGCATCGGCCGCGAAGCCCACGCCGGGCTCGTGCGACAGGGTGTACAGCGGCAGCCGGCCGCACCGTTCAAGATGACGGAAGAACGGCAGGGCGAAGTCGCCGGGAATGCCGAAGACCTCGCGCGCGCCGTGGTCGGCCAGGGCATGGATCAGAACGCGGGCAAGCGGTTGAGTCATGGCTGGGTCCGCCGTGTTGCTGTCGACAGGAGCGCGGGACGAGGCCGGACACGCCCGGTCATGGAAACTCGAACCGGGACCGGCTGGCATCGAAGGCGTCGGCGGCCGGTCCCGTCAGGCGCGGCGGGATCCACAGCCGCGACAGCCCGTCACCGGCCGCCAGCACCGACTCGGCCCAGGCCCCCATGGGCGCGGGCAGGGCCGGCCAGGCCCGGGGATCGGCCGGCAACCAGCCGGTCGCGGCCCCCCAGGCGGCGGCCGTCTCCGGCACCGCCAGGGCGGCCAGCAGGCGCGCCGCGCGTTCGGGAAACACGGCGCCCCGGGGGATGGCCAGCCCGTCCAGCCAGCCCGGCGCGCCTTCGGCGGGGACGACGGCGGCCACCGGCGCGGCGGTCGACGCCACGGCCAGGGCGCGGGCCAGGCCGTCCCAGGCGCAGCCGGCCAGGGCCGGCGCCGCCGCCCCCCGGAAGCGGTGATCGAAGGTGACGGTATCGGTCCAGACGTCGGCCAGGGCCGCCCGGTAAGGCTTCAGGGCGGCATCCACGTCCCGGAACAGGGCACGCGCGGCGGCCTTGTCGGTCTCCGCCTCGGACAGCCGCGTCCCGTCGGGATCGACGATCCGCACGCCGATCCACACGGCGGCGTGCGGCTCCAGGGCCACACGCCCGGCCAGCGCGTCCGACAGCAGCCAGTCCCACCCCGGCGGACCGTCCGGACGCGCGGCCAGGGACTCGGCGCCCTCGCCCACCGCCAGCATCACGGTCGCGCCCAGGGCCAGCGGCGCCCAGACGGCGGTGCCGTCCGCGTCCAGCGCGCCATGGGCGGCCAGCACCGGGCGCAGGGCATCCGCCACCGGTGCCAGGGCGTCGGCCGGCAGCGGCGCCAGCAGGTCGGCGGCGCGCCAGCGGGCCACGTCCTCCAGACCCAGGCACATCAGGTCGAAGGGCATGTCCACACCGGGCGCGGGATGACCGTCGCGGGCCAGGCGGACACGCTCCCACACCTCGTCGGCATCGGCGGCCCAGGTCACATCCAGCGTCAGGCCGTGGTCGCGCGACAGCCGGTCGCGGACCGCCTCCGGCCACTGCCCGTCAAACGCCAGCAGGCGCAGGCGCCGGGGATGGTCCGCCCACGCCGGTCGCGCCATTCCATGGGCCGCCAGCCCCGCGCCGACCAGGCCCATCCGCAGAACGCGGCGGCGGCCGATCGTCGGGGGCAGGCGGCCGGCCATCACACCCCCTGCCAGGACAGGGCGCGCAACAGGCCGCGCGTGGCCCTGAACACCAACAGCACCACCGCCAGGGTCATGGGAATGACCCCCAGCAAAAAGAAGGGCAGCAGCGGCACGCCGATCAGGAACAGAAGCGCGCAGATCCAGGACGTGGCGATCGCCTGATCGAGATGGCCGCGCCAGGGTGCGGCCGACGCGCCGCGCGCCATGTAGGCCAGCGCGACGCCGACCAGCAGCGGCACGAGGGGAATCGGAATGGCCGCCAGGTACAGGCTATGAACGGCGATCACCATCGACCGGGCGGTGCGGTCGTGGTCGGTGGGCGGCGGATCCTGGAGCGGGCCGCCGGACGGGGGCAGGACGGAAGGCGCGGACATCGGGGTTCCCATGCTGTCAGGCTCGAACGGCCCCCACCGTAGCGGATCCCGCCATCCGCGTCCGCCGGGAATCGCCAAGGTCCGCTCGGGCGAAGCCCCTCCGTGATCCAGTCCGCGCGCCCCGGAGTACCAGGGGGGTATCAGGGACACTGCCCCTCGCCATGGAGCCCTTGCCATGATCTCGTCACACCGTCGCGTCGTGCCCGGTCCGGGTCAGGAGTCGGTCTGGGACTATCCGCGACCGCCGCGCCTGGAACCGGTCGCCGATCGGCTGCGCGTCCTCTTCGCCGGCGAGACCGTGGCCGAGACCACGCGCGGCTGGCGCCTGCTGGAGACCAGCCATCCCCCGGTCTATTACATCCCGCGCGCCGACGTCCGCGTCGACCGGCTGGAGCCCTCGGACCGGCGCACGGTCTGCGAGTTCAAGGGAACGGCCACATACTGGACCCTGATGGCGGGGAACCGCCGGTCGCGGGACGCCGCCTGGAGCTACCCCGACCCGCCCCCCGCGCTCGCCGATCTGCGCGACGCCCTGGCCTTCTACGCCAACCGGGTGGATGCCTGCTTCGTGGGCGACGATCCGGTCCACCCCCAGGCCGGGGACTTCTACGGGGGCTGGATCACCGCGCGGGTGGTGGGACCGTTCAAGGGCGCGCCCGGCACCTGGGGCTGGTAGCGAGCGCCCCGCCCGGACCATCCTCACGCCCCCATGTCCCGCGGCGCGAACCGCCCCGGGATCGCCGCCTCCGCCAGGTCCACCAGATGGCGGTGGTGGGTGAACACCAGCACCTGGGTCCGCGCCGCCAGGTCGGCCAGCACCCGCAGGCCGGCGGCGGCGCGAGCATCGTCGAAATGCACGAACAGGTCATCGGCGATGAACGGCAGGCGCGTCCCCCGCGCCAGCAGCGCCTCCAGCCCCGCCAGCCGCAGCGCCAGGAAAAGCTGGTCGCGCGCCCCGTCGCTCAGGCCCTCCATGGGCACCGTGGCGCCGCCGTCGGCGGGGCGCGCCCGCAGGCTGGGGGCGTCCGGATCCTCGCGGTCCACCAGCAGGCCGCCATACCGCCCCAGGGTGAGCGCGCCGAACAGGGCCCCCGCGCGGCTCAGCAACGGCGCCTCGTTCTCCGCCTGATAGCGGGCGATGGCGTGCCGCAGCAGCGTGGCCGTGGCCCGGACGCGGATGGCGCGCTCGGCGGCCCGCAAAGCCTCGGCGCGAGCCTGCTCGGCGTCCTCGGCGGCCTCGGCGGCGGCGGCGCCGGCCTGATCGAACCCCTCGACGGTGGCCCGATGGCGGGCCAGTTCCTCGCTCAGCGCCTGCACGGCGTCGAAGGCCCGCCGTTCGTCCTCGGCCACGGTGTCCAGGCGGGCGCCGATGGCATCCACGTCCCCCTCGGCGATCCCGTCCGCCGCCAGGCCGGCGACCTCGGTCCGCACATCCGCCTCGGTCCGGCCGTCCCCGGCCTCGGCCAGGCGCGCGCGCGCCGCCGACACCGTCGCGTCCAGCGCGGCGCGCCGTTCGATCCGGTCCAGGATGGGCGCGGCGGCCTCCACGGTCTCCACCCCCAGGCGCGCCAGACTCGCCGCCAGGGCCGCGTGGGCATGGCGCTCGCCGTCGCGCGCCGTCGCCAGGGCCTCCTCACAGGCGTCGACCCGACCGGCCGCGTCCTCGCGCCGGGCGCGCTGCGTGCGCGCCGTCTCCAGCCGCTCGCCCAGGGCCTGGGCGGCGCGCAACGGTGGCTGATCGGCCAGATCGGGCGCCACCGCCGCCAGCAGCCGCGCGAGGTCGTCCCGGAACACCATCTGGTCCCGGTGCATGGTGGCGATGCGATGGGCCAGGCCATCGGCCCCGGCGATGGCGTCGTGCGCCCGGCCGATGGTGTCCCAGGCGTCCAGCACCGGGTCGACGGCGGCCGGATCGGTCTCCGCCGGCAGCACCCAGGCGGCCAGCGCGGCGGCCCAGTCGGCGCGCCAGGTGTCCAGCGCCCGGCCGGCGGCGGTCGCGGCGGTCGTGGCCTCGGCCTCCGCCTCGGTCAGGCGCCGCACCGCGTCCTCTGCCCGGGTCCGGGCGTGGACCCGCTGATCCAGGGTGCTTCGCAGCCGCTGGGCGCGCCGCACCCGCTCGGTCAGGCTCTCGTCCTCGGCGCCCGCCTCCCCCAGGTCGGCCAGGGCCCGGCCCAGCGCCACTCGATGCCGTGTCTCCACCGCCTGGAGGTCCGCCCGGTCCGCCTCCGCCCGCGCCAGATCCACCGCCAGGGCCTCGACGGCCTCCAGCGCCCGCAGCCACGCGGCCATGACGGCCGGCGGCCCCGGGTCCACGCCGCTGCCCGCCCAGGCGGCCCGCCAGCTCTCCAACAGGGCGGCGCGGCGCTCCCCGGCCTCGGCGATCGCCGTCGCCACACCCGCGCGCGCGGCGTCCAGGGCACGCAGGTCGGCCTCGCGCGCGGCCAGTTGCCCCGAGGTGGCGGCGGCGGCGAAGCGGTCATCGGCGACCCGGTCGGCCTCGGCCAGGGCGGCGGCATGGGCGTCAAGGGCGGCCTCCTCGGGAACCACGCCCTCGGCCAGCCGGCCCCGCAGCCGCGCCCATCCCGCGTCGCGGCGGTCCCGGGCCTCGGTCAGGCGCGTTTCCGGCACCGCTCCCCCGTGCTCCACCAGGTCGCGGCGCTGACGGTCCTTGTCGGCGCGATCCCGGTCGAGATCGTCCCGCCGCTGGCGCAGGTCCTGCAGGGCCGCGTCCCGCGCCGCCAGCGTTTCCGCCATGGCGCCCGCCGCCGCCGTCATGGGCAGGGCGGCGCGGGCGGTGCCCTCGGGCGCCGGCGGCGCCAGCGCCGCCCGCGCCCGCTCGATCTCGTCGCGGATGCCGTCGACCCGGTCGCGGGCGCCGCGCAGGCGCTCCCCCAGGCCGGGATCGGCGGTGGCGGCATCCAGCACCTGGACGAGCGCCGCCGGATCGGGCCCCGGCCCCATGGCCTCGACCTCCGCCCGGGCCCGGGCCAGGGCGTGCCGCGCCTTGTCCCGGGCCTGCGCCGCCGCCGCCGCCGCCGGGGCCACGCTGGCATGACGCGCCGCCAGGGTCCGCAGCGTCGCCATGCGCGCCCGGGTGGGACGATGATCGGCCACCGTCGCCGCCGTGAGGCCGGGCAGGCCCACCTCGCGTCCCAGGGCACGGATGGTGTCCTCATGCGCGCGCCGTTCGGCCTCGCGCTTGGGGCCGTCCTCCTCGGCGGTGACGAAGCGGCCGCGGCGGGTGTCCAGCAGGAGGGCGATCTCGTCGGCGCGGGCCAGCAGCGCCTCGTCCACCGTGATGGCGTCCCGCGCCGCGCGCGCCCGGGCCGCCGCTTCCGCCGCGTCCCGGGCCTTGTCCCGGGCCGCCTCCGCCGCGCGGGCGGCGGCCGTCAGGCGGTCGCGGGTGTCGGCGGGCAGGTCCGGTGCGTCGGCCAGTTCGCGCCGCTCGTCCAGGGCCGCGTCGATGCCGGACAGCAGCGGACTCACCCGCCGCGCCCGCTCCAGCCGCGCGCGCCGGGCGTGCAGGGCGCCATGCCGGGCCGATTCGGCCTCGCGCGCCGCCTGGGCCTCGGCCGCCGCGCGCCGGGCGGCGGCGTAGTCCCGGTCGGACACCGTGGCCTCGCGCTGGCGCCGCAGGGCCTCGGTCCGGCGCCTCCAGGCCACCGCCACCACCTGGGTCTGGCCCCGGGGCTTGAACAGCCGGTCGGCCTCGGCCTCCAGCGCGTCCAGCCGCGCGCCCAGTCCCTCCAGCCCGGCCCCCGCCTGGAACAGCACCCGCCCCAGGTCGCTGTCGGCCCGCAGCATGGCCTGGCCGCCGGCGCGCAGGCGATCGTGGGACAGGCTGAACTGCTGCTCGAACGCCGCCCGTTCCACGCCTCCCAGCAGGGCGGCGAGCGGCGCCTCGTCGAGAACCGCGCCGTCCGCCCCGAGCAGGGTGTCGGCGCGCCCCTTGCGCCGCCAGGCGTCCAGCGACACGCCGTCGGCCTCCAGGCGGGCGCCGACCCGCAGGTCGGCCTGGGCGTGGCGATAGTCGAACCGGGTCTTGTGGCCGAAGCCGAACAGGAGGTCGGCGATGGCCGCCTGGGTGGTGGACTTGCCGGCCTCGTTGGCCCCCAGGATCAGGTGCAGGTCGGGCGCCCGCGCCGACAGGTCCAGGGTCGCGTCGGTCAGGTGGCCGTACTTCTCCAGGTGCAGGCGGGCCAGACGCATGGATCAGCCGTCTCCCCCCGGGCCGGACCCGAGGCCCTGCACGTCCGGCCGCACCGCGCGCACCAGGGCGGCGGTATCGCCGGCCCGCAGCGCCGCCAGCAGCGGCAGGTCCTCGGCGGCGTCGGGGTCCGCGTCCAGCCGGCCCAGGTCGCCGCGCAGCTTGTCATGGAGGGGACGCAACACGGCCTCCAGGGCCTCGATGAGCGCCGGATCGCGGTCGGCGTCGGCCAGCAGGGCGGCCAGCCGGTCGGCGGCCTCGGACGCCGCCGCCGGGACCGCGCCGGCGGGCGGCCGGGTCTCCAGCCGCACCGACTCCAGCCACAGGTCGGGCAGATCCACCAGCCGCGCCCGCAGGTCGGCCTCCAGCGCCTCCCGGTCCGCCGCCAGGGCGGCATGGGCCGGCGTCGTCCCCCGCAGACGCACGCGCACCGCCGCCGGGCGCCCGTCGGCCTCGGTCGTCACGGTCGCGCGCACCGCCTCGGCGCAGGCCGCGCCCAGGGCCTCCGGATCGGCGCGGTTCTCGGCGTCCACCTCGGTCACCAGCCAGCGCACCGTGTCGAGCACCACCGGTGTCACCTCCGTCACCCGGCCGTCGCGCACGGTCACCGAGACGCAGCCCTTGGGACCGGTCTCGCGCATATGCCGGCCCTGAAGCACACCCGGGAACACCACCCAGGGCTCGCGGCCGAGGATGGCGTGGTCATGCACGTGGCCCAGCGCCCAGTAGTCATACCCGTGACCGGCCAGTTGCGCGAGCGAACAGGGCGCGTAGGCGGCGTGGCGGGCATGGCCCTCCAGGGCGGTGTGCAGGACGCCGATGTTCAGCCAGCCCGGCAGCGCCGGCGGATAGCCAGCCGCCAGATTCTCGGTCACGGCGGCGGTGGCGAAGCTCTGGCCGTGCAGGGCCACGCGGAGCGCCTCCAGACGGATGGTGTCCGGCCGGTCGGCCGGGAACCGATGAGCGGTGTCCGGCCAGGGCAGGGCGCGGGTGATGCGGTTGGCGGCATCATGGTTGCCGAACAGCACCACCGCCGGAATGCCGGCCTGTTTGAGGCGATGCAGTTCGCGCACCAGGAACAGGCCGGTCCCGAAGTCCGGCCAGTCGCCGTCATACAGGTCGCCGGCGATGACCACGAAGGCCGCGCCGGTATCGACGGCCGTGTCGACCAGGGCGCGGACCGCCGCGCGCGTGGCGGCGCGGAAGCGCTCGACCGGCGCGCCCTCGTAGGCCGAGAGCCCCCGGAGCGGGCTGTCCAGGTGAATGTCGGCGGCGTGCAGGAAATGGAAGTCCGCCATGCCGGGGCCTCACGCCGAATCAGGGGGCCGGTTTGCCGCCCTTGGTGTCATTCAATCCGCCGGCCGGGGCCGGCGGCGGCCAGCGTCAGGCCGGCGAAGCGGTGACCCGCTCTCCTGAACCCAGCAACCATGATGGGTCTCCCCTATCAGCGATGGATGTCGGCGGTCTGACCGCAACCGGTCACGGCCAAAATCGTCCCTGGCCCCCTGCCGAAATGCAAGCCCTTATGTTGTCCACGGGCGCCCGCCTGGGACCAAGGGATCGCCCAAGCCGCGCGCCGCCGGGACGGACGGCCTGCCCCCGCCCATCATCCCGCCGAGGGTCGCGCCCGGAAAAACCGCTTGCGTCCCCCAGCCGGGCTTGATACATAGCCGGCCTCCGCTGACGCGGAAGCAGATGCGGGTGTAGCTCAGTTGGTTAGAGCGCTGGCCTGTCACGCCAGAGGTCGCCGGTTCAAGTCCGGTCACTCGCGCCACTCCTCAAAAAACCTGATCCGAAAAACCCAAGGTCGGCGGCCGGTGCCGGTGTTGGGTTTTTTTGCGTTTGCCGACGGCCCTGGTCTTGAGGATCGCGGGGCGCCGGGATCGTCGTGTCCGGCGCAAAGACGCCTCACCCCCCCCGGGCCGACAGGACCGGCCGATCCAGACAAAGGCGCGCCGGTCGCCACCCCCATCTGGATCCGTGCCCGGTCATCGCGCGCTCGCGACCATCCCCGCACGCCGGCGCCGATCACGCCACGACCGCGCGACTCACGCCATCACACCCCCGAGGCCGGGGTGTCGCCAGCGGCCGCCACGGCGGGGGGATCGCAGAACTTCTCCTCATAGTATCGCCGGGCCGGCTGCATGTGATCCAGGCACAGCCGGGCCAGCGCCGACAGGTCCCGCGCCTTGACCAGCGCCGTGATGGCCCGGTGCTCCTCGCAGGCCCGGCTGAGGAACTGCGGGTGCTTGAGGGCGTGCGAGCGGATGCAGTGGGTGAGGGCGTTCGAGTATTCGATGGCACGCACGAAGTACCGATTGCCGGTGCCCTGGAACAGGGTGTCGTGGAACGCCTTGTTGGCGGTGAACACCGCCATCAGGTCGAGACCGGCCACCGCCCGCTCGTGGTCGCGTTGCAGGCGCTCCAACGCCTGGATCCAGGCGGCGTCGTCCAGCCGCCGGATGCGCAGGGCGGCCTGCTGGTGCAGAACCTCGCGCACCTCATACAGATCATGAACATCTTGACGTGAAAAGAAACGCACGGCGGCACCCTTGAACGGCTCCCGGGTAATCATGCCGAGCCGCTCAAGTTCCATGAGGGCGCCGCGAGCGACGTGTCGTTTAACATTCATACCATGGACAATTTCATCTTCAGTTATCCTCTGCCTTGGCAGCATTTGTCCAAAAATTATCGCACGCTCAAGTTCCTGAACGACCACCAAAATTTGACCTTGACTCTTCGTTTCCTTGTCCATGCCGATTCCTCACATTGTTAACAATAGTCCCAACAATATCGGCGGCCATATAATTGATAATATTCACCTTGCTCACGCGGAACGACTTTTGCCACTGATTGGACATCGTTCACATCTTCGCGACAAGGTAGTTAAAAATGGTCACTCCGCTGTGGGTCCGTGGTCAAGCCGAGAAGACCGACGAGACCATCACGAGTATCAACCCGGCGGACGGGACCATCGCGGGCACCTGCTGCGCGGCCGACGCGCGCTGTGTCGACCAGGCCGTGCGGGCCACCCATGACGCCTGGTGCCGGTCGGACTGGCCTCACCGCCTCCCGCATGAGCGGGCCCGGGTGCTGGCCCACGTGGCCGACGCCCTCGACGGCGCGCGCGACACTCTGGCGGTCCATCAGATGCGCGACTGCGGAAAGCCGCTGGCGGAATGCCGCCGGATGGTGACGGCCGCCGCCGGCGCCTTCCGCTACTACGCCGCCGTGCTGGAATGCGAGGAGACCGAGGTCACGCCGCCGCGCGGCCCGTCCGTGTCGATGACGGTGCTGGAACCGCTGGGCGTGGTGGCCCTGGTCACACCCTGGAACTCCCCCATCATGCTGGAGGGGCAGAAGGCCGCCCCCGCCCTCGCCGCCGGCAACGCGGTGGTCATCAAGCCGTCCGAGGAAACCCCGCACCTGGCCCTGCACCTGGCCCGCCTGTGCGTCGAGGCCGGCGTGCCGCCCGCGCTGCTCACCGTGCTGCCGGGCCGGGGGGAGACCACGGGCGCGGCCGTGGTCGGCCATCCGCTGGTGCGCATGGTCTCCTTCACCGGAGGCACGGAGACCGGACGCGCGATCGGCCGCGTCTGCGCCGAAAAGATCATCCCGGCGGCGCTGGAGCTGGGCGGCAAGAGCCCGCACATCGTCTTCGAGGACGCCGACCTGGACCGCGCCCTGGACGCCGTCACCGCCGGCATCTTCGGATCGGCCGGCCAGTCCTGCGTGGCGGGGTCGCGGCTGCTGGTGCAGGCGTCCATCGCCGAGCCGTTCATCGCCCGGGTGGCGGCGCGGGCCGACGCCCTGCGGGTCGGTCCCCCCGACCATCCGGACACGGCGATGGGGCCGTTGATCTCGACCCGGCATCGCGACCGCGTCGAGTCCTACATCCGGATCGCGCTCCGGGACGACGGCGGGCGGCTGCGCGCCGGGGGCGGCCGCCCCGACGACCCCGCGCTGGCGGCCGGCGCCTACCTGCGGCCCACCGTCATCGATGGCCTCCCGAACACGGCCCGATGCGCCCAGGAGGAAATCTTCGGGCCGGTCCTGGCCTGCATCCCGTTCCGCGACGAGGACGAGGCGATCGAGCTGGCCAACGACACCGTGTTCGGGCTGGCCGCCGGGATCTGGAGCGGGTCGTTCGATCGGGCCTGGCGGGTCGGCCGGGCCATCCAGGCGGGGTCGGTCTGGATCAACTGCTACAAGCGCTCCAGCATTTCCGCGCCGTTCGGCGGCTTCAAGGACAGCGGCTTGCTCCGGGAGAAGGGGCGCCAGGGCCTGCGGCTGTATGGCGGCCTGAAGTCGATCAGCGTGGGCCTGGACGCGCCGCGCGCCCCCGCGCGCGGGGAGGCGTGACATGGACCGGACCCGGACCGCCACGCCCCATCGCCTCGCCGGCGCCCGCGTCCTGGTGGCCGGCGGCGCCTCGCTGGTCGGCAGTCATTTGACGCGGGCCTTGCTGGAGCGCGACGTGGCCGAGGTCATCGTCTTCGATCCGCTGGCCGTCGATGCCCGGGATTCGCTGGGCGTCCTGACGGCGGACGCCCGCGTCACCATGGTCCCCGGCGACCTGACGCGGCGGGCGCAGATCGTCGAGCACATGGCCGATGTGGACCGCGCCGTGAACCTGGCGGCGGTCATGACCATCGGCGTGTCGCGCGATCCGGCGGCGGCGCTGGACCTGAACATCCGGGGCCACCTGAACTTCCTGGAGGCGGCACGCCTGCGCGGCGTCGCCAAGGTGGTGCTGGCCTCCTCCAACGGCGTCTACGGCTACGACATCGGCGGCCCGGTCGGCGAGACGGAACCGCACCATCACCACGGCATCCCGCCGGCCGCCGCCATCTACGGCAGTTCCAAGATCATCGGCGAGCATTTGTGCCGCATGTGGAAGGCGAGGCACGGCCTCGACTACCTGATCCTGCGGTTCTCGACCGTCTATGGCGAGGGTCAGCACGACCGGGCCGCCAACGCCCTGTACATCCTCGACACCTTCGACCGCCTGATCGCCGGCCTGCGGCCCCAACTGTTCGGGGACGGCTCGGAAAGCAAGGACTTCGTCTATGCGGGCGACGTGGCCCGGGCCCTGTGCCTGGCGCTGGACGGCGACCAGACCGACGCCGCCGTCAACGTCTCGGGTGGCGAGGGCATCTCCACGGCCGCCCTGGTGAGCCTGATCGGCCGCCTCATCGGCCGCGACGCCGCGCCGGACTACCTGGAGGACAGCGACCGCGTGCGGTTGCCGACCGGGCCGGGCCTGCATTTCACCAACACCCTGGCCAAGGCGCTCCTGGGCTGGCAGCCCCTCATGCCCCTGGACGAGGGGATCCGGCGGCTCCTCAAGGACCATGCCCGGCGCCGGGGCCTGGACCCGGCCACCGTACCCGACTGACGCCGACCGTCCGGTCCCGGACGCCGCGTCCCGGGCCGGGCGGCACGACAGACGCGATCACCCCAGGGAGGACATCGCACCATGAAGGTCCAGACCGTCACGATCCTGTCCGCCGCCGCGCTCGCGCTCGCCAGTCCGGCCGCCCACGCCGAATGGCCCGAGCAGGCCATCACCCTGATCGTCGCCTACAGCCCGGGCGGCGGCACCGACACCACCGCGCGCACGCTGGCCCCGTTGCTGGAAAAGGAACTCGGCACCGACATCGTCGTCGTCAACCGGCCCGGCGCCAGCGGCGAGATCGGCTACACCGCCATCGCCACCGCCGAGCCCGACGGCTACACCATGGGCATCCTCAACGTACCCCCGGCGATCACGATCCCGATCACCCGCGACACCCGCGTCAGCCTCGACGACGTCATGCCCATCGCCAACCTGATCGAGGATCCGTCGGCGTTCTCCGTCGCCCACGACAGCCCGTTCCGGACGCTGGAGGACCTGGTCGCCTACGCGGCGGAGAACCCGGCCTCGGTGACGGTGGCCATCACCGGCGTCGGCACCGACGACCACCTGGCGGTGGTGTATTTCGAGCAGGCCACCGGCATCGACCTCACCCCGGTGCCGTTCCCGGGCTCCGGCCCGGCGCGCATCGCCCTGATGGGCGGACATGTGTCGATGGCCGCGATCAACCTGGGCGGCATGATGCCCTATACCGACAGCGTGCGCATCCTGGCCCACTTCGGCGGCGACCGTACGGATCTCGCCCCGGACATCCCGACCGTCCGCGAGTCCGGCTGGGACGTCACCATGACGTCCGAGCGGGGCGTGGCGTTCCCGGCCGGCGTTCCGGACGCCTTGGTGACCACGGTGGCGGCGGCGGTGGAGCGCGTGGCCACCTCCCGGGCGTGGAAGGACGCGCTCGCGCAACAGTTCACGGTGGACAACTTCATGGGACCGGACGCCTTCGCGGCGCATCTGCACACCCTGGACACGTCCTATCGCGCGCTGTGGGCGGACAATCCCTGGCAGTAACACCGGGTCGGGAGGTCCGCATGCGCACGAACACGCCGACGACCATCCTCGGTCACGGGGGCATCATCGCCCTGGGCATCCATGCGGTCACCGAGGGACTGCGGCTCGACGGTCCCTCGGCGCTGTTTCCCATGGCCCTTGGCGTGACGCTGGTGGGGGTTGCGGCCCTCTCCCTGCTTCTGAGCCTGCGCCGCGCCGGCGGGTCCGGAGCAACCACCGGGGCGACCGGCACCGGGACCGGACCGGTCGACGTCCGTCCCGGACGGATCCAGGCCATCGGACTGATCCTGCTGGCCGGCTACATCCTGGCGGCGGACGTCGTCGGGCTGCTGACCGCCGCCCTCGCCTTCCTGCCCCTGCTGGCATGGCTGGGCGGCGGCGAGCGGCGCGTCCGCCTGCTCGCGCCGGTGACGATCGTGTTCGTCGCCGGACTGTACGTGGTCTTCTCGGTGCTGCTGCGCTTGCCGCTGCCCCGGGACCTGATGGTCGGGTAAGCCCGGATGGACCCGTTCCTCGCCGCCCTGCCGCTGGTTCTCGACCCGGTCATCGTGCTGTCGATGGTGGCCGGGGTGGCGGCGGGCATCGTGCTGGGCGCCCTGCCCGGCCTGACCGCCACCCTGGGCATCGCCGTGCTGCTGCCGTTCACCTATGGCATGGCGCCGATCAACGCGCTCGCCCTGATGGCCGGCCTCTACAACGGCGCCATGTACGGCGGCGCCATCCCGGCCATCCTGGTCGGCATACCGGGCACGCCCTCGGGCGTGGCCACCACCTTCGACGGCGTTCCGATGGCCCGGACCGGGCGGGCGCGCCTCGCGCTTCAGGTGGCGCTGCTGTCCTCGGCGCTGGGGTCGTTCCTGAGCGCCCTGTCGCTGATCCTGCTGGCGCCGGTGCTGGTGCGCTTCGCCCTGCACTTCGGGCCGGCCGAATATTTCTGGGTGGCGGTTTTCGGCCTGACCTCGATCGCCATGCTGATGTCGGGCGATCCCCTCAAGGGACTGGTCTCGGCCATCCTCGGGGTGCTGGTGGGCCTGGTCGGCATCGACCCGATCAGCGGACAGGAGCGCCTGACCCTCGGCCTCGACGCCCTGGCCGGCGGCGTCAACCTGATCATTCTGCTGACCGGCCTCTACGCCGTGCCGCCGGCGCTCGACCTGTTGCTGACCGCCCGGCGCCGCGCCGCCGGCGACCCCGACGCCGGGGCCGGCGCCGGACGCGAAGTCGGGGCCGGCGCGGGTCCCGGCCTGTCCTGGCGCCTGGTGTCCGGGCTGGTGCCGACCTGGCTGCGGTCCGGCCTTCTGGGGATCATCATCGGCATCATCCCCGGGGCCGGCGGCAATCTGGCGAGCTTCCTGAGCTGGACCCAGGAGCGGCGCTGGGTGCGCCGCGACAACCGGTTCGGCGAGGGCGACCCGCGCGGCGTGGCGGCCTCGGAGTGCGGCAACAACGCCGACAACGCCGCCGCCATGATCCCCGCCCTGACGCTGGGCGTGCCCGGTAATTCGGTGGCCGCCATGATCCTGGGCGGCCTGATGATCCACGGCCTGCAGCCGGGGCCGGCCCTGTTCCGCAACAATCCCGAGATCGTGCACGGGTTCATGTGGGAAATGCTGCTCACCGCGCCCATCCTGCTGATCGTCGGCGTGCTGGGCGCCGGCCTGTTCGCGCGGGCGATGCGCATTCCGCCCGCCGTGATGGCGCCCATGATCCTGGTGGTCACCACCATCGGCGCCTACGCCACCCAGAACGCCATGAGCGACGTCTGGATCATGCTCGGCATCGGCGGCGTCGGCGTGATGCTCACGCGCGCCGGATTCCCCCTGGCCCCGATCATCATCGGGGCCATCCTGGGGCCGATGGCGGAAAGCAATGCCCGGCGGGCGGTGCTGCTGATGACCGGCGACGCGACGATCCTGGTCGGCTCGCCCATCACCTGGGTCCTGATCGCCATGACCGGGGCCGTGGTCCTGGTGCCGCTGGCGCGGCGCCTGCGCCGCCGGCACCCGCGCCGGGAGACGCGCCCCGCGCCGTGAGGCGGTCCCGGACGGGCGCGGCACTCACACCATCGCGGACGCCCATTCCAGGCGCCATCACACAGAGATGCCGGTTCTCCGCCATGGGCCGACACCCCGCCGGCGTGGCGTCCAGGCCAGGACACGGGGGGGACCCGGAACACTTTTGGGGGTATTGCCCGGGTGGCCTCGGCGACGAGATATGGTACCATCATCCGGGTATCGCGCTATGGTAATCATTGCGTCCCGAATTCGTCATCAAGACGTGCTGACTCCCTGTTCTCCACCGCCGCGAAGGACACCAGGATCATGGCTTACGATCAAAACGCCCTGTCGGCGATCGAGGAAGACGCCCACGCCCTCACCCAGGCCGCGCTCGCCTTGTCCCGCGCCATCGAAAGCAACGACCGGGACACCCTGGCGGCGGCGCTGGACACGAACCTCAAGCTATGGATCGGCATCCGCACCCTGGTGTCGCGGGACGACAACCCGCTGCCCAAGGATGTGCGGGACAACCTGGTCCAGCTGTCCCACTTCGTGACGAAAACGACCTTCGCCGCCCGCGACGGAGGCGCGAAGAACGACCTGGAAGCGATGATCAACACCAACCTCCAGATCTCGGAGGGCCTGCTGGAAGGCCGCGCGCGCGCGACCACGAACTGACCTCCCCTGCCGCGCCCTGGGCAGGACGGCGCGCCGCCGGGCGACGCGCCGTCCGTCATCGGGCATCGTCGGACGCGGGGCAGGCGCCGGGGGGCACCGGTCATTCTCAATGACCGGTGGTATCAGACGCACTGTTCATCGGCGCGGGCCGCGGGTCTGGGCGCCATGGTCGCCGGCATGCGCACCGCCACCACCTGCCCCTTGACGCAGACCGTCCCCTCGGCGGCGATGGTGATGGCGACGACCACCTTGCGGTCGCTCTGCTCCTCCACCACCCCGCGCAGATCCAGCGGCCCCCCCAAGGGCGTCGGCTTCAGGAAGTCCACGTGCAGGGACGCGGTGACGAACCGCATCGGCGGGTCCGACCCCAGCGGTCGGCCCTCGGCCTGATAGGCCGCCGCCGAGGCCGTGCCGGTGCCATGGCAGTCGATCAGAGAGGCCAGCAGGCCGCCGTACACGAACCCCGGGATGGCGGTGTGGTGGCCCTCCGGCTCGAACCGGGCCACCGCTTGCCGGCCGTCCCAATGGCTCTTGAGCTGGTGGCCCTGGCTGTTCACGCGCCCGCAGCCATAGCAGTGGCTGAGATCCTCTGGGTAGGTATCCTGTACGGCCCTGTCGGTCATCTTTGATCCCCATTCGTTCCTGTTTTGGTTTTGTTCGATTCGAAGTCGAACCGTTTTACGTGTATGGTATGATAGAATACCTGTCTATCGTGTGCGCCGTGCCCCGGCACGGCCGCCGCCGACCACGCGGCGGATCCGGACGCCACCGGCCGCGGTCCCTCTCAGGGCATGAACTGTTCGGCCAGGATGCGTTCCTCCAGGTTGTGTTCCGGATCGAACAGCATGGTCACGCTTACGTCCCGGTTCTCGCGAACCTCCACCGTCACCGCGTCGCGCACCTCGGTATAGTCGGCCACGGCGCTGATGGGCCGCTTGCCGGCCTCCAGCACCTGGATGCCCACCCGGGCGGTGTGCGGCAGGATGGCCCCCCGCCAGCGCCGGGGGCGGAAGGCGCTGATGGGGGTCACCGCCATGACATTGGACCCCATGGGCAGGATCGGACCGTACACCGATGCATTGTAGGCGGTCGAGCCGGCCGCCGTGCACACCATCACGCCGTCGCAAATCAATTCG
Organism: Roseospira visakhapatnamensis; assembly: GCF_014197915.1. Lineage (GTDB taxonomy): Bacteria > Pseudomonadota > Alphaproteobacteria > Rhodospirillales > Rhodospirillaceae > Rhodospira > Rhodospira visakhapatnamensis. The sequence goes on from NZ_JACIGK010000007.1 coordinate 105,489, forward strand.
GGCAGGCGCACCCGGTCGTCGACACTGATGCGCAGCTTGGCCGCCTGGCGGGTCTCGCGCAGCAACGAGACCTCGTTGAAGGCCATGGCCTCGGATCGTACCCCGGCCTGCGTCTCGGCGCGCATGGACAGGGGATGAATGACCACCGGCTGGGCGGCCCGCAGCCGCTCGCGCAGGCCGTCCTCCTGATAGCGGTTCATGAGGAAGCCCACGGAGCCCTGGTTCATGCCGAAGATGGGAACGTTGTGATCCAGGTGGCGGTGCAGGGTCTCCAGCATGAACCCGTCCCCTCCCAGGGCCACGATCACGTCGGCCTGATCCGGGGGCACGTCGCCGTGACGCGCCCGCAAGGTGTCCCGGGCGGCGCGTGCCTCGGGCGTGTCGGCGGCGACCACCGCCACATGGTGCAGGGTCATGCAATCGTCCCACGACTGGGTGTGTTGCGCGTCTGATCTCAGCGGTCATTCACCATGACCGTTGACGTCCGTGGCCGGCCCGACTCGTGGCGCCGCCACCCGCGAGGCCCCGGATCGCGGCACAAGGCTCACCCGCGCCCGGCCGCCGCCGTTACCATCGCAGTCCGGGAATCGCCGCGATCGGCGCCAGGCCCTCGGCCGCGCACAAGGCGGCGACACGGTCCGGGTCGGGCCGTTCACCATAGGCGGACAGGCCCAGGGCCTCGGCGCACAGGCCACCGGTGACGAACACGGCGTCGATGCCGGCGGCGGCCGCCCCTTTCAGATCGGTATGCGGCCCGTCGCCCACCGCCAGCACCCGGCGCCGGTCGGTGATGCCCAGCCGCTCCAGGACACGATCGTAGATGGCCGGATGCGGCTTGCCCCGATCGATCACCGGCCCGCCCATCTCGGCATAGCGCGCCGCCAGGGCGCCGGCACAGATCACCCGCTTGCCCTCGCGGATGATCTCGCGGTCGGGGTTGGCGCAGATCATCGGCAGGGCGCGCGCCCGGCAGCGATCAAGACGCGCCTGGTAGTCGGCCACCGTCTCGCTGAACGACCACGGACCGGTGTTGAGCACGAACGTGGCCTCTTCCGGCGTCTCCACCTGGTCCAGGTCAAGACCCTCGAACATCGACCGGTCGCGGTCCGGCCCCAGGTGCCAGAAGCGCCGGCCCAGGGCCGCGAACGCCGGATCGGTGCGCGCCTGAAGGTCCTCGCGCACCGCGTCGCCGGACGACAGGATGCCGTCGTAGAGATCGGGGGCGATGCCCATGTCCGCCATGCTGTCGACGATGGATGCCGAGGCACGCGGCGCGTTGGTCAGCAGCAGGGTCCGCAGGCCGGCGGCGCGAATGGCCTCCAGCGCCTCGACCACGCCCGGATAGGCCGTGAGGCCATCATGCATCACGCCCCACAGGTCCAGAATCAGGCCATCCCGATCCGCCGCCACCGACTCCAGACCATCGAGAACGGGAATCCCCACTGTCACCGGGGGGCTCACGCCGCCTGTCCCCGCAGGTCGGCGCCGATGATCTCCTCGATCGACCCGATATCCTGCTCCCTCATGGCCTTGATCAGGTCCGTCTTGATCAGCGGGATCAGGCGATGGCCGCAATAGGCGAGCGCCGTGTAGAGCTGCACCAGACTGGCGCCGGCGCGCAGGCGCTCGATCACGTCGGCGGCGCAGTCCACGCCGCCCACCGACACCAGCGGCACCCGTCCATACAGACGATCGGCCATGGACCGCAGCCGGGCCAGCGACAACGCCTTGATGGGCATGCCGGACAGGCCCCCGGGCTGATCCTTGATCGGGTTGCGCAGCCCCTCGGGCCGGGTGGTGGTGGTGTTGACGCAGATGATGCCGTCCAGGGGGTTCTCCGGCTCCACGGCGACGCCGGCCAGATCGTCCATCTGGGCCTCGGTCAGGTCGGGCGACATCTTCAGCAGCAGCGGCGGAGCGTCGTCCGGCGTGGCGGCGCGCACCCGGCGGATGATGGCGCGCAGCGAGGCCGGATCCTGAAGCTCGCACAGCCCCTCTGTGTTGGGCGAGGACAGGTTGAGCACCATGAAGTCACAATAGGGATGCAGCAGCGCGGCCAGGGTCGCGTAGTCGGAGGCGGCGCGGTCGTTGGGCGTGTCGGCGTTCTTGGCCAGGTTGACGCCCACGAACCCCCGGTCGTCGTAGCGGACCCGCTTGGCGAGGCGCTGATAGACCACCACCATGCCCTCGTTGTTCAGACCCATGCGGTTGATGATCGCCCCGTCCTCCGGCAGGCGGAACAGGCGGGGCGGATCGTTGCCCTCCTGGGCGCGCGGGGTCACCCCGCCCACCTCCACGTGGCCGAAGCCCATGCGCAGGCAGGCGTCGGGCACCAGGGCGTTCTTGTCATAGCCGGCGGCCAGCCCCAGCGGGTTGATGAACCGCTTGCCCCAGACGGTGACCCCCAGGGCCGGGTGGTCGGGCGGCGGCAGGGTCGGCCCCATGCCCCGGGCCAGTGTCCGGACGCTCAGGTCGTGCGCCTTCTCCGCGTCCATCGACTTGAGGACGCTGAGGAACATGTCATCCACAACCTTATCCATAACCTTCATGGTCCCAGGTCTCCCGGCATCGTCATCAGTGGTGGGACCATCAGACGCCCCGCCCGGTCCTCGGCGAGGCGGTACGCCGCCAGCACCGCTTCCAGGGGAATGGTGCCATACAGATGGGGGAACAGGGCGCCGCCCCGGCTTTCCTCCCAGCGCACCTCGCCATCAACCCGGCGGGCATCGACGGTCAAGAGCATCAACGGACGCACACCGGCATAGTGCCGGCCCGCGGTTTCGGGCACCTGGTCCGCGCCGGACAGATGGATGAACCCGTCGGCGCGGTCCTGATCGGACCCGAGGAAGACTCCGACCGTCGCGGCCGCCTGCCAATCGTCCAGCGAGCACAGCCGATAGACCAGGCGCGGCGGCTCCTCCGCCGCTCGAACAGGTTCTGTGTCGTGCGTCATGGCCGGGAGCCTAATCCAGAACATCGGCCGGGGGAAACGGAAATGGGGCATGGCGCCGCGCCCGGACCAACCCGGGCGCGGCCTGTCTCTCGCCATGTGTCCTGCCGCCTCCGCGCCCGGACACGCCCCGCCCCCGGGGCGGGTGTCGAGGCGATCCGGACGGACCGTCAGGCGACGGCGGTGTCGTCGGTCCGGGAGGACGGCGGCGCGGCGCCCGGCGCGCTGGCGCCCGCGCAGCCTCGCGCGGCCTCGCGATCGGCCCGGGCGGCGTCGGCGCGGCTCATCTGGTTGCGGACAAAGTCATCGAACACCCATTGCGCCGGGCGCTGGGTCTCGAACGACACCTCCGGCGCCATCGGCCCGTCGGTGCGCACGCCGCGCAGGGCCACGCCCAGGGCCTTCAGCGGCCGGCCCACGGTGTCGGCGACGGCGGTGGCCTCATAGCCGCAGTGCATCATGCAGTTGGCGCATTTCTCGTAGCGCCCGGTGCCATAGCCGTCCCAGTCGGTGGTCTCCATCAACTCCTTGAACGTGGCGACGGACCCCTCGTTGAGCAGATAACACGGGCGCTGCCAGCCGAACACGTTGCGGGTCGGGTTGCCCCAGGGCGTGCAGTCGTACGTCTGGTTGCCGGCCAGGAAGTCCAGATAGAGCTGCGACTGGTTCCAGCGCCACTTGCGGCCCTTGCCCAGCGCGAACAGATCGCGGAACAGCTGCTTGGTGCGCTTGCGGTTCAGGAACACCTGTTGGGTGGGCGCGCGCTCGTAGGCGAATCCGGGGGCGATGGTGACCCCCTCCACGCCCAGATCATCGGTGGCGAAGCTGACGAAGTTGGCCACCCGCTCCACGTCCACGCCCTCGAACAGGGTGGTGTTGCAGGTGACGCGGAAGCCGCGCCCACGCGCCTCCCTGATCGCCGCCACGGCGCGATCGAACACGCCCTCCTGGCAGACGGCCTCGTCGTGATGCTCTCGGTCGCCGTCCAGGTGGATGGAGAAGGACAGGTACGGGCTTGGCGTGAAGTCGTCCAGCCGCTTGTGCAGCAGCAGCGCGTTGGTGCACAGGTACACGAACTTCTTGCGCGCGGTCAGGCCCTCGACGATCTGGACGATCTGCCGATGCAGCAGGGGTTCGCCCCCGGCGATGGAGACGATCGGCGCGCCACACTCCTCGGCCGCGCCCACGCATTCGTCCACCGAAAGACGCTTGTTGAGGATGCTGTCCGGGTAGTCGATCTTGCCACAGCCGGCGCAGGCCAAGTTGCACCGGAACAGGGGTTCCAGCATCAGCACCAGCGGATAGCGCTTGGTGCCGCGCAGGCGCTGCTTCATCAGGTAGGACCCGACGCGGACTTGCTGGATCAAGGGAACGGCCACGTTCATACCTCTTTGGCTCGGTCGGCGGGGGGGCGGTCGGCGCGCCCCGGGGGACCGGAGGGGTGGGATGCCGCGCGCTCGCGCGCCGCCTCGCACGGAGGGACCCAAGGCCCGGCGGGCGGCGGCGCGGGAGTCGAGAGAGTCAGGCGATGTGGAGATCGTGGCGGTCGCGGTTGGCGTCAACCGTGATCCCGCGCTCGCGCATGGCATCCGACAGGGTTCGCGGCAGCTTGAATTGCATATGCTCCTCGACGCCCTGCAAGGTTTCGGCGGTGGCCGGGGCCACCGCGTCGATGCGCGCCACCAGATCGCGCACCAGCCGCTCCGGGGCCGAGGCGCCCGCCGTCACGCCCACGACGGAAACACCCTGGAACCAGCCATCCTGGACCATCGAGGCGTCGTCGATCAGATAGCTCGGCACGCCCATGGTCGTGCCGATCTCCGCCAGGCGGTTGGAGTTCGAGGAGTTGCGCGCGCCCACCACCAGCAGCAGGTCGACCCGCTTGGCCAGTTCGCGCACGGCCGTCTGCCGGTTCTGCGTGGCATAGCAGATATCCTTGACGTCCGGTCCCTGGATTTTGGGGAAACGGGCCTTCAGGGCGTTGATCACGTCGCGCGTGTCATCCACGGACAGCGTGGTCTGGGTGACGTAGGCGACCAGGTCCGGATCCCGCACCCGCAGGCTGTCCACGTCCTCCACCCGGCTGACCAGGTGCACGCCGCCCGGGATCTGGCCCCGGGTGCCCTCCACCTCGGGATGGCCGGCGTGGCCGATCATCACCACCTCGCGGCCCTTGCGGGCCTGGTTCTGGCCCTCCCGATGCACCTTGGACACCAGCGGGCAGGTGGCGTCGATCACCGGCAGGCCGCGCCCCTGGGCCTCCTTGACCACCGCCTGGGGCACGCCGTGGGCGCTGAAGATGGTCATGGCGCCGTCGGGCACCTCGTCCAGTTCCTCGACGAACACCGCCCCCTTGGAGCGCAACGCCTCGACGACGTGCTTGTTGTGCACGATTTCGTGGCGCACGTAGACTGGCGGGCCATAGATTTCGATGGTCCGCTCGACGATCTCGATGGCGCGTTCCACGCCGGCGCAGAAGCCGCGCGGATTGGCCAGGATGACACGGAGGCGCGTGGGCATCTCCCCCGGCGGGGTGGCTCCACGCTCGGGCTCGGAGGACGTGACGACAGGATCCACGGGCTTGATCCTTGATGCGAGAAAGGCGGGGACGATCGCTCTATCTAGAATGCCCTGGCGCGGCAACGCAACATCCGGGTGGCCTTATCCCACCCAGGGACATTTGACCGAGACTGAATCGCAACACCTAGGGACCCCGTGCCACCGGACCCGTGGAGGAGGACGGCGGACGGAGGCAGGACCGGGACCCGTCCCGACACCCCGTCCCAACACTCGGCTCCCCGTCAGCCCGGCTTGCGCAGGTGCAAAATGCCCCAGGCCAGGTAGCCGGCGTCGCCGGCCTCGACCCAGTTGTCCAGCCCCACCAGCATGCGGTCGAGGTACCCCCGGCTGCACACCTTGGCCACCTCGTTGTAGCGCTCCCGCAGCGCCTCGGCGACGCGCCCGTAGTGTGTCGGCAGGTGCCCGGTCAGGTCGGTGATGGACACGACCTCGAATCCGGCGCGGGCCGCCGCCTCGCGATAGGACGCGAACGAGCCGAGGCTCTCCAGGTGGATCCGGTCGTACACCGGCTGCAGCACGCCGTCCGGCACGTCGTCGGCCTGCATGGGGTCGGTGAAGACCAGGTGACCGCCGGGCTTCAGGACGCGGAAGGCCTCCTCCAGCACCAGGTCACGGTCGCCGGCATGCAGGATGGCGTCTTGCGACCAGACCACGTCGAAGCGCTGGTCCGGCTCGGGGATATCCTCGAAGCTGCCGTGCACCACGGTCACCTTGCCGTCCAGGCCCTGCGCCGCCGTCAGGCGACGGTTGGTGGCGTTCTGCGTTTCCGAGATGTTCAGGCAGTGCACCATGCACCCATGTCCGGCGGCCAGGCGACGCGCCGCCCCGCCATAGCCGGCGCCGATATCCAGGACCCGGCTGTCGGGACCCAGGTCCACCCGCTCGGCCATGGTGTCCACGGTGCGGCGACTGGCGTCCTTGATGGTTTCCCCGGGTGTGTCCGAATACAGACCGACGTGGATGTCCTCGCCACCCCAAATCTGGTAGTAGAAGTTGTCGGCATCGCCGCTATCGTAGTACGTCTCGGCGATGGAGGCGATTTTCTTGAGGTCACGCTCGCCACGGTCGGCATCATAACTCTTCGAGGCCACGTGGATGAAAAAGTCGGGATCGTCTTCCTGGTAGGTTTCCTGGAAGTCCCCATAACTGCGAATGTGCTGGAACCCGGCTTCGCTCAGCAGGCGCCGCATGTAATTCTTGCGCAGCGGAAACATGTTCAACCGGTACTCGGACCCATCGGGAAACGCATACCGAAAGCGCACCAGGCCGGGATCCACGTGCTCGGGTTCGGCCGTGACCCGCTCCCCGCAATAGTAGTACTTGTGGGCACTTGAAAAGCCGCTGTCCAGGATGGCGTCGTAGTTGCGCTGATCCAGGATCAGGACGCCGTCATGCTTCAGGGCCGCATAGAACTCGGCCAGGGCACGGCGCCGGTCGCGCTCGTTGAACAGATGGGTGAAGCTGTTGCCCAGGCAGATGATGGCGTCGAACTTGCCTTGCAGGTCGCGATTCAGGAACCGCCAGTCCGCCTGGCAGGTGCGCAGGATCATGCGCTGATCCTTGGCGTTGTCGAACGCCTTGGCCAGCATGGCGGCCGACCCGTCCACCGAGGTGACGTCGAAGCCGGCGCGCATCAACTGCACGGAGTGAAAGCCGGTGCCGCAGGCGACATCGAGGATCTTGGCCTTGCCCCGGGCCTTGAGCACATCGATGAAGAAGCGCCCCTCGCTTTCGGCGCGCGCGCTCCAATCGATCAGGTCGTCCCATTTCTCGACGAAGGTCTGGACGTACTCCGCCCGGTACTGGTCGCTGTCGCGCACGGCGATGGGATCGTCGCCGTATTCCTGTCGGTCAGCGACCAGATCCGTGTTCCGGTCCCGGAAATCGACGGTTTCCATGATGGCGTGGTCCTTCTGTTCGGCGGCGGGTCGTGTGCCCGGATGCACGGCGCCGACGGAGTCGAACGCCAAGGGACACGCGCCGGTCCCCCCATGTCTCGCCCGGGGTTTGCGTTCCCCGAAGGACGGGCGGGCGCGTGCGGCCGTCCGATCCGAAGCCAATGGTGGCGTCGGTCGGGCAGCCCTCGGACACGGGGGTCCGTCGGTCGCGAGCCTGGGAACGCGAGACGCGCGACTCAGGGGCGCGTCATCGGGGGCCTTGGGGCTGTCCGGCGTTCCAAACACACCGTCATGACCACGGCATGTAACCTTGGATAGAAGCCCACGCCGATGCATGGCGGAGCACAGTTGAACGTGCTCCAGCGAGATCGGATGGCAGTGCGGACTTTTGGGGGATTGGTGTTTGTAGTTCTAGCCGTGTCCACAGTCGCCTGGTTACGACTGTAAAGGTACACCATGCCCCTGCCACAATCCAGGCTATTCTCATGTCTTTTTCGGGACACACCATATCCTAGATATACTCATTCCGGGACGGGCCGCGATCGCCCCGGCCCCGTCGGCGACGGGCCCCGGAAACCAGGCCATGGCGTGCCATCATCCGGCGCGAAACCGGCGCCGAGGACGCGAACGGCGGCGGCCTCGGACAGGGGCGCGGGGCTTCGGAACCGGCGGGGGGCCAAGACGCCACGGCGGACGTTAGCGGACCAGAACCAGGGACAGGGCCGGCCAGGCGTTGATGATGATCAATCCAACGATGCGCGTGGCGTAGAACGGCAGCACCCCGCTGACAATGGCGTGAATCGGCAGGGCGGTGATGCGGCTCATGACGAACAGGTTGAGGCCGATGGGCGGAGTCAGCGTGGCCACCTCCACCAACGCCGTCATGATGACCGCGAAGTGGATGGGGTCGATGCCCATGGCCGTGGCCATCGGGAACAGGATCGGTGTCAGCAGCACGATCATCGAGACACCGTCCAGGAACATGCCGACGAACAGCAGCAGGACGTTGACGGCGAGAAGGAACATCCAGGGCGCCACGTCGGCGGCCTTGAGCATGGCGGTGAGTTCACTGCCCAGGCCCAGGCGGGTCAGAAGCGCGGTCAGCAACCCGGCGCCCAGCAGGACGCCATAGATCATCACCGTCTGCATCACCGATTGCTTGCCGACGTCCCACACCGTGCCCACGCCCGCGGTGCGGTAGACCAGCAGGACCAGGACAAGCGCATACAGGGCCGCCAGCGCCGAGACCTCGGTCGGCGTGAAGATGCCCATGTAGATCGAGCCGATGATCAGCACCGGCATGAACAGCGCGCCCGAGGCACGCGGCAGTTCACGGCGGAACGTGACCCAGTCCGGGGCGTCCTGCTTGACGCCGAACCCCCGCAACCGACTGATCCAGACGGTGGTGAAGGACAACAGCATCACCTCCATCAACCCCGGCAGCAACCCGGCGATGAACAGGTCGGTGATCGGCATGCCGGTGATCGACCCGATCAGGATGAAGGTGAGCGACGGCGGGATCATCAGGCCGACGGTGCCGCACACGGCGACCAGCGCGGCCGAGAAGCGGACGTCGTAGTTCTCCTTCGGCAGCAGCTTCACCGCCGCCGGGCCTAGGGCCACCGTGCAGGCGACGCTGGAGCCGTTGACGGCGGCGAAGAACACGCTGGAGGCCGCGAGCGCGAGCGCGACGCCTCCGCGAAACACGCGGATGACCGACCCCACGAGGTTGAGGATGACCAGCGCCAGGTCGCCACGCGACATCAGGTTGCCGGCGAAGATGAAGAAGGGAATCGCCACCAGGGCATAGCTGTCGATGGACCCCCAGGCCATCTGGGCGATCAGCACCGGCGGGATCTGGAAGCTGAACAGCATCAGGGCGACGGCGATGATGCCCAGGGCGATGGCGACATGCACACCCATCGCCACCAGCAGCAGCAGGGCGAGAACGGACAGAGCGGTGGTCATGGCTCAGCGGACCCCCCCGTCGGCGACGGCCGGATCCAGACCCGGGTCCAGACCGGGATCCGGACGAGTCTCGATGACAGGGCGGGGACGGGAGTCGGGGACGGCATCGGCGGCGGTGACCGGCGCGACGGTCGGCGCCCGGGCCGTCGCGGGCTCGGACTCGGGATCGGGATCGGCCCCGTCCCGACGCGCGGCGCGGAACGGGTCCTCGCCCCGGGCCAGACGCGCCCCGCAGCCGATGAAGTACAGCCCGTACAGCACCGCGCCCACCGGCAGCACCAGACGCACCACCCACAGCGGCAGGTCGAGGTTCGACTCCGTGTACATGCCGATGCGGTACAGGTGCCGGACCTCGATCACGGACGCGTAGAGCAGGACGCCGCAGAAGGCCACGCCGACGACCACCGTCACCCAGCCCAGCGCCAGTTGCGCCCGCCGCGGCAGCGCCGTGATCAACAGATCCATGCGAATGAAATGGCCGCGCCGGCTGGCCACGCCAATGGACAGCAACATGCTCCAGACCACCAGATAGCGGACCAGTTCCTCGGCCCACCAGTGGCTGACGCCCCATCCGTAGCGGGACACCGCCTCCACCACCATGACCCCCATGGCGACCGCCATCAGGACCGTGGCCACGGTGAGCAGTCCGTGTGCCTCCACCCGTGTCCAGAGTCGAAGAAGGCGTCCCGATCGGGTGCTGACGGTCATGGTGTCTTCTCCCTCTCGGGGTCGGCGTCAGGTCCGGCGGCCGGGGCGGCCCCCATTTGCATGGCCCCCATTGCGTGGCCCCGTCACATGGCCATCGGCGGTGCCTCGTTCAGCCAACGGGTCCGGGTCTCGAAGGCATGGGACACCCGCAACAGAGCGGCCTCGTCGAACGGGCGCCCGATGATCTGCAAGGCCGTGGGCCCCCCATTGGAGGAGCGCCCCATCGGCGTCACCACCCCCGGCAAGCCCAGGTAGGACAGCGGCCGCGTCTGACGCGTGATGCGAGCCAGGGTTTCGCGCATCGCCGCGCCGGCGCCGACGTCCATCTCGGCCGCCGTCGGCGTGGTGATGGCCAGGGCGGGGGTCACCAGCGCATTGCACGCGCTCAACGGCCCCTCCACCATGGCGCGCAGATAATGCGCGCGAAGCTTGCGCGCCTGCAAGTGGAACACGGCTGGCGTGACCAAACCCTGCAACAATCGCGCGCGCACCTGTCGTCCGTACTGCTCCGGATAGGCCCTCAGGCCGGGCAGATGCTGGGCGGCCGCCTCGGGCGTCCAGGTCAGATCCGCCAGATCCGCCAGGGACTCATGGTCGGGCACGACCACCGCGATGACGCGGGCGCCCAGCCCCTCGAACACCCGGATGGCCTCTGAAAAGCGGGCCGCCACCTCGGGATCGAGATCGGCGAGGTAGTAGCGGTCCGGCAAGCCCAGGGTCAGCCCGCTCAGGCGGGCCTCGCCGTGGTCCAGCGCCGCCCGGAACCCCCCCGGGGGCGGATGGGTGTCCACCACGTCCATCACGCGGGCCACGTCCTCGGCGCCACGGGCCAGGATTCCGGGACAATCCAGGCTGGCGGACAGGCCCATCATGCCGGCGGTGTCCAGACGGCCCTGGGTCGGCTTGAGGCCGGTCACGCCGCAGATCGCGGCCGGCAGGCGCACCGACCCGCCGGTGTCGGAGCCCAGCGCCGCGAACACCAGACGCGCCGCCACGGCGGCGCCCGAGCCGCTGGAACTGCCCCCGGTGATGAGGTCGGGATTCCAGGGGTTGCGGCATCGCCCGTAGTGCTCGTTGTGGCCCGTCGGCCCCATGGCGAACTCGGCGGTATGCAGGCCCCCCAGGGTCACGCTGCCCGCCGCCTCCAGGCGCTCGATCAGCACCGACGACCGCGCCGGCACGAAGGCGTCCCGCGCCCGCGAGCCCAGGGTGGTCCGCCGGCCGGCGCGATGGAAGATGTCCTTGTGGGCCAGTGGCAGGCCGTGCAGGGCGCCGCGCTGGTCCGGGGGCAGGGCGTCGTTCTCGGCGGCGGCGGCGCGCGCGTGCGTCTCGTCCAGCGTCATGACCGCGTTCAGGCGCGCGCCCACGGTGCGCGCGCGGTCCAGCGCGGCCTCCGTCAGCGCCGTCGCCGTGACCCGCCCCTCGGCCAGCGCCCGCAGCGCCGGTCCCATCGGGCCTTTCAGCAGCCGTGCCGCGTCGATTCGGCGACCCTCGCTCACCGAACGAAGGCCTCGCGATAGTGCGCCATCAGCCGTTCGAAGGCGTCGGGGGGCGTCTCGACCAGCCAGTCGCCGTCGGGATCCCGCTCCCGGTCGGGTCCTGGAAGGGTGCGATCGACGATGGCGCGGGACAGGCCCTCGCGGGCGACCGTCACCAGGGCCGCCGCGCGGGCCGCCTCGTCCGCCGTGAGCGAGAGGCCCAGGCCCCGCGCCATCATCCACGCCATCGCCTCCGGACCGGACTCAGTCCGCGCAAGGAGTGTGGCCGTCTCGATCATCGTTGGTCTCCGTGGCGTGATGGACCGGCGATCCGCGCCGGTCGGCGGTCGCGCTGGCCTCGTTGGGACCCGGCCAGTCGCGGATGTCGTTGACCAAGGCACCGCCCACCGGCTTGCGGTCCAGGGTCATCTCGTAGCGGAAGCGGTCGGCGGGGTGGTGGTTCACCGCCAGTTCGATCAGCGTGCCGTCCTCGGCCACGTAGCACCGCTTGATGCGCAGCAGCGGCGCGCCCGACACGATGTCCAGGCGGCTGGCGACGTTGGCGTCGGCGGTGACGGCCTCGATCGACTGATGAATCTTGGCGACACGCACGCCGAAGCGACGTTCCAGCATGGCGTAGAGGGCGCTGACCTCGGCGCCGATCTCGCCCACCAGGGCCTCGAACGCGATCGGCATGAACACCTCGGTGTAGGCGAAGGGGTCGCGCACACCGGCCACCCGGCGCAACGCCGAGAGCCGCAACCACGGCTCTCCGGGCGTGGCCCGGAGCCAGGTGCCCAGGGTCTCGTCGACCACGATCTTATCCACGGCCAGCACATCCAGCCAGGTTGTCTCGGCATACTGCACGAGTTCGTCAAGCGAGGTGATGGAGTTGACGAAGCGCTGTTCGGGGTAGTGGGCGATGATCACCGAGCCGGAGCCTTGCCGGCGGGCGATCAGGCCCATGTCCTTCAGGTGACGCAGGGCCTCGCGCACCGTATGCCGGCTGGCGCCGAAGCGCTGGCACAGGTCGTGCTCGGTCGGCAGCCGCTCCCCCAGGGCATACCGTCCGGCGCCGATTTCCTCCACCAGGATGCGCATGATCGCCGGATAGCGGGGGCCGTCGCCCGCGCCGGCGCCGCCGCCGGCGGACATCGCGCTCAAGGGGCCGGCCGGGCGGCTCATATCGCCCCCACCGCGCGCAGGGCCGCGATGTCCCCGGCCGAATAGCCGTGCGCCCCCAGCACGGCCTCGGTGTCCGCGCCCAGCGACGGTGCCGCGCGACGCGGCGTATCGCGGGCGCCCAGGTGGATGGGCGGGGCCAGCATGCGCACCGGATCGCCGCCCTCGGCGCGCGGAAAATCGTCCAGCCGGCCCCGGTCCACCACGAAGGGATTGTCCAGCGCCTCGCAAACGTCCAGGACCGGCGCGACGGGCACCACGCCGCCCAGGATCTCCATCCACGCCTGCGAGTCGCGCTCCCCCAGCGCCTCGTCCAGCAGGGCGGTGACCAGCGCGCGGTGGTCCAGCCGGGCCTTGAAGCAGTCCAGGCGAGGGTCGGCGATCCACTCGGGATGCCCCAGCTTCTCGGCCAGCAGGGGCCAGAACTTCTCCTTGTTGCACATGATGAACAGCCAGCCGTCGCGGGTGCGGTAGAGCTGGCAGGGCGTCAGCGAGGGATGCGCGGAGCGCGGCTCGCGTCCCTGGCGGTGGCCGGCGTTCAGATACCAGGCCGCCAGATAGGTGAGGTTGTGCAGCGCGGTGTCGAACAGGTTGACGTCCACGTCCATGCCACGCCCGGTACGGCGCGCGCCCGTCAGGGCCGAGACCAGCCCGAGCACCGCCAGTTGCCCGGCCATCATGTCGACGATGGACACGCCGAAGCGGGCCGGCGGGGCGTCGGGCTCGCCGGTGAGGGACAGATAGCCGGCCTCGGCCTGCATCAGGAAGTCGTAGCCGGGCCAGCCCTTGCGCGGACCGTCGCGGCCGTAGGCCGACAGGTGGGCGCAGACGATGGCCGGATTGACGGCCTTCAGGTCGTCGTAGGTCAGGCCGAGCTTTTCCGGCAGGTCGCCGCGCAGGTTGTCGAGCACGGCATCGGCGCCGGCCACCAGGCGCTCGAACACCGCGCGCCCGTCCGGGTGCTTCAGGTTGAGCGTCATGCTGCGCTTGTTGCGGTTGAACGCCTGGAAGAAGTGGCTGTCGCCCTCGCCGAAAAAATAGGGGCCGATCTGGCGCCCCACCTCGCCCCCGCTGTCCGGTGTCTCGATCTTGAGGACCTCGGCACCCATGTCGGCCAGCAACATGGTGCCGAAGGGACCGGCGCCATACTGCTCCACGGCCAGGATGGTGACCCCCTCCAGGGGCAGGGACGGCGCATCGGCGGTGCTCATGACGGACTCTTTCCTTCTCCTGCATGGACGGCTCAGGCGGGGTGGCGCTCGACCAGACGCTTGGCGATGATGACGCGCTGGATCTCGTTGGTGCCCTCGCCGATGGCCAGCAGGGGCGCGTCGCGGTACAGCCGCTCCACATCGAATTCCTTGGAATAGCCGTAGCCGCCGTGGATGCGCATGGCCTCCAGGCTGTTCTCGATGGCCGCCTCGCTGGCGAACAGCTTGGCCATGCCGGCTTCCAGGTCGGTGCGCCGGCCCGACTCGAAGGTCCGCGCGGCCTTGTCCACCAGCAGGCGCGCGGCCTCGACCCGGGTGGCCATGTCGGCCAGCTTGAGCTGGATCGCCTGGTGCTGGCAGATCGGCTTGCCGAACGTCTTGCGCACCTGGCTGTAGGCCAGCGACTGGTCGAGCGCCGCCTGGGCGATGCCGACCCCGCGCGCGGCCACGTTGATGCGGCCCAGTTCCAGCCCGGCGCCGGCGCACTGCATGCCGGTGCCCTCGGTCTCGCCCACCAGCCGGTCGGCCGGCACCCGGTAGTCCTCGAAAATCAACTCGGCGCTGTCGATGCCCTTGTAGCCCAGCTTCTCCAGCTTGCGGCTGGGCCGGAAGCCGTCGCCCTTCTCGGCGATCAGCATGCTCATGCCCGCGTGGCGCGGGTCCGCCGTGGGATCGGTCTTGACCAGCAGGGCGAAGCAACGGCCGTGAATGCCGTTGGAGATCCAGGTCTTGGTGCCGTTGACGACATAGGCGTCGCCGTCGCGCCGCGCCGTGGTGCGGATGGCCTGAAGGTCGGTGCCGCAATCCGGCTCGGTCAGGGCCAGGCCGCCGCGCAACTCGCCGGTGGCGAAGCGCGGCAGGAAGTGGGCGCGCTGGGCCTCGGTGCCCTTGGTGGCGACGATGTGGGCCATGATGAGGTGGCTGTTGATGACACCGGTGATCGACATCCACACCCGCGCCATGCGCTCGATGATCCGGGCATACAGGCTGGGCCGCAGGCCCAGGCCGCCGTAGGCCTCGGGAATGGTGGCGCCGAACAGACCCAGGTCCCGCATGGCCGCGACGATGTCGGCCGGATAGACGTCGTCATGCTCCAGCGCGTGGGCATGGGGGGCGACCTCGCGCTCCAGGAAGCGGTCGATGCTGTCCAGGATCAGGCGGTCCTGCTCGCGCTGCCCGTCGGACGGGGACGCCTGGCGGTCGGTCACGGGATCGGGCATCGCGGGGTCTCCTTGGATCGCGGCGCGGTCAGCCAAGCGCCGGCTGCGCCAGCACGGCCAGCGCCGTCCGCGCGTCGGGGGCCTCGGCGAACGACAGCACGCCCGCGCGGACGCGCTCCGCCCGGGCGTCATGGGTGGCGGTGGCCGCGTTGCCGGCGAACTTCTCGATGATGTCTGTGTTGCTCAACGGGCGCTCCGCGCATCCCCGGTTCAGCGCCTCGCGATGCGACAGGACGCGCCCGTCGGCCAGACGGACGTCGAGCGCGCCGGTGTAGTGCCGGGGGAAGGTGGTCTCGGCATCGACGGCGTGGGACACCCGCCGCGCGAGCGCCTGGATCGCCGGATCGGCGCGCGCCGACTCGTCCAGTTCCGCCAGGGTCAGGCGCCGGCGAACCAGGGCCGCGGCCACCAGGTACGGAACGCTGAACTGGGCGTCGTAGGCGTTGGCCGGCACCTTCTTGTTGGCCTCGGGCTCGCAGACGACGGGGATCACCGCCTCGGGCAACATGGCCGTGACCTGGGCGATGTCGCTGGCCGCCATCCCCTGCTCCGCCAGGCGAGCGGCCAGCACCAGCGCCGCGTCGATGCAGCCGTGGGCGAAGTGGCAGGCCGGGTACGGCTTGATGGCGGTGTTCATCAGTTCCCACGTCCGGCCCAGGCCGGCGGTGACGGACGCCTGGTCGGCGCTGGACCCGTCGGCGCCCAGATAGAGCGTGAACAGTCCGTAGCGGCCGTCGTACGGCCGGGTGGCGCCGGTGAAGCCCTCGCGCGCCAGGGCCGCGGCGGTCAGGCCGGCGGCGGCGACCCAGCCCGGATGCAGGCGCTTGGTCCAGCCGCCGTCCTCCAGGAACTCCAGGCTGCCCGAGGCCATCGACAGGGCGATCCCCTGGGCGCGCACCAGTTGCGTGGCGGTGAGCCCGAACAGACGGCCCGCCGCCAGCGTGGCGCCGAACACCCCGGCCACCCCGGTGGGGTGGAAGCCCTGGCGGTGGAAGGCCCCCGCCCCGGCCATGCCGACCCGCGTCGTCGCCTCGACGCCGATGACATAGGCCAGCATCATGTCCTCGCCGCTGGCCCCCGCATGGACCGCCGCCGCCATCGCCGCCGGCCAGGCGCTGACGGTCGGATGCACGACCCCCCCCAGATGGGTGTCGTCGAAGTCGAGGCCGTGGCACAGAACACCGTTGACCAGGGCGGCGTCGCGGGCCGGCAGCCAGGCGGGCAGGCCGATCACCGGCACAGGACCGTCCCCGCCCAGGCCGCGTGTCGCGGTCAGCGTGGCGCGGGCGAACTCGTATCCCCCCGAGGCGAGCGCGATGCCGACCGCGTCGAGCACATGATGGTGGGCGCGGACGCGGACCTCGGCGGGGATGTCGCCCCAGCGCGTCCGGGCCGCGAACGCCGCCAGCCGCGCCGCCGGTTCGTCGGCGGTCTCATCCAGGGTCAACGGTCCCCGGGGGGGCGTGGAGGGTGGCGCGGAGGGTGGCGCGACAGCGGTCATGGTGTCCTCCCCGGAAAGAAGCCCCGCCCCGGCCCGGCCCTCAGCCGCCCGCCGTCCCGGCGGCGTGGGACCGCCGGGGGATCAGGCTGGCGCGCTCGAAGGTCATGAACGACGTTCCATCCGCCTTGTAGCCCTCGGTGCGGGTGGTCACGATGCCCTGGTGGGGGCGCGACCGGCTGTCGCGCACCTCCAGAACCGTGGACCGGGCGTAGACGGTGTCGCCGGGGAACACGGGGGCCGTCAGGCGAATGTCCGTCCAGCCCAGGTTGGCCACCGCCTTCATGCTGACGTCGTTGACCGTCATGCCCAGCACGATGGCCAGGGTGAGGCCGCTGTTGACCAGCGGCCGGCCGAACTCGCTGGCGGCGGCGAAGGCATGGTCACAGTGCATCGGATGGACGTTCATGGTCATCAGGCTGAACTGAATGTTGTCCGATTCGGTGATCGTGCGGCCGGGGCGGTGCTCGTAGGTGTCCCCGACCGCGAAGTCCTCCAGGTACCGGCCGGACTCGGCCACGATCACGCGCCCCGGCCTGGGCTGTTCCGCTCCCGCCATGGCGTTGCGTCCCTCTGGTTGTTCCTGGTGCCGGTATGGCCCGCGATGGTCCGCCCGGCGTCGCCGCGAGCGCGGACAGGGGGCGGCGTTCTCCGCCAGCGGCGCACATATTATTCGAACAAATTGGACGCCATGGGGCCGGTGGTGTCAACGCAAACTTCGCGGTTCAGAGGCAGAGCAGCCCCACAACACCAAGGCCGCGAAACAGCAATGAAGCGTGGTCTTGCCGTACATCCCCGCATAAGTCGGGACCACCCGCGACCGGATCGTCGCTTTATCGCCCGATACGGTAAGTCAAGGACATCGACACCTCTGAAGCGCTTGTTTATTCGGGACGACACGCTCAATACGGCATAAACACCCAATCCGAGTAACGGTCTATTTGTTCGGATAAATACTTGATTCGATCCCGGAACCCTTCTAACCTGTTTGAACCGATCTGTCGATACCGAAGGTGGTGCGTCGGATCGACCTCCGGCGGCGACCACCGGGTCACGCCGACCGTAAGATCCCCCGCGCCCGGACGACGGATGCTCCCGTCGGCGGGCGACATCCACGCCGTCGATCCTTGCGGCGCAATCGGGGCGGCGCAATCGGGGCGGCGCAATCGGGGCGGCGCGATCGGGGCGGCGCGATCGGGGCGGCCCCGTCTGTCGCCGCCCATCGAACCACGAGAAGCACAAATGGAGAGGGAGACATCCATGACACGCACGGTATTCGACGCATTCGCGCAGGCCACGGCCGTGGCGGCGCTGGTCGCTCTGGTCGCAACCGCCTCACCGTCCGCGCGGGCGGCCGAGGTCGAGATGATCATGACCAACGAGATCGCCACCACCCATTGGACGGCGGAGATCATGGAGGAGTACGCCGACCTGATCGAGACGCGCTCCCTCGGGCGCATCGACGTCCAGATCTACCACGCCGGCTCGCTGTTCAAGGACAAGGAGGCCGTCGCGGCGCTGGGCACCGGGGCCGTCCACATGGTCTGGCCGGTCAGCGTCCAGTTGGAGAGCGTGGCGCCGGCCTACGGCGTGGTGAACCTGCCGTTCTCGATCACCGACGAGGTGATGCTGAAGGAGGGCGCGCCCCAGGAACTGGCCGGCATGCTGTCCGACTTCGTCGCCGACCGGGGCCTGCGGGTGATGGGCCTGATGCGCACCGCCGACCTGATCTTCCTGTTCCCGGACAGCTTCGTGGAGACCACCGCCGACCTGGAGGGGCAGAAGATCCGCCTGACCGGCGGCAAGGTGTTGCAGGCGCTGATGCGCGAGTACGGCGCCAGCCCGATCACCATGCCGGCCACCGAGATGGCCGCCGCCCTGATGCAGGGGGCCATTGACGGCATCTTCACGTCCTACGGCGGCTGGCGGATGGTGGGCGTCTCGGCGTCCAAGAAGGCCACCCTGGTGCCCGGCCTGTCGCTGCTGACCTACACCGTCGTGGCCGACGACGCCTGGCTGAAGGATCTGCCCGACGACCTGCGGGCGGTGATCGAGGACACCACCGCCGAGATGCTCGCCACGCAGTGGATGCGCGGTATCGAGGGCGACAAGCGCGAACGCGAGCGGATGCTCGGCCAGGGGGGCGCGCTGCACGTGGTCGAGGGCGATGCCCACGCGGCGTTCCGCGAGGGCGCGCGCCGGGCCAGCCAGATCTTCATCGACCGGCATCCCGAGGTCTGGGAGGCGTTCCAGGCGTTCATGCGCAAGCACGAGGGCTGATCGCCCCCGCCCCCACACCGCCGGCCCGTCCCCCTCCGCCACCCCGCCACGACCGCGTGATCATGTCGGGGCCGGACGGACGGGGACGCGCCGGACCGTCGCCATTGTCCCCGCGTCGGCCAGGGGACCGGGGGACTTGGGAACCGGGGGACTGGGGATCAGGCGGTCGAGCGCGGCATGGCCAGGGCCTCGGGCAGGAACAGGTCCGGCAACAGCGGCTTCGACGAATCGACGGCGTAGCCGGACAGGTCGGTGACGCCGGCCTCGCGCAGCACCTCGTCGTCGATGAAGAAGCGCCCGGTACAGGTCCGCGCCGGGCGGGTGAGGATGGCGTGCGCCGCGTCGGCCAGGATCGCCGGGGTGCGGCAGTGCTCCGGCTTGACGGCACCGCCCAGCATGGCCAGCGCGGCGGTGTCGATGACCGTGCGCGGCCACAAGGCATTGGCGGCGATGCCCTGGGCACGGAACTCCTCGGCCCAGCCCAGCACGCACAGGCTCATGCCCATCTTGCTGAGGGTGTAGGCCACGTGCGGCCCGTACCAGGCCGGGTCCAGCGACGGCGGCGGCGACAGCGTCAGGATGTGCGGGTTGTCCGCCCGGCGCAGCCACGGCAGGCAGGCCTGGGTCACCGCGAAGGTGCCGCGCATGTTGACGTCCCACATCAGGTCCACGCGCTTCATGGGTGTCTCGGCGGTGCCGGTCAGGCTGATGGCGCTCGCGTTGTTGACGACGATGTCGATGCCGCCGAAGTGTTCGGCGCCCTCGGCCACCGCCCGGGCGACCGACATCTCGTCCCGCACGTCCACGGCCACGGGCAGGGCGCGGCCCCCGGCGGCCTCGACGGCGGCGGCGGAGTCGTGGATGGTGCCCGGCAGCTTGGCGTGGGGCTGCGCCGTCTTGGCGGCGACGATGATGTTGGCGCCGTCGCGCGCCGCCCGCGTCGCGATCGCCTGGCCGATGCCCCGGCTGGCCCCGGTGATGAACAGGGTCTTGTCGCGCAAGTCGACCATGCGGTCCTCCTTCGGGTGAGCGTCTTGAGAGTCGATCACGAGACGAAGCGGCCCAGGCTGTCGTCCATGCCTTTCCAGGTCGCGACCCAGGTCGGCAGCGCCGGCGCAGCGCCGTCGTGCCCCACGGCATCGGCCACGGCCGGGGGCGGCACGGTGCCGTCCGGGCCGACGAAGGCGCTGCGCACCACCGCCTGGCAGGCCAGCCGGCCGCCCGACTCGAGCCGGTGCTCGATGTAGATCCACTTGTCGTCCCAGGTGAGCATGCGGCTGGTCAGGCGGACACGCTGGAACGGATGCAGGGGCCGGCGGTAGCGCACCACCGTGCCGCCGATGACCGGCGCCCACTTGTGCCGAACGATGGTGCGCCATAGCCCGGTGCGCAGGATCAGGTCCATGCGGCCCAGGTCCATGAGGGCCAGGTAGCGGGCGTTGGTCATGTGCAGGTTGAAGTCGAGGTCCGTGGGCCAGACCCGGAACGTCAGCCCGGACCCGTCCACCATGGCCAGGCGGGGGCGGACCAGGCTGGCGAGGATGACACGGGTCAGGCGCAGCCAGAGGTTCATGGTCGTGCCCTCGCATGCACGGGAAGAGCGGCGATGCCCGCCGGGCATCGCCGCGTCCCATCAAAACGCCGCCTCGTCGAAGTCCATCATCGACGCCCCACCGGCCATCACCGCCGAGAACAGCGCGCCGCTCTGCGGCAGCATGCGGTCCATGAAGAAGCGGGCCGTGGCCACCTTGGCGGCATAGAATCCGTCCGGATCGTCGTCGGCCTTGGCCAGCGCGGTTTCCGCCATGCGGGTCCACAGGAACGCCAACGCCGTCAACCCGAACAGGCGCAGATAGTCGCTGGCCGCCGCCCCGGCCTCGTCGGGATTGGCCATGCCGGCCCGCGCCACCTGGGCGGTGGCCTGTTGCAGGCGGGTGAACGCCTTGGCCAGGGGCATGACGAACGGCGCCAAATCGTCGTTATCCATGGAGGCTTCGATATAGGCGCTCACCGGATGGAAGAAGCGGCGCAGCGACCGGCCGGCGTTGGCCGGCAGCTTGCGCCCCACCAGGTCGAGGGCCTGGACCCCGTTGGCGCCCTCGTAGATCTGGGTGATGCGGGCGTCGCGCACGTACTGCTCCATGCCGTGCTCGCGGATGTAGCCATGTCCACCCAACACCTGCACGCCCAGGCTGGCGCCCTCGAACCCCAGGTCGCTCAACAGCGCCTTGACGATGGGCGTCATGAGGGCGACGAAGTCGCCGGCCTCCTGGCGCGCCCGCGGATCGGGGTGGCGCATCTCCAGATCCTGGTGCCAGGCCACCCAGGCGGCCAGCGCCCGGCAACCCTCCACGGACGCCCGCTGGGTGAGCAGCATGCGGCGCACATCGGCATGCACCGTCAGGGGATCGGCCGGCAGGTCGGGGCGCTTGGCGCCGGACAGGGCGCGCCCCTGAAGGCGCTCGCGGGCATAGGCCGCCGCGCCCTGGTAGGCGGCCTCGGCCACCCCCAGCCCCTGCACGCCGACCGCCATGCGCGCGGCGTTCATCATGGTGAACATGGCCCGCATGCCCTTGTGGGGCGTGCCCACCAGCCAGCCGGTGGCGTCCTCGAAGGTGAGCACGCAGGTGGACGATGCCTTGATGCCCATCTTGTGCTCGATGCTGGCGCAGGTGACGCCGTTGCGCGGGCCGAGGCCGCCATCCTCCCTGGGGATGACCTTGGGCACCAGGAACAGGCTGATCCCCTTGATCCCCTTGGGCGCGTCGGGCAGGCGGGCCAGCACCAGATGAACGATGTTCTCGGTCAGGTCGTGATCCCCGGCCGAGATGAAGATCTTGGTGCCCGTCACCCGGTAGCTGCCGTCCTCCTGGGGCACCGCCTTGGTGCGCAGCAGGCCGAGGTCGGTCCCGCAGTGCGGCTCCGTCAGGCACATGGTGCCCGCCCAGGTGCCGTCCACCAGCCTGGGCAGGTACCGGTCCTTCAGGGCCTGGGCGCCGTGGCCGTGCACGGCTTCGTAGGCGCCCTGGGACAGGCCCGGGTACATGCCGAAGGACAGGTTGGCCGAACAGATCATCTCGATGACCAGGATGTTGACCATGGCCGGCAGTCCCTGGCCGCCGTAAGCCGGATCGCAGGCCAGCGCCGTCCAGCCCCCGTCGCGGAACAGGTCGTAGGCCGTCTTGAAGCCGGCCGGCGTGCGCACCACGCCGTTCTCCAGGGTGCACCCCTCCTCGTCGCCGCTGCGGTTGAGGGGGTGCAGTACCTCGGCGCAGATCTTGCCGGCCTCCTCCAGCACCGGGTCGATCACGTCGCGGGTGAAGTCCTCGTACCCGGGAAGGCCGGTCAGGCGGTCGCCCTCCAACAGTTCGTAGAGGACGAAGCGCATGTCGCGCAGGGGCGCGGTGTAGCTGGCCATCGTCTGTATCTTCCTGTGTTGATGGGGACTCATACCAACGGTCATTGAGAATGACCGTTGCAGTCCTTGGCCGGCCCGCTCCCCCACCCGGCCACCCCAAGCATACTGTCGTGGGTGGCCGGGTGGGGGAGCGGGCCGGTGCCGCCCTGGCACCGCTTTGCGGTGCCAAGATCTGGAACATCCGGGCGCCTGCAAGGCGCCCGGGGGCGGATGAGTCACGCTCATCCGCCGCTGGTATCAGTTCCGGAGCGGCTTGCCGGTGAGCAGCATGTGTTCGACCCGCGCGATGGTGCCGGCCTCGCGCACCAGCCGCATGAACTGGGCGCGCTCCAGATCCAGCACGGCGTCCTCGTCCAGGGTGTCCAGGGGATCGGCGTCGCCGCCCGACAACACCTCGGCCAGGGCGCCGGACACCACCGCGTCATGCGGCGTGGCCTTGCCCAGGCGGCGGAAGCCGCGCACCGCCATCTCCATCGCCGCGCGGCCCGAGGGTCCCGGCAGGGCGTAGGCGCGTGGCTCCGGCGGGGTGTAGCCGGCCTCCACCATGGCCAGGGCGCGCGCCTTGGCGTCGGCCAGCAGGCGGCTTCGGTTCATGGTGATGCCGTCGTCCGGACGCAGGTACAGCAGCGTCTTGGCCTCGGCGGCCGACTTGGCCACCGTGGCCGTGCTGATGGTTTCGAACACCTTGGCCGCCGCCGGCATGGGACCCTTGGGGACCCTGCCCAGCGTCTGCCAGCGGTGCAGCATCTCGGCGCAACCACCCCAGGCGGGCACGATGCCCACGCCGCATTCCACCAGGCCGATGTAGGTCTCGGCGTGGGCCTGGACGGCATCGCAATGCAGCAGGATTTCGCACCCCCCGCCGAGCGCCATGCCAGAGGGCGCGCCGACCACCGGGAACGGCGCCGTCCGCAGGGCGCGATAGGTCTCCTGGCCCTGCTCGACCAGGCTTTCGATCTCGGTCCAGGCGGCGATGTTGGCCGCGAACAGGGCCAGGCCCAGGTTGGCGCCCACCGAGAAGTTGGTGCCCTCGTTGTGGATCACCAGGGCCTTGTAGTCTGTCTTCACCCGGCGCATGGCCTTGCCCAGCAAGTCCATGATGTCCGGGTCCATGGCGTTCATCTTGCTGGTGAACTCAAAGCAGGCGACGCCGTCGCCGATGTCCCACAGCGCGGCGGAGGCGTTGCGCAGGATCGGCTTGGAGGCGCGCTTGACGTCCTCCAGCAACAGCACGCCTTCGGGCCGTTGGACGGGATGATAGGCGCCGTCGAGGCCGAGTTGTTGCAGATGACCGTCCTCGACGCGGTAGAAGGCGCGGCCAGCGGCGGTCTTCAGGATCGCCGGCACGGTCATGCCGTCGGCCGCCAGCCGCTCGGCCAGCCAGTCGGCGCCGATCCGGTCGATCAGCTCGAACGGTCCCTGCGTCCAGGCGTAGCCCAGGCGCATGGCCTCGTCGATCTCGGCGATGTGGTCGGCCACCACGCCCGCCAGGGACGCGGCATAGGCCAGCGTCGGCCCCATCACCGCCCAGGCATAGGCGCCGTGCGGGCTGTCGTGGCTCAGCAGCGCGCGCAGGTCCTTGCGGCTGTCCTTGACCGCCGCCACGTCGGCCTTGCGGGACACGCGATAGTCGCCGGTGGTCAGGTCCAGCGCCTCCTTGACGCGGCCGCCGCCGGACCGGTTCAGGCGGTAAAAGCCGCCCTTGCCCTTCCGCCCGGTATAGCCCTCGGCGATCATGCGTTCCACCAGCGGCACCGGCCGGTTGATGGCGTGGAACGGGTCGTCCTTGGGCAGCGACCCGGCCAGGCTGGCCGTGACATGGGGGATCAGGTCCAGCCCCACCAGGTCCAGCAGGCCGAACACCCCGGTCTTGGGGATGCCCATGGGCTTGCCGATGAGGGCGTCCACATCCTCCACGTCCAGGCCACGTTCGACCGCTTCGACCACGGCGGTCTGGATCCAGACCACACCCAGGCGGTTGGCGATGAAGCTGGGGGTGTCCTTGCAGTGCACCACGCTCTTGCCCAGGCGCAGGTCGGCGAAGCGCTCCACCGCCGCCAGCGCCTCCGGCCGGGTCCGGGGACCGCCGACCAGTTCCATCAGCCGCATGTAGCGCGGCGGGTTGAAGAAGTGGGCGATGAGGAAGTCGCGGGCGAAGCGCTCCGGCATCCCCTCCACCAGGGTGGACAGCGGCAGGGTCGAGGTGTTGGAGGAGACAACACTGCCCTCCTTGCGCACCGCCTCGATGCGGGCGTACAGGTCGCGCTTGATGTCCAGGCGCTCGATCACCGCCTCGATGATCCAGTCCGCCTCGGCCAGTTTGTCCAGGTCATCCTCCAGGTTGCCGGGGATGACGTTGCGGGCGGCGGCCTTGCCCATGAAGGGCGCCGGATCGACCTTGAGCATGCGGGCCACCGCGCCCTCGGCCAGGGCGTTGCGGGTCTCCGCCCCGGGCGGCACGATGTCCAGCAGCAGCACCCGCGCCCCGGCGTTGGCCACGTGGGCGGCGATGCCCGCCCCCATGACCCCGGCGCCGAGCACGGCGACGGTCTTGATCTCGGTCATCACACCGCCTCCAGGATGGTCGCGATGCCCTGACCGCCGCCGATGCACTGGGTCGCCAGGGCATAGCGCCCCTTCTCCCGCCGCAACAGGCTGGCGGCCTTGCCGACGATGCGCGCACCCGTGGCCCCCAGCGGGTGACCAAGGGCGATGGCCCCGCCGTCGAGGTTCACCTTGCCCTCGTCCAGGCCCAGGTCGCGCATGCAGGCCAGCGACTGGCTGGCGAAGGCCTCGTTAAGTTCGATGACGTCCAGGTGGTCCACCGTCAGGTTGGCGCGCCGGAGCGCCTTGCGGGTGGCGCCCACCGGGCCGATGCCCATGATCTCGGGATCGCAGCCGTCCACCGCCACCGAGGTCACGGCCGCCAGCACATCCAGGCCGTTGGCCTCGGCGTAGTCGGCGGAGCACACCAGCACGGCGGCGGCGCCGTCGGTCAGCGGCGACGATGTGCCGGCGGTCACCACGCCCTCGGCGTCGAAGGACGGTTTCAGTCCGGCCAGCCCCTCGGCCGTCGCCTCGGGGCGCGGGCAGCCGTCCCGGTCCACCGTGCCCTTGCGGCCGGTGATGGGCACGATCTCGTCGGCCAGGCGGCCGGCCGCCTGGGCCTCGGCCGTGCGCTGTTGGGAGCGCAACGCGAACGCCTCCTGGTCGGCGCGCGGGATCGACCAGCGCGCGGCGACGTTTTCAGCGGTCTCGCCCATGCTGCTGTAGGCGCCGGGGTTCGACGTGGCGAAATCGGGATGCGGCAGCGGGTTGAAGCCCATGATGGGCACCCGGCTCATGCTTTCCACGCCGGCGCAGACGAACGCCTCGCCGGCGCCCATGGCGATCGAGCCGGCCGCCACATGCACCGAACTCATGGAGGACCCGCAGAAGCGGTTCAGGGTGGCGGCGCCCACGGACTGGGGCAGGCCGCTCATCAACCCCACCAGGCGGGCCAGATTGAGGCCCTGCTCGCCCTCGGGGAAGGCGCATCCGAGCAACAGGTCCTCGATGTCCTCGGGGCGGACACCGGTGCGTGCCACCAGCGCGCGGATCACCTGGGCGGCCAGGTCATCCGGCCGCACGGACGCCAGCGCGCCCTTGGTTGCCAGGGTGAACGGCGAGCGCGCATACCCGGCGATAACCACCTTCTTCATCGGCGTGTCTCCAGCGGTCGGGAGGGAGGGGAAAGGACCGTCGAGACGAGCGGCGCCGGGTGATGCGGACGCCCCCGCCCTAGACCGAGGACGCGTCCGCGCCCTTTTGGCGCAGCATGTCGAGGCTGACGCGCTCGATATCGCGCAGCTCCTTCAACGTGGTCTGCACGGTCTGCAACTGATCCTCGAGTTGGGCGATGCGGTCGCCCACCCTGGCGACCAGCACCCGGATCTGTTCGACCTGGGTCGTGTCGACGACGTACAGATCGAGGTACTCCTTGATGTCCTTCAGCGAAAAGCCGAGACGCTTGCCGCGCAGGATCAGGATCATGCGCGCCCGGTCGCGGTGCGAATACACCCGCGTGGTGCCCACCCGCTGCGGCGCCAGCAGTCCCTGGTCCTCGTAGTAGCGAATGGTGCGCGGTGTGATGTTCAGGTCTCGCGCGAGTTCCGTGATCGAGTACAGCTTTTCCATGCCTGCCCGCTTTCCCATAAGACGCTAAGTAACGGGCACGGAAGATATCTTCCCTGTGCGTCATCTTCAAACCACAAAGACCTTTCGCCAACAGAGGCCGTTAGGGGCAAGTCCGGCGCGTGACCGCGGTCAGGAGGCCGACGCGGCGGTCGCGCGGCGGACCGCTTCCTCGTCGACCAGTTCCTTTTTCGAAAGCTTGCCGACCATGGTCTTGGGCAAGGCGTCGCGGATCTCGATCGCCGTCGGCATCTCGATGCGCGAGATGTGCTCGGTCAGGAAGGCCCTCAGGTCGGCCGGATCGACGCGGGCGCCGTCGCGCAGGGTGACGAACGCCTTGGGCGCCTGCCCCCGATAGTCATCGGGGACGCCGATCACCACCACCTCGGACACATCCGGATGCTGGTAGAGCGCTTCCTCGATGACCCGGGGATAGATGTTGTAGCCGCCGCAGAGGATGACGTCCTTGATCCGGTCCACCAGATAGTAGTAGCCGTCGGCGTCCTGGTAGCCGATGTCGCCGGTGCGCAAGGCGCCCTCCACGAAGACGGCGCGCGTCTCCTCCGGCCGGCACCAGTACCCGCTCATCACCTGCGGCCCACGCACGCAGACCTCGCCCTTCTCGTTGACCCCGCGCAGGCGGTGGGGGGGCTCGGGATCGCGGATCTCGATCGTGGTGGCGGGCATCGGAATACCGATGGATCCGGCGCGCGGCGCGGCGTCCAGCGGATTGCAGGTGGCCACCGGCGCCGTTTCGGACAGGCCGTAGCCCTCGACCAGGCGGCAGCCGGTCAGCGATTCGAAGCGGGCCCGCACCTCGCCCGGCAGGGGCGCGCCGCCGGAAATGCACACCTGCAACGACGACAGGTCCGCCCCGCCCCCCGCCAGGGCCTTGTTGATGGCGGTGTAAATGGTCGGCACGCCCGGGAACAGGGTCGCGCGCTTGCGGCCGATGGTGCGGATCACCTGCTTCAGGTGGAAGCGCGGCAACAGGATCAACTCCGCCCCCAGCCGCACACCGAGGTTCATGGCCACCGTCATGCCGAACACATGGAACAGCGGCAGCACGGCCAGCATCCGCTCCTGTCCCAGCGACGGATTGGGGATCCAACGGAAGAGCTGATCGGTGTTGGCGGACAGGTTGGCGTGCGACAGCATGGCCCCCTTGGGGACTCCCGTGGTGCCGCCGGTGTACTGCAAGGCCGCCAGGTCCTCTTCGGGATCGATGTCCACCGGCCGGACCGCGCCATCGTTGGCGATCAGGCGCGCGAACGGGATGTGGTGCAGGTCGTCGGGGATGCTGGCCATCTCGGAGCGCTTGAGCACCGAGAACAGCAGGCCCTTCATGCCCGGCAGCAGGGCGCTCATGGAACACACCACCACCCGTTCCAGACAGGTCTTGTCCAGCAGCGCGGCCACCTTGGGATAGATCTGGCGCAGATCCAGGGTGACCATGAGGGTGGTGCCCGAATCCTCGACCTGTGTCTGCAACTCGCGGGGGGCGTACAGCGGGTTATAGTTCACCACCGTGCCGCCCACCTTCAGCACCGCGTAGTAGCAGATGACGAACACCGGCGTGTTGGGCAGGCACAGGCCCACCCGGACCCCCTTGCGCACCCCAAGCTGCTGGAAGCCGCGCGCGGCCCGGTCGACCAGATCGCCAAGCTCGGCATAGGTGAGGCGCTTGCCCAGGAAGTCGACGGCCGGCCGGTCCGGAAACGCGGCGACCGTGTCATCGAGCAGGCGAGCCAGCCCCGTGGTCCGCGCCGACGGCGACGGCGAGGGTGACGCCCCCTGGGACGCCCCCTGGGGCGCGACCTGGGACGCGACCTGGGACGGAGAGTGTGTGTTTGACGGCGTGACCATCGTGGAAGCGATCCTCCCATGGTGGTTCTCGGGGGTGCATCCGACCCGAAATTAAATCATGGGTATCGGAGCATTACGTTGACGTCAACAGGAATTCTCTAACGTCAACAAAGAAGGCATCGCGCGCATTCCGCGACCCGAACCCCGGTGCCACCCCACCCCGGATATCCCGCCCGGCGGCTGGAGGCGCCCCCGGGGGCCGGCGGCGCGCGCGGTCAGGCGAGGGTGGAGACCAGCTTCAAGGCGACCCCCTTCGACCCCAGCACCTTGATCCTGCCCAGGCTGTAGGCCACCATGGGATCCAGCCGGCCATCCAGCAGCCTCGCCAGATTATCCTTCGATATCTTGATGGTACAGGCGGTGTCCCGGTCGTCGTCCGCGACCATCTCCGCCGTCGCGGAGCGCCCGTCGACGATCCACGCACCCGCGTCGCTCACCGCGAATCGCACCACGTACCCCAGGCGGTTCAGGCGCGGCAACGCCTCGCGCAAGCGGTCTTCCGTGTCTTGCATCGTTTCCGTCTCCCTGGCGGACTCACGTCGGCTTCTGATGATGACGTTCACGTCATCTTTATGCCGTTCTCGTAATCTTGCCACAGCCATGAGGCGATGACAACCAGGGAGGCATGATCCATGAGGGCTCTGACACCGGAGCGACGATCGCTCACGAGGGGCCTGTCGAGAGGAGGAGGAGGCTGGTGACGGAAATTTCCCGTCCCGCCGCGCTCGCTCGGGATGACGACAGGCCATACAATCCGTACAGTCTTCATCCTGCGTCATCCTGAACGCCCCACGGGCGGCAGGGATCTCCACCGTCGGCGCGCGCCGCCGTAGACGTGGCAAACCCCATCCCGACGCACGCCGACCGCCCATGCTCAAGGACTCCCACCGCCGTGTCCGCCCCTCCCCTTGACATGCTCCAGGCCACGTTCACGTCGGTGACCTGGCAACGAGGCGCCGCGTACCACCGCGCTCGCAAGGCCACGGTGCTGTGGACCGCGCCCGACGGCACCCACATCAAGGGCGTGGTCGCCGGCACGCGTCGGCGCCCCTATCAGACCGAGGTCCGCCTGTCGCTGACCCGGAGCGGACGTCCGGCCATGACCAGCGACTGCACATGTCCGATGGAGACGCAGTGCAAGCACGTGGTGGCGTTGCTGCTTCAGGCCCTCGAAAACGGCGTGCTGAGGATGCCGGAGGCCCATTCGAAACCGATGGGCGTCCTCAAGCCGGGCTCGGCGCGGAAACCGGCCGGCACCCCCGCTCCGGCGCGACCGGCCGATCCGCTCTCGCCCGAGGTGGCCTCGTGGTTGCAGGGTCTGGCGGCGGCCAGCAAGTCGGCCAGCGAGGACTATCCGGAGTCGGTGCGGCAGCGGCTGATCTATGCCCTGTCCCTGCACACCCGCCACGACGCGCAAACCGAGGCCCGGGTGCGGTTCCTGTCGGCGCGCCTGAACAACGGCGGCACGTTCGGACGCCACGTCTCGGTGTTCAAGCCCGGCAGCCTTCATCACGACCAGGGTGGGCCGATGTACCTGCGGCCGTCCGACCGGGCGATCCTGAGCCACTTTTCCGCGCCCCTGGACGACCACGGCCTGCGCGGCCGGGAGGGCGCCGCGCGGATCGGATCCATGATCGATACCGGCCGCTGTCGCTGGGAAACCCTGACCGGCCCACGCGTCGAGCGGGGTTCGCCCCGGCCCGGGCGCATCACCTGGACCGTGCACCTGGATGGCCGGCAACGCCCCACCGTGGTCCCCGCCGACACCCCCGACGCTGATGGAGACACCGTCCTGGCCCTGCTGCCGGTGGTGCCCCCCTGGCTGGTGACGCGGGATCCGGACGACGACACGCGCGTGCTGGCCAGCCCGCTGACGGTCGAGATGGCCCCACGCCTGCTCGACGCCCTGTTGCGCGCGCCGGCGTTGCCGGCGGATCAGGTCGCGCCGGTGCGCGCGCGGCTGACCACGCTGTTCGGCGAAGAGGTCGCCACGACCACCCCCGAAAGCCTGCCCCAACCCCTGGCGCCGCCCCGCCGGATCAAGGCGGCGCCGGTTCCTGTGCTGCGCCTGCGGCCGATCCCGGTGTCGCGCCAGTCTTGGCCGCCCCGCAATCGCGCCGATGCGGCGGAGACAGTGTCCCTGCCCACCGCGCGGCTGGCCATCCGGTACGGCGATATCGAGGTGCCGGTCACCCCCCCAAACGACCACACGCCGCGAAAGATCACCCGCGTCACGGACGACGGTCTGGTGGAGATCACCCGCACCCCCTCACACGAAACCAAGAGCTTCCGGCGCCTGGTGGACCTGGGGTTCACGCGCCTGTCCCATCGCTACGACCTCTCCGTATCGGATCAATACAGGGACGATTTCTGCCTGGCGCATGACGACGACCTTCAGGCGGCCTGGCTGGACATCGTCCTGGACCATCTGCCGGCCCTGCGCGACGAGGGCTGGCAGATCGAGATCGCCGACGACTTCCCCATCCGCCCGGTCCTGGTCGATGGCGAGATCGAGGCCCTGCTGGACGACGGCGGCGGGGCGGCCGGCGAAGGGTCGGGCATCGACTGGTTCGACCTGGGCCTGGGGGTGATGGTGGACGGCCGGCGGATCGACATCCTGCCGGCCCTGGTGCGCATCCTGAACCGGATCCCCGCCGAGGACATCCTGGAGGCCCTGGGCAGCGACGACCAGGACGATCGGCCGCTGAACCTCCCCCTGGCCGACGGTACGGTGGTGATCATGCCCTTTGGCCGGGTGCGCCCGATCCTGCTGGCGCTGGCCCACCTGTTGAGCACCGACACGGCGCCCTCGGACCGGGTGCGGCTGTCGGCGCTGGATATGGCGGATCTCGCCGGGTTCGAGGACGCGGCCGGCGCCGTCGGCGTGACCTTCCGCGGAGGCGAGGCGGTGCGCGCGCTCGCCCGGCGCCTTCGCGAGACCCACGGCGCGGCGCCAGCGATCACGCCGCCGGCCGACTTTCGGGGCACCCTGCGGCCCTATCAGGCCTCCGGTGTCGCCTGGATGCAGCTTTTACGCGAGGTCGGGCTGGGTGGCATCCTCGCCGACGACATGGGCCTGGGCAAGACGGTGCAGGCCCTGGCCCACCTCGCCCTCGAAAAAGCCGCCGGCCGCCTGGACCGGCCCTCGCTGGTGGTGGCGCCGACCAGCCTGATGGGGAACTGGCAGGCGGAGGCGGCGCAGTTCACGCCCCACCTGCGCACGCTCATCCTCCAGGGACCGGCGCGCAAGGCGGATTTCGGCCGGCTGGCGGAGCACGACCTGGTGTTCAGCACCTATCCGTTGCTGGGACACGACGGCGAGGTGCTGGCCGGCCAGGACTGGCACCTGCTGATCCTGGACGAGGCGCAGATGGTCAAGAACCCGGCGACCACGGCCGCCAAGACCTTGCGCCGCCTGACCGCGCGCCACCGTCTGGCACTGACGGGCACGCCGGTGGAGAACACCCTGGGTGACCTGTGGGCGCTGTTCGACGTGCTGTCGCCGGGCATGCTGGGAGACCGCAAGACCTTCAACAAGCAGTGGCGCACCCCCATCGAGAAGCACGGCGATGTCGAGCGCCAGGCCCGCCTGTCGCGGCGCCTGCGGCCGTTCCTGCTGCGACGGGTCAAGGGCGATGTGCTGGCCGAGTTGCCGCCGCGCACCGACATCGTCGACCACGTCACGTTGCCCGCCGCCCAGCGCAGCGTCTACGAGGGCATCCGCCTCGCCATGCACTCCAAGGTCCGCGACGCCATCGCCCGCAAGGGTCTGGCGCGCA
Source organism: Roseospira visakhapatnamensis (assembly GCF_014197915.1). Taxonomy (GTDB): domain Bacteria; phylum Pseudomonadota; class Alphaproteobacteria; order Rhodospirillales; family Rhodospirillaceae; genus Rhodospira; species Rhodospira visakhapatnamensis. Next base: position 137,698 of record NZ_JACIGK010000007.1, read on the forward strand.
GCCGCATTGAGCTGCTGGAGGCGCTGTTGCGCCTGCGCCAGGTGTGTTGCGACCCGCGCCTGGTGGCCAATGCCCGTCAGGTGAAACGCGGCACCAGGCTCGCCGAGGCCGGCTCGGCCAAGCTGGAGCGGCTGCTGGAGATGCTGCCCGAGATGATCGACGAGGGCCGCCGGGTGCTGCTGTTCTCGCAGTTCACCAGCATGCTGGACCTGATCGCGGCCGAGGTAACGGCGCGCGCCCTGCCCCATGTGATGCTGACGGGCCAGACCCGGGACCGGACCAGCCTCATCAAGCGCTTCCAGGGGGGCGAGGTGCCCCTGTTCCTGATCAGCCTGAAGGCCGGCGGCACCGGCCTGAACCTGACCGCCGCCGACACCGTGATCCACTATGATCCGTGGTGGAACCCGGCGGTCGAGAACCAGGCCACCGACCGCGCCCATCGCATCGGCCAGGACAAGGCGGTGTTCGTCTACAAGCTGATCGCCGAGGACACCATCGAGGGCAAGATGCAGGTTCTGAAGGACCGCAAGCAGGCGCTGGCCGACGGTCTGTTCGATCCCGACGGCGCCACCCCCTTCGACATCAGCGAGGAGGACGTGGAGTTCCTGCTGGGCGCGGCGTGACGCCGCGCATGCCGCCGAGCGGGCCGGTGGGGGCTACATGCGGACCGTCTCGGGCAGGCGGCCGTGGGCGAAGTCCCAGTACAGGGCACGCGCCCGCCGGGCGAAGGGACCGTAGATCAATTCCCGGTCCCCGTAGCGGCGTACCGGCATGACCTTCAAATGATTGCCGGTGGAGAAGATCTCGTCGGCGTCCTCCAGGTCCTCCGGCTCGATGTCGCGCTCCAGCACCACATGGCCGTCGAGACGCAGCAGCTTCAGCACCCGCTGGCGGGTGACCCCGTTCAAGAAGGTGCCGTTGAGGGCCGGAGTGCTGACCACGCCGTCCTTGGCCATGAACAGGTTGGCGGTGGCGAACTCGGCCACCGAGCCCCAGGGGTCCAGCAGCACCGCGTTGTCGAAGCCGCGCGCGCCGGCCTCGCGTAGCGCCCGCCCGGCGAGCGGGTAGAGGCAGGACGCCTTGCAGTCCACCGGCGCCTGGTCCGGCGCCGGCCGGCGATAGCTGGACAGACAGGCGGTGAAGCCGCCGGGTTCCTGCATGGGTGTCTCGACCAGGGTCAGCATGAAGCGGGTGCTGGTCGGATCGGCGGACACCCATCCGGACTCGCAGTAGAACAGCGGTCGGATGTACAGCGCCGCGTCGGGTGGAAAGCGGGTCAGCCCGTCCCGCGCGAGGGCCTCGATCTCCGCCGCCGTCACGGTCGGATGCATGCCCATGCGAATGGCCGACTCCACGCACCGCTGGCAGTGCAGGTCCAGGTCGGGGGTCACGCCCTCGAAGGCGCGCGCCCCGTCGAAGACGATCGACGACAGCCAGGTGGCATGAGTCAGCGGACCAAGGACCGGGGGGTTGCCATCGCGCCAGTCACCGTCAACATAGGTCCAAGCCTGGGTCATCGCGCCGTTCGCTCCTCTGCGTGCCGTCCGGTCTGGCGGGCGCGCGTCCGCGCCTCTCGGCGGGGGCGGCGGTGCCCCCTGGCGCGCAACCCGGGAATCCGGTGTAGTATGAGCGCGGCGGCGCCCGGAAGTCCATGGCCGGGGCCGCATCGCGGCGTCGCCGACGCGGTCGCCGCCGGAACAATCGTGTCGATCCTGTCCGACCCGAAGGAGTCCCCGTGCCTCGCCCGGTCCGCGCGCGATCAACCCTGGTGACCGTCGGTGTGGTGTTGGCCGTGGCGGCGACGCTGCCGCCCACCCCGGCCCATGGCCAGGAGCCAACGCCGGCGATCAACGACAACACGTCACACGCCGACACTACGGCCGCCGCCCCCCCCGCCGATGATCCGGCATCGGACGCCCCCCCGCCCGACGCCGGGCCAAGCGTGGCCTACAGCGTGGACCTGCGGCTGACCGACACGGCCGACGTCCCCGGGGACCTGGCCACGCGCCTGGAGGCGGCCTCGTCCCTGAAGGCCCTGGCCGGCGACCCGCCGGCCACGCGCCTCGGCCTGCGCCGCCGGCTGGAGGCCGACCAGGCGGCCCTGACCCACCTGTTGCGGCAGGAGGGGTACTTCGATGCCCGCGTCGACGGAACCATCGACGACGCACCCAAGGCCCAGGTCACGGTGACCGTCTCTCCGGGCGCGCGCTATCGCGTGACCGGAACCCGCGTCGTCTACACCGTCACCGGGACCGGCGACCGCACGCTGCCCGGCACCCTGGACCCGGTGGGCCTGACGGTCGGCGACCCGGCCCGCGCCGAGGCCGTGCTGAGCGCCGAGGCCCGCCTGGTGGCCGACCTGCGCACGGCGGGCCGGCCCTTCGCCGAGGTCCGCGACCGCCGGGTGGCGGTCAACCATGCGCGCCGGGCCATGGGCGTGCGGCTGCTGGTCGACGCCGGACCGCCGGCCGTGTTCGGGGCCACCCGCTTCGTGGGCCTGGACCGCATGAAACAGGATGCCCTGGCCGACCGGATCCCGTGGACCGAGGGCGACACCTTCGACCGCGCCCTTCTGGACCGCTACCGGACCACCCTGCTGTCCACCCGGCTGTTCCGCTCGGTCACCGTGAAACCGGGCGAGGCGCCGGACGACGCCGGCCGCCTCGCGGTGATCGTCACCGTGACCGAGGCGCCGCCGCGCTCCATCGGCGCCGGCCTGCGTTACTCGACAGAGGACGGTCCCGGCGCGCGCTTCTCGTGGGAACACCGCACGCTGTTCGGCCGCGCCGAGAGCCTGCGGGTCAACCTGGACGTCGCCCTGTACGAGCAGTCGGCGGAAGTGCTGTTCGAGAAACCCCGCTTCCTGCATCCGGACCAGTCGCTGCGCCTGTCCTCGGCGGTGACGCGCGCCGATCAGGCGGCCTATCAGGGGCTGTCCCTGGAAACCACGGCGGCCCTGGACCGGCGCCTGAACGACCGCTGGCGGGTCTCGGCCGGCACCACCGTGGAACTGGCCAACCTGGACGACCAGGGCGAGAGCCGTCAGAGCGTGCTGGTGGGCCTGCCGCTGGGCGCCACCCGCGACACCACCGACGACCCGCTAGACCCCACCCAGGGAACCCGCCTGGGCTTGACGCTGACCCCCTACACCGGTCAAGTGGAGGATCAGACCGTCACCTTCGGGGTTGCCGACGTCGTGGCCTCGGCCTACTGGGCGCCCCTGGACGGCGATCGCCTGGTGCTGGCCGCCCGGACCCGGCTGGCCAGCCTGTTCGGCGCCGACGCCGGGGATGTCCCGGCCACGCGGCGCCTGTACTCCGGCGGCGGCGGATCGGTGCGCGGCTATGGGCATCAGCGCATCGGCCCGCTGGACGACGATGACGATCCGACGGGCGGCCGCTCGGCCCTCGAAGTGGGCCTGGAGGCGCGCATCAAGGTGACCGAGACCATCGGCCTGGTACCCTTCGTCGAGGCGGGCGCCGTCTCCGAGGCCACCTGGCCGGACTTCGCCGAGCCGATCCAGTACGCGGCCGGCCTGGGCGGGCGCTATTACACCGATTTTGGACCATTGCGCGTGGACATCGGCGTGCCGTTGAACCGGCGCGCCAGCGATGATCTCGTCCAGGTCTACATCAGCCTCGGGCAGGCGTTCTGACCGACGACCGCGCTCCCCAGAACCTCTGAACCCCTGACCGTCCCACACCCCGACAGGGCAGACCCGAAGACCCATGGCCGACCCCGCCGAAAGACCCGGACCCGGACCCCCTCCCCGTCCCAGCCATCGCCGCCCCCGGCGCTGGCGGCGATGGCTGGCGCGCGTGGGCCTCGGACTCGGGCTCGTGGTCCTGCTGGTGGTGGGGGTCGCGACGGCCGGCCTTTGGTGGATGCTGCGCACCGACGACGGCCGGGACTGGCTGCGCGCCACCGTGGAAGACCTGGTCAACGGCGGCGATGTCGGCCTGACGCTGCGTGTGGGGTCCTTGGACGGCGACCTTCCGACAGCCCTCGTGCTGCGCGACGTGACCCTGGCCGACGCGGGCGGACCCTGGCTGGGCGCGGAACGCCTGACGCTGGCCTGGGACCCCTGGGCGCTGCTGGATGGCCGCCTGCACGTCACCGATCTGGGCGCCCGGGCGCTGTGGGTGGAGCGCGCCCCCGTGCTGCCGCCCACCCCGGACGAGGAGAACCCTGGAGATCCCCTGGACCCCGCGCTGCTGGGGCTGCTGCGGCTGGACCGGCTGGCGGTGGAGGGTGCCTATCTGGGCGCCGGCCTGACCGGCGGCGAGGCGATCCTCCTGGATGCCGAGGGCCGCGTGGGTCCGCCGGAGACCGGGGACGGACTCGCCGCCACCCTGGCCCTGCGCCGTATCGACGGCCCCCCGACCGAAGCCGCCCTGACCGCCCGCCTGCATGGGGACGCCCTGGACCGGCTCGCCCTGGACCTCACGGCGCGGGACGGCGGCCCGGACGGGACCCTCGCCGTCCTCGCCGACCTGCCCGGGGACAATCCCTGGGCGCTGACGCTGACCGGGGACGGGACGCTCGCCGACTGGACGGCCTCCCTGACGGCCGGCGCGTCGGACTGGGGCGACGTGGCCGGATCGGTGTCCCTGGGGCTGGCCGATCCCGCGACCACGAGCGCCGCGCTGGACCTGACGGTCACCCCGGGAAAGGCGACGCCCCCGGACGTGCGGACGCTGCTTGCCGGGCCGCTGACCGTGGTGGCGCGCGGCGCCCTGGACGTCGAGACACTGGCGCTCACCCTGGAGACGCTGCGCCTCGCCAATGACACCGGGGCGAGCCTTGAGGCCACCGCCGCCCTGGACCTGGCGCCGGCACCCGCCGGCACCGCCTCGGCACACCTGCGCCTGGACGACCTGGCCCGGCTGAAACCCTTTCTGGGGGATCTCTCGCCGGCCGGCTCGGCGGACCTGCGGCTGACCGACATCGTCCTGAGCGCGGACGGTCCCCTGACCGGCGACCTGCGCCTGGCCCTGTCCGGCGCCGCCCTGGGGATCGCGCCCGCCGACGCGGTGCTGGGATCGGCGCCCACCCTGGCCGGACACGTGGCCTTCGATCCGGCGTCCGGCCTCGCGGCGCGCGACCTCGACCTGCGCGGCGCCGGGCTGACGCTGACCGGCCGCGCCGCCCTGCCGGCGACCTTCGACAGCGTCGACGCCCACGTCGACGCCACCCTTGAGGATCTCGCGCTGGTCGCCGGGGACGCGGCGCAGGGCGCCCTGCGGCTGGCCGCCGACCTGTCCGGTCCGCTGGCCGACCCGGGCGCGACGATCTCGGCGCGGATGTCCGAGGCCACCGTCGCCGGCCAGCTCTGGACCGACGTGGCCCTGGACGCCGACCTGTCCGCCCTGGCGACGGGCGCCACGGGCCGGCTGTCCCTCACCGGCACCGGGCCGGGCGGCGCGGTCGCGGTGGCGCTGTCGCCCTCCCTGCCCGGGTATGCCCGCGCCGAGGTGCCGGACCTGGAGGTCACCGCCCCCGGCCTCACCCTGACCGGACGCCTGGCCACCGACCTGGCCACCACCTTGACGGACGGCGACCTGTCCCTGCGGGTGGATGACGCCGCGACGCTGGCCGCCTGGGGGGCACCCGCGCTGAACGGATCGCTGGCGGCCACCGTGACCCTGGCCCGGACGGACGAGGGGCGCCAGCAGGTGGCCCTGCGCGCGACCGCGCCGCGCCTGACGCTGCCCGACGCCGACCTGCGGCTGGGCGCCCTGGACCTGAGCGCGCGCGTCGACGATGCGCTGGGCAGCCCGCGCCTCGACGCATCCGCGACCGCGACGGACGGGGACACGGCCGGCGTGACGTGGGAGCGCCTGGCGCTGACCGCCACCGGCGCGCCCGACGACCTGGGTGTGACCGTCGACCTCACCGGATCCGGCCCCACGGGTCCCCTGACCCTGGCGACCCGGGCGCGGATCGCGCCGCCCGGCCTGTCGGCGGGTCCGGGGCGGGTCACGCTCACCACGCTGGACCTGGACAGCGGCGGCCATCGCCTGCGGCTGACCGCGCCGGCCACGGTGTCGCTGGAGACGGCCGGCGGCGCCCGCGTGGACCGGCTGGCCCTGCGGGTGGACGACGGCACGCTGTCCCTGGCCGGCGGCCTGTCCGGGACCGGGGCGCTGGACCTGACGATCGAGGGCCGCGCCCTGCCCCTGACCCTGGCCGATCTGGCGGGGCCGGACGCCGGCGGCCTGTCCGGCCGCCTGGACCTGACGGCCACACTGTCCGGCGCGCTGCCCACTCCCACGGGATCGCTGGACCTCGCCGCCCGCGACGTGGCGCTGGCCGACGCCCCCGACGTACCGCCCCTGGACGCCACCGTGACCGGACGCCTGGACGGCGGGCGCCTGCGCGCCGAGGCCCGCCTCGCCGGCTTCGCCGCCACCCCGGCGCGGGCCAGCGCCGATGTGCCGCTGCGCCTGGGCGGCCCGGCGGTCATTCCCCCGGACGAGCCGCTGTCCGCCCGCCTGGACTGGGCCGGCCCCCTGGGCCCCGTCTGGGAGATGCTGCCGCTCATCGACCATCGGCTGTCGGGCGACCTGACCGCGCGGGCGGCCCTGGCCGGCACGCTGGCGGCGGCGCGCGTGGACGCCGACGTGCGCCTGACCGACGGCCGCTACGAACACCTGACGGCCGGGACCCTGCTGGACGACCTGACGGTGACCGCCGCCGCCACCGGCAGCGAGCGGATCCAGGTTGCCCTGTCGGGCACCGACGGAGGCACCGGACGGCTGTCGGGCGAGGGCGACGTGCGCGTCACCGAGGACGGCCTGGTGGGCACCGTCGCCATGCGTCTCAACGACGCCCGGGTGGTGCGCCGCGACGACGTGAAGGCCACCGCCGACGCCGACCTGACCCTGTCCCTGGAGGGCGATCGGGCGGCGCTGACCGGCACCATCGTCAGCCGGGACGTGCGCGTGAACCTGGCGAACCTGAGCGGCGGCGCGGGCGGGTCGTCGGCCGACCTCGGCCCGGTGGTGGAGGTCGACGACCCGAGCCTGGATCCGCTGGCGGCGCTGGACCAGGCGGCGATCGAACGGGCGAAGGCGGAGACCGAGGCCCCGGCGGAAGACGCCGGCGCGTTCCCGGTGGCCCTGGACATCACCGTCCGTCTGCCCAACAAGGTCTATGTCGCGGGCCGCGGACTGGACTCCGAATGGTCCGGCACCCTCGCGGTGGGCGGCACCGCCGCCGCGCCCCGCCTCAACGGCACCATCTCGACGCGGCGCGGCACCATCGAGACGATCGGCAAGACCTTCGCCATCGAGACGGGCGACATCCGGTTCACCGGCGGCGTGCCCATCGACCCGCTGATCGACCTGGTGGCGCTGTACCAGACGTCCGACCTGGAGGCCCGCGTGGGCTTGACCGGACCGGCCAGCGACCCGGACCTGGTGTTGAGTTCGGTACCGGCCCTGCCCCAGGACGAAGTGCTGGCGCGCATCCTGTTCGACAAGACCAGCGGCCAGTTGACCACCCTGGAGACGGTGCAACTGGCCTCCGCCCTGAGCCAGTTGACCGGCCTCAGCGGGGCCGGCGCCAGCGACATCACCGGCGTTCTGCGCCGGGCGACCAACCTGGACGTGTTGCGCGTGGGGGGCGACCTGGAGGGCGGCGCCGCCGCGCTGGAAGCCGGGACCTATGTCAGCGAGGATGTCTATGTGGGCGTGGAGCAGGGCCTAGACCCCGGCGGCGGATCGGTTTCCGTCGAGGTGGATCTGGGCGCCGGCTTCGCCCTGGAAAGCCGGGCGGCGCGGTCCGGCGAGGCCGAGGTGGGCGTACAATGGCAACTGGACTACTGATCCCGGGCGGCGACGCGGGCGACTCGCCACGGACGGAAGGGCACGCGACACGGCAGGGCGGACGGTCGCGGCGGGCGCTGCTGCGCGCGGCGATGCTCGGACTGCTCGCGCTGCCCGCCCCGGACGCGAGGGCGGCGGTGCCGCCGCCACCGACACGGCGCCCCCCGGCGCCAGCGCGCCTGGGCGGCCCGCCGGGTGGAGCCCCGGTTGGAGCCCCGGCCGCCGATCCCTTCGGCGACGGGCCGGTGAAGCTGTTCGAGCCCGAGACCTGGGGCTACCACCTGTCATTCCCCGGCACCTGGATCGCCCGAACACCCAAGCCCTACACGGTGGTGCTGTCGGGACCGGAGGGTAGCGACGCCTTTTTCGCGACCGTCACCCTTCAGAACCGCCGCGCCCCCGACGACCTGACGCCGGAGCAGGCCGCCGAACGCGTGCTGGCCGCCCATCGCGAGGACCTGCGCGCCCGCTACCCCAGCCTGCGGGTGATCCGCGAGACCATCTTCCGTCCGCCGCCGGGCGCCGCCGACGGCGGACGCGACGACCTGCCCCGGGGCCGGCAACTGGTGGTGGACTGGGTCTCCGGCGAGGGCGCCTCGATGCGGCACTGGGCGGTGGCCCGCCCGCGCCCGCGCGCCGCCGTGGTGCACCTGTGGGCCTTCACGGCCGAGCGCGGCCTGTTCGACGCCCATCTGCCGACCGCGCGGGCCATCCTGGACCAGTGGTCCCTGCGGCGCGGGTAGGGATGGGGCCGGACGTCAGGTGAAGGCGTTGAAGGCGACCAGGGTGAAGGAGTCCTTGACCCCCTTGACGGTCTGCACCTGCTCGGTGACGAAGCGGCCGACGTCGATCTCGCGCGGCAGGTAGAACTTGGCCAACAGGTCGTACTGGCCGGAGATGCTGTCCACCTCCGAGACCTCCTCCAGGCCGTCCACCAGGGCGGCGGCCACGTCATACGCCTGGCCCAGATCGCACTTCAGGAACACGAAGATCTTCTGCATCGCCGGGGGCCTCGTCAGTAAGGGAAACGCGGGACCGGCGAACCTTGGGCGGGCACCGGCGCCCCGTCAAGCCCCCAGCACCCCGCCCGGACCGGGCTCAGCCGTCCGTGTCCCGGCGCGCCGCCGCGACCGCGCCGCACTGGGCGCGATGGCGCAACAGGTGATCGGCCAGGACACAGGCCAGCATGGCCTCGCCCACCGGCACGGCGCGGATGCCCACGCAGGGATCGTGACGGCCCCTGGTGACGATCTCGGTGGCCGTGCCCTGGCGGGTCACGGTCCGTCGCGGCGTCAGGATGGAACTGGTCGGCTTGACGGCGAAGCGGGCCACGATGGTCTGACCGCTCGACAGGCCGCCCAGGATGCCGCCCGCGTGGTTGGACAGGAAGGCCGGGCGGCCGTCCGGCCCCGGGACCATCTCGTCGGCGTTGTCCTCGCCGGACAGCGCGGCGGCGCCGAACCCGGCGCCGATCTCCACCCCCTTGACGGCGTTGATGCTCATCAGGGCCGAGGCGATGTCCTGGTCCAGCTTGCCGTAGAGCGGCGCGCCCAGCCCGGGGGGCACGCCCTCGGCCTCCACCTGGACCACCGCGCCGATGGACGAGCCGGCCTTGCGCACCCGGTCCATCAGCGCCCCCCAGCGCTCGGCCGTGGCGGCGTCGGGGCAGAACAGCGGGTTGGCGTCCACCTGGTCCCAGTCCCAGGCATCGCGCGGCAGGTCCAGCGCATCCTCGCCAATCCGCACCAGCGCGCCCCGCACGGTAATCCCCGCGCCCAGCACCCGGCGGGCGATGGCCCCGGCGGCCACCCGCGTGGCGGTCTCGCGCGCCGACGAGCGACCGCCCCCGCGATAGTCGCGCAGGCCATACTTGGCGTCGTAGGTGTAGTCGGCGTGGCCGGGGCGGTAGGTCTCGGCGATGTCGCCGTAATCCTTGCTGCGCTGGTCGGTGTTCTCGATCAGCACGGCGATGGGCGTGCCGGTGGTGCGGCCCTCGAACACCCCCGACAGCAGGCGCGCCCGGTCGGGCTCCCGGCGCTGGGTGGTGTGGCGCGACTGGCCGGGACGGCGCCGGTCCAGGTCGCGCTGCAGGTCGGCCTCGGTCAGGGTCAGGCCGGGCGGCGTGCCGTCCACCACGCAGCCGATGGCCGGTCCGTGGCTTTCGCCAAAGGTCGTGACCCGGAACAGGTGACCGAATGTATTGTGAGACATGGCGTCAGCTGTTCACGGCGGCCCGGTTCTTGAAGCCGCCCAGGAGATCGATGATCTCCGGCGCGGAGTCCGGCGCCACCATGCCCACGGTGTGGTAGCCGCTGTCGACGTGGTGGACCTCGCCGGTCACGCCCGCCCCCAGATCCGACAGCAGATAGACCGCCGACCCGCCCACCTGATCGATGGTGATGTTGCGGCGCATCGGCGCGTTGTACTCGTTCCACTTGAGGATGAAGCGAAAATCGCCGATGCCCGAGGCCGCCAGGGTGCGGATCGGCCCGGCGGAAATGGCGTTGACCCGAATGCCGCGCGGTCCCAGGTCGTTGGCGATGTAGCGGACGCTGGCCTCCAGCGCCGCCTTGGCCACGCCCATCACGTTGTAGTGCGGCATGACCTGTTCGGCGCCGTAGTAGGTCAGGGTCAACAGGCTGCCGCCCTCGCTCATCAGCCGGTCGGCCCGGCGGCAGACGTCGGTGAACGAGTAGCACGAGATGCGCATGGTCTGGTCGAAGTTCTCGGCGGAGGTATCGACGTAGCGCCCCTTGAGTTCCTCCTTGTCGGAATAGGCGATGGCATGGACGACGAAGTCCAGCCCGCCCCATCGGTCGGCCAGGGTCTCGAAGGCCCGGTCCAAGGAGGCGGGGTCGGTGACATCGCAATCCAGCAGGCAGGTGGCCCCCAGTTTGTCGGCCAGCGGCCGCACCCGCTTCAGCAGGGGCTCGCCTTGATAGGTGAGGGCCAGTTCGGCGCCATGGTCGGCGCAAGCCCGGGCAATACCCCAGGCGATCGAACGGTCGTTGGCAACGCCCATGACCAGGCCGCGCTTGCCGGCCAAGATGGGAGTGGAAGCCGTCATGCTGTTCCTCTTCGTTCTTGTGCTGATCCGGCGGAGCCGCCGGGGGGCGGGGACGGATGGGCGGCGCGCCGGACCCCACGCCGAGACCCGCGCCGACTCCGGGCCTCGGGACGCCATCCTCCGGCCTCGCGACGGACGGTCACGGGGCCCGAAACCGAAGGAACGGCACGAAATTTGCGCCAGCGTGCCGGGCCGACACAGTATCACCAATGCCGGGGGCGTCAAAGTTCCATGCGGCGCGCCGCAACCCACAATGGACACGCCCCCACGCGCCCGGGTCGGATACGATGGCCGGTTGCGCCGTGACGCGCCGCCCGGGACCGACGGTCAGCGCGCCCGGTCCAGCGCGCCCATGACGTCGGCCACCAGGTCACGCGGATCCTCCAGCCCCACCGAAATCCGCACCAGGCCGGGCGTGATCCCCTGGGCGCGGCGATCCTCCTCGCTCAGGCGCTGGTGGGTGGTGGTGGCCGGATGGCACGCCAGCGACTTGGCATCGCCGAGGTTGTTGGAGATGTCGATCAACCGCAGGCTGTCCAGGAGCCGGAAGGCGGCCGTCTGCCCCCCCGCCAGATCCAGCGCCAGCATGGCGCCGCCGCAGCCGTCCATCTGGGCCATGGCCAGCGCGTGGCCGGGATGCTCCGGCAGCCCCGGGTAGCGCACCGCCGCGACCGCCGCGTGCCCGGCCGCCGCCTCGGCCAGGGCCAGCGCCGAGGCGCCCTGTGCCCGGACGCGCAGGTCGAGCGTTTCCAGCCCCTTCACCATCACCCAGGCGTTGAAGGGGCTCAGCGCCGGGCCGGTGTGGCGCAGGAACGGCTGCAGGATGTCGGTGTCGAACGCCTCGTCGTTGCACAGCACCAGCCCGCCCAGGCAGCGGCCCTGCCCGTCCAGGTACTTGGTCGCCGAGTGGACGACGACGTCGGCGCCCAGGGCCAGCGGCCGTTGCAGGACCGGGGTGGCGAAGGCGTTGTCCACCACCACCCGGGCGCCGGCGGCGTGGGCCAGGTCGGCCACGGCGGCGATGTCGATGATCTCCAGCCCGGGGTTGGAGGGGGTTTCCAGGAACACGCAGGTGGCCGGGGTCGCCAGCGCCGTCCGCCAGGCCGCCAGGTCGGCCCCGGGCACGAACGCCACGGTCACGCCGAAGCGCGGCAACAGCTCGCTCAGGACGTAGTGGCAGGACACGAAAAGGTCGCGCGAGGCGACCACCCGGTCGCCGGTCGACACCTGGCTTAAGAGCGCGGCGGTCACCGCCGCCATGCCGCTGGCGGTGGCGCGGGCGAAACGGGCGCCCTCCAGCAGCGCCAGCCGCCGCTCGAACTGGGCGTTGGTCGGATTCCGGAAGCGGGAATACACATAGCGGTCGTCGGTCCCGTCGAAGGCCCGCCGCGCCGCGTCGGCGTCCGGATAGACGAACCCCGATGTCAGGTAGAGGGCCTCGCTGGTTTCCATGTGCGGCCCCCGCTCCAGCCCGCCGCGCACCATGCGGGTGCGCGGGTGCCAGTCGGCGGGGGCACACTCCGGCGGGGCGCCGTCCGGTCGGCCGGCGGGTGGAACGGACGGGGGCATGCGGGCACTCCGGGGGCGACGACTGATGAAGACAAGTGATGAAGACAGCGGGAGGAGAACAGCGGGAGGGGACGGAGACGAGGGGTACGCGGCGGCGGATCAACTGGCCTTGGTGTTCATGAACTTCTTGATGTGATTGTCAAGAAGATCGGAATTGGCGACGATCTGCGCCAGCTCTTCCTCGCCCTTAATCGATCCGCGTTCCTTCAGGGAAATGTGGTCCAGCATCATCATGCGCAGGGCCTTCGCGCAGTCCTGGGTGGGCACGATGTTCTCGAAGAACTTGCGCCCGAACCCGGGCTTGCCCCACAGCCCTTCCAGAATGAAGAACACCTCGGCGATCGTCGGGCGCAGGTTTTTCGGAATGCGCGCCTGATCCTCCGGCGCCATCAGGAACAGCGCGGCGACCGACTCGCGGTTGAGGTAATCCATATAGCGTTGACAGAACATCATCATCTGGTCGATGCGGGCCTGCCGGGGCGCGACATCGAGTTCACGGGTCTCGCGGATGGCACGGCCGAAGACTTCAAGCAACGCGGCCGGGAACTCCATCAAGTGGTCGAACTCGTTGCCCAGGATGGCCCTGAGCGCGCGAATGTCGGTGGTATACACCGGCTCGGTCAGCGGCTGCAGGCCGCGCCGTTCGCGATCCTCGTTGACCTTCTCGGTGATGTCGTGGCGATCCCAGCCGGCCAGGGCGTGCAGGGCGTCCGGGGACTGCACCAGCAGCAAGGACTTGCCGAGATCGTGGACCTGCTCGGGGATGGTGAAGGCCGTGGCGATGGCTTCCAGAAAGGACGGGTCCATCTCCAGCAGACTCGGGAAGTCCTTGGCCAGCGACTCCCGAAGGGCGCGCAGCACGCGCGGCCGCATGCGCACCAGCGGGTCCAGGACGCTGTCGTCCACCTCGATCAGCGCGCGCCGCACGTTGCCGTCGAATCCGCGCACCACCTCGTTGACCACGGCGGGCTTCATGCCCCCGATCCGCCGCAGGCGCGGCAGAATGGTCAGGTCGGTGAGCTCCGGGGCGACGCGTTCATAGACCTTGGGAACCTGGCGCAGGATGATGCGCGCGGCCCGGTCGACGAAGTAGCTCTTGACCTGATCGATGGACTGCCCGCAGGCGGGCACGATGACCTTGCCACGGCCGGGCGGAATCAGCTTGCCGTTGCTGGCGCGCAAGGCGATGGCGCCCGAACGCCAGGCGACATCGAACATCTCCAGGCCCCGTTCGATGGCCCGGTCGTCGTTGACCGCGCCGCGGAACGGCAAGGCGTTCAGCAGGGGTGTGCGGGGTTCTGCTCGCGGGGCCGCGCCGTCGGCACCGTCGTCCGCCCCGTTCGCCTCGGTGCCCTCATCGGCACCCGCGCTGGCCCCCTCGCCCTTCAGGATCTCCATCTCGACCCGGCACAGGGCCGGATAAAGGGACTCCACCGCCCGCACCATGCGCTGGCCGCGATTGCGTTCCGAGCGCGAATCCCAGCGCCGCGCCATCCCGCGCAGCAGACCGGGCATCGACGAGACCCAGCCGGCGTCGCCGTGGCCCTGTTCGATGGTGATTCGGTCGGCATCCTCGCCCATCATGGAACCTCGTGCCATGCTGGTCGTACTCCGAGTCGTCGCGGGAGAGTCATGTTACTCCGTCTATTCTCCACTAACAATATGTATTTCAATAGGTTCAGTGATCCTCTTGAGGGGCTGCTTTGACTGCCCCACGCACACACGGCCCCGGGTCCGTGTTTCCAGGGAGATCCGTGGCACCTGTAAGGATCTCCAGCGTCCTCGCTGACCTGAGTTCGCCGCCGTGCACACGCACACCGACCCCATTGACGTTTACGTTAACGTCATGTACGGTGCCGAATAGAAAAACAAATCGGGCATCGATGGGGCCCGCCAACGAACACGCGACGACAGGGACGAGGAGACAGTCCGTGAGCACCTTCCCCTTCCTGAACTTCGACCTGGGCGAGACCGCCGACATGATGCGCGAGTCGGTGGCCGCCTTCGCCGCCGACGAGATCGCCCCCCGGGCCGCCGACATCGACCGCGACAATCTGTTCCCCGACGACCTGTGGTGCAAGCTGGGCGACCTGGGCGTCCTCGGCCTGACCGTCGAGGAGGAGTACGGCGGCGCCGGCATGGGCTACCTGGAGCACATCGTCGCCATGGAGGAGATCAGCCGCGCGTCGGCCTCCGTCGGTCTGTCCTACGGGGCCCACTCCAATCTGTGTGTGAATCAGATCCGCCGCAATGGCAATGAGGACCAGAAGCGTCGCTACCTGCCCAAGCTGATCTCCGGCACGCACGTGGGCGCCCTGGCCATGAGCGAGCCGGGCGCGGGCTCCGACGTGGTGAGCATGCGCACGCGCGCGGAGAAGAAGGGCGATCGCTACATCCTCAACGGCAACAAGATGTGGATCACCAACGGCCCCAGCGCCGACGTGCTGGTGGTCTACGCCAAGACGACGCCGGACGCCGGGCCGCGCGGCATCACCGCCTTCCTGATCGAGAAGGGCTTCAAGGGCTTTTCCACGGCCCAGAAGCTGGACAAGCTGGGTATGCGCGGCTCCGACACCTGCGAATTGGTGTTCGAGGACTGCGAGGTCCCCGAGGAGAACGTGCTCGGTACCGTCGACGGCGGCGTGCGCGTGCTCATGAGCGGCCTGGACTACGAGCGCGCGGTGCTGGCCGGCGGCTCGCTGGGCATCATGGACGCCTGCCTGGACGTGGTCCTGCCCTATGTGCACGAACGCAAGCAGTTCGGCCAGGCCATCGGCGAGTTCCAGCTCATGCAGGCCAAGGTCGCCGACATGTACACCACCATGAACGCCGCCAAGGGCTATGTGTACGCCGTCGGCAAGGCCTGTGATCGGGGCGAGAGCAACCGCAAGGAGGCCGCCGGGGCCATCCTGTTCGCCTCCGAGAAAGCCACCTGGATGGCCCTGGAGGCGATCCAGGCCCTGGGCGCCAACGGCTACATCAACGAGTACCCCACCGGCCGCCTGCTGCGCGACGCCAAGCTCTACGAGATCGGCGCCGGCACCAACGAGGTTCGGCGCATGCTGATCGGCCGCGAACTGTTCGCCGAAACGGCATGAGGACCGGCATGATCGGGGCGTTGACCGGCCACCTGGAGACCCAAGGCGCCCGCCTGCTGTTCGCCTGTCAGGTCGGCGAGGCGGTGGAGGGCACCGTGCCCGCCCACCTGGCGGCCGCTCCACCCGGTGTGCGGTTCCTCTATGTCCGTCCGGCCGACTGGTACCTGACCATCGCCGAGCGGCCCGATGCGTTGGACGGGCCGGGCGCGGACTCCTGGGGCTGGGATCTGCGCAAGGCGTGCCGGCTGCTGCTGCGGTCCAACCCGCTGCTGTGGTCCTGGCTGGCCAGCCCGTCGGTGCTGGCCGACCCGGAGGGTCTGGGGGCGGCGCTTCGGACGCTGGCCGGGGAGGGCACCTCCCGCCGCACCCTGGGGCATGCCCTGTGGGACGAGGCGCGCAAGGCGCTCACCGCCTACCTGGAGCGGGGCGAATCCCCCACCGCCGTGAAGTCGGTGAAGGCCGCCCGCGCCCTGCTGGCGCTGCGCTGGCTGGACACCGGCACCTTGCCCCCGGTGGCGCTGGAGGACCTGATGGATGGCCTGGGAGACGCCCTGGACCCGGCCGTGCGCGCCGATGTCGATGCTATCCTGAGCGGCACGGCCAGAACGCACCCGGCCCTGTACCGCTGGATCAACGCCGAACTGGACAGCGCCGCCGAGCGGTGCGCCGCCCTGCCCGAGGGCGCGCCCGATCCGGCGGCGGCGGATGCCCTTTACCGGCGCGTCGTGCTGCGAAACAATAATGGTGCCGTGCCCGCGCCCGCCCCAATGGCCCTGACCGAAGGAGAGCCGACGCCATGACGTCCGAGTCCCCCCTCTCCGATCCCGTCGTCATCGTCGGCGCCGCGCGCACGCCCATGGGGGGCTTCCAGGGCGAGTTGGCCGGCCTGGCCGCGCCGGCCCTGGGCGCCCACGCGATCCAGGCGGCCATGGCCCGGGCGAGCGTCGATCCCGACGCCGTGGACGGCGTGCACATGGGCTGCGTGCTGCCGGCCGGGCTGGGTCAGGCGCCGGCCCGTCAGGCGGCGCACGGCGCCGGCCTGCCGTGGGGCGCCGGCTGCACCACCGTCAACAAGATGTGCGGTTCGGCCATGAAGGCGGCCATGATCGCCCACGACGAACTGGCCACCGGCTCCGCCGACGTGCTGGTCGCCGGCGGCATGGAGAGCATGACCAACGCCCCCTACCTGCTGGACAAGGCGCGCGGCGGCTATCGCATGGGCCACGGCGCGGTGCGCGACCACATGTTCCTGGACGGGCTGGAGGATGCCTACGACCCCGGCCGCCTGATGGGCACCTTCGCCGAGGACTGCGCCGAGCACTACCAGTTCTCTCGCGAGGCCCAGGACGCCTTCGCCATCGCCTCGCTGGAGCGCGCCCAGGCGGCCACCGCGTCGGGCACGCTGGCCCGGGAAATCGCGCCTCTCTCCGTCCCCGCCGGCCGCAAGGGCGCGGTGGTCATCGACACCGACCAGAACCCCCGCCTGGCGCGCCTGGACAAGATCCCCCAACTCAGGCCCGCCTTTCGCGACGGCGGCACGGTCACGGCGGCCAACAGCTCCAGCATCTCCGACGGCGCCGCCGCCCTGGTGCTGACCCGTGCCTCGATCGCCGAGGCCCGGGGCTGGACCCCGCTCGCCCGGGTGGTGGGGCACGCGACCCATGCCCGCGAGCCCAACTGGTTCACCACCGCCCCCATCGGCGCCATCGAGACCCTGCTGGAGCGGATCGGCTGGTCCAAGGACGACGTGGACCTGTGGGAGGTCAACGAGGCCTTCGCCGTGGTCACCATGGCCGCCATGCGCGACCTGTCCATTCCCCACGACGTCATGAACGTGCACGGCGGCGCCTGCGCGCTGGGGCACCCCATCGGCGCCTCTGGTGCGCGCATCGTCGTCACGCTGCTGAACGCGCTGCGCCGGCACGGCCAGCGCCGGGGCGTGGCCTGCCTGTGCATCGGTGGCGGCGAGGCGACCGCCATGGCCGTGGAATTGACGAGCTAGGAGGACCCCGCCATGCCCACCGTTCTGATCACCGGCGCCAGTCGCGGCCTGGGCCTGGAATTCGCCCGCCAGTACCGCGCCGACGGCTGGGAGGTCATCGCCACCTGCCGCAATCCGTCCACGGCCCCCGCGTTGGCCGCCACCGGCGCCGAGGTGCACGCCCTCGACGTGACCGACGACGCCGCCCTCAAGGCCCTGGGCCGGACCCTGTCGGGCCGCGCGCTGGATGTGCTGATCAACAACGCCGGCGTCTATCCCCTGAAGAGCCCCCAGGGGTCGTTCGGCGACGTTCCCGTGGACGCCTGGATGGAGGCGCTGCGCACCAACGTGGTGGCCCCCTGGAAGGTGGCCGAGACCTTTATCGACAATCTCACGAAGGCCGAGCGGCCGGTGCTGGCGACCATCTCGTCGAAGATGGGCAGCATCGCCGACGCCGCCGCGCCGGGCTCGGTGGTCTACCGCTCGTCCAAGACGGCGGTGAACATGGTGGTCAAGGCCCTGGCCCTCGACCTGGGGCCGCGCGGTGTCATCTGCCTGTCCTTCCATCCGGGGTGGGTGCTCACCGACATGGGCGGGCCGAACGCCCTGATCACGCCCGAGCAGAGCATCACCGGCCTGCGCCGCCTGATCGCCCGGGCCACGCCCGCCGACAACGGCCGTTTCCTGGCCTACGACGGCCAGGAGGTCCCGTGGTAAAGCATGCGGATCGGCGTGGCTGACCGCCACCCGATGCCCGCCGTTCACAACCAGGACAACATCGCATGCCAACCGTTCTCATCACCGGCGCCAATCGCGGCCTGGGCCTGGAATTCGCCCGCCAGTACCGCGCCGACGGCTGGACCGTCATCGCCACCTGCCGCGATCCGTCCACAGCCCCCGACCTGACGGCCACCGGCGCCGAGGTCCACGCCGTGGACATCACCGACGACGCCGCCTTGAAGGCCCTGGGCCGCGCGCTGGCCGGCCGGCCCATCGACGTGCTGATCAACAATGCCGGCATCTTCCCGTTGCAGGGGCCGGGCGGCGCGTTCGGGGACATTCCCGTGGATCCCTGGATGGACACGCTGCGCACCAATCTGGTCGCGCCCTGGAAGGTGGCCGAGACCTTCATCACGAACCTCCAGGCCGCCGAGCGGCCGGTGCTGGCGACCATCTCGTCCCTGTTCGGCAGCATCGGCGCGAGTTCCATGTCGGGTATCGTGATCTACGCTTCGTCCAAGGCCGGCGCCAACATGGTGGTCAAGGCCCTGTCGCTGGAACTGGGGCCGCGCGGCATCACCTGCCTGGCCCTGAACCCCGGCTGGGTGAAGACCGACATGGGCGGCCCCCAGGCGCAGATGACCCCGGATCAGAGCATCACCGGCCTGCGCCGGGTGATCGCCGGCGCCACCCCCGCCGACAACGGCCGCTTCTTCAGCCACGACGGCCAGGAGGTGCCCTGGTAGCGCATGACGCCCACGGCGGATGAGTGTGCCTCATCCGCCGAACGGCACCGGCCCCCGCACGAACCATCACCCCCCAATTTCGGACGACGGCCGGACAACGGCCGCGGACCCCGGGGGGACTCAGGGAGAGACGTCACCCATGGACCTGACCGAGGAGCAGATCCTCATCCGCGACACCGCGCGGGCGTTCGCGCGCGACCATCTGGCCCCCCACGCCGCCCTCTGGGACCGCGACCACGCGGTGCCGCGCGACGCCCTGGCGGCCATGGGCGAGTTGGGCTTCCTGGGCATGCTGGTCCCCGAGGACTGGGGCGGCGCGGACGCGGATCACGTGGCCTATGCCCTGGCGCTGGAGGAGATCGCCGCCGGCGACGGCGCCACCAGCACCATCATGGCCGTGCACAACTCGGTGGGGTGCATGCCCATTCTCAGGTTCGGCACCGAGGCCCAGAAGCACCGCTTCCTGCCCCCCATGGCGCGGGGCGAAGCCATCGGCGCCTTCTGCCTGACCGAGCCGCAGGCGGGCTCCGACGCCGCCAACCTGAAGACCCGGGCGACGCGCGACGGCGACGGCCACTATATTCTGTCCGGCACCAAGATGTTCGTCACCTCCGGGGCCACCGCTCGCGTGGCCATCGTCTTCGCCGTGACCGACCCGACCGCCGGCCGCAAGGGCATCAGCGCCTTCATCGTGCCCACCGACACCCCGGGCTGGGAGGTCGTGCGCGTCGAGCCCAAGTTGGGTCAGCACGCCTCCGACACCTGCCAGATCGCGCTCAACGACCTGCGCCTGCCGGCCGACCTGCGGCTGGGGGCCGAGGGCGCGGGCTACCGCATCGCGCTCGCCAACCTGGAGGGTGGGCGCATCGGCATCGCCGCCCAGGCCGTGGGCATGGCCCGCGCGGCTTTCGAACACGCCCGCGATCATGCCCGCGAGCGCACCGCCTTCGGCACGGCCATCGCCAATCACCAGGCCGTCGCCTTCCGGCTGGCCGACATGGCCACCCGGATCGAGGCCGCCCGCCACCTGGTTCTGGAGGCCGCGCGGCGGCGCGACGCCGGCATCCCCTGTCTCAAGGAAGCCTGCATGGCCAAGCTGTTCGCCAGCGAGATGGCCGAGCGGGTGTGCTCGGAGGCCCTCCAGACCCTGGGCGGCTATGGCTACATGGCCGACCACCCGGTGGAGCGGATCTATCGCGACGTGCGCGTCTGTCAGATCTATGAGGGCACATCGGACGTGCAGCGCATGGTCATCGGCCGCGCGCTGATGGGGGAATAGGAGACATCAAATCATGCCCGAACCCATCGACTTCTATTTCGACTTCTCCTCGCCCTACAGCTACGTGGCGGCGCACCGGATCGAGGCCCTGGCCCAGCGCCACATCCGCGCCGTCTCCTGGCGGCCCATCCTGCTGGGGCCGGCGATGCAGATCTCCGGCAACCGGCCGCTGGTGGACCAGGCCATGAAGGGCGAGTACGCGACCCGCGACGTGCCCCGCCTGTGCCGGCTCTACGGCATCCCGTTCGCCTGGCCCACGCCCTTCCCCGTCGCCACCCTGGCCGCCATGCGGGGCTTCACCTGGCTGAACGAACAAAACCCGGACCAGGCGATCGCCTTCGCCAAGGCCGTCTTCCACGCCTACTTCGCCGACGGCCGGGCCATCGCCGACGCCGCCGTGACGACCGCCGTGGCCGGCGAGACCGGTATCGACCCCGACGCCTTCGCCGCCGCCATCACCGATCCGACCATCAAGGCCCGCACCAAGGACGCCGTGGACGCATCGATCAAGCGCGGCGTGTTCGGCGTGCCCTTCGTGTTCGTGGACGAGGAGCCGTTCTGGGGCGTGGACCGCCTGCCCCTGGTCGATGAATGGCTCGCGCGCGGGGGATGGTAGCCACGCCGCGCCCGCCTCCGCCCCTCCCTCCGATCGAAGCAACCGCCCGTCAGGACCGCCGCCCATGACCGTGCTCAAGAGTGCCCTGTCCACCCGCTCGGCCGAGTTCCGCGACAACCAGGCGCACATGCGGGCGCTGGTCGATGATCTGCGCGAGAAGGTCGCGGTCATCAAGCAGGGCGGCGGCGAGCGTGCCCGTGCCCGCCATCTGGAGCGCGGCAAGCTGTTGCCCCGCGACCGCGTGCGCACGCTTCTGGACGTGGGCGCGCCGTTCCTGGAGATCTCGCAGTTCGCGGGTTTCGGGGTCTACGAGGACGACGTGCCGGCGGCGGGTGTGATCGCCGGCATCGGCCAGGTGGAGGGGGTCGAGTGCATGGTGGTGGCCAACGACGCCACCGTGAAGGGCGGCACCTACTACCCGCTGACCGTCAAGAAGCACCTGCGCGCCCAGGAGATCGCCCGCGAAAATCACCTGCCCTGCGTCTATCTGGTGGACTCCGGCGGCGCCTTCCTGCCGCGCCAGGACGAGGTGTTCCCGGACAAGGAGCACTTCGGCCGCATCTTCTTCAACCAGGCCAACATGTCGGCCCAGGGCATCCCGCAGATCGCCGTGGTCATGGGCAGTTGCACGGCGGGCGGCGCCTACGTGCCGGCCATGTGCGACGAAAGCATCATCGTCCGCGAGCAGGGCACCATCTTCCTGGGCGGGCCGCCGCTGGTGAAGGCCGCCACCGGCGAGGAGGTCACCGCCGAGGACCTGGGCGGCGCCGACGTGCATTGCCGCACCTCGGGCGTGACCGACCACTACGCCCAGGACGACACCCATGCCCTGCATCTGGCGCGCCGGGTGGTGGCCAACCTGAACCGGCGCAAGACCATCCCCCTGGACATCCGCGCGCCCGAGGATCCGCTGTACGACCCGGCCGAAATCTACGGCGTCATCCCGCGCGACACCCGCAAGCCCTACGACGTGCGCGAGGTCATCGCCCGGCTGGTGGACGGCTCGCGCTTCGACGAGTTCAAGGCCCTCTACGGCCCCACCCTGGTGACCGGCTTCGCCCGCATCCTGGGCTACCCGGTGGGCATCGTCGCCAACAACGGCATCCTGTTCTCGGAAAGCGCGCTCAAGGGCGCCCATTTCGTGGAACTGTGCAACCAGCGTGGCATTCCGTTGGTGTTCCTGCAGAACATCACCGGCTTCATGGTCGGACGGAAGTACGAAAGCGGCGGCATCGCCCGCGACGGCGCCAAGATGGTCACCGCCGTGTCCTGCGCCGCCGTGCCCAAGTTCACGGTGATCATCGGCGGCAGCTTCGGCGCCGGCAACTACGGCATGTGCGGCCGCGCCTACGCGCCGCGCCTGATGTGGATGTGGCCCAACGGACGCATCTCCGTCATGGGCGGCGATCAGGCGGCGGCCGTGCTGGCCCAGGTCAAGCGCGACGGCCTGGAGGCCCGGGGCCAGGACTGGGCGGCCGAGGACGAGGCGGCGTTCAAGGCCCCCATCCGCGACCAGTACGAGACCCAGGGGCACCCGTTCTACGCCTCCGCCCGGCTGTGGGACGACGGCATCATCGATCCCGCCGAAACCCGCATGACGCTCGCGCTGGGCATCTCCGCCTCGCTGAACGCCCCGATCGAGCCGACGCGCTACGGCGTGTTCCGGATGTGAGTCTTTCGTCTTTGCGCGCCCCGGTGATCCCGACGGGTCGCGCGGCGCCGCTCCTTCGGGGCGCCGGCGCGGTCGCGCCGGTGACGGCTCCCCCCTTCCAGGCTCTTCCAGGTTCGAGGATCCGATGACCGACTCCCAGGACACCCTCTCCGTGGCCATCGATGCCCGGGGTGTGGCCACCGTCACCCTGACCCGCCCGGCCGTGCACAACGCCTTCGACGACGCGCTGATCGCCCGCCTGACCGAGACCTTCCGGGCGTTGGGCGCGGACGATGCCGTGCGGGTGGTGGTGCTGGCCGCCGAGGGCAAGAGCTTCTCGGCCGGCGCCGACCTGACCTGGATGAAGCGCATGGCCGGCTATTCGCGCGCCGAGAATCTGGCCGATGCCGGGGCGCTGGCCGACATGCTGGAGACTCTCGACCGCTGCCCCAAGCCCACCCTGGCGGTGGTCCAGGGCGCGGCCATGGGCGGCGGCGTCGGCCTGGTGGCCGCCTGCGACATGGCCGTGGCCAGCACCCGGGCCAGCTTCGCCCTGTCCGAGGTCAAGCTGGGCCTGATCCCGGCGGTCATCAGCCCCTATGTGGCGGCGGCCATCGGCCCACGCGCCTGCCGGCGATACTTTCTGACGGGCGAGCGCTTCGATGCCGAGACCGCGCTCCGCCTGGGCCTGGTCTCCGAACTGGCGGCGCCGGAGGACCTGGAGGCCGCCGCCCAGCGCCTCATCGACGCCCTGCTGGCGGCCGGGCCGATGGCCCAGCGGGCGGCCAAGGACCTGATCCGCGCGGTGGCCTTCCGGGTGCCCGACCAGACGCTCAAGGACGACACCGCCGCGCGCATCGCCGACATCCGCGCCGGCGCCGAGGGGCGGGAGGGCGTCATCGCCTTCCTGGAGAAGCGCCCGCCGGCCTGGACCATCAAGGAGTAGACCACGGATGTTCAGCAAGATCCTGATCGCCAACCGGGGCGAGATAGCCTGCCGCGTCGCCCGCACCTGCCGGCGCCTGGGCATCGCCACCGTGGCCGTCTACTCCGACGCGGACGCCGACGCCCTGCACGTGGACCTGTGCGACGAGGCCTGGCGCCTGGGACCACCGCCGGCCCGCGAGTCCTACCTGCTGGGCGACGCCATCCTGGAGGCCGCGCGGCGCACCGGCGCCCAGGCCATCCACCCCGGCTACGGGTTCCTGTCGGAGAACGCGGCCTTCGCCCGCGCCTGCGCCGAGGCGGGGGTGGTGTTCATCGGCCCGACACCCGAAGCCATCGAGGCCATGGGGTCCAAGTCCGAGTCCAAGCGGCTGATGGAAAAGGCCGGCGTGCCGCTGGTGCCCGGCTACCACGGCGCCGACCAGTCGGACGCGGCCCTGACGGCCGCCGCCGGCGACATCGGCTACCCGGTGCTCGTCAAGGCGTCGGCGGGCGGCGGCGGCAAGGGCATGCGGGAGGTCCGCGCCCCCGCCGACCTGCCCGCCGCCCTTGAGGGCGCCCGCCGCGAGGCCGGCAATGCCTTCGGCGACGACACCTTGCTGGTCGAGAAGTTCCTGGATGCGCCCCGGCATGTGGAGCTTCAGGTGTTCGGCGACACCCACGGTGCCGTCGTCCACCTGTTCGAGCGCGACTGCTCCATCCAGCGCCGCCACCAGAAGGTGATCGAGGAAGCGCCCGCCCCCGACCTGCCCGCCGCCGCGCGCGCCGCCCTGGCCGAGGCCGGGGTGGCGGCCGCCCGGGCCATCGGCTACGTGGGCGCGGGCACCGTGGAGTTCCTCTATCAGGACGGCCGCTTCTACTTCATCGAGATGAACACCCGCCTGCAGGTGGAACACCCGGTCACCGAGATGATCAGCGGCCAGGACCTGGTGGAATGGCAGCTTCGGGTGGCGGCGGGCGAGCCCCTGCCGCTGACCCAGGCGGACCTCGCGGTCTCCGGCCACGCCATCGAGGCCCGGGTCTACGCCGAGGACCCGGCGGGCGGCTTCCTGCCGTCCATCGGCACGCTCCGCCACCTGCGCCCGCCCGCCGAGGGACCGCACGTGCGCGTCGACACGGGCGTTCGGCCCAAGGACTCGGTGTCCATGCACTATGACCCGATGATCGCCAAGCTGGTGGTCTGGGATGCCGACCGCGCCTCGGCCCTGCGGCGGCTGCGCGCGGCGCTGGAGAGCTACCAGGTGGTCGGCGTGGCCACCAATCTCGCCTTCCTGGGGGGCATCGCCGCCCATCCGGCCTTCGCCCGGGGCGAGGTGGGCACCCGCTTCATCGAGACCCACGAGGCCGACCTGTTTCCCGAGACCGCGCCCGCCGGCGACGGCGTGCTGGCGCTGGCGGCGCTGGACGTGCTGTTGCGGCGACGGCGGGAGGCGGCGCGCGCGGCGGCGGGCTCGGGCGATCCCCATTCCCCCTGGCACGTGCCCAACGGCTGGCGGCTCAACGACGAGAACGTCCAGCGCATGGTGATCCGCGACGGCGACAGCCTGCACACCGTCACGGTCCACTACCGCCCCGAGGGATACCGCCTGGACCTGCCCGGCGGATCGCGGCTGGCGCGCGGCGAGATCGACGCCAACGGCGACCTGGTGTGTGACATCGACGGCTTCCGGCGCCGGGTGACGGTGGTCCGCCAGGGGCTGGATCTGGTAATCCTGGATCGGGGCCGGCAGCACCGGCTGACCCTGGACGACCCCGCCGCCCGCGCGTCCGAGCGCGACCAGGGGGCGGGCGGGCTGGTC
The DNA here is from genome assembly GCF_014197915.1 of Roseospira visakhapatnamensis. Taxonomy (GTDB): domain Bacteria; phylum Pseudomonadota; class Alphaproteobacteria; order Rhodospirillales; family Rhodospirillaceae; genus Rhodospira; species Rhodospira visakhapatnamensis. The sequence continues at coordinate 162,998 of NZ_JACIGK010000007.1, forward strand.
GCCCCCATGCCCGGCAAGGTCACCCGGGTGCTGGTGGAACCCGGCCAGACCGTGGACAAGGGCGACCCGCTGATGGTGCTGGAGGCCATGAAGATGGAGCACACCATCACCGCGCCGGCCGAAGGGTGCGTCAGCGCCCTGCACTTCGCGACCGGGGATCAGGTGGAGGACGGCGCGCCATTGCTGGACTTCGAGGCCAAGGGAGACTGAGTCATGGGGAGCATCGACGGACGCAGATTGGAGATCCACGCGATTCTCGTGACGTTTGCCCGGGCCGCTTGCAATGCCCAGGGGGTCGCCCGGCGACTCGGGTACCTGGCGGCCGGCGTCGATGAGAGCCTCGACGGCATCCCCGACTTTCACGCCGCCGTGGAAACCCTGGTCAGCGCCGCGCCGGTCACCGAGGCGGCGCGCGCCATGCGGGATCGCCTGAGCGACGAGGACCGGCAGGTGCTGCGCGAGACCCGGGCCGCCCGCGACGAACTGGTCTACGACTTCTTCATCGACCACCCGCTGCTCCCCCCGACCGGCACGCCCGATGCGGCGCTGGTGGAGCGGGCGCGGACCCGCCTGGGCCATCTGGTGGCCATCCTGGACCGGGCCCGGTCCCTGACCGACCGACTGGAATCGGACCTGGCCGAGCCGGACGGATCCGCCGCCCGCTAAAGCAAATCCCGAGCGATCCGAACCGGATCGCGACGACGATTTGCTTAAATATCAGAGTCATAGAGCATGGTCCGTGAGGCCAGAATCACGCACCATGCTCTAACGTCGGACAGGCAACACCAGGGAGGAGACGGACGCCGTGCTGCCGCAATCGGTGAAACTGGTCGAGGTCGGGCCGCGCGACGGCCTGCAGAACGAGCCCGGCGCCGTACCCACGGCCGCCAAGGTGACCCTGATCGAGGCCTTGGCCGCCGCCGGCCTGCCGGTGATCGAGGCCGGCAGCTTCGTATCCCCAAAGTGGGTACCGCAGATGGCCGACACGGCGGACGTCCTGGCCGCCCTCCGGCGGCGGCCGGGCGTGTCCTATCCGGTGCTGGTGCCCAACACCAAGGGGCTGGAGGCCGCCCTGGCGGCGACCGGGGTGGAGGAGATCGCGGTGTTCGGCGCCGCCTCCGAATCCTTCTCCCGGCGCAACACCAACTGTTCCATCGCCGAGGGCCTGGCGCGGTTCGCGGGCGTCATCGCCGGCGCGCGCGACGCGGGGCTGCGGGTGCGCGGCTATGTCTCCTGCGTGCTCGGCTGTCCCTACGAGGGCGCGGTGGAGCCGTCGGCGGTGGCGCGCGTGGCCGGAGAGCTGTTTGACATGGGCTGCTATGAAGTTTCGCTGGGCGACACCATCGGCACGGGAACCCCCCTGGCCGCCCAGCGCATGGTGGACGCGGTGGCCGGGCGGGTGCCGCGTGACCGCCTGGCCGCGCACTTCCACGACACCTACGGCCAGGCGCTGGCCAACCTGCTGGCGGTCATGGAACGCGGCATCGCGACGATCGACAGTTCGGTCTCGGGCCTCGGCGGCTGTCCCTATGCCCGGGGCGCCAGCGGCAACGTGGCCACCGAGGACGTGCTGTACATGCTGAACGGCATGGGGATCGAGACCGGCGTGGACATGGCCGCGCTGCTGCGGGCCGGGGCGGGCATCGGCGCGGCCCTGGGGCGACCGCCGGCCTCGCGGGTCGGGCGGGCGCTGGCGGAGCGCGCCCCCCCCGACGCCGGCGCGGCCTGACGCGATTATGGGCGACCTGGCCGAGGGGGTCGCGGCCGCGCGGGCCTGTACGCTCTGCGCCGATCACCTGCCGCTCGGCCCGCGCCCGGTGCTGCGGGCGCGTCCCTCGGCGCGGCTGCTGATCATTGGCCAGGCCCCGGGGACCAAGGTGCACGCTTCCGGCATTCCCTGGACCGACCCGTCGGGCGACCGCCTGCGGGCATGGCTGGCGATGGACCGCGACACGTTCTATGACGAGGATCGGGTCGCCATCATCCCCATGGGCTTCTGCTACCCCGGCCGCCTGCCGCGCGGCGGCGACGCGCCCCCGCGCCCCGAATGCGCGCCGCGATGGCATCCGCCGCTGCTGGCCGCGCTGCCCAACATCCGGCTCACCCTGCTGGTGGGACAGTATGCCCAGGCGCGCTATCTGGCCCGCCGGCGGGCCGCCACGCTCGGCGAGACCGTGCGCGCCTTCGCCGCCCATCTGGACGACGGGTTGCTGCCCCTGCCCCACCCCAGCTGGCGCAACACCGCCTGGCTCAAGAAGAACCCCTGGTTCGAGGCCGACCTGCTGCCGGTGCTGCGGGCGCGGGTCGCGGCGGTGATGGCGCGCGAGCCGCGCCCCTCTTGATGTCCGCCCCGGGGCGGGCCAATATCCAGTCGCTTGATCCCTTCCTCTCGCCTTGGACCGCGTCTATGGATTCCCGCGACGCCGCGCACGCCAGCCTGGCCGACTACCTGACCGAGAGCCAGGCGGTCCTGTCCCTCACCCGGGACGCCGACCTGTCCGGCGCCCTGGAGCAGGCCGTGGACGCCATCGTCGCCTCGTTACGGGCGCGCCGGCCCCTGCTGGTGTGCGGCAACGGCGGGTCCATGGCCGACGCCCTGCACATCGCCGGGGAACTGACGGCGCGCTTCCTGCTGGACCGGAGCGGCCTGCCGGCCGTGGCACTGGGCTCCAATCCGTCGACTCTGACCGCCTGGAGCAACGACGTCGACTACGCCAGCCAGTTCGCCCGCGAGGTGGAGGCCCTGGGATCGCGGGGCGGCGCGCTGCTGGCGCTCAGCACCAGCGGCAACTCCGCCAACGTGATCGCCGCGCTGGACGCGGCACGAAGCGTCGGCCTGACCACGATCGGCCTCACCGGCGAGGGCGGCGGCCGCATGGCGCCCCTGTGCGACATTCTGTTGGCGGTCCCGTGCCGCTTCACGCCGTTGATCCAGCAGGTGCACCAGGCATTATACCACTACCTTTGCCTGCGCGTCGAAGCCAGGATGGCGTAAGGCCCTATACCGAAAACGACGTCCCGCAGCCGCAGGTCGCGGTCGCGTTGGGATTGCGGATGGTGAAGCCGGCGGCCATCAGATCCTCGGTGTAGTCGATGATGGCGCCCGCCAGCAGCTCCAGGGACGTCTCGTCGATGACCACGCGAATGCCGTGGTCCGCGAACACCCGATCCTCGTCGGCGACCACCCGATCCAGGTCGAAGCGGTACTGGAACCCGGAACAGCCGCCGCCGTCCACCATCACCCGCAGCAAGGGCGGCGGATCGGCCTCGCCCTCGATCAGCGTCCTCACCCGCGCCGCGCAGGCCGGGGTGATGGTGACGGCGGGCGCTTCGCCAGGGGATTGGTCGCCGCTCGCCGATACCGCCAGGGTGTCCACGTCGTCCATCGAAATCCGTCCTCGTCACAGGGAAGGCGTGACGGCGGGCGTCACGGTTTCGAGGCATGTAGGAACCGGGGCGGCCGCTGTCGAGGGGCCAGCAGTTCTCATTTTGAGCTGAAAGGCTTGGACACGGGACACGGGATGTGATTCACCCTCTGGGTGAGGTGGCTTGAAGAGCAAATCGCGGCGC
>NZ_JACIGK010000008.1 GCF_014197915.1 Roseospira visakhapatnamensis
ATGCGGACCGACCTCCTAACGGTCAGTCCGTTGAATCATAAAATCGATCCCATGGGAATCCCTGGCGACTCAACCCGACCCCAGAGCACTCTAGCCGGTAACCTCCAGGCCCTCCACCTTTTCGACCGCGATGGACAGCTCCGACAGCAGCTTGACCACCTCGGCGCTGGCGCGATGCAGGCCGTCCACCGCTTCCATCGCGCTGTCCAGATCATCCATGGCGGCGGCGCGCACCGCTTGCACGCCCAGGCGATGCACGTCCGCGTGCGGCTTGTCCAGCGCCTTGAAGGCCGCGTGGTTGCGGATGGTGGGGTCGGTCACCCCCTTGACCCATTTGCCGAGGCGGCAGCTGTGGTGGTCGGGAATATCGTGCTCGCGCCAGGTGTCGCGGCCGATCACGGCGTCCACGATGCGCTTCTTGAAGACCACGTGATCGTTCTTGGCGACCTCCACCAGCACCATGGAGCCGCCGGTCTTGGAGATCCGCGCCACCTGCTCGTTCAGGGTGCCGGTGGCGTTGTCCATGGACTGCAGGGACTGCTGAAGCTCGTCGTTGTTGCGGCGGGCCAGATCGGCGATGGCGCTGGTGCCCTGGGCGATCTCGTTGGCCGCCTGGGTCTGCTGGGTGAGGATGGAGGCGATGTCGCGCATGCGGTCGGTGACCGAGCCGATGCCGTCCGCGATCGAGCCCAGATGGCCGCCCAGGTTGGTGACCACGCCACGGCCTTCCTCCACGGCCTTGGCGCCCTTTTCCATGGCCGAGACGATGCTGTCCATCTCGCCGCGCAGGGTGTCGATGCGGTTGCGGATGTCCTCGGTGGCGCGGGCGGTCTGGCTGGCGAGCGACTTGACCTCGTTGGCCACCACGGCGAAGCCCTTGCCGGCGTCGCCGGCGCGCGCCGCCTCGATGGTGGCGTTCAGCGCCAGCAGGTTGGTCTGGTCGGCGATGTCCTCGATCTGCTGCACGATCTCGCCGATCTGGGCCGACGCCTGGGCCAGGGTATCGACGCGGTCGGCGGCGTCGCGCACCGCGTTGTGAATCCCCTCCATGGTGTTGACCGCCGCGCCGGCCCCGCTGACGCCCTGGTCGGCGGTGCCGCGCGTGTCCTCGGCCTCGTGGGCGGCATGGTCGGAGGACGCCGAGATTTCCTGCGTCGAGGCGACCATCTCCTCGACGGCCGAGGCCATGGCCTGCGACTGGACGTTGGCGGCGTTCACGTTGCGGGTGACATGGGCCATGATGACGATGGCCTCGTTGGCCTGAACGGCGGCGGCGACCACACCGCGCAGGTTGGCGCGGGCGGCGGTGGCCAGCGTTTTCTGACGGACCTGGACCTCGGCCAGTTCGGTCTTCAAGGTCTGCTCGGTCTCGTGCAACCCCGCGGCGACATCGCTGAACTCGCGCATCGACCGCAGCATGCGCGGGATCTCCCACTTTCCCTTGGCCTCCGGTATGGAGGTGGAGAAGTCCCGCGCCGCCAGACGCCGCAGGGTCTCCGTCACCTGGCGTACGGGACTGGAGATGCTGATGGCGATCCAACTGCCGATGACCAGCGCCAGGATCAGGGTGCCGGCGGTGGCGCCCACGGCCAGCCAGCGGGCCGTGTCCATGCGCGCCAGATAGGGGGCGATGTCCAGGGCGATGGTGGCCACGCCGATGGTGCGGCCGGAGAAGTCCACCACCGGCTCGGCCATCACCGCCATCGCCAGGTCGTCCAGGCGCACGGTCTCGATCACCGTGTCGCCCTGCATGACGGACTCCATGGCGTCCGTGCCGATCAGGACCGTGTCCCCGGTGTTGGCGAAGGCCTCGAACGTGCCGTTCGCCGCCGGCAGGTAGAGGGCCACCCGGACATCGTTGTCGTCGTCGAACGCCTGGAAGAAGGACTGGTCGAAGGACAGGCCGAACTCCACGGTGCCCACATGGATGCCCTCGTGGCTGACCGGCATCACCCCGCGCATGCCCAGGCCGGCCACGCCGTGCTCCAGCCCCCGGATGGAGGCGCGGCGGGTGTTGGCCTCGACCACCGTGGCGCGGAAGGCCGACAGGTCGTCCCCGAACGTCTCGGGCTTGTGGACCCGCAGGAACGAGGTGGCGGGCGGCAGATGGAACTGGAACTGGCGGACGCCATGCTCGTCGTGCAGGGACTGGAAGGCCGGTCCGTAGTGGTCAAGCAGGGCCTCGCGGTCCTGTTCGGCCATGGCGCGTCCGGTCAGCGGTGCCTTGGCCACCAGATTCGCCAGCGCGAGCGAGCTGTCGCCCTCTTGCTCCAGTCGGTATTCAAGCACGTCGAACAGATTCGCCAACTGGCGGACCTGGGACTCGGACGTGATTCGGTTCATGAACGACGTGAACACCAGGGAGATCACCAAGGCTGTGATCAAGGCGACACCGCCAAGAGCCACGATCAAGCGAAGAAAAATGTTCATGTGGCTTACCCGCGCTCATTCTTCTGGTGAAAAAGAATACCGTTTCATTACACCCGCAGTTTCATGACGCCGGCCTCGCCGACTGAAGCCGGCGTCAGTATAGGCCGTGCCACACATCCATGAAAGGTGAACAATCAACCAAATAACGGCTCTCGTGACCTGGGACGGACCAGACTGTCGTCTCGGGTCACGAGCGGAGCGCCCGGTTTCGACCTCAAGGGTGTGCCCAGGCGGCCCGGGCCAGGGGGTGTTGCCGATCGCCCCCCGGCTTACCGGTCGGCGAGATCAGGGGGCCAGGGCCCGGGTCAGGGCGTCCCGGGCCACGGCCAGACCCTGGGGATCGATACCATGTTCGAGGCCGGGGCAGCCATGGGTTGTCACCGCCAAACCGGCCGCGCGCAACCCGGCCTCGGCCAGGGCCATCGCCGGGAACGGGACCACGGGGTCGTCCTCGCCATGGATCAGCGTGATCGGTGGCCGCGCGGTGACGGCATCGGCCAGGGTGGCGGCGCCGGTCAGCGCGCCGGAAAAACCCACCACGGTCGCCACCGCGCGCGGGCGCCGCAGGGCGCAGCGCAGCGCCATCATCGTGCCCTGGGAAAACCCCACCAGGGCCAGCCGGTCGGCGGTCAGCGCCTGGGCCTCCAGCAGCGCATCCAGAAACGCGTCCAGCCGCGGTTGCGCGGCGGCGGCGCCGGCATCCAGGGCGTCGAGGGCCGTCGCCAGGGTGGCCGGGTCGCGCCGGGCCATCTCCGGATCATAGCGGGCGAGACTGAACCACTGCCGGCCGAAGGGCGCCATCTCGCAGGGCTCCGGCGCGTTCGGAGCCACGAACAGGGCGTGGGGCAGGGCCGGCGCCAGGTGCGGCGCCAGACCGATCAGGTCATGGCCGTCGGCGCCATAGCCATGCAGCAGAACCACCAGATGGCGCGGCGGGCCGCCGCTGGCCGGGGGCAGGGCGGGACCGTCGAGGGGCAGCGTATCGAAGGCGGGCATCGGCTCTCCTATCCCTGCATGAGGGTGTGGAGCATGCCGTTGCGCTCCGCGGGCTCGAAGGGCAGGGGCCGGCAGATCTCGATGGACCGCACCCCCAGGCGCAAGGCCCGCAGGCCGGAGATGGAGCCTTCCGCGAAGCGGGCGGAGACCTTCTCGGCCAGGCTGCCGCCCAACGCGTTGGCCACGGCCTCGCCGGCCGGATCGGCCGCCATCGCCAGGGCGGCGCTGACGACCACCGAGCGGGTCAGGTACAGGGTCGCCAGACCGCCGGGGCGCAGGCCGTAGATCTCGGCCACCTTGCGCACCATGACGACACCCCTCCAGACGACGATGGCCATGTCCAGGGCGGGATGCGGACTGATGGCCGTGGCCCCGAGCACGGTCATGGCGTTGCCGCGCACGGCGCGGCGCGCCTCCTGGTCCAGCGGCACCAGCACGGCGCCCCGGAACTGCTTGAGGATGGCCGCGCATTCGGTCTGCCCCTGGACCCGGTGGCGGAAGTCGCGCACCAGATCGGGGCGGCGCTCGTGCACCATGGACAGCAGGGGCGCCAGCGCCTTGGACAGCCGCCGGGCCGAGTCCTGCTCCAGCGCCGTCTCCATCTCCTTGCGGAAGCGGGCGACGTCGCGCAGGCGTCGCACGGTGCGCAGTTCCGCTTCCACGGATACGCCGAGCGCCCCGAGGAAGGCCAGCGCAAGGGCCGTCAGCAGGCCGCCGCCGATGGGGTCGCGGGACCATACGTCGATCAGCGAGATGACGGTGTCGTAGACCAGCAGGGCGCCCATCAGCGCCACCAGCAGCCAGATCGCCCGTCCCCATCGGGAGGAGCCGGCGACCTTGGTCGCGCGGGCGGCCTTGGCCTCGTCCCCGGCGGAGGTGTCGGCCGGCGGGGGAGTGCGGGCGGTGTGCGGAACCGGACCGAGACTGGCCGGCATCGGCGTGGTTACCGCGCCGGGCATTGCCCCGAGGGGCGCGCGCTGGGGCTTGGCGGTCGACATGACCAGGGCGGGGTCGACCACGCCGGGCTGGCGCGGTACCGGCCGTAGGGGATCATGGGCATTCATCGCATGTCCTCGCCGATCAAGTAGTTAAGCACCTCCGGCATGCGGATGTTGGGAAAGCCGCCATGCCGCCAGGAGGGATCGGGGCGCGGCTGGAAGTCCCAGTACCGATAGCGGAACGCCTCCCAGTCCGGCGGGAAGTCAAGCGGGATGGCGCCGGGTTCCAGGGGCGTATCGGTGTCATCGCCGGGCCGGCGGCCGAGCAGGATCTCGCGCCCGTTGTCGGCGCGCCGGGTGTCCTCGGTGCAGCGGATGGCGGCGACGGCCGCCACGTCGATCCCGGCCGCGACCTTGATGGCGTTGTCTTCATCCAGCACATGGAGCATCCGCCGGGTCAGGTTCTCCAGGTGCAGGCGGTCGCCGCGGATCACGTGGTCGGCCTTGGTGGCGGCGAACAGTACCTTGGAGATGCGCCGTCCGGTGAGCCACGACAAGGGCGTATTGTGGCCGTGCCGGAAGCTGTGCAGCGCCGAGGACAGCGCCGCGCTCATGTCGGCGAAGACTTCCCGTCCCTCGTTAAGCGCGGTCAGCGTGTCCACCAGCACGATCTGGCGGTCCAGTCCGGCGAAGTGGCGGCGGAAGAACGTCCGCACCACCTTGTCCTGATAGTCGCGGAACTTGGCGCGGAACGCCTCGTGCAGGGAGCCGGCGGCCGGTGTCGCGCCGCCGAGCCCCGGCATGGGGCAAAAGCGCAGCACCGCCGCGCCGCGCAGGTCGGCCGGGTTCAGGAACCGGCCGGGTTGCAGGTAGCGCAAGCCCGTGTCGGCGCAGGCGCGGAGGTAGTCGGTGTACAGGCTGGCCGCCTGCTCGGCCCAGTCCTCGTCGTGCGGATCGCCGGGGGCGCGGGCGTCCATGAAGGTCAGCCAGTCGCCCGACAGCGCGGCCCGCGACCCCGCGCGGGCCTGCGTGAGCATGGCGTCCGACCAGCTCTCGAACGTCTGTGAGAGCATGGGCAGGTCCACCAGCCACTCCCCGGGGTAGTCCACGATCTCCAACTGGAGCACGCCCTCGGTCAGGCCCAGGCGGGTGGCGGCGGCGCTGCGCAGGCCGTCGCCGGTGCGGCGGTAGCGGATGTCCACGCGGATGCGCGAGATGCCCCGGGTCGGCTCGGGCCAGTGGGGCTGTTCGCCGGTCAGGGCCTTGACCGCCTGGGCATAGGGGAACTCGGGAATGGTGGCGTTGGCGTCATGGCGCAGCACGGCGCCGATCAGGCGGCCGTCGTCGAAGGGATCGAAGTTGCGCAAGGGGCTGATGGTGGCGGCGGTATCGGCCCGCAACAGGGTGTGGATCAGCGAGGTGATGAACACCGTCTTGCCCGAGCGGGACAAGCCCGTTACCCCCAAGTAAAGCCGGCGTGCCAGCAGGTCGTCCAGGATCGTCATCAGTAGACCCGTCTTGTGTGAACCTCAGCCCCGAGGGCCGATCGCGCCCATCGAGGGTCAGGACCATGCTAAGTCCTGACAGCGTTTGGGGCCACCGTGAACGCGACCGGCTCGGCGGGCCAACAGGATGCGGGCCCGGCGTCACCGTCACGGCGCCGGATTTATATTCAGGCCCGGGCGCCCGCGAGGCGCCCAGGGTCAACAAGCCCGGGCGCCCGCAGGGCGCCCGGGGAGGGGGACCGTGCCGGTCACCGACTGCAACGGTCATTCTCAGTGACCGTTGGCATCACTGGGCGGCGGCCTCGCGAGCGGCCAGGGTCTCGGCCACGTAGCTCTGGAAGTGGGCGTCGCCCTCGTAGCCCTTCTGCTTCACCCACTCGAAGGCGGCGGTGAAGGTATGCTTGCCGAAGGCGCCCTGCATGGTGAACACGGCGGCGTCCTTGCCGGTCAGGCCCGCGGCGTCGGCCGGGTCCTCGGGCATGAACACGAAGGTGGGCGTGAACAGGATGCCCCAGCGGCGCGCCAGGGCCTTTTCCGTCATCACCTCGCCGTCCAGGTCGGTGACCGAGCGGTCGCCGAACAGGTTGAGCTGCACGACATTGTAGTTCTCCTTCACGTAGGCATGGATGGCCGGATCGCCCAGCAGTTCCGTATTGACCTGCTTGCAGTAGATGCAGCCGCGCTGCTCGAACACCACCACCAGGCGTTTACCGTCGGCGTGGCTGTCGGCCAGATCCTCCGGTAGGTCCAGGAACGACTGCAGGAAGAAGTCGTGGTGATAGAGGCCGTCCTCGCCCAGGGTGGGGGCGATCATCTCGCCCTCGGCGGCGCGGCCGGGGGCGGCGGCCAGGGTGGCGGCTCCAAGGGTCAGCACGGCCAGGGCACGCCATAAGCGCCACGAAAACATGGTCATGGGTGAGATCCTCCCTGTGGATTGTGTTCTTTGAATGACGGGGGCAGGGGCGGGGGCGCCTACGATCCGCTTTCGCGAAGGATCTTCGGCAGTTTCTCCAAAAGCGAGCCGAGCTGGAACCAGAAGAACTCATCGCCGGCGTAGCCGGTGATGCGTCCTACCTCCGCACCGTCGTGCACCAGCACGAAGGTCGGCGTGAACGAAACGCCGCGCACGGCCTTCAGGTCGGTGGGCCAGGGGTCATGAAGGTTCACCCGGCGCAACGGGGCCATCCGCGATTCCGCCGTCTTGGGATAAATGGATCCCAGGTCCGCGTGCCACTGCTTGCACCAGGAACACCCGGCCGATTCGAACATCACCAGTTCGGCCGCGCGGGCCGCGCCGGTCGCGCCCGCCCAGGCCAGCACGAGGACCCCGATCCAGACCCCGGCGATCACCCGGGTGGTCGCCGGGGGGATCCGCCGGATCCCGGCCGGCGGGCACGCCGCCGCACCAGCACGGGGTATCACGTGTGTCATGTCGTCCTCCCAGGATGGACCCGCTTGACGTCACCGGCGGGTCGCCGTCGCGCCCCACGGGCGCCTGTTGGACGGACGGTACGCCGCAGGGCCGATCCTCGGCACACTAAAAACTGAGCCTTGCCATGGGAGAAACGATCCGTCATGCTTCCATTATAGAAATCTAATGAGCCAGGCGCCAGCCATCTCTGGGGGCGAAAACCGGGCTCGCCGAAGGGAGGAGTTTTTGTGCGGTGCATCGACCAGCGGCCACGGGCGGCGTGGATCATGGTCGTGTCCGCTCAACACCGCGATCCAGGGGATCGTCGGGCATAAACCATACAGTTCCGTCGGGGTTGTTTCTCGGCCGGTGTCCCACCGCCGGAGGGCGCGGATCCGCGCGGTTCGGACCGGATCGGCCAGGGAGGGGCGGCGACGACATCGTCGACGCGCGGGTGAGTCACCCGTGGATCCCGGCCGTGCCCGATGATCGTCCGGACGGCCGTTGGCGCCGCTGGCCTGATGTCGAGATCCAAGACCGTCATGTCACCGGCACCAAGACCGGGACGCCATGAACAGGGAGGAAACCGGGACCATGATGTCGATCGGACGGACAACGCCGAGGATCATCTCCGCCGGTCTGGCCCTCGGGCTGGGCCTGCTGAGCGGGACGCCGGGTGCCCTTGCCGGTGATCCCGTCACCCCCTTTACCATCGTGGACGGCTACACCGTGCCGGACTCGCTGACCGAGACCCCGGGCGATCCGGAGCGCGGCCGCAAGTGGGTCATCAATCGCAAGCTGGGCAACTGTCTGAGTTGCCACGAGATGCCCATCCCCGAGGAACAGTTCCATGGCCAGACCGGTCCGGCGCTGTACGGGGTGGCCGATGTCTATGACGAGGGCGAGTTGCGGCTCCGCCTCGTCGATCCCAAGGCGCTGAACCCCTATTCGATGATGCCGTCCTTCCACAAGGTCGACGGCCTCCATCGGGTGCTGAGCGGGTTCGAGGGCAAGCCCATCCTCTCGGCCCAGCAGGTCGAGGATGTGATCGCCTACCTGATGACCCTGCGCGACACCAGCAAGCGCCGGTAAGGCGCGCGACGCGCGGGGGGCAGGCGGGCCCCTCGGGGAGGACGCCGGCGGCCATGGCCCCGCCTCCGCCCCGAGTCCCATCATGACGACAGGAAATCCAAGGAGAGACAGGACGATGAAGGACGAGCTTGAAACTGGAGGCGTCAGCCGACGGACGCTGATGGTCAGCCTGGGCGGCGGTGCCGCCGTGACCACCGCGATGACGCTGGTGCCGGGCCTGTCCCTGGCCGGTGAGGCCGAGGTGCAGGCGATCATCGACCAGATGGCCGAGGGCACGCCCGTCGACGGCGGCGTGGAACTGGACTTGCCGGAGATCGCCGAGAACGGCAACACGGTGCCGGTGACCGTTACCGTGGACGCGCCGATGACCGCCGACTCCTACGTGAAGACGGTCATGGTGATGGCCGACGGCAATCCCCAGGCGGAGGTGGCCCGCTTCAACTTCACGCCCGCCTGCGGCACCGCATCCGCCTCGACCCGCATGCGCCTGGCCGGCACCCAGACCATCATCGCCGCCGCGCAGATGAACGACGGCAGCACCATGGTCGGCCGCAAGCTGGTCAAGGTAACCATCGGCGGGTGCGGCGGCTGACGCCGGCACCCCCCCTGACGCACCCAGTCACGACGACGCAAGACCTTAGGAGAGACCGGCGATGGCGAAGATTCGGCCGCGCGTGAAGGCCCCCAAGAAGGCGGCCATGGGCGAGATCATCGAGATCAAGACCCTCATCAACCATGCCATGGAATCGGGGCAGCGCAAGGACAGCGGCGGCAACACGATTCCCCGGCAGATCATCAACCGCTTCGTGGTGACCCTGAACGGTCGCGAGGTGTTCTCCACCGACCTGTTCCCCTCGGTTTCGGCCAATCCCTACGTGGCCTTCTTCCTCAAGGCCGAGGAAAGCGGTGACCTGACGTTCACCTGGCACGATGACGACGGGTCCGTTTACGAGGACACCAAGTCGATTGAGGTGGCCTGATCCGGACCCGGCCCGGGACACGCGGCGGCGCTCGACGGCGAAGACCCGCCGCCGTCGTGTGCCCCGGGACCGTTCGGCGCGGACCCGCCGATCGTCATGTCACGATACCCAGGGCGATGAGACCGCCCGCTGGCAAGGAAAAGACAAGCAAGTGGATCAATAACGTAAGGAAAATACATAAAAACCGGGGCAGATCCAAAACATGCTCGGGAACCAGGGAGGAACCATGACCATGACAACCAAGGCGCTGGCAAGAGGCGCACTGGGGCTGCTTGCCGCTGGCGCGGTGCTGACGGCGGGCGCGGCCATCGGCTCCGACGATGGCACCCGCATCCACTGGGGCCCGTACAAGGTCGGCGACAAACGCTCTGGCTATACGTACGCGGGGGCCCAGACCCGCGCCATGCAGGACGACGACTTCCAGAATCCCGCCTTCCTGTGGCTGGAGCGCGGGGCCGACATCTGGGAAACCGCCGCCGGAGAGGCCGGCAAGGCGTGCGCCGACTGTCATGGCGAGGCCGAGGAAGCCCTGGCCGGCGTCGCCACCCGCTACCCGATCCATGACGAGGCGCGGGGCAAGCTGATGAACATCGAACAGCGCATCAACTGGTGCCGCGAGGAGCAGATGGGCGCCGCGCCCTTCAAGTGGGAGTCCGAGGATCTGCTGGGCATCACCGCCTTCGTCAAGAATCAGTCGAAGGGCATGCCGGTCGCCGTGTCCATCGACGGTCCGGCCCGACCCTTCTGGGAGCAGGGCAAGGCGTTCTATGAACAGCGCCGGGGCCAACTGGACATGGCCTGCACCCACTGTCACGTGGACCACGCCGGCACCATGATCCGCGCCGAGACCCTGAGCCAGGGCCAGGTGAACGGCTTTCCCACCTATCGCCTGAAGTGGCAGACGCTCGGCTCCCTGCATCGTCGCTTCCGGGGCTGCAACAAGAACATCCGCGCCGAACCCTACGCGTACGGCTCCGACGAGTACGTCAATCTGGAGCTGTACACCACCTGGCGCAGCAATGGCCTGCCCATCGAAACGCCGTCCGTGCGCAAGTAGGCGGGATCGTCGCGCGGGCCGGTGACCGGCCGCCGGAGTGACGGCCTGTGCCCCTCCCGGCGGCGCCGCGTGCGCGCAGACCCTCCGCCCCCTGGCGTGTGACCAAACCAAAAAAGAGAGACATCATGTTCACCAGGCGTGACTTCCTGCGCACGGCGGCGGCGACCGCCATCCTGATGGGGGGACCGGCCGGCCTGTGCCGCGCGGCCGCCGCCCAGACCCTGACCCAGGACGACCTGCTGCGCTTCGATCCCTTGGGGCAGGTGACGCTGTTGCATGTCACCGACGTGCACGCCCAATTGAAGCCCATCTACTTCCGGGAACCGTCCATCAATCTGGGCGTGGGCGCCGTCGAGGGGCTGCCGCCGCATGTGACCGGCACCGACTTCCTGTCGATGTTCGACATCCCCCGCGACTCGCCCGAGTGCTACGCCCTGACCAACGTGGACTTCGCCAACCTGGCGGCCACCTATGGGCGGGTCGGCGGGCTCGACCGGCTGGCGACGCTGATCAAGGCGATCCGCGCCGAGCGCCCGGACAACACCCTGTTCCTGGACGGGGGCGACACCTGGCAGGGATCCTATACCTCGCTGATGACCCGGGGCGAGGACATGGTGCGGGCCTTCAACGCCCTCAAGACCGACGCCATGACCGCCCACTGGGAGTTCACCTATGGCCAGGACCGGGTGCAAGAGCTGGTCGAGGGCATGCTGGCGTTTCCCTTCCTGTGCGGGAACGTGCTGGACACCTCCTGGGACGAGCCGGTGTTCGAAGCCACCCAGATGTTCGAGCGTGGCGGCGTCCGGGTGGCGGTGATCGGCCAGGCCTTCCCCTACACCCCCATCGCCAACCCGCGCCACCTGATCCCCGACTGGTCCTTCGGCATCCGCCCGGAGATGGTCCAGGCGCACGTGGATGACGCTCGCGCCGCCGGGGCCGGGCTGGTGGTCCTGCTGTCCCACAACGGCTTCGATGTGGACCGCAAGTTGGCCGCGCGGGTCTCCGGCCTGGACGTCATCCTGACCGGCCACACCCATGACGCCCTGCCGCGCGTGGTCACCGAGAGCGGAACGCTGCTGGTGGCCTCCGGCTCCCACGGGAAGTTCCTGTCGCGGCTGGATCTGGACGTCCAGGGGGGCAAGGTGGCCGACTTCCGCTATCGCCTGATCCCGGTGTTCTCCGACGTCATCACGCCCGACCCGGAGATGGCCCAGCTGATCACCGATGTCCGCGCTCCGTACGAAGCGGAGTGCACCCGGGTGCTGGGCAAGACCGACGACCTGCTGTACCGGCGCGGCAACTTCAACGGCAGCTTCGACGACCTGATCTGCCAGGCGCTGCTGGCGGAGCGGGACGCGCAAATCGCCCTGTCGCCCGGCTTCCGCTGGGGGGCGACCCTGCTGCCGGGGCAGGACATCACCGTGGACGACGTCCATTCCATGACCTCGATCACCTACCCGGCCGCCTACCGGACCGAGATGGACGGCGCCATGATCAAGACGGTGCTGGAGGACGTGGCCGACAACATCTTCAACCCCGATCCCTTCTACCAGCAGGGCGGCGACATGGTCCGGGTGGGCGGCATGGCCTACGCCATCGACATCGCCAAGCCCATGGGCGAGCGCATCTCCGGCCTGACGCTGCTGGAGACCGGCGAACCCATCGACCCCGCCAAGAGCTACGTGGTCTCCGGTTGGGCGTCGGTGAACGAGGGCACCGAGGGGCCGCCGGTCTACGATCTGGTGGCGGACTACATCACGCGGGAAAAGGTGGTCACGGTTCCCGAGAACACGTCCATCACCATTCGGGGGTGAGCGGTCGTCGTGATGTCATGGATGCCGGGAGGAGGGTGATGCCCGCCACGGCGACCAAACACCATTTGATACGGGAGCGTGACCGACCATGGATGGGCTTGACGTGACCTACCTGGGGGCGCTGACCGCCGGCGTTCTCAGCTTTTTATCGCCGTGCATCCTGCCCATCGTGCCGCCCTATCTGTGCTTCATCGGCGGTGTCAGCCTGGACCAGCTGGAAGGCCAGGACGCCGAGGTGCGCACCGCCCGGATGCGCGTGTTCTGGGCGGCCCTGGCCTTCGTGCTGGGCTTCGGCACCGTGTTCGTGGCCCTGGGGGCGGGCGCCGCGATGGCCGGCAATGTGGTCTCCGAGAACATGCACATCCTGGCGCCCATCGCCGGGGGCATCATCATCCTGCTGGGCCTGCACTTCCTGGGCCTGTTTCGGATTTCCATGCTCTACCGGGAAGCCCGCTTCCATGTGGAGTCCAAGCCGGTCGGCCTGATCGGCGCCTATCTGGTGGGCCTGGCCTTCGCCTTCGGCTGGACGCCCTGTGTCGGCCCGGTGCTGGCGGCGATCTTGATGGTGGCCGGCTCCAGCCCCAGTCCCTGGACCGGCGCGTCATTGCTGGGGGCCTACGCGGTGGGCATCGGCGTGCCGTTCCTGCTCGCCGCCCTGGCGATCGGGCCGTTCCTGCGCTTCATGGCGCGGTTCCGTCGTTACATGGGGGTGGTGGAGAAGGGCATCGGGGGGCTGTTGGTGCTCACGGGTATTCTCATCATGACGGGTGGCATGGCCGATGTCGCCCAATGGATGATCGACGCGTTCCCAAGCCTCGGTCAGGTTGGCTAAATCGTGCTAAGGCTATAGAATCGGTATTGCACTCCTTTTGAGTGTTTAAAATGTGCCCCCTCCGGCGTCGGAGGGGGCTTTCCCTTGCAGGGGCGAAACGGGTACGGTCGCGACCGTCGTCGGCGGCTCTTGTTGGTACGCCGGGAATTCGTACCTATCTGGTCTGATATGCTCGACTGAGAGGCTTCGGCACAGACCCTGCCGCCCGCAAGGAAACGTCACGCTCATGGATTTGACCGGTGTTCTGGACGCCCTCGGGGCGCCCGCCACCACGGCGCTGGCCGGCCTGATGGTGGGCTTGCTGTTCGGTGTGTTCGCCCAGCGCAGCCGCTTCTGCCTGCGCGCCGCCGTCGTGGAGTTCGCGCGCGGCTCCCTTGGCTCCAAGGTCGCCCTGTGGCTGATCGCCTTCGCGGCGGCCGTGCTCTTCACACAGGGGCTGATGGCTCTCGGGCGCCTGGATGTCTCCGAGGCACGGCAACTCGCCGGCACCGGCAGCCTGTCCGGTGCCATCGTCGGCGGCCTGATCTTCGGTGTCGGCATGGTCCTCACGCGCGGTTGCCCCAGCCGGCTCCTGGTGCTGGCGGCCGGCGGCAATCTGCGGGCGCTGGTGTCCGGCCTACTGTTCGCGGTCACCGCCCAGGCGACGCTGAACGGCGCCCTGGCGCCCGCGCGGGACGCGGTGGCCGGCTGGTGGGTGGTCCGGGATGCCTCGGTGCGGGACGGGCTCACCCTGCTGGGCCTGGATGCCGGCGCGGGCGTGGTGCTGGGCGGCGTGTTCATGGCCGGGGCGATCCTGGTGGCGCTGCGCAACCGCCTGTCGGCCTGGGTCTGGGTCGGTGGCCTCGGGGTGGGGGCGACGGTCGCCGCCGCCTGGTGGGTGACCTATACCCTGTCGTGGCAGGCGTTCGATCCGGTGCAGGTGGAGGGCATCAGCTTCACCGGTCCCTCCGCCGAGACCCTCATGCTGCTGCTGGCGCCGCCCGGCGCGCCGCTGGACTTCGACATCGGCCTGATCCCGGGCGTGTTCCTGGGGTCGTTCCTGGCCGCTTGGCTGGCCCGCGACCTGAAGCTGGAAGGCTTCGCCGGCGGCTTCGCGATGCGCCGCTACATCGCCGGCGCGGTGCTCATGGGCGCGGGCGGCATGCTGGCCGGCGGCTGCGCCGTGGGGGCCGGTGTCACCGGGGGCGCGGTGTTCGCGCTGACCGCCTGGGTGGCGCTGTTCTGTATGTGGGTGGGCGCCACCCTGGCTGACCTGGTGGTGGACCGCCGGGGCCTGATCCTGCGTGATCCGGATGTGGGGGAGGCGACTGCCGTGCCTCGATCCGCGCCGCCGTCCCCCTCCACGTCATCAGCCGGCGCGCGGCCCGGTTGGGTGGCGCTGCCGCCGTCCGCGACGCGGGACACGCCGCCGGTCGATCCCGCGCCTCCATCGCCGGACGCGGGATCCCGGCGAGGGCACGCCGCCTAAATCGATCCCTCGGCGGTTTCCGTGACCAAGGCTGGGCCGGGCGCCGAAACCGGCACCGGCGTCTCCGACGCGGTCAGCGTCGGGATCACGCGCGGCGGGGCCGCCACCGGCGTCGGCGGCCGCTGGGCGATGCGGGGCATCTGCCGGGCATCGTGGCCATAAATGTCACGGCGGAAGTGCACGGTGTTGGTGGTATCCACCCAGGCGGTCACATAGACGATCGACAGCGGCACCGCGCTTGGCGGACGCACCGTCTGGGTCCCGCCCTTGCGGATGCGGGCCGCCACGCTTTCTGCCGTGTGTCCCGTGGTGTTCATCAGGAAGGCGGCGAAATCCATGGGATCGCGCACCCGCACGCAACCCGAGCTGAACGTCCGCTGCGAGCGGGCGAACAGGCCCCGGCTGGGGGTGCTGTGCAGGTAGACATCATGGCGGTTGGGGAACATGAACTTGATATTGCCCAGCGCGTTGCCGCCGCCCGGCGCCTGCCGCAGGCGCAACGCGCGGATGTCCACGTCCTCGGCGCTCCAGTCGATGGTGGTCGGGTCCAGCACCTCGGACTCGCCGTCCCAGCCGCTGTAGACGGTGAAGCCGGCCCGCGTCAGGTAGCTCGGGTCCCGGCGCACCTTGGGCAGGATGTCCTTCTCGGCGATGGTGGTCGGCACCGTCCACGTGGGGTTCAGGACCATTCTGTTGATGGCGCTGCTCAGTTCCGGCGTCGGGCGGTCGCGGCGACCGACGATGACGTCGGTCTGGAAGGTGGTGATGCCGTTGTCTCGGCCTTCCAGGTGGGACCCGGCGATGTTGACCTCCACCGAGCGGCCGACCGGGGCCGCCGGTATGTCGCGAAGCCGCTTCAGGTTCAGCGCCATCTGCTGGAGCCGGTGCTCGACCGGCCTGGACAGCGCCTCACGGGTGCGCTTGCCGATCTTGGCGTCCTCGCTCAGGCCGTGGCGCGCCTGGAAGCGCCGCACCGAGGCCGCCAGGGCGGCATCGTACAGCGCCGGGTTGGGGGGCGTGGCTCCGGCGTGGTCGCCGGTGACGATGAGTTGCGCGCGCACCAGGGCGATGTCGGGATGGACCGCGCCCGGCTCCAGCTTGACACCGGTGGCCGGCGGGGTTGGCCATCCACCGGCGCGCGCCAGCGCCTCGTAGTCCAGCACCGCGCGGCGCAGCCGGGCCTGGCGGTCCTCGGCGCTGACCACGCGGAACAGGGTCCCGGGCCGTTCGGCGTCGGCATCGTCACGAGCGATCTGGGCCAGCGTGGCCGCCACGCCACCGGCGGCGGCGGTGCGGCGGGCGGTCGTCGCCCGCTGGACATAGTCGGTCAGCGCGGTGGTCAGGGCCACGTCCAGGCGGGCCAGCGTGCCCGCGTCGCGCGTGCGGGCCTCGGCCGGGGTCTCCCGCGCCACGGGGGGCAGGGGCGCCGCCCCGGTCACGCCGTCCACCCAGGCGGTGTCGAGCACGGCGCGCACCTGCCGGCCGAGGGCGGTGAGCCCCCGGGCGTCGGTCCAGGCGGGGGTGTTCTGGCGCTGCTGGTAGAACGCGCGCACGGCGGTCGCCGTCCGTGCGCCGAGCGTGGCCGGATCCTGGCGCAACACCTCTTCCACGGACGACCGCGCCGCGCCATCGGCCATGGCGTGCGACGCCGAGCCGCCGAGCGCCGCGCCCATCGACGCGCCGCCCCCCCCTCCGGCGGTCACGCATCCGGCCAGCAGCGCGCCGGCCACCACCACGGCCAAGCCCGTCCCCGCCGATCGCCACGCCGCCGTCCGTCCAGTCCGGTCCTTGCGTCGCCGGGACGGCGCCGTCCGACCCGCTGTCGTCCCACCCCTTGTCATGGTCATTCTGCCCTTGCCCGCGCGGGGGCCGCGACTCGTGCGGTTCACCGACGCCCCGACACCTGTTTCGACCCCTCTTCGGGTCGCCCCGTCCGATGCCACCGGGCGTCCGGGAACGGGTCATCCGGCGCGGCGACTCGTTTCCGCCGCGTTCGCGATCCGCCTCAAGGCCCAGGCACCACATGTCGCCACCCGGAGCACACGACAGGCGGCTCCGAGACTCGAACTGATGTTGGAATGGTACCGAGTCGACCCTGATTTATCGAGCGATCAGAATCGCTTGGCAGGCGTCGGGCAGGGGTTGGGGTGTTCGCGCAACACTTGGCGATGCGGAATTGCCACCAATGGCCGCGCGTCGCGCCTTTTCCGCGAGCCAACGGGCGGTCTCTTCGCTCCACCAGACAAACGTCTCGGTGTCGCAGCCGGCGCCTGGCGGCGTCGGTTTCTGGGGTCTGCACGCCGGACTGTCCAGGGGACAGTGCAGACGGATGTGCATGTGCGAGTCGTGCCCGTACCACGGGCGCACCTTGCGCAACCAGGCGGCGTTGCCGTCCTGGTCGGGCGGGAAGGCGGCACACAGGCTGGCCTTGATGGCCGGATTGACGAACAGGCGCGACACCCGGGGGTCCAGGGCGGCGGCGCGCACCAGGGCGTCGTGGGCCGGTCGCCACAGGGCCGGGTCGGCGGTGCCGGCCCCGGCGCGCACATAGGACACGGCGGTGGGCGCGCGGCGCTCGGCCTCCGTCAGGCGCTGGCCCGGCGGCAGCAGGCGCAACCAGATGTCGGCGTCCAGGCCGGCCTCGTGGCTGGCATGGCCGTAGCTCATGGGACCGCCGCGCGGCTGGGACAGGTCCCCCACCAACAGCGTGCCCCAGCCATGGGCATCGGTCCAGGCGCCCAGATCCTGGACCACCTGGATCAGCAGGGGGTGGCCGAAGGTGCGCAGACGTTGGGGCCGCAGCACGGTGTACCCCGGGCCGTCCAGGGGCAGGCTCACGGCGCCCGCGATGCAGCCACGGGTATAGCCGCCGATCACCCTGGCCTGGCCGGGGGCCGGCGTCGTGACCCGGGCCCAGGCCGCGTCCGGCGCGGCCTTGACCGGTGTCTCGGGCTTGTGCTCCGGCATCGGCGCCGCCGCGCCCAGCAGGGTCACGGCCAGGGTCACGGCCAGGGTCAGGGCCAGCAGACCTCGTGTTCCGATCGGGACGCCGCGCATGCCACCGTCCTCCATCCGCGAGACGCCGGAGAGTGCCGGGTCCGCCTACTTAAGCCAGATGTCCACCGTTTCGGCGCGCCCCTCGGCGTCGATCACCGTGACCCGGGCCGCGCCGCGCCCATCGGGCGTCCACTGCGCGCCCCGATGCCAGGGCAGGCTCGGCAGCGGCCGGCCGTTCACCAGCCAGGCATAGGGCCGGCGCCCGCCGCTGGCCTCCAGGGTCAGTCCCTGGCCCGCCTGAGCCCAATCCATGGTGGCCCTGTCGGGTGGAAAACGCAAGATCAAGGGTGGCAGGCCGTCCCGGCCCGATGCGGCCGCAGGGCCGGCGCCGACCGGCCGCAGCCGGCGCAGGGGCGGCGGCAGGTTGGCCGTGCGCGGCGCCTGAAGGATCCCCGGAGGGGGGGGGCCGGGGACAGGCCGGGCGGGCGGCGGCAGCAGGTCGAACAGCCGGCGCATCAGCGGCG
Organism: Roseospira visakhapatnamensis; assembly: GCF_014197915.1. Classification (GTDB taxonomy): domain Bacteria; phylum Pseudomonadota; class Alphaproteobacteria; order Rhodospirillales; family Rhodospirillaceae; genus Rhodospira; species Rhodospira visakhapatnamensis. The sequence continues at coordinate 18,045 of NZ_JACIGK010000008.1, forward strand.
CGGCGGTGTCGCGGCCGATGCGGCCGGGCACGGGGGTCCCGTCGGCGCGCCCCACCCACACGCCCACCACGTGGTCACCGTCCATTCCCAGTGCCCAGGCGTCGCGGAAGCCATAGGAGGTCCCAGTCTTGAAGGCCACGGCGCGGCCGTCGCGGGTGGCGCTGTCGGGGGCGAATCCGGTCGCCGGGGGGGCCTGGGCGAGGATCTCCACGACCTGCCAGGCGGCGGTCGCCGACAGGATGCGGACCGGCGCCGGCGTCGGGGACGGCGGTTCCACCGCCCGCACCGCGCGCCGTTGACCGCCGCTGGCCAGGGTTGCGTACAGCCCCACCATCTCCTCCAGGGTCACCCCCAGCCCACCCAGGGCCAGGGGCAGGCCCGGCCGCCCCAGCCCGCCGCGACGGCGCGGCTCGACGCCGGCGGCTCGCAGGCGGGCGGCGAAGCGCATCGGCCCGACGCGATCCAGCACCGCCACCGCCGGCACGTTGAGCGACCGGCGCAGGGCCTCGGCGGCGGTCACCTCGCCGTGATGGGCGAAGCCGAAGTTGCCGGGGGTGTAGCCACCGCCGAACCGGGTGGGCCGATCGTCGATCTCCGTGCGCGGGTGGAGCACGCCGTCCTCGAAGGCCATGCCGTAGATCAGGGGCTTCAGGGCCGAGCCCGGCGAGCGCGGCGCCCGCGTCATGTCCACCGCCCCCTGGCGGGCGGTCTCCAGCAGGCCCGGGGATCCCACCCAGGCCCGCGCGGCGCCGGTCTCGGACTCCACCACCAGTGCCGCCACCGACAGGCGGGCGTCGTCAAGCCGCGCCGCATGGACTCTGACCAGGGCCTCGACCCGGGCTTGCAGGGTGGCGTCGAGGGTGGTCGCCAGGACCGGTCCGGCGTCGGGGGCCGCGGCACGGACCAGCCGTCCGGTCAGGTGCGGCGCCAGGACGGGCAGGGGGCGCCGCGTGGCCGGCAGGGGTTCGGCCGCCGCCTCGCGGGCCTGATCGGCGGTCAGCACGCCGGCGTCCACCATGCGCGCCAGCACCTTGGCGCGGGCGGCGCGGGCGGCCTCGGGATGGCGGTCCGGACGCAGCCTGTTGGGGGTCTGGGGCAGCGCCACCAGCAAGGCCGCCTGGCCGGGGGTCAGCCGGCGCGGTTCCTTGCCCCACCAGGCCCAGGTGGCGGCGCGCACGCCCTCCAGGTTGCCACCGAACGGGGCCAGTGTCAGATAGGCGTCGAGCACCCCGTCCCGGCCGAGGTGGGCGGTCAGTTGCAGGGCGCGCGCCATCTCGATCAGCTTCGAGGGCAGGGTGCGCGGGCGCGGCTCCAGAAGGCGGGCCGCCTGCATGGTCAGCGTGGACGCTCCCGAGACCACGCGGCCGTGCGCCATCGCCTGCCCGGTGGCGCGCAGCACCGCCAACGGGTCCACGCCCGGGTGCCAGCCGAAGCGCCGGTCCTCGAAGGCCAGCAGCATGCGCAGATAGAGGGGGTCCACCTCGGCGGCCGTCGTCGGCAGGCGCCAGGTTTCGTCCGGGCTCAGGAAGGCGCGCAGCACCCGGCCGTGGCGGTCGGTGACCGTCCAGGTGGGCGCCAGTCGCGACAGGTCGGGCGGACACAGGGCATCCAGGACCACCGCTGCCGCCGCGCCACCGGCGGCCAGCGCCACGATGCCGGCCAGCAGCAGACGGCGCGCGCGCGACAGGAACGGGCGAGACCGTGTCTGGGTCATGGGTGCACGGTATCCCTGGAAAAGGCGGCTCGGTCGAGCCTGCCTCGTCCAGGGGGGCGGTTTCAAGGCGATCCGATCACTCGCGACCGCGACGCGAGCCGGCCGGTCGGATGGCGGCGGGTCGCTACGGCCTGGCCGCCGCGCGGGCCTCCTCCAACCAGGCGGTCCAGGTGTCCTGGTGGGTGGCGATCCAGGCCTCGGCGTGCCGCTTGATGTCCGCCTCGCTGTCCTCGCCGTCCCGCATCAGCAGGTTCTGGGCGCTGATATCGTTGCTGGAGATCTGCATGATGGCGAACAGACGGGCCGCCGCCGGGTTGTTCTCCGCCCAGGCCCGGTTGGCCACGATGCGCTGATTGTTGACCTCGAACCCGTAGTTGGAGCCGTCCGGCTGGCTGGTATCCGCGTTCGGGTCGTCTGGCAAGGCCGAGAAGGGGACGTTCAGCCACACCACGTCCTCGCCCGGGACCAGCACGCCCGAGATCCAGTAGGGCGTCCAGCCGTAGTACAGAACCGGCTCACCCTGTTTGAAGCGGGTGATGGTGTCGGCGATGATGGCGGAGTAGGACCCGCTGTTCTGCGCCACCGTGTCGCGCAGTCCGAAGACCTCGATCTGGTGCTCGATCACCTGTTCGCAGGCCCAGCCGGGGTTGCAACCGGTCAGGTCGGCCTTGCCGTCGCCGGTGTGGTCGAACAGGGCGGCGATCTCCGGATCCTTGAACTGGCCCAGGTTGGTGATGCCGTGTTCGTCGGCGGTCTTCTTGTCGATCAGGTAGCCCTGCAGGCCGTTGGGGGCATACACTCCCTCACGATAGAGGGTGTCGCGGCCGCCGGCATTTTCGAAGAAGCCGGCCTGCTGCGGGTCCCAGTTGTCCGCCATGACCGTGGCGTCGCCGTTGGCGATGGCGATGAAGGCGGCCGCATACTCCACCTCCCGGATGGGCTCCACCGTGTACCCCAGGTCTTCCAGCGCCTTCATGACCAGGATGGTCTGGAAGGTTTCCTCGGCGATGGAGGACTTCAGCGGAATGACGGTCACGCCCGCGCCGGGCCGGTCGGACGCCAGCGCCGGTGTCGCGGTGATGATCGCGATCAGGCCGGCGGCCAGGATATCGCGCAGCGGGCGACGGTGGGCGGTATTGCGTCTCATGCCAGGGCCTCTTTCTCTGTTCATCCTGAAGCGTGTGGGGGTGCCGGGCGGGACCCGGCGGTGTGTCCGGCGCCGTCCTGGTCTGGAGGGTTGGATCTGGACACCCCCAAAAAACCGCTGGCGCCCCGGGGAGCGGTCATGGAACCCATGGCCGTCGCCGATGGCGCCAGGCGGGAAGGGAGGGGCCGCCGCCCGGTGGGGCGACGGCGTCGTCACGGATGTTACTCGGCGGCGGCGCGGGCCTCGTCGAGCCACGCGTTCCAGGTATCCTGGTGGGCGGCGATCCAGGCATCGGCATGCCGCGCGATGTCCGCCTCGCTGTCCTCGCCCTCGCGCATCTTCAGGTTCTGCGCGCTGATGTCGTTGCTGGAGATCTGCATGACGGCGAACAGCTTGGCGGCGGCCGGGTTGGCCTCGGCGAACGCGCGATTGGCGACGATGCGCTGGTCGTTCGCCTGGAAGCCGTAGTTGGAGCCATCCGGCAGGCTGGTGTCGACGTCCTCGCGGGCACCCGGCAGGGAGGAGAACGGCACGTTCAGCCACACCACATCCTCGCCCGGCACCAGGACGCCGGAGATCCAGTACGGGGTCCAGGTGTAGTACAGGATGGACTCGCCCTGCTCGTATCGGGTGATGGTGTCGGCGATGATGGCCGAATAGGATCCCTGATTGTGGGTCACGGTATCCCGCAGCTCATAGGCATCCAGATGATGCTCGATCACCTTCTCGCAGCCCCAGCCGGGCGTGCAGCCGGACAGGTCGGCCTTGCCATCGCCGTTGTTATCGAACAGGGCGGCGATCTCCGGGTCCTTGAGTTGGCCCAGGTTGGTGATGCCGTGTTCGTCGGCGGTCTTCTTGTCGATCAGGTAGCCCTGCAGACCCTGGGGGGCGTAGACACCTTCGCGATAGATCTTGTCCTCACCGCCGGCCTGATTGAAGAAGTCGATGTGCAGCGGGTCCCAGTGGTCGGCCAGGAAGGTCCCGTCGCCATTGGCGATGGCGACATGCGCGGCCGCGTACTCCAGTTCCTTGATGGGCTCGACGGTGTAGCCCAGCTCTTCCAGGGCCTTCATCACCAGCACGGTCTGGAAGGTCTCCTCGGCGATGGAGCTCTTCAACGGCACGACGGTGACGCCCTCGCCGGGCATGTCGGCGGCCAGCGCCGGGGCGGAGGCCAGGGCAAGGGCCAGGCCGGCGGTCGTCGCCAGACCGCGCAGGGTCTTCAAATCGGTCACGTGGGTCATGGTGTGGTCTCCCTTCACTGTGTTTGTGGGGCCGGGATGGGGCCGCGCCCGCCGGGACGGGGCGGCCAACCCTGGTCCTTCGGCCGGTCTCATGCACGGCCGTTCGTGTTGGCCTGGGGTCCGGCCAGACCCATCAGGCGCCGGCGGACCAGACCCGTCGGTCCGGTGTCGTACCAGGGTACGTTGCCCCGGTCACGGCGCGAGACTCCCAGGGCCTGGGTCATGCGGTCGATGATGATGGCCAGAAGGACGATCCCGACACCGCCCACGGTCGCCAGGCCCATGTCGAGACGGCCGATGCCCCGCAGCACCATCTGCCCCAGCCCGCCGACGGCGATCATGGAGGCGATCACCACCATGGACAGGGCCAGCATGAGGGTCTGGTTGACGCCGGCCATGATGGTGGGCATGGCCAGTGGCAACTGAACCTTGAACAGCAACTGGCGGTCGGAGGCGCCGAAACTGCGCGCCGCCTCGATCAGGTCGCCGGGGACCTGACGGATGCCCAGGTTGGTGAGGCGGATCAAGGGTGGCAGCGCGAAGATGATGGTCACCACCACGCCGGGCACGTTGCCGATGCCGAACAGCATGACGATGGGCACCAGGTAGACGAAGGCCGGCGTGGTCTGCATGGCATCCAGGATCGGCCGCACGATCTGCCCCGCCCGGTCGCTGCGCGCCAGCCAGATTCCGCTGGGCAACCCCAGGAGGACACAGAAGAACACCGAGGTGAACACCAGGGCCAGGGTGACCATGGCCTGGTCCCAGGCACCGATCAGGCCGACGAAGGTCAGCGACAACAGGGCGCCGAGACCCAGGCGCCACCCGGACGCCTGCCAGGCCAGCAAGCCGATCAGCACCAGCATGACGATCGCCGGCACGCCCAGAAGCGTGCCCTCGATGGTCGTCAGCACGCCGTCGACGGGCCAGCGGATGGCCTGGAACACCGGGCGGAAGTTGGCCACGACCCAGTTGAGGAGTTGCTCCACCCAGCTATCGAGCGGAATGACCGTCGTCTCGAAGGGGTGCAGCAGGTCGAAGGTCTGGTCCGGGGCTGGCGCGGCCTGGCTGAGCCAGTCGCCGCCGCCGGACTGCGGCGCCTCGCTTCCGGCCGATCCCCCCCAGGGATTGGCGGCCGACGCGGACGAGGGCTCGGCGGGGGCCTCGGGTGCGGCGCCGGAGCCGGTGGCCCAGGGATTGGTCGCGGTGGTGGCGGTGTCGTCAGGCATCGTCGGCGCCCTCCCTGTTCAAGGCTTCCAGCAGCATGGCGCGCGAGACCACGCCCACGTAACGGCCCGTGTCGTCCACCACGGGCAGACCGCAGGGGGCCTGGGCGACGGGGCCGATGATCTCGCCAATGCTGGTATCGGCCGTGACCGGTGTGATGTCCGCCAGGAAGGCGTTGTGCAGTTGCGGTTTGGCGGTCTTGGCTTCGGCCTCCAGGGAGGCCACCGAGACGACGCCATGGTAATGCTGGCGCTTGCAGACCACGTAGGCGAAGTCCCGGTCGTGCTTGGCGATGCGTTGCAGGGCGGCGCGCACCGTGCCCTCGCGGTCCATCATGGTGACCTGCTGCTTCACGGCGATGTCGCCGGCGGTCAGCACGTTTGACACATTCACGCCCCGGAAGAACGACTTCACGTAGTCGTCGGCCGGGTTGTTCAGAATCTCGTCTGGCGTACCCACCTGCACCACGCGGCCGCCTTCCATGATGGCGATGCGGTCGCCGATGCGCATGGCCTCGTCCAGATCGTGGGAGATGAAGACGATGGTGCGCTTCTGCTCCTCCTGGAGGGCCACCAGTTCGTCCTGCATCTCGCAGCGGATCAGCGGGTCGAGGGCGCTGAACGCCTCGTCCATCAGCATGATCGACGGATCGTTGGCCAGCGCCCGGGCCAAGCCGACGCGCTGCTGCATGCCCCCCGACAACTCGTTGGGATAGCTGTTGGCCCAGGCCGCCAGGCCCACCTGTTCCAGGGCGGTCATGGCGCGCGCTTCGCGGTCCGCCTTGCTCACGGCCGACAGTTCCAGCCCGAAGGCGGTGTTGGCGAGCACGGTCAGATGCGGCATCAGGGCGAACGACTGGAACACCATGCTGATGTGCTGGCGCCGGAAGTCGATCAGTTGGTTTGCCGACATCTGGGCAATGTCGGAGCCGTCGACGATGATCTCTCCGGCGGACGGATCGATCAGCCGATTGAGCATCCGCACCAGGGTGGACTTGCCCGATCCGGACAACCCCATGACGACAAAAATCTCGCCCTCGCGCACAGAGAACGAGGCGTCGCATACACCGATGGTCATGCCGGTCTTCTCGAAGACCTCGTCCTTGGTCATCCCCTGACGCTGTAGGGCGATGGCCTCCGCAGGGTCGTCGCCGAACACCTTGTACAGGTTTCGGACGACGAGCTTTTCGCTGCCGCTCAAGTTCATGTATCCTTGTCGGTAATAAATCGTATGGCGTTTTGGGATGAGGAGAATCGTAGGCACACGAGCGTAGCCTGTCAACCGAATATCCCTCAGATTCTCAAGCCAAAAAACTCTGAAAAATAGATGATGTTTAGTGGAAGTATATACTTTTTCCCTGCTGTTATCTCCGTCTTCATATTGTTATCAACAAGAATTATTCTGTATAGCACGAAGAGTTTGCGGAATTGACTATGGGGTCATGATTGCCGCCGCGCCACGTCCACCCCCTCGTCGAAGGAATTCGTTGGCGACTCCGGAATAGGCGCCAAGAATCGGGCCTTGCAGGGCACGGGTTGTCGATCCCGCTTGACTCTCGTCAAGCGGGATGGCCGTCGTGATCCGCGACTCGGTCGGGGGGGGCGTTATCCCGGGTTGACCGCCGACCGGTCGACTCGGGAGCCTTGACCCGCGCCAAGCTGTTGTCGAAAAAGGCGGGGTGATTGTTCGGTCTTCGGGCCTGGCATCGCGGCGTCCAAGGCCGCGTGGGAGAGATGGTCCCCGACGAACGCGGCGGGACAGGGAAAAAACAGGCGATGGGTGTTCTGATGGCGGTGACCCGCGTGGCTGTTCTGGCGGTGGGCGGCCTGGTGGTGGCGATCGAGCCGTTGGCCGCCCAGTCCCTTGATCCGGGGGATCTGGCGGGACCGGGCGCGGGCTTCCGCGAGATGTCCGTCGACATGGGGCCGGACGTGGGGAGCGGCAGCGGCGCCGCCGGTCTCGGCATCCTGGGCAGCCTGTCGGGCGCCGCGCCGGCAGCGTCGGGCGCGGCGGGGCGGGGGTTCCGGATGCAAACCGTGCCGGACCGCCTGCCGGGCGGGATGGCGACGGCGGGCGCGGCCGCGCCCGCGCGATCGGGGCCCGCGTCCCCGGGCGTGGTGACGGTGGCACCCGTGGCGGTGCCCGACGTACGCCTGCGGCCGGTTCCCACCACCCTGCCGCCCGTGTCCGCGCCGGCCGCGCGACCCACGACCGTCTCCGCGCCCGCATCCACGACCACGGTGGAGCCGGCCCCGGCCTCCACGGCGACGCCGGGGGCCGGCGGCGCGGCGCCCGTTCCCGCGTCGACCGAGAGCGGCGATGAGCCGACACTGATCCGCGCCGACGAGTTGAGCCGCGATGCCGACCTGGGAACCTACTCGGCGCGCGGCAACGTGGAACTGACCAACGGCGGGCGGATGGTTATGGCCGACACGGTCACCTACAACGAACGCGCCGACCTCGTCACCGCCAACGGCAATGTGCGCGTCGTCGAGGCCGACGGCACCACCTACTTCGCCAACTACGTGGAGCTGTCCAGCGACTTCCGGGACGGCTTCGTGCGCGACATGGCGGTGCTGTTGGAGGATCGCTCCCGCATCACCGCCGTCTACGCCACCCGGACCGGCGGGACGCGCAAGGACTTCTGGAAGGGGATCTACAGCCCCTGCGACACCTGTCCCACCGCCGAGGGGAGCCCCTGGCCCACCCTGAGCGGCAACAACGCCTCGGGCGGGCGGGAGCGCCAGCGTCCGCTATGGCAAGTCCGCGCGGCGCATGTGACCCACGACGAGGTCGAGCGCGACATCATCTACCGCGACGCCGTCCTGGAGGTGTTCGGGATCCCGGTGGCCTATACGCCCTATCTGTCGCAGCCCGACCCCACCGTCTATCGCCGCAGTGGCCTCCTGACGCCGACCTTCGGGGTTGACGATCAGTTGGGATTCTGGACCGAGGTTCCCTACTACTACATCATCGATGACCATCAGGACGCGACCGTCGCCGTGCGGGGCATGAGCGACGAGGGATGGTTGCTGCGGCCGGAGTACCGGCGCCGGTTCGGCGACGGCGAGCTGTTCGTCGAGGGCAGCTTGACCGACGACGGCGAGGAGGGCCTGGCCGGGCACCTGAACGCCCGGGGGCAGTGGCACATCAACGAGATCTGGCGGGCCGGATTCGACAGCCAGTACGCCTCCTCCGACACCTATCGGGACCGCTACGACTTCGGCAACCCCACCTGGCTGACCAATCACGCCTGGTTAGAGGCGTTCCAGGGACGCAGCTACGCCGCCGTGGAAGCCCTCAGTTACACCGACAACCGGGCGAACCGCGACGACGACGATAATCCTCGCGTCCTGCCGTTGATGACCTACGACTATGTCAGCGACCCGGGTGCCTGGGGGGACACGACCCGCCTGTGGGGCGGCTTCCAGAGCATCTTCCGGGAGGAGGGGACGCGCAGCCAGCGCCTGTCGGGCTCGCTGGGCTGGACCCTGCCGGGAACCACGGGCTGGGGGCTGGCCTACGAGGTGGCCACCGATCTCAACACCGACCTCTACTGGGTGGAGGACGCCAACGTCGTGGACGGCGACACCACCTCCGGGTTCGACGGCACGGTGGCGCGGATCTATCCCAGCGCCCTCGTGACGATGCGCTATCCCCTGATGCGGAGCGGCGCGGAGGGAACCCAGATCGTGGAGCCGATCGTCAGCCTGGGCCTGGCGCCGCCGGACCTGAACACCCGGCATATCCCCAACGAGGACAGCCGCGACGCCACCCTCCACGGCGGTACGCTGTTCTCGGGCGATCGGTACGCCGGCCGGGATCGCGTCGATGATGGCGTGACCGTCAATTACGGCGCGCGCTGGACCTGGCTGGGGAGCGAGGGGCGGCGGCTGTCGGCGCAGTTCGGGCAGGTCTACCGGGTGTTCGACGCCAGCGCCTTCTTTCCCGAGAATGCCGGCTACGGCGATGGTCTGTCCGACTATGTGGGGCAGATCGACGCCGTGCCCCATCCCTACCTGGACCTGTTCTACCGCTTCCGCCTGGACCGCGACGACCTGTCGCCCAACAGCACCGTGGTGGGCTTCCGCGCCGGGCCGCCGGTGTTCAACGTCAGCGGGACCTACCTTTCGGTCCCGGCCTATGCCGAGGACGGTGGCACCGACATTACGGCCCGGGAGGAACTGGTGGGCGGCGTCGGCATCACCTTCGACCGATTCTGGACGACGTGGGGCGGCGCCCGGTACGATGTGCGCCAGTCTCGCGTGGTGGACGCCTGGGCCGGCCTTTCCTATGACGACGAGTGCCTGGGCCTGGGCCTGAATTACACCACAAATTACAACGAAGTCAGTGGCGAGAGGGTGGGCCAGAGCGTGCTGTTGCGTCTGACCCTGAAGACCCTGGGCGAGATCAGCTTCTAGATGCCCCCTGATGGCCGCCGCGTCGCGCCGGGCGTTTTGCGCCCGACCGCCCGCCCGACGTGGCGCCAACCCTGGACGTGGAGGGACTCCGTGACAGCTCATCATCCCCGGCGCCGACCGAAGGTCCGCTTCGCCGCCGTTTTCCTGGTCGCGCTGTCGGTCGTGGCGACGGCATCCCTGACCCCGCACCCGGCCCGGGCGCAGCAGGCGGGGGACGTCTCCGGCGGCATGGTCATGCGGATTGCCGCAGTGGTGAATGACGAGGTGATCTCCGTCTACGACATCGAGGCCCGGACACGCATTCTGATCGCCTCGTCCGGCATCCCCGACACACCCGAGGTGAAGGCGCAGATCCGGGATCAAGTGCTGCGATCGCTGATCGACGAGACCCTAAAGATTCAGGCCGCCGAGCGCCTGGGCCAGGAGGTCACCGAGGACGACATGCGCACCGCCATCGGCCAGGTGGAAGCGCAGAACGGCATTCCGCCCGGTGGCTTCGAGGACTTCATTCAGGTCACCGGCCTGGACAGGGAGTCGGCCTTGCGTCAGATCGAGGCCGAGGTGGCCTGGATCAAGGCCGTGCGGGCACGGTTCCGCAATCAGGTGGACATTTCCGATGATCAGGTGGACATCGTCCTCGGCCAACTTGAGGCCGCCCAGGGCAAGCCCGAGCACCTGGCCCGCGAAATTTTCCTGCCGGTGGACAATCCGGCCGACGAGGCGCGGGTGCGGGCCAACGCCGAACAGCTGCTGGCCGAACTGAGGCGCGGAGCCTCCTTCGCCGCCGTCGCCCGCCAGTTCTCCCGCAGCCCGACAGCGGCCAACGGGGGCAGCCTGGGGTGGGTGCGCGCGGGGGAACTGGACCCGGCCCTGGAACAGGCCCTGCTGGGCATGCAGCCCAAGACGCTTTCGGATCCCGTGCGCACGGTCAGCGGCTATCATATCCTGTACCTGGCCGAGCGGCGCCGCACCGCCCAACCGCAGCCGGACAAGGCCCGCCTGACGATCAGCCAGATCGTGATGCCCTCCGGTGGTCCGAATGCGATGTCGGCGTCCGACCAGGCGGCCATCGCGGCCGAGGTGGCGGCGGGCGTGGACTCCTGCGAGGCGTTCAACGCCATTGCCACGTCGCGCGACCTGCCGAACTCCGGGCCGGTGGGGACCCTGGCGGTGGCGTCGGTCGATCAGCCCGTGCGGGGCGTTCTGATGGGCATGGAGGTGGGCGAGGTCTCCGACCCCGTCGATGTGCGGGGGGGCAAGCTGATCCTCATGCTCTGCGACCGGTCGGTGCCGGGCGGCATGCCCAGCCGCGAGGCCATTCGGGATCGCCTGTATCAGCAGCGCCTGGAACTGGTCTCCAACCGCTACCTCCGCACCTTGCGTCAGCAGGCCGTCATCGACCTGCGCATCTAACCGGGAGGTCTCGCGGGATCCTGTCCGACCCTCGGTCCGGTCCCCGCGCGCCCCTGAACGGACGGTTGGCTTGCCATGACTCCCCCCTCTTCACCGTCGCCGTCACCGGCACGCCCCTCACCGGCACGCCCGGCGTCGGCGCCGCCCCTGGCCCTGACCATGGGGGATCCGGCGGGCATCGGCGGTGACCTGGCCTTGCGGGTGTGGCGGGACCGGGGGGGGCTCGGGCCGGTGCCGCCGTTCGTGGTGCTGGACGACGCCCGGCGCCTGGCGGCGCTGGCCGCGACACTGGGCTGGCCGGTGCCCATCCTGCGCGTGACGCGGCCGGACGAGGCTCCGGCGGCCTTTGGCCAGGGGCTGCCGGTCCTGCACCGGCCGCTGGCGGCGCCCGCCCATGCGGGCCGTCCGGACCCGGTCCACGGGCCGGCGGTGCGCGCGGCGATCGACGATGCCGTGGCCCTGATCCGTCAGGGCCGGGTGGCGGGCGTGGTCACCAATCCCCTCAACAAGGACGTGATGCAGGCCGCCGGCTTTGCCTTCCCCGGCCACACCGAATACCTGGCCCATCTGGCCGGGCAGGGGCCGGCGACGGTGGCCATGATGCTCGCCTGCCCGGGCCTGCGGGTGGTGCCGGTGACCATCCATGTGGCGCTGGCCCAGGTGCCCCGGGTGCTGACCACCGAGGCCATCGTCGCCGCCGGCCGGGTGACGGCGCGGGCGCTGGTCCGTGATTTCGGCCTGTCCACGCCGCGCCTGGCGGTGGCCGGGCTCAACCCGCATGCCGGCGAGAACGGTCGCATGGGCGACGAGGAGGCGCGCGTCATCGTCCCGGCCGTCGAGCGGCTGCGGGCCGCGGGCCTGGCCGTCTTCGATCCCCGCCCGGCCGACACGCTGTTCCACGCCGAGGCCCGGGCCACCTATGACGCCGTGCTGTGCATGTATCACGATCAGGCGCTGATCCCGCTGAAGACCATCGACTTCGCCGGAGGCGTCAACGTTACCCTGGGCCTGCCCTTCGTGCGCACCTCGCCCGACCACGGCACGGCCTTCGACATCGCCGGCACGGGACGCGCCGATCCGACCAGTCTGGTGGCCGCGCTGCGGCTGGCGGCAGACATGGCGGCGGTCCGCGCGCTCCCCTGGGAGGATCGCCCGTGAACGACGCGGCCGTGGACCTGCCCCCCTTGCGCGAGGTGATCGCCCGCCATGGACTGGACGCGCGCAAGGCGCTGGGGCAGCACTTCCTGCTCGACCTGAACCTGACCCGGCGCATCGCCCGCGCCGCCGGCGACCTGTCCGAGGGCACGGTGATCGAGGTCGGTCCCGGCCCCGGCGGCCTGACCCGGGCGTTGCTGGAGCAGGGCGCCCGGGTGATCGCCATCGAGAAGGACGCCCGCTGCCGCGCCGCGCTGGCGGAGGTGGGCGCGGCTTTCCCGGGGCGCCTGACGGTGATCGAGGGCGATGCGCTCGACCAGGACATGGCCGCCCTCGGCACGTCCCCGCGCCGGGTGGTGGCCAACCTGCCGTACAATGTGTCCACGCCCCTGCTGATCGGCTGGCTGCGTGATATCCGCGCCTTCGACACCCTGGTGCTGATGTTCCAGAAAGAGGTCGCGGACCGCCTGTGGGCGCGGCCGGGGGGGCGGGGATTCAGTCGCCTCTCGGTGCTGACCCAGTGGTTGTGCGCGGTCAATCCCGTGTTCGACGTCAATCCACGCGCCTTCACGCCGCCACCCAAGGTGACTTCGGCCGTGGTGCGGCTGACCCCGCGCGAGGCGCCGTTGATGGACGTGCCGTTCGCGACGGTGGAGCGGGTGACCGCCACCCTGTTCGGCCAGCGCCGCAAGATGGTGCGGGCGCCGCTGAAGACGCTGGGCGATCCGGCGGTGATCTGTGACGCCTGCGGGATCGATCCGATGCTTCGCGCCGAGCAGTTGCCCGTGGAGGCGTTCTTGCGCGTGGCGCACTGGCTGACGGTGACGCAGGCCGGGTCCCGTCCCAGTGGTCACGGACCATGACCGGTGCGGCCCAGGCACCGTTGCACGGTATCCGTTTTTTTTGTTGGGGGGCGCCTGTAAGGCGCCCCGGGACGTTGGAGGGGGCGCCTGGAAGGCGCCCCGGGGCGGATGACTCCCGCGTGGCCGCTGTTACTTCGCGCGGTGCGCGGGATGAAGCGCGGGACCCAGGGTCGAGGCCCAGCGCCGCAATACGGTGGGGTACTCGATGACGCTGGAATCGACATAGGCCGGCAGGGCGAACACGTGCCCCGAGGCGATGGCGGGGATCTCGGCGAGGGCCGGGTCCTGCCGCCGGGCCGCGAGCAGCTTGCGCTGCACGGCGTCGGCATCGCCGGTCAGCACCAGCACGTCGGGCCGGATCGCCGTCAACGGCGCCAGCGACCCCACCGTTGCGAAGCCGTGCCGCACGGTGGCGCCGGCCTCAACAAACGCACCACCGGCGTTGGTCAGGCCCATGGGCTCCAGCAGGAAGGCATCGGAATAGCCGCCGGGCACCTCCACCCGAACGAATCCCTTGCCGTTGGCGTCCTGGTGCACGCCATTGAGGATCACCACCGTGGTTCCCGGCTCGGCGGTGGGCAGGCGGGCCAGGGCGGCCTCCAGCGCCGCCGCGCGCCGCGAGATCAGGGCTTCGGCCTGCTCGGTCCGGTCCAGAAGGGCGCCGACCCGGCGGATGGCGGCATCCAGTCCGTCCCCGAAGGCGACCACCTCCACCGACACGTCCAGGTCGTCGAGCACCCCCGACTCCCTCAGCATCGACACCGCCTTCATCGGGTCGCGGACGGGCTTCAGCCGGTCGAACCCCGGCGTGTGTTCGATCAGCACGCGGCGGATGCCGGTCTCCCGCAGGGTCCGGGGCACGATCTCCGGATCCCGCGCCACGATGTACTGCGGACACCCGAGGATCATGGTCGAGGTCTTGGCGAGCGTGCGGCCGAAGGACCATGCATCCCCGCGAATGGACATGGCGCGCGGCACCACGCCGAGGTGATAGGCGACGTTGACCAGCCGGTCGCCGATCATGATCACGTCCTGGCGCTCCGGCGGCGGAGTCCCGGGCTTGGCCGCGGCGGTCGTGGCGGTCACGGCGGTGACCAGCGCCAGCGTGAGGGCCGCCAGCGTCGTGAGGCGCCGGCGGAGTCCTGGCGGAGAGAAGGCCATCATGGTGCTCTGTCCTGGTGAGTGTTGGGGGGTGGCGATGCCGGCGGTCCCGGCGGTCATGGGTCCACGCGCTCCAGCAGATCGGTGGGCGCGAGATCGACGATCGCCGTGGCCACGTCGCGCTTGTAACCGGCCCAGCGGGCGTCCTGCGCGGGCGTGGCGAGGCCGGCCAGACTCAGGCGGCCCATGTCCGCGAAGTCGTCGGGCAGCAGGCCGTCCTTGAGCCGCCACGTCTCGGCGCGGTCGCCGGTCAGGATGCGGAAGGCGAACACGCCGAACGGCGACGGAGGCGCGTCCGGCGGGCTCGGCAGCCGGGCGAGGCGCTGGCGGGTCAGGGCGCGGACCCCGACCTCCAGCGTGTCGAGAAGCCCGGGCGGGGTGAGGCCGGTCAGGATCACCAGGCCGTTGCGGTCGAGGGGGCGGTCCCCGGCGGCCAGCCTGAGCAGCTTGTGCGCCAGCACCACGCCGCCAAAGTGGTCGCCGTCATGGAAGGCGAGGGCATGGTCCATGGTCATGGCGTGCTCGCCAGCCAGATCGCGCACGATCACCGGGGTCGGATCGCGCAGGACCGGGGTGGGACCGGTCGGTGTGGCGGAGGGGGCCGGCGCGCCCGGACCCACGTCCACCTCGAACAGGTCGTCCAGGGCGGACGCGCTCACCGCGTCGGTCAAGGCGGCGCGCCGGGCCCACAGGTCGGCCTGGTCGTCCTCGGGGACGAAGCCGGCTTCGTCCCGTGTCTGGGCCTCGGGAAACCCGGCCGGCACGACATCCGGACGCACCGTGGCCCGCACGCGGGCTGTGCCCACCGTCAGGCCGAGCACGATGTCGCCGCAGCCGGTCGCGCCGGTCGGCTGGCGTGGCATCACGCGGATCCGGCGGCGGCTGACGGCGCGCGTGAGAAACTCGACCGCGTCGGTCAGGCCGGGGGGCGTCACGCTCAGGTCGACGGCCATGGCCTCCCGCGCGGGCGCCCGCAGGTCGAGCGCCTGGTACGCCAGTTCGAAGAACCGCCAGGCCAGGGCGACGCCGGGGCCGTGACGGGCGGCGTGGTAGTCCTGGGCCTGCGCGCAGGTCAGGGTCTTGGCACCCATGGCATCGGTGACGGTCAGGGGGATCATGCGGAGGGTCCTCTGGTTGGGGGATGGGAGACCGGTGTCCGCCCCAGCAACAGCCGGGCGTGCCCGATCAGGAAGACGAGGAAGGCGCCGCTCCACAGCAGGGTGGACCCCCACAGCAGCCCCGGTGCCCAGCCAAGAGCCCAGGTAAAAGGCGCGGCGACACGCAGGCCGGCGCCGGCGGCGGCGAGCCAGATGGCGGCGGTGGCCGGGCGGCTCAAGGGCAGGGTCCCGCCCATGTGCCGGCGGGAGGCGACGCCGAACACCGTCAGGCATCCCACCGCCAGGGTGCCGGCGCCGGCGGCATGCCAGGCGGCGTCCAGCCATGGCAGGTGAAGCAGGCGGGCGGCGCCGAACAGCGCCAGGGCGGTCACCAGGAACAGGGTGGACAGCACGAAGCCGTGAAAGAAGCTGTGCCGGGCGGCGCGGCCGATCCATATCGCGCCCAGGCGGTCCATCTGCGCCGCCGCCGCCGCCCAGGCCATCCAGGCCGTGACCGGGGAGAGTGGCGCGACCGCGTAGGCCAGGACGGTCGCGCCCAGGGTCAGGGCGACCAGACGGTTGCGTGACGGGTCCGGTGGCGGCATCGGGGGGCGCCCGCTCAGGCGCAGGGCCTCGGGTCCCAGGACCGGCGCCACGCGGGAGATGACGCAGGCGTGGATCCACACCAGCAGCAGGACGCCCAGGTCCCCCAGCCAGCGCAGCGGATGGCCGACCCGGCCCTCGATCATGATCCCGATCAGGCCGGCCGGCGGCAGGTCAAGCCACAGCACCACGAACAGCCCGTGCGTGCCCATCATGCCCAGCGCGGCGACCGCGAAGACGGCATGGCGACCCTGGGCGTGGCGCAGGACCGCCACGGCGATCAGGGTTCCGAAGGCCAGCGTCGGCACCACCAGAAGAGCCGCCGCCAGGGTCGGCGGCAGGACACCGGTCAGAAGCGCGGCCCCCCGGGCGACGGCCCACGCCGCCCACAGGCCGGCCAGCCCGCGACCGCGCACCATCGGCGCGCCGGACCAGGCGGGCAGGGCGGTGAGCAGGAAGCCGCCCACGGCGGCCATGCCCAGGCCGAACACCATTTCGTGGATGTGCCAGACGATCGCGCCGCCCGGGATCGGTCCGTCCCAGCCGGCCAGATAGGCCACCAGCCATGGCACGATGAGCCCCGCGCCGACCAGCGCGGCCGACGGAAAGAAGATCCGGAAGGGCTGTGACCAGCACGGCCGCGCGGACTTCGCCGTCGTGACGGGGTGCGGTCCGGTCACGCCGGTCATGCCGTCACCCTCCGCCGGCCGGGGGTGGCCCCCAGGGCCTCCGCCACGGCCGGTTCCCGCCAGAGCGCCTGCAGGCCGGCCAGCACGGCGGCGTCGTCGCGGGCGTCGGCGGGCTGGGCGAACCCGGTGCTGAAGGCGACCCGGCCGGGCGGCCCCGCCATCACCACCAGGCGGTCGCAGACACGGATGGCTTCCGTCAGGTCATGGGTGACGAACACGGCGGCCACGCCCCGGGCGGTCACCGTCTGGCGCACCAGGTCCTGGAGGTCGCGCCGCAACACGCTGTCGAGCGCGTTGAACGGCTCGTCCAGCAACAACAGGTCGGGCTCGATGGCCAGGGCGCGGGCCAGGGCCACCCGCTGGCGCATGCCCCCGGACAGCTGATGGGGGAACTTGTCGCCGTCCTCCGGCGCGAGGCCCAGGCTCTCCAGCAGGCGTTGCGCGGCGTCCAGCCGTTGCCGGCGCGGCATGCCCTGGCAGCGCAGGCCGAAGGCGGCGTTGTCCCGCGCCCGCCGCCAGGGCAGCAAGCGGCTGTCCTGGAACATGAGGGCGATGCGCCTGGCCCGTGTCTCGACACGCCCGGCCCCCGGCTTCAACAACCCGGCGGCGATGCTCAGAAGCGTGGTCTTGCCGCAGCCCGACGGACCGACCAGGGTCAGCAGGCCACCGGCCGGGACGGCCAGGGTGAGGCGATCGAGGATGGCCGTCCGGCCGATGCTGACGGACACGTCGTGCCACGCGAGCACGGAGGCCGCCGCGTCGGGTGTCGGCGTCAGGGTCATGACCGCCGCTCCCGCGCGGCCTGACCCCGTGTGGCGCGCCAGGGCTCCAGGCGACGGCGCAGGGGGTCCATGACCAGCCCCTCCAGGCTCAGAAGCATGATCAGCGCCAGCAGGATCCAGGCCATGGCGTCGGCGGTGTCGATGTTGACCCGGGCCAGCGACAGCCCCTCGCCGATGCCGGCCGTGCCCCCCAGGACCTCGGCCATCACCGCCAGTTTCCACGACAGCCCCATGGCCGTCGCCAGCGCCGGAAAGACATAGGACAGGATATGCGGGACGTAGATATCGACGATGCGCACGCCCAGCGGCGCCCGGAAGGCGCGCGCCATGTCGAGCACCTCGCCGTCCAGCGTGCGGGCGCCCTGCATCGCGCCGATGATCACCACGGGCAGCGTCGTGACGACCACCGTGAACACGGCGGCGAGGCCACTACCGGCGAACCAGATCAGCGCCAGCACCACCCAGGCGATCGCCGGCACGCCCAGGAAGAAGCGGACCAGCGGTTCCAGCAGGCGTCCGACGGTCACCGACAGGCCGGCGGCCGCGCCGATCAGCACGCCCGCCACGGCGGCCAGACCGAACCCCATCAACGCGTCGCGCGCCGTTTCCAGCGCCGCCGGCAGGGCCACGCCCTCGGCCACCAGGGCGCCCAGCGCCCGCAGCGTGTCCATGGGCGAGGGCAGCACCAAACCGCCGTATACCTCGTGTCCGACCTGCCAGAGAGCGGCCAGCAGGCACAGCGAGACCAGCACCGCCCAGCCGCGCCACAGGAACGCCGCCGTCACACGCCCGATCCAGGCTGTTGTCGCCATCGTCATGCCGGCCAGTAGTAGCCGTCGCCGGGCAGGCGGCCGGCGACGATGTCCGGGTTCAGGCGCATCAGGCTGTTCAGGTAGAACTCGATGTCGGCGCGGGCCTCGCGCGACGGCGTGACGTCCACCCGGAAGTGCGGAATCGATTTTTCGATGATCGGCGCCTTGACGCCCAGATAATCCTGGCCGAGACGTCCCGCGCTGGCCGGGTTGTTGTTGGCCCACTGGCCACCCCGCACGCAGGCGTCATGGAACGCCTGCACGACCTCGGGACGGTGCTGCACCAGGTCTTCCTGGACTCCCAGTCCGGCCTGGGCGATGCGGGCCGGGCGCCCGGTCTGGCGGCCGAGCTCCGCCGTCAGGTCCACCGCGCGGCGCACGGTCCGGCCGGCCCGCCGGCCGCGCAGGATCGCCGCCGTGGCGGCCGGCTCGGGCACCACGGCGATGTCCGTCTTCCCGGCCAGGAGCAACTGCACCACCTCCATCGGCGTGCCGGCATAGGTCACGTCGATGTCGCCGCGCGGGTCCAGCCCGGCATTGCTGGCCACCAGGCGGAAGATCAGGTCCGGGGCGTCGTCCTTGAACGCCAGGACGAGGCTGCGGCCGGCGAGGTCCTCGGGGCTGTCGATCGTGTCGTCGGTGGTGACCACATACAGCAGGCCCCAGGTCATGATGTTCAGCATGCGTACCGGCACGCCCCGGTTGTGCAGGTTCGCGCAGGCGTAGCTGGGCGTGGCGAAGATGTCCATGGCGCCGGAGATGGCGCCGGCCCGCATCTGGTCCGGGGTCTTCCAGATGGTGAAGTCGACGGCGTCGACCAGCCCGTTCAAGGCGCCGCTCTCGACGGCATGGGCGAGAGTCACCGAGGGGGCGGACGGCATGCCGCTGATGGTGACCGGGGACCCGGCCGCCGCGCGCGATGGCCACAGCGGCGCGAGACCGCCGCCGGTGGCGGCGGCACCGGCCAGGGACAGGGCAAGGAAGGAACGGCGGTCGGGACGGAACATGATGGGGCTCCCTCAGAAGTTCACGACGGTCCACAGGAAGAAGGCGCGTCCGGGCGCGTTGATCGGCCCCGGATTGGGCGTGTCGGTCACGTAATGGGGGTCGAGTTCGGCGTACTCGGTGTCCAGCACGTTCGAGATCCCGAGCCGCACGCCCACGCGGTCATGAACCTGCACACCGCCGTAGACGTCCAGGACGGCGAAGGCATCGATGTCTTCCGGGTCCAGGGCGGTTCCGGTATTGAGGTCGTCGTCGGGATCGGTCGGCCCGGCGACCGCGCGCACCTTCAGGCCGGCGTTCCAGGTGCCGTGCACGCCCAGCCGGTCGTGGTAGTCGACCAGGAAGACGGCCTCGGCCGGCGCGATGCCGTACAGGCCCCGGTCTTCATCCAGGTTCTCGGCCCAGGTGGCGCGCCCGTAGACACCGGCGGACAGGGTGCGGGTGGGGTTCCACTCGGCCGACAGGGTCAGGCTGGTGAACCGGGCATCCATGTTGCGCCAGATCAGGGTCTGGTCGCCGGCCCGGTCCCGACTGATGAAGTTGTCGACGTGATCGTGGGAGACGGATCCCGACAGGCGGTACGATGCCGCGTCCATCAACGGGGCCTTGCGGCCGAAGTCGAGCCAGCCCGCGCTCTCGTAGCTGGCGCCCGCCTCGACGCGATAGTGCACCTCGGGGTCCAGGCCGGGATTGCCGACGGCGCGCATCCGGGCCTGGGCATGATTGCGGGCGAAGTACAGCTCCTGATTCTCGGGGAGCCGGGCGATGCGGCCGAGGCTGAGATGCGTGTCCAGGGCCTTGTCGAGCCACGACCGGCTCATGGTCGCCACGGCGCTGATGGCGTGCAGGCTGGTGTCCGTGTCGTCGGTGCCGGCGTACTGGCGGTAGAGCGCGCGGGGCGTGGTGGTGCTGACCACGCTTGTCCCGGTGGGATTGAGCCAGGACACGGGCTCGTCGGCGCGGCCGATGCCGGTGATGGCGTGTTGCCAGCGCAGTCCCAGGTCCAGTCGCGCCATGCCAAGGTCCAGCGCGGACTCGGCGAACACCTCGGCCTCCAGGCGCGTGACGTCCGGGTACTGGACGGCCGAGAAGGTCTCCAGGGAGATCCCGGTCGCCCGGTCGGCATCATGACTGTCGTACAGGCCGCGCACGCCGAGCCGGAAGGGGATGTCGCCGAGGCGTGTGTCGCCGTGCACACGCCCCTCGACCTTGCGCCGGTCCACGTCCGCCTCCTGGCGCTGGCCGGGCTGCCGGCCGTCCTGGAACGTGAAGTTGTTGTTGCGCCGGTCGGCGAAGACGACGGTGGTCTCGGCGTGCACCGCCTCCAGCGCGCCCTCCAGGGTCTTGTCGAACAGCAGCTTGCCGATGTAGCGCGTGGTCTTGAGGGAATCCGTGCCGCTTTGGAGGGCGCTGTTCGGAGCCTCGACGGTGGTCGCGGCCTGCTTGTCGTCGCGAATCTCGTCGCGGATGACGATGGCCTTCAGCGCCGTGTCGGCATCCGGCAGATAGCCTAGAATGATCTGCTCCGTGTCTCGGCCATAACCCGCCCGCACCCGGTCGCCATCGCCGTCGTCGTAGGAGCCGCCCCACTTGTAGGTGCCGACACCCCGCATCAGGAAGGCGCCGGCGCGCGTCTTGACGTCGACGAACGCCTGGCGCGCCGCGCCGTTGTCGGTGAAACCGAACCCGGCCACCACCGGGCGGGGGGTGTTGATGACGGAGTCCAGCGCGCCGAGCGGTGGAGACACCGCGGTCCGGTCCCACTCGTCACGCTTGTACTTCCAGTCGCCGGGCATCCGCGTGACATCGTAGATGGGCATGATCGCCATCGGGCTGCGCGCGTCGTGCTGGGCGAAGGTCGGAAACAGGGCCAAGGCGCCGCGCAACGTGAGCGGCTTCGTGCCGGCGTCCGCCTGGGCGGTGCCGACCAGGGCCGTGCTCGTCCACAGCAGGGCGGCCAGTCCCGTTTTGGTCTTGATCTTGATCATGCGTCATTCCCCTCCGATGACACCGGGGGTGACCGACGCCAACGAGGCATCTGTCCCGGTTCCGACGGGGACGGACAGTATTAATTATGATAATTGGTCGCAATAGCAATTCTGTGAGACACGGGATCCTGTAATTACACCGAAAAATGCCGCCAACCATCAACCTTTGAAGGAATTTTTATTTACAGTGTTATCCAATTTTATTGGTGGGTTATTGAAGTATACGGTTTGCGTGACCGGATTGGTCCACTTGGCTTCGGCGACCGTGCGTGCGGACAACGCAGGGACGAAAGCGCCGACAAGGGACGGTCACGGGTCAATGACCGCGTGTGTCAGAGCGGTTTCGCCAGGACCATGGTCCAGGGAATGGGCCGCCGTGTCTCGACGATCCGGAACCGCTGCGCGACCAGGGTTTCGAAAGCGCGGGAGGACCAGTGCTGGACATGCCCGGGGGTGTTGCCCAGGTCGCGCAGGTACCGCAGCCTCGCCACGTTCAGCACCCGCCAGAGCGGTTCTCGCGGAACGCTCAGAATCACGTGTCCGGTCGTGAGGTGGGCGAGGCGGTCCAGGGCGCCCACGGGGTCGGACACATGCTCCAGGACCTCGCAACAGAGGACCAGATCCGCCGTCCGGTCGCCGAGGTCACCCAAAAGGTCGGCCCCGAAGACATCGACGCGAGGGCCGTCCGGCGGGGACTCATCAGGCGTGGGCACCAGTCGGGCCCGCGCCTGATCGACGCATTCGGCATCCACGTCGAACGCCGTCAGCTGCTCGACGCGATGCATCAGGCGTGCCGAGATCTCTCCCTCGCCACAGCCCGCCTCCATCAGGGTCCGGGGTGCGGCGCGCCGGACCAGGGCGTCCAGGTCGCGAAAGAAGCCCGCCATCAGGATACGCACGATCGGGTTCCCGGACCCATACTTGTTGTAGACGTTGCCGCCAATGTTGGCGGGCGTGCCTGAGGCGGGATGAGGGAGAGCCATTGAAGCGCGACACTTGAGTTTGCAGTAGCTGCCATTTGACTTGCAGCACTCGATATCATGTGTGGGCGCCTTCTGGAAGCGGGCTCAGGGGGCTCTCAGGGGTCTCTGAGAGACGACGGCGGATGATCTCAACGTAGCGCGGATCGGCGTCGGAGAGCCCGGCCCGGCGGCCAGCACCTGTTGGTGCGCCAGAAACGAGGGGCTCTGCATGAAGAACACCGAACCTGCTGACACCCCTGTCCAGGGTGCCGGGACCAGCTCAGGTCATAAGGGCACGCCGGCCTCTTCCAGGAATAGGACCGACTTGTAGCCGTTCATGGTCGCGGTGGTGTAGAGGTGGATGTCAGGCTGCGGCATGCCCGGTCTCCGTAGCGAAAACCGCCGTCAGGTGCGCGTCGAAGCGGGCCAAATCGGCCTCAATCCGGGGGTTCTTCATCACGTCGAAGGCCGCGAAGGTGGGCAGCGGCGCCATCGCGAGGAAGCGCGCGGTCAGGTGGACCGGTCTTAGCAGGTCGTCGACGCCACCGCCGGCGAAAAAGGGCTCGGCGGGATTGTCGAACGCCTCCCGGGGCGCGTTGAAGGTGACCGAGAGCATGTAGGTCGTCCCGTCCAGCGCGCCGCCCATGCCGTAGTTGGCCGTGGGCGCGTCCGCGCGGCGGCCATCTCCGGTGGCGAGCCGCCCGTCCATGCCGGTCGTGTAGACCTCGTCCATGTACCTCTTGAGGGGCCAAGGCACGCCCATCCAGTTGACGGGGAACTGGAGGATCACGGTGTCCGCCCAGACGTGGGTGTCGATCTCCTGCTCGACATCGTAGCCCTCCGCAACCCGCGTCACGCGGACTTCGTGGCCCAGGGCGGAGAGCGCGTCGCGCGCGCGCTCGACCAGCGTGGCGTTCAGGGCGCCCTTCGAGAAGGGATATGGCTGGTGGCCGTTCAGAATGAGGATCCTGCTCATGGTGTCTCCTGCGATCCGCGTGGCGGGCCTTGACGCGCCCGATCTGCGGCGTGATGATGCGGATGGAGCAAACGGAAATCAACCAGTATACTTTTTGTAACCTTGTGATCGTGGCCCAGATGGAGGCGTCGGATGCGCGCACGAGTCGTGGAGGACGATCGGGGGCGGCGCGAGGCCCGTGATGCCTGCCTGGAACCGTGCCCGATCGAACGGGGCATGCGGATCATCGGCGGCAAATGGACGGGGTCCATTCTGTGGCATCTCAAGGACGGCCCGGTGCGCTTCAACGACCTGGCCCGCATGATCGGCGGCGCCAGCAAGAAGATGATTACGGAGCGGCTGCGTCAACTTGAGGGGCATGGGCTGGTCCGACGCGAGGTTATCGATAGCGCGCCGATTTCCGTGACCTACGAGATCACGGACCTCGGTCGGACGGCGCTCGGGTTCCTTGATGAACTGAGAACGTGGAGCGAGGGGCTGCCGCAGGGGTGATGCGGCCCAGATTCGCCATGCTGCCGTGTTGCGGTCCTGGCGGAGGGCTGCACGATCCACCCCCCTGGTCCTGCGTGCCGACAACGGCAGCCCCATGAAGGACGCGACCATGACGGCGATGCAGAACGCCCGGGGCATCCCGGCGCCATAACGCTCTGTCACCCAACCGCAACAGCAACACCCTTTTGCTGCGCCGCCGAAAACGCTATGGTTCGCGCACTTATGTCCACGCCGGTGTTTGGACCGCCTTGGCGCGCGCCGCGGGCAGGGTCGCCGGTCCCGTCAGGACGGCCCGGATGGGCTCCCTCTTTTCATACAAGGACACCCCCTTTCCATGGACCTGAACAAGATCCCCGTCGGCCAGAATCCGCCCGAGGATGTCAACGTCATCATTGAGGTCCCGCTGCGCCACGACCCCGTGAAGTACGAGGTCGACAAGGACTCGGGCGCCATGTACGTGGACCGCTTCCTGCATACCGCGATGCATTATCCGGTCAACTACGGCTTCATCCCGCACACCCTGTCGGATGACGGCGACCCGCTGGACGTGATGGTCATCGGCCGCATTCCGGTCGCCGTGGGCTGTGTCATGCGGGTGCGCCCCATCGGCGTGATGCGCATGGAGGACGAGGCCGGCATGGACGAGAAGCTGCTGGGCGTGCCCCACACCAAGCTTCATCCGTACCACGACAACGTGATGCACTATAAGGACGTGCGCCCGGTCGAACTGCATCGCATTGAGCACTTCTTCGTGCACTACAAGGACCTTGAAGAAGGCAAGTGGACCAAGGTGCTGGGCTGGGAGGGACCGGAGGCCGCCTTCCAGGTGGTCCTCGACTCCATCGAGGCCGCCCAGAAGGCCAAGCCCTGACCGCACGGGCACGACTCCAGAGGACGGGGTGTCCCGCGCCCCATCCTCTGGGCCTATGCTCCCCTATCGGCACGGCGCGCGGGTCCCGTGCGAGGGGGCGGGAAGGGGGGTGGGCGGCGGCGCGCGCCGGGGCCGCCCGGCCCAGTCGTCACATGCGTCCGCCGCCGGGACAAGCTCGTGACGCGCGGACCAGCCCGGGCTGATCGCGTCCCGCGTTCCCACGATTGCCCAGTCCAGGGCTTGGCCTCCCCTATCATTGCCTGAATAGGGCGGGTATGCTTCCTGCTCCGTCCACGCCCATCCCGAGGCGGGACCAGGTCGATGGGGAGGAAGCATGGACAGCGCGCTCTTGGACCGCCTTGAGGTGGTCGAGGGAGACATTACCACCGAGACCACCGACGCCATCGTCAACGCCGCCAACGAAAGCCTGCTCGGCGGCGGCGGTGTCGACGGGGCCATCCACAAGGCCGCCGGGCCGGATCTGCTGGCGGCCTGCCGGGCGATGGGGGGGTGCCCCACGGGGGAGGCCCGGGTCACCGGGGGCTTCGACCTGCCGGCGCGCTGGGTGGTGCACGCGGTCGGGCCTGTCTACGACGAGACCCGCGCCGACGCCTGCGACCGGGAGTTAGGCGCCGCCTACCTCAATGCCTTGCGATCGGCCGCCGAAGTGGGCGCGCGCAGCATCGCCTTTCCGGCCATCTCCACGGGGGCCTACGGCTATCCCGCCGATCGCGCCGCCCGGGTCGCGGTGCTGGCCGTGGCCAAGGGGCTGGAAAACGACGGCCGGATCACCTCGGTCCGCTTCGTGTGCTTCAACGAACGCGCCGCGCGGCTGCACCAGGCGGCCATCGATGCCCTGCGGGCGCTGACCACGGCGTAACACCGGCGCGGCGGCTCACGCCCCCGCTCGCCCCGGGCCAGCCCCCTTGTCCGGATACCCGCACAGATCGGCGATGGCGCAGGTCGCGCAGGCCGGCTTGCGGGCCTTGCACACATAGCGTCCGTGGAGGATCAGCCAGTGATGCGCGTGAGGGCGGAAGCGATCCGGCGTGACGCGCTCCAGGCCGTCCTCCACCGCGCGCACGGTCTTGCCCGGGGCCAGGCCGGTGCGATTGGCGACGCGGAAGATGTGCGTGTCCACGGCGATGGTCGGATGCCCGAAGGCCACGTTCAGCACCACATTGGCGGTCTTGCGGCCGACCCCGGCCAATGCCTCCAGCGCCGCCCGGTCCTGGGGCACCTGCCCCCCGTGGTGATCCACCAGATCGCGGGACAGGGCGATGACGTTCCGCGCCTTGGCATTGAAAAGCCCAATGGTGCGGATGTGCTGGCGCACCCCGTCCTCGCCCAGGGCCAGCATCCTCTCCGGCGTGTCGGCCGCCGCGAACAGGCCCTTGGTGGCCTTGTTCACGCCCTTGTCGGTGGCCTGGGCCGACAACACCACGGCGACCAGCAGGGTGTAGGGATTGACGTAGTCCAGTTCGCTCCGGGGCTCCGGCAAGGCGGCGGCCAGGCGCGCGTAGAGGGCGTCGACGGCCTCCGGCGTCAGGGGCGGGACGGCGGACGGTCGGGACGGCGCGGGCGACGGGTCGATGGGGCTCATGGGCGCGCAGCCTACACCGGCCCCGGGAAAACGGGAAGCGGGACGCGGAGGACGTTGACGCTCTCAACCCAGGGCCACATTCTGTACGATCGTTGTGTACGAGCCGAGGACTCTCGGCGCCGTGCGGGCGAGGTCGGCGGCCCCCGAGCCCGGCCATCGGACCGCCGCAAGGGGCCGATGACGTTTAGCCTATGATCATCCGTGACCACACGAAGACCGATCGTTCCAGGGGTTGGTCCGTGGGACTGGCGGAAGACCGGCACAAAACAACGGTCGAGAGCTTGTGTTGTTTTCCGGGAGACGACAATGCGGTATGAGAAAGAGAATCCGGTTTTTGATCCTGCTTATTTGGGGGATACCAAGCTATATCCAGCCGAGCACGTGGACATATTCTGGCGCCGCGACGAAAATTTTCTGATCCGTGATGTAGAGGTTGCCCTCGCACCACGCGACGCCCTCAAGAACCCTGAGAAGCAGCAGAGATATTCGCAATGGCGAAAGACGTGGACGGCGAATCTGGGAAACTCGTGCGCGGACTGGATGCAGCCGAACGGCACCACACCGGCGGAAGTGTTCGGCGTCCTTCTGAGCTGCGGTTTTGCCGACCATCTGGAGCTGAAGCATGCCCTCCGCGAGTTTTCCTCCATCCAGGGCTGTGACTGGGCACGGGACATGCTGAAGGGGCTTCCGGTCGAGGAAGACGCGCCGGACCGGGGGTAACGGATCGTCGTGTGTGGCGCGCCGTCATCCGAGGCAGCGCTCCGTCTTGAAGCCCATCTTGAAGATCGTGCCTTTTCGACCCAGACAGGGGATAAGGGCACCCCACCGCCCGCAGTGGTTCACCGGCATGGCCGGCGGATCCGCGGCCCCGTGTCGCCATGACCCGAGTCTTGATCACGCGCGTGTTGCCAGGGAGAGTTCATGACACCGTCGGAGATTCGCCAAACCCGCCTGCCCAACGGCCTGCGCGTGCTCACCGACCCCATGGATACCGTGGAGACCGTGTCCGTCGGTGTCTGGGCCGACGTCGGCGCTCGCCACGAGCCCGCCGAGATCAACGGCGTGTGTCACATGCTGGAGCACATGGCCTTCAAGGGCACGCGGCGGCGCTCGGCGCTGGACATTGCCGTGGAGATGGAGGACGTGGGCGGTCACATGAACGCCTACACGTCTCGGGAACACACGGCCTTCTATGCCAAGATGCTGCGCGAGGACCTGCCGCTCGCCGTGGACATCCTGGCCGACATCCTTCAGCACTCGGTGTTCGACCCGGAGGAACTGGAGCGCGAGCGCGGCGTGGTGGTGCAGGAGATCTGCCAGTCCCTCGACACCCCCGACGACATCGTCTTCGACCACTTCCAGGCCACCGCCTATGGCGAGCAGTCCCTGGGGCGGCCCGTGCTGGGTACGGTGGACAGCGTGCGGCGGCTGGACTCAGGCATCGTCGGCGGCTTCCAGCACACCCATTACAGCCCGGAACGGCTGGTGGTCACCGCCGCCGGACGGGTCGATCACGACGCCCTGGTGGACCTGGTGACGGCACAGTTCGTCGACCTGACCGCCCAGGCGCCGGACTCCGGCCAGCCGGCGCGCTACACCGGGGGCGAACACCGGGAGGCCCGCGATGTCGAGCAGGTGCACGTGGTGCTGGGTTTCGAGGGCGTGGCCTATGATGACCCGGACTACTATGCGACCGCCATCCTGGCCACCCTGCTGGGCGGCGGCATGTCGTCCCGCCTGTTCCAGGAGGTGCGCGAAAAGCGCGGTCTGGCCTACACCGTCAGCGCCTACGCCACGTCGTACGTGGACGGCGGCCTGTTCACGCTCTACGCCGGCACCGGACCGGAGGACGTCGCGGCGCTCACGCCGGTGCTGTGCGACGAAATCGCCAAGGTGCGTGCCAGCGTGGCCGCCGCCGAAGTGGCCCGCGCCCGCGCCCAGTTGCGCGCCGGTATCCTGATGGGCCAGGAAAGCACCGGCGGCCGGTGCGAGCAACTGGCCCGCCAGGTGCTGGTGTACGGCCGGCCGATCTCCAACGAGGAGGTGCTGGCCGGACTGGAGGCGGTGGACGAGGCCGCCGTGCTGCGCGTCGCCGGCCGCATCTTCGCCACCGCCCCGACCCTGGCGGCGCTGGGAACGCTCGACGGCATGGAACCGCTGGAGCGCATCCGGGCGAGGCTGTAGGCCGGGGGAGACGGCCCCGACCCGCCAGAACGATGCCCGCCCCCGAGAGCGGGGTCCGGCGACACGACCGGCGTCCGCGCCGCCAGCACGGCGCAATAGCGCGGCATCCTCGTTCGGTGCCGCGTTGTGGCGGCGACATGTCCCCGACGGCTATCGCGCACGGCCTCCAGGCGTACACAAGGAAAGGGCGGCCCGCCGGACTCGGGCCGCCCTGTTCCGCCGATGAGATCAGTCCTTCAGCGCCGCGACGCCCGGCAGCGTCTTGCCTTCCAGCCACTCCAGGAAGGCGCCGCCGGCCGTGGAGACGTAGGAGAACTTCTCCTCCACGCCCGCGTTGATCAGCGCCGCGACGGTGTCACCGCCACCGGCGACGGTCACCAGCTTGCTCTCGCCGGTCAGGGCCGCCGCCGCCTGGGCCACGGCGTTGGTGGCCATGTCGAACGGCCTGATCTCGAAGGCACCCATGGGGCCGTTCCACACCAGCGTCTTGCAGCCAGCCAGCTTCGCGACCACGGTCTTCACCGAGTCCGGACCGACGTCCAGGATCATGCGGTCCGCCGGCACCTGATCCACCGGCACCACGGCATTCTCGGCCCCTTCCTTGAACTCGGCGGCGATCACCGCGTCCACCGGCAGGACGATATCGCAGCCCTCGGCCTTGGCCTTGTCCAGGATCGTCCGGGCGGTATCGGCCATGTCCTTCTCGCACAGGCTGGCGCCCACCTCGATGCCCTGGGCGAACAGGAAGGTGTTGGCCATGCCGCCGCCGATCACCAGCATGTCCACCTTGGACACCATGTTGCCCAGCAGTTCCAGCTTGGTGGATACCTTGGCGCCGCCGACGATGGCCGCCACCGGACGAGCCGGGTTTTCCAGCGCGACCCCCAGGGCCTCCAACTCAGCCTGCATCAGGCGGCCAGCGGCCGACGGCAGCAGTTGCGCCAGGAACTCGGTGGAGGCGTGGGCGCGGTGCGCGGCCGAAAACGCGTCGTTCACATAGATGTCGCCCAGGTCCGCCAACTGGCGGGCGAATCCGGGGTCGTTCTTTTCCTCGCCGGCGTGGAAGCGCAGGTTCTCCAGCAGCGCCACGTCGCCAGGCGCCAAGCCGTTGACCAGCGTCTCGGCGCCGGGACCGACGCAGTCGTCGGCGAAGGCCACGGGCGCGCCGCCCAGGGCCTTGGACAGGGGCTCGACGATCGGCCGCAACGACATGTCGGGCACGCGCTGGCCCTTGGGGCGGCCGAAGTGGCACATCACCACCACGCAGGCGCCCTTGGCCATCAGGTCCCTGATGGTCTCGGCGGAGCGGTCGATACGGGTTGTGTCCGTGACGACACCGTCACGCACGGGAACATTCAGGTCGGCACGCACCAGCACGCGCTTGCCGTGGACATCCAGGTCATCAATGGTCTTGAAGTCGGGCATGGTGGCCTTCTCCAGATCGGTGGACTGGGGTCCGGCCGGTGTCCGCGTTCCGGGGCATCACATCGGCACACACAGACAAGCGCCCGCCGGACCCCCGCCCGGCGCGGCACGCGGCCACGAAACGGGACAAGCCGGGCGGACGGTCCACGGTCGGACCCGCGCGGGACGCCCGGAGCCAGCCCGGACGCCCCGCCCACGGGTGGGTGAGGTCATGATCCTCTACGGTCGATATCCTTACATCGCTGCGGGAGGCTTGCCCCCTACAGGGTCTTGGCCATCTCCACCGCCGTATCGGCCATGCGGGTGGAGAAGCCCCATTCGTTGTCGTACCAGCTGACGACGCGCACGAAGTTGCCGTCGATCACCTTGGTGCCGGTGGCATCGAACACCGAGCTGAAGGCACTGTGGTTGAAGTCACTGGACACCAGCGGCGCGGTGTTGACATCCAGCACGCCCTTGAGCGGACCCTGGGCGGCGGCGGTCATGGCGGCGTTGATCGCCTCGACGTCCACGTCCTTGGCCAGTTCGACCTTCAGGTCGACCAGGGAGACGTTCGGCGTCGGCACGCGGATGGCGACGCCGTCCAGCTTGCCCGACAGCTCCGGCAGCACCAGGCCGACCGCCTTGGCGGCGCCGGTGGAGGTTGGAATGATGTTGTCGGCGGCGCCGCGCGCCCGACGCAGGTCCTTGTGCAGGGTGTCGACGGTGCACTGGTCGCCGGTGTAGCTGTGGATGGTGGTCATGAAGCCACGCACCACACCGAACTCCTTGTGGAGCACCTGGGCCACCGGGGCCAGGCAGTTGGTGGTGCAGGAGGCGTTGGAGACCACCACGTGCTCGGCGGTCAGCTTCTGGTGGTTGACGCCGTAGACCACGGTCAGGTCCGCGCCGCTGGCCGGCGCCGACACCAGCACCCGCTTCGCGCCGCCTTGCAGATGCAGCGCGGCCTTGTCGCGGGCGGTGAAGATGCCCGTGCATTCCATGACGATGTCCACACCCAGATCGCCCCAGGGCAGCTTGGTGGGATCACGCTCGACGGTCACCTTGATCGGACGGCCGTCGACGATGATGGCGTCGTCGGTGGCCGACACGTCCATGGGCAGGGTGCCGTGCACGGTGTCGTACTTCAACAAATGGGCGTTGGCGGCGGGCGAGCCCAGATCGTTCACCGACACCACCTCGACGTCGCTGCGGCCATTCTCCAGCAGCGAGCGCAGTACCAGGCGTCCAATACGCCCAAAGCCGTTAATGCCAACACGAACAGCCATTCGGGTTTCTCCTCCGCGACACGGTCCAGGGGACGGTCTGTGTTGTTGATCCGATGCGATGGCAGGGGAGCAGTCACCCGGGACGCCCTGCCGACGGCGGGGGCAATGCCCGCATGGCGGAACGCCTGTGTCCAGGCCGGCGACGGGTCTCGCGCGGGGCGCGGCTCCGTTGCACCCGGGGGCCTCCCCTCCAGGATGGCGACACCCTAGCAGAGCACTCGGCGTTTTCCCAGCCCTCTTCCCGCCCGCCCGTCGTTCTCGGTCTCGGCTGCGCGCGCCGGACGCCTCCGGTTTCGACGGCAAGGGGTCGGGCGGCGTGGCGGGCCGTGGGGGGTCCCGAACCCGCCAAGTCCGGGGCGGCCAAAATGAGACCGGCCCCGTCGTCGAAATATCCCTGGGCAAGCACCGCCGCGCGCGGCATGCTGCTTTGTCCTTCCCGTCAAACACGAAGATATATGACGACATCATGCCCATGGATGACAGACCGTTGACTGCCCTCGATCGCGAAGCCCTGCTGATGCACGCCAGCGGGCGCCCCGGAAAGATCGAGATCACGCCGTCCAAGCCGCTGACCACCCAGCGGGATCTGGCGCTCGCGTACTCGCCCGGCGTGGCGGCGCCCTGCCTGGAGATCGCGCGCGACCCGGCCACGGCCTACGACTACACGGCGCGCGGCAATCTGGTGGCCGTGGTGTCCAACGGGACGGCGGTCCTGGGGCTCGGCAACCTGGGCGCTCTGGCCTCGAAGCCGGTGATGGAGGGCAAGGCGGTCCTGTTCAAGAAGTTCGCCGACGTGGACGCCATCGATCTGGAACTGGACACCAACGACGTCGACGAGATCATCAATTGCGTCCGCTTCCTGGGACCCAGCTTCGGCGGTATCAATCTGGAGGACATCAAGGCGCCGGAGTGCTTCATCATCGAGCAGCGGCTCCAGGAACTGATGCCCATTCCGGTGTTCCACGACGACCAGCACGGCACCGCCATCATCGTCGCCGCCGGCCTGATCAACGCCTGCCACCTGACGCGGCGCACCTTCGATGACATCCGCATCGTCATCAACGGCGCCGGCGCCGCCGGCGTCGCCTGCGCCGAACTGGTCAAGTTCATGGGCGTGCCGCACAACAACGTGCTGCTGTGCGACACCAAGGGCGTGATCCACACCGGACGACAAGACCTGAACCAATGGAAGTCGGGCCACGCGGTGGACACGGAGGATCGCAGCCTGACCGACGCCCTGGCCGGCGCCGACGTCTTCCTGGGCTTGTCGGTCAAGGGCGCGGTGACGCCGGAGATGGTGGCGGGCATGGCCGACCGGCCGATCATCTTCGCCATGGCCAATCCCGATCCGGAGATCACGCCCGAGCAGGTGGCGACCGTGCGCACCGACGCCATCATGGCCACGGGACGGTCGGACTATCCCAACCAGATCAACAACGTCCTGGGCTTTCCCTATATCTTCCGTGGGGCGCTGGACGTGCGCGCCCGGTCCATCAACATGGCCATGAAGGAGGCCGCCGCCCGCGCCGTCGCCCAGTTGGCGCGCGAGGACGTGCCCGACGAGGTGGATCGCGCCTACGCCGGCCGCCGGCTGCGCTATGGCCCCGAGTACATCATTCCGGTGCCCTTCGACCCGCGCCTGATCTACGCCATTCCGCCGGCGGTGGCCCTGGCGGCCATGTCCTCGGGTGTCGCCACCATGCCGATCGTCGACATGGCGGCCTACCGGCAACAGCTTTCGGCGCGCCTGGATCCCACCGCCTCCACCTTGCAGGCCATCCATGCCACCGTGGCCAGTCATCCCAAGCGGGTGGTGTTTGCCGAGGGCGAGGAGGAGAAGTCCGTGCGCGCGGCGATCGCCTTCCGCAACGGCGGCTACGGCATCCCCATTCTGGTCGGCCGCGAGGATCGCATCGAGGAGGTCACCCAGGCCATGGGCCTGGGCTCCCTGGAGGGCATCGAGATCTACAACGCGCGCGTGTCCATCCATAACCAGAGCTACACGGACACCCTGTACGCCCGCATGGGACGTCAGGGCGCCCTGTATCGGGATGTCCAGCGTTGGGTGAACCAGGACCGCAACGTGTTCGGCGCCTGCATGGTGGCCAACGGGGACGCGGACGCCATGGTCACTGGCCTGACCCGCCACCAGCACCATGTGCTGGACCAGATCCGCATGTGCATCGATCCCACCCCGGGCGAACGGCTCATGGGGCTGACCATGGTGGTGGCGCGCGGGCGCACCGTGTTCATCGCCGACACCACGGTGCACGAGGCCCCCTCGGCGCGCGAGATGGCCACCATCGCCCGCCAGGCGGCGCGAAAGGCGCGCCAGTTGGGACACGAGCCACGGGTGGCGCTGCTGGCCTATTCCACCTTCGGCGCGCCCAAGGGACGTACCCCGGCGGTGATGCGTGAGGCGATCCGTCTCCTCGACGAGGAGCATCCCGACTTTGAGTACGAGGGTGAAATGGGCGCCCATGTGGCGCTGGATCCCGACCTCATGTCCTTGTATCCCTTCCAGCGGCTGTCGGGGCCAGCCAACGTATTGATCATGCCGGGTCTGCACTCGGCCAACATTTCATACAAGCTTCTCCAGAAACTTGGCGGCGGAACGGTTATTGGTCCGATGCTGTTGGGGTTGTCCCGGCCCGTGCAGATGACGGCCATGGACGCGACGGTCTCCGACATCGTCCACATGGCGGTCATGGCGGCGCACCAGGCCCTGGAGACCTGAGGCCGTCCCGACCGTCTTGCGGGCCCCCGTACCCGTGCCCCGTGCTGTCCCGATCCTGGTTCGGGTGCCCGCGGCGGTGATGCGTGCGCGGCTCGGCGGACGCACAAGACGACGCACAAGACCATGTCGTCGGGGCATGGCCGATCCCGTCACAGGATGGCGCAAGGCATCCGGTCTCGGGACCGGTGTCCCCGGGGCCGGTCGGGGTCGCCGCCCCCAGGGCATGGGTGTTGCCGCGACCCCGGTGGTCCCGGCGCGCGGCGAGGATGCGCGGCAAGGAGAGGATCCCCATGGTCCGACACGCCTCCCCCCGCCTCAAGCCGCGCCGCGGCCGCGTGCCGGCCGTCGCGCTGGCGATCACCGCGCCGGCGCTGGCGACCATGGGAGTCCTGGTTCTGACCGGAGCCGTGTCCCCGGGACCGGCGGCGCTGGCCGTGCTGGCCATGCTGGCGGGCGCGGTGCTCGTGGTGCGGCCGCATCTGCTCGACCTGGCCATGGTCGAACAGGCCACGCGGGACATGGCCGGCAACCGGGGGCGTCCGCTGGGCACCCCGGAGATCATCTACTCCAGCATGGCGCGCGCGCAGAT
This sequence comes from Roseospira visakhapatnamensis, assembly GCF_014197915.1. Taxonomy (GTDB): domain Bacteria; phylum Pseudomonadota; class Alphaproteobacteria; order Rhodospirillales; family Rhodospirillaceae; genus Rhodospira; species Rhodospira visakhapatnamensis. The sequence goes on from NZ_JACIGK010000008.1 coordinate 52,473, forward strand.
GACCGCGGTCCAGGACATGCGGCGCGCCCTGGAGCACCGCCTGGCCGACCAGACGGCGCGGGCCGAGTCCAATGCCCTGGTGGTCGACGCGCTGACCGATCCCATCCTGTTGATCGACAGCCATGGAACGGTGACCCGGGTGAATGCCGGTGCCCGGGCCTTGTTCGGGCGCGATGGCGCGGGGCGGCCCCTGAGCGCGCTGCTGCGCGAGCCGTCGGTGCTGGAGGCGGTGGAAAGCGTGCTGACGGGTGGCGCGGGGCGCATGGTTCAGATCACCCTGCCCGGGGCCATCGAGCGCGAGTGCGAGGCGCGCGTGACACCGCTCTCGCAGCGGGACACCGATGGCGCCGAGGTCCTGCTGACCATCCATGACGTCACCAAGCTGGTGCGCATGGAGCGGATGCGCGCGGATTTCGTCGCCAACGCCAGCCACGAGTTGCGCACGCCCCTGTCCAGCCTGCTCGGCTTCGTGGAGACCTTGATGGGACCGGCCCGCGACGACGCCGAGGCGCGCGAGCGGTTCTTGCCGGTGATGCTGGAGCAGGGCCAGCGCATGCAGCGCCTGGTGGAGGACCTGCTGTCGTTGTCACGCATCGAGATGAACGAGCATTCCGCGCCCACCGACGTCGTGCCGATTCCGGACCTGGTCCGTCGCATCGCCAATGGCCTGGAACTGAAGGCCGAGGCCAAGGGATGCACGCTCGCGGTGGACCTGGACCCGGCGCTGCCGCCGGTGTGGGGCGACGCCGACCAGTTGAGCCAGGTGTTCCAGAACCTGTTGGACAATGCCGTCAAGTATGGGCGCGCCGGCACCCCGGTCACCGTCACCGGCGGCGTGGTCGCGCAGGGCCCGGCGTCCATGCCCGGGTCGCGCCGGGGGCCCTGTCTGCACGTGGCCGTCCGCGATCATGGCGAGGGCATCGCGCGCGAGCATCTGCCGCGCCTCACCGAACGCTTCTATCGGGTGGATCGGGCACGCTCCCGGCAGATGGGGGGCACCGGGTTGGGGCTGGCCATCGCCAAGCATGTCCTGACCCGGCACCGGGGGGCCCTGGTGCCGGAGAGCATGGTCGGCGAGGGCAGCACCTTCAACGTCTACCTGCCGCTCGCCTCGGACACGCTGGCGATCGCGCCGCCACCCGAGGCAGGGTCCGCGACACAGACCCCTCGCGAGACCGTGATGGCGGATGCGGACCCGGATGGCACGGCCCGTCGCCCCGATCGGACGGGTCCGGCGCCGCATTCGATAAGGCCACCTTAACCGTTTGGCTGTATAAGAAGGGATGGGACTCCGCGCCGGGCCAGGTCGGGCGCGCCGCCCGTGTGTGACGGCGGGTGGGTTTCCGGACCCGCTACGCGCCAGACCCGTCTGTGTGACAGGACACCGCACCATGCCCGCCGAACCGACGCCCAAGGGCCAGCAGCAGGCCGTCTACAATGTCCCGGTGGAGATTGCCGTCGTACTGGGCAAGTCGAACCTGCGCGTCAATCAGTTGCTCAAGTTGGGACGCGGCGCCGTTGTGGAGCTTGAGCAGAAAACGAACGAACCGGTGGAAATCTACGCCAACGATATCCTTGTCGCGCGCGGCGAGGTGGTCATCACCGAGGGCGACAAAATCGGAGTCACCCTGACGGAACTCGTCAAGAGCTATAATCAGAATCGATAGATCAGCACGCTTGGTAGAGGCGTGACGCCCCACCGCGGGTCTCCACCACACGGAGTCGGCGTGCGACGCGTGGGCCGTTCCATACGCCACCGTTTGACAGCGTCGGCGAGACCCCCTATTTTGCGGTGCAATAGCGGGACGTCGCCCGGGTGTCCCGCGTCACGAACGGCCGTGTCGCGTCTTCTTCTTGACGCGACCGGTGTGCCACGTCACACAACCCGGAGCACCGTCGCGGCCCCGGCCGCCAGTCCGGCCTCCCCGGGGTGGCCTGTGCCCGGTGTCCTCTTCCAAGGTCCGCGAGCCTGATCCCCGGCCGACCCCGCGTGGTTCGTTCAGACGTCCGCCCGACCGGCCCCTGGATCGCTTGCGCAGAAACGTACAGGGAGTGCCATGAAGGTCCTGGTCGCCGTCAAGCGCGTCGTCGACTATAACGTGAAGATCCGCGTCAAGGCGGACGGCACGGGCGTCGAGACCGCGAACGTGAAAATGTCCATGAATCCCTTCGACGAAATCGCCGTCGAGGAGGCCGTGAGACTCAAGGAAGCCGGTACCGCCACCGAGGTGGTGGCCGTGTCCATGGGGCCCCAGGCCTGCCAGGAGACCATCCGCACGGCGCTGGCGATGGGCGCCGATCGCGGTATCCTCGTCACGGCCGAGGATGAGTTGCAGCCGCTGGCCGTCGCCAAGCTGTTCAAGGCCCTGGTGGACAAGGAAAGCCCCGATCTGGTGTTGCTGGGCAAGCAGGCCATCGACGACGACAGCAACCAGACCGGACAGATGCTGGCCGGTCTGCTCGGCTGGTCGCAGGCGACGTTCCTGTCCAAGGTCGAGATCGGCGAGGGCAAGGCCACCATGACCCGCGAGATCGACGGCGGCCTGGAGACCATTGCGGTCACCATGCCATGCGTTGGCACCGTGGACCTGCGCCTGAACACGCCGCGCTATGCCTCGCTGCCCAACATCATGAAGGCCAAGAAGAAGCCTATCGAGACCATCGAGGCGGCCTCGCTGGGGGTCGACATCGCGCCGCGCCTGACCACGGTCACGGTCGAGGAACCGCCCGCCCGCCAGGCCGGGGTCATGGTGCCCGACGTGGCCACCCTGGTGGACAAGCTGCGCAACGAAGCGAAGGTGATCTGAATCATGGCCATTCTCGTCATTGCCGACCACGACAACGCCACCATCCGGCAGGGCACCCTGGCCACCATGACCGCCGCGCGCCAGATCGGAGGCGACGTGACCGTGCTGGTGGCCGGGGACGGCTGCCGCGCCGCCGCCGAGGACGCCGCCAAGATCGAGGGCGTGTCCAAGGTGTTGTGCTGCGACAACGCGCTCTACGCCCATCACCTGGCCGAGCCCATGGCCGCGCTGATCGTCGGCATCGCCGGCGACTTCCAGCATATCCTGGCCCCGGCCACCACCGCCGGAAAGAACGTGCTGCCGCGCGTGGCCGCCCTGCTGGACGTGGCCCAGGTCTCCGACATCGCCGGTGTGGTCGACGCCGAAACCTTCGTGCGCCCGATCTACGCCGGCAACGCCATGGCCACGGTCAAGACGGCGGACACACCCAAGATCGTCACCGTGCGCGGGGCCTCGTTCGACAAGGTGGCGCATGGCTCCGGTGCCGCCTCGGTCGAGGATCTGGCTCCGGGCGCCGATCCGGGCCTGTCGTCGTTCGTCGGCCAGGAACTGAGCACGTCCGAGCGTCCCGAGTTGACCAGTGCCCGGGTGGTGATCTCCGGCGGGCGCGGCATGGGGTCGTCCGAGAACTTCCACCATATCGAGACCCTGGCCGATGCCCTGGGCGGCGCGGTCGGCGCCAGCCGCGCGGCGGTGGACGCGGGCTACGCGCCCAACGACTTCCAGGTCGGCCAGACCGGCAAGATCGTGGCGCCCGAGCTGTATGTGGCCGTCGGCATCTCCGGAGCCATCCAGCATCTGGCCGGCATGAAGGACTCCAAGGTCATCGTCGCCATCAACAAGGACGAGGAGGCGCCCATCTTCCAGGTCGCCGACTATGGCCTGGTGGCCGACCTGTTCCAGGCCGTGCCGGACCTGGAAGCGGAACTGGCCAAGTAACGGGGCGAGGCCCGAAACCGCTCCAGCCGCCACCCCCGGCCGGTCATCACGGCGGGGGTGGCCGCGCTGGTTCCACCACGCCGCGAACCACCCCGCGAGCACCCCGCAAATCACAAGGATCCAGGGATGATCAGCAAGATCGGCGTGATCGGCGCCGGCCAGATGGGGACCGGAATCTGCCATGTGTTCGCCCTGGCCGGCTTTGACGTGACGCTGACGGACGTGAGCGAGGACGCCCTGGAGCGGGGCATGTCCGTGATCGCCCGCAACATGGACCGCCAGGTGACGCGCGGCCGGATTACCGAGGCGGATCGCGACGCCGGGCTGGCGCGCATTCGGGCCGGCATGGGGGTGTCCCGGTTCGCCGACCGCGACCTTGTGATCGAGGCCGCCACCGAGGACGAGGCGGTCAAGAAGAAGATCCTGGTCGCGCTGTGCCCGGAGTTGAACGCGCACTGCGTGGTGGCTTCCAACACCTCTTCGATTTCCATCACGCGCCTGGGCGCGGTCACCGACCGTCCGGGCAAGTTCATCGGCATGCACTTCATGAATCCGGTGCCGCTGATGAAGCTGGTGGAGCTGATCCGGGGCATCGCCACCGACGAGGAGACCTACCAGCTTGTCCGCGTGGTGGCCGAGAAGCTGAATAAGACTCCGGTTCCCGCCGAGGACTTCCCGGCCTTCATCGTCAACCGCCTTCTGATGCCGATGATCAACGAGGCGGTCTATACGCTCTATGAAGGCGTGGGCAGCGTCGAGTCCATCGACGCCGCCATGCGCCTCGGCGCCAACCATCCCATGGGGCCGCTGGAACTGGCCGACTTCGTGGGCCTGGACACCGTCCTGGCCATCGTCCAGGTGCTGCATGACGGCCTGGCGGACACCAAGTACCGGCCTTGCCCCCTGCTGGTGAAGTACGTCGAGGCCGGCTGGCTGGGCCGCAAGACCGGACGCGGATTCTACGACTACTCCGGCGAGGCGCCCGTCCCCACGCGATAACGGCCCGTGTCTTCCAACGGCCCTTGAGAATGACCGTTGCCGTCCGTGGTCGCTCGGCGGATGAGTCACACTCATCCGCCGCTGGTATCACTCGCTCACTCGCACGCCGCCCGATCGCAGGCCCATGACCTGCTCGAACTGGCCCATGGCCAGCTTGAGTCCGGTCACGCCCTGGCGGGCCTGGACGCTGGCGGCGATCGCCTGGCGGGAGGCGTCGCGGGGCGACCACTGGCTGCCGGTCTCCTGCCCCTTTTCCAGCATCGAGATCGCCCAGTCGAGTTGCCGGCGCAGGCCGTCATACTGACCGAGGGCGGCGCGCAGATTGGCTTCGGCCTTGTCGACCGTCTCCAGCACCTCGCGCAGGTCCGCGCGGCGCGGGTCGTCGGCCGGCAAGGTGCCGGACCGCCGGGTCAGGTCCGCGCGCACCGGCCCGATCCGTCCGAGGATTCGCGCGGCCTTCTCGCGTTCCACCGCCACCTGGGCGGCGATGGCGGCGAACTGTCCCGAGGGTGCTGTGGCGCGGTCGCCGGCCGGATCGCGCGGGCGCACGTCGAAGGGGACCGGCCGGGTGGCGCGGCCGCGATCGGCCAACTGCGGGGGATCGGCCGTGACGGTGGCCGGGGTCGGCGCGCGAGGCGGCTCGATGCGCGAGACGGGGGTGTCACGCGGCGGAGCGGACGGGCGGACGGGGGCGCGGCCCGGCGACGGCGCGGGGGCGGCGATCGCGACGGCCGGCGGAGGCTCTCGCGTGACGACGGGGTTGGGGGTGGTGTGGCGGGCCGCAAGGGAGACCGGCCGGGGCGTGGCCTGGGCTAAAGATGGGGCTAAAGCCGAGGCTGGGGAGGGAGCCGACACCACCACGGCCGGGCGCGGCCGTGGCGGCGCCGTCGCGGATGGTTGCCCCATGGCGGGCTCCAGCGCTTCGTAGGCCGGCATCGGGCCGGCGAACGCGGGGTTGACCCTGACCGCCGGGTCGGAGCGCGGCCGCGCCAGGGGCGACAAGGCCGGTTGCCAATCCGCCGGTCCGCCGCGCTGGAACGGCGCCACCCCGCGCGGAGGTAGGGCCAGGGGACCGGTGATCATGGTGCTTGGCCGGTCCATCATGGGTCCCACCAGGCCCATCCGCTCTGCGATGTCCCGAGAGGGGACCGGCACGGCGGGCGCGACAGGCGCGGCGGGATCGGCCACCCGTGGTGGAGCCGGGTGTGCGGTGGCGCGGGGCGGTGGCGTGCCGGCGGACCGGGGTATCATCGGAACCGCCGGGTCCAGGGGATTGACCGGACCCGTCAGCACCGGCGTTGCGGCGGCGATCCGCCCGCGTCCGGCGGAGGGCAATCCCGATTGCCGTCGGGCGACCGCCAGCAGGGCGTGGCCGCGCCGGACCTCCGCGGCCGCCGCCCGGGCCTCACGGCCGAGGGCCGCCAGCCGCTCCGGGGGCGGCGGCGTGTCGGTCCGCCGCAGGGCACCCGACACGGTAGCGTGTCCGGCCCGGCCGGCGATCAGGGCGGACAGGGCGTCATCCCAGGCGGCGTGGCCGGCGGCGCCGGTGTTCGCCCGCTCCCGCCGCACGTCCCGCAACAGGCGGGTCAGGCGCAGCACCTCGGCCTCGGTGTCCTGGCGCAGGGTGATGGCCGGCGAATCCGCCCTGGCGATCGGGGCGACGGCGGCTTGGGTGTCGAGACCGGCGGAAGGGCGGGGAGGGGCGACGGCCTCGCCCTGGGCCGTGGCCGTGTGCGGTACGGTCAGCGCGGCCAGGGCGGCGCCCGCCAGCGGCGCGAGCAGCAGCAGGCCCAACGCCAGCAGGCGAGGCCTGACGAGGGCACTGAGTCCGGGCGTCGCACCGGCGGGCGTGTCCCTGTCCGTGTCCAGGCCGGTCGGGGGATGTCCGCTCCAGGGCGGGGACGGGTCCCATGCCGGGGCGTGATGCCGGGTTGACGATCGGGCCGAGATCATGGCGGGCGGCCCCTTGTCGGGCGAGGCTGGCGTCCGAGGACCCCCGGATGGGGCTTGGCGCCGCATGCTCGCTTACTTAGGAAAAAACATTGGAAAACTCCCACAAGAACTTGTTTTGCCAGATCTTCCACCATGTGGCAACAACAGTTCTCAGGATGGGCCCGGTTTGTGGTGTTGCCAGGTTTTGGGCGTGACAGGAAGGCGGGACGAGGCGCGGGGGCGGCGTGGCGGGGGAGGCGGGGGCTCCGCGCCGATCTCGCGTGGCCGCGCGGGACCAGAACCGCCCGTGCCAAGCCGGCTCGGCTCCCCGGCCTCTCCATCCGACGCGAGCAATAGCGGTGCGGATGGACCCACGCGGTCGCCGGAACGATCATCGGCCAAATGCGGTAGCCCTGGCCGGCGCGACCCCGACCCGTTGCCGCGAATACTAGCCCTTCCGACCGCTGTCCGGGCCGGTGTAAAACTCCGGCCACTCCCGGGCCACCACCGGGCTCTCGCCGCGCAGGGCGTAGCAGGTGTCGAGAATACGCGGACGCTCTCCCGTGTTGGCCGCCTTGCGCTTTTCCTCGCGGCGGGCATGCAGCGTCTGGTAGGCGGTAGTGGCCAGGGGGCGCAGCAACTCCACCAGATGGGTGCAGCCCTCGGCGCCGCCCAGGGTCTTCTTGACCCGGGCGGTGAAGCCGGCGCCGACGGACAGCCCCACCAGGCGCTGGAAGTTGGGCGTGACCTCGCCGCAGAGGCTGAAGGGCGAGGCGTCGGTCACGGCCTCGATCTCGCGGATCACCAAGTCGTCGTCGAGGGTGACCCGCAACCACATGTCGTGCAGCGCCTCGCCGGCGGCGATGTGACCCCGGTCGTGGTTGGGGAAGGTGTAGGTCTTGGTGTCGACGATGCGCGCCTCAATGTCCCACAGGCCGTCGTCGCGCTGGAAGCCGCGACAATCGATCTGGCGGGTGTGCACGTGCCGGCGCGCGGCGGGGGGCGACAAGGGCATGGGGTCCGTCCGGATGCGAGGGGGCAAGGAAGAACAGCGCCTAGAAATACGCATCCGTATGGCCGTCGTCCAGCCCCCGTGCCCTCTGGGCCTGTTTCCGATCGGTCCCGACAGGCGGCGGCTTAGGGCGACGGCCGGACCTCGACCGTCACGCGCTCCGACGTCCGCACCGGCGCCGCTCCGGCCCTGACGCGGTCCAGGGTCACGCTCAGGGTGTAGGGGCCGGGCGTCCAGCGCCCGCGGTCGGCGGTCAGCCGGCGCCCGGTGAAGGCGAAGTATTGAAGGGTTTCCTGCTCCATGGTCTGCCGGTGGACCGCCAGATCCTGGCCGTCGGGGCCGACCAGGCGGAGATCCAGGGTGTCCCCGGGCTCCAGCCCGAACACGTCGGCCCAGGCGACCAGCGCCGGCGCCGTGTCCGGTAGCCAGCGGTCGGCCAGCAGCCCGTCGCGGCTGTCGTTCCGCTCGGGCGGGTGGTCGGCGATGCCGAGATTGTTGATGACCAGCGGACGGTAGGGCAGGGCGGCATGGGCCGCCGAAGTCCAAAGAGGATCCGTCGCCGGGCCGCAGCCGTCCACGGGTGCCGGCCCCAGGAACGGATCGACCACCGCGCCGTCCTTCAGGACGCCGAAGTGCAGGTGCGGGTGCTCGGCCAGGCCCGACATGCCCACCAGGCCCAGCCGGTCGCCGGCGCGGACCCGGTCGCCCTTGGCGACCGCCACCGATCCCCTGGCCATGTGGCAGTAGATCGTACGCCAGCCCGCGCCGTGATCCAGCACCACGGCGTTGCCGCAGGCGGTCGTGGACAGGGCCTCGCGGTCGGGCTCGCTCAGGCGGGCGACGTTGATGTCCCGCATGCCGTCGCGGGTGGCGAAGACGATTCCGTCGGCGGCGGCCAGCACGGCCACGCCGGCGCGCGCCACCGTCATGTCCCGGACGCCGATGTCGGTGCCCTTGTGATCGTTCTGGGTGAGGCGACCGCAGGTGTGGTCCTGGTCACCGGGACCGGGGTCCACGTCCACATGCTTGGTGATCCAGCAGTCGCGGCCGGGATCGCAGGCGATGGGCAAGGCGAACGTAGGCGCGTCGGGCGCCGCGCCAACCGGCACGACCCCGCCCGCCAGGAGGAGAAGGACAGCCAGGCTCCCGCCCCGGGCCCACGGTGCGACGGCGCGGGTCATGCCCTCACGCGGGAGACGGCGTCAGGCCCATGGCCCCCAGCAGCCGCCATTGTTCGTCGGTGATGGTCAGGAAGCGCGCCGTGAACCGTCCCGACCGCTTGCTCGCGGCGGTGACGGTGATCTCCAGCGGCTCCAGCGGCGACATGTCCAGCGGTCCGGTCTCGGAGCGCGGGTCGGCGGCGTTCTCGTCCGCGAGGATCTCCAGGGTGGCGCGATTGCCCTTGGCGGGCAGCGGCGGACGCTCGCCGGCCAGCGGCGGAACCGCCATGCGGCCCGTCACGGCGCTGTCCGAGGTGCCGATCAGCAGACAGGGCAAGCCATTCAGCCGGGCGCGTATCGGCTGGCCCTGGCCGGTGTGGCCGGTCGTGGTGCCGCTGTCGTCGGCGGCGCGGGAACGGTCCTCTGGGCTGATGGACTCCATGACACTCACCTGTTCCTGCTGCGGGTCCTCGTTGGGTGGGACACATGCCGTCGACTCCGCCCGTGGACGATGGTCGCCGGCTCACGAGGGATCACGCTCGACACGCGGACGATCTCCGGGGATCAACGGACCCGCCGACACCTCCGCCACGTGTGTGCGTGTCACTCTTGTGACACCATTCTGGTACGCCATCACGCGGGGGATGTCGATCCCTTCCAAGACGTCCGGCATGGCGCCGCACAACGGCCCCGACCCACCGGACGGCCCGGTGGCGGCGGCGGGCGTACCCCGACGCCTGGCGCGGGAGCGTGTCCGATCAGGCGGCCACCGTGGCCGCGTCGCCGTCGGGGTCGGGTGTGGGCTCGAAGAAGAACAGGTCGCTCGCGTGAGCCTGCATCAGCGTCTGCCACACCGCCGGGCCGATGCCCCGCAAGGCGCAGCCACAGGCGCGCTGCTCCGCGTGGTCCTGGGCCATGAGCAGCATGCCGATGCCGCTCGAGTCGATGAAGCCCACCTCGCTCAAGTCGAGGATATATCGCTCCGCTTCGATCGTATGCAATCGATCAAGAAGCTGACTGAAACTGTCGAACACGGCGTGGGTCAAGTCGCCCTGGAAGACCACAAGGGCCGTCTCGCCCCCCTGCTCGCAAACCATCGTCACCATGCGCCTGCTCCGCCTTCCCGGTTGATCCCGACCGCCTTGACTCGGCCGCTTTCGGCCCGTTCGGACGTTTCCCCTCAGTCTTTTTTCGCGCCTGCAACATTGCCATATGACGGAATGTTGGTCACCTGCGCAATCCCTCGAAAGAGGGGGATGGATCATCAAACGACATAAACCTACCACGAAAGACGGATGTATTCAGCACAAGGCACGCATGCACACCGTGAAACAGGAGATCCGTCCTCCCACGGGGCTTGGCGGTATACGCGCGCGGCGTTTATGCGCGTGCCATATCAACGACCAAGGCGACCCCGATCCCCCGGACCCATCGGTCTTGTTGCGCGGTCGAGTCGGCGGTGTCGGGCGCCACCCGCCGCCGGCCTCCGAGGCACGGCGTCGCGGGGCCTGTCTATTGAGATGGAGCGCCCGCAAGGCGCCCCCGGGGCGGACGCGTCACACGCATCCGCCGAGGTCCTACGTCAGCAGATCCTGCACGTAGCGCGGCAACGCGAAGCACGCCGTCTGGATCTCCGGCGTCCAGTAGCGGGTGTCGAGGGTCCGCCCCTCCAGGCGCCGTCGCGCCTCGCCGGCGTCGAAGCCCCGGTTGGCGGGGTCCTTGCTGGCCCACCCCAGCGCCATGAAGCCGCCGACGTAGCTCGGCACCGGCACCACATAGAACGTTACGTCCGCGAATCCGGCGCCACGCAGGCGGTGCCAGCTGTCGGTGACCTCCTGCCCCTGGGTGAAGGGCACGCCGTTCTGGGTGACCAGGATGCCGCGCTCCGACAGGCGCGCGTGGCAGGCGGCATAGAAGTCCTGCGTGAACAGGACCTCGCCCGGGCCGTGAGGATCGGTGCTGTCGATGATGATGACGTCGAAGGTCTCGGCGCTGGTCTTCATGAAGTCCACGCCGTCGGCGATGACGATGCGCGACCGGGGGTCCTCCAGCGCCGCCTTGCCGATGGCCGGCAGCCACGTCTTGGAGAACGTCACCACGCTGGGGTCGATCTCCACCAGGGTGGGCGCCACGTCCGGGTGCTTGAGGGCCTCGCGCAGGCAGCCGCCGTCGCCTCCGCCGACGATCAGCACCCGGCGGGCGGCGCCGTGCCCGACGATGGGCACATGCACCATCATCTCCTGGTACATGTACTCGTCGCCCTCGGTGATCTGGACCACGCCGTCCAGGGCCAGCACGCGGCCGAACACCGGCGATTCGAACATGGCCAGATCCTGGTGTTCGGTCCGCTCTCGGTGAAGCCAGCGGTCCACGGCGAACACCTGCCGCCAGCCCGGATACAGGGTTTCCTCGAAGCGCTCGTCGCTCACGGCACCATGCCTCGCTTGTTTTCTGTAACGGTGATTGTCGTTGGCCGGAAGGCGGCGCGCAGCACCGGAATCGCCTTGTAGGGATCGGCCTCGCCGCACATGAAGATGTCCAGCGCCGCGTAGGCGCGCTCCGGCCACGTATGGATGCTGATATGGCTTTCCGCGAGCACCAGCACGCCCGAGATGCCGCCGTTGGGCGTGAAGTGGTGCAGGTGGGTATGCAGCAGGGTCGCGCCGGCGGCCCGGGTGGCCGCGATCAGCGCCGCCTCGGTCAGGTCGAGGTTGTCCAGACCCTCTCCGCCCCACAGGTCCACCAGCAGGTGGACTCCGGCGAAACGCAGACCGTCGCGCTCGATGAAGTGGTCCTGAACGGGTGCGGCCGTCGCGTTACTGTCCGGCGCGCCGTCGTCGGCGCCGTGGCCGTCCGAATAGACCAGATGAAGGGTCCCGGTGGCGGCGTCCCTGTCGGGCGACCCGCCGGTCCGGGAGGGTGAGTCCACCATAGGAAATCTCCCCGCGCGACTCCTGCCGCCGGATCATATGGTCCGGGCTGGACGGATCAGGATCGTGTGTGACGATGGGCCGGCGAGAGCGAACGAACGGCGGCCCGACGCGCCCCGGCATCGGCTCTTGGGCCGCGACGCGGCCTCTCCCGGGACCCGGAGGCGATGCGGCCTCGGCCCATTCCCTGTGCCCGATCCGGTCCGGAGACGCAAGCTCATTCTCCGGGCGTGACCGGTTCGGCGCGCTCCGTCCAACGGTGAGTGATCACAACACCGGCGACGTCCATGGCCGGTTCGTCGCCGCGCGCCATCCCGAGTGTTCCGACTATTGGGCGCGTTTGATCCCGACACCAGACCGTGGACGGCATCGTCTGTCTGCCGGATCAGGGCCCTATGGCGCGACCGTCCCGGGCCGGAAGGAATCGAGCACCTGGAGATAGTTGGCGCGCTCGTAGGCGGCCGGACTGCCGCAGTCGCGATGGCTCAGCGCGCCCCGGGCATGGGCGACGGACTCGTAGCCGCCCACCTCCAGGAAGGCGCGCAGGCCGGACACCAGGGTGGTGAGGTGTTGGGGGCCGTAGCGCAACAGGCTGGACGTGGTCATCACCACGTCGGCGCCGGCGAGGATGTACTTCATGACATCCTCCGGTCCCTCCACCCCGGTGGAGGCGGCCAGCGACGCCTGATCCAGGGTACCGTACAGGATGCCGATCCAGCGCAGGGGCAGGCGCGCCTCGCTGGCCGTGGACAGGTCCAGGGTGGGCAAGGCGCGCATGGCCTGCAAGTCGATCTCCGGCTGGTAGAACCGATTGAACAGCACAAGCCCCTCGGCGCCGGCGGTCACCAGCCGCCGCGCCACGTTGCCGGGGGCGCTGTAGTACGGCCCCAGCTTGACCGATACGGGAACGGCAACCTCGCGCCTGACCGAGGTCAGGATGCCCTCGACGCGGTTCTCCACCTCGGCGCCCGTCTCATTGAGGTCGGCGGCCACATAATAGACGTTCAGTTCGATGGCCGGGGCGCCGGCCTGCTCCATGAGCGTGGCATAGTGGATCCAGCCGCGCGTGGTCACGCCGTTGAGGCTCGGGATCACCGGGATGCCGCAGCTCTCGCGCGTGCGGCGGATCAGCTCCAGCGTCTGCTCGCCACCCATGCCGATCCTGCTCATGGACGTGGGCGGGAAGTAGCCGCCCGGCACCTCGGCATGGCTTTCGGCGCCCACCTCGGCCAGCCCGTGAAGGGCCTCCCGTTCCTGCACGATGCGTTCCTCGAACAGGGACGGCATGATGACGGCGGCCGCGCCGGCGTCCTCCAGGCGGCGAATGCCGTCGAGGGTGCCGGACAGGGGCGAGGCTGAGGCGACGACCGGATGCTCCAGCGACAAACCCAGGTACCGACACCGCATGTCCATATGGATGGCCCTCCCCTTGGTTCCCACGTGATGGTTCGCCGGGGTTCCTCTTGCTTGTCCGGGAACCGCCAGCGTTGTTTATGGCGCGCCGCCGAGGGCCGGTCAAACCTCGCGTCGACGGACCCGGCTTTCGAGGTCCCGGCCTACATCTGACCCCGCGGTCCCTGGCGGGCCATTTCCTCGTACAGGGCGTACTTCTCCAGCACCTGCTCCTGGGCCTGTTTCATCAGTATCCGTGCCGTTTCCGGATCGCTCGCCGAGAGCGCGCGGTAGCGAAGCTCGTTCTGGGTGTAGGCGGACAGCGCCAGGCGTGGACGCGGGCTGTCCAGGATGAACGGGTTCTCCTCCGATTCTCGCACGGTGGGGTTGTAGCGCAGCAGCGGCCAGTAGCCGCTCTTGACCGCCAGATCCTGCTGGGTCATGCCTTTGTCCATGGCGATGCCGTGGGCGATGCAGTGGCTGTACGCCAGGATGAGCGACGGTCCGGGATAGGCCTCGGCCTCGCGCATGGCGGTCAGCACGTGCTGCGGATTGGCGCCCATGGCCACGCGGGCCACATAGACGTTGCCGTAGCTGATGGCCTGAAGCGCCAGGTCCTTCTTGCCGACGCGCTTGCCGGCGGCGGCGAACTTGGCCACCGCGCCGACCGGCGTGGCCTTGGACATCTGGCCGCCGGTGTTGGAGTAGACCTCGGTGTCCATCACCAGCACATTGACGTCGCGGCCGCTGGCCAGCACGTGGTCGAGGCCGGCCGAACCGATGTCGTAGGCCCAGCCGTCGCCGCCGACGATCCACACCGACCGGCGCACCAGGTGGTCCACCACCGACAGCAGGTGCAGGGCGTCGTCGTCCTCCAGCGTTTCCAGGATGCCGCGCAGCGTCTCCACCCGCTGGTGTTGGGCGACCAGATCGGACTCGGTGCGCTGGCGGGCCTCCAGGATGGCCGCCGCGAGGGGCTTGCCGACCACCGGCGCCAGACGCGCCAGCAGGTCGCGGGCCAGGCGGACATGGTTGTCGGCCGACAGCCGGAAGCCCAGGCCGAACTCGGCGTTGTCCTCGAACAGGCTGTTGGACCAGGCCGGACCGCGCCCAGTGTCATCCACCGCCCACGGCGTGGTGGGCAGGTTGCCGCCGTAGATGGACGAGCAGCCGGTGGCGTTGGCCACCTGCAAGCGATCGCCGAACAACTGCGACAGCAGCCGCACGTAGGGCGTCTCGCCACAGCCGGAGCAGGCGCCCGAGAACTCGAACAGGGGTCGCAGGAACTGGGCGCCGCGCACGGTGGAGTAGTCCACCCGGCGGCGGTCGTTGACGGGCAAGGCCTTGAAGAAGACGCCGTGGGTCTCGGTCTCGTCCTGGATGGTGGGTTTGTCCACCATGTTGATGGCGCGACGCCCGGCCTGGGCCGGGTCGGTCACCGGGCAGGCGCTGACGCACAGGCCGCAGCCCGTGCAGTCCATGGACAGGACCTGCAAGGTGAAGCGGGTCTCGGGGAAGCCGCGGGCCTCGACCGGCGCCGAGGGGAAGCCGTCCGGCGCGTCCTCCAGACGGGCCTTGTTGTAGAACTTGGCGCGGATCACCGCGTGCGGACAGACCATGGAGCAGTTGCCGCACTGGATGCATAGCGCGGGTTCCCATTTGGGGATCTGGGTGGCGATGTCGCGCTTCTCGAAGGCGGTGGTGCCGCTGGGGAAGGTGCCGTCGGCGGGCAGCGCGCTAACCGGCAGGGTATCCCCCAGGCCGGCCATCATCGTCGCCGTCACCTCGCGCACGAACGCGGGCGCGTCGTCGGGCACCGGCACGCCCATCGGCAGGCCCGGGCCGTCGTCGTCGGTCGCCGGGATCGCCACCTCGTGAAGGTGGGCCAATGCCATGTCCACGCCCGCGTGGTTGCGCGCCACCACCTCCTCGCCCTGGCGGGCGTAGGTCTTGGTGATGGCGTCCTTGATGCGGCGGATGGCCACGTCGCGCGGCAGGACCTTGGACAGGGCGAAGAAGCACACCTGCATGATGGTGTTGAGGCGCCGTCCCAGGCCGGCCTCGCGGGCCACCGTGATGGCGTCGATGACGAATAGCCGCAGGTCCTTGTCGCGGATGGTCTGGCGCATGGGGGCGGGCAGGTGCCGCCAGATTTCCTCCGGGCCGTGCGGGCTGTTCAGCAGCACCACGGCGCCGGGCGTGACACGGTCCAGGATATCCACGGAATAGATGAAATTGAACTGGTGACAGGCGACGAAGTTGGCGCGCTCCACCAGGTAGGGCGCGGTGATCGGGGTCGGTCCGAAGCGCAGGTGAGAGACCGTGCGTGACCCCGACTTCTTGCTGTCGTACACGAAATACGCCTGAGCGTGGCGGTCGTGATCGGCCCCAATGATCTTGATGCTGTTCTTGTTGGCGCCGACCGTACCGTCCGAACCCAGGCCATGGAAGATCGCCCGCACCCTGTCCTCGGGCTCGATGGTCATGTTCGGATCCACCGTCAGGCTCAGGTGGGTGATATCGTCGAGGATGCCCACGGTGAAGCGCGGCTTGGGGTTTGGCTTGGCCAGCTCGTCGTACACCGCCTTGACCATGGCGGGCGTGAATTCCTTGGACGACAGACCATAGCGGCCGCCGCTGACGCGGGGCATGGTGGCCATGGGCAGGCGTCCGCTGGCGGAGGCCTCGGCCAGCGTGGCCAGGACATTCAGGTACAGCGGCTCGCCCTGGCCGCCGGACTCCTTGGTTCGGTCGAGAACCGCGAGCGCGCGGGTGGTGGGCGGCAGCACCGCCAACAGCCGCTCCGCCGACCAGGGCCGGAACAGTCTCACCTGCACCACGCCGACCTTCTCGCCCCGCTGGTTGAGCCAGTCGGCCGCGTCGCGGCTGGTTTCCACACCCGAGCCCATGATCACGATGACGCGTTCGGCATCCGGGGCGCCGTGATACGAGAACGGCGTCATGCGCCGGCCGGTGAAGCTCGCCAGCCGCTCCATCACCGTTTCGACGATGCTCGGCACGCGCTCGTAGTACGGGTTGGCGGCCTCGCGGGCCTGGAAGTAGACGTCGGGGTTCATGGCGGTGCCGCGCACGAACGGCCGTTCCGGACTGAGCGCGCGCAGCCGGTGGGCGCGTACCAGGTCATCGTCGATCATGGCCCGGATGACGCTGTCGGGCAGCAGGTCGATCTTGTTGATCTCGTGCGAGGTGCGGAAGCCGTCGAAGAAGTGCACGAACGGCACGCGCGCGGCCAGGCTGGCGGCCTGGGCCACCAGGGCGTTGTCGTGAGCCTCCTGCACCGAGGCCGAGGCCAGCAGGGCGAACCCGGTGGTGCGCGCGGCCATCACGTCCTGGTGGTCGCCGAAGATCGACAGCGCGTTAGCCGCCAGCGAGCGCGCCGCCACATGGATCACGCAGGCGGTCAACTCGCCGGCGATCTTGTACATGTTGGGCAGCATCAGCATGAGGCCCTGGGAGGCCGTGAAGGTCGTCGCCAGGGAGCCCGCCTGCAAGGCGCCGTGCAGGGCGCCGGCGGCGCCCCCCTCGCTCTGCATCTCCACCACGTCCGGGATGGTGCCCCAGATGTTGGGCTGTCCCTGGCTGGACCATTCGTCGGCCAGTTCGGCCATGGTCGAGGACGGGGTGATGGGATAGATGGCGCACACCTCGTTCACCCGATAGGCCACGTAGGCGCAGGCCTCGTTGCCGTCGATCATCACCCGCTGTTGTGTCGCGGCGCCGGCCGGAACGCCGGCGGGCTTTGCGGTGGGGGTGGTGCCAGGGCCGGTCTGGGCGGTCGTATCGGGCATGGTTCGGCGTCCTCTTCTCCCTGGCGCGCCGCGGCCGGGGTGATGGTGGGGTCGGTTCGGGGTGCCCCGAGCGGACGGTGAACGCGCGCCGTGTCAATCGGCCTGCGCGGACACGTCCGGTCGCGGGCGCGAACCGGTCATGGAATGACGGCCTGATGCACCGATCCCGTCAGAAGGCGCGTTCTGCTTTCTTGTGACGGGTTCGAAGGTGCACTCAATTCACAGTCTCGTGTGGCGACATGACCCGTCAGTCGTTGCCTTTCCTGACCGCGTCGTCGCACGGGGGACCTCGGCCCGGGGTCGGGAGCGGGGTCCGAACGTCAGGCCTTGGGATCGCGCTCTGAGTGGGGCCTTGGGACGGTCACTCTCAGGAGAGCGGTTCGGAGATCATCTCGATGGCATGCACCGGGCACTGGTCGTGACACACGCCGCAGCCGGTGCAAAGCTCCAGGTCCACGCGGTAGCCCTTGCCCGGCCCCAGCTTGCGGATGGCGTTCTCTGGACAGGCGCCCTGGCATCCGTCGCATTCATAACAGTTGCCGCAGGACAGGCAGCGGGCGGCCTCGTAGCGGGCCTCCATCGCCGACAGGCCGCCGACCACCTCGCCAAAGCCGCTGACGGCCTCGTCGCGGGGCAAATGCGGCTGGGCGCGGGGATCTGTTTCGACATAGTAAGGAACCTTGAGGGCAGCGAAGTCCACCCCCGGATTGCGGGGCGGCTTGCGATAGAGGCCGCCGCGCAGCCAGGCGTCGATGCAGTTGGCGGCCATCTTGCCGTGGCCGACGGCGATGGTCACCGAGCGTTCCGACGGCACCATGTCGCCACCGGCGAACACGCCGGGGGCTCCCGTCATCATGCGTTCGTCGACGCGCACGGTGCCGTCCCGGCTGAAGCTGACTCCGGGGACCGAGCGCAGGAAATTGGTATCGGTGTCCTGACCCAGGGCCAGGATCAGGTCGTCGGCCTCGATCACCTCGGTCTCGCCGGTGGGGCGCGGCCGACCGCGATCGTCCAGTTCCATGATCTCCACGGTCATGGTGGTCTGGTCCATGCTCTTGATGGCCCGCAGCCAGTGAATCTGCACGCCTTCGTCCAGCGCTTCCTGGGCCTCGAAATCATGGGCCGGCATGTGGGCGCGGTCACGGCGGTAGACGATCAGCGGGTCGTGTCCCAGCCGGCGCACCACGCGGGCGGCGTCCATGGCCGTATTGCCGCCGCCGTACACCGCCACCCGCCGGCCGAGGCGGGGGGCCTCGCCCACCTCCACGCTTTTCAGGAACGAGACCGCGTCCAGCATGGGCGCGGCGTCGCGGGCCGGGATGTCCACCCGCTTGGACAGGTGGGCGCCGACGGCCACGAACACGGCGTCGAAGGCCCCATTGACGCGCTCGGCTTCCAGGTCGGTGACGGTATGGTTCAGCCGCAACGTCACGTCCAGGTCGAGGATGCGCTGGATCTCGGCGTCGAGCACGTCGCGGGGCAGGCGATAGGCGGGAATGCCGAAGTGCATCATGCCGCCCGCGACGGGGCCGGCCTCCAGGATGGTGATGGTGTGCCCACGGCGCGCCAGGTGATAGGCGGCCGAGAGGCCGCTGGGGCCGCCCCCGACCACCAGCACCCGCTTGCCGGACGTCTCGGTCGGTGGATCGAAGCGCCAACCTTTCTCCAGGGCCAGATCGCCCAGGTGGCGTTCGACCGCGTGGATGGTGACCGAGGCGTCGAGGTCCTGACGGTTACAGGCGTCCTCGCAGGGGTGGTAGCAGACGCGCCCGTGCACGGCGGGCATGGGGTTGTCCTGAACCAGGCACCGCCAGGCGGCCTCGTCGTCGCCGTCCTGAACCAGGGCCAGCCAGGCCTGGATGTTCTCGCCCGCCGGGCAGGCTTGATTGCAGGGTGGCAGGTGGTTGACGTAGATCGGTCGGCGAACCCGCTCGGGGCCGGTGCGTCGCTCGTGACGCAGGTCCAGGGGACGGGTCATGTCCGCCGGACGATGGGTGGGGGCGTGTCCCATGACGAGTCCTTCCCGATGGTCATAGTGCTGATGGGCGTCGCTGTCTGGGTCGCTAGTGTGCCCCGACGGAAGGCCCTGGGGTCCGTGGGCCCGAGCCATGGCCATGGTACTCAAAACTGAACCGGGGACCAGGGGTGTTTCCGAGACAATACACGGAACTGGTTTGATGTCGGCCTGCGAAAGGAATGTCTCGCGAATGCGAAGGTCGCGGAGGCGCCGTCACCCGAGCGCGCGCGTCCCATCATAGGCATCTTACGGCGATGCACAATCCTTCTGAGTCCGCAACGGTGGCAATGAGGCGGACGCGCCGCACGGCTCCGAAGGTCGAGACTCGGCCCCGCGAGTCCCCCGGAGTCGACCGGGCCGGGGAGTCGGGGGCGCGCGGGGCCGGTCCCGGCGCGCCCCGCGCGACCGTGTTTGCCGCGCCTCAGGCGGCGCGGACATCGGCGAGAAACCGCTGCACCATGGAGCGCAGCGCGACGGACTGCTCGCCCAGGCTGTTGCTGGCCTGAAGCACGCTGTCGGCGGCCGCGCCGGTCTCGCGGGCGGCGTCGGTGACGCCGACGATGGTCTGCGAAACCTCGTTGGTGCCGACGCTGGCCTGCTGCACGTTGCGGGCGATCTCCTGGGTCGCCGCGTTCTGCTGCTCCACCGCCGAGGCGATGGTCGAGGTCACCTCGTTGATGCTGCCGATGATGGTGGCGATGGACTCGATGGCCGACACGGCGGTCTGGGTCTCGGTCTGCACGGCGCCGATCTGCTGGCCGATCTCCTCGGTGGCCTTGGCGGTCTGGCTGGCCAGCGACTTGACCTCGTTGGCCACCACGGCGAAGCCCTTGCCGGCGTCGCCGGCGCGCGCCGCCTCGATGGTGGCGTTCAGCGCCAGCAGGTTGGTCTGATCGGCGATGTCGGTGATCAGGCTGACCACCTCGCCGATCTTCTGTGCGGCATCGGCTAGGCCGGAGACCACCTCGTTGGTGCGCGCGGCCTCGTCGGCCGCCGTGCGGGCGATGTCGTTGGACTGTTGCACCTGGCGGCCGATCTCGCCGATGGACGCCGACAGTTCCTCGGCCGCCGAGGCCACCGTCTGCACGTTGGACGACGCCTGTTCGGACGCCGCCGCGACGGTGGTGGCCTGGCTGTTGGCCTCCTCGGCGATGGATGCCATGCTCTCGGCGGTGGACTGCAACTCGGTGGCGGCGGCGGTCACCGTTTCCAGGACGCCGCTGACCCCGGCGTCAAAATCACGGTTCAGCGCCTCGATGTGCCGCGCCCGCTCGTCGCGCTTGCGGGTTTCCTCGGCCTGCTGTGACGCCAGTTCATCGGCGCGCGCCATGCTGTCCTTGAAGACGTTCACCGCCTGGGCCATGTCGCCGATTTCGTCCTTGTGGTCCCGCGCCGGGATCTCGGCGGCGTAGTCCTTCTTGGCCAGGCGCCCCATGGCCGCCGTCATGGCCTGCACCGGCCGGGTGATGCTGTTTCCGATGACCCAGGCCGAGGTGATGCCCAGGATGATGGCGGCCAGGGCGATGACGATGGTGATGATGATCGTGCGGCCGATGGAGGCCTCCGACGCCGCGCCGAGGGTGTCCTGATCCTCCTCGATGTCACGGTTGAACGTCCCGATGTCCTGGGCGACCTTGGCGCCGATGCTGTCCAGAACGGTGGATATGATATCGTTGCGATCATTGATGGACTCGACCATGGACGTAAAGTTGGAAAAGTAGAGTTCCGCGGCGTCGACCGCTTCCTGGCCCAGGTCACGAAGGGCGGGATCGGTCAGGTCGGCCATCATGGTATTCGCCTTGTCCCGAAAGACGTCAAATTCCGCGATCGTCGCGTCGGCCGATGATTTTTCATTGTCCGTAAAGAACTTGAAGGCGCGAAGCCTGATGATGAGGATGGCCCTAAGGAGAATGCCGGAGTTGTAGACGGACGTTGACTCTTCGTTTTTATTGGCAGTTTGCATGATTTCCGTCAGAGCACTTTCAACAGCCGGTCCCAGGTGCACAAGCTCCTGATAGAATGCATCGGTCTTGGTGTCACGATCAACGACACGCTCGAACGCCTCTTCATACGAGACCATGCTCTGGTCGACATGCTCCAGCAGGCGAACGGCATCCTGGTCCTTGGTCATGGCCTCGGCGGCGTCGATGGCGTCCTGGGTGGCGTTGGTGTATCGGCCCACCTGTTCGATGCTGGCCTGGTCGCTGTTGATAATGAAGTCCTTCACGCCCATGCGGGCCATCAGCATGTTGGCCTGCACCAGGCTGGCGGCGTTGCTGGACCGTGCCAAGGTTCTGTACTCATTGAATGTATCGCGTATACTCAAGAATTGAAAAATGGATAGGATGCCGAGAATAATCAGCAGGACCAGGACAATGCCGAAACCCCCGTAAAGCTTCGACCCGATGCGCAGAGACTTGAGCATGGCGTATCCCCAAGAACGTGATGATTAGGACGGTTAGGTTTGGGTCGGTCCCGAGGTCCATCCTCCGACGTCTCATCGCAGACGGACGATCGCCTCATGGCACGGACCATCCGGTCCGGCTGAGTTCGGCTCGGGTCCGCGCGGCACCGGCCTCAGGACGTCATCGGACCCGGGAGAGTCCCGGTTGACGCCTTTTCTCACCCATCTGTGACCAATTATAAACCATACAGAATGGATCGACGAAGAAACAACGTAAATTTTCTAGAATCGAGCCAGCTCAGGGTTATACAAGCACACGTCATCACCGTTCATGATGGCAGAGTCTTTACATATACCACCATTTTCTTGTAAAATTTAGAGTGGAACATGACTCGGGGAACAGTGCCGTCTTGGTTTTTGACAGGACTTCGTCTCACGCTGACCGTCGTGACACATGCGGAGCGTCTGTCATAAACCGTCGCGGTCATCACGACGGTTTCCGGATTTGGCCTGTTTGGGGCGTCGAGGGCGATGGTCGTTTCTCCTACAGCGAGATGACCGGGGCATTGATGCCAACGTTACGCGATATGGCATGACCGCCAGGATCACCGCAACCGTGGATGGTGTCGATGGCGCCGTCCCGAAGGCGAGGGACGCGTGCCCGTGATGGTGGCGGGCCAAGGCACACCGCCACGGTTCGCCCGGTTCTATGTTCGTCGGTGTCATCCGGCGGGGGGCGGGGGACGTCGGAGGCGGGCGCGCGACAAAACCGCGTCCGACGCCACGGCCTCCCCCGCGACGTCGGACGTTCCATGAATCATTTCAAAACAATATAGTGTCGTCGTTTTTTTACGTCATATCTTACCTTCGGGTCGGGGCGCCAAGCCGCGCCTCAGGCGGCGCGGACATCGGCGAGAAACCGCTGCACCATGGACTGGAGGGCGGCGGACTGCTCGCCCAGGCTGTTGCTGGCGTGAAGCACGCTGTCGGCGGCCGTATCGGCCTCGCGGGCGGCGTCGGTGACGCCGACGATGGTCTGCGAAACCTCGTTGGTGCCGACGCTGGCCTGCTGCACGTTGCGGGCGATCTCCTGGGTCGCGGCGCTCTGCTGCTCCACCGCCGAGGCGATGGTCGAGGTCACCTCGTTGATACTGCCGATGATGGTGGCGATGGACTCGATGGCCGACACGGCGGTCTGGGTCTCGGTCTGCACGGCGCCGATCTGCTGGCCGATCTCCTCGGTGGCCTTGGCGGTCTGCGTGGCCAGCGACTTGACCTCGTTGGCCACCACGGCGAAGCCCTTGCCGGCGTCGCCGGCGCGCGCCGCCTCGATGGTGGCGTTCAGCGCCAGCAGGTTGGTCTGATCGGCGATGTCGGTGATCAGGCTGACCACCTCGCCGATCTTCTGGGCGGCGTCGGCCAGGCCGGAGACCACCTCGTTGGTGCGCGCGGCCTCGTCGGCCGCCGTGCGGGCGATGTCGTTGGACTGCTGCACCTGGCGGCCGATCTCGCCGATGGACGCCGACAGTTCCTCGGCCGCCGAGGCCACCGTCTGCACGTTGACCGAGGCCGCCTCGGCGGCGGTGGCGACGGTGGTGGCCTGACTGTTGGTCCTGTCGGCGATCGCCGTCATGCTCTCGGCGGTGGACTGCAACTGCCGGGTCGCCCCCATGACCGACTCCAGAATGCCGCTCACGCCCCGGTCGAAGGTGCCGTTGAGGTCCTCGATGCGCCGGGCCCGCTCATCGCGCTTCTGGGTTTCCTCGGTCTGCTGGGCGGCCAGATCGTCGGCGCGCGCCATGCTGTCCTTGAACACCTGCACCGCCTTGGCCATGTCGCCGATTTCGTCCTCGTGGTCCCGGGCCGGGATCTCGGCGGTGTAATCCTTTTTGGCCAGGCGCCCCATGGCCGTCGTCATGGCGTGCACCGGCCGGGTGATGCCGGAGGCGATCATCCAGGCGGCGGCGCTTCCCAGGATCAGGGCCACGACGGCCAAGGCGATGGTGACGGTGATGGTCCTGGCGATGCTGGCCTCGGCCAGCGGTCCCAACTCGTCCTGACGGGCCTTGACCTCAAGCTTGAAGTCCTCGATTTGCTGGGCGAAGGCGGGGCCAATGACGTCCAGGGTCTGCGTGATGACGGTGTTGCGGTCGCCGATGACCGTGATGACCTCCTCGAACGCCGTGCGATAGCGCGTCTGGTTGGCCAGCGCGTCATTCGCCAACTGGCGGCGGGTGGTGTTCTCCAGCGCGGCAAGCAGGGTCTCCATGTCGGCCTGGAAGGTGTCCAGTTCCTGTGTGGCGCGGTCGGAGAATGCCTGATCGTTATCCACCAGGAACTTCTGCGCGTAGAGCCGTGCGAGCAGCAGATCGCGAAGCACCAGTCCGGCGAGGTAGGCGGCCTCGGCATCGTTGTCTCGGAAGGCGCTGCGCATGATCTCCGTCAGCGCCTGTTCAATGGCCGGTCCGGCATCCATGAACACCTGGTTCAGCTCATTTCGCCGGCTCTGCAACGCGGTGACCCGCGCGAACGCATCGGTGTAGTTGTCGATCTCGTTGCTCATCGTATCGAGCAGGGCCAGGGCCTCCCGGTCCGTTATCAGCGCCCGCGTGGCGCCGATGAACGTCCGGGCCTTGTCGGCCCGCTCCGCCACCATGTCGATGGAGGCCTGATCATCCCGAATGATGAAGTCTTTCACGCTCATGCGGGTCTGCAACATATTGGCTTGCACGCGGGCGATCTCGTTGCCCGAGCGGGCCAGCAGCCGGTATTCCGAGAACATGCCCCCAATACTCGACAGCGCGAAAACGGCCACCGTGCCCAGGACGAGCATCAGCACCAGGACGATGGCAAAGCCGCCGTAGAGCTTGCGGCCGATGCGGATGGTTTTCAGCATGACGAACCCCGCGTTGACGTGAACAGGAAGGACCGACCGTGGAGCGCGGCGACGGATCGGTTGGACACTCCAGGGTCGGGTGCTGTGTCCGGTGTGCTTTCGCGCGTAGGGCGCACCTTACTTGCCGGAAGCAAACGCTATGGTTTTTGCTTTAAAACAGATGTCTCAAGTGTGATGGTGTCCGATGTCCATTCACGCCCAGTATATTCTAGGAATTCGTCAAAAAACAATTAAACCAGAGCTGCGACTTTGTTTTCAGGGATGCGTGAAAAACAAGGTGGGTGTCTTCGGACAAACGGGCTCTCTATCATAGATAGAAAAACTGACCAGGCAGGCATGGAGCCTCGGGCCGAGGGCGCGAGGCTCGCGCGGTGCGGCCGGTGCGGGATACGCGGGCAATCGGTTGAAGGCGGGGCGGGTTTGTGTACCATGCCGGCGTCGGGTGGCTTGCGCCATCCCTGCGGTCGGTCGCACCCGTGACGATCGCGACGGGCATCGGCATCGGCATCGGTCCAGGGGGACCGGGATCCAAGCGACTGTTGGGGACTGACCATGACCAGCACTAGAATCAGAACCCGCGTCATCGCCGCCATCGCCCTCGGCGCGGTTGTCCTGACGGGGACCGGGATGGCCCGGGCGCAGGAGGTGACGTTGACCGTTCACCACTTCCTCAGCGCCAAGGCGGTCAATCATGCCCGCTTCATCGTGCCCTGGGCGCGGCGTATCGAGGCGGCTTCCGGCGGTCGCATCGCCTTCGAGATCTATCCCTCCATGACCCTGGGGGGCGCGCCGCCGGAGCTGTATCAGCAGGCGCGCGACGGCGTCGCCGATATCGTCTGGACGGTGTTGGGGTATACCCCTGGCGTGTTTCCGCGCGCCGAGGTCTTCAACCTGCCCAGCGTGCACGGCGGCAGCGCGGTGGTGACCAACCTGGCCATCCAGGACCTGATGACCGACCAGTTGGCCGAGGACTTCCAGGACATCCATCCCCTGCTGGTGCACGTGCATTCGGGACAGGCCCTGCACACGGTGGACACCGAGGTGCGCACCATCGACGACATGCGCGGCCTGAAGCTGCGGGTGCCGTCCCGCTCCGGCACCTGGATGATCGAGGCCATGGGCGCCGACCCCGTGGCCATGCCGGCGTCCGATCTGCCGCAGGCGCTGTCCCGGGGGGTGCTGGACGGGGCCTTCATTCCGTTCGAGGTGGCCTTGCCGCTGAAGGTGGTGGACATCGCCGCCGCGCACACCGAACTGGCCGATGGGCGCCGCTTCGGCACCACCACCTTCCTTCTGGCCATGAACAAGGATCGCTACGAGAGCTTGCCCGACGATCTGAGGGCCATCATCGACGCCGAGTCCGGGGAGGCCCTGGCACGGTCGGCCGGCGAGGCCTGGGATACCTTCGAGCCCGAGGTGATGGCGTTCGCCACCGCGCGGGGCAATGCCATGATCCAGGTATCGGCGGAGGACACCCAGGCGTTCCTGGAGACCTTCCAGGTGGTCGAGGACCGCTGGGTGGAGGATGCCACGGCGCACGGACTGCCGGCGGCCGCGTTGCTGGCCGCCGCCAAGGCCGCCGTGGCCCGCCACCAGCAGGCCGAGCCCGACCGCTAGTGCACTGATCCAGACAAAAGATGCAGTCCGCATTCTTTTTTTCTGGATCGAAAGTGCACTAGAAACAATGTTTTGTGCAGCGACGTTTGCATTCAAGGGGGAATCCCTTGAATGCGTCGCTGCACTAGCGCCGCGCCCCCGGCACGTCATCACTGCCGGCGACCCTGGACGACTCGCTTTCTCGGGACATGAGGACCCCATGCATCGGCCACCCGCCGGGACGATATCGGACGTCCCTGGACCCATGGGACCCGGAGGAGGGCGCCGCGTCATCCTGCGCGATCGCGTGGTGGTGCCGCTGGCCGGCGCCCTGGCGCTGTACGGCGGACTGATGCTGCTGATCATCGTCGCCATGACCATGATCAACACGGCCGGGTTCGGTCTCGATGCCCTGGCGCGGCACTGGGGGGGGGCGGTCTCCGGGTTGTCCGGCTATGAGGAGATCGTCGCCCTGCTGGTGGGCGGCGCGGCACTGTCGTTCCTGCCCTGGTGCCAGGTGCGGGGTGGGCATGTGGTGGTCGACCTGTTCACACAGCGCCTGCCGCGCCGGGTGACCGCCGCGATCGACCGGGTGGGGCAGGGACTGACGGCACTGCTGGCGCTGGGCCTCGGGACGCGGATGATCGAGGGCATGCTGGAAGCCCGCGCCGACGGCGTGGTGTCCAGCGTCCACTCCTGGCCCGAATGGCCCTTCTGGGTGCCGGGGATCGTCGCCACCCTGGCATGGAGCCTGACCGCCGCCGTGCTGACCGTGACCGGCGTCGATCCGTCGGAGCCCGGATCGACGGAGATGGAGCATGGGTGAGCGTGAGCTGGTCGGGTTGGCCGGTTTTGGCGTCCTGGTGCTGTTGATCGCCCTGAGGTTGCCGGTGGGCGTGGCCATGGTGCTGGTGGGGGTGGGCGGTTCCTGGACCTTGTCGCTGGTGGCGCCCTATCTGCGCTTCGGCCCCTATCTCAGTCAGTTCAAGACCCTGACCTGGAGTGTTGTCTCCAGTTATGAACTCTCGGTCGTGCCGCTGTTCATCCTCATGGGCTACCTGGCGGCCCATGCCCACCTGAGCCGCGACCTGTTCCAGGGCGTGAACGCCCTAGTGGGCCGCCTGCGCGGCGGCGTGGCCATGGCCGCCGTCATCGCCTGCGCGGGGTTCGGCGCCGTGTGCGGCTCGTCCCTGGCCACCGCCAGCACCATGGGCCGCATCGCCCTGCCGGAACTGCGCCGCCTGGGCTACGCCGACGGGCTGGCCACGGGCGCCCTGGCGGCCGGTGGCACGCTGGGCATTCTCATCCCACCGTCCGTGGCCCTGGTGGTCTATGCCATCGTCGTCGAGGCGTCGGTGGTGGCCATGTTCCAGGCCGCCATTCTGCCCGGCATGATCGCGGTCGCGATGTTCGTCGGGGTGATCGCGGCGCGGGTGGTGCTGCGGCCGTCCCTGGCGCCGCCGGCCCCCCCCCTGCCGGCGGCGGAGCGGCGCGCGGCCCTGCGGCGCCTGGTGCCGGTGGTGGTGCTGTTCGGCGGAATCATCCTGGGGCTGGGGGCCGGGCTGTTCACGCCCACGCCGGCGGCCGGCCTGGGGGTGCTCGGGGTGCTGGCCTACGGCCTGTGGTCGCGGTGGCGGCATGGTCCGGGCGAGGGCCTGGGGCGGCGGGAGGTCGCCGCCGCCGCGCGGGCCACGGCGGTGACCGCCGGCATGCTGTACCTCATCCTGGTGGGGGCCGAGGTGCTCAAGGGGTTCTTCGCCCGCAGCGGCTTACCCGTCGCCCTGGCCGAGTGGGTCGGCGCCGTCAGCCTGGATCCCTGGCTAGCGCTGGGGCTGGTGCTGGTGCTGCTGATCCTGCTGGGGTGCGTCATGGAGTCCCTGTCCATGATCCTGGTGGTGGTGCCGTTCGTGTTCCCCGTGCTGGTGGATCTCAACGGGGGCGAGTTGGCCAGCGCCACCAGTTCAGCCTTTGGCATGGGCGCCGAGGAGCTTAAGATCTGGTTCGGCGTGCTGGCGCTGATCGTGGTCGAACTGGGCCTGATCACGCCGCCGGTGGGCCTGAACGTGTTTATCATCCGCGCGGTCTGTCCCGGGGTGTCGATGGGCACCATCTTTCGGGGTGTGAGTCCGTTTTTCGGGATCGAGGTCGTGCGGGTTCTACTGATCCTGGCGGTGCCGGCGGTGGCGCTGTTGCTGCCGCGCCTGCTGTGATGGCGCGATCGCGGGATCGGATGGAGCGCCGGAACGTCTGACAGGGGGGCCTCGCCGATGTCTTTCGCCGTGCTGCCCGGGAGCGGGATGCATTACCGGGTGAGCGGAGCCCCCGGCCTGCCCTGGCTGGTGTTCGCCAACTCCCTGGCCACCGACATGCGCCTGTGGGAGCCTGTCCTCGGCCGCATGGGGGGGCGCGTGCGGGCACTGACCTACGACATGCGCGGACACGGCCTGTCCGATACGCCGCCCTGGGATGCCGCCGCCCCCTGGACCATCTCGACCCTCGCCGACGACCTGCTGGCCCTGGTTGACCACCTGCGGATCGATCGCTTCGTGCTCTGCGGCCTGTCCGTGGGGGGCCTGGTCGCCCAGGACTTGGCGATCCGGGTTCCCGAGCGGCTGCGCGGCGTGGTGCTGTGCAGCACCGCCAGCCGCATTGGCTCGCCCGAGGTCTGGGACGCCCGGCTGGAGGCGGTGCGCGCGGGCGGCATGGCGGCGGTGGTCGAGGCCACCATGGAGCGCTGGTTCTCGCCGACCTTCCGGGCCACCGAGGAGCGGGTGGCCCCCTGGCGCAACATGGTGGCGCGCACGCCGGTCGAGGGCTTCCTGGGCGTCGCCGCGGCCATCCGCGAGGCCGACTTGACCGAGGCCGTCGGAACCATCGAGGGACCCGCCCTGGTCGTCGGCGGCGGTCTGGACGGCGGCACGCCACCGGACACGGTGCGGGCGCTGGCCGGTCGGATTCCGGGCTCCCGGCTGGAGATGATCCCCGGGGTGGGGCACCTGCCCTGTGTCGAGGACCCGGACACCATGGCCGTTCTGCTGGTGGACTTCCTGCGCGAGATCGGCCACGTGTGACGCGGGCCGTCCGTGGTGTGCCCTTATTCGTCGGGACCGGGGACGGACGCCACCGCGCGGTTCCAGACCCCGAGGGGAGCGGTGTAAGTCTTGCCTTTACGTCTCTCAACCTATACGTTATGACCGGGCTTGCAAATGGATGAGACAGCTCGCCCGTTTGTTTTTCGATGACAGACCGCACCCCGCCGTGCGCGACGTTCGGGAGAGACACGGGATCGTCCCATGACCATTCAGACCTCGGTGGAATACGGTCGCCGACCGCCGTTTGCCAGGGGGACCGTCGTGTCCGCGGGGCTGTCTGGAGAGACGGCCGCGCGCGCGGATGATGCGGTCCGGTCGAAGCCCCCGATCACCATTATCGAGCCTGTCGACAGACATCGGGATCAACTCAGAAGCGCCCTGGGCGACCTCTACGACGTCACCAGTTTCCGGACGGGGCGGGAGGCCGTGCGCGCCCTGCCGCTGTTCGCGGTGCCCGCCGTGATGATCGTTGACGAGCGCACACCGCCCCGGGGCGGGGCGGCCGCCATTGAGGCGATCGGATCCGATCCCGTGTTGCGTCACGTGCCCCTGATCGGCATGGCGTCCCACGAGTCCTCGGTGTTCGTGCGGCTGCTGCGCGGGCGCGGGTGTCCGGTGCTGATCAAGCCCTTCACCAGGGCCAGACTGTACGAGACCTTGTCCGCCCTTCTGACCCGGGAGCTTGAGGCGCAATGGGATGCGCTTGACCCGGCCCCGCAAGGCGCGCTGAAAAAAACCGTGGCGATTTTCAACGAGATCCCCAACCTCATCCTTGAAGGGAAACCGATCCCCTACAGCGACGTGAGGGATAGCTGTGCGTCCCTGGTGGAGGCGGTCAACCATGGATCCTTCGACGTTCTTCTGAACAGTGTGAAAGGTCACGACAATTATACGTACGTTCACTCCATTCGGGTGGCAACGTTTCTTGCCTATTTTGGCCATGAACTGGGGCTGGTGGGTGACGACCTGTTGACCGTGGCGGCCGGTGGCCTGTTGCACGACATCGGCAAGGTGGCCATCCCGCGCGCGCTGCTGAACAAGCCCGGCCGTTTGAGCGAGGCGGAGTGGACGCGCATGCGGGGCCATGTCACCCGCACGGTCGAGATGCTGGACCGGATGGACGACGTGCCGCGCGGGGTCGTCACCATCGCCGGCCAGCATCACGAGAAGCTGGACGGCACCGGATATCCGCGCGGCCTGAAGGGCGGGGCGCTGAACGATCTGGCGCGGATGGCGGCCATCGTCGACGTGTTCGGGGCGCTCACCGACCGGCGGTCCTACAAGGACCCGATGTCGCCCGAGGCGGCGCTGGACCTCATGGAGGGCATGCGCGGCCACCTGGACCCGCACCTGGTGCGTCTGTTCCGGGAGACGCTGCGGGGTGCCGCGTCGATTCTGGCGCCGGTTTAGACCCCGGCGTCAGGCGGTGCGGGTCAGCCGGGCCATGACGGCATAGCCGCGATAGAGCGGCCGGATCGTCACCTTGGCCCGCCCATCGGCCCCCAGGGCGCGCAGGTAGGCCAGCAATTCCGGCCGGTAGTGCACGTGGAACAGGCCCAGCCACCCGTACAGCACGGCACGGAAGGCCCTGGGCAAGCCCGCCTGATCGCCGAAATCGACGATGTGGATGTGCCCGCCCGGGCGCAGCAGGGTGAGCGCGTGGTCGATGGACTCCCGCCACGGCGGGATCATGGACAGGCTGTAGGAGAACACCACGTGGTCCAGCGGCCGGTCGGTTCCGAACAGGGCGGCCGGATCGAAGTCCTGGGCCAGCCCCAGGGCCACGGGCACACGCTCCGTCAGGCCGGCGCGGGCCAGCTTGGACCGCGCCGTCTTCAACATCTCGGCGCTGGCGTCCAGCCCCAGGATCCGCGCCTCGGGGTACAGTCGGGCCATGCGCAGCAGGTTTCGCGCGGTGCCGCAGCCCACCTCGCACACCGTCGCGCCGGCCTCCGGACGCACCTCGTCGATCAACTGGTCCCGACCCAGAAGGTAGTACTTGCGGGTCAGGTCATAGATATGTCGTTGCTGCCGGTAGATCCGGTCCATCAGCGTGGTGGCGTCCATGGCGGGGCGCGGGTTCCTTGAAGACCGTGAGGGGGACCGTGATGAGGGGGGCTAGTCCCGCCGGATGTACAGGTGGAAGCCGCCGTAGATGGACGCCCGGTCCCGCTGGGTTAGCGCCCGGCAGTCCTCGGGGTCATGATCCCACGGGGTCAGCAGGTCCGACGCCAGGGCCGTGGGCAGCGGGCTTTCTGTGCCGGCGGTCCGGAAGATCACCCGGGCCCCGGGCTTGGCGGTGCGCACGATCTGGGTCCACAGCTCGTTCAACTGGCGTTCGTTCATCCAGTCCTGAGCATCGAGCAGGACATAGCCGTCCAGGCTGCGATCGGGCTGATCGGCGAGCCAGACCGTCATGGACGTATGGTGGATGTTCACCCGGTCGGACAGGCCGCGCAGGGGTTCGTAGTGCTCGCCGCGCAGGTAGCGCGGGACGGCCCGGCGGAAATGGCGGTCGTAGCCGCGCCCGAACGCCTGCCAGGCGAAGTAGTTCTCCTCGATGGGGAAGTCGCAGGCCAGGCGTTCCAGGCGCTCGCGCAGCAGCGAGGGCACGTCGCCATTGGCGGACAGGGCCAGGGCCTCGTACTGGGCGGGCGGGATCCCCAGGCCGTACAGGCTGACCGGCAGGTTGCACAGGGTGCGGACGAGCTTCTTATCGAACAGATGGCCGACCGTGGCGTGGAACAGGGCGCGCTGTTCCTCGGGGGTGCGCACCGCCAGCAGAACGCGCGGGTTGGTGCCGTGCACCCGGGCCAGGACGTGCAGCGAACCGATGAACCGTCCCAACAGCCCGAAGCGGTAGATGTTCTTGGTGAAGTAGTTGATGCGCCGCCCGTGCGCCGGCGTCCATGTGGTCCAGTAGCGGCGGGTCGGCTCGTCCAGGTGGGGCAGAAGGTACTTCGAGAACGCCCGGGTGTTGGCTCGCTCGTCGGCGTGCCCGAAAAAACGGAAGTAGGTCTCGTAGTCGGGCAGGTGTTGAAGCGCCGTCAGCTTGAGGCGGCTGAGCGCCACATGCGCCGGGTTCAGGTCCACGGCGTCGATGCGGGCTGGAGACTCCGTCAGGTAGTTCAGAATATTGCAGCCGCCGGAACAAATGGTGACGATGCGCTTGTCGCCGTTGAGTTGCAGGGCCTCGATGTCGATCTCCGGATCTTCCCAGATCTGCGGATAAACAAAGCCACGGAACATCAGCGTGAACAGGCGTTCCAATGCCCCCTTTTTTGTAGTGGCCTTATTGTTGTGGACGGCCGCGTTCAGCAGGGCGTTCTTCTTCATCGGGTCGTCGATCCAGGCTGCTCTAGGGGGCGCGCGAACACGCGGGGAGACGTGGGGTCGGACCACGACGCGGTCGTCCCACGGAAGCGAGACCGGGCTTGGCAACAGGCCCGCGCCAAGGAGGGGTTCGGAACCCTAGGGGGAGGCATCCTACCGCCTCTCGGGAGGCGGCGGAACCGGTTTCCCCGAACGGGCCGATCCCCTGATCACCCCGGCGACACAGGTCACCACCGTCGTTACAGGCCGGTCCGGCGCCGAACCGACTCGCCATGGCCGAAAAACGGCAACGGGGCCAACCGCTCGTCCAAACAACGAACGGCCGACCCCGATGCGATGGGACGGTGCCCTGGGTCGCGCCTGGGTGCCTTGCGCGGAGGCCGCCCTACTTGAGGCCGAACCCGGCGAAGCGCTTGTTGAACTTGGCCACCTGTCCGCCGCTGTCCACCAGGCGCTGCACGCCGGTCCAGGCCGGATGGCTTTTGGGGTCGATGTCAAGCTTGATGCTGTCGCCGGCCATGGTGGACCGCGTCTTGAACTCGGATCCGTCGGTCATGGTGACCGTGATCTCGTGGTACTCTGGATGAATGCCGTCTTTCATGAAGCCGCTCCCGCGCAAAGAGGCGCCCTTTTAGCCAAGCAGCCCCGGCGGGGCAAGGGCATGGGACCCGCGCCGGCCCGGGCCGGCGCGATGACGACGGTTGATAGCCGACAGACGCCGCCGCCGCAAGAGGCGCGGCGGCGTTTCGGCATCAAGGGGAGGAGGGGGCGGTCGAGACCGATGGTCAGGCCGCGTTGGCGGTCACGGCCGCGAACTGGTCATAGGCGCGCAGGGCCTCGACGCCATACACCGTTGACGGGCCGCCGCCCATCAACTGGGCGACACCGATGGTCTCGACCACCTCGCCACGGGTCGCGCCGGCATCGACGACCAGCTTGACGTGATGGGCGATGCAGCCGTCGCAGCGCACGGTGATGGCGATGGCCAGGGCGATCAGTTCCTTGACCTTGACGCTCAGCTCTTGATCCTGGCCGGCGGTGGCCGCCATCAGGGCCTTGAAGGCGCTCATCGTTTCCGGTTCGGCCTTGGCGAGGTCCGCCATGCCGGCCGCCAGATCCCGTCCGATCTGCACGAAATCGGTCATTGATGCACTCCTGTTGGAAAGGCCCGGCGGGCGCCGACACGGGTATCGCCGACGCCCCGCCCGGCCAGGGACGGCGGCACCCTACGGCGCGGGCGTCGGCGCGGGAAGTGCCGGTTTCGCGGGTCCGACCCGCGCGGATCGGCCAGGGCGGCGGGCGTCCGGGGCATTCCGCCGACACGAAAAAACCGCCGCGCCCTGCCTGGGCGCGGCGGTTTTCCATGCGACGGATAACCGGAGTCGGTCCCGGATCAGTCCTGCAGCGTCTTCAGGTACGCGGCCACGTCGGGCGCGAACTTCGGCGGCAGGCTGACGACCATGGCGCTCTCATGTCCACCGGCGTACTTCTGGCGGAAGGCTTCCGGATCGGCCACGTACTCGGTCAGGGTCTCTTCGTTCCACTCCTCGATGCCGTTCTCGGCGAACAGCGGCGCGGCCTGATAGCGATCAAACCCTTCCACGGTGGCCGGAGCCTGGCCGTAGATGCCCCACAGGTTCGGGCCCACCATGTGCTTGCCGCCCTTGTCGAACGTGTGGCACGCCTTGCAGACGCGATTGGCCCACTTCTCGCCGTTGGCGACGTCGCCCTCGGCCAGCGCGACGGTCGTGCTCGCACCCAAGGTCAGAGCCACGCCCGTGGCCATCATGAGGGTCCTCAGCATGGATAGTCTCCTCTCACGTTCTTCTACGAAACCAATGGATCGGTTCGGCATGGGGTTTCTACGGTAGGCCGGACCGGGGTGATGCCGGTTGAGTTCGAACAGAACGGCTTCCGGCAGCATATCCAGGCGTCCGCAAGACCTTGGGCCGAGCCAGAACGAAACCTTATACTGGATCCCTTGAGCGGGCTCAATACAAGGCATTGACCGTTCGTAAACGTGGACCGGTCGCGGAACGAGCGGCCCACGTCTCATCCATGCCCTCAACCATGACCCCAGTTTATGGCCGGTTTGTGGACAGTGGGGTGTTCGGCGTCCGCTCAAGCCGCCGGGGGGCGTGATCCGGCGGAGGCTCTCCACGCCGCGCGGCCGGTCGGGGTGCGGGGGCGCTTCTTTAATAAGGCGTCGTCCTGACGGAGCCTCCCTTGGGTGGTCGGACCAAGGGACAGGGCCTTCCTCACCACGGCCACGTCACGATAACGATGCGATCCGGCGCCCCGGGGGCGCCGGACGGACGTCCCGGCGGGACCGGGTCGTCCGTCCGGTCCGCTGATCGCCGCACCCCGCGCCACGCCCGACCGCCACTTGCAATCCGCGAAAGGAGTGTGCTAATGAACCGTCGTCTTCGGGGAGAGTCCTCTCCGGGGCCTCGAATTTTGTTGAAAATCAACACCCTGCCCAAATCCATGCGCGGGACAGGGGTTTCACTCACAAGCGGGACACGGCGACTGTGGCATCGGAATCGACGCGGGTATCCGGGCTGGCTGTTCGTTATGCGACGGCGCTCTTCGATCTGGCCGAGGAGAACAAAGTCATCGACCGGGTGGCCGATGATATGGACGCGCTCCGCGCCATGCTGGACGACAGCGAGGACTTGCGTCGGTTCATCGCCAGTCCGGTGGTGAGCCGAGGCGATCATCTGGCCGGCATTCTGGCCCTGGCCGACAAGGCGGACCTGTGTGACGAGACCCGGAAGTTCCTGGGGCTGGTTGCCGGGAAGCGGCGCCTGTTCGCGCTGCCGGGCATGATCAGGGCGTTTCAGCGCCAACTCGCCAAGCGGCGCGGCGAGACCTCGGCCGAGGTGATCGCCGCCCGGCCGCTGAGCGATCGTCAGATGGTGGATCTGGCCGCGCGCCTGAAGCAGGTGGTGGGCAATGACGTGACCATCAATGCCTCGGTGGATCCGGACCTGCTGGGCGGCATGGTGATCCGCGTCGGCTCGCGCATGGTTGACACGTCCCTGCGCTCGAAACTGCAACGCTTGAGTCTCTCCATGAAAGGGGTTGGATGATGGAAATCCGCGCCGCGGAAATCTCCGCAATCCTGAAGGAACAGATCGCCAATTTCGGCGCCGAGGCGGATACGGCGGAAATTGGTCAGGTCCTCTCGGTCGGCGACGGAATTGCCCGCATCCATGGACTGGATAATGTCCAGGCCGGCGAGATGGTCGAGTTCCCCGGCGGCATCAAGGGCATGGCGCTCAACCTTGAGGACGACAATGTCGGCGCCGTGGTGTTCGGCGAGGACACCAGCATCAAGGAAGGCGACATCGTCAAGCGCACCGAGTCCATCGTGGACGTGCCCGTGGGCATGGGCCTGCTGGGGCGCGTGGTGGACGGCCTGGGCAACCCCATCGACGGCCTGGGTCCGGTGACCGACGTTGAGCGCGCGCGCGCCGACGTCAAGGCGCCGGGCATCGTGCCGCGCAAGTCGGTGCACGAGCCAGTGCAGACCGGCATCAAGGCGATCGATGCCCTGATCCCCATCGGCCGGGGCCAGCGCGAACTGATCATCGGCGACCGCCAGACCGGCAAGACCGCCATCATCCTGGACACCATTCTCAATCAGAAGAATGTGAACGATAAGGCCAAGGATGAAAGCGAGAAGCTGTACTGCATTTACGTGGCGGTGGGGCAGAAGCGCTCGACCGTGGCCCAGGTGGTGAAGATCCTGGCCGACCATGGGGCGCTGGACTACACCATCGTGGTCGCCGCCACCGCGTCCGAGCCGGCGCCGCTGCAGTACCTGGCGCCCTACGCCGGCTGCACCATGGGCGAGTGGTTCCGCGATAACGGCAAGCACGCCGTGATCTTCTACGACGATCTGTCCAAGCAGGCCGTGGCCTACCGGCAGATGTCGCTGCTGCTGCGTCGCCCGCCCGGCCGCGAAGCCTACCCCGGCGACGTGTTCTACCTGCACTCGCGCCTGCTGGAACGCGCCGCGAAGCTGAACGAGGATCATGGGTCGGGCTCGCTGACCGCCCTGCCGGTGATCGAGACGCAGGCCAACGATCTGTCGGCCTACATCCCCACCAACGTGATCTCCATCACCGACGGCCAGATCTTCCTGGAGACCGATCTGTTCTTCAAGGGTGTCCGCCCGGCGGTGAACGTGGGCGTCTCGGTGTCGCGCGTGGGTTCGTCGGCGCAGGTCAAGGCCATGAAGAAGGTGGCCGGCTCGATCAAGCTGGAACTGGCCCAGTATCGCGAGATGGCCGCCTTCGCCCAGTTCGCGTCCGACCTGGACGTGGCCACCCAACGGCTGCTGAACCGTGGCGCGCGTCTGACCGAACTGCTGAAGCAGAACCAGTACTCGCCGTTCCCGGTCGAGGAGCAGGTGGTGTCCATCTATGCCGGCACCAAGGGCTATCTGGACGCGGTCAAGACGGCGGACGTGACGCGCTTCGAAACCGAGATGCTGCGCGAAATGCGGGCGTCGGCGCCGGGCATCCTGGACGCGATCCGGGCCGAGAAGGCGTTGTCCCAGGATACCGAGGACAAGCTCGCGGCGTTCCTGGATGGCTTCGCCAAGACCTTCGCCTGAGGGACGGGGCCTCGCGCCCCAACCCCATGTGAGTGATCGCGTCCCCCTGGAGGAAAGGCCCCCCAGTCCATGGCGAGCCTGAAGGACCTACGCAACCGGATCTCGTCGGTCAAATCGACCCGCAAGATCACCTCGGCCATGAAGATGGTGGCCGCCTCGCGCCTGCGGAAGGCGCAGGAGGCCGCAGAGAACAGCCGGCCGTTCGCCGAGCGCATGGACCGCATGTTGGGCACCCTGGCCGGCAGCGTCGTGGGCACGCCCGGCGCGCCCCGGTTGCTGGCCGGCACCGGCGATGATCGCCGTCACCTGATCGTGGTGGTCAGCTCCAACCGGGGCCTGTGCGGCGGCCTCAACAGTGCCACGGCCCGCAACACCCGGGCGTTGATCCGCGAGTTGCAGGCGGACGGTAAGGAGGTCGCGCTTCTCTGCGTGGGCCGCAAGGGCCGCGACGCGCTGAAGCGCGATCACGCGTCGTTGATCAGCGACACGCTGGAGGACTTCGGTCGCCATGTCATCACCTACGCCGAGGCCGAGGTGGTGGCCCAGCGGGTGCTGGACATGTTCGAGGCCGGCGACTTCGACGTCTGCACCCTGGTCTACAACCGCTTCCGGTCGGCCATCAGCCAGATCGTCACGCGACAGCAGTTGATTCCGTTCCCGGTGCCCGAAACCGCCAACGAGAACCAGCCGCTGGACGCCACGGGGGACGCGGCGCAGCGCGCGCTGTACGAGTTCGAGCCGTCGGAAGAGGGCATCCTCGACGACTTGCTGCCGCTGAACGTCAAGACCCAGGTGTTCCGTGCCATGACGGAAAACTACGCGTCCGAACAAGGGGCGCGGATGACCGCCATGGACAATGCATCGCGCAATGCCTCCGACATGATCGACGACCTGACGTTGCAGTACAACCGCACCCGTCAGGCGATGATCACCAAGGAGCTGATCGAGATCATTTCCGGCGCCGAGGCGCTGTAGGGCGGGCCGCCGCTCGCGCGGCCCCCACGACGAGACCCAGGATCAGGCGCGTCCGCCGGACCGCACGCGCCACAACACAGGATCGCAAGCAGGAGCACGCGTCACATGGCGACCGCGCAGAACAATTCCGTCGGCTCGATCACCCAGGTGATGGGTGCCGTGGTTGACGTCCGCTTCGAGGGCGAGCTTCCGTCCATTCTGTCCTCGCTGGAGGCGGACAACCAGGGTAAGCGGCTGGTGCTGGAAGTGGCGCAGCACCTGGGCGAGTCCACCGTCCGCACCATCGCCATGGATTCCACCGAGGGATTGGTGCGGGGCCAGTCGGTGAACGCCACCGGCGAGCCGATCCGCGTGCCCGTCGGGCCGCAGACCCTGGGTCGCATCATGAACGTGATCGGCGAGCCCATCGACGAGCGCGGCCCGGTCGAGACGAGCATGAAGCTGCCCATCCACCGTCAGGCCCCGGAGTTCGTGGAGCAGTCCACCGACACCGAGATCCTGGAGACCGGCATCAAGGTCATCGACCTGCTGGCGCCCTACACCAAGGGCGGCAAGGTCGGCCTGTTCGGTGGCGCCGGCGTGGGCAAGACCGTGTTGATCATGGAGCTGATCAACAACATCGCCAAGGGCCACGGCGGCTACTCCGTGTTCGCTGGCGTCGGCGAGCGGACCCGCGAGGGCAACGACCTTTATCACGAGATGATCGATTCGGGCGTGATCGATCTGAAGGGCAATAACTCCAAGGCCGCCCTGGTCTACGGTCAGATGAACGAGCCGCCGGGCGCCCGCGCCCGCGTGGGCCTGTCCGGACTGACGCTGGCCGAGTACTTCCGCGACGAGGAAGGCCAGGACGTTCTGTTCTTCGTCGACAACATCTTCCGCTTCACGCAGGCGGGTTCCGAGGTGTCGGCGTTGCTGGGCCGTATCCCTTCGGCGGTGGGTTATCAGCCGACCCTGGCCACCGACATGGGCAACCTGCAGGAGCGCATCACGTCGACCAAGAAGGGCTCGATCACCTCGGTGCAGGCCATTTACGTGCCCGCCGACGACCTGACCGACCCGGCTCCGGCGACCTCCTTCGCCCACCTGGACGCCACCACGGTTCTGAACCGCGCGATTTCGGAACTGGGCATCTACCCGGCCGTGGATCCGCTGGACTCCACCGCTCGTGCCCTGGACCCGAACGTGGTGGGTCACGAGCACTATACGGTGGCGCGTGAAGTTCAGCGCGTTCTGCAGTCCTACAAGTCGCTTCAGGACATCATCGCCATCCTGGGCATGGACGAACTGTCCGAGGAAGACAAGCTGGTGGTGGCGCGCGCCCGCAAGATTCAGCGGTTCCTGTCGCAGCCGTTCCATGTGGCCGAGGTGTTCACGGGGTCTCCGGGCAAGTACGTGACGCTGGAAGACACCATCAAGGGCTTCAAGGGTCTGGTCGAGGGTGAGTACGATCACATGCCCGAGCAGGCGTTCTACATGGTCGGCACCATGGACGAGGCCATCGAGAAGGCCAAGAAGATGGCCGCCGAAGCGGCGTGATGGATGTGGCCGCGCCCCTCTGTCCCGGCAGGCCGGGGGCAGGGGCGCGACCGCCGCGCGGCGCCGATGTCGTCGGGCCGGCCGGCCCTCGGACCGGGTGCGTTCGAGGGGCGGGACGGGGCGAGGGATGCGTCGGCCTGTCGTGCAGCGACGTCGTCAAGGCGGTCTTGCCTGACGGCATGGGGCGGGTCGCAACGTTCTGAAGTCGGTGCACGGATCCAGATAAAGGAAAGCCAGACAAGAGAAAGAATGCAAACTGCATCTATTGTCTGGATCGGTGGACTACGGGCCTTGGTCAGGGGATGTCGAGGGCATGACGGAAACGACGGAATTCGAACTGGTCTCGCCCGCGCGATTGCTGATGTCGGAGCCGGTGGAGATGGTGGTGGTGCCGGGCGTCGAGGGTGATTTCGGCGTGTTGCCCCGGCACGCGCCGATGCTGTCCACGGTGCGCCCGGGGGTGATCGACGTCTACAAGGGCGGTCAGGTGGAGCAGCGGCTGTTCAT
This sequence comes from Roseospira visakhapatnamensis, assembly GCF_014197915.1. Taxonomy (GTDB): domain Bacteria; phylum Pseudomonadota; class Alphaproteobacteria; order Rhodospirillales; family Rhodospirillaceae; genus Rhodospira; species Rhodospira visakhapatnamensis. The sequence goes on from NZ_JACIGK010000008.1 coordinate 92,436, forward strand.
CGCCGGCGGCTTCGCGGAAGTCACCGAGGAGCGCTGCACCATCCTGGCGGAGGAAGCCTTTCCGCTGACGGAGGTGTCCGCCGATGACGCGCGGGCACGGCTGGACGCGGCTCGCGAGGATCTGGAAGAGGCCGAGACCGACATGGCCAAGGGACGCGCCGCGCAGGCCGTCGTCGTGGCCGAGGCGTTGTCGCGGGCCGTAGGCGGCTGACCTCGGGTTCGAACGGCTGGCGGTGACGCTTTTTGCCAAGTGTCGAGATCAATGGCACACAGGATACCCACCCGGCGCCGCGAGGCGTCGGGTTTTTTTGTGGTGACGGGAACCGCTATCCGAACAGAGAGGTCCCGTGCCCTGGAGGTGGTGTCGGCGCTGTGAGTATGCGGGCCGCCACCGCGACCGCCTGGTGGAGTCAGGCGGCCGAGGGGCGGGGGAGATCCTTGACCTACCCTGGGATCGGGCGATGTGGGACTCTTCGGTGTTGGATTTCCGGAACCTGGAGAAGAACGAAAATCGAAAACGGCGCGGGGTCTGCCCTGTGGACCGCCGCGCCATCGCGGCTCGGCACAAAGCCCATCAAGTCGCCGAGACCGATCGCGTGATCGAGGCAACGGCGCGCCCGTCGGGTCGATCAGAAACGCGTTTGCCAGGGCCGCCCCGGCCGCTGGCCTCGTTGATGACGGCGGCTCCAACCCGCCAGCCCCCGTTTGCGCCCACGGCGTCGGCGCAAACCCGACGCTCAGCACCAGACGAAGACGTCTGTAAACGTTTGATTTTTAAGTGGTGGGCGATGACGGGCTCGAACCGCCGACCCTCTCGGTGTAAACGAGATGCTCTACCAACTGAGCTAATCGCCCGTGTCGCGTGATCCTTGATGCGTCGGCAGGCCGCACCCTCCGGGGACTGCGGCCCGACGTTACCATGGAGAGCGGATCACGGAGGCGGGTCCGATCACCGGCGCGGCCACGGTCTTGATCCTGCTTCCCCCTGTCCGGTACCTACGCTGACACGCGTGAGACCCTGTGCGTCCGTCGGTCCGTGCGGGCATGTACCCCCCCAGTGGACCCCGTTGCAAAAACAAGGGTAACGCCACGGGTCGGCCCAACCGCTTCAGGAGGTATCTTGCCGCGCTCCTGGACCTGTCGTGGACCCTCTCCCTCGCCCCCCGTCATCCAGGGCCCGCGAGCCTTGATCGGGGCTGGCATCCGTCCTGGCGTGGGTGGCTCCCGTGAGGACCAGAGACAACTGCGGCCCGCCGAATGAGGCGCTCCTCTTTCCACGCGGGCCGTCCAAACCTTGGTCGCCGGGACGCCCACCCACACGGGCTGGGCATCGTCATCAGCCGTTCAGGGCGTCCTTCAATCCCTTGCCGGGCTTGAACTTGGGCTGGCGGGAGGCGGGAATGGTGATCTTCTCGCCCGTGCGGGGATTGCGGCCCTCACTTTCGGCGCGATCTGTCACAGCGAAGGTTCCGAAGCCGACGAGACGGATTTCGTCGCCCTGTTTGAGGGCGTCGGTGATGGAGTCAAAGACACTGTCCACGGCCTTGGTGGCGTCGGCCTTCGAGAGCCCGGCGCTGTCGGCGACAGCGGCGACGAGATCGTTTTTGTTCACGGCAGGAACCCCCTGTGTTGGGTAAAATTAAGGCGACCTGTTTTGAAGACAGCCATCCAGAACAAAGTGGCCGAAAGTCTAAAACGACGCTTTCCCGCGCGTCAATGTGGGAAACACGGTGTCGTGATGGCCTGTCCGCATTCTGTCCATCACGTCCTTGGGCGACCATCGCCCGAATGATGACCCATCCCCCTTGTCCATGGCAAGCATGCGGGTCATGACCGATCCCCCTCGGGCGCGGTGGTCCGGCCCGGGACGGCGGACGCCCGGGACGGGGAACCCCGGCAGGGAGCGGTTCCAGAGAATGGCGCGACACGACCCGCTCTCCCCTGCCGGATCGCCGCGCGGAGCGTCACGGCGGGGGGGGGAAGGCCCGCTCGCCCTTGGTGATTGCACCGCCCCGGCGGCTCCGCGCGGGCCGGTCAGGACCCGAAGCACCCCGTCGTCCCCGTGGGCCGGTGACGGGGGCGGCGGTTCGGCCCGGACATCACGCCGCGCGCTGTTGATCCGGATCGATGATCGAGACGATGTCGTCCATGATCACCGTCAGATCGTAGTCCTTGGGCGTGTAGACCCGCACCACGCCGGAGGCGAGCAGGGTCCGTTCATCCTCGATCGGGATGATGCCGCCGACCACCACGGGCACGTCGCTCAGTCCGGCGGCCCGCATGCGGTCCATGACGTCGGTCACCAGCGAGATGTGGGAACCCGACAGGATCGACAGGCCGACCACGTGGACGCCTTCTTCCAGGGCGGCGTTGACGATCTGCGCCGGGGTCAGGCGGATTCCCTCGTAGACCACCTCCATGCCAGCGTCTCGGGCGCGTACGGCGATCTGCTCGGCCCCGTTGGAATGCCCGTCCAGGCCCGGCTTGCCCACCAGGATCTTGATGCGCCGGCCCAGGCGGTCCGAGACCGACGTCACGCGGTCCCGCACGGCGGCCATCTTCTCGCCGGCGTTGGCCGTGCCGACGGACCGGGCCACCCCGGTCGGCGCCCTGTACTCGCCGAAGATATCGCGCAGCGTCTGGCCCCATTCGCCGGTCGTGACACCCGCGTGGGCGCAGGCGATGGACGGCTCCATGACGTTGCGGCCGTCGCGCGCGGCGGCCGCCAGATCGGCCAGCGCGGCCGCCGCCTTGGCGCTATCCCGGCCGGCGCGCCAGGCGTTCAGCGACTCGAGCTGCGCCTGTTCGGCGGCGGGATCGACGGTCATGATGGCGCCGTCGCCGCTGGACAGCGGGCTTGGCGCGGCTTCGGTGAACTTGTTGACGCCGACAACGGTCATGTCCCCGGCCTCGATGGCCGCCAGGCGCTGGGTGTTGGATTCCACCAGCTTCTGCTTCATGTAGCTGGATTCCACCGCCGCCACCGCGCCGCCCATGGTCTCGATGCGGGTCAGTTCCTCGCGGGCCTCCGTCTTGAGGGCCTCGACGCGCTTGGTGACCTCCACCGAGCCATCGAAGATGTCGCCGAACTCCAGGAGGTCGGTCTCGTAGGCCACGATCTGCTGGAGACGCAGGGACCACTGCTGGTCCCAGGGGCGAGGCAGGCCCAGCGCCTCGTTCCAGGCCGGCAACTGGACGGCGCGGGCGCGGGCGTTCTTGGACAGCACCACCGCCAGCATTTCCAGCAGGATGCGGTAGACGTTGTTCTCCGGCTGCTGCTCGGTCAGGCCCAGGCTGTTGACCTGCACGCCATAGCGGAACCGGCGATATTTCTCGTTCTCCACGCCATAGCGGGCGCGGCAGATCTCGTCCCACAGTTCGGAGAACGCGCGCACCTTGCACAGCTCCGTGAGGAACCGGATGCCGGCGTTCAGGAAGAAGCTGATGCGGCCCACCACGACCGGGAAGTCCTCGGGCGGAACCTGACCGGAGTCGCGCACCGTATCCAGCACCGCCTGCGCCGTGGCCAGGGCGAAGGCCAGTTCCTGTTCCGGAGTCGCCCCCGCCTCCTGCAGGTGGTAGGAGCAGATGTTGATGGGGTTCCACTTGGGAACCTCGCGGTAGGTGAAGGCCACCACGTCGTTGATCAGGCGCATCGAGGGGTCGGGCGGGAAGATATAGGTGCCGCGCGACAGGTACTCCTTGATCAGGTCGTTCTGCACGGTGCCCTGCAGCGTGGCGCGCGACGCCCCCTGACGCTCGGCCGTGGCGATGTACAGCGACAGCAGCCAGGGCGCCGGCGCGTTGATGGTCATCGACGTGTTCATCTTCTCCAGCGGGATCTGATCGAACAGCGTCATCATGTCCCCCAGGTGGCAGATGGGCACGCCCACCTTGCCGACCTCGCCCCGGGACAACACATGATCGGAGTCATATCCCGTCTGTGTCGGAAGGTCGAAGGCCACCGACAGGCCGGTCTGACCGCGCTTCAGGTTGGTGCGGTACAGCGCGTTGGAGGCCTTGGCGGAGGAGTGACCCGAATAGGTGCGGAACAGCCAGGGCTTGTCTCGCTGCGGCGCGGCATTCGCGGCGCCGGGCTTGGGTGTGGCACTCATCGGATCCTCCCTTCATGGGCGTATGACCCGCCCAAATTCCCATCTTTGGTGAGACAGCAAGAGAATTAATGTTTCTTGCCATTGGTATCAGGCGAAATTAACTATCACTTTGTGCATTGCGATGGAAGCGCGAAGTGGGTATAGCCTGACGCTATCGCAGGCGCACAACGAGCGCCGGTCCCTCCATCAGGGACCGCCCCCCTGGATCGCCCCACCACCGGGCGCGGCCACCAGGGCAAGGGCCATGGAACAGGGAGTATCCAGAGGATGAGCAACGCCGCCGCCGAAGTCGTCGAACTGCGTCCGGGTCAGGAGAAGAAGGACCTGTACGAGCTTGGGGAAATTCCGCCGCTGGGGCATGTGCCCAAGCAGATGTACGCTTGGTCCATCCGCCGCGAGCGCCACGGGCCGCCGGAAAGCGCCATGCAGGTCGAGGTCGTGGACATCCCGAAGCTGGAATCCCACGAGGTTCTGGTGATGGTCATGGCCGCCGGCGTCAATTACAACGGCATCTGGGCCTCGCTGGGCGAGCCGGTGTCGGTGTTCGACGTCCACAGCCAGGACTTCCACATCGCCGGATCGGATGCATCGGGCATCGTCTGGGCCGTGGGCTCGCAGGTGAAGCGCTGGAAGGTGGGCGACGAGGTCGTCATTCACTGCAACCAGGATGACGGCGACGACGAGGAGTGCAACGGCGGCGATCCGATGTTCTCCTCGACCCAGCGCATCTGGGGCTACGAGACGCCGGACGGCTCCTTCGCACAGTTCACCAATGTCCAGGCCCAGCAGCTCATGGCGCGGCCCAAGCATCTGACCTGGGAAGAAAGCGCCTGCTACACGCTGACCCTCGCCACCGCCTACCGCATGCTGTTCGGCCATCGGCCGCATGTGCTGCGGCCCGGCCACAACGTGCTGATCTGGGGCGCGTCCGGCGGCCTGGGCGCCATGGCCGTGCAGCTCTGCGCGGTGTCCGGCGCCAACGCCATCGGCGTGATCTCCGACGAAAGCAAGCGCGACTTCGTCATGTCCCTGGGGGCCAAGGGCGTCCTCAACCGCAAGGACTTCAACTGCTGGGGCCGACTTCCGGACGTGAACGGGCCGGAGTTCAAGGCGTACATGAAGGAGTCCTACAAGTTCGGACGCGCCATCTGGGAGTTCACCGGCAAGGGCAACGACGTGGACTTCGTGTTCGAACACCCGGGCGAGGCCACGTTCCCGGTGTCCTGCCTGGTGGTCAAGCGCGGCGGCATGGTCGTGTTCTGCGCCGGCACCACCGGCTTCAACATCACCTTCGACGCGCGATTCGTGTGGATGCGCCAGAAGCGGATCCAGGGCAGCCACTTCGCCAACCTGCTCCAGGCCTCCGAAGCCAACCAGCTGGTGATCGAGCGCCGCCTGGATCCCTGCATGTCGGAGGTGTTCTCGTGGGATCAGATCCCACAGGCGCACACCAAGATGATGAACAACGAGCACAAGCCGGGCAACATGGCGGTGATGGTCCAGGCGGTGAAGCCCGGCCGGCGCACCGTCGAGGAGTGCCTGGACGGCTGAGGACCCGGGATCTTGCGGACCGGCCACGCGCCTCGGCGTGAGCGGCCGATCCGCGCCCATTCCAGGACTTCGCCTTGTGGCCCGGGCCGACACGGCCCGGGATCGACGTTTCAGGGGACTATCATGGCCGCGACCTTGATTATTCAGGATCTTCTTCATACGTGTGAGCGATCCTACGAGACCTCCAAACAGGTGCTGGGCGCCATCCGCGATCACCTGGCGAAGCAGGTCAGCGACGAGAACGGCAAGCTCGACGCGGCGGTGATGGAGCGTGAACAGCACGCGACCCACGGCTTCGCCTGGTTCGCCACCTATGTCACCGCCATGGGCGAGATGCTGGCCTGGGCGCGCCGGCTGGAGGCCCAGGGCACGCTGGGCGAGTTGGAACAGCTCATGCTGCAGGCGGCGTACTCCGAGTATCTGCATCAGATCTTCGGCGGCATGCCGATGAGCCAGGGCGAGTTCGTGCGCCTGGCCGACTTCGGGATCGAGGTGCGCGAACGCCAGGCGCTCCAGACCCCCTACACGACCCTGCTGCGCGAGCACGGCTTCACCGCCCCCTGTAAAGCGCGAATCGCCGAACTGATCGCCGACGGCAACTTCGGCGCCATGGGCCTGGAGGACGAGACGCTCGATCTCGTGCGCGACCAGTTCCGCCGCTTCGTCGATGAGCAGGTGCAACCGCATGCCCACGGCTGGCACGAGAAGGATGACCTGATCCCCATGGAGGTCATCGACCAGATGGCCGAAATGGGCGTGTTCGGCCTGACGGTGCCCGAGGAATACGGTGGCCACGGCATGGGCAAGACGGCCATGTGTGTGGTGACCGAGGAGCTGTCGCGCGGCTACATCGGCGTCGGGTCGCTCGGCACGCGCTCGGAGATCGCCGCGGAATTGATTCGCCTCGGCGGCACCGAGGCACAGAAACAGCACTATCTGCCGAAGATCTCGTCGGGCGAGATCCTGCCCACCGCCGTGTTCACCGAACCCAACACCGGCTCGGACCTGGGCTCGGTGCGCACCCGCGCGGTGCCGGAGGGCGACGACTGGGTGGTCACCGGCAACAAGACCTGGATCACCCACGCGGCGCGCACCGATTTGATGACGCTGATGGCGCGCACCAACCCGGACCAGCCCGGGTACAAGGGCCTGTCCATGTTCCTCGCGCCCAAGCCGCGCGGCACCGATGACGCCCCGTTCCCCGCCGAGGGCATGGACGGCGGCGAGATCGAGGTGCTGGGCTATCGCGGCATGAAGGAATACGAACTGTCGTTCGACGGCTTCCGCATGCCCAAGGACGCGTTGCTGGGCGGCGTCGAGGGCCAGGGCTTCAAGCAGCTCATGGAAACCTTCGAATCGGCGCGCATCCAGACCGCCGCCCGCGCCGTGGGCGTCGCCCAATGCGCCCTGGAAGAGGGGCTGAAGTACGCTCAGGAGCGCGTCCAGTTCGGCAAGCCCCTCTACGCCTTCCCGCGCGTGCACGGCAAGCTCGCCTGGATGGCCGTGGAGACGATGGTCGCCCGCCAGATCACCTACATGTCGGCCCGCGAGAAGGACAGCGACATGCGCTGCGATATCGAGGCCGGCATGGCCAAGCTGCTGGCCGCGCGGGTGGCCTGGTCGAACGCCGACAACGCCTTGCAGATCCACGGCGGCAACGGGTACGCCCTGGAGTACCCCATCAGCCGCATCCTGTGCGATGCCCGCATTCTCAACATCTTCGAGGGCGCGGCCGAGATCCAGGCACAGGTGGTCGCGCGCGGTCTGCTGAGCGGGCGGGGCGCCATCCAGGGCAGCCGCGCCCCCGCCAAGGCCGGCTAGCGGCGCACCCGATACGAGGGGACCGGACACGGCGTGGCCGAAGACAGGAGCCCTGGAGACGGGGGGCGCGTCCGCGCGTTCCCCTGTCATTTCGGCTGGCGCACGGCTCCGGCTTGGGCATTGACCCGACAGCGCATCCGTGTTGCAAACGCCGTCCGGTCTGCCCTGCGGGGCGGGCCGGGTTTCCCCTTCCACACCACCAGAAACGGGAGCACGGCGTGACCCGGGCAGAATTCACCAAGGTCGAAACCTACCTGCGCCGGACCTTCGGCAATGACAGCATCACCGTGAAGGTACCTCGAAAGCCCAACGATCCGATCGAGGTGTGGTGCAATGGTGAGTTCATCGGCGTCCTGTACCGTGACGAGGAGGACGGTGAGGTCTCCTACGCCTTCCACATGACCATCCTGGACTTCGACCTGCCGGCCGACTGACGGCGAGGGGGGGGGAAGGGGAGGCGCCGGTGCGTCAGGCGCGGAAAGCCCTGGCACCAGCCGACCTGGGCCGCTACCCTGACGGACCACCGGGGGGGTGCCATCCGCCCTGGAGACCGTGCCCGGCACGGCGTGGCTGTCAGCCACGGCGGCGGCGTCTTGTCGAGGATTCCCGCGCGGATCCCTGGGCTGCTCCTCCCGACACGACTCACCGGAACAGGGACGTCCATCATGAAAACGCTGATCGCCGGCACCGTACCTACGGTGGCTGCGGCGCTGACCGCCGTATCCATGTCCTCGGCGGCCCTGGCGGCCGAGACCTGCGGCCGCGTAACCATCGCCGAGATGTCATGGACCTCGGCCGCCATGCTGGCGCATATGGAGGCCGTCGTCCTGCGCGAGGGGTACGGCTGCGACGTCGACCTGGTGCCCGGCGACACGGTGCCCACCATCACCTCCATGACCGAGAAGGGCGAACCCGACCTGGCGCCCGAGATCTGGCCCAACGCGGCCAAGGAGATCCTGGCCCAGGCCGAGGCCGACGGGCGCCTGGTGATCGCCACCAAGACCCTGTCGGATGGCGGCCAGGAAGGCTGGTTCGTGCCCGCCTACATGGTGGAGGAGCATCCCGAACTGGCGACCATCGAGGGCATCAAGGCCAACGCCGACCTGTTCCCCGATCCCGAGGAGCCGGGCAAGGGCCGGTTCTATACCTGTCCCTCGGGCTGGCAGTGCCAGATCGTCAACGAGAACCTGTTCAAGGCCCATGGCCTGGACGAGGCCGGGTTCACCCTGTTCGATCCGGGCTCCGGACCCGGCCTGGCGGGTGCCATCGCCAAGGCCAACGAACGCGAGGAGCCGATCTTCGCCTACTACTTCTCGCCCACTCCCGTGCTGGGCAAGTACGACATGGTCATGGTGGGCGGCATGACGCACGACCCGAACACCTGGGACTGCGTCACCAGCGCCGACTGCGACGATCCCCAGCCCAACATGTACCCGGCCTCGGATGTGCTGACGGTGGCCACCACCCGCTTCGCCACGGCGGCGCCGGCGGCCTTCACCTTTGTGTCCAGCGTGTCCATTCCCAGTGCGGTGATCAACGCGGTGCTGGCTTGGCAGGAGGACACGCAGGCCACCGCCGAGGGCGCGGCCCTGCACTTCCTGAAGACCCGCGAGGATCTGTGGACCGACTGGGTGACCCCCGAGGCGGCCGACAAGGTCAGGGCGGCCTTGTAAGGCGGCGCCGTTCGGCGGATGGTATCCCTGCGCGGCGATGCGCCCGGGTGAAGGGCACCCGAGGCGTCTCGCCGTCGCACACCGTGCGGTCCGCGGCCGGACGCCGGGGAGCGGCGTGCTGACCGGTGAGCGCGCCACCCGACAGGGTTACAGTGATCGGGAGCACCCCGCCCATGGTGGATACCCCCTGGATGGTCGAGTTTCCGGCCATGAACCCGGACGCGTTGCGCGCGGTCAACCGGGTGATCGACGACGCCTACCGGGCCTTCACCCGATCCTACGGCGCGGCGATCGAGGATGCCTTTACCCCCCTGCTGCACATCATGGTGTGGTTCGAACAGCTGTTGCTAGGCGCGCCCTGGTGGCTGGTGATCGCGGTCGTCGCCGCGCTGGCCTGGGGCGCCAGCCGGGGCTGGCGGCTGGTGGCGCTGGTGGTGGCCTCGTTCCTGGCGATCGGCACCCTGGGCATGTGGGAAGACACCATGCGCACCATGGCCATGATCTCGGTGTGCACGCTGATCGCCGTGGTCGTGGGCATCCCCATGGGGATCCTGCTGTCCCGCTCCGACCGGCTGAAGGCCGCCGTGGTGCCGGTGCTGGACGTGATGCAGACCATGCCCAGCTTCGTCTACCTGATCCCGGTGGTCATGCTGCTGGGCCTGGGCAAGGTGCCGGGGCTGCTGGCGGTGGTGGTCTACGCCATTCCGCCGGTGATCCGCCTGACCGACCTGGGGATCCGCCTGGTGGACAAGGAGGTGCTGGAGGCCACCGACGCCTTCGGCGCCAGCCCCTGGCAGCGCCTGTGGGGGGTGCAGATTCCGCTGGCCATGCCCAACATCATGGCCGGCGTCAACCAGACCATCATGATGGCCCTGGCCATGGTCGTGGTGGCCTCCATGATCGGCGTCAAGGGCCTGGGCCAGCCGGTGCTGCGGGCGGTGACCAACCAGTACTTCGCCATGGGCCTGCTGAACGGCCTGGCGGTGGTGCTGCTGGCCATCCTGTTCGACCGCGTGACCCAGGCCTATGGCCGCCGCCTGCAAAGGTTCCGCCATGACCAACCGTGAGGACCAGACCGCAGCACCTGACGTCAAGATCGCGGTGCGGGGCCTGACCAAGGTGTTCGGTCCCGACCCGGCGGGCATGATCCCGCTGGTCCGTGAGGGGATGACCAAGGCGGACCTGATGGCCCGGCATGGCCACGTGCTGGGCCTGGGGCCGGTCACCATGGATGTCCGGGCCGGCCATGTGCACGTGGTCATGGGTCTGTCGGGGTGCGGCAAGTCCACTCTGATCCGCCATATCAACCGCCTGATCGAACCCACGGCCGGCCACGTTCTGGTGGACGGCACCGACATCACCGCCCTGTCGGCGCGCGACCTGCGCGCGTTCCGCCGTCTGCGCGCCAGTATGGTGTTCCAGCGGTTCGCCCTCCATCCCCATCGGACGGTGCTGGGCAACGTCGCCTACGGCCTGCGCGTCCAGGGACTGCCGCGCGCCGAGGCCGAGGCGCGCGCCGGCGCCTGGGTGGCGCGCGTTGGCCTGGCGGGCTTCGAGAGCCGCTTCCCCGCACAATTGTCCGGGGGCATGCAGCAGCGGGTGGGCCTGGCCCGGGCGCTCGCCACGGACGCCGACATCCTGTTGATGGACGAGGCGTTTTCGGCCCTCGATCCACTCATCCGCACGGACATGCAGGACGTGCTGCTGCGCCTTCAGGCGGACCTGAAAAAGACCATCCTGTTCATCACCCATGACCTGGATGAAGCGCTGCGCCTGGGCGACCGCATCACCATCCTGCGCGACGGCCGGATGATCCAGGAGGGCACCACGCCCGAGATTGTTCTAACGCCCGCAGATCGTTACGTGTCGGACTTCGTGCGTGACATTAACCGCGCCCGGGTGCTGCGGGTGAAGGCCGTCATGGACGGCGTGGTCAATAGCGCGCGCGGACCGGGGCTGCCCCTGTCGAGCACCCTGGAGGAAGCCTTGACCTTCTTCCATGACGACCCCTCGGGCCGACGCCCGGTGGTCAACGGGGATGGCCGACAGCCGATCGGCTCGGTCGGCCTGCCGGAGATCCTGCGGGCCATTGAACGGCCGCCAATGGAGCGGTGTACAGACGAGGCGGCGACCACGGCGCAGTCGTGACAAACGGGGCAGAAGCTCATGTCCCGCTTCTTCTCTCTTCAGGAGTAAGAACCAATGCCCCTTGATCCTGTGGACAAGGACCTGTGGATTGTCGAAGGGCCGGTGGTGTCCTTCTACGGCTTCCCCTATCCGACTCGCTCGGTGATCGCACGCCTGCCCGACGGCGGACTCTGGGTCTGGTCACCCGTGGCCCTGACGGACGATCTGCGGGAGGCCATCCACGCGCTGGGGCCGGTGTCATCGCTGGTCAGCCCAAATGCCCTGCATCACCTGTGGCTGGCCGACTGGATCGCCGCGTGGCCACAGGCCAGCGTGTATGGACTGGCGTCCCTGGCCCGCAAGCGCCGCGACCTGACCTTCACGGCCCTTCTGGAGGACACGCCGCCGACCGCCTGGGGTGGGATGATCGATCAGGCATGGCTGCGCGCTTCGGTGTTTCTGGACGAGATCGTCTTCTTTCACCGACCGTCCCGGACGGCCATTGTGGGTGACTACTGCCAAGCGTTCGAAGAGACCTTCCTGGCGGCGCAATGGTCCGCGTGGCAGCGACCCATTGCACGGGTCTGGGGCATCACCGAGGCCCATGGCCGGGCACCGCTGGAGCTTCGCCTCACCACGTTGAAAGCGGGGCGAGCCCGGGCCGCTGTCCAGCGTATACTGGCTTGGGCGCCGGAACGCGTGGTGATGGCGCACGGTCGCTGGCAGCGGTCAAACGGTCAGGCTTGGCTGCGGCAGTCTTTTGACTGGTTGCTCTAGCAGTGTGTCGGATTTCAACGACTCAAATCGGCTAACCACTTGATATCATTCATGTTTATTTTTCGGTCAGCAAATCCAACCTTTCATACCAACGGTCATTGAGAATGACCGGTGCCGCTCGGCGGATGAGTCACACTCATCCGCCGCTGGTATCACTGGCCCGTATCGCCGTCCATGGGGCACAGGCAGTCGGGCAGAGCGGCCAGGGTGTCCAGGTCCACCACCGGCCGCCCGGGCAGGCGCTCCATGGGACGGTTGTGCCGGTTCACCCACAGGGTGTGGAAGCCGAAGCTGGCGGCGCCCGCCACGTCCCAGCCGTTCGACGACACGAAGGCCAGATGTCTCGGCTCGGCGGCGAAACGGCGGCAGCCCAAGGCGTAGGCTTCGGCCGTCGGCTTGAACCGCCGCACGGTCTCCACCGACAACGCGTCATCCAAGAGGTCCGTCAGCCCGGCGCTGTCGACGGCCGCCTCCAGCATGTCGGGGCTGCCGTTGGACAGAATCGCCGTGGCGATTCCCCGATCCCGCAGGGTGGCGAGCGTCTCCACCACCTCCGGAAACGGATCCAGGGTCATGTACAGGTCCATCATCCGCTCCGCCAGACCGGGGCGCGGCACCTGACCGAGGCTCGCGAAGGCGAAGTCCAGCGCCTCGGCGGTCACGGTGCGAAAGCCCACGTACTGGTCCATCAGGGTGCGCAGCCAGGTGTATTCCACCTGCCGCAGGCGCCAGACCTCGGCCAACTGGTCCCAATGGGGACCGATCTCGTCGGCCATGTGCCGCGCGGCCGACGTCACATCGAAAAGCGTACCATAGGCGTCGAACAAGCAGGCGACGACAGGACGCGGGGCGCGGGAGGATGAGGCCATGCGGCGGTCTCCAGGAGCGGGTGAGAGCAAGCGCCGGGTCAGTGGTCAGCCAGTGGTCAGCGTCGCAGGTCGGCGCTCAGGGACCCGGTGGCGCCCTGTCCCAGGCGGTGCCGGTAGACCTGCGTGCCTTCCAGCACCCGTTGAACATAATTGCGGGTCTCGGGGAAGGGAATCCGCTCGATCCAGTCGATGACGTCCTCGGTGCTCATGCGCCGGGGATCGCCATGGCGCGACCGCCACTGGCGCGACCGGTGTGGTCCCGCGTTGTAGCCGGCGATGGACAGCACATAGGATCCGTTGAAGTCGTCCAGCAGCCCGGCGAAATAGGCGGTGCCGAAGCGGACGTTCATGGTGGGGACCTCGGTCAGCGCGGCCAGGGAGTAGGGCTCGCCGAGCTTGGCGGCCACGCCCTGGGCGGTGCGCGGCATGAGCTGCATCAGGCCGCGGGCGCCGACGCGACTGACGGCCTGGGCGTTGAAGTTGCTCTCCTGGCGGATCAGGGCCAGCAACACGGCGACCTCCGGCCGCGGCCCGACGCGCGGCGCCTGGCTGAGCGCCCGCACCAGCGCATCCGGCGCCGGGTAGCCGGCGCGCGGCAGCATGGTTCCCGACAGCGCGGCGCGCCGGGCAAAGACCACCGCCAGATCGGGCCGGCTGGTGCCGGCGAGGAAGTCGGCGACCAGGACGCGGAAGCCGGGGGTGGCGCGGCTGTCATTAAGGGCCGCGACGAACGGGAGGGCCATGTCGGCCCGGCCGGCCCCGTCCATGAGGGCGATCACCCGGACCCGCTGGTCGGCGGCGAAGCGGCGCCGGTCGGCGTCGGTGACCGGGGGCCTGGCGTCCATGTGGCGGGCCAGGGACTCGCCCATCGCCTCGATGGCCAACTGGCCGTAGAAGGTCTCGGCATGCTGGGCGGCGCGCCGGTACCAGGTGGTCGCCTGATCGCGCCGTCCCAGGGCCTGGGCGGCGCGTCCGGCCCAGTAGGCGGCCCGGGACAGGCTCTGCGGGTAGGACACGCCCGCGTGCATGGCCTCGAAGTGAGGCAGAGCCTTGGCCGGCTGGTTCAGGAACCGCAGGGCCACCCACCCGGCCGTCCACTCGCCGGTGGCGAAGGCGATGCCGCCGGTGTGGCCGTGCCCGGCCGCGATCCGGTAGGCCAGACCCGACTGGCGGCGGTCCAGGGCCTCACGGGCCAGGATGGCCCGTTGCCGCGCCCAGGCGTCGGGGTCTCCCTGATTGGCGGCGGGATGGAACAGCAGTTCCGTCGCGCGGTCGAGCAGGTCCCGCTTGCGGCGCCACACCAGGCGGTCGAACACCAGGCCAGGGTCGTCGCGCAACGCGCCAGGCACGCGCTCGATGGCGCCGTCCACGCCCGGATTGTTGCGGATCAGCAGGATCCGGGCCTCCGCCAGGGCGCGATGGCCGGCGGACACCAGGGGATACATCCGCTGCGCCTCGGTCAGGCGTTCGTCCCAGATCAGCGACGACAGTCGCCGTTCATGATCCTCGACACGAAGAAAACTCCGGAACTGATTGAAAAAAGACTTTTGCTTGGACTCAGAGAAGCGACCGTCAACCCAGGCGGTGCGGGCGGCGCGGCGCGCCTCGTCCTGGCGTCCGACCGTCAGCAGGGCTCGCGCCCGGGCAACCATGCCGTCCGTGGTCAGCGGCGGGTGGCTCTCGAACCAGTCCAACAGACGGCGTGGATCCTCGCGGCCGGTCAAGGCGCGCTCGGCGGCGCGCCGCAGGCTGCGCTGGTGGGGCCAGTCCGAATGGGACTTCATGAACCGGCTGATGCCCGTGAAGGTTCCCAGGCCAGCCTTGAAGCGCGCCCACTGAACCACGGTGCGCGCGAGGGGATCGCGCAGGCCACCGGCGGTGGCCATGGCGGTGTTGTAGTCGCGGCGCTCGACGGCATCGAGGGCGGCGCGCAGGCGCACCGCCTCGGAGGAGGACGGCACCCCCGACGGAACCACGGACTGGGCCTGGGCCGGGGCCCCGGCGATCACGCCCAGCAGCACGGCCAGGCCGAGCAGGATCAGGCCGCGCACGGTCCGGCGCGGCGCGGCGGCGCGACCAGCGCCCCGGCCCGGGGCCGTCCGGACGCATGGACAGGAACCGCCGGGCGGAGTCGGGCACAGACACGGGACGGACATGGGGCTCTCCACGACTGAGGTCCGGCGGACGCCCGGACCTGGGGCCGGCAGGATCGGGTTCCATCCTGACCAACCCGCCCGGTCTGGGCAAGAGACCGTCCGCCGGCACGGCTCCCACCATGGCGGGGTGCGGCCCCGGCGTTTCGCGTTTCCCTGTGGCGCCGTTCGTCTACCGGTCCAGGATCATGGACAGGCGATCGACGCTGAAGGGCGCCGCGCTCAGGTCGTCCATGCTGTCAAGAACGGCGGTCCGCAAGGCGGGCTCGTCCATGGACCGGCCCCAGAACGCCGGCTCCGCCAGGAAGGCGCCGACCATCGCCTGGCGCCCCTCCGGCGTGCCATCGTCGAGGGCACCGATCGCCCGGACCCGGGCAAGGATCGCCTCCGAATCCCGGGCCGGCAGCGTGGCCGCGTTCGGGAACCGGCCAAGGTAGAACAGCAGCCACGCGGCCAGGGACAGGGTCAGCAGCGGGGCCGGCCTGCCGAAGCGCGCGGTATAGGCCAACAGCCTGTCCAGGGCTCGCGTCTGGACCTTGACCAGCCCGTTGAGGCTGATGTCGTGCCACAGGTGACGGATGTAGGGGTTGCGGAAGCGCCGTAGAACGGCGGCGGCGAAATCCTCAAGGTCCGCCTTGGGAAGATCCAGGAAAGGAATGATCTCCTGGGACAAAAGGCGATCCAGGAACCGGGCGCCAGCCGGGGTCCGCACGGCCTCGCCCACGGTCTCGACACCCGCCAGCATGGCCAGCGGACACAGCGCCGTGTGGGCGCCATTGAGAATCGCGACCTTGCGGGCCTTGTACGGAGTCACGTCCTCGGTGACGATGGTCTCGGACTCATGCTCGGCCAGGGGGAGCCTGAGCGCTGGCATGCCCGGCTTGCGTTCGATGACGAACAGGTGGAACGCCTCACCGGTGGTCATGAAGCGGTCGTCGTAGCCCAGTTCCGCGCGCAGGGCGTCGGCGTCCGCCGCCGGAAACCCGGGAACGATCCGGTCCACCAGGGTGTTGTAGAACGCGTTGTGGTCCTTCACCCAAGTGATGAACGCCGGCCCCAGCCCCCACTCGTCGGCATGCCGGAGCACGATCCGCCGCAGCTCCTCGCCGTTCCGGTCGATCAGTTCGCAGGCGATCATCTGCAGCCCCGCATCGGGCGCGCCGCCGGCGTGCCGCCAGCGCTCGTGCAGGACGCGGGTCAGCTTGGCGGGAAAGGACGCCGGCGGGCTGTCGTGGTAGGCCACTGCGGGAGCATAGGCGATGCCGGCGTCCGTGGTGTTGGAGACCACCACGGTGATGTCGGGATTACGGGCCAGGTCAAGGACCCTGTCCCACTCCCCGTGGGACCGGACTTCCTGGCGCACGCAGGCGACCAGCCGCGAGTCGGACACGGCCTCGCCAGTCTCGTCTACACCGCGCGAGATGACCGTGTACAGGCCGTCCTGCTCGTTCAGACTGGCCGGATTGCCGCCGGCGATGGGGCGCACGATCACCACGCCCCAGTCGCCGTCCGCGCGCTCGTTCAGGCGGTCCACCTTCCAGTCGAAGAACGCGCGCAGGAAGTTCCCTTCGCCGAACTGAAGGATGCGGGGGGTGGGGCGCCGCAGGCCTCGGGCGGCGGGATGGTCCGCGCCGAGGCGCGCGATGGCGGTGGTCATGTCGGATGATCCTTGCTGAATCCGGGCCCTACAGCGTCACGCCGGTCTTGAAGAGGACGACGTCGTGGACGCCATTGCGTTCGTTGCGCGTTTGCGCTCCGGCGGCGACGGACAGAACGGTGTCGATGAAGTCCGGGAGCAGGTCCGCCACGGCCACGCCGTCCTCGGCGATCGGACCGGCGTTGAAGTCCATCCAGTGGGGCTTTTTCTGATAAAGCGCCGTATTGGTGGCGATCTTCAGGGTCGGCACGATGCCGCCGAGCGGTGTGCCGCGCCCCGTGGTGAACAGCTCCAGGTGGCAGCCTGCGGCGGCCAGCGCCGTGACGGCCACGCCGTCGTTGCCCGGGGCCTCCAGCAGCGTGAGGCCCGGCCTGCGGATCCGCTGGGCATAGCGGATCACGTCGCGCACCGGCGCGCGGCCCGCCTTCTGCGTGCAACCCAGGGACTTCTCCTCCAGGGTGCTGATGCCCCCGGCCTTGTTTCCCGGCGACGGATTCTCGTAGATCGGTTGATCGTGGACGGTGAAGTATGCCTTGAAATCCTGGATCAGGTGGACGACGGCGTCGAAGACATCGGTGTTCTCGGCGCGCTCCATCAGCAGGTGCTCGGCCCCGAACATCTCCGGAACCTCGGTCAGGACCGTCGACCCGCCCCGGACGCAGAGCCAGTCGGAAAACGCGCCCAGCAGGGGGTTGGCGGTGATCCCCGAGAACCCGTCCGACCCGCCGCATTTCAGGCCGACCCGCAGCCGATCCACGCCCACCGGGGCGCGGGTGTCGGCGTGGAGGACGGCGGCCAGGGCGCCCAGGTGCTCCAGGGCCGCCGCCATCTCGTCGGTCTCGTCCTGGGCGATCAGGTAGCGCAGGCGCCGGGGATCGGGATGCGCGAAACCGGCCTGGAACAGGGCCGGGGTGTTGTTCTCGCAGCCGAGCCCGATCACCAGCACGCCGCCCGCGTTGGGATGCACCGCGAGCGCCCGCAGGATGTTGCGGGTGTTGTCCAGGTCGTCACCCAACTGGGAACAGCCGTAGGGATGCTCCAGAACCATCGCACGGGTTCCGTCCGGCAGAAGCCCCGACGCCTCGATCCGGCGCGCGGCCGTGCGCGCCAGGCCATTGACGCACCCCACCAGGGGGATGATCCACAGGTCGTTGCGAATGCCGATCTCGCCGTTTGCGCGGACGAAGGCCGGGATGGTGCGGTCTTCGGCGGGGACGGACGGTGCCTCGGGAGGCGGGCCGGCGTAGCGGTAGGCGGTGTCGATGCCCAGGGTGGTCTTCAGATTGTGGGCGTGGACATGATCGCCGGGACCAATGGCGGCGGTGGCCTGGCCGATGACGCCCCCGTACTTGAGCACGCGATCGCCGACGGCATGGGGCCGCAGCGCGATCTTGTGACCCGGTGGAACATCGGCCGTCACCGTCAGGCCGAAGTCCGCCAGCGATGTCCCCGCCGGCACCGGCGCCAAGGCGACGACGACCGTGTCGGCAGGATGGATCTTGAGGACGTTCGCCATGACTTGCCTTCCCGTTACGCCGGTTCCCGATCGCCCCGTCAGTTCACGAAGAGCAACGACAGCTCGGGGATGAACGTGATCATCAACAAGGCCGTCACGAGAACCGCGTAGAAGGGCGCGCCCTCCCGCAGGAACTCGGCGATGCTCACCTTGGACAGGTTGCTCACCAGCAGCATCACGGTTCCCACCGGGGGCGTCAGACAGCCGACCGCCAGGTTGACGATGACGATGATCCCGAAATGCACGGGATCGATCCCGAAGTGCGCCACCGTGGGCATGATCAAGGGGACCATGACGATGAGGATCGCATTGCCCTCGACCAACATACCCAGACCGAGCAACAAAACGTTGAGAATCAACAAGAAAATGTACTTGTTCTCCGTCAGCGCGGTGATATGCACCACAAGCTGCTGGGCCGCCTGCTCCAGGGACAGAATCCAGGCCAGGGCGGAACTGGCCATCACCACCAGCATGACGGCGGCCGTGGACTTGAAGGTCTCCGACAGCGCCACGGCCACGTGCTCGACGCGCATCTGCCGGTAGATGATGAAGCCGATGATCAGCACGATGGCGACGGCGACGGCGCCGGCTTCCGTGGGGGTGAAGATATTGAAGCGGATGCCGCCGACGATGGACACGATCAGCACCACCACCGGCCATGCGCCGATCAGGGTCTTGCGGGTCTCGATCCGGGTCGGCCAGTGATCGCGCGACGGCCTGTAGCCGCGCCGCCTGGCGACCACGTAGATGGTGGTCATCAGCATGCCGGCCATCAGCAGTCCGGGAATGATCCCGGCCACGAACATCGACCCGATGGAGACGTCGGCCACCAGGCCATAGATGATCAGGGCGATCCCGGGCGGGATGATCGGCGTGATCAGCGCCCCGGAGGCGGTCACGGCGGCGGCGAAGGCGCGGTTGTAGCCCTTGCGCTCCATCTCCGGGACCATCATGCGGGTCAGCATGGCGCTGTCCGCCAGGTTCGAGGCGCTGACACCGCCCAGCAAGGTGCTGAGCAGAACGTTGGTCAACGCCATGCCGCCCGTCAACTTGCCCACCAGAAGGTCCGCGACCTTCATCAGCCGCGCCGCGACCCCGGTGTAGTCCATCAGGGTGCCCAGCAGGATGAAGAAGGGGATCGCCAGAAGCGACATGTTCTGTGAGGCGCCGATCAGCCGTTGGACGGCGATGGCATGCGGTAAGGGACTAAAGAATACGAAGTAGGCCAGGACCGTGCAGATAATAGCGACATACAGGCGCATGTTCAGCGCGAACAGACCCAACATAAAAATGATGATGACTGACCAGGACATTTACCGATCCCCCCGAATCACGATCCGTACGTCGCGGATCCATTTCGCCAGCATGAATGCAACAATGCCGGCGGCGCCGAAGGGCACGGCCAGGTCGATCCAGAACCAGGAAATCTGAAGAACGCCGGTCAGTTTGTACTGAGAGCCCATCGCCAGGCCGTACGCCAGGTATCCGCAATAGGCGAGAACCACCATGGACAGACCACCGGTCACCAGGGCCAGCGCGGCGCGCGGGCGCGCGGGCAGCAGGTCCGTGAAGACGGGGATCGACAGGTGCTGGTTGTCCCGTTCCGCGGACACGGCGCCGATCATGATGATCCAGATCATCAGCAGGCCGGAGATCTCCTCGGCCCAGTGAAAGGGGGCGGCGAACACGTACCGCGCGATCACCGAGGCGATGGTCATCGACACCAGGACGGCAAGCGCCACGCCGGCGAAAACGGAGGATATGCGGCTCAGAACGCCCATGTCGCGGGACTCCGGCGGCGGGCGGCCCATTGGGGGGCCGCCCGGTCTTCGGGTTGTTTCGGAGAGGGCGGCCCGGTCAGGAGCCGCCCGTCCGTCCGCATCCGCGGCCCTTACTTCAACTGGTCCTGGATGGTCTCGTAGAGACCCGGAGACCACTTGGGGAACTGCTCGTAGACGGACTTGGTGGCCTCGCGGAACGCCTCCACGTCCGGCTCGATGACCGTGACGCCGGCGGCCTTCATCTTCTCGATCAGCTCGGCATCCTGCTCGGCGGCGATCTGCTGGCTGTAGACTCCGGCCTCGTACCCGGTTTCCTCAAGCATGGTCACCACGTCGTCCGGCAGCGTGTCGAAGAACGCCTGGCCGCCGACCCACAGCGATGTGTTCGTCAAGTAGCTGATCATGCTCAGGTACTTGGCCTGCTCGTGCAGCTTGGCGCCATAGAGCACGGGGATCGGGTTCTCCACGCCCTCGATCAGGCCGGTGGTCAGGGCCGGATAGACGTCACCCAGCGGCATCGGCGTGGCGGTGCCGCCCATCGCCTCGATGGCCCGGATCTGCATGATGTTGTTGGGCGTGCGGACCTTCAGGCCGGCCATGTCGGCCGGGGTCTCGACCGGCTTGGTCGCCAGCAGCTGGCGGACGCCATACAGGTAGTTGGAAATGACGATGTGAACGCCCTTGCTTTCCAGCTCGGCCTTCTTCTGCTTGAACCAGTCGCTCTCGTAGATTTCGAAGAGCTTCTCGGGGCTGTCGGTCAGATAGGGGCCGAACAGGATACCCAGGTCGGCATCGAAGTCCTGAAGGAAGCCGACATCGGTGAGCGTGATGACGTTCACGCCCATCATCGCCTGCTCCATGACGTCCCGCTTGGCGCCGAGTTGCGAACTTGGGTAGAGCGTGAGCACCACGTCTCCGCCGCTGCGCTCCTCCACCAGTTCGGCCCAGCGCGTCATCACCCGGTCCACGGGCTCGCCGGGGTTGTTCTCATAGGCCACCATGATTTCCGTGGCCGCCGAGCTGGGCATCGCCGCGCTCATGGCCAGGGTGAGAGCGGCCGCGGCCGCGCACACAACGCGTTTCATCGACTTCCTCCACTGGTTGTCATCCGCGAACGCACCCCGCCGCCTCCCGCGCCCGGATCAATAGGGGCCGGGCGCCACCGCGTGCCGGGCGGGGCGCGAGGGGCGGGACGAGGGCTAGCGTTCGATCATCACCTTGAGGGTGGACTCCCGCTCGGCGACCCAGTACGGCAGCGCTTGGTCGGCCTCGGCGAACGGGAAGACCTTGGTGATCAGGTCGTCGGGCGGGGTCTCGCGACGGTCGAGGTAGTCGACGACGGCACGGAAGTCGTCGATGGTCGCGTTCCGGGATCCCAGGATGTCCAGTTCCTTCATGTTGAAGAACTGGGTCTTGTAGGTCACGGGCTCTTTGGCATAGCCGATGTAGACAACCCGTCCGGAGAAGGCGACCAGATCGACGGCCTGGGTGAAGGTGGCGGGCAGGCCCACCGCCTCGATCACCACATCGGCGCCGTCGCCGCCGGTCAGGGCCTCCACGCGGGCCGCGACGTCCTCGGCCGATCCGTCGATCCCCTCCGCCGCGCCGTAGCGGGCGGCGATGTCCAGTTTGGCGGCGCCCACATCGACGGCGATCACGCGCGCACCCTGATGGACGGCGCCGGCGACGGCCCCCATGCCGATCATGCCGCAGCCGAGGACGACGACCGTGTCGTCCGCGCTGACCCGGCCCCGGGCCACGGCGTGGAACCCCACCGACAGCGGTTCCACCAGCGCCAGATGGCGCGGTGCCAGCGTGTCGTTGAGAATCACCTTCTCGTGGGGCACGACGATGTGCTCGGTCAGGCCGCCATCCTGCTGAACGCCCAGGGTGCGGTTGCCCCGGCAGGCATTGACGCGACCGCGACGGCAGGACGGGCAGGTTCCGCAACTGGTGTAGGGCACCACCAGGCCCCGCCGTCCGACGGCGAAGACGTCGGGGACGCCCGCGCCGACGGCGGCGATCTCGCCGCCGATCTCGTGGCCGGGAATGCGGGGCAGGGACACCAGCGGATTGAGTCCCTTGAAGGTGTTCAGATCGCTTCCGCACAGGGCCACATGGCGGATGGCGAACAGGACCTCCCCCGGTCCCGGCCGGGGGGCCGGCACGTCATGAAACGCGCACACGCCCTCGCCTTCGATCATCAGGGCTTTCATGGACGGGATTCCTTTTCGTCGAGGGGCGCGGCGCGCTCGCCGGTTTCCTGGTCCAACACCTGGGCGCTGAACGAGAAGTGGGCCTCGCAGGCCTCCAGGAGTTTTCGGTAGGACCGCTGGCGCAGCGCCGCGACGATCCGCCGGTGATGGTTGATGGTCGCCGGGCCGATGCCGCGGTTGCTCTTGCCCACCTCCAGATAAAAGATCAGAGGCTGGGCCATGGCCTTGTAAAGCTTGGTGATCATGACGTTACGGGAGGCCTCGACAATGGCCGCGTGAAAGCGGAAGTCGGCCTCGGCCCGTTCCCGGGTGGTCGGGCGGCTGTCCAGGTCGGCGGCGTGGCGCTCCAGCGCCGCGATCTCATCGTCGGTGATGTGGTCCAACACTTCCGGAAGCAGGCCGATTTCGATCAGCCGGCGGAAGTGCAGCACGTCGCGATAGACGGCGGGGTCGCGGTCGAAGACCTGGCTGACGATCCGGAACATCGACTCGGCATCGGGCGCCCGCACGCGGGGTCCGCGCTGGGTCTTCTCGATCAGGCCGTAAGCCTCTAGGAAAATGACGACTTCCCGGATCGTGTTGCGGCTGACGCTGAACCGTTCCGCCAGCAGGCGCTCGTTCGGCAGCAGGTCGCCGGGGCGATACCGCTCGATCAGTTCGAGGCGAAGCTCCTCGAAGATGGTCTTGACCGTGGACCGCGCGGCGTTGGGCATGATCCGACCTTCTGTCCTATTATTGGACAATGATGACGAAACGGTATCACTTTCTTGATACCGTTACAACAAAAAAGCGGGCAAGACACCGGCGTCGATCCACTGACCGGAGGGCCGGCCGGCCCTTCAGATGCACATGCATGATCTTAAAAAAATACTATAAAACAATATATTATGGGTTCTTTCTCAACCATATCAACGGAAGGCGCCGCAGGTGCCGAGGGTGAGGCGACACGGCCGCGTTGGTCTTGATTGCGGAACCTGTTCGCTCTACATTGATCCTATTGTTGGACCAAAAGGCCGATTGATCCCCGGGATCCGGGCGCGGATGATCGCCGCGCCAGACTCGGCGACCGGAGCCGCGTACAGGAGATGATCGTCATGGACAGGCTGGACCTTCTCTGCCTCGGAGAAGCCTTGGTGGAATTCAATGACCAGGGTGGGGGGCGATGGTTCGAGAGCATCGGCGGTGACGTCTCCAACGTGGCGATCGCCGCGAGTCGGCAGGGCGCCCGCGCCGGACTGGCCACCCGCCTGGGCACCGACCGGTTCGGGGACCGGCTGGTCCAGCGCTGGACCGAGGAAAAGGTCGCCATCGACGCCGTGGAGCGCGATCCGACCGCCCCGACGGGCCTCTACTTCATCCGCCGTCGCGACCGGGAGTACCGCCACACCTACCGGCGCACCGGCACGGCGGCCTCGCTGCTGTCGCCGGACACTCTTCCCAGCGCCGCCCTCCGCCTGACCCGGACGCTCCATGTGTCGGCCATATCCCAGGTGATCGGGGAGCACACGGCGGCGGCCTGCGCGGCGGCGATGGATGAGGCCCGCGCGGCGGGCGCGCGCGTGTCCTACGCGCCCAAGCTCCGGCCCGCGCTTCGCTCCCTGGAGCAGTCCCGGGACCTCATCCTGGCCAGCATGCGCGGGGCCGACGTGGTGCTGACGGCCCTGGACGATGCCCGCAAGCTCTCGGGCCTGACCGATGCGCGCGATGTCCTGGCCTTCCACCAGGACCAGGGCGCGCGCATGACCGTCATGACCCTCGATACCGACGGGGCGATGATCTCCCGCGACGGCGTGGTGACCGAGATCGCCCCGCATCCCGCCCACAGCGTGGACCGCGTGGGGTTCGGCGACTGTTTCGCCGGGGCGTTCCTGGCGCGCTGGATGGCCACGGACGACCCCGTCGCGGCGGCGCGCTACGCCGTCGTCGCGGCGGCCCTGTCCACGGAAGGCTATGGCGCGGTGGCCACCATCCCCACGCGCGTTCAGGTGAAGGCCGCGCTGGCCGCCGGCCGGGCCGATGCGCCCGCCGCCGGGACGGCCCTCGGCGGGTCCGAGGCCGGCGACAAGCCCAGGCTGGCCCTGGTGGCCCATGATGCCCGCAAGGACGCCATGATCAGCTGGGGCCTGCGGCACCACGACCAGCTCGGCCGCTGCGAGATTGTCGCCACGGGAACCACGGGCGGGCGGCTGGCGGCGGCCATGCCGGACCTGTCGGTGCGCCGCCTGCGAAGCGGCCCGCTGGGCGGCGATCAGCAGATCGGCGCGATGATCGCAGAAAAGGCCCTCGACGGCCTGATCTTCTTCACCGACCCGCTGTCGCCTCTGCCCCACGACGTGGACGTCAAGGCGCTGACCCGGCTCGCGGTGGTCTACGACCTGCCCATGGCCTGTTCGGAGGCCACGGCCGACATGGTCATCGCCCACATGGTCAGGTCGGCGGCGGCATGAGGTCCGCCGGCATCGCCGCGCGATCGATGATCGCGCCCCGGTGCTGGATCACGGTGGCCGCCAGTCGAGCGGCGACCGCCGCCGCCGCCGCCGGATCCAGGGACGCCCGCGCCGCCAGATAGCCGGCGGCGAAGCTGTCACCGGCGGCGGTGGTGTCGACCACACGGACCCCGGAGACGGCCGACACGGGAACCCATGTCCCGCCGGTGAGGACCAGACAGCCGGGCTCTTGCCGCTTCAAGACGATCTCCCGCGCCCCGGCGCGGGCCATCCGCTCCATCACCGCCGCCTCGTCCGCGTCGCCGTACAGGGCGCACACATCCTCGACCCCCGGCAGCAGGACATCGGCGCGGTCGAGGATCGCGTCATAGGCCGCCCGCGCGGTCTCCAGATCGGGCCACAGGCGCGGCCGCCAGTTGGTGTCGAAGGCCACCTGTCCGCCCCGCGCGCGCAGCCGATCCAGGAACGGCATCAGCACGGCGCGGCCGTCCGTTCCCCAGATGGCCAGGCTGATCCCCGACAGGTAGACCGTGCCGTAGCCTTCCAGGGCCTCCATCATCGCCGGGGCCGAGGGCAGGGTGAACAGCTCGCGCGCCGGCGCCGCGTCCCGCCAGTAAAGGAACCGCCGTTCCCCGGCGGCATCCGTCTCGATCATATAGAGGCCGGGCACGCGGCCGGGGACCCGCGCCACATGGGCGCAGTCCACCCGCTCCGCCGTCCAGGCCGCCACCATGGCGTCGCTGTGCGGGTCGTCGCCGAGCGCGGTGACGTAGTCCACCGGCGCCCCCAGGCGGGCCATGTAGACGGCCGTGTTCAGCGTATCGCCGCCATGACCCAGGGACAGGGTGCCCTCGGCGGTTCGGGACAGTTCGAGCATGCATTCGCCCAACAGGGCGGTGCGGGTCTTGAGGCTGGACATGACAGGGCCTGGGGATCGGGAGGATGGGGACTGGGGAGCACGCGGGACGGGCCGCCACCTGGTCTCGGGCGGTCGCGGCCACGGGGCGACCCGGCAGGGGCCCATAGCTCCTACACCACTTCAGGCGCCCGATCCAACGCCATCCCGCGTACGACCGCACCCGACCCCGGACATGCAAACCCCCGGCGGGCCGGGCGGGCTCGCCGGGGGGGGACGGTCGGTCTGCATGACTGCCGCTCGTTTGCGGGTCGCGTGACGAGCGAGGCCTCGTGCCTACTGTCCGACACCGAGGGAATAGACGTAGACCGCCAACTGCTTGATCTCCTCGTCCGACAGCCGGCCTTCCCAGGGCGGCATGACGCCATGCTGCGGCTTGTAGACCTGCGCGGCGATATCCTCCCTGTCGCCGCCGTACAGGAAGATGCGGTTGTTCAGCGGCGGGCCACCCAGCATGAGGTTGCCGTTGCCCTCCGGGCTCTTGGCGTCGGGACTGTGGCAGACGGCGCAATGCTGCACGAACAGATCCTGGCCCGGTCCCTCGCTGGCCCGGCCATGGGACAGGTCGTAGACATAGCCGGCCACGGTGTCGATTTCCTCGGGCGTCAGGATCTCCCACTCGCCGAAGGCCGTCATCTCGCTGAAGCGGGTGTCGTCGTTGGTCTGGTCGCGGACGCCGTGGCGGATGGTGGTGACGATGGCGTCCAGGGTTCCCCCCCAGATCCATTCGTCGTCGGCCAGGGTGGGGTAGCCGTAGGCGCCGGCGCCACCGGTCTGATGACAGGGGGCGCAGTTTTCCTTGAACAGCACCTCGCCGCCGCGCATGGCGTAGGAGCGCAGCGTGTCGTCCTCCAGCACGGCGCCGACATCCTTGGCGGCGATCTGGGTCAGCCACGTGGAGCGGGCCGCGCGGGCTTCGTCCAACTGGTCGTCGAGGTCGCTGCGCGCGTTCCAGCCGGTGACGCCGTTGAAGAAGCCCGCCATGGCCGGCCAGGACGGATAAGCCAGGCTGTAGACGACGGACCAGGCGATGCAGATGTAGAACACCCAAACCCACCACCTGGGCAGCGGCGTGTTCAGCTCCTTGATGCCGTCCCACTCGTGCCCGGTGGTTTTCCGCCCGGTGATCTCGTCCCACTCAGGTTTGCTGGCCATCGTCTCACTCCTCCACGGCATCGTCGTCCCGCAGGGGGATCATCGCGTCATCCTCGAACCGCCGCTTGTTGCTGGGCCGATAGGCCCACCAGACGGTGCCCAGGAAGAGCAGCATCAGCCACAGGCCCCAGAACTGGCGGAGAAAGTCAGACACCCCTTGAAGACCGTCCATCGGTCCACTCCTTCGTTCCGGCGATCAGCGAATCCACTCGGTGCGGCTTTCGTCATCCACCTGGGTGAAGTCCACCATGGTCCCCAGCACCTGGAGATAGGCGACCAGGGCGTCCATTTCGGTGATCATCTCCGGATTGCCGTCCAGGTCGCCCAGCGCCATGTTGGTGACCTCGTCCTCGGCCCGGTCGGGACCGAAGGCGACGTCCGAATAGCGGGCCACCAGGGCGTCGGTATCGGCGTCCGGGGTGGCCTGGGCTTCCAGGTCGGCGACGGCGTTTTCGATGGCGCCCTCGACGGGCGTATAGGTCTCGCCGCGTCCCACGACATCCAGGGTGGCCATGTGCGCGGCAATGCCGTCATAGGACAACGGCCGCTGGGCCAGGTGGGGATAGCCGGGCATGATCGATTCCGGCACCACCGAACGCGGATCGATCAGGTGGCGGGTGTGCCAGTCGTTGGAGTACTTGCCCCCCACCCGCGCCAGATCCGGTCCGGTGCGCTTGGACCCCCACTGGAACGGATGATCGAACTTGCTCTCGGCGGCCAGGGAATAGTGGCCGTAGCGTTCGATCTCGTCCCGGAACGGCCGGATCATCTGGCTGTGACAGTTGTAGCAGCCCTCGCGGACGTAGATGTCGCGCCCGGCCAGTTCCAGCGGCGTATAGGGGCGCACCCCGCGCACGGTTTCGATGGTCGACTTGATGGAGAACAGGGGCACGATCTCCACCAGGCCGCCCACGGCCACCGTCACGAAAATGCCGACCACCAGGAGGAAGACGTTGGTTTCGATCTTCTCGTGATGCTTGATGAGGCTCACGGTTTCATCCCCCCTTACTGCTGGCTGCCGACGGTGGCGCCGCCGGACACACCCTGGGGCACGCCCCGCGGGGCACCCTCGGCCACGTCGCCCTTGATGGTGCGATAGATGTTGTAGGCCATGATCAAGGCGCCGGCGATGAACAGCAGGCCGCCGGTGGCGCGGATGATGTAGTAGGGGTGCATGGCCTCCACCGACTCGATGAACGAGTACTGCAGGAAGCCCAGCTCATCGTAGGCGCGCCACATCAGGCCCTGCATGATGCCCGACACCCACATGGAGGTGATGTAGAGCACGATGCCCAGGGTGGCGATCCAGAAGTGCAGCGAGACCAGCCGCGTCGAATACAGCGACCGCCGCTTCCACAGCGCCGGCACCATGTAGTAGAGCGCGCCGAAGGAGATGAAGGCCACCCAGCCAAGCGCGCCCGAGTGCACGTGGCCGACGGTCCAGTCGGTGTAGTGGGACAGCGAGTTGACCGCCTTCACCGACATCATCGGACCCTCGAAGGTGGACATGCCGTAGAAGCCGACGGACACCACCAGGAAGCGCAGCACCGGGTCGGTGCGCAGCTTGTCCCAGGCTCCGGACAACGTCATCAGGCCGTTGATCATGCCGCCCCACGAGGGCATCCACAGCATCACCGAGAACACCATGCCCAGCGTCTGCGCCCAGTCGGGCAGGGCGGTGTAGTGCAGGTGATGGGGGCCGGCCCAGATGTAGAGGAAAATCAGCGCCCAGAAGTGCACGATCGACAGGCGGTAGCTGTAGACCGGCCGGTTGGCCTGCTTGGGCACGAAGTAGTACATGATGGCCAGGAAGCCGGCGGTCAGGAAGAAGCCCACCGCGTTGTGCCCATACCACCACTGGGTCATCGCGTCCTGCACGCCGGAGAACAGGCTGTAGGACTTGGTCCAGCTGTCGCCGCCCAGCACCGCCACCGGCACCGCCATGTTGTTGCCCAGGTGTAGCAGGGCGATGGTGACGATGAAGGCCAGGAAGAACCAGTTGGCCACGTAGATGTGGGGTTCGCGGCGCTTCAGCAGGGTTCCCACGAAGGCTGCCAGATACAGCACCCACACCAGGGTCAGCCACAGGTCGGCGTACCATTCGGGCTCGGCGTACTCGCGGCTCTGCGTGACGCCGGTGACGTAGCCCACGGCCGCCAGGACGATGAACAGCTGAAATCCCCAGAACAGGAAATAGCCGAGGGCATCGCCGCCGTACATCCGCGCCCGGGACGTCCGCTGCACCACGTAAAGCGACGTGGCGAACAACACGTTGCCGCCGAAGGCGAAGATCACCGCCGAGGTGTGCAGCGGCCGCAGGCGGCCGAAGGTGGTCCAGGGCAGGTCAAGATTGAGGGCCGGGAAGGCCAGCTGCCAGGCGATGAAGTCGCCCACGAAAAAGCCCACGATGCCCCAGAACACCGATGCCAGCACGAACAGCCGGATCGGACCCTCCGCGTAGGGCACCGAGCCCCGGCCGTTGTCTCGGGCCATGGTTGCCTGCGTCACTGCCGCCTCCCCTGAATACCCGGGACAAAACCCGGAAGACGATGCCTCGGAAATACAATACCCGTTTTACGTCCAGAAGGGACTCTGTTTCCGGCCATTGGCCCCGCGTGTGGACACGTCCTTCGGCGCGTCGTCACGCAGCCCGACCTTTGAGACGCTGTCTCGGCGGTGGCTGACGCCCTGATCCCTGGCACGCCGGGATCGGGGCGCGGTGGCGAAGCGGGATGGCCGTCGTTGGCCCGTTGTCACCTCCACGGCGGGCCGGTTGGCGGCCGGATCGGGAGAACGATCGACCATCCTCCCGACACCGAGTCCGGTCCGGAGGCCACCCGACCCGACCCCGGATCGCCCGACTATGCGCCGACGCTCGCGGACCGACCATTGATCTGAGTCAAAAGGGGGCGTGAATCCGGACCGAACGGGCGTTTTTCGGGGGCCGCCCGCAAGCCTTTCAGACCGGGCGTGGGTCGAGGGTTCGAGCCTTGAAGAGACCACGATTGCCGGTGTGGCCAGTCGTGCCAATGATTGTTACTGTTGCCGCGACTGCTCATGGTGACGTGGTGGGGATCGGCGCCGTGGATCCTGAGGCAAAGGCGCCCGGCGACCCTGGTCTCGATAGCGGTGCCGCCATCCCCATCGTCCAGAATGCCCGGCGCGTCCGGACACCCCTGCCGGGTCATGCCGCCGGTCGCTCCTCCACCATGGTTCTCCTTTCTCTCGTCTCGGGATTCCGTGTCGCATGTTTCGATTCCTCGGCAAGCTGATCATTGGCCTTCTGGCCCTGGTGGGCGGCCTCGTCGTGGTGACCGCAATCGTGGTTGCCCTGGTGTTGCCCAACCTGATGCCCCAGCGCGACCCCCTGCCCGGGGCCATGGTGCTGACCGTCGACCTGGACCAGGACCTGTCCGAGGGTGAGGACGATCCCTGGCTCGGGCTGGGGGATGGAGCGCTGCCGCTGCGGACGGTGCTGGACGGGCTGGAGCGGGCGGCGCGCGACGATCGCGTGCTCGGCCTGGTGGCGCGGGTGCGGACGCCGACGATGGGGCTGGCCCAGGCCCAGGAACTGCGGGACGCCGTCCACGCCTTCCGGACCCAGGGCAAGCCGACCTTCGTTCATGCCGATACCCTGACGGCGGGCGGCGGCAACGGCACCCTGGCCTACTATCTGGCCTCGGCCTTCGAGGATGTGTGGCTTCAGCCGTCCGGAGAGGTGGGCCTCACCGGCCTGGCCCTGGAGGTTCCCTTCATCGCCAAGGCCCTGCGGGACTGGGGCCTGCGATTCGAGGGCGAGGCCCGTCACGAGTTCAAGGGGGTCCTCGCCGGCCTGCAGGACGACAGCATGCGCCCGGCGCAGGCCCAGAACATGGGGCGCCTGGTGGCGTCGTGGTTCGATCAGGTGGTCGCCGACGTGTCGGCGGCGCGGGACATCCCGGTGGGTGACCTGACGGCCGTCATCGACCGGGCGCCGTTGCTGGCGCCGGTGGCCCAGGAGGTCGGCCTGATCGACCGCCAGGGCTATCACGACGAGTTCAAGGACGCCGTCCAGGAGGCGCTCGGCGAGCATGACGAGGTATCGGTGACCGCCTACATGGCCCGGGAGGACAGCGCGGAGCCCGAGGACGCGCGCCGGCTGGCGCTGATCCACGGGGTCGGCGCGGTGACCTTCGGCGACGACGACGATCGTCCGTCGTTCTCGCGGGGCCTGAGCGCCGAGGGCCTGGAGTCCGCCATTCACGAGGCGGTGGAGGACGAGCGGGTCGCCGCCATCGTGCTGCGCCTGGACAGCCCGGGGGGCGACTACGTCGCCTCCGACCGCGCCCGCCGCGCCGTGGCCATGGCGCGGGAACGCGGCACGCCGGTCATCGTCTCCATGGGCAACGTGGTGGCGTCCGGCGGCTACTTCATCGCCCTGGAGGCCGACCAGATCGTCGCCTCGCCTGCCACCGTCACCGGCTCCATCGGCGTCGCCGCCGGAAAGCTGGTGTTGGAAGGGTTCTGGGCGGAGCAGGGGGTGTCCTGGGCGGCCCTGGACGAGGGCGCCAACGCCGCCATGTGGAGTTCCAACCGTGGCTTCTCGGCGGCCGCGCGCCGGGCGCTCGACCGGCGCCTGGACCAGATTTACGCCGACTTCACCACGCGTGTTGGGCAAGCCCGGGAGTTGACCCTGGCGGGCGTGGACGAGGTCGCGCGGGGGCGGGTGTTTTCGGGGGCCGATGCCCTTGAGGTCGGCCTCGTGGATCGTCTGGGGGGCCTGCGCGAGGCCCTGCGGGTGGCCCGCGAGGCGGCGGCGCTGCCGGCCGACGAGGCGGTGGTGGTGGCGCCCTATCCGGAGCCGCGGCCGCCGATCGAACGGGTGCTGGACCTGCTGGAGGATCGCGGTGGTCTGCCCGGGTTGGCGGCCCTGGCCGGCGCTCAGGCCGAGCACCTGCGCCTGCTGGCCACCCTGGGGCCGGTGCTGGAACCCGCCGCTGCGCTGGCGGGGCGGTTGCGGGCGTCCGGCCTGATGGCGCCGCCATCCGGCGCGGCGGATCCGGTGCGTCTACACTACGGCGGACCGCATGGTCTGGCCGGGGGCGAGGGGATGTCGCGTCCCTGACGCCGGCGCCCGATGTCACGCGACCCGCGTGCGCGACATGCGGGGGTGACGGCCCCGGGTGGGCGCGCTATCCGGTCTGATCCCGCCCGGCGTCCGTGGACGCCGATTGCAGCCAGTGGTGGACCGCCGTCTTGGTGGCCTCGGCGGCGGCCTGGGCCTGGGGAGCGAGGAGGGCGAGGGTGTCGCGGTCCGTGTCGGGCTGCTGCATCCGTTCGCCAAGATGGGACAGGCGCATGGCGCCGAACTGCCCGGCCAGCCCCTTCAGCGAGTGCCCCGCCCGGCGCGCGGCCTCGTCGTCGCCCGCGTTGATGGCGGCGCTCAGCGTCTCCATCTGGGTGTCCATGTTGGTCAGCATGGACCGGACAATGGGTGTGATGCGGTCGGCGCCGAGGCGGCTTCGAAGGACGTCCAGGCTGGCCGGCTTGAACACCGGATCGGACTCCTCGTCGTCGTCGCCAGCGGCGGTGGAGGCACCGGCGTCCAGGGTGACGGACGAGGCCGGCAAGGGCGGCGTCGCCTTGAACACCGGATCCGGCGCGGTCGTCGTCGGTGCGGCGGGGGCGTTCTCGGGTGGCTCCGTGTCCCAGGCGACGTCGCGGGCGTGCGTGACCAGCGCCTTTTCCAGGCGCGGCCAGTCCACCGGCTTGGTCAGGATCTCCCGCAGGCCGGCGGCCATGTAGGTATCGCGGTTCTCGCGCATCGCATCGGCGGTCAGGCCGATCACCGGTGGCGGGCCGGGCAGGCCCGCGATGATGCGCGTGGCGGTGACGCCATCCATCACCGGCATCTGCATGTCCATCAGCACCAGGGCGTGACGCGCCGGATCGGCGGTGACCGCGTCCACCGCCTCGCGACCGTTCTCGGCCTGATCGACCTCGAAGCCCATCCGCTCCAGCACCGTGGCGATCAGCAGCCGGTTGGCGGCCGTGTCCTCGACCAGCAGCAGCCGGGTTCCGGGCGGGGGGCGACAGGCGGACGAGTCGGTCCCCGGGGCTCGGGGCGAGGCGGAGGCGGTGACGAGGTTGGCCCGATCACCGATGCCGACGCGGATCGAGAAGCGGAACGTCGAGCCCTGGCCGATGGCGCTGTCCACGTCAATGTCGCCGCCCATGACCTCCACCAGCCGCTTGCAGATCGCCAGCCCGAGGCCGGTGCCGCCGAAGCGCCGCGTGGTCGAGTTGTCCGCCTGGATAAACGGTTGGAACAGGCGCGCGCGCTGACTGTCGGACAGCCCGATACCGGTGTCCTTGACCAGGAAGTGCAGGTCGTAGCCGTTCGCCGTGGAGTCGCATCGCTCCAGGCCGATGGTCACCCCGCCGCGTTCGGTGAACTTGATGGCGTTGCCGACCAGATTGAACAGCACCTGGCGAAGGCGATGGGGGTCGCCGCGCACGGCGTCCGGTAGGGGCTGGGCATGGCTGACGGACAGGACGAGCCCCTTTTCCGAAGCCTTGATGCGCAGCAGGTCCACCACGTCCTCGACGGTGGCGGCCGGATCGTAGTCCATCTCCTCCAGCACCAGTTGCCCGGCCTCGATCTTCGAGAAGTCGAGGATGTCGTTGAGCAACCCCAGCAACGTCTCGGCCGATCGCTTGACGGTCTGAGCGAAGGTGTACTGCTCCTTGTCCAGCGCCGATCCGAGCAGCAGGTCGGTCATGCCCAGCACCCCGGTCATGGGAGTGCGGATTTCGTGACTCATGACCGCCAGGAACCGGGACTTGGCGGCGTTCGCCAGTTCCGCCTCGGTCTTGGCCTGCTGCAAGGCCTCCTCGTAGCGGCGCATTTCGGTGACGTCGGCATGGGTGCCCACAAGGCGCACCGCCTGGCCGAGCGGACCACGCACCGCCTGGGCGCGGTCGAGGACCCAGAGGTATCGGCCGTTCTGGTGCTTGACGCGATGCACATGGCGATACTGCGGCGTCTTGCCCTCCAGGTGGTCGGACAGCGTGCGCACCGAGCCGAGGTAGTCGTCGGGGTGAATGCGCTTGGTCCAGAAGGCGGGGGCGACCTCGGCCTCATCCTCGCCCAGCCCCAGCATGTCACACCAGCGTGGCGACAGATAAATTCTGTTGGTGACCAGATCCCAGTCGTAAATGCCGTCGGTGGTCCCCCGCATGGCCAGGTCGAAGCGCTCCTGGACACGGCGGATCTCCCGGTTGGATGTATCCAGTTGTTCGGCGAGTCCCACCAGCGCCGCCGCCTGATCCTCCAGGCGCCGATTGGCGTCCTGCATCTCCAGTTCACGGTTCTTGATGTCGTCGCTGTTCATCGAGGCGCCGCGATATCCACGCAGCCGCCCGTGGTCGTCCAGGATGGGCACGCCGTTGGTGCGCAGCCAGATGATGTTGCCCTCGCTGTCGATCATCCGGTAGTCGCTGATGGCGTACTTGGCGCGGCGGCTGACGGCGTCCCGATAAAGGGCGTAGACCCAGGCGCGGTCCTCGGGATGCGTGAACTCGAACGGTGACTTGCCCAGCATCTCGGCGACGCTGTAGCCGAGGAAGTCGGTGGCCCGTTCGGTCACGAAGGTCAGGTGCCCGTCGACGTCCACTTCCCAGATGAACTCGTCGGCGGCATTGGCCACGTCGCGGAAGCGCTGCTCGCTCTCGCGCAAGGCTTGCTCGTCGCTTCGGCGCCGCGTGACGTCGCGATAGAACCACACGCGGCCCCAGACCCGTCCCTGGGCGGTGCGCAGGGCGCGGGAGTATCGTTCCAGGATCCGTCCGTCGCCCAGGCTGACCTCGATCCCCTCCCGCTCATCCTCGTCGGGGTTGAGGTAGAGTTCGTCGATGCGGTGCAGGAATGCGTCGGCGTTTTCCACGAGGGGACTCATCGCGTCCTGCACGGAGTCGTAGTGGCCGTCCTCGAAGACGGAATCCGGCAGGAACCACAGTTCGGCGAAACGCCGGTTCCAGGACAGGATCCGCCGGTGATTGTCGACCACCAGGATGCCGTCGGTCGACGTTTCCTGCTGGGCGACCAGCACGGTGTTCTGGCGGTACTGGGACAGCTGCGCCGACGCCTGTAGGCGCACCTGGCGGATCAGGCCGACAGTCAATCCGGTCACGCCTATGCCGGCGAGCGCGAGCACGCCCAGCGCCCAGGCGACCCCGCGCCACCACGGGGCGAGGGCGGCGTCCAGGGACACGGTCGCGCCGGCGATCAAGGGGTAGCCGGTGACCGGCCGCTCGGCGATCACCCGCATGACGCCATCGAGGGGTGACCGCGTGATGGTGATGTCCTCTTTCGCGCCCTGAGGCACGCGTTTGGCGACGGTTTCAATGACCCGGCCGACCCAGCCCCGGACCTCGGGCAAGCGGGTCATGACGGTGCCGTCGATGTGGACCAGCGCGACCGAGGCCTGCTCGGACTCCAGGATGGTTCCGAAGGCATTGGCGAAGCGGGCCTGATCGACCAGGGCCATCACGGCGCCCGTCGGCCGGCCGGTGTCGTCGCGGTCGGTATGGGCCACGGCGAAGGTGAACCGGCCGCCGGTCTGCTGGTCCCGGTAGATCGGGCTGACCCAGTTGGGGCCGGGGTCCCCGTCGCGATGCGCCAGATAGGACTCGTCCCGGCCAAGATCCGGAGGCGGGCCGTTGCCGGTCCACACCACGGGGACGCCATCGGCGTCGATGACCAGCAGATCCCGCACGAAGGGTGTCTGGCGGGCCCGCCGGCGCAGGAAGGCCCGAAGGTCGGTGTCCAGCGGAACCAACAGGGACTGGTCGCCCAGGCTGGCGACCTCGATCAGCGTCCCCGAGATGTTGGCCAGTGCCTGTTCCGTGAACGCCTTGTAGGTGAGGGAGAAGCTGCGCGCCACGTCGCCGGCGCGCTCGGTCACCAGGTTGTGGCTCTGCCATGTCCAGTAGCCCAAGATACCGCCGATCAGCACCATGAACACCACCGCCGAGGCCAGGATGGCGCTTCGGACGGGCCGCGACGGATCGTCTGTTGTGTCGAAGGGGGAGCGATCCGTGGCCATGACCTGATCGGGGTTGGGGGGAGGACCGGGAAACGACGGGGTGTACGGGATCGACGGCCCCCCTCCGCTCCCTCGCCCGACGGACTCGCCGGCCTGGGGAGGTGGAAGACCGGACCCGGGTGCATGTCGGTCACGCAAAAAAAGTGCCATAAGCGACGAAGGTTTTTTTCCGAGCAAGAACGTGCGAGAGCGCGGATTGGTGGTCATGGCGCGGCCTCGGTCCCCGGTGTGCATCTCAGAACGCGTGTCATATTGATGTGCCCGGCTCGGCGATGAAGCCCGTCCCGGGGTCCGGTGTGCCCCCGATGGCCGTATCGCATCCGGTCTAGGCCGGTGCAGAGGGCAATGGTAGTCTGCCGTCCACCGTATCAACAGCGCGGAGAGCGGTCATGATGGAGACCACGGTTCTGGTGATCACGTTGGTCGTCCTGGCCATCCTGTTCATTGCTCTGAGTGTGAAGATCATTCCGCAAGGATGGGAGTATACCGTCGAGCGCTTCGGCCAGTATACCAAGACGCTGGATCCCGGCCTCCACCTGATCGTGCCGTTCGTCGAGCAGGTCGGCGCCCGGATGAACATGATGGAACAGGTGCTGGACGTTCCCGAGCAGGAGGTCATCACCCGCGACAACGCCATGGTCACCGTGGATGGCGTGGTCTTCTATCAAGTCCTTGATGCGCCCAAGGCGGCCTACGAGGTCCGCCAGCTTGAAGTCGCGATCCTCAATCTCACCATGACCAACGTGCGAACCGTCATGGGGAGCATGGACCTGGACGAACTCTTGTCCCAGCGCGACAAGATCAATGCCCAATTGTTGACCGTGGTGGATCTTGCCACCAATCCTTGGGGCGTCAAGGTCACGCGCATCGAGATCAAGGACATCTCGCCGCCGCGCGACCTGGTGGACTCCATGGCCCGCCAGATGAAGGCCGAGCGGGACAAGCGCGCCTCCATCCTGGTCGCCGAGGGCGAGAAGCAGGCCACCATCCTGCAGGCCGAGGGCCTGAAGCAGGGCGCCATCCTGGAGGCCGAGGGGCGGCGCGAGGCGGCTTGGCGCGATGCCGAGGCGCGGGAACGACTGGCCGAGGCCGAGGCCCGCGCCACCGCTATGGTCAGCGAGGCCATCGGCAAGGGCAGCATGGGCGCGGTCAACTACTTCGTGGCCCTGAAGTACGTGGAGGCCCTGCAGGCCCTGGCCGCCGCCCCCAACCAGAAGGTCCTGATGCTGCCGATGGAAGCGACCGGCATCCTGGGGTCGGTGGCCGGAATCGCCGAAATCGCCAAGGAAGCCCTGGGGCCGGATCCGTCGGGCGGCGGCGGCGGTGGCGGCGGGGGAGGAGAGGACCCGGCCCGGCGGCCGACCGATCGTGGACCGGACACCGCGTCTCCGGTGGCGTCCTTCACCACCAGCATGATCCCGCGCGCGGGCGACTCCGCGGCGTCGTTGATGTGACGGGACCGACGACTCCGGCGGCCGGTCCGCCAGACCCTCGGCAACGATCGCAAGAGGCGGTGACATGACGGAGTCTTGGTGGCCTGAGGCCCTTGTGTTCTGGCACTGGTGGATTCTGGCGGTGGTCTGCCTGGGGCTGGAACTGGTCGCGCCGGGGGTGTTCTTCCTCTGGGTCGGCATGGCGGCCGGCGCGGTCGGGCTGGCGGTGATGATGGTGCCGTCCCTGGGCTGGGAGTGGCAGGCGCTGGCGTTCGCCGCCCTGTCGCTGCTGTCCACGGTGCTGGCCCGCCGTCTGTGGCGGCCGGGCGCGGTGACCAGCGACCAGCCGCTTCTCAATCGTCGCGCCTTCCGGCACGTCGGCAGCATGGTGACCCTGACGAGCGACCTGGAGGATGGGCGTGGACGGGTGAAGGTGGGGGACGGCGAGTGGGCGGCGGTGGCCGACACACAGAGCTTGCGGTTGCCGCGCGGCAGTCACGTCCGGGTCACCGGCGTGCGCGACGGTCTCCTGGTCATCGCGCCGCCGGAAGCCGCGGGGCCGGCATCGGATGCCACGCCGCCCCATGCGGATCAGACCGCTCAACACGAGAAATGACGGACGCCTGCGGTCTTTCGAAGTGACCGTTGAAGCCCGTGGACCGTGTCCTGACCCCGAGGCTCGTGACATGAATCCATAAGCCCGGGACGAACGACGGAAGCCGTCGGGACACTCGGAAATACAGCGTTCCCATGGTTCATGGACTTGAAGGTCCTTCAGGCGCTTGCGGATGTACCGATGAGGATCTTCGAATCCATCACACTCGTCTTCCCCGCCCGTCGAAAGGCGCATAGTGCCTGCGTCGCATGCGCGTCATGAGGGATGTTCCGCCCGTTTACAGGGTGTGGTCCGAGGCGCATACTTGCCGTGCCTGACGACAGAGCGCGCGGTCCGGGGGTGGGCGCGACACGGGGCGGGTGTTTCGGTTGCGCGCCCTCGGCTGGACGGGACGGTTCCAAGACCCGGCTAGAGGAGAGGGCGTTGACCTCGAACGAGATCATCAGCGACGCCATGCGTCAGCGATTTCAGTCCCTTCGGGTTCTGGTGATCGACGACAACAAGTTCTCGCGATCCCTGGTGACGACACAGCTCGCCAGTTACGGGATTCGAGGGGTGGCCGAGTGCGGTGACGGTGTCGAGGGCCTGAAGCTGCTTCAGCAGGTCCCGTACGATATCGTGCTGCTCGACTACGAAATGATGCCGCTGAACGGTGCCGAGTTCGCCCGGCTGGTGCGGCGCGACCCCTCGATTTCCAGTCCCGAGGTGCCGATCATCATGATCTCCGGCTACTCGGACGTGGCGCACGTTCGGGAAGCCCGCGACGCCGGCATCAACGAGTTCCTGACCAAGCCGGTGGCGGCCAAGACGCTGTACAAGCGGATCGAGTACACGCTTCTGCATCCGCGCCCGTTCGTTCGGACGGAGAAGTACATCGGCCCCATGCCCCGCGAGGGGCGCGAA
The DNA here is from genome assembly GCF_014197915.1 of Roseospira visakhapatnamensis. Taxonomy (GTDB): domain Bacteria; phylum Pseudomonadota; class Alphaproteobacteria; order Rhodospirillales; family Rhodospirillaceae; genus Rhodospira; species Rhodospira visakhapatnamensis. The sequence continues at coordinate 131,248 of NZ_JACIGK010000008.1, forward strand.
CCATCCTCTGCCACGCCGGGTGGCGGCGCCAAGGCGTCCGGCTCCGGCGGGCGCTGACAGACCGTTCGAGATACCCGGGCCAATGCTCGGGCCAGAGAATACCCATCGCCCCACGCACGCGGTTCCCCCGGCGATGGGTCCGCCGGGGGAACCGCGCGAGGACGCGACGGAAGGAAACCGGACGGCCTCGCGGACGGTCAGTCCGTCTTGCAGGTCTTGATGCCCAGCGGGATGTAGAGCGGGCACCAGCCCATCAGGCCGGTGGCCAGGGGAATGATGCCGATGAAGCCCCAGGGGTTCAGGGTCTCGGGCATCACGAAGGCGCCGATGATCAGCAGCGCGCCCAGGCCGATCCGCAGGTTGCGGTCCATGCCGCCAACGTTCTTGGTCATGGTGGAACTCCGTCTCAAGCAAATGGGGATGGGGGAGCACGGCTGTCGGAGGCCGTGTCCATGACCCATGGAGTACACCGATGTCTTGTGACGATCAGTAACTAAGTCACAGTTCCACCCTCGATGAGGGTCACCGCGCGCCGTCGCCGCCCTGATGCAGGCGGGCGAGGGCGGCCCCGTCGCGCACCAGCACCCGGCCGCGTGCCGCGCTCACCCAGCCCTGGCGTTCGAACTCCTTGAGCTGCCGGCTGATGACCTCGCGGGCCGATCCCAGTTCGGTGGCCAGCGCGTGGTGTGTGGCCCGCACCTCCCCCGAGTCGTCCGCCCGCGTCAACAGCAGGTGGGCCAGCCGGGCGTCGATGCGGGCGAAGGCCACCTCCTCGATCAACAGCAGCAGGTCGCTGATGCGCGTGGCATAGGCCGAGAACACGAAGCGGCGGAACACGTCGGAGCCCGCCAGCAGCCGCTGGAAGGTGCCGTGGGGCACGATGGCCACGGCCAGATCCGTTTCCGCCAGTCCCTCGGCGCCATAGGGAATGGCCGCCATCAAGGCGTTGGTGGTGAGCACGCAGGTCTGGCCCGGTTCCACCCGGTAGAGCACGATCCGCCGTCCCGACTCGGACACCTTCTGCACCCGCACGGCACCGTCCAGGATGAGGGTGAAGGCCGTGCAGGGGTCGCCATCCAGGAACAACTGCGTCCCGGCCGCCAGCGTGGCCGGACGCGCGCCGTCCTCCAGAACCCGGCGGGCCTCGCACTCCAGGTCGCGCAGGGCCGGGAACCGATCCATCAGACGATCCATCAGGGCGCTCATGGTCGTTCCGGCCCTCCGGGGCGCGTGGGGGTGATGTTGGGAGTGAGGGGTGTGTGTGGACGCGTCACCGTGTCATGTCGACCGCGTCGCGCGTCGGCGCCTGGCCCGCCGCGCCATCATGTTCAGGGCCTCGACCAGGGCCGAGAACGCCATCGCCGCGTACATATAACCCTTGGGCACGTGCGCCCCGAAGGCATCGGCGATCAGCATCATGCCGATCATCAGCAGGAAGCCCAGCGCCAGCATGACGATGGTCGGGTTGGCGTGGATGAAGTCCGCCAGCGGCGTGGCCGCCACCATCATCACTGTCACCGCGACGACGACGGCGATGACCATGACGGCGAAGTTGTCGGTCATGCCCACGGCCGTGATGATGCTGTCGATGGAGAACACCAGGTCCAGCAGCAGGATCTGGACGATGGCGGCGGTGAAGCCGATGGTCAGCACCCCGTCGTCCTTCTTGTCGGGATTGGGATTCACGGTGTGACTGATTTCCTTGGTCGCCTTCCAGACCAGGAACAGGCCCCCGGCCAGCAGGATCAGGTCGCGCCACGAGAACCCGTGCCCCAGGACGGTGATCACCGGCGCCGTCAGCGTCACGATGATGGCCACCGTTCCCAGCAAGGCCAGCCGCAGCACCAGCGCCAGACTGATCCCCACGCGCCGCGCCATGCGGCGCCGCGCCTCCGGCAGCTTGTTGGTGAGGATGGAAATGAAGATGAGATTGTCGATGCCCAGGACAATCTCCATCACGATCAGTGTGGCCAGCGCCGCCCAGGTGGTCGGGTTGGTGGCCAGATCGGTGAGGTGCTCCATGACGCGCGGTCTCTCCCCTTTGATCCGCACGGCCTTTGGTGACCGATGGACCACGGGAGTGTGCCGTCGGGAGTGGGACATTGCCAAGGGGCATGGCGAGGCCCGTCACACGATCGCTGACCGGCGCCGGTTGGTATGCTAAGCACCGGGACTTCGTCGACCCTTCCGGGAGCCGGTTTCTCCATGCCCTTGACCCCTTGTGATCTGACGTCCGCCGATCTGGATCGCATGCTTGTCCTCAACAACGCGGCCGTGCCGAAGGTCAACGACCTGAGCGGCCCGGCGCTGGAACGCCTGATGGAGTGGGCCTCGGTGGTGTCGGGCGCGCGCGGCGAAGACGGAACCCTGCTGGGGTTCGTTCTGGCGCTGCCGCCGGGACTTCCCTACGAAAGCGAGAACTATCGTTGGGTCTGTGGGCGCCGGGAAACATTCCTGTATGTGGACCGGGTGGTGGTGGCCAGCGACGCGCGCGGACGCGGCGTCGGCCGGGCGCTGTACCGGACGGTCATGCGCGCGGCGGCGGTCCACCACCGTCGCGACGCCCGGGTGATCTGCGAGGTCAACGAACGCCCCCCCAACCCCGGGTCGATGGCCTTTCACAAGGCGCTGGGGTTCCGGCCCATCGGCCGGGTCGATTACGGCACCGGCGCCAAGGCGGTCCGCTTCCTGGAATGCCGGCACGCGTGAGCGTCAGCCTGGCGCGCGGGGATCGACCGGCGTGGCCGACCGGCCCAGCAATCCCTCCAGCAGGGCGGCATGGGACAGCAGCGCGGCCTCGGCGCGCGGCGGCGCCATCAGTTGCAGTCCCACCGGCAGGCCGGCGGCCGTCGTCCCGCAGGGCAGGGAGATCACCGGGCAGGCCGTGAGCGTCAGGGTGGAGGTCAGACCCAGCCAGTCCACATAGGTCTCCAGGCGCGTATCGGCGACCCTGTCCACGAAGCGGTGCTCGACCGGGAAGGGCGGCACCATCACGGTCGGGCAGGCCAGCAGGTCGTGGGTCTCGAAGAACGCCGCCACCCGGGCCATCAGCGCCGCGCGCCCCCGCGCGGCCTCGGACAGGTCGGCCTGGGTCTGGGCGAGGCCGTGCTCGATGTTCCACACCACCTCGGGCTTGAGCTGATCGCGGTGCGTATCCAGCATCGGCCCCATGGCGGTGACGAAGGCGTCGGCCCGCAGCGTCTGAAAGACCGCCCGGGCGCCCATGAAGTCGGGGCAGGCGTCGTCCACCAGCGTGCCGGCGTCCTCGAACCGGCGGACGGCGGCGGCGCACAGCGCGGCGACCTCCGGGTCCACCGGCCAGAGTCCCAGGTTCGGACTCCAGCCCACGCGCACCGGGACCTTCGGACGTTCGGCCGCCGCCAGGAAGGGATGGGCCGGGGCGTCCACGGACAGCGGATCGGCCGGATGGGCGCCCGTCATGGCGTCCAGCAGCAGGGCCACATCGGCCACGTCGCGTGCCATCGGACCGTCGACCGACAGCGGCGACCAGGGGTCGGCGGTGGGAGCCCGGGCCACGCGGCCGGGGCTGGGGCGCAGGCCGACCACGCCGCAGAAGGCCGCCGGCAGGCGCAGGGATCCGCCCATGTCCGACCCCGTCGCCAGCCAGGTCATGCCGGTGGCCAGGGCCACGGCCGACCCACCCGAGGACCCGCCGCAACTGAGCCGCGTGTCCCAGGGATTCCGGGTGGCGCCGAACACCGCGTTGAAGGTGTTGCCGCCGGCCGCCCACTCCGGCGTGTTGGTCTTGCCCAGCACCACGGCACCGCGTCGTTCCAGCGTCTCCACCACCAGTCCCGAGCGCGCCGGCACATGATCGCGGAAGATCGGCGAACCATAGGTGGTGCGCACGCCCTCCACATCGGTCATGTCCTTGATCAGCACCGGCAGGCCGGCGAGCCAGCCGGGCGCGGTCGGCTCCAGGCCACCGAGTCCGCCGACGTCGTCGGTCAGGCGGCGGGCGGCGGCGCGGGCGCGCTCCGGGCACAGCGTGGGCACGGCGTTGACCACCGGATCGACGCGGGCGGTACGATCCATGGCGGCGTCGATCAGCTCCAGGGGCGAGACCTCGCCCCGGCCCAGCATCCGGACCACGGTACGGGCGGGCAGGGCGGTGAGGGATCCGGACGGGATGCCGGCGGTCGATGTCCTCGAGTCCCCGACCAAATGTGTCACAACCGTCGCTCCATCGCATGACAGGGGGGCGTGGGTCCACGACGCGCCGACGATGGGGGCGGTGGACGACCCCGCCCCCCGTGTCCGGCCAGCGCCGGGCATCGATCCCACGGTGGCGTCCTATGTCCGTTTCACCACGGCGCACCGGCGTGATCAAGACGGGCTCGCGCCGACTCAGACCGGCACGGGCATGGGTGCCATGACGAGGACGACGCGTCACCCCCGAACGGTGCGCGGCCTGAACCCATACAGGCCGGGGCCGGGGACTTTCGCGACCGCGACCGGGCGGATAGAGTGGGCGCCAACGCGTGTCGCGCCGGTGTCGCCGGGCGGGGCCGCGCGGCGATTCACGAGGGTTTGGAGACTCCCCATGGCTGGCAGCGTCAACAAGGTCATTCTGATCGGCAACCTGGGGCGAGACCCCGAATGCCGCACCTTCCAGAACGGCGGCAAGGTGGCCAACCTGCGTGTGGCCACCACGGATACCTGGAAGGACCGCCAGAGCGGCGAGCGGCGCGAACGCACCGAGTGGCACAGCGTGGCGATCTTCGGGCCGCTGGCCGACATCGCCGAACGGTACCTGCGCAAGGGATCTAAGGTCTACCTGTGTGGGTCCCTGCAAACCCGCAAGTGGCAGGATCAAAGTGGCAACGATCGTTACTCGACCGAGGTCGTCCTTCAGGGTCCCGGGGCCGAGATGACCATGCTGGATGGTCGCGCCGGCGGCGGCGGCGGGTCCGGTGGCGGCTTCGGCAACGGCGGGGCGGACGGCGGTTATGATGCCGGTGGCGGTGGCGGCGGCCGTGGGTCCGGCGGGCCGGGCGGGTCGGGCGGCGGTGGCTGGGACTCCGGCTATGGCGGCCCCGGCGGCGGTGGAGCGGGGCAGGGCGACCTGGAGGACGATATCCCATTCTAGGACAATACGGCCAACTCCCCCTGGGTTGTCCAAGACCCAGCGGGGATCTAGGGTACCTGAACGCACCGGCGCCGGTCGCCGGCGGGGTCTTGCCGTGGCGCCCGACACCGGACGCGGCCACGCCGGAAGCTAGTGCACTGATCCAGACAAAAGATGCAGTCCGCATTCTTTTGTCTGGATCGAAAGTGCACGAGAAACAATGTCTTGTGCAGCGACGTTTGCATTCAAGGGGGACTCCCTTGAATGCAAACGTCGCTGCACTAGGGCACGAGCCCGACACCGGACCTTCTCGTCGCGCGACCCGAGGTGTGATCCCACGTGGCCAGGGGGCGGAGATCGTGTGTGGGAGATGGAGCCATGAAGTGTGCACCGATTCCAGCCGATGACTCTGAACGCCTGGCGTCCCTGCGCGCGATGAACGTTCTGTCCTCGCCGGCCGATGCGGCGCTGGACAGCGTGACCCGCCTCGCGCACCGGCTCTCGGGGCTGCCGATCGCGTTGATCTCCCTGATTGATGTGGACCGCCAGTGGTTCCTGTCTCGGTTTGGATTGCAGGCGCCCGAAACGTCCCGCGACATCTCGTTCTGCGGGCACGCCATCCTGCGGGATGACCTGTTCATCATCCCGGATGCGCTCAAGGATGCCCGATTCGCCGACAATCCCCTGGTGATCGGCCCCCCGTTCATCCGCTATTACGCGGGCATCCCGCTCCGCAACACGGCGGGGTTCCTGATCGGCACCCTGTGCATCATCGATCAGCAGCCCCGCAAGATGGACTGGGAGACCTTGTCGAGCCTGAAGGATCTGGCGCGGCTGGCGGAGGTCGCCATCGAGAACCGTCACCTGGGTGAGACCCAGGGTCAGTTGCTGCGGGACCTGGATGAGGACGGGCGCGAGGCCCTGATCTGTCCGCTGTCCCAGACATGGAACCGCATCGGGTTCGAGACGCTGTACCGGCGCGAGGCCGTCACGGCGGCGCGCGACACACGCCCGTTGGGCCTGGCGGTTCTGGAGGTCGACCACGCCAACCGGATTGGCGACATCCATGGACCGGATATGGAGACACACGTCGTTTGCCTGCTGGCGAGCCTGTTGCGCGGCCACACGCGGTCCGACGACATCGTCGCGCGCCTCGACGCGGCGCGGTTCATGGTGCTGATGCCCGGGGTGCGCGAGGCCGATCTGACGCGGACCGGCGACCACATTCTCGATGTGGTGCGCACCCAGGGCCTGCTCCCCGTTTCGTCGGACAGTCCCCTTCCTCATCGCTTCACATGCAGTGCCGGGGTGGTGGCCATCGATCCCATGGCGGCGCCCGGGGGCTGGGACGCGGCATTCACGCGGGCGGACGAGGCCCTGTCCGAGGCTCGGGCCAGGGGGGGAGACCAGGTGCGCATCGGCGTGTCCGTCGGGCCGGGCGCGGTGGCGTGAAGGGCCTTGGTAGACCCGGGGACGCGGATGGGACGGTCACGCCCACGTTGCCCCGCTCCGGTGCGTTTGCTAAGGTCGTCGCCCTTTCCAGCGCCGGTTTCGGGACCGCTCCACGGACGGCGACAGGGGGAGGTTCCCGCCCAGAACAGGCGACTTGACGCCCTGTCCGGGCCTGACCATGAGCCCGGCTTCGTCCGATGCCACTGGGTCCATCCCGCTCCATCACGGGCGTTCCCGCGGTGGTCCGCCCCTCGGGCGTGGCCGCGCCGGCGGGAGGGACCTCCATCGGGCCCGTACCGGCATGAACCCGTAGGCGACGTCCGATCGTGACCACTCCTCCCGGCACTCCCTCCGACTCCGACATCTCTCCGGTCGCCATCGAGGACGAGATGCGGCGCAGCTACCTTGATTACGCCATGAGCGTGATCGTCAGCCGCGCCCTGCCCGATGCCCGCGACGGCCTGAAGCCGGTGCACCGGCGCATCCTCTATGCCATGAACGAGAACGGCTATGTCCACGGCAAGCCGTTCCGCAAGTCGGCGCGTATCGTCGGCGACGTGATGGGCCAGTACCATCCGCATGGCGACGGCGCGATCTATGACGCCATGGTGCGCATGGCGCAGGACTTCTCCATGCGTCTGCGCCTGATCGACGGCCAGGGCAACTTCGGCTCCATGGACGGCGACAAGGCCGCCGCCATGCGCTACACCGAGGCCCGCCTGTCCAAGGCCGCGCATGGACTGCTGGAGGACATCGACAAGGACACCGTCGATTTCCAGCCCAACTATGATGAAAGCACGCGGGAACCCGTCGTCCTGCCGGCGCGCTTCCCCAATCTGCTGGTCAACGGCGCCGGCGGCATCGCCGTCGGCATGGCCACCAATATCCCGCCGCACAATCTGGGCGAGGTGGTCGACGCCTGCCTGGCGCTGATCGACACCCCGGACCTGTCCTTCGAGGACTTGCAGGAGATCATCCCCGGGCCGGACTTTCCCACCGGCGCCCTGGTCATGGGCAAGGCGGGAATCCGCGCCGCCTATATGACCGGGCGCGGCAGCATCATCATGCGCGCGCGCTGCGCCATCGAGAGCTTCGGCCGCGACCGCGAGGCCATCGTCGTCACCGAGATGCCCTATCAGGTGAACAAGGCGGCGATGATCGAAAAGATGGCCGAACTGGTGCGCGAGAAAAAGCTGGAGGGCATCTCCGACATCCGCGACGAGTCCGATCGTCGCGGGGTGCGGGTGGTGATCGAGGTCAAGCGCGATGCCGTGGCCGACGTGGTCCTGAACCAGCTCTACCGGTTCACGCAGTTGCAGACGACGTTCGGCGTCAACATGCTGGCCCTGAACCAGGGACGGCCGTTGTTGCTGACGCTGTCGGAGATCCTGCGGATCTTCATCGCCTTCCGCGAGGAGGTCATCCGCCGCCGCACCGTGTTCGAACTGAACAAGGCACGGGAACGCGCCCACGTGCTGGTCGGCCTGGCCATCGCCGTGGTCAACGTGGATCCGGTGGTCGAGATGATCCGCCGCGCCCCCGATCCCCAGACCGCGCGCGAGCGATTGCAGGCCACCCCGTGGCCGGTGGGCGAGGTGGCGCCCATGATTGCCCTGATCGACGAACCCGGGCGGGGCGTGGTGGACGGCTGCTATCGCCTGTCGGAGGCGCAGGCCCGCGCCATCCTGGACTTGCGGCTGCATCGGCTCACCGGCCTGGAGCGCGAGAAGATTCAGGAGGAGTTGCGCGAGATCGGCGCCCGCATCGAGGAGTTCCTGGCGATCCTGGGCTCGCGCGAGAAGCTCTACGCCGTCATGCGCGGGGAACTGGCGGCCGTGCGCGAGGCGTTCGCCACGCCCCGGCGCACCGAGCTTCAGGACGTCGAGTTCGAGGTGGACGACGAGGACCTGATCGCCCGCGAGGACATGGTGGTGACGGTGACCAACACCGGCTACATCAAGCGGGTGCCGCTGTCCACCTACCGGGCCCAGCGGCGCGGCGGGCGCGGGCGGACCGGGATGGCCATGCGTGACGAGGACTTCGTCACCACCGTGTTCGTGGCCAACACCCACGCGCCCTTGCTGTTCTTCTCCTCCGCCGGCATCGTCTACAAGCTCAAGGTCTATCGCCTGCCCCTGGGCACGCCGCAGGCGCGCGGCAAGGCCATGGTCAACCTGCTGCCGCTGGGGGAGGGCGAGACCATCTCCACCGTCATGGCACTGCCGGAGGACGAGGACAGGTGGGGCGACCTCCACGTGATGTTCGCCACCGCCTCCGGTACCGTGCGGCGCAACAAGCTGTCCGACTTCACCAACATCATGGCCAACGGCAAGATCGCCATGAAGCTGGAGCCCGACGACGCGCTCATCGGGGTGCATGTGTGCTCGGACGACCAGGACGTGTTGCTGTCCACCCGGGGCGGCAAGTGCATCCGCTTCGCCGTGTCCGACGTGCGCGTGTTCGCCGGCCGCACCTCGACGGGTGTGCGCGGGATCAAGCTGGCGCGCGGCGACCGGGTGATGGGTCTGGGCATCCTGACCCATGCCGACTACGATCCGGCGATCCGGGCGGCCTACCTGAAGCAGGCCAACCAATTGCGCCGCCGCCCGGACGACGAGGACGCCGATCGCGCGCCCGACGTGGAGGCCGAGGCGGTGGAGCCGGGCGACCTGTCCGGTGAGGACTTCGAGCGCATGGCCGCCGAGGAGGAGTTCATCCTCACCGTCACCGAGAACGGCTTCGGCAAGCGCACCTCCTCGTTCGAGTATCGGATCTCGGGGCGCGGCGGGCAGGGCATCGTCAGCATCGACACGCCGCCGCGCAACGGGTCCGTGGTGGCGTCGTTCCCGGTGGGCCATGAAGACCAGATCATGCTGATCACCAACACCGGACAGTTGATCCGCTTTCCGCTCAACGACGTGCGCATCGCCGGGCGCAAGACCCTGGGCGTGCGTCTGTTCCGCACGGCGGAGGACGAGGTGGTGGTCTCGGCGGCGCATCTGCCGGCGTCCCTGGCCGACCCCGGCGAGGAGGACACCGGCGACGCCGGCGCGGACGGGACCGATGAGGACACGGTCACCGACGCCGACGCCGACACCGAGGACTGAACAATGGGGGCGCGGGCGTGGCCCGTGCCCGGCGCGACGGGTGCCGTTGGGTGGCGGTCGCCGCAACGACAGAGGGGAACGGGCATCCGCCATGACTGTCAGTAACCATGTGGGCGTCTATCCGGGGACCTTTGATCCGGTCACCACGGGGCACCTGGACATCATTCGTCGGGCGACGCGGGTCGTGGACCACTTGATCGTCGCCGTGGCCGTCAATGCCGGGAAAGGCCCGATGTTCTCGTTGGAGGAGCGGGTCGAGATGCTACGGGAGTCCCTGGACGAAAGCGGGATCGGCGCCCGCAACTCCGTGGAGGTGATGCCGTTCGGCTCGTTGCTGGTCCACTATGCCAAGGAGGTCGGCGCCTCGGTGATCGTGCGCGGCCTGCGCGCCGTCTCGGACTTCGAGTACGAGTTCCAGATGGCCGGCATGAACGCGCGGCTGGACAACAGCATCGAGACGGTCTTCCTCATGGCCTCGGAACGGTCACACTTCATTTCCTCGCGCTTCGTCAAGGAGATCGGCCGCCTGGACGGCGACATCAGCCCCTTCGTGACGCCGAGCGTGCACCAACGCCTGCTGAATCGCTTTGGAGAGTCTCATGAGTAACGGAACCGGGTTGCGCCGGTCGCGGGCGATCCCACTGTCCCGGCGGGCGCTGATGTTCTCCGTCGCACTGATGTGCGCTGTCACAGGAAAGGCAAGACCCATGGCCGCTGACGCTGGCGTGACCCTTGATCCGGAAAACACCCTGTACATGGATCTGCCGGCCGGCCGGGTGACCATCACCCTGTCGCCCGAACTGGCGCCCGCGCATGTGGAGCGCATCAAGACCCTGACCCGCCAGGGGTTCTACGACGGCGTGGTGTTCCACCGCGTGATCGAGGACTTCATGGCCCAGACCGGGGATCCCACGGGCACCGGAACCGGCGGCTCCGACCTGCCGGACCTGAAGGCCGAGTTCTCCGATCCCTCGGTGGCCCGGCACCTGCGCGGCACCTGCTCCATGGCCCGCACGCAGAACCCCCATTCGGCCAACAGCCAGTTCTTCATCTGTCTGGCCGACGTGCCCTACCTGGATGGGCAGTACACCATCTGGGGCCGGGTGGTGGACGGCATGGAGGCGGTGGACGCCATCCGCAAGGGCGCGCCGGAGCACAACGGCAAGGTCAGCGATCCGGACGCCATCATCCGCATGCAGGTGGCCGCGGACGCGACCTGACGTCCTGGCCGGGGAAGGCGGGACCGGCCCCCGATGGCGCCGGTCCCCTCGTCGGCGATCGGGCGTCAGGGCAGGGGATCGGGCTCCAGCCGCAGGTCATGCACCCAGGCTCCGGGGCGCTCCGGCGTGATGGTGATCGTCCCTTGCCGGCGGTCCACGCGCCGGGCGCCGGGGACCCGGGTGTCCAGGGTCACGACCGATCCGTCCTCGGGCAGCACGAGTCGGCCAACGGCGGTGCCGTTCCAGGCCACCGTCAAGGTCTGCTGGCCATCGGCGGATCGCGCCTGAACCCGCAGGGGCCCGTAGGGGACCCGGGGGTCCAGGTCCACCCGGAGTGTCGCCGTGTCCGCCGCGACGGCGCGCGCCCCGGCCCCGGCGTCCACCGGTCCCCAACCGTCGCCGAAGTAGCTGACCGCGTCGGTGCCGTCGAAGGCGACGGCGCGGCGCAGCGTGAACCCTCGACCCAGCCACGCCTGGATGTCCTCGATCACCACGTCGCCGCCACGCGTCAGGGTGTAGGTGCCGATGGGCTCCAGGCGGTCCAGGCTCTGCGTGAAGCGGGCGCGCGGGTCGTCGCCCAGCCGCCGGCCACTGCCCATCAGCAGCATGTCCCAGCCCTCGGCCGCGCGCAGGTCCAGGGTGAAGGCCAGGTTGCGGGGATCGTTGGACAGCACCACCACCGGCAGGGCGCCGCCGACGGCGCTGTCGACCTTGCCGCCCTCGACCCAGTGGACGGCGGCGGCGAAGGTCTCCGGCCGGTCCAGCAGGCCCGTTTCGGCCAGATCCTCGCGCAAGGCGCGCCATTCCAGCGCCTCCAGCGTCGGGTCCTTGTCCAGGGGGACGACGTGGGCGATCCAGTTGGTGCCGATGTGGCTGGCCAGCACCGCCAGCACCAGCGCCGTGACCGTCACCGACCCGCTCAGCCAGACGCCGGTGAGGCGAGGGCGGCGGGCGAGTCCGCGCTCCGCCATCCGCCCCAGCAGCGGGAACAGCATCAGGTAGCCCGGCGCCTGCCAGTGGAAGTGGAACCCCAGTGGCGCCCACAGCGCGATGACGGTGAAGAAGGCGATTGGTCCAACGGCCAGGCAAGCCAGGAACCAGTCGGTCCGGTTGGCGTCGGTCGGGCCACGCAACAGGGCGGCGGCGAACACCCAGATCATGGGCAGCCAGACCCAGGGCAACAGCCAGGTCATCTGTCCCACGATGCTGCGCAACAGCCAGTCGGGCCGTAGGCCGGCGCTCTCCACCGAGCGGCCGCTCTGGAAGGCGAAGGACACCCAGTCGTTCTGCGCGTTCCAGATCAGCACGGGGGCGGCCACCGCCAGCGCCAGCAGGCCGGCCACATAAGGGGCCGGGTGGCGGACCCAATGCCGCTGGTCGGGCCGGGTGAGGGCGAACAGGCCGGCACCGGCCACCAGGAAGACGGCGTGGTACTTGGCCAGCAGGGTCAGACCCAGCAACAGGCCGATCACCAGCCACCAGGGCCAGGCGCGGGTCCGTTGGTCGGGCTCCAGCATCACCCGGGCCAGCGCCCAGGCGGTCAGCAGCCAGAACAGCATCAGGGGACCGTCGGGCTGGAACCAGCCGCCGACGCTGACGGTGAACACCGCCGAGATGTTGAGGAACAGCGCGGCGAAGAAGCCCGCCCAGGGCGAGATGAGCCGCCGCGTCAGGCTGAACAGCACCCAGGTCGTGGCCGCGAAGATCAGGATGAAGGGCAGGCGGATGACCGCCGGGTCGTCGCTGCCGGTGAGCGCCAGCATGGCCCAGCCCAGCCATAGGGCCAGCGGCGGCTGGTCGAAGTAGCTGAGGTGCGGCTCGCGGGTGCCGGCGAGGTAGTAGGACTCGCCGTTACCGAAGTCCATGAGCACGGCCAGCAGGACTCGCACCAGGGCGGTCCCGCCGATCAGGATCAGGGTGGCGCGAGCCGGATCCTTGAGATCGGACCAGGGACGGGAGAGCGGGGCGACGGCCATGGGGTTGCGTGTCCGGACAGGGGCGGGAAGGGGGACCCTTGCTAGCCCAGCCGCGACCGCCCGGCAAGTGATCCAAAAAGCGACGCAGCCCGTGACGCGATTGGAGACGGCTGGGTCCGGGAGGTCCGGTCAGAGGTCGAGATAGCCGTAGACGATGCCCAGCAGCGCCAGCCCCAGGACCACGCGGTAGATCACGAAGGGCATAAAGCCGGCGCGGCGCAGCCAGGCCATCAGCCCGGCCATGGCGACCAACGCCGAGACCAGGGCCAGGGCGCCGGCGACCAGCGCCTCCTGGGTGATGCGCCAGTCGTCCAGACGGTAGAGATCCAGGCCCAGGAGGACGCCGGCGGCGGTCAGCGTGGGAATCGACATGAGCATGGAAAAGCGGGCCGCGTCCGGTCGCTCGAAGCCCAGGAACCGGGCGGCGGTCATGGTGACGCCGGAGCGGCTGGTGCCGGGCACCAGCGCCAGGGCCTGGGCCAGGCCCAGCACCAGGGCATCCAGGAGGCGCATGTGCTCGACCCGTCGCACGGTCATGCCGACCCGATCGGCGATCCCCAGCAGCAGCCCGAACACCAGGGTGGCCCAGGCGATGACCTCCAGGCTGCGCAGGTCGGTGGCGATCCGCTCCTTCAGCAGCACGCCGGCCACCACCACCGGGATGGTGGCCACCACCAGATGCCAGATCAGGCGCGCGCCGGGGTCGCTGCGCACCCGCCAGAATCGCGTCAGGCCGCCGAGCATCGCCACGACATCACGCCAGAAATAGAGACACACGGCGAGCAGGGTGCCCACGTGCACCGCCACGTCCATCGTCATGCCCTGGTCGGGCCAGTCGGTGAGCATGGGCACCAGCGCGAGGTGCCCAGAGGAACTGACCGGCAGGAACTCGGTGATGCCCTGAACCAGGGCCAGGACGATGACATGCAGTGTGAGCACAGCCCAACCCCCTGATCTGATAAGGGTTTTCTTTTAGCAAACTTGGGTGCCCCTGGCATCGACGGAAATTGGTTCTCATTTGTGACCTAATTTCCGGCACGCTTCGAAGCGGATCCTCTGTTATGGCAACGGGGGACGGCGGGCCTCGAAAATAACGTCAGTCATACTGCCGTTTATGTGCTTTTGGCTTGTGTAAGCCCCCCTGCGAAGCGTATGACACCTCTCCGGACTGTGGGTAGCCCGCAACCGAAGACCCTTGACCCGGCTGCCCCCCGACCCGAGTGGAGGAAGCGCCATGGCGCGGAAGATGATGCAATTCACCCGTCTGCGCGGCGATATGCCCGACAAGCGCGCCGCCGACGAACGCCGTGACGACTTCGACGAGATCTACACCGGCTTCGCCGATGACCGCGCCGCCGATCAGGCCTCCCGGTGCGAGCAGTGTGGCATTCCGTTTTGCCAGGTTCACTGCCCCTTGCACAACAATATCCCGGATTGGCTGTTGTTGACGGCCCAGGGGCGCCTGCGCGAAGCCTACGCGGTGTCCTCCAGCACCAACAACATGCCCGAGATTTGCGGCCGCATCTGCCCGCAGGATCGCCTGTGCGAGGGCTCCTGCGTGCTGGAGCAGTCGCGCCACGGTACCGTGACCATCGGCGCCGTCGAGAAGTTCATCACCGACACCGCGTGGGAGCAGGGGTGGGTCCAGGCGATCACGCCCATCGAGGAACGCGACCAGTCCGTGGGCATCATCGGCGCGGGACCCGGCGGCATGGCGGCGGCCGAGCAGTTGCGGCGCCATGGCTACAAGGTGACGCTGTATGACCGCTACGACCGGATCGGCGGCCTGCTGATCTATGGTATCCCGGGCTTCAAGCTGGAAAAGACCGTGGTCGAGCGGCGGGCGGCGCTGCTGGCCGAGTCCGGGGTCGACATTCGCCTGAACTTCGAGGTCGGTCGCGATGCCACCCTCGCCGACCTGCGCCAGACGCATGATGCCCTGCTGATCGCCACCGGCGTCTACAAGGCGCGCGGCCTTTCGGTGCCGGGTGCCGGGTTGCCGGGCGTGCTGCCGGCGCTGGAGTACCTGACGGCGTCCAACCGCCTGAACCTGGGCGACAGCGTGCCGGCCTTCGACAGCGGCGACCTCGATGCCGCCGGCAAGGACGTCGTGGTGATCGGCGGGGGCGACACCGCCATGGACTGCGTGCGCACCGCCATCCGCCAGGGCGCGACCTCCGTCAAGTGCCTCTACCGGCGGGACCAGGCCAACATGCCCGGGTCCCAGCGCGAGGTGACCAACGCCATCGAGGAAGGGGTCGACTTCGTCTGGCTGGCCGCGCCCGAGGCCGTCGTGGACAAGGACGGGCGTGCCGCCGAGGTCCGCGCCGTACGCATGCGCCTGGGAATCGCCGACGCCACGGGCCGCCAGGCCCCGACTCCCATCGACGGCAGCCAGTTCCGCCTGCCGGCCCAGATGGTCATCGCCGCCCTGGGCTTCGAGCCCGAGGACCTGCCCACGCTGTTCGGCGAACCGGACCTGCCGGTAACCCGCTGGGGTACCCTCAAGGTCGACAGCCACAGCCTGATGACCGACATGGACGGCGTGTTCGCCGCCGGCGACATCGTGCGCGGCGCCTCGCTGGTGGTCTGGGCGGTGCGCGACGGCCGCGACGCCGCCGAGGGCATCCACGACTACCTTCAGGCGCGCGCCGCCGCCGCGACCGCGCCGACCGGGGACATGGCCCTGGCGTCGTGACCGCGCCCGCCTGATCCCCCGTTCCAGAGCTTCCGGCCTGTTGCCCCGCCAACGCCATCGCGGGCGGCGACGGCCCCGACCGAGAGGAGTCCCGGCCATGACCGAGATGCAGACCAAGGACGGCGCCGCCGTCGTGGCCGAGTGGCGCGCCAACGCCGATCGCCTTCGCGCGGCCCATGCCTACGATCCGTCGCTGGAGCACGATGCCTGCGGGGTCGGGCTGGTGGCGTCCATCGACGGCCAGCCCCGGCGCCAGGTGGTGGTGGCCGGGATCGAGGCGCTGAAGGTGCTGTTCCATCGGGGCGCGGTCGACGCCGACGGAAAGACCGGCGATGGCGCCGGCATTCACGTCGAGATTCCCCAGGCGTTCTTCAAGGAGCACATCTCCGCCACCGGCCACGTCCCCATGAACGGGCGGCTGGCGGTGGGCATGGTGTTCCTGCCCAAGACCAACCTGACGGAGCAGGAAGAGTGCCGCTGCATCGTCGAGACCGAGATCCTGGCGGCCGGCTTCACCATTTACGGCTGGCGCCAGGTGCCGGTGGACATTTCGGTGATCGGCGAGAAGGCCAACGCCACGCGGCCCGAGATCGAGCAGATCATGATCTGCAACACCAAGGGCGTGGACGACGACCAGTTCGAGATCGACCTGTACGGGGTGCGGCGGCGCATCGAGAAGAAGGTGCAGGCGGCCAATATCCAGGACTTTTACATCTGTTCGCTGTCCTGTCGCTCCGTCATCTACAAGGGGCTGTTCCTCGCCGAGCAGCTCACCAGCTTCTATCCGGACCTGCTGGACGACCGCTTCGAGTCCAGCTTCGCGCTCTATCACCAGCGCTATTCCACCAACACCTTCCCCACCTGGTGGCTGGCCCAGCCGTTCCGCATGCTGGCGCACAACGGCGAGATCAACACCGTCACCGGCAACGTCAACTGGATGAAGGCGCATGAGACGCGCATGTCCACCGGCGTTCTTGGCGCCGCCATCGAGGACGTGAAGCCGGTGGTGCGCAACGGTGGCTCCGACAGCGCCTCGCTGGACGCGGTGTTCGAGCTGATGTGCCGGAGCGGCCGAGAGGCGCCCATGGTCAAGGCCATGATGATCCCCGAGAGCCTGACCCAGAACGCCACGCTGCCGCAGGCTCACGCCGACCTGATTTCCTACTGCAACTGTGTCATGGAGCCCTGGGACGGTCCGGCGGCCATCGCCGCCACCGACGGCCGCTGGGTGGTGGCGGGCGTGGACCGGAACGGCCTGCGCCCCATGCGCTATTCGGTGACCCGCGATGGCCTGCTGGTGGTCGGCTCGGAGACCGGCATGGTGCGGCTGGTCGAGGCCGACATCGTCCGCAAGGGCCGGGTCGGTCCGGGCGGCATGATCGCCGTGGACCTGCGCGAGGGGCGCTTCTACGAGGACAGCGACATCAAGGATATGCTGGCCGCGCGGCATCCCTATGGGGACTGGGTCAAGCGCATCACCATGCTCGATAGCCTGATCCAGGGCGACAGCTGCGAGCCGGCTGGCCTGTCCGGCGAGGCCCTGAGCCGCGCCCAGATGACCTTCGGCCAGACCATGGAGGACATGGAACTGATCCTTCAGCCCATGGTCGAGGAGGCCAAGGAGGCCACCGGCTCCATGGGGGATGACACGCCGCTGGCGGTGCTGTCGGACCACTACCGGGGCCTGCATCAGTTCTTCCGCCAGAACTTCAGTCAGGTGACCAACCCGCCCATCGATCCGCTGCGCGAGACGCGGGTGATGAGCCTGCGCACGCGGCTGGGCAACCTGGGCAACATCCTTGAGGAAACGGCCGAGCAGTGCGAACTGCTGCAACTGGAAAGCCCGGTGCTCACGACCGCCGAGTTCGAGGCCATGCGGCGCTATATGGGCCAGACGGCCAGCGAGATCGACGCCACCTTCGATCCGGCCGGGGGCGAGAACGCCATGCGCCAGGTGATCCAGCGCATCCAGCGCGAGGCCGAGGACGCGGTGCGTGGCGGCTGCACCCACCTGATCCTGTCCGACCGGGCGGTCGGACCGACGCGGGTGGCCATCCCGATGATCCTGGCCGCCGGCGCGGTGCACACGCATCTGGTCCGACAGCACCTGCGCACCTTCACCTCGCTAAACGTGCGGTCCGCCGAATGCATGGACACGCATTACTTCGCGGTGCTGATCGGCGTCGGCGCCACCACCGTGAACCCCTGGCTGGCGCAGGACAGCCTGGCGGACCGCCATCGGCGCGGCCTGCTGGGGGACCTGTCGCTTGACGAGGTCATGGCCCGCTACAAGAAGGCGGTCAACGACGGCCTGCTCAAGATCCTGTCCAAGATGGGCATTTCGGTGATCAGCAGCTACCGGGGCGGCTACTGCTTCGAGGCCATCGGCCTGTCGCGCTCCCTGGTGGCCGAGTTCTTCCCCAACTTGATCTCGCGCATCTCCGGCATCGGCCTGGGCGGCATCCAGAGGAAGGCGCTGGCCCAGCATGCCCGCGCCTATGATCCGGCGGTGGTGGCGCTGCCGGTGGGCGGCTTCTACCGCTATCGGCGCGGGGGCGAGGCGCACCAGTACGACGGTCGCCTGATCCACGTGTTGCAGCAGGCGGTGACCACCGAGAGCTACCAGACCTTCCGCCGCTATACCAAGGGCCTGCGGGAGCTGCCGCCGATCAACCTTCGGGACCTGCTGGACTTCAAGCACGTCAGCCAACCGATCCTGATGGACGAGGTGGAAAGCACCAACGCCATCCGCCGCCGTTTCGTGACTCCGGCAATGTCGCTGGGGGCGCTGTCGCCGGAGGCGCACGGCACGCTCAACATCGCCATGAACCGCATCGGCGCCAAGTCCGATAGCGGCGAGGGTGGCGAGGATCCGGAGCGCTACAAGCCCCGGCCCAACGGCGACAACGCCAACTCGGCCATCAAGCAGGTGGCGTCGGGCCGCTTCGGCGTCACCGCCGAATACCTGAACCAGTGCCGCGAGATCGAGATCAAGGTCGCCCAGGGCGCCAAGCCGGGCGAGGGCGGGCAGTTGCCCGGCTTCAAGGTGACCGTGGAGATCGCCAAGCTGCGGCACTCGACGCCGGGGGTGACGCTGATCAGTCCGCCGCCCCACCACGACATCTATTCCATCGAGGATCTGGCGCAGCTCATCTATGACCTGAAGCAGATCAACCCCAGCGCCCGGGTCACCGTAAAGCTGACCAGCCGCACCGGCATCGGCACGATCGCCGCCGGCGTGGCCAAGGCCAACGCCGACGTGATCCTGGTGTCCGGCCACAACGGCGGCACCGGCGCCAGCCCGCAGACCTCCATCAAGTACGCGGGCCTGCCCTGGGAGATGGGCCTGTCCGAGGTGCACCAGGTGCTGACCCTGAACCGCTTGCGCCACCGGGTGCTGCTGCGCACCGACGGCGGCATCAAGTCGGGGCGGGACGTGGTCATCGCCGCCATGCTGGGCGCCGAGGAGTTCGGCGTGGGCACGACCTCGTTGATCGCCATGGGCTGCATCATGGTGCGCCAGTGCCACACCAACACCTGTCCGGTGGGGGTGTGCACCCAGGATCGCGCGATGCGGGACAAGTTCACAGGCACGCCGGAGAAGGTGGTCAATCTGTTCACCTTCATGGCCGAGGAGGTGCGCGAGATCCTGGCCTCCCTGGGCCTCCGCTCGCTGAACGAGGCCATCGGCCGCACCGACCTGTTGCACCAGGTCAGCCGGGGATCGTCGCACCTGGACGACCTGGACCTGAACGCCATCCTGGCCACGCCGGACAGCGGCGGCCTGCCCGTGCACTGCACGCTGGAGGGCCGCAACGAGGTGCCGGAAACCCTGGACGCGCAGATGATCGACGACGCCCGCGCGGCGCTGATGGACGGCGAGAAGATGCAGCTCACCTACGCGGTGCGCAACATCCACCGCGCCGTGGGCACCAAGCTCTCGCACAAGATCGTCACTAAGTACGGCATGACGGGTCTTCAGCCTGGGCACATCACCGTGCGCCTGCGGGGATCCGCCGGTCAGTCGCTGGGGGCCTTCGCCGTCCAGGGTCTGAAGCTGGAGGTGTTCGGCGACGCCAACGACTACGTGGGCAAGGGGCTGTCGGGGGGCACCATCGTGGTGCGGCCGGCGGTGTCCAGTCCACTCGCCTCGCATGAGAACACCATCATCGGCAACACGGCGCTCTACGGCGCCACCGCCGGCAAGCTGTTCGCCGCCGGTCAGGCGGGCGAGCGCTTCGCGGTGCGCAACTCCGGCGCCCAGGTGGTGGTCGAGGGCTGCGGGTCGAATGGCTGCGAGTACATGACCAACGGCGTGGTCGTGATCCTGGGCGAGGTGGGCGCCAACTTCGCCGCCGGCATGTCGGGCGGCATGGCCTTCATCCATGATCCCAAGGATCTCCTGCCGCTGCGCATCAATCCGGACTACGTGATCTGGCAGCGCATCCAGGTGGATCACTACGCCGACATGCTCAGGCGCCTGGTGGAGGAGTACGTCGCCGAGACCCAGTCGCGGTTCGCGCAGCGCCTGCTGGTGACCTGGGACCAGGACATCGGCGCCTTCTGGCAGATCGTGCCGAAGGAGATGCTGGACAAGCTGGAGGTGCCGGTCACGGTGGACGGGACCGATCCGCGCGCGGCCGGCACGGCGGCGGAGTAGGGCGGCCCGGCGAGGTCGGGCGCGGGGACCGCTTCGGATCCAATTGTTCGGGGGCGCCGTCTGTGGCACACAGGGGGCGCCTCACCGTTGGAGACCCGGAATGTCACCTCCCACCCGCTCCCGTCCGGCTGGTCAGCCGCTGGCGGGCCGATCCATGGCCATCGGCGCGCTGGCCGTTCTGCTGACCTTGCCGGCCTGCGCCCAGGCACCGGTGCCCGGTCCCCGGCCGGCCGATCCCGCCGCCACCGTTGCTCCGGCCGGCACGACGTCGACCCAGGAAGCCGCGTTCGCCCGCTGGCTGAACGGCGTGAGGACCGAGGCCATTCGGCGCGGCATCCGCCCGACCACCGTGGATCGCGCGTTCGCCGGCCTGTCCGCCAACCCCCGGGTGGTCGAGCTGGATCGCCGTCAACCCGAGTTCACCAGCACGTTCTGGGGGTACTTCGGCAAGGCCGTGTCCGACACCCGCGTCGAGACCGGGCGCGCCATGCTGGCGCGGCATCGCGCGCTCCTGGAGCGAGTCTCGCGGCAAACCGGCGTGCCGCCCGAGGTGCTGTTGGCCTTCTGGGGCCTGGAGAGCAACTACGGCAGCAACACCGGCGGTTTCAACGTGATCGAGGCCCTGGCGACCCTGGCCCACGACGGGCGCCGGGGCGCCTTTTTCCGGGAGCAGTTGCTGACGGCGCTGGAGATCCTTGACCAGGGGCATATCACGCCTGAGGCCATGCAGGGTTCCTGGGCCGGCGCCATGGGGCAGATGCAGTTCATGCCCACCACCTTCCGCGATCATGCGGTGGATGGCACGGGCGATGGCCGCGCCGACATCTGGACCTCGGTGCCGGATGCCTTCGCCTCGGCCGGCGCCTTCCTGTCGCGCATCGGCTGGCGGGCCGGCGAGCGATGGGGACGGCAGGTGCGCCTACCGGCCGGCTACGACCATGCCCGCTCCGGCCTGGACCAGTGGCAGCCGCTGGCCACCTGGCGCGCGCTGGGGGTCACGCGGGCCGACGGCGGGCCGTTGCCCGGCGGTCCGCAGATGTCGGCGGCCCTTTTGATGCCCGCCGGACACCGGGGACCCACGTTCCTGGTGTATCACAACTTCCGTGTCATCATGCGCTGGAACAACTCCAGCTTCTACGCCCTGGCCGTGGGGCATCTGTCCGACCGCATCGCCGGACAGGGGCCGTTGATCGGTGTGTTCAACCGCGATCAAACACCCCTGCGCCGCGACGATGTGGAGATCCTTCAGGGGCTGCTGAACGGGCTGGGCTATCAGGCCGGGGCCCCCGACGGTCTGTTGGGGCCGAACACCCGGGCGGCCATCAAGCGGTTCCAGGCGGCGCGAGGGTTGCCCGCCGATGGCTATGCCGATCCCGCGTTGCTCGCCCGGGTGCGGCGGGCCGCCGCGGGCCTTGATCCGACCTGACCATGGGCCCGTGATCGTTCTGGAAACCGCAATATGCTGTGTTTCAGACCGCGAAGTGTGTACCATGGGTAGGGCGTTGGGGGGTAGGCATGGTCGGCGTCCTGCGGAACCACGACCAGGACGGCGGTCTCTGTCGGCGGTGGATCCGGGCAGGCGGGGCAGGGGGGGACGGCGCCAACCGGACCCTGCGCCGCGTGTCCGTTTGTGAACGCGCCCTTTGTTTTCGACGGGTGGCTCACAGTCTCCATGGGGTCTTTCGTCAGACCTTGTCCGGCGGGTTGCCAGGATTCGCCAAAGTCGGTATAGTTCAGCTCTCTACTCAACATTGTGCTGTCGTGACTTGATCTGATCTCGGGATTGTAGCGGGTCCCTTCCGATCTTCCAGGCTCACCGTTTTTCGTTGTATCGTCCGGTGTAATGCCAACGATCCTTGATCATGACCGCTGATGTTCGTGGCCGGCCCATGCCCCCGCTCTCCCATCGTTTCCGTGGGGCAGTATCCGAACGGGTGGCCGGATGGGGGAGCGGGCTGGTGCAGCCCAGGCACCGCTTCGCGGTGCCCGTTTTTTGAGATGGGGCGCTCGCAAGGCGCCCCGGGGGCGGATGGGTCACGCTCATCCGCCGCTGGTATGGTACGGTCCTTCGCCGTGACCGTTGGCACAAAAGGAAGAGTGCGATCATGCGAGTCCATGGGCAGTGCGCCGCGTCCTTCCCCGACCCTGTCCGAGTCCGTCATCGATCCCGTGCCCTGACCGTCCTGTCCGTTGGCGTGGTCCTGGTCTCGCTTCTGGGACTCGCGGGCTGCGCCGAGACCACCCTGGCCGTCAACACGGCCAAGATCATCGCGCCGGATGGCCAGCAGGGCCAGTCGTCGGCGGGGCGCTACAAGGTTGGAAGCCCCTACCAGATCCGCGGTCGCTGGTACACGCCGGCGGAGGACATGGGCTATGACGAGGAGGGCATGGCCTCCTGGTACGGTCCGGGCTTCCATGGCAAGAGCACGGCCAATGGCGAACGCTTCGACCAGAACGCCCTGACCGCCGCCCATCCGACCCTGCCGATGCCCTCCATGGTGCGGGTCACCAACATGGCCAACGGGCGGTCCGTGAACCTGCGCGTCAACGATCGTGGACCGTTCTCTCACAACCGCATCATCGATGTCTCCAAGCGGGCCGCCGAAATGCTGGGCTTCCGGCGCCGAGGCACGGCGCGGGTACGCGTGACCATCCTGGAAGAGGAAAGCCTGGCGCTGCGCCATGGCAACAGGAGGCCGGCGACCACCGCCGTGGCCCGGCCGGTCAGCGCGACACGTGTCGTGCGTCCGGTCGCCACTCCGCCCGTCGCGCGGCAGGCCGCCGACAGCGCCAGATCAACCGCCGGGCAGGCCTTCGTGATCGCGAACAGGCCCGCGCCCGCGCGCGATGAGAGTCGATGGTACGTCCAGGCCGGGGCCTTCTCCAACCCGCTCAACGCCTCGCGGGCGGCGGAGCACCTGGAGTCGCTGGGACCGACCGCGCTGTCGCCGGTGACCACCGAAACCGGCGCCAACCTGTTGCGCGTGCGTGTCGGACCGGTGGATACGGGCCGACAGGCCGCCCGTCTGTTGCAGGTGGTCCGCTCCTCCGGGTATCCTGCCGCTCGTGTGGTGACGCACTGAGCGGTCCCCGGTCCCGTCTCGCGGCCAATGGTTCACAAGGCGCGCTCTGGATCGGCACATTTCCGTTTGAATAAAGCGGGTTCAAGATGTCTTTTCAGAGCTTGTGTAAGAACTGGTCCGGGCCACGCCCGGGCCTGAGTGATCGGTCGACGCGAGACGCGCCGATCTTGAGGATCGTGCCGATCATCCTGATGGTGGCGGTCCTGATGGTGGTGCTGGCCTCGGGTCCCGTCATGGCGCGCGCCCAGGCCATCGAGACCAGCGCCCGCGAGGCGCTGCTGCTGGACGTGGGCACCGGCACCGTTCTTCTGGACAAGAACGCCACGGTCCCCATGCCGCCGTCGTCCATGAGCAAGCTGATGACCACCTATATGGTGTTCGAACAGCTCAAGGCCGGCCGCCTGTCGCTGGACAATGTCTTTTCGGTCAGCGAGAACGCCTGGCGAGAGGGTGGAGCCGCCAGCGGCGGCTCGACCATGTTCCTGGAGCCGAACTCCAACGTCCGGCTGGAAGATCTGTTGCGCGGCATCATCGTGCAGTCCGGCAATGACGCCTGCATCGTCGTGGCCGAGAACCTGGCGGGGTCGGAGGAGGCATTCGCCGAGGCGATGAACCGGCGCGCCGCCGAAATCGGCCTGACCGACAGCACCTTCGAGAACTCGACGGGGCTTCCGCACCCGGATCACCTGATGACGGCCCGCGATCTGGCCACCCTGGCGAACCGCATCATCACCGACTTTCCGGAGTATTATCCGTACTATTCCGAAAAGGAGTTCACCTACAACGGCATCACGCAGCACAACCGGAACCCGCTGCTCTACAAGAACGTGGGCGCCGACGGCCTGAAGACCGGGCACACCAGCATCGCCGGCTATGGCCTGACCGCGTCGGCGGAGCGCAACGGGCGCCGCCTGATCCTGGTCCTCAACGGCCTGGACAGCACGCGAGCCCGCACCGAAGAGGCCGAGCGTCTGATCTCCTGGGGGTTCCGCACCTTCGAGACCGTGACCATGTTCAAACCCGGCGACACGGTCACCGAGGCCGAGGTGTGGATGGGCGAGACCGAGACCGTGCCGCTGGTGCTGCCGGAGGGGCTGACCGTGACCATCCCGCGCAACGCGCGCCGGGCCATGACCGTGACCGCCCGGTACGAGGGGCCGGTGCCGGCGCCCGTCACCCAGGGGGACCGGGTCGCCACCTTGGTCATCGAGGCGCCGGGGATGGAGGACATGGCATTTCCTCTGCATGCGGGAACCAACGTCGACCGCATGGGCCTGTTCAATCGCATGTTCACCGCCTTGAAGTATCTGGTTCTGGGACTCGCGTTGCCGGACGCCCTGAATGGAGGCGGGGACCAAGCCGACGGCCAGGGCGCGCGCGTGGATGGGCCGCCGCCATTGCGGAGCCCGGCCTGACGCCGCCCCGAGCCTGTGGTGGGCGGTCAGGCACGACGCCCATGGGGCCGTCGAACCGATGATAAAGAGGGGGAATGGGATGCGGGGCCGCTTCATCACCCTGGAAGGCGGCGAGGGGACCGGGAAGTCCACGCAAGCGCGTCACCTGGCCGCCTGGCTTCGGGCACGGGGACACACGGTGGTGGAAACCCGGGAGCCGGGCGGGTCCTCCGGCGCCGAGGCCCTGCGCGCGGTGCTGGTGGACGCGCCCGTGGACGGCTGGGACGCGGTTGGCGAGGCGCTTCTCCTGTCGGCGGCGCGACGCGATCACTTGCGCCATGTCATCTGGCCGGCGCTGCGGCGCGGCGATTGGGTGGTGTGCGATCGCTTCGCGGATTCCACCCTGGCCTATCAGGGCCATGGTCACGGCCTCGCTCCGGAAACCCTGGAAGTCCTCTATGAACTGGTCGCCGGGCCGTTCGGTCCCGATCTGACCCTGGTCCTGGATCTGGATCCGAACGTGGGCCTGATGCGCGCCCGCGCCCGTGGCGCCGTGACCCGTTTCGAGGCCCTGGACATCGCGTTCCACGCCCGGGTGCGGCTGGGCTTCCTGGACATCGCCGGTCATGAACCGGAACGCTGCACGGTGATCGCGGCCGACGGCGACGAGGACACGGTCACGGCGCGGACGATCAAGGCGGTGCAGGCGCGCATCGAGGCGTGGTCCGCCGACGAGGGCATGCTCACCGGACGCGTGTCCTAGCAGTCTGTCGGATTTGGGCGGGCTCGGGTAGAATCGGTCTATGGCTCAAGTCATCAGGATCGGGCGATGGCGAACTTCATCTCGGACGATC
>NZ_JACIGK010000009.1 GCF_014197915.1 Roseospira visakhapatnamensis
CCGCCCCAGCCACCCTGAGCCCGCCCCTCCTCACCTGTCCCTTCAATCACCAGACCCGGTTGCGACACACTCCAACCCCATCCTGAGAACTGCTGGTCGAGGGGCGCGGATGATTGCCAGCCTGACAGCGCGGGGATAGGGTGCCGATCATGACCGTTCCCCCCCTCTCCGCCCCCGTGACGCCGCCGCCTCCCGTGTCGGCCCCAACGCCTGCCGCGGCGACGCCCCCGGCACCGCCCGTGGGGTTGCTTCGGGCCTGCGCCAGCGATCCGGCGCGGTCGCGCGGACGCCTCCATGACGAGCACGAGTCCCCGCCCCGGACCGCCTTCCAGCGCGACCGCGACCGCATCATTCATTGCGGCGCGTTCCGCCGCTTGCAGTACAAGACCCAGGTGTTCGTCTATCACGAGGGCGAGAACTACCGCACCCGCCTGACCCACAGCCTGGAGGTGGCGCAGATCGCGCGTTCGGTGGCCCGGGTGCTGGGGCTGGACGAGGACCTGGCCGAGGCCCTGGCGCTGGCCCACGACCTGGGGCACACCTGCTTCGGTCACGCCGGGGAAAAGGTGTTGCGCGCCTGCATGCGCGACCATCAGGGCTTCGACCACAACGCCCAGAGCCTGCGCATCGTCACCAAGCTGGAACACCGCTACATTGCCTTCGACGGCCTCAACCTGACCTGGGAGTCGCTGGAGGGACTGGTCAAGCACAACGGCCCCCTGGTGGGCCGGCCGGACAGCCGGCCGCTCCCCCTGGCCATCGCCGAGTACGCCGAGACCCACGACCTCGACCTGCACACCCACGCCGGCCCCGAGGCCCAGGTGGCGGCGCTGGCCGACGACATCGCCTACAACGCCCACGACATCGACGACGGCCTGCGCGCCGGTCTGTTTTCCGAAGACGACCTGCGCGACGTGCCGCTGGCCGGACCGGTGTTCCGGGCCCTGGCCGACGCCCACCCGGGCCTGGAGCGAAGCCGCCTGATTCACGAGTCGGTGCGCCGCCTGATCAACGCCATGATCGCCGACCTGTGCGCCGAGACCGCCCGCCGCTTCGCCGAGGCGCGCCCCGAGCGGGTGGAGGACGTGCGCGCCATGGACCGGCCCCTGGTGGCTTTCTCCGACGCCATGCGGGACCACGACCGCGCCTTCAAGGCGTTCCTGTTTCCCAACATGTACCGGCACCACCGGGTCAACCGCATGACCAGCAAGGCCCGTCGCGTGGTGCACGACCTGTTCCACCTGCTGCTGGCCGAACCGGCCCTGCTGCCCGACGACTGGGGGCGGCGCGCCGCCGCCGCCGGCGACGATACCAGCCGCCGGGCGCGGGTGGTGGCCGACTACATCGCCGGCATGACCGACCGCTTCGCCCTTGACGAGCACGCCCGGCTGTTCGATCCCTCCGTCAAGCCCTGACCGCGCCCCGTTTTCCCGACTGCACCGGACCGTTTCCCGTCATGAACGTTTTCAACGCCTACAAGGACCGCCTTCTCGACCTGCTGCACGCCATGGCCGGCGACGGAACCCTGCCGGCGGGCCTGGACCTGTCGCGGGTCACCGTGGAGCCGCCCCGCGATCCCGCCCATGGCGACCTGGCCACCAACGCCGCCATGGTGCTGGCCAGGCCGGCCGGGCTGAAGCCCCGGGATCTGGCCGAGACCCTGTGCGCGCGGCTGACGGCGGAAGCCGGGGTGGCCGAGGCCGCGGTGGCCGGACCCGGCTTCATCAACCTGCGTCTGGTGCCGGCGGTATGGCTGGGCAGCCTGCGCGCCTGCCTGCGCAAGGGCGAGCGCTACGGCGACTCCACCCTCGGGAACAGCCGCCGGGTCAACGTGGAGTTCGTGTCCGCCAACCCCACCGGCCCCATGCACGTCGGCCACGCGCGCGGCGCGGTGGTCGGCGACGTGCTGGCCGGCCTGCTGGAGAAGGCCGGCTACCGGGTGACGCGGGAGTACTACGTCAACGATGCCGGCGCCCAGGTGGACGCGCTCGCGCGGGCCGTTCACGCCCGCTACCGGCAGGCGCTGGGACGGCTGAGCGACGACGCCCTCGACACCCTGCTGGCGACCAAGGCGATCGAGTACGGCGGCGACTACCTGATCCCGGTGGGCCGGGTGCTCGCCGACGAGATGGGCGACCGCTGGGTCGACGCGCCGGAGGCCGAGTGGCTGCCGGCGATCCGCGAGCGCGCCGTGGCCATGATGATGGACCTGATCCGCGACGATCTCGCGGCCCTGGGCATCGCCTTCGACGTGTTCACCAGCGAGCGGGCCCTGGTGGCCGCCGGCCGCGTGGACGACACCCTTGCGTTCCTGAGCGACAAGGGCCTGATCTACACCGGCGTCCTGGAGCCCCCCAAGGGCAAGACCCCCGAGGACTGGGAACCGCGCCCGCAGACCCTGTTCCGGGCGACCGACTTCGGCGACGACGTGGACCGGCCGGTGCGCAAGTCCACCGGCGCCTGGACCTACTTCGCCGGCGACATGGCCTACCACCGCGACAAGGTGGCGCGTGGGTTCCAGGACCTGATCAACGTGTTCGGCGCCGACCATGGCGGCTATGTCAAACGGTTGCAGGCCGTGGTGCGGGCCGTCGGCGAGGACCAGGCCAGCCTGGACGTGAAGCTGTGCCAACTGGTCAAGCTGCTGGACAACGGCGAGCCGGTGAAGATGTCCAAGCGCGCGGGCACCTTCGTCACCTTGCGCGAGGTGGTCGACCGGGTCGGCCGCGACGTGGTGCGCTTCATCATGCTGACGCGCAAGAACGACGCCGCCCTGGACTTCGACTTCGCCAAGGTGACCGAGCAGAGCCGCGACAACCCGGTGTGGTATGTGCAGTACGCCCATGCGCGCGCCTGTTCCGTGGCCCGTCACGCGGCCGAGATCTTTCCGGGACGGGACCTGTCGCCGGCGGCGCTGGCCGACGCGGCGGTGGAGCGCCTGGAAGCCGAGGAGGAACGCGCCCTCATCCGCCTGCTGGCCGGCTGGCCCCGGGTGGTGGAAAGCGCCGCCGAGGCGCACGAGCCGCATCGCGTCGCCTTCTACCTGGCCGACGTGGCCGCCGCCTTCCACGGACTGTGGACCAAGGGCAAGGACGACGTCGCCCTGCGCTTCCTGAGGCCCGACGACGAAACGTTGTCGCTGGCCCGACTCGCGCTTGTTCAAGGGGTGGCGACGGTGATAGCCTCGGGCCTTGGAGTCTTCGGCGTTCAGCCAGTAAGGGAACTTCGCTGATGCCAGGCATGAGTCGGTTCCGGCGCGACGGGCATGAGGAACCGGTTTCCCTCGACGACGAAATGTTCCGGCTGCTTCCGGAAGACACGGACCCCACCCTCGACGGGGAGGACGCGCGCATCCGGGGCCGCCATGCGCGGGATCGCTCCAGGACTCGCGGCGACGACGGCGCCTTCGGTCTCGACGACCTCGGTCCCCAGGACGGCCCCGACCCCGCGACCCGGTTCGGGGAGCGCCGCTCGGTCATGACCCTGCTGTCCGCGCTGGTGATCCTGGTGGTGGTCGGCGGCGTGGTCTGGTACCTGCTGCTGGCGCCGCCCCCCGATCCGGTCGCGCAGGCCCCCGCCGAGACCACGGACACCGCCGTTTCCATCCCCGCCGGCCCCGTCCTGCCGGTCGTCGCCGCCGACACCGAGCCCTATAAGGTTCGCCCCGAGGATCCGGGCGGCCTCCAGGTGCAGAACACCGACATCCGCGTCTACGATCGCATCGGCGACAACCCGGCCGAGAACGACGGCCCCCGGGTCGAACAGTTGTTGCCGCGGCCCGCCGCCCCGGTGGCGCCGCCGACCCCGGTGCCCGCGCCGGACCCGCCGCCACGCGTGGCGGCCGCCGCGCCCGCCACCGGCGACGCCGCCGCGCCACCCCCACCGGTCCCGCAGCCGGACCCGTCACCGGAGGCAAGCGCGCCGGAGGCGCCCGAGACGCCGGCTCCCGAGCCCGCCGACGGCCCGTCCACCGTGGCGTCGGCACCGCCGCCCGCCGCCCCAGCCCCGGCCGCCCCAACCCCGGCCGCCCCCGAGCCCGCCGCCGCGCCCACGCCGGCCCCGGAAAACGTGACGGCCGCCGCCCTGCGGGGACCGCAGGTCCAGCTTGCCGCCTTCCGCGCGCGGCCGGCGGCCGAAGCCACCTGGCAACGCCTGGCCAAGGCGCATCCTGACCTGCTGGGACCGCTGCCCCACGCCGTGGTGTTCGCCGACCTGGGAGACCTGGGCCAGTTCTACCGGTTGCGAGCCGGCCCCTTGCCGTCCGGCGAGGCGGCGGAAACCCTGTGCCGGTCCCTGAAGCAGCGCGACGTGGAGTGTCTTGTTGTCCGTGAGTAAAGCGCCCCTCGGGGCTCCCCTGGCCGCCATCCTGGGATGCGCCGGGGCGCGACCGACCGCCGAGGAACGCGCGCTGTTTTCCGCCGCCAATCCGCTCGGCTTCATCCTGTTCCGCCGCAACGTGGACACCCCCACCCAGGTCGCCGATCTGGTGGCGGAGTTGCGCGCCCTGGTGGGACGCGCCGACGCCCCGGTCCTGATCGACCAGGAAGGCGGGCGGGTCTGCCGCCTGGCGCCGCCGCACTGGCGCGCCGTGCCGCCGCAAGGGGTGGTCGCCTCGCTGTATTCCCGCGATCCCGCCCTGGCGCGCGAGGCGGTGCGCCTGAACACGCGGCTGATCGCCGCCGATCTGGTCGCCCTCGGCATCGACGTGAACTGCCTGCCGCTCCTCGACGTGCCCAGCGCCGATGGTCACGCGGTGATCGGCGACCGCGCCTTCGGCACCGATCCGGCCACCGTCGCCGACCTGGGCCACGTGTGCGCCGAGGCCCTGCTGGAGGCCGGCGTGCTGCCGGTCGTCAAGCATCTCCCCGGGCACGGGCGGGCGCGGGCCGACTCCCACGAGGAACTGCCGGTGGTGACCACACCCCGCGCCGACCTGGAGCGGACGGACTTCGCGCCGTTCCGGGCCCTGGCGGACGCGCCCCTCGGCATGACCGCCCACGTGGTCTATACCGCCATCGACGCCGATCGTCCGGCTACCCTGTCGCCCACGGTGATCACGGAGATCATCCGGGGCCACATCGGGTTCGACGGCCTGCTGCTGACCGACGACATCTCCATGAAGGCGCTCAACGGCGACTTCACCCGCCGCGCCGGACTGTCGCTGGACGCCGGCTGCGATGTCGTGCTCCACTGCAACGGCGATCTGGCCGAGATGCGCGCCGTGGTCGCCGGCTGCCGGCCCATGGACGCCGCCGCCCTGGCGCGGCTGGACCGCTGCCACGCCGCCCGCCGCCGACCGGCCCCGTTCGACGCCGACACGGCCGTGACCCGCCTGCGGGAGCTGATGCCGGCATGAGTTTCGATCCCGAAATCCTGGTCACGGCCACCACCTGGGTCATTCCGGTGCTGCTGGCCATCACCCTGCACGAGGCCGCGCACGGCTGGGCCGCCTGGCGCCTGGGCGACGATACCGCACACCGTCTGGGGCGGGTCAGCGCCAACCCCATCCGTCACGTGGACCCGATGGGCACGGTGGTGGTGCCGGGGCTGCTGTTCTTCACCGGGGCGCCGTTCCTGTTCGGCTGGGCCAAGCCGGTGCCGGTGAATTTCCGGCGGCTGCACAACCCCCGCCGCGACATGGTGCTGGTGGCCGCCGCCGGCCCCGCCAGCAACCTTGTGATGGCCTTCGCGGCCGTGCTGCTGTTCCATCTGGTCCCGTTCGTGCCGGCGGTGGCCATGGAATGGACGGCCCGCACGCTGTCCAACCTGATCGTGCTCAACCTGCTGCTGGCGGTGTTCAACATGATCCCGCTGCCGCCCCTGGATGGCGGCCGGGTGGCGGTCGGCCTGCTGCCCCGGTCGCTGGCCCTGCCGCTGGCGCGCGTGGAACCCTATGGCTTCATCATCCTGATCCTGGGCCTGTTCCTGATTCCCTTCGGCGCGGCCCAGATCGGCTATGACATCAACCCCTTCGCCTGGGTCATCCTGCCGGCGGTCGACGGCTTGATCGAGGTGATGTCGCGGCTGGCCCTGCTGGGGTAAGGGCCGAGAGACCGGCCGGCGCGGCATCCAGGAAGGGACGGCGGATGACCGACGACACTCTCCCCCCGGCCAGCCCCCGCGCCGACGGCGGGCTCCCCTTCGAGGAGGACCCCGCCCCCGGCGGCACCGATCCGGCGGCCCTGGTCCTGGCCCTGGACGGCTTCGACGGCCCCATCGACGTGCTGTTGGCCCTGGCCCGCGAGCAGAAGGTGGATCTCGCACGCCTGTCCATCCTGCATCTGGCGGAGCAGTATCTGGCCTTCGTGCGCGCCGCCCGCGACCGCCATCTGGATCTGGCCGCCGACTACCTGGTCATGGCCGCCTGGCTGGCCTTCCTGAAGTCGCGCCTGCTGCTGCCCGTCCCGCAGACGGACGACGAGCCCAGCGGCGCCGAGATGGCCGCCGCCCTGCAGTTCCAGTTGCGGCGGCTGGAGGCCATGCGCACGGCCGGACAGGCGCTGATCGCCCAACCGCGCCTGGGGGACCGGGTGTTCGCGCGCGGCCGGCCCGAGGTGCTGGCGGTGCATCGCCACACCGTGCACGACCTGACGCTGCACGACCTGCTGACCGCCTATGCCGGCCTGTACCGGCGCGGCGAGGTGCGCAACCTGACCATTGAGCCCGTGGACCTGGACTCCGTGGATCAGGCCCTGACGCGCATCACGCGCCGGCTGGGCCTGGCCGTGGACTGGACCGTGCTGGTCCGCTTCCTGCCCGACGACCTGCGCGACGACCTTCATCAGCGCTCGGCGCTCAGCGCCACCTTCGTCGCCAGCCTGGAACTGGCCCGCCGGGGCGCCGTGGACCTGCGCCAGGAGGGCGGACCGTTCTCCCCCATCTCGTTGCGGCGCCGGAGGTAACGCCTCATGACCGACGCCCCGCCGCCACCCCCGGACGAGTTCGACCTGCTGCGCCGCCTGGAAGCCCTTCTGTTCGCCGCCGCCGCGCCGCTGACCGAGACCGACCTGAAGGCCCGTCTGCCCGCCGGGGCCGACGTGGCCGGCCTGCTGCGCACCCTGTCGACCCAGTACAGCGGGCGCGGCGTGACCCTGGTCCGGCGCGGGGGCACCTGGGCTTTCCGCACCGCCCCCGACCTGGCGGAAGCGCTGACCCTGGAGACCGTGGAGCCGCGCAAGCTGTCGCGCGCGGCCGTGGAGACGCTGGCCATCATCGCCTATCACCAGCCGGTCACGCGCGCGGAGATCGAGGAAATCCGGGGCGTGACCGTCTCCAAGGGGACCCTCGACGTGCTGCTGGAGGCCGGCTGGATCCGCCCGCGCGGGCGCCGGCAAAGCCCCGGACGGCCGCTGACCTGGGGCACCAACGACGCCTTCCTGGATCACTTCGGGCTGGAGAGCCTCAAGGACCTGCCGGGCATCGCCGAGATGCGCGCCGCCGGCCTGCTGGATGCGCGACCGGCCCTGGCCGCCTATGGCGCGCGGGCGGGCGCGGACGACGGCGCGCTGGAGGACGTGGACGACGCGGACCTGGAGAGCGCGACCCCGCCCGATCCCCTGGATCCGGACGGCGGCTTGTAGACGGGGCCCGCACTGGCATATTCTGCCAGTATCGGTCCCCCAGTCCCGGAAACACGCCCATGCCCACCCGCAACGTCGTCATCACCGACCACCAGGCCACGATGATCGAGCACCTGGTGGCCTCCGGCCGCTACCAGAACGCCAGCGAGGTGCTGCGCGACGGTCTGCGCCTGATCGAGACCCGCGAGGCCGAGGAGGCCGCGCGCCTGCAAGCCTTGCGCGACGCCGTGGCGATCGGCATCCGCGATATCGAGGAAGGACGGTCCATAAGGTTTGACAGCGCCGACGATGCGGCGGATTACTTGTCCAGGCGCGCCAACACAATCTTGCAAAGCCCCAAAGACGGCAACTCGAAACCTTGAACACACGCACGGGACGATGGGACGTCCGCCTCACTCCGGCGGCCGTGCATGACTTCGATGGTATCGTGGAATGGACGGCCGACCATTTCGGCCCGACCCAAGCCGGCCGTTACGGGGACACAATCCTCGACGCCCTTCGGACTCTCCGCGCCGGCCCCTCGGCGCTGGGTGTCCGGCCACGTGATGACATCGCCCCCGGCCTGATGACCCTCCCCGTGGCGCGCGGCGGGCGGACGGGGCGCCATCTCATCGTCTTCCGGATCGTCCCCGACGACCACCACCCCACCGTCGACGTCCTGCGCATCCTCCACGAGTCCATGGACCTGCCCCGGCACCTGACCGACGACGAGATCACGTAACGCGGTCGCCCCGCGTCACTGACCCAGACGTGACTCGCCCGAACGCGGCATCGGCTCGTCAGCCTCTGCCTTGCGGAAGAACAGCGTCACCGTGCCCAGGGTGATGCCCCATTTGGACATGGTGGCGCGGTTAACGAGCACGCCGCCCGGCTGCAACCACATCCAGTCGTTGAAGTGCACCTTCAGGGACCGCTCGCCCATCTTCAGGTCCAGGTCATAGGCCCAGTTGAGGGCGTTGCCGTACGCCTGGCCGCCGGCGGTACCGATGATGTCGTCCGCCCGGCCCTCGTAGGTGTGGTTGTCCAGGCGCCGGATGCGCCAGACGCGCCGGTCCGTCTCCCCGTCCGCATAGTCGAAGTGCTCGTCCAGGGTCAGGGTCTCGCCGTCCCAGGTGCCCTCGATGTCCACCACGAACTGACGGCGCAGTGAGCCGAAGCGGTCCTCGAAGATTCCCCAGGCCAAGGTGCGGCCCAGGAAGTACTCCTCCAGGACCAGCTTGGGTTCGGTGTTCGCGAAGTCCTTGGGTTTCATGGCGTCGAATCCTGTCATGGTGGCGATGGCGGCCATCAGCACGACGACCACGGCAAGGCCCGCCAGCCAGCGGGTCCAGCGGCCGCGCCGGCGGCGGCCCGGAGGAGAGTCCTTGGCGGGGGCGTGTCTGGGGGTCAGCATGAGGCGGCTCCGGTGCGATCCAGGCGTTTGCGAATGATGCCCTGGCGGCGCCGGGTCAGGGGGTGGTTCCAGACCAGCGCGATCACCCCCAGCTTCAGGGCCACGGGCACCAGGGCGTACAGGGTCACCAGCATGCCCAGCGCCAGAGGCGTCTGGGTGGCGGCCTCGGTGTCCAGGCCGGCGGCGTCCAGGATCGGGAAGGCCAGGCCCACCGCCAGCGCCAGCGCCCCCTTGGTGCCCATGCCCCAGAGGGCGAAGAAGACACCCTCGCGGCGATGTCCGGTGCGCAGCGCGTCCAGGTCGATGACATCGGCCTGCATGGCCGGCGGCAACGCCAGGTCCGCGCCCAGGGCGGCGCCGGTCAGCAGGCAGATAACGGCGAAGGCGGCCACCCCGGCCGTCCCGGGGTCCAGCAGCGGCACCCAGACGAAGGCCGCGCAGGCCAGAGCCATGGCGGCGGCCCAGGCGCGATGCTTGCTCCAGGCGCGGCTGAGCGCCAGCCAGCCGGGAATGGCCGCCACGGCGGCGACGAAGTACAGCAGGATCAGCGCGTCACGGGTCCCGGCGTCCACCTGGAGGCCATGCTGAAGGTACAGGGGGAACAGCACCGCCGGCAGCCCGCCGGCCAGGCCGTTCAGCACCCAGGCCGCCAGCAGCCGCAGGAACGGGCGGTTGCCCAGCACCGCGCGCGCCTGACCCCAGGGCGAGGCCCCCAGCCGCGTCGGCGGCGGGCGGTCCGGCGCCGGCTCCGGCACCCGCGCCAGCAGGAGCACGATGGCCGGCGTCCCCAGGGCCACGGCGGCGACGGCGACCAGCGCCAGGCCGGCCTGCTCCGCCCACCCCAGCGCCGAGGCGAGCGCCGGCATGGCGGCGGCCACCAGGATGCCGACGATCATCAGGCCCTCGCGCCAGCCGGTGATGCGCGCGCGCTCGTGGTAGTCCCCGGACAGTTCGGCGCCCCAGGCGGTGTAGGGCACGTTGACGAGAGTCCAGCCGAGGTACAGCACCAGGGTCCACAGCATCAGGTGACCCAGGCCGGCGCCCTCCGGCGGCAGGAACAGCATCAGCAGCGCCGGCGCCGCCATCAGCCCGCCCAGCGCCACCCAGGGCTTGCGCCGGCCCCAGCGGGTGGGCCAGCGATCGCTCAGCAGGCCCACCAGCGGATCGGTCACGCCATCCACCAGCCGCGCCAGCAGCAGCACGCCGCCCACGGCCGCCAGACCGAGCCCCAGCGTCTCGGCGTAGAGCGTCGGCAGGAACACGAACACCGGGATGGTGGGCATGGCCAGCGCCAGCCCGGGCAGGCCATAGAGCGTCACCGTGCGACGCCAGGACGGCGACCGCGCGACCCGGTCGCCGGGCGCGGCGATGGCCGGCGGCGGCGTCACGGCCGCGCCGCCGCGATCTGCACCACATCGATGGCGCCGCTTTCGAAGCCCACCTTGCAGTAGCCCAGGTAGTAGGTCCACAGGCGCCGGAAGCGCTCGTCGAAGCCTCGCCCGCCGTCCAGGATCCCGGGCCAGGCCGTCAGGAACGCGTCACGCCACAGACCCAGGGTGCGGGCATAGTCGGCGCCGAAGGCCAGCCGCTCGCCCACCGTCAACCCGGCCGCCGTCAGCCCCTCGGCGAGGTGGCGGGTGGTCGGCAGCATGCCGCCCGGGAACACGTGGGTCTGGATGAAATCGGGGTAGGCGCGGTATTCCTCGAAACGGTCCTCGGCGATGGTGATCACCTGAAGGCCGGCCCGCCCACCAGATCGTAGGCAGGCGCCGAGACGCTCGAAGAACAGCGGCCAATGCTCCTGGCCCACCGCCTCGAACATCTCGATGGAGGCGACGGCGTCGAAGGTGCCGGTGACGTCCCGGTAGTCCTGCAACCGCAGGTCAACGCGGTCCGACAGGCCGGCGGCGGCGATGCGGCCCCGCGCCCAGTCCAGTTGCTCGCGCGACAGCGTCAGACCGGTGACGTGGCATCCGAACTCCCGGGCGGCGATCTCGGCGAAGCCCCCCCAGCCGCAACCGATCTCCAGCACCCGTTGCCCGGGCGTCAGGTCCAGGGTCCGGCACAGGCGGCGGATCTTGGCTGTCTGGGCGTCCTCCAGGCGCTGGTCGGGGGTCTCCCACAGGGCCGCCGAATAGGTCATGGACGGGTCCAGCCACGCGGCGTAGAAGTCGTTCCCCAGGTCGTAATGGTAGGCAATGTTGCGGCGGCTGCCGTCGCGGGTGTTGGCATTGCGGCGATGGTTGCGGCCGCGCAGCCAGTGGCTCAGGGCCGCGCCCGTGCGTCCCACGGAGATGCCGTCGTTGTTGGCCGCCGCCAGGTGCAACACGGCCTCCAGGTCGGGCGTATCCCAGAGGCCATCCACGTACGCCTCGCCGAAGCCCACCGCGCCCCCCAGCACCAGCCGGCGCGCGGCCCGGGGATCCCGCAGGATCACCGCCGCCTCGGGACCGGGGGCCGCGCCCTCGAACACGCGTTCGGACCGATCCGGACGGATCAGGGTCAGACGCCCGCGCCGCAACCGCCCCAGCAGCAGATTGAGGCCCGCCAGGGACAGGGCATCGGCGCCGGGCGGGGTCCAGGTCCGCCGCCGCGAGGAACGGGGCGCGGCCGGCCCGGCGATCGGCGTCGACGGCGACTCGCGGCCGGCGGACGGCCCCTCCGCCAGGGCCAGCCTCAGGGCGTGGTCGGATCGCGGCACGCGAGCGGACTCGGACCACGATGCCGGGGTGGACTCGGAATCGGACGCGGGCACTGAACGGTCGGACATCGGCGCGAGATCCTCGTGTGTCTTGATCCGGGGGGCACCCCCGCGACCGGGGGGCGGACGGCAGCCGGGGGCCGTGCTCAGGACGGCGCGGTCACGCGCGGCGTCCCGACGCCGTCGGCCGGCCGCACCACGGTCACCAGATCCGCCGGCGCGGTCCCCCGGGGCCGCAGGCGCATTCCCTTGGCGAACAGCTTCAGAGCCTCCCAGTGGATGCCGGCCATGACCTTCACGGTCATCAACGGATGGCGGGCGACGGCAGCGGCCAGCGCACGGTCGGTCAGGGGGGCGCGATCCCCGGTGAACGAGGCCACCAGGATGGTCCCCTCGGCGTCGGTCTGGCGGATGACCACGCTCACCGTCTCCGCCGGCGGGCGGATGCGGAAGTGGTAGGTGGTCTCCATCTCCATGAACGGCGAGACGTACATGCGCTTGTCGCAGGTCTGGCGGACCACCGGGGCGTGGCCGTCGGCGTCGGCGACCGGAATCAGGTAGCAGTGGCGATCCCCGAAGGTGTTGTTGACCTCGTGCAGCACGGCGCCCAGGCGGCCGTCCGGGTGGTGGCAGAAGTAGACGGTCAGCGGATTGAAGACGTAACCCCACAGGCGCGGATAGCAGAGCACGCGGATCGGCCCGCCCCCCAGGTCCAGCCCCGCGCGCGCCAGTTCCGCCTCGACCCAGGGCCGCAGCGGCGCGCCGTCGCCGGGGCCGTGGTCGCGGTCGTGGAAGCTGACGGGCGCGAACCGGTTGTGGGCGAACCAGCGCAGGCGCCGGCTCATGTCCGGCAGATCGTCCAGGTCCAGGAGGGCCGAGAACACCCGGTAGTCCAGGCGATGCCGGCGCGGCCGCAGGCGCCGATGCATCACCGCGCCGCGATAGAGGGCGGAGGCCCCGTCGACGCCCCCGCTCATGCCGGGTCTCCCGGACCGGCGGGCGCGGCCACCGGACGGCCGGCCATCATGTCGCCAACGACGATGCGCCCGTTCTCGTCGGGCACCTGCCAGGGCCGGCGCAGTCCCCCCAGGGCCTCGGCCACGGCCAGGCCGGCCTGGACGCCGTCCTCGTGGAAGCCCGACCCCATGTAGGCGCCGCAGAACCAGGTGTTGCGATGGCCCTGAAGGCGCCAGACCTGATGCTGCGCGGCCAGGGCCTCGCGGTCGAACAGGGGGTGGTCGTACAGGAACCCCCGGATCACCGTGTTCCGCGCGGGCTCGCGCGGTGGATTGAGGGTCACGAACAGCGGCGTGCGCTCGTCGATGCCCTGAAGCTTGTTCATCCAGTAGGTGACGCAGACCTGGCGGGTTCCCTCCGCGTCGCGGGTGCCCAGGAAGTTCCAGGCGGCCCAGGCCCGGCGAGCGCGAGGCATCAGCGACGCATCGGTATGCAGGATGGCCCTGTTGCGGGTATAGCGGAAACCTTGCAGGATGGTGCGCTCGCGATCATCGGCATCGCTCAGCAGGGCAAGCGCCTCGTCGGCGTGGCAGGCGAGCACGATGTCATCGGCCACATGCAGTTCGCCCCGCAGGTCCTCGATCATCACACTCCCGTTCGCGCGGCGAATGGACATGATCTTGGTGTTCAGATGAATTCGGTCCGCGAAGGGGGCCGTCAGGCGGCGCACATACTCGCGGCTGCCGCCGGTCACGGTGCGCCAGTCGATGCGGTCGCGCAGGCGCAGCAGGCCATGGTTCTCAAAAAAGCGGATGAAGGCCGCCGCCGGATAGGCGCGCATGTCGGCCGTGGGCGTGGACCAGATGGCCGCCCCCATGGGCAGCAAGTGGTCCTCGACGAAGGGCCTGCCGTAGCGATTGGCATCCAGGTACTCGCCCAGCGTCGTGACGCGCGCGCTCGGGTCGGCCAGGAAGGCCGGCGCCTCGCGGTAGAAGCGCAGCAGATCGCGCAGCATGGACCAGAAGCGCGGCCGGGCGATGTTCGCGGGCTGGGCGAACAGTCCGCCGAGGCCGCTGCCGGCGTATTCGAGGCGACCGTCGTCCAGGGACGCCGCGAAGCTCATGTCGCTGAGCTGGGTGGGCACCTGAAGATGATCGAACAGCGCCGTGAGGTTGGGGTAGTTGGCCGTGTTGTAGACGATGAAGCCGGTATCCACGGGAACCGGCCGGCCGTCCCGCCCCGGCGCCTCGACGGTATTGGAATGGCCGCCCACGTAGTCGCCGCGCTCGAACACCGTGACGTGATGGCGCTGGCTCAACAGCCAGGCCGCGGCCATGCCGGCGATCCCCGTGCCGATCACCGCGATGCGGCGTGGCCGTCCGGATGTGTCCCGCGCCCGGTCGTCGGCGGCCGGGCGAAGAGTGGGTGTGATGGCGGACATGGTCTGTTCGGCTCCTCTGCCGCTGGTCCCGAGCCTCGACGCGCGGAGATGCACGGCCCTGTGAGAATGGACGCGGCAACCGGAGCCGCGTCACGCTGGTCTGCGGTTCCCTACGCCCCGGACACCAGGGTGGATCACCGATCCGCCGCCGGTGCGCCCCGACACGCCGCCCCGGCCTCTTGTGGAGGCGGGACCGGCACCGCACATACGGTGGACCTGAAGCCCTTCATTGGAATGACTCCATATCGCTCCAGACACCCCTCAAGAGAGAGGCTTGCCCCTCCGAACGGCGGAGTCGCGACACCGTGGGACAGCGATCCCTGTGCAAAGGGCGTAAAATCGCCGATTTTTCGAGTCTGCATGATCCACCGACGCACCACGACGTAAGAGAGGGCATGGATGAGCAGTGTCACCAGAGCGCCACACCCGGCATCCTCGTCGCGCGCAACCCGCCGCCGATGCACAGACCATGGCGTTTCGCGCGCCGGACCGGGGACAGGGCGATGACGAGTGTCGCGGTGGAGGGAGAGGCCCTGGCCGATCTGGTGCTGGCCATCGCCCAGCGGCGCGACCAGTCGGCGTTCGTGGCCCTGTTCGAGCATTTCGCGCCCCGGGTGAAGGGATTCCTGATGCGACAGGGCGCGGCGGACACCGAGGCCGAGGATCTGGTTCAGGATGTCATGCTGACCGTGTGGCGCAAGGCATCCCAGTTCGATCCGGCCAAGGCCGCCGTCAGCACCTGGATCTTCACCATCGCCCGCAACCGGCGTATCGACGTCCTGCGCCGCGAGCGGCGTCCGGAGCCCGATGCCGACGACCCGTTGCTCGCCGGGGAGCCGGAGCCGTCGGCCGAGGCGCATCTGAGCGGCGCGCAGGTGCAGGCGCGGATGCGCGAGGCCATCGCCACCCTGCCGGCCGATCAGGCCCAGGTGGTGACGCTGTCCTTCTACGAGGACATGGCCCATTCCGAAATCGCCGAGCGGCTGGGCATCCCGCTCGGCACCGTGAAGTCCCGCCTTCGCCTGGCATTCCGCAAGGTGAAGGCCCAGGTCGGAGACGCGTTCGCATGACCGTCAAACATCACCCCAGCGAGGCCGTTCTCTTTGCCTACGCCGCCGGCGGTCTGGGGGAGGGCCTGTCGCTGCTGGTCGCGGCGCACCTGTCCTTCTGTCCGTCGTGCCGCCGGTCGGTGGCCGAGGCCGAGGCCGTGGGCGGCGTGATGATGGAGGAGATCGCGCCCGTCGCGGTGCGGCCCGACAGCCTGGACCGCGTGCTCGCCAACCTGGATGGCGCGCCCGTCCCGAATCGGGCCGCGACGCCGGCGCCACCGCGACCCACGCCCGCCAGCGCGGCCAGGAGCACGGACACGCCCCCCCTGCCCTCGGTGCTGAGTGCCTATGTCGGCGATCTGTCCGGCGCCCGCTGGCAGTGGGTGGCGCCGGGCGTCCGCCAGCTTGATCTGGTGCACCGGGCCCAGGGGCGCGACTCCGCCAAGCTGCTGCGCATCGCGCCGGGACGCGTGCTGCCCCATCACGGCCATGCCGGCCTGGAGATGACGGTGGTCCTGAGCGGCTCGTTCACCGACGAGCAGGGGCGGTTCACGCGCGGCGATCTCGCCGAACTCGACAGTGACGCGCAGCATCAGCCCATCGCCGATTCCGGCGAGGACTGCATCTGCCTGATCGGCACGGACGCGCCGCTGCGGTTTTCCGGCCTGGTGCCTCGCATGATGGCGCCGATGCTCGGGTTCTAGGTCTGGCCGGCGAGATCATGGCGCCTGTCCGTCGACATAGGTGGCTCCCGAGCCGTCCCGTACCCCGTTGACCACACGGCGAACCGCCTCGCGGACCGCGCCCGCCTCGGCCATCCCCTCGTCCACCATGATCAACTCCGCGTAGTTGTCGACGGCGCCCAAGGCGTTCATCAGGTCGTGTCGCACGGTCCGGATCCGGCCGTCCGACGCGGCGCCTTCCATGACCTCGAACAGTTCGTCCGCCTCAATCATGCGGCGGCTCACGACGGCGGCGTCCTCGGCCGCCGGGCTGTCATGGGCGGCGACGACAAGAGCTTCCACGCACACCCGCAGGGCGGCCATGGCCTCGCTCAGTCCTCCGCCGTCGGCGGATCCTTCGGCTGCTTGTTCGCCCACATGCCCCTCCACGTCTCAAGGTGTTCGGCGTCCATCGGCCGGGCGAAGTAGTAGCCCTGACCCTCGTCACAACTCATGCCGCGCAGAATCTCGGCCTGGGCCTCGGTCTCGATGCCCTCGGCGACGGTGGTGGCGTTCAGCGTCTGCCCCAGGGTGACCATCAGCCGCACGATCTGGTCGGAGCGCGGATCGTCCTCCAGCGTGGCGACGAAGGTCTGATCGATCTTGATCTCGTTGACCGGCATGCGCTGGAGATGCATCAGCGAGGAATGCCCGGTGCCGAAGTCATCCAGGGAGACCGTGAAGCCGCGAATGCGCAGCCCGGTCAGAATCCGTTCCACCCGATCGGGGTTCTGCAAGGAAGCGGTCTCGGTCAGTTCCAGCACGAAGTCGTGGGGACTCAACCCGGTCCCCCGCAGGGTATCCGTCAGCCGCTGCGGCAGCCGTTCGTCGGCCAGGCACAGCGCCGACATATTGACGGCGCAGCGCGCCCCCGCCCCCCGCCAGGACGACGCCTGGCTGACGGCCCGCGCCACCACGTGGGTCAGAAGCTGGAGCGACAGGCTCTCGTCCCGCTCCACGACCGGCACGAACTGACCCGGCGGAATCGCGGTGCCGTTCGCCGACCAGCGGGCCAGGGCCTCCACCCCCCGGTAGGCCATGGACTTCAGACAGATCTTCGGCTGGTAGACGAGGTTGATCAGGCCGTCGTCGAGAGCCTCGCGCACGGCCGTCGGGGTCAGGGCGGGTCCCTCGGACTCGAAGGCACGCAGGGCCTGGGTCAGGTCATCCATGGTGACCGGCTTGGGCAGCGGCGTGAGCATGCGCACGCCCAGGCGACCGCCGACCCGATGGGCCGATCGCAACACCTCGGGATCACAACTGCTGGTCAGGGTCACCGCCGCGTCGGCGCAGCGCGGCGCCAGTTCCGACAACACCGCCAGGCCATCCATGTCCGGGAAGGACAGATCCAGGAAAATGAGATGGGGAACGAAGCTGGACAGCGCCGCCAGCGCCCGGTCCGGACTGTCCACCGCCAGCGCCACCCATCCGGCGCGCCCGGCGACCCGCAGGAAAAAGGAGCGAAACGCGTCGTCGTCATCGACCACCATGACCCGCAAGCGGTCGTCGCGCGCGGTGGACGACGGGACGGGGTGGGGGGGCTGCTGAGTCATGACCCCGGTCCCTTCGCGTCAGCCGGCGCGGCCTCCATGGCCGCGCCGATCTTTCCCAACAACACGGTCAGGTCCACGGGCTTGACGGCGAAGTCGATGCATCCCGCGTCGAGGGCCGAGTTGCGATCCTCCACCAGGGCATGCGCCGTCAGGGCGATCACCGGAATGGCCGCCGTGCCCGGGTCGGCCTTGATCCGACGCGTGGCCTCCAGTCCGTCGAAATCGGGCAAGCCGATGTCCATCAAGACCACGGCCGGCATGATCTCCCCGGCCTTCTCCACGGCCTCGGCCCCCGTGGCCGCCGTGGTGACCGTGTACCCCCGTCGTGTCAGCAGACGGGACAGCGCCCGGGCGTTATCAACATTGTCTTCCACCAGCAGCACATTCGTCATGGTCTTCTTCCATACCGTTACCGGTCCCTTCATGGGACATCGTCCGCCCGACGTGGTGGGCGAGCCACCCCGTCACACCCCTGTCGTTTCTTTTCCTCCCCAATTGGTTGTAGTCCCCAGCAATTTTCGTCCGAAGCGATTTTCGTCCCCCGTGATCGCCCACCCCAAGATCGTTTCCGCCGCGCCTACTCCGCGACGGCCCGCCGATGACCGATCGCGGCATCGTCCGCCCCACCGGTCCCGAGGGCATCCTGATGCGGCGCCCCCGACAGGGCGAGCGTATCCAGCGCACAAGACTTGCTGGCCGCCGAGACGGTCGAGACCACCAGGGCCATCAGCGCCTCGAAGTCCATGTCGGCCTTGCGCACCACGGCGTCGGCCTGTTCGGCCAGCCAGACGCTTTCCGCCACCGTGAGGTCGATGCCGGTGACCACGAAGACCGGCACGGCGGCGGTGCGCGGCGATGCCTTCAGGGCCTTGATGATCTCGAAACCGTTGGCGCCGGGCAACGACAGGTCCAGCAGCACCGCGGCCGGGGCGTGATGCCGCAGGTGGACCAGGACGTCGTCGCCATTTCCGAACACAACCGCAGGGAGCCCCTCGCGCTCCACCGCCCGGGCAATGGCCCGCAGCATGCCGGCATCGTCCTCCACCACCATCACCGTCCGGTCCACGCCGCACCCCAGGCAGCCGGTCATGGCACCGGCGACGGCGGCATCGATGCGCAGGGTGCGCAGGCGGCCACAGGGACCGGTGATCTGCAGGGTGTCCGGCTCCGCGCCCTCGGACAGGAACAGGATGGGGACGGCGGCCGTCGCGGGTTCGGCGAGCAGGGCCTGCCGCAACCCCGAGACCGCGCCATCCACCGTCTCGGAGGCATCCACCAGCAACATGTCGGGACCGTGCAGCACCACGCGCTCGATCGCGTCCCGAACGCTGGCCGCGCCCACCACCCGAAGCCCCACATCGGCCAGGGACGTCATGCGCGCGATCCGCCGCTCGCTGTTGGAATCCACGATCAGGGCGAGCGTCGAACCGGCGGCGACAACCGTGTGCGGCTGGTCCTCCTGTTCCGCCTCGTCCACCGCCAGCGGCACGCTCAGCGAGAAGCG
Organism: Roseospira visakhapatnamensis; assembly: GCF_014197915.1. Classification (GTDB taxonomy): domain Bacteria; phylum Pseudomonadota; class Alphaproteobacteria; order Rhodospirillales; family Rhodospirillaceae; genus Rhodospira; species Rhodospira visakhapatnamensis. The sequence goes on from NZ_JACIGK010000009.1 coordinate 18,901, forward strand.
CGTGCCCTTGCCCACTTCGCTCTCCACCATGACGGTGCCGCCCATCAGGTCCATGATGCTGCGGGTCAGGGCGAGACCGATGCCGGACCCGCCGAACTGTCCATGAATGTAGCTGTTGGCCTGTTCGAACAAGTCGAACACACGGGTCATCTGCTCGTCCGTCATGCCGATGCCGGTGTCGGTGACGGCCATGTTCAGCCGGTCGGGCCGATGCGAGACCTCGACCGTGATGATTCCCTTTTCCGTGAACTTGGCGGCGTTGGATATCAGGTTGAGCAGACACTGGCGCAGCTTGACGCGATCCGCCGTGATGGTCGCCGGCAGCCCCCAGGTCTCGATCCGCACGGTGTTGCCCTTGGCCACGGCCAGCGCCTGGGCCATGGAGCGGATTTCCGAGACGAACAGCTCCAGGTCGATGGGTTCCAGGGACAGTTCGGTGCGCCCGGCCTCGATCCGCGCCAGGTCCAGGATGCCGTTGATCAGGTCCAGCAAATGCCGGGCCGCGTCCTTGATGTTCGTCGAGTCCTCGATCATCTGGGCGTTGCCCACGTCCTGGGCCTCGTCGGCGATCATCTCGGCGTGCAGCACCACGGCATTGAGGGGCGTGCGCAGTTCGTGACTCATGTTGGCCAGGAAGCGGGTCTTGGCCAGGCTGGCGGAGCGGGCCGCCTCCAGGGCGAACACATGCGAGGCGTCGTGGATGATGACCACGAAGCGGCGCCCCCGTCCGGTGCCGACCTCGCTGATCGCCAGCACCACCGGAACATGCGACCCGTCACGGCGCACGGCCTCGGACGAGCGGCCGGCCACCAGTTGAAGCGGGCTGCCGTCCTCCCGCTCCCGGCCCAGGGTGAGCGTGGGGTCCTCGGGAACCAGCAGGATGGAGGCCCGCCGCCCCAGCAGTTCCGCGCGGGTCCAGCCGAACAGCGTCTCGGCGGCGGTGTTGACGTCCTCGATCAGGCCGTCCTCGTCGACGAACACGATGGCGTCGGCGGCGGTCTGGAACATGCTTTCCATCTCGTCGCGGGCGCCCTTGGCCGAGCGCATCTGCGCCTCGGTCCGCAACGCCAGGCCGTAGACGGCGCGGGCCAGGGTGCCGAACTCGTCGCGGCGGTCCAGCATCCGCCGGCCCGGCTTGGCGCCGCCGCCCCCGGGCTCGTAGGCGTCGATCTGGGCCAGCATGTGGTTGACGGGCCGCACCAGGATGCTTCCCACCACCCCGAACATCAGGGACCCGACGGCCAGGAAGCCGACGGCCAGCATCCACGACCGCTCGCCGATGCTCGTCAGACTGGCCACGTAATGCGCGGGATCCTGCGCGGCCCCGATGATGAGATCCTGCCGCGCCAGCGGGCTCAGGCGAATGCGCCGCAAGCCCACCAGACGGTCCTCGGTCTCCACGGTCAGCGTGTTCCCCGAGTTGCTGGACCATTGCTGGCCGAACAGGGCGGCCTCCGGCCCAAACAGGTCGACCGCCTTGGTCCCGGGTCCGGTCTCGAAATCGAACTCCAGGTCCGTGTTCGGATGGGCCAGCACGTACCCGGCCTCGTCGAACACCATCAACTCGGTCGACTCGCCATACAGCCGCTGCAGCCGGAACACCAGGTGACGGAAACCGACGTTCAGGACCAGCATCAGCACGGGGTCGCCGTCCTCGTCGTGTATCAGCCGCCCGAAGCGCTGGGTGGGGCGATGCGGTTGCTCGATCACCCCGTGTTCCCGGTTCAGCGTCACCGCCGAGACATAGAGCTGGCCGGGCTTCAGCCGGCGCATCTCCGCCACGTACTCGCGGTGGCCCTTGTCCTGAAGCGCGGCGGACCGCAGGTCCCCGAAGCGCGTGTCCCGCACCACGCGCACCAGTTCCCGCCCCGACGCGGCGTCGAGCACGCGCGCCTGGTAAACATAGGGTCGGGTCTGTGCGTGGACGGTCAGATGGGCCTCAAGAGCGGCCTTGGCGCCGGCGATGGCCTCTGCATCCCCCGTCAGGATCGCGTCGCGGTAGGCCAGCATCGCCGGGCTGAGCGTCTGGGTCAGGGTATCCTGCGCGATGCCGTTGACGTACTCATGCACGTACCCCTCGGCGGCCAGCGCCAGGCCGTGCACCCGTTCGGAGGCCAGTTCCCGGGCGCGGTTCAGACCGTCCAGGTAGGCCACGGTCGTGATGCCGAGCAGCATGACGACCGAGTAGATCGCGAAGACCAGAGCCACCTTGCTGCCCAGCGACCAGTCCTGGAGCCGCATGCTCTGCCGGCCATGGCTTGGGATGGTCATCATCCGCGTTCCTATCCACTCTCTGGAGCCCCACGCCCGGGCTCATCGCCGCCGACAGCCGCCCTGTCCGGCGCTTCCGGCTTTCGCCGTGCCGTTGCTCTCCCCTCTCCTGTCGGATTGTCCGCACGCCCCCGTCCCACCGGCGGCGTGCCTCGTCTCACGGCCCCACGGCGTCAATCGGTGGCGCCGGAGCCTGCCCGCACCTTGGCGGCCAGCAGGTTGGGCGGCATGATGACCACCACGTCCCCATCGTCGTAGTCTTCCGCTCGCGCCTCGTCCTCCGGCCGTTCGCCGGCCGCCACCCGCGCCACCAGATCCACCAGCAACGACAGCTTGAACGGCTTGGCGATGACCGCGTCGGCGCCCGTGCGCCGCGCCAGATCCAGCGCCACGTCCACCGGCCGCCCCTTGCCCGAGGTGGCGATCACCGGACGGTCCGGATGCTCCCGCTTGCACGCGGCGATGACCTCCAGGCCGGTGCGGCCCGGCATTTCCAGGTCGGTGAGCAACAGGTCAAACCCATCCGGACCCAGGACCCGCTCCAGGGCGACACCGCCATCGGGAACCTGAGACACCGTATGCCCGGCGCGTTCGAGCGCCCGCGCCATCACGGCGCGCAAGTCGGCATCGTCTTCGGCCAACAGCACCCGGACCATCGTCGACCTCCTGTCTTGTGATCGTCTGTCCGTGTCCGCGCTCACGGCCCGACCAGTCCTCCCTCGGGGCGGGCACGACCCACTATGTGACAGCCGATGAGATCGTGCCAGTGCCTTAAGAACAAATTATGAGGCGCCTGGGTCCCGATTCACCGCCAAAGAGGAAAGACACCATATGCGTCAATGCAATAGCAGGCCAGCACAAAGGTTGCGTGGGTATTTCGCTCTCCCGACATCCGCGTTATCCCCACACGTGGCCGGCACGCGTGTCCGAATCGGGGCCGGGGCACGCGGACGTTTTCCGGCGGCGCGCGGGACACCCCCCGATCATCACCCCTCCGGGCCGTTGGCGGTCATCGCCCCTTCGGGCCGTTGGCGGTCATGGTCCCGGCCACCACCGCCGCCGCCCGATCGCTGGGAGGGGGGCCGTCGCCGCCGGACAGGCGCGCCCGGGCCTCGGCCAGGGCCGCCCGCTGCGCCTCGGCCGCCGGTCCGCCGTCCAGCAGCGGCGCCAGGATCGCCAGCAGGCGCTCGGGCACGCACGCGTCCTGGAGGCGCTCGGGCACCGCCTCGCGATCCAGCAGGATGTTGACCGGGCCGGCGAAGCGCAACGCCGTCATCCGGCGCAACAGCAGGGCCGACAGCGGATTGACCTTATAGGCGATCACATGGGGCACCCCCGCCATGGCCAGTTCCAGGCTGACCGTGCCCGAGGCCGCGAGGGCCGCGTCGCCGGCGGCGAACGCATCGGCCCTGGCGGTCGCCCCGCGCACCACGGTCACCGGCACCGGCCAGTCCGCCACCGCCCCCGCCACCGTCTCGGCCACCGTCGCCACCGTCGGCACCACCACGCGAAGCCCCGGCCGGGGTCCGGCCAGGCGCGCCACCACCGCGCGGAACACCGGCAGCAGGCGGCTCACCTCGGTGCGGCGGCTGCCGGGCAGCACCACCAGCACCGGCGCGTCCTCGGCGATGCCGTGGCGGCGGCGGAACCCCGGACCATCGCCGGCGTCGGCGCCGGACTCGATGACGCCGTGGCCGACATGGGTGCAGGCCAGGCCGAGCGGCTCGAAATAGGCGGCCTCGAACGGCCACAGGGTCATCAGGTGATGGACCCGGGCGGCCACCGCGTGCTTGCGGTTCTCCTTCCAGGCCCAGACCATGGGCGCCACGTAATGCACACGCGGAACCGTCGATCCCCGCGCCGTCAGCGCCTTGGCCACGCGGCCGGTGAAGCCCCAGGAATCGATGGTCACCACCGCGGCCGGCCCCAGGGTCTCGATGGCCTGGAGGGTGTCGCGCAGGCGGCGGCGCAGCGCCGGAATCCGGGGCACGACCTCCAGGAACCCCATGATCGCCAGTTCGCGTTGCGGCACCAGGGTGTCCAGGCCCTGCTCGGTCATGGCCTCGCCGCCGATGCCCGCGAAACGCACGCGCCCGCGCAGACGCCGGCGCAGGGCGACCATCAGGCGCGCGCCCAGGACATCACCCGACGGCTCGCCGGCGATCAGGAACACCAGGGGGGCATCGTCCGGATCCTCGGGGGAGGCCGGCGCCGCCAAGGACGCCGGCGGTTCCTCGGCGGCCGGGTCCGACGCGGGCCGCTCGGCGATGGACAGGTCCGGACCGTGGAGCCCGATCACGAACAGGCCCAGGGCGTCGGCGCGGGCCGCCATCGCCTCGGGCGCCAGTACCAGCGCGGCGCCGGCCTGGTAGGCGATGCCGCGCAGGCCGGCGCGGTGCGCCGCCTCCACGGTGGCCACGCCCAGCGTCGGCAAGTCGGCGCGGTCATCCTGGCCGGGCTTGCACAGCTTGACCAGCACCCCGCCCGGCCCGGTCAGGCGCAGGTCGCCGCAGCGGGCCAGCAGGGCATCCGTGCCCTCGATGGCCTCCACGCCCAGCACCACGCCCTGCTGCACCACCACCGATTGACCGACGTCGGCGCGACCCAGCGCCAGGCCCACAGCCAGGCCCCGGCGAATGTCCACCCACGCCGCGTCATCGGGCGTCTCACGGCCCAGCCCGCCGGCCCGGCCCACGGCCTCGGCCAGCACGGCCGGCACCGGATGAACCCGCAGGCCCTCGGCCTCGATCTGGGCGATGATGGCCCGCAACAAGCCGTCGTCGCCCAGCGCCCGCATGCCCACCCGGGCCAGGAAGGCCGCCGTGTAGGCATCGGGCCACAGGCTGGTCAGGCTGGGGCGCCGCACGGCGCCGGCCAGCACCACGTCGCGCAGGCCGTGGTCGCGGGCGTAGCGGAGGGCGGTGCCGCCCTGGCCCAGCCGCACCACCCCGTGCGGCAGGCCCATGGCGGCATAGGGCGCGGGGTCGCCATGGTCCTTGAGGACAAGGACATGGAGCGGCCGGCCCTCGGCCCGGCAGCGGGCGGCCACCCGCTCCGGCAGGTCGCCCCGCCCGGCGACCAGCAGCACCGGCGCGCCCGGCGCCAACCCCGGGGCCTCGGCGGCATCCTCCCCCATGCCCCGCCGACCCTAGGCCAGCCCGTCGCGGCCCGAGGCCGGCCGGCACAGGCCGCGCTGGGACGCCCCGCGCACGAAGGCCAGCATGTCCGTCACCGGCGCGATCCCATCGAAACTGGCGGCCACCGCTTCCAGCTTGTCGGCGATCACCCCGTCGTCCTCGAACAGCATCCGGTAGGCCGAGCGCAGGGCCTGGATCTCGTCGCGCGAGAAGCCGCGCCGCTTCAGACCCACCAGGTTGAGCCCCGACAGCCGCGCCCGGTTGCCCATCACCGAGCCGAAGGGGATGACGTCGGTCTCCACCCCGGAGGCGCCGCCGACCATGGCATGGGCGCCGATGCGCACGAACTGATGCACCGCGCTGCCCCCGCCGATGATGGCGAAGTCGCCCATCGTGATGTGCCCCCCCAGAAGCACGTTGTTGGCCAGGATCACATGGTCGCCCAACTGGCAGTCGTGGGCCACATGGCAGCCCACCATGTACAGGCCGCCGTCGCCCACGCGGGTCACGCCGCCGCCACCGGCGGTGCCGGGGTTCATGGTGACGTGCTCGCGGATGGTGTTCCGGGCGCCGATCACCAGGTCCGTCCGCTCCCCCTGGAACTTCAGGTCCTGCGGCGGGTGGCCCAGGCTGGCAAAGGGAAACACGCGCGTGCCGGCGCCGATGCGGGTGACCCCGACCACGGCCACGTGCGACATCAGGGTGACCCCCGCGTCCAGGACCACCTCGGGACCGACCACGCAATAGGGGCCGATGGTGACATCGTCGGCAACGCTGGCAGCGGGATCGATCACCGCCGTGGGATGGATGGACGGCATGCAGGCGCGAGCCCCTCTGGTTGGTGGCGCCCAGACGACCACGTCGGTCGACCGGAGGGATGTCCCCCCGGGTCCGGCGACCACACGATGTGGGAACCTGGCTGATGAGCGGAGCGCTCCATCAAGGATCGACCCGAAACAGGGCGACACGCCCGTGGCATCATTCGTCGAGAATCATGGCGGAAAAGGTGGCGTCGGCGACGACGGTGCCATTGACGGTGGCCTTGCCCTCGAACTTCCAGACGTTGCCGCGATGGCGCAGCTTGGTCACGTCCAGCAGCAGTTGATCGCCGGGCACCACGGGCTTTCGGAAGCGGGCGTTGTCCACACTCATGAAGTAGACAAGCTTACCCTCGGAGTCGGCCCCCAGGGTGGCCACCACCAGCACACCGGCGGTCTGCGCCATGGCCTCGATCACCAGAACCCCCGGCATCACCGCCATGGTCGGAAAATGGCCCTGGAAGTGCGGCTCGTTATTGGTCACGTTCTTGACGCCGACGGCCCCTTCGTTCAGCCGGACATCAATCACGCGATCGACCATCAGAAAGGGGTATCGGTGCGGGATCATGTCCCGCACCCGATCCGCCTCGATCACCATGCCGCCGCCGTGGACCATGCCTGAATCGTCCATCCCGCTCACGCCTTCCTTGTCAACGCCCTGACGCCGGTCAAGGCCCTCCTCAAGGACCTCTCGGGAGACAGAGGGGCGGTCACACCCGCCGGACCGGCGCCTCCCGGCCACACAATACTGGACACGACGGACAAGACAAGCCCGCGCCCGGCCCCAAAAGGAGCCTTGGCGCCGGGTTCGCGCCCCACATGGGGAACACCCGCGGATCAGGGCAAGGGGACCGGTCGCGGAACGAACCGCCGCCGCGAGGCGCCCACGCGGGGACCCCGCACGGTTACTGGACGCGGGCCGGCCACGGACTGCAACGGCCCGTCTCAATGGCCGTATTACTGGGCGCCGCCGGCCGGCGGCAGGCTGGCGGGATCGGGGAAGGCCACGGCCGGGAGCCGTTCATTGAGGCGTCCCAGCACGTCCTCGGTCATCTCCATGCGCGGATCGAACAGCGGCACCTGGGAGCGATACAGCACCAGGTTGATGCCCCGTTCGGCGGCGACCTCGTCGGCGACCACGGTGATCATCTGCTGGACCTGGGCCAGGGCCTGGGACAAGGCCCGTTCCAGGTTGCGCCGCCGCTCGGCCACGCGACGTTCGAAGTCGGCCACCTGCTGGCGGAAGTCCCGGGCCTTCTGCTCGTCCTCGGGGGTCGGCTGCTGGCCGGCGCCCAGGGTCAGCTCGCGCTGCTTCTCGCGAAGCGCCTGTTCGGCGGCCGCCGTCTCCTTGTTGTAGGCCTCCAGGTAGACCTGCCGTTCCCGGTCCACGCTCCGCGCGGCGGTGGACTCCCGCAGAATCCGCTGCATGTCGATGATGCCGATGGCCTGGTTGGGAAAGGCGTCCTGGGCCTGGGCCGCGCGGACACCGACCAGGGGTCCCGTCTCCGGCCCGAGCAGGGGGCCCGTCATCAAAGCCAGCAGCAGCATCGCGCCTACGACCGGGGCCGCGCGCCAGGCGCGCCAAACGCGCATCGGGAAAACCATGATCACCTCGATCAATTCCTTGGAAGGGGGCGCCACGACAGGACGACCCGTGGTCTGCAGAGACGAACGCGGGGCCGGATCGGGCCGAGCCTCGGGGGAAACGCGGCGCCACGGGCTCGACCGGTGGAGTCATACCAGCGGCACCGGCCGGACCACGCCGACAGGGCCCGCGCGATCGCCCCTTTTGACGCGGCGACACCCCGTCGCGGACTCCGCCCGTCTTGTCGGGGGCATCAGGGGCCTGGGGGGCTCGCGCCCCGCCCCCGGGAAGAGGCGGCCGCGACAGCGGCGGATCCCGCCCCCGCGCGGGGGCGGAAAACACGGTCTGGACTAGTGTGGTGGATTTAAAGTTCCTATGACCTGGTTGGGAAGCGTTGGAAGGAACTTCAAATCCATAAACCACACTAGAATCATATAGTTAATAGTGTCCTGATTGAATCCGAAGTTCGTCCAGCGCTAGCCAAGTGATGTAACGAACTTCGAATTCAGGACACTAGCTCAGAAGGTGGAGCCCACGTTGAGGATGAAGTACTCCTCCTCGTCATACTCTTCCTTCAACACCGGCACGGCCAGTTCCACGGTCATCGGCCCAATGGGCGAGTCCCACAGCACACCGGCGCCGAAGGATGCGCGCAGGCTGGGGTCGTAGTTCATGTCGGCATCCGGCACGCCATCGGGCGGCCCGGCGATGCCGACGTCGGCGAAGACCTTGCCGGTCAATCCCAGCTCATCGGGCAGGCCGAGGGGCATGCGCATCTCCACGGACCCGTCGGCGATCCAGTTCCCGCCCAGCGCATCCCCGGTGGAAATATCCTCGGCGCTGGCCCCGGCGGAATCGAAGCCGCGCACGTTGGACCCACCCAGGAAGTAGCGGTGGCGGATGCCCACGTCCTCGTTCAGGCCGAAGATATACCCGACGTGTCCCTTGACGCCAACCACCCATTCGGGATCCCAGTTCAGCTCGTCGCCCATGGGATAATAGGCCGAGCCCCGCACCTCGGAGCGCACGAACCGGGCGTCGCCCCCCAGGCCGGCGACATCGTTGGACAGCGACACCAGGAAGCCCTCCGTCGGCGCCAGCCTTGAATCCCGAGTGTCGTAGGTCAGGCGGTGGCCGACCAGCGAGACCACCTCGACCCCTTCCTGTTCCTTGATGAACAGCGAGGCGTCGGAGCTGACGTCGCGGATCTCCTGGCGCTGCAAGGTGTAGTTGAAGTCGTGCCGCAGACGGTCGGAGTACCGGTACCCGAAGCGCAGCGACGCGCCCTGCTGCCGGCTTTCGTAGGAGCTTTCGTCGGTCACGTCCTCTTCGGTGGCGAACAGGTCGAACCCGGCGGAGATGGGGCGGTCCAGGAAATATGGCTCGGTGAAGCTGAGGTCGATCTCGGTGCGTTCCTGCGACCAGCTCAGGCGGGCGCTCAGGTCCTGCCCCCGGCCCAGCAGGTTGCGTTCCCGCACCGCCACCTCGGCCATGGCGCCCAGGTCGCTCGACCAGCCGACGCCGAACGACAGTTCGCCGGTGGACTGTTCCTCGATGTCCACGACAATGACCGTGCGGTCGGGCTTGTCGACCACCGGCTCGTTGGAGACCTCGACGGTCTTGAAGAAGCCCAGGTTCTGGATGCGCTGACGCGACCGGCGCAGCTTGGCGGCATTGAAGGCGTCGCCCTCGACCAGCAGGAACTCGCGGCGGATGACCTCGTCCAGGGTGCGGACGTTGCCCTCGATGTCGATGCGCTCCACGAACACGCGCGGCCCCTCGCGCACGTCGAAGGTCAGGTTGATGATGGCGGCCTCGCGGTCGCGGTCCACGTTGGGCCGCACCTCGACGAAGGCATATCCCAGGGCGCCGACCAGATCGGTGATGTTCTGGACCGTCTCCTCGACGCGGTCGGCGTCGTACCAGTCGCCCTCCTCCATCTCCAGGGCTTCGCTCAATTGCTCCGGCGACAGGTCTTCCAGGGTCGTGGTGATCTCGACCGTGCCCAGGCGGTAGCGCTGCCCCTCGTCGACGGTGACGGTGATGAAGAAGCTTTCACGGTCGGGCGTCAGTTCGGCCACCGCCGACCGAACCTCGATATCCGCATAGCCGTTGGCCAGGTAGTGGCGGCGCAGCAGTTCGCGGTCGTAGGTCAGGCGGTCCGGATCGAAGGTGTCGCCGGCGCTGAGGATGCGGTACCAGCGCTCTTCCTTGGTGGCGATAACGCTGCGCAGGTCTGAGTCGCTGTAGACCTTGTTGCCCATGAAGGTGACGCGCCGCACGAAGGTCGTCGGCCCCTCGTCGATCTCGAACACCAGATCGACGCGGTTGCGCGGCAGTTCGATGAGCTTGGGATCGACCGTCACGGCATAGCGTCCGCTGCGGCGATAGACCTCCAGGATCCGCTCCGTGTCCTCCTGCACACGTGCACGCGTATAGACCATGCGCGAGCGCAAGGAGACCTCCTGGCTCAGGATGTCGTTGTCGATGCGGCGATTGCCCTCGAAGGCCACACGGTTGACGATGGGGTTCTCGACCACCTGGATGATCAGGTCGCCGCCCTCCAGCCGCAGCGCCACGTCGGCGAACAGACCGGTGGCGAACAGGGCCTTCAGCGAGGCATCAATGCGGGCGCGATCGAACGGATCGCCTTCTTGAACCTTGAGGTAGGTCCGGATGGTGTCCGGCTCGATGCGTTGGGCGCCCTCGACCAGGATCCGGGAAATGGTACCCCCGCCGACGGCGGCGGATGGAGGCGTGGCTGGGGTCCCCTGAGCCCACGCCGTCGCACCAGCCCCCCCGAGCAGCGCCACGGCAACCAGCACCACCGCGACCAGAACCGGCACCAAGCGTTCATGAAGCGTTGTCAAGGGGTCCCCCAAGGTCGGTGACGCTACGCCACACTATTCGTTTCAACGTCAAACGTCACCCATTAATCAATCGAACGATATCGTTCCAGGTCACAAACACCATTAATCCCACGATCATCACGAGTCCCAGTCGAAAGCCGTACTCCTGGGCGGTTTCGTCCAAGGGTCGTCCCCGGACCGCCTCGACAGCGTAAAAGGCCAGATGCCCGCCATCCAGGACGGGGATGGGGAACAGGTTTATCAACCCAAGGTTCGTGGACAAGAAGGCGGTGAACATCAACAGGCTGACGAATCCCAGCTCCGCCACATGGCCCGACAACTGGGCGATGCGCAGCGGCCCGCCCAGGTCCTCGGTGCCGCGCTCGCCGCCGATCATCTGGCCAAGGGTCACCAGGGTGGCCTCGACCAGGCCATAGGTCTTGGCCAGCGCGGTGACCAGCGCCTCGCCCGGACCCAGGCGAATGATCTCCTGGGTGGTTCCATCCGCGACGATGCCCAGCATCGCCTGCCGGCGCGTCTCGCCAAAGCTGTCCTCGATCTCGGCGAAGCGGGGCTGGGCGTCCAGCGTCACCTCGCGTCCGTCGCGGGCGATCGTCAGGGTCATGGGCGCGCCGTTGGCGATCGGCACCCGTTGCTGGAGATCCTCGAACCGGGTGATCCGGCGCCCGTCCACCGCCAGGATGCGGTCGCCGGGGCGGATGCCGGCCTCGGCGGCGGCGCTGCCCGCCTGCACATCGGCCACCACGGGGGGAATGGCGGTCTGGCCCAACAGGCCATAGACACCGGCGAAGACCGCGATCGCGAACAGGAAGTTGGCCGCCGGGCCGGCGAAGACGATGGCGATGCGGCTCCAGACCGACTTGTGATGGAAGGAGACGCGCCTCTCCTCCTCGGTCATCTCCACCGCGTCGTCCGCGCGGCCACTGCTGGCGTCGGCGTCGCCGAAAAACTTGACGTAGCCTCCAAGCGGAACGGCCGCCAGCTTCCAGCGCGTGCCCAGGCGGTCGTCGCGCCCGATCAGCTCGGGACCGAAGCCGATGGAGAACACCTCCACCCGCACCCCGCACCAGCGCGCCACCAGGAAGTGACCCATTTCGTGCACGAACACGACCAGACTGATGACGACGATGAAGGCCAGCGCCTTCACGGCGAAATCCAGCGGATCGACGGCGGCGAGTGACAGCAGTACGTCCAAGGCATCCTCGCGGGTCAAGGCGGTGGTGCCGGCGCGGCCGACAGGGGCACCGGTCAGGCGGCGGCGGCGGCCACCAGTTCGGTGCAGGCCGCCCGCGCGGCCCGGTCGATGTCCAGCACGTCGTCCAGACAGGTCGGGGCCGCGCGCGGCTGCAGGCGGGACACCGTGCGGTCCACCAGGGCCGCAATGTCCAGGAAGCCGATGCGCCGGTCAAGGAACGCGGCCACGGCCACCTCGTTGGCGGCGTTGAGGATGGTGGGCGCGGCGCCCCCGCTCTTCAACACGTCGCGCACCAGGCGCACGGCCGGGAAGCGCGCGTCATCCGGGGCCTCGAACTGCAGGGTGCCCACCGCCCCCAGGTCCAGGCGCGCCACCGGCGCCGGCATGCGCTCCGGCCAGCCCAGGGTGAAGGCGATGGGGGTCCGCATGTCGGGCGTGCCCAACTGCGCCAGCACCGACCCGTCCACGTAGGCCACCATGCTGTGCACCACCGACTGGGGGTGAATGAGAATGTCGATCTGCTCGGGCGGCATGGCAAAGATGTGGTGAGCCTCGATGTACTCCAGGCCCTTGTTCATCATGGTCGCCGAGTCAACGGAAATCTTGGCGCCCATCGACCAGTTGGGATGGGCCACCGCCTGGTCCGGGGTGGCGGACGTCATGGCGGCGCGATCCCAGGTGCGGAACGGCCCGCCCGACGCGGTGAGGATGATCTTGTGCACCCGCGCCTTCTGCTCGAAATCGAACACCTGAAAGATGGCGTTGTGCTCGCTGTCCACCGGCAGCAGGGTGGCGCCGTGGGTGGCCACCTCGCGCATGAACAGGTCGCCGGCGCACACCAGGCACTCCTTGTTGGCCAGGGCCACCGTGGCGCCGCGCCGCACCGCCTGCAAGGTGGGCTCCAGGCCGGCCGCGCCGACGATGGCCGCCATCACCCAGTCGGCGGGGCGCGCGGCGGCCTCCTTGAGGGCCTCGGGACCGGCGGCGGCCTCGGTGCCGGTGCCCACCAGGGCGTCCTTGAGCGCCCCATAGCGGGCCGGATCGCCGACCACGGCCAGGCGCGCGTTGAACTGGCGGGCCTGCGTGGCCAGCAGGTCCACGTTGGCGTTGGCGGTCAGGGCCTCGACCCGGTAGCGCTCGGGGTCGCGGGCGATCAGGTCCAGGGTATTGGTGCCGATGGATCCGGTGGACCCCAGCACCGTGACCGAGCGCGGCGCATCCCCCCCTCTCCGCGGATGGGCGCGCGTCCCCGCGCCCGTCTGTGTGTGTGTGTCCGCCCCCATGATACCGTTCGCGTCGCCGCCGGGTCCCTTGCCCAGGTTGCCTACCACGTCGTGATGCCCCCGTCTGTCATGAGAATGACCAGCGCCAGAAGCGGCGCCGCCGCCGCCAGGCCATCGGCGCGATCCAGCAATCCCCCGTGTCCAGGGATCAGGTCGCCGCTGTCCTTCACGCGGAATCGTCGTTTGAAGGCCGACTCAAACAGATCCCCGGCCTGCGACACAAGCCCCAGAAACAGCGCCAGGCCCGCCACCGGCGCCAGCCCCTGTGCCCCGAGCGCGATCCCCGCCAGCGTGCCCAGCAGGGCGGCGCAGGCAACCCCGCCGATCAGGCCGGCCCAGGTCTTGTTGGGACTGACCCGGGGCCACAGGTGCGGTCCGCCGATGGTCCGTCCGAACACATAGGCGAACACGTCGGTGGCCCAGACCACCACCAGGAGCCACAGCACCGCCTCCCAGCCCGCCTCCACGCGGATCCAGGACAGGGCCATGGCCGGCACGCCGATGTACAGGCTGCCGGCGGCGATCCACAGTGGCCGCCGGCGATGCGCCTCCTCGCGATACAGGGCCGGCAGCACGCCGACCAAGGGCACCAGCACCGCCCAGCCGCCCAGCGGCACCACCGCCAGCGGCGCCACCGCCACCACCAGCATCAGCAGCGCGCCCATGCGGCCGTGCCGACCGCAACAGACGGTGCTCCACTCCCAGGCCATCATCACGGCGGCGGCCGCCACCAGCAGATCGAACCAGGGCCAGCCCACGGCCACCACCGCCACCACCGGCGGCACCATGACCAGCGCCGAGATCACCCGCCGCCGCAACGCCGACACAGCCGGACGCGCGGCCGGCGTGGACGAGTCCGTGGGCGGACGCGCGGGGGCGTCCATGGTCCCCTTGTCGATGGCGTTCGTGTCCATGCGTCCCCCTAGCGCACTGATCCATACAAAGACGCGGTCTGCATTGTTATGATCTGGATCAGCGCACTAAAAACATTGTTCTGTGCCGCGACATTTGCATTCAAGGGTGCACCCCTTGAATGCGTCGCGCCACCAGAGCCGGTCGCTCGACATCGGACCCCCCGGCCTGATCCGATGTCGAGCGTGACGCGGCTCTTCATTTCATACTCTGCTCTCGCCTACCGACCCCATCAAAAGATGCCGTCCGCTTTCTTGTTGTCTGGATCGAACGGACACCACCCACATGATCGAGCGCGCCGATGCCGTCACCGATGGCTCCCGTGACGGTCTCGCCGCGCTAGCCGGACACCGCTCCGAACCGCCGCTCCCGTCCCCGGAAGTCGCGCAGGGCGTCGGCCAGGTCCTCTTCCGCGAAGTCAGGCCAGGCCACATCCGTGAACACCAGCTCCGTGTAGGCGATTTGCCACAACAAAAAGTTGCTGATGCGCTGTTCGCCGCTGGTCCGGATCAGCACGTCGGGATCGGGCAGGTCGGCGGTGAACAGATGATCGGCCAGGGTGGCCTCGCTCACCTGCTCGGCAGTCATGTCGCCCGCCGCCACGGCCTCCGCGATCCGGCGCGCGGCGGTGGCGATCTCGGCGCGGCCACCGTAGTTCAGGGCGACGGTGAGGACCAGCCTTCGGTTGTCCCTGGTGCGCGCCTCGGCGGTGGCGATCAGTGCGCGAATGTCGTCGCTGAAGCGGTCGCGATCGCCGATCACCCGGACACACACGCCCTCGCGCTCCAGTTCATCGACCTCGTTGCGCAGGTAGATGCGCAGCAGGCCCATCAAGGCATTCACCTCGTCCGCCGGCCGGCGCCAGTTCTCGGAGGAAAAGCCGAACAGCGTCAGGTGCGTGACCCCCAGACGGGCGGACGCCTTCACGGTGGCGCGCACCGCCTCCGCCCCTTTCTTGTGACCGGCGGTGCGCGGCAAGCCGCGTGCCCGCGCCCAGCGCCCGTTGCCATCCATGATGATGGCGACGTGCAGCGTGCCGTCGGGAAGGTCGGGCTGGGGGGGAATCAGGTGCGGCATGCGCGGGTCCAGGCTTTGACAAGGAACGAGGGACACGAACGGCGTTCCGCCGGCATGCCCCGAAAGGCAGCGCGGCCGATCACGGCGCCCCCATCGGTATCCGTCCCGCCGGACCGACCGGGATCCTCCCCGGGCCACGCCACGACCCGGGTCAGAGTACTCATGGGCGCGGGACCGTGCCGGGCGCCTGACCGCCACCCCCCGGGAGCGACCCGGGCAACGCAAGCGCTTCGCCATGTCGAGGCTTGCTCCGGGCCTGTTCCATCCCGCATCGTCTCCCGCCAACCAAGGCGTCCCGCCGACCAGGACCAGCACCGGTCGCGCGTGGATCCGTCGCAACACCCAGGACGGGCCCTTCGGCGGGTCTCCGGACGTCTCCGACACACACCACACCACCAAACGGCGCAAACCCCGACAGAGACCGTGCCATCGCGCGGTATCGAGGGGCTCCGGACGCGCCCTCAGACCTGCATGATCTCCTGTTCCTTCTGATGCAGGGCGTCATCCACGGACTTGATGGCCTCGTCGGTCACGGTCTGGATCTCAACGGTGTGCTTCTTATGCTCATCCTGCGAGATCTGGCCGTCTTTTTCCATCCTCTTTAGGTGATCCATGCCGTCCCGACGCACGTTACGGATGGCAACGCGCGCATGCTCGGCGTACTTGCCGGCCACCTTGGTCAGCTCGACGCGGCGTTCCTCGTTCAGGGGCGGAATGGGCACGCGGATGGTCTGTCCCTCGGCGGCGGGGTTCAGCCCGAGGCCGGCATCGCGAATGGCCTTTTCCACAGCCTTGGCCATGGTCCGGTCCCAGACCTGGACGGTCAGCATGCGCGGCTCGGGAACGCTGACATTGGCCACCTGGTTGAGCGGCGTCGGCGACCCGTAGGCCTCGACCATCACCGGCTCCAGCAGGCTCGTATGGGCGCGGCCCGTGCGCAGGCCAGCGAATTCCTTCTTCAACACCTCGATGGTGGCGTCCATGCGGTGCTTGAGGTCCTTCTTGAGGGCCGCGAAGTCCGCCGGTTTCTCGCTCACGTCAGATCTCCTCGCGAATCAGTGTATAGGCCCCTTCTCCTCGCATGATGGCCGCCAGGGCGCCCTCCTGGTGCAGGGAGAATACGAGGATAGGTATCCCATTGTCTCGGGCCAAGGCAATCGCCGACGTATCCATCACCCGCAGGTCACGGCGCAGCACTTCGGTGTAGCTCAGGTCGTCGAAGCGCCGGGCCTCGGGCACCACCTTGGGGTCGGCGTCATAGACACCGTCCACCTGGGTGGCCTTCAGCAGCGCGTCGCAGGTCATCTCGACGGCCCGGAGCGCCGCCGCCGTATCGGTGGTGAAGAACGGGTTGCCGGTGCCGGCGGCGAAGATCACCACCCGGCCCTTCTCCATGTGGCGCATGGCCCGCCGCCGCACGTAGGGCTCGCAGACCGTCGCCATGGGAATGGCCGACTGAACCCGGGTGGGCACGCCCACCTTCTCCAGGAAGTTCTGCACCGCCAGCGCGTTCATCACCGTGGCCAGCATGCCCATGTAGTCGGCGCTGGTGCGGTCCATGCCGCCGGCGGCCCGCGACACGCCGCGGAAGATGTTGCCGCCGCCGATCACCAGGCACAACTCGATGCCGGTGTCGTGCACCTCCTTGATCTCCACGGCCAGGCGCTGCACGACCTCCAGGTCCAGGCCGTAGGCCTGCTTCCCCATCAGCCCCTCGCCCGAGAGCTTGAGCAGCACCCGCCGGAACGGCGCGATCCGGGGCTGGGATGGGGGTGACGTGTCCTTGGTCGTCGTCGTCATGGTCCCCGTCTCCTCTGCATGCTCTGGCGTGCCCGCCGATGCGGTCGCGTTCATAATCCCCTCATGCTGATAGCCGATTCCGGCCGTGTGGTGGCGAACACGCACGACGCTCGGACGGGACGACCGGGAGCGGGAGGGGTCGGGACGGGACGGAGCGGCGACACCATGCCGCCCCGGGATTCGACCTCAAGAGAACCCCCAGAGTATGTCCGAATTTCGGTGGAAACCACCCCCATGCCCCGACGGGACCGTGATCCTCGTGACCCGTCGGCCTGGCTGCTCGCGCATCAGGATCAAGGCCGAGGACCGCTTCGCCGCGCCGGGTTGAAAAAAGCGCCGGGTTTCTGAGGAAACCCGGCGCCCTCGCCGTCACCGGCGTCTACTTGTTGAGCTGTTCGGCGACCTCGGCCGCGAAGTCCTTCTCTTCCTTCTCGATGCCCTCACCGAGGCTGAAGCGCGCGAAGCCGGCCAGCGCGACGGGCACGCCCATCTCCTTGGCGGCGGCCTCGACCACCGTCTGGACCTTGCTCTCGTTGTCCATGACGTAGATCTGCTCCAGAAGGCAGACCTCCTCGTAGTACTTGCGCAGGCGGCCCTCGACCATCTTCTCGATGATGTTCTCCGGCTTGCCGGACTCGCGGGCCTGCTCGACCAGCACCGCGCGCTCGCGATCCAGGGCGGTGGTGTCCACGGCCTCCCGGTTCAGGTACTGCGGCGCGGCGGCGGCCACGTGCATGGCCAACGACTTGCCCAGGGCGGCCAGCTTGGCGGGGTCTCCCTCGGACTCCAGCGCCACCAGCACGCCGATGCGCCCCAGGCCGGGGCGGGCGACGTTGTGCATGTAGGAGGCGATCACGCCCTTGGACACCGACAGCACCTGCGCCCGCCGCAGGTTCATGTTCTCGCCGATGGTGGCCACCTGGTGGGTCAGCTCCTCGGCGACCGTCCGGCCGGTCTCCGGATAGGGCTTGTCCTTCAGCGCCTCCAGGTCGTCGCCCTCCACCAGCACCAGGCCGGTCAGGGTCTCGACCAGACCCTGGAAGGTCTCGTTGCGGGCCACGAAGTCGGTCTCGGCGTTCAACTCGACCACGGCACCCCGGGTGCCCTCGGCGCGCACGCCGACCAGTCCCTCGGCGGCGACGCGGCTGGCCTTCTTGGCGGCGGCGGCCAGCCCCTTCTTGCGCAGCCAGTCCACGGCGGCGTCCAGGTCGCCGGCGGTCTCGTTCAGCGCCTTCTTGCAGTCCATCATCCCCGCGCCGGTCTTCGCGCGCAGGTCCTTGACCATGGAGGCGGTGATCTCGGCCATGACTCTTCCTCTTTCTTGGCGATGGTCGTCTCGGGGCCACCCTGGGGCGGGCGACACCGGAAGCAACTCTGGGAACAACGGTGGGAGTGAAAGTGGGGGTGGCGGGACGCGGCATGGACGCAAAACAATGGCGGCAACCGGGGTCGCCGCCATCGTCATCCCCGATCCGGCACGATCAGGAGGCGGGCGCGGTCGGCGCGTCTCCATCAGCCGGGGGAGCGGCGGCGGCCGCGGGTTCCTCGGGTTCGGCTTCGGCGCCGTCGTGGTCTTCCAGCATCTCGTCGCCGACGTGCTCCATGGCGCCCAGGTCCACGCCCTGCGCGGTCATTTCGGCCTGAATGCCGGCCAGCGCGGCGCCACCGACCAGTTCACAGTACAGCTGGATGGCGCGGATGGCGTCATCGTTGCCGGGCACCGGATGGGTCACGCCGTCGGGATCGCTGTTGCTGTCCAGCACCGCCACCACGGGGATGCCGAGCTTGTTGGCCTCGTTGACCGCCAGGCTTTCCTTCACCGTGTCGATGATGAACAGGATGTCCGGCAGGCCGCCCATCTCCTTGATGCCGCCCAGGGCCAGTTCCAGCTTGTCCTTCTCGCGGGTCAGGTTGAGCAGCTCTTTCTTGGTGAGGGCCGACAGCTCTCCGGAGTCCAGCTTCTGCTCCAGCTCGCGCAGGCGGCGGATGGAGTGGCTGATGGTCTTCCAGTTGGTGAGCATGCCGCCCAGCCAGCGGTGGTTCACGTAGTACTGGCCACAGCGCTTGGCGGATTCGGCCACGATCTCCTGGGCCTGGCGCTTGGTGCCGACGAACAGCACGCGGCCGCCGCCCGCCACCACGTCGCGCACGGCCTCCATGGCGCGATGCATGAGCGGCACGGTCTGCTGGAGGTCGATGATGTGGACGTTGTCCCGCACCCCGAAGAGGTAGGACTCCATGCGCGGGTTCCAGCGGCGCGTGTTGTGCCCGAAGTGGCAGCCCGCCTCAATCATTTGGCGCATGGTGAAGGTCGGCATGACCATGATGCAGTGATCCCTGTGTTTTCCGGTTGATCCGCCGCAGGCATGTGAGCCGGGGCATGCGCCGGCCCCCGATCGGCTCGGGTTCCGTCACACGCCATCGACACCGGAACGACCCCGCGCCGCACCGCGCCGTCCGAAGACGAACCGGTGCCGGGGCCGCGAGTCCCGCGTGAGGGTTGGCGGCCGGGTTCTACCCGCTCACAGGGGCCTTGACAAGGACAAAGAAGAATGATGGCCGGCGCCCTCAGGCGCCGGCCACGCCGTCGATCCGCAGCACAGCCTGCTTGGCGAAGGGACTGACCCCCAGGACCGAGACCCGCCAGCCATGACGGTCCGCCGCCTCGTGGAAGGCACGGAACTCGTCCTCCCGCCAGCCGGGGTTCATCAGGAACTCGTCGAAGGCCAGAACCGTTCCGGGACCCACGCGCGGGGCCAGCGCCCGCAGCACATCCACCGTCGAGTCGTACAGGTCGCAGTCGATGTTGGCGAAGCGCACCGCGCGGTCCGGGTGGGCGGCCAGGACCGCCGGCAGGGTGTCGGCGAACAGGCCCGGATGCAGGGTCACGCCCGGCGGCATGGCCGGAAGCCGGCCGCCGGTGGAATACAGGCCCGGCGCGTGGCCGTGCCAGGCCCCGGGCAGGCCGGTGAAGGTATCGAAGCCGTGCACGGGTTGGCCGGCGCGGGCGGCGATGGCCCGCAGCGAATGCCCGAACCGCACGCCGAACTCCAGCACCAGTCCCGGGCGGCGGGCCTGATCAAGGGCGAAGGCCAGGCCGGCGATGGTGGTCCCCAGCAGACGCGCGCCGTCCGCCAGGGCCGGGCGGATCCACGCCAGGCTGTCCAGCACCGGCGCCGCGTCGGGACACGCCGCCAGCCGCTCCAGATGCGCGTCGGCCACCGCCCCGGCCCCGCGCGCCAGCGCCAGCGCCGCCGCCAGTCCACGCGCCAGGGCATGCCCGGGGTCGGCCCGCAGGGCATCGGCAAGCGCGGCCTCGGCCGCCGCCAGGCCGTCCCGGTCCAGCAGCAAGGCGTGCCGGTTGTACTGCACCGCCCCCCGTTCGGCGCCGCCGGCCAGCGCCAGCGCCCGGTCGAACAGGGCCAGGGCCTCGCCGGGCCGGTCCATGTCGGTCAAGGCGTTGCCCAGGTTGTTCAACGCCGCCACCGCCGCCGGCGCCAGCGCCAGCGCGCGCCGATAGTGCCGCTCGGCGGTCTCCAGGTCACCGAGATCCTGGCACAGGGTCGCCAGGTTGATCCGGGCCGGCGCCGCCCCCGGACGGGCATGGCAGGCGCGTTCCAGCCACCGGCGCGCCGGGTCGACGCGGCCGGCCTGATAATGGGTCAGACCCAGGAAGTTCAGGGCGTCGGCCTCGGCCGGCGCCCGCGCCAGGACCGCGCGGTATCCCGCCGCGGCCGTGGCGATGTCGCCGCGCCGATGGGCCTCCAGCGCCGCCGTCAGTCGATCGGCCGTGGACAGAGCCGCCGGGGATGGCATGACCCTCGTCTCCTCCGTCTCGTGGCGTCCGCCCGGGCCACCCGCCCGACCCGTGGGCCGCCCTGCGCACCATGAAGTTATCTGAATAGTCCTTTTAGGGGCTGCGCCACACCCGTGCATCATGGTCTTCTTGGGAGACCCCTTGGTCGGCGGTCGCCCGGCCTGTCGGTCAGGGCAACCGGCCGGCCAGGCCAGCGCGGGAGGACCCCCGATCCATGCGCGTGTTCCTGTTCCCGCCGACCGTCATCCTGGTGACGGCCGTGCTGCTCATGTCGTCTGGAGGGCCGGTCCAGGCGGCCGAGTCTCCCTCCGGCTTCCGGCCAGCCTTGTTGTTCGACGTGGATCAGCCAATTCCGGACTCGGGCATGAGCTTCCAGGCGGTCGCCGCCGGGGGCGCGCGGGCGTTCGCCTCGCTGAGCGGCCAGCCCGTGGCCGAGATCGTCGGCGCGACCGCCGATCGTCCCGACCTGGACGTCGCCGAGGCGACGACTCGGTTCGCCCTGGCCGAGGGCTATACCGCGCTGGTCGGCGTCGGCTTCTCCTTCGCCCCGGTGTTCGCCGCCCTGGCCCCCCGGCATCCCGAGGTCCGCTTCGTCCTCATCGACTCCGTGGTGGCCGGCGCCAACGTGCAATCGATGGTGTTCCGCGAGGAGGAAGGCGCCTACCTCATGGGGGTCATGGCCGCCACCACCACCCGGCACGACCATATCGGCTTCGTCGGCGGCTGGGATTCGCCGCTCATCCGCCGTTTCGCCTGCGGCTACATCCAGGGGGCCCGCTCGGTGACCCCCGACCTGACCATCGACGTGTCGATGGCCGGGTGGGATCCGTCGGCCTTCAATGCACCGGAGATCGGCTATCGCCTGGCCAACGAACAGTTCGCCCGAGGGGCCGACATCGTTTTCCAGGCCGCCGGGGCCACCGGCGCCGGCGTGATCCGGGCGGCGGCCGAACGCGAGGGGTCGCTGGCAATCGGCGTGGACTACAATCAGAATGGAGCGGCCCCGGGGCATGTCCTGACGTCCATGCTCAAGCGCATGGATATCGCCGTGTTCGCGGCGCTCAAGGCGCTGGCGGCCGGAACCTGGACTCCCGGCACGCAATTTCTTGGCCTGGCCACGGGCGGCGTCGGCTGGGCGCTGGACGAGCACAACGTCCACCTCCTGTCGGAGGACACCTATCGCGCCGTGGAGGATGCCGAATTCGACATCCGCATCGGTCGGACGCGGGTCGCCGCGTACGACGACGCAACCGGATGCCCGGAGCACGACTTCGGGCTCTACGCCCCCGGGGAATGACCGGAGCGGACGGAACGGCGGGACACGGCTCATGCGCACGACGGTTTCCAACTCGCTTCGGATCTCGATGGTGGGAATGCTCGTCCTCATCCTGGTGTCGTCCGGCCTGTCGGCGCTGTCGTTCCAGCAGATGGCGTCCCGGGTCACGGTGGTGACCCACGACGTGCTGCCGACCTTCAAGCAGGCGGACATCATCAAGGATCTGGCCCGCGACATCGACCGGATCGCGCACCGGATTCCCAACACCGCCAGCGCCTTCGAACTGGAGGCGCTGATGTTCCGGATCGGCGCCCTGACCGCGGAGCTGCACGCCGCCATCGATGCCCTGGACGGCGTGCTGGTCGAGCCCACCGAGAAGGAGGCCGCGCGGCACGACCTGACCCTCGTGAAGACGGCCATCGATCACCTGCACGGCCTGATGGTCGCCCGGGAGGCCCAGCGCGCCACCATGCGCCTGGCGATGAGTGCCCTGGATGACGCCCGCGCGCGCCTGCGCCGCGCCGTCATGGCCGAGGCCGGCCGCCAGTCCCTGGTCGGACCGGCGGCGCGTCCGCCCGACGCGCCGGGCCAGTCCCGCCTGATCGCGCTGCTGCATGTGGCGGACCTGGCCGAGATGGCCTTGCTCGACCCCAATCCGACGCGGGTGGTCCTGCACCGCCGTCAGTTCGATCGGACCGTGAACCAGTTCCTCGCCAACCCCGGTCTGCCGCATGCCATCGGCACGGCGCTGCGCACGACGCACGCGCGCCTGGGGCCGGTGTTCGAGATGCGCCTGGATGCGCTTCGCCTGGACCTGCGGATCCGGGTCGCGGTGGAGAGGCTGGTCGCCCTGGACCGCCTGATCATCCACGTCAACGCGCTCACCGACCGCATCGGCGATCATACCCGCGAGGCCATCGATCGCGTCGAACGCACGGCGATGACCCGCTCGCCGGTGCTGCTGATCGCCGCGCTGCTGTCGATCCTGCTGGCGGTCATCGCCCTGGGCTACGTCAACTCGCGGGTCGTGGGACGCATGCGCCGGGTCCGCAAGGTGATGCAGGACCACGTCAGGGGCAACCGGCCGCCGCTGGACGTGGGCGGCGGCGACGAGATCGCCGACATGGCGCGCAGCTTCCGGCACTTCGTGGAGGCCGTGGACGAACAGACCGGGAAGGTGCAGCGCCAGCGCGACCTGATCAAGGCCGTGCTGGACAGCATGACCGTCGGCGTCGCGGCCTTCGACAAGGACCTGAGGCTCATCGCCTGGAACCAGCAGTACCTGGACATCCGCGACTATCCGGCCGACCTGGCCCGCGACGGCACGCCCTATGCCGCCTTCATGGCCCACGACGTCGCCCGCCGGGAGTTCGGCGACGGCGATCCGGCGGTCATCCTGGAGAGCAAGCTGGCCGAGGCCCGCCGCTTCGCGCCCCATGCCTCGGAACGCCGGCGGCCCGACGGCACCTACATCGAGATCCGGCGGGGTGCCATCGCGGGCGGTGGCTTCGTCTCGCTGTTCGCCGACATCACCGCCCGCAAGCGGACCGAGGAGGCCCTGACCCGCGCCCTGGAGGACAACCAGCGCCAGACGGACCGCTTCCGCAACCTGACCGCCAACCTGCCGGCCATGGTGGTGCAGTTCGAGATGCGCGACGATGGCCGCCCGCATGTTCTGTACGCCAGCCCCGACATGCTGGCCGTGTTCGGCTTCTCGGGCGACAGCCAGGAGCTGGAAGACGACCGCACGCGCCCGCTCCTCGACCGGGTCCACGCCGAGGACCTGCCGGCGCTGGAGGACGCGTTCCGCGCCCGCCTGGCCAGCCGCGAGGACCTGCACCAGACCTTCCGGGTGCATGACGCCGACGGCCGCGTTCGCTGGCTGGAGGCGGCCGCGCGCGCCTACCGGTCGCCCGAGGGCCGGTGGCTGTGGGACGGCATGCTGCTCGACGTCACCCAGCGCACGCTGGCGGAAGACGCGCTGCGGCGCACCGAGGAGACCCTTCGGGCGATCCTGGACTCCTCGCCGGTCGGCGCCGGCATCGTGCAGTCCGACGGGCGCCTGTCCTTCGCCAATCCCGCCATGGCCTCCCTTCTGGGGCTCAGCCCGGCGGACCTGATGGCGCTGCCGGCCGGCACCGACAACACCGGGGACACGGTCGATGACCAGGGCCTGCTGGAGCGGCTGCGGTCGGGCGAGGTGATCCTTGAGGAGGAAATCACCATCCAGCGCGGCGACGGCACGCCGGCGCACGTGCTGCTGACCCTGATCCCGGCGGGCGAATGGGGCAGCCATTTCGGCTGGGTCTACGACATCACCGAACGCAAGGCGGCCGAGCAGGTGGTGCGCGCGCAGGAGGAACGCCTGCGCGCCATCCTGGAGACGTCGCCGGTGGGGGCCACCGTGGTCACCCGCGACGGCCAGTTCCTGTTCGCCAACGGCGCGGCGGCGGCCATGCTCGGCCTGAGCCGGGAGGCGATGCTCAACACGACCGCCCGCGACATCTACATGCGCCCCGCCGACCGCGACGCGATCGTCGAGCGCCTGGTGAACGGCCAGCCCATCCATGACGAGGACGTGGTCCTGAAGCGCCGCGACGGCCGACCCATCAACGCCCTGCTGACCCTGGTGCCGACACCCGAGGGCGAGGGGTTCTTCGGCTGGATCTATGACATCACCGAACGCAAGATGGCCGAGGACGCTGTCAAAGCAAAGATGGAGGAACTGGAGCAGTTCAGCCGCATCGCCGTCGGCCGGGAACTGCGCATGATCGGCCTGAAGCGGGAGATCAACGCCCTGCGCACCCGCCTGGGTGAGGGTCCCCCGTACGAGATCGCCGAGTAAGGGGACCGCGTCATGGGCATCTGGGCATGAACGATCGTGCGAGAGTGACGGTGCCGGCGCGCACCCGCCCCTCGATCATCGGGCTCGCCTCGGCGGCCCTGCTGGGCGTGGCGCTGGTCGGCATCCTGGTCACCGGCTCCATGACGATCGTCACCGAACTGGCCGAACAGGACCGGGAGATCGTGCGCGCCCAGGCCGCGTTCCTGGATCGCCAGCGCGGGCGCGTCCGCGACACCGTGCAGGAGATCGTCCGCACCATCCAGGTTCATCGCGACCAGACCGTGCCGCGTGTCAGAACCCTGGTGCGCGCCCGCACCGAGGAAGCGGTGGCCATGGCGCGTCATCTTCACGCCACCTACGGCGATCGGATGCCCCTTGACGAGATCAAGGACCTGGTGCGCGAGACCCTGCGCCCGATCCGCGCCGCCGATGGACGCGGGTATCTTTTCGCCGCGACCACCGATGGCGTCGACCAGCTTGGACCGCCGCCGGCCGGGCTGGACGGCGCGCCCGCCGCGACCACGCAAGGAGACGCGGACGGCGAGCGGCCGGATTTGCCGATCGGGGACATCATTGATGTCGGCAGACGCAAGGGCGCGGATTTCTACAGGTACATCTGGCCCCATCCCGACAAGGACCCGACCGAACGCTTCGAGAAGATCACCTACGTCCACCTGTTCGAGCCCTTCGACTGGGTCATCGGCAGCAGCGAATACCTTGTCGACATGGAGACCGACACGCAGGCCCGGATCCTGGACGACATCCGCCGCTTCCCCCGGCCCGATGTCGATGCCGTCCTGGTCACCCAGTGGGACGGGCAGGCCCTGATCGGACGGACCCCGGGCACCAACATCCTCGACCTGGAGGACGTCAACGGCTTTCGAATCATCGAGGAATCGATTCGCGTCTCCAAGCATGGCGGCGGCTTCCTGCTCTACGAACAGGACCCGCGATCGGCCGTCAACGGCGGCAAGCGCCTGTCCTACGTGGCGGGTGTCCCGGACTGGGGCTGGTCGGTGGAGGCGACCGTCGGCATGGACGCGGTCCAGGGCCAGTTGGACGCCATCCGCGAGGCCACCAGCGCCACGGTGCGGGCCACGATCCTTCAGATCCTGCTGCTGATGCTGCTCATGTCGGCGGCCGCCGCCCTCCTCGTCAGGCGCGGCCAGACCCTGATGCGGCGCAACCTGGACCTGTTCCTGCGGTTCTTCCAGGATGCGTCCCGGACCGCCAGCGCCATCGACCTGTCCCGCGTCTCGTTCTCGGAATTCGCCGCCCTCGCCCACTCGGCCAACGCCATGATCGAGGCCCTGGGCCGGACCCAGGCCAACCTGCGCGAAAGCCAGGACCGCTTCGAACTGGCCGTGCGCGGCAGCGGCGACGCCTTGTGGCTCTATGATTCCAGAACGCGCGACAACTGGCTTTCGCCCCGGTACCTGGAAATGCTGGGCTACAGTCCGGGCGAGTTGCCCGAAACGTTCGAGACCGTCGACAGCCTGACGCACCCGGACGACCGAGACAGGGTGCGCGACGCCTTCTACGCCCACCTTCAGTCCGACGTCCCCTACGACATCGAATACCGGGTGCTGGGCAAGGACGGGTCCTATCTCTGGATGCGAAGCCGCGCGGGATCCGTGCGCGACGCGGAGGGCTGCGCCATCAGCACCGGGGGCTCCACCTCCGACGTCACGGAACGCAAGCAGGCCGAGGACCGCCTGCGGTTCACCCAGGAGGCCATGGACAACGCCATCGACGGCATCCTCTGGGTCCGCATCGACACCGGGCGCCTGGAATACGCCAACAACTCTGTCTGCCGGCGCCTGGGCTACAGCCGCGACGAGATGGTGCGCCTGTGCGCCGCCGATCTGGACGACACCCTGACGCCCGACCACCTGCGCGATATCCACGCCTCCCTGGCCACGACCCCGCCGACCACCCAGGAGCGCCGCCAGCGAACCCGGGACGGAACCTGGCTGGACGTGGAGATCACCATGTCCCCGGCCCGCTACGGCGACGTGGACCTGCTGATGGTCTGGACGCGCGACGTCAGCGCCCTGGCCGCCCAGACCCGCAACTTCGTGGCCCTGCTGGAAAACACCCGCGATTTCGTGCTCATCAAGGACACCCGGCACCGCTACCAGGCGGCCAGCCAGACGCTGGCCCAGTTCACCGGGCATGCCTCCTGGCGGGACCTGCTGGGCCGCACCGATCGCGACCTGATGCCCGCCGAGCGGGCGGAGATCACCGTCGCCGAGGACCGCCTGTTGCTGGCCGGCGACCTGTCGACGCTGGACGTGGTGCAGCCCTGGATCGGCGCCGACGGCGCGGTCCGCTGGATGGACACCAAGAAGCAGCCCATCCGCGACGGCAGTGGCCAGATCGTCGGCCTGTTCGGCATCTGTCGCGACATCACCGACCGCCGCCAGTCCGAAGAACAACTGCGCCGCAACCGGCAGCTTCTGGAGGGCGTGCTGGAGAACAGCCCCGCGCTGATCTATGCCAAGGATCGCCAGGGCCGCTACATCTTCGTCAACCGGCAGTGGGAGAGACGCTTCAACCGCTCGCGAGACCAGGTCATCGGCCATACCGACATGGACCTGTTCCCCGAGGATCTGGCGCGCCAGTATCGGGACAACGATCTCATCGTGATGGCCAGCAACCAGCCGTTGGAGCAGGAGGAACTGTTCCGCGACGGCGACGGCGAGACGGAAGTCGAAGCCGTGCTGCTGGCCCGCAAGGTGCCCCTGCCCGACCCCAGCGGTCAGGCGGAAGGCATTTGCGGCATCTCTACCGACATCACCGACCGCAAGGCCATGGAGGAGGAACTGTCGGCCCGCGTGGAGGATCTCGCGGAAGCGCGCCGGGCCTCCCTCAACATGATGTTCGACCTCGCCGAGGAGCGCAAACGCGCCGACGACCTACGCGTGCGGGCGGAGGCGGCCAACCGGTCCAAGTCCAACTTCCTGGCCGCCATGAGCCACGAAATCCGCACGCCCATGAACGGCGTGGTCGGCATGATCGACCTGCTGCGGGAAACCCCGCTGAGCGCCGACCAGCGGTCCATGATGAACACCGTGCGGGAATCGGCCTTCTCGCTGCTTCAGATCATCAACGATATCCTCGATCATTCGAAGATCGAGGCCGGCCGCCTGACGCTCGAGTCCATCCCCGTCTCGGTGCGCGACATCCTGGAAGGCGTGACCGAAACACTGCTGGCCGACGCCGCCAAGACCGAGGTGCGGCTGTTCCTGTTCGTCGACCCGGCGATCCCGCCCCGGGTGCTGTCCGACCATGTGCGCCTGCGCCAGATCCTGTTCAACCTGGCCGGCAACGCCATCAAGTTCACCCAGACCTCGCCCGAGCGCCGGGGAGAGGTGCGCCTGCGCGCGGACCGCCTGGACGACGCCGAGGACGGCCGCATCCGCCTGGCTTTCGTCATCCGGGACAACGGCATCGGCATGTCGCCGGACACGGTCTCCAAGCTGTTCCAGCCCTTCTCCCAGGCCGACCAGTCCACCACGCGACGGTTTGGCGGCACCGGCCTGGGCCTGTCCATCTGCCGCACCCTGACGGACATGATGGACGGCACCATCGACGTGGAGAGCGTCGAGGGCACGGGCTCCACCTTCACCGTCACCCTGCCCATGCCCGCGGTCGCCGACGCCCCCGCCGAGGATCCCGACCTCTCCGGCCTGCACATCGGCTGCCTGGTGCGCGACGAGGACGACGCCGAGGCCGTGTCCCGGTACTGCACGGCCCGGGGGGCCACGGCCTTCCCCCTCGCGTCCCTGGCCGACGCCGCCAGGATGACGGAGCCGATCGATATCCTGGTGCTGTCGGATGCCTGGGGCCAGGCCGCGCGCCGGAACGTCATGACCACGGTCCAGGAGCGCGCGCCGGCCACCCGGTTCGTGGTGCTGACCGGCGGTCGCGGGGTGAGCGGGGGTCCGGCGCGCACCGATGCCGTCACGGTCGAGACCGGACCGATCCGGCGCTCCACCTTCCTGCGCGCGGTCGCCGTGGCCGCCGGGCGCGCCAGCCCGGACATGGACGACGAGACCCAGCAGGCCAGCGCGGGAACGCGGCGCGCGCCCTCGCTGGAAGCGGCCCGGGCGGCCGGGCACCTGATCCTGGTGGCCGAGGACAACGTCACCAATCAGGATGTCATCCGCCGCCAGTTGGCCCTGCTGGGGTTCGCCTGCGAGGTCGCCCAGGACGGCGTCGAGGCCCTGGCGCTCATCCGGACAGGCCACCATGCCCTGCTTCTGAGCGACTGCCACATGCCCCGCATGGACGGCTTCGCGCTCACCGCCGCCGTGCGAGCGCTGGAACACGACCGGCGCGACGACGGCCCGGCCCGGCGCCTGCCCATCATCGCCATCACCGCCAATGCCTTGCAGGGCGAGGCCGATCGATGCCTGGCGGCGGGCATGGACGACTACCTGTCCAAGCCCCTGGAGATGGGCAAACTGAAGGCCATGCTGTCCAAATGGATGCCGCGCGGCGCCAAGGGCGACCTGGCCGCCGGGGCGCCGGCGACCGCCCCGGGCACGGCGGCGGCCAAGCCCCCGCCCATGGATGACGACCGCGCCGGGGCCCGGATCACGGCGCCGGCGGTCGACCGCTCCACCCTGGCGGCCGTGTTCGGCGACGACACGGACACCATCAAGGAGGTGCTGGCCGACTTCGTGGCGCCGGCCGGCACCATCGTCACCGAGGTGCAGACCGCCGTGGCCCATGGGCAGGCCCAGGCCGCCGCCCAGGCCGCCCATAAACTGAAGTCGGCGGCCCGCGCCATCGGCGCCCATCGCCTGGCCGACCTCTGCCAGGACCTGGAGCAGGCCGGCAAGGCCGGGGACATCCGCCGCGTGGCCGACCTCGCCCCCCAACTGGCCCCCGCCTTCGCGGCGGTCGAGGCGTTTGTCCGCGATCCCGGCAAGGTCGTCGACACGGCGGCGGGGACGCCCGCCGAGACACCCGCCGCGCCACCATCCGCCGCCCCACCCCCCGCGCCCGGTCCCGCCGTTCTCACGCCACGGGCGACCCCAACACCGGCCCCAAAACCGGGCTCAAGGCCGGCTATCGATCCGGCGGCCCTGGCGACGGTGCTGGGTGACGACAGCGAGGCGGTGGGCGCCGTGCTCGCCGACTTCCTGGAGCCCTCCCGAACCGTCGTCGCCGACATCGACCGGGCCATGGCCGAGCGTATCCCCACCGACGTCGTGCGGGCCGCCCGCAGGCTGCAGGCCTCGGCCCGGACCGTTGGCGCCGAGGTCCTGGCCGACCTGTGCCAGGGCCTGGAGCAGGCCGGCGCGGCCCGGGACTGGGGTGTGCTCGACGGTCTGCACGCCCGCCTCGGCCCCGCCTTCGCCGCCGTCGAGGCCCAGATTCAGGAGCATCGCGCCCCGCCCCGTCCATGACACCACCCGTGGCCCCGCCGTGCCGCCCGACCTGCCCCGCCCCGCCCCCCGGCCCTGGAGACGCCTTCATGCCCCTTGCCCCCGACGCCCTGGCCCCGTTGACATTCCTGGTGGTCGATGACGAGGCCTTCATGCGCACCCTCATCAGCCGCGTCCTCAAGGGACTGGGCGCCGCCACCGTGATCCCCTGCGAGGACGGCCGCGCGGCGCTGGACATCGTGCCCACCGGAGCCGACGTGATCCTGTGCGATCTCAACATGCCGGGCATGGATGGCGTGGAGTTCCTGCGGCACCTGACCCAGACGCCCTTCATGGGCGCCGTGGTGCTGATCAGCGGCGAGGATCAGCGGGTCCTGAGCACCGCCGAGAACCTGGCCAAGGCCCATGATCTCAACGTCCTGGGGGCGCTGTCGAAGCCGATCACCCCGGCCGGACTGTCGGACCTGCTGGCGAAGCTTGGCGATGACGGGCTCGCGGGGCGGCGGCGCCAGGGGCCCGTGGACCGCATCACCGAGGACGACCTGCGACGGGGCATCGAGAACGACGACCTGGTGGTGTTCTTCCAGCCCAAGGTCCGGGTGCGCGATCGCAAGGTGGTGGGGGTGGAAAGCCTGGTGCGCTGGCAACACCAGACGCGGGGCCTGGTCCCGCCCATGGCCTTCATCCCGGTCGCCGAGGACCTGGGGCTGATCGACGCCCTGACCGATTCCGTCTACGCCAAGGCGGTGCGCCAGGGGGGGCGCTGGCTGACCGCCGGCCACGACATCAAGGTGGCGGTGAACATCTCGGTGGACTCGCTGACCCGCTTCGACCTGCCCGAGATGATCGTCGCCACGGCGGCGGCCGAGGGCCTGGACCCCTCGCACATCGTCCTGGAGGTCACCGAAAGCCGCCTGATGCACGACATCCGCAGTTCGTTGGAAATCCTCACGCGGCTGCGGCTGAAGGGCGTGGGCCTGTCCATCGACGACTTCGGCACCGGCCACTCCTCATTGCACCAGCTCAAGCGCATCCCGTTCACAGAACTGAAGATCGACCGCGCCTTCGTGTTCGGCGCCGCCCGCGACCCGGCCGCGCGCGCCATCCTGGACTCCAGCGTCGGCCTGGCCCGCAGCCTGGGCATGAGCACGGTGGCCGAGGGCGCGGAAACCCAGGAAGACTGGGATCTGGTGGAGTCCCTCGGCGTGGACATGGTGCAGGGCTACGTCGTCGCCAAACCGATGCCGGCGGACCAGTTCGACGCCTGGCTGACCGCGTGGGAGGCGTAGGCATCGACGCGTCCGGACGACGGCCGGTTCTTCGGCCCGGCGGACGAGCCCGATGCCGCCGCCGTCGGCATCACTGCATCGCCTGCACCAGGATCGCCAGTCCGTACAGTCCAAGCACCGTCACGCTTTCGAAGCCGATGCCGGCGATCCCCCGACGTTCGCGCACCACCAGGCCCAGCAGCAGAACGGCGGTCATCGCCAGACCGATCGTCAGCCAGAACAGATCCCCCCTGCCCACGGCGTGATAGAGCGACCCGTCCCGGTAGGCCACATCGGAGACGGTCAGGAACAGGACGTCGAAGGTGTTGCCACCGATGATGCCACCCAGGGCCAGTTGCAGGGCACCCCGCCGCACCGCCGCCAGCGTCGTGATCAGCTCGGGCAGCGAGGTGGTCACCGCCGTCATCAGGGCACCGACGGTGGTCTCGGAGATGCCCAGCATATCCGACAGACGCCCGCCAGCCTTGGAGATGGCCCACCCCGCGACGCCGAGCATCACCGCCAGCGCCGCGAACTGGACCAGCAGCAGCCACAGCCGCTCGCCCTCGCCGGCCTCGTCATCGGGCGTGTCGGTGCGTGTCTCCGGGGTCGTCTCGGGGTGCCACATGGGCGTCTGGCGGACCCGCGCGGTGGTCCGCACGCCCAGTCCATAGATCACCACCAGCGCCACCGACGCCGGATGGACGCCCCACAGCGCGATGTCCGGCCCGGTCGCCGCCAACAGCGCCACCGCCAGCATCAGGGACAGCAGCGCCGCCTGCACGATGCTGGCCAGTTCGGCGGCCGCGTGCTCCATGTTGGCGCGCCGGAACATCAGGTCGGCCAGGACCAGGAACGCCGTCTGCGCGGCGATGCCCCCGACGCCGTTGGCGAACGCGAGGGAGGCCCGCCCATCCAGCGCCGCCGTGACGGACACGACCACCCCGGAGAGCGACGTGGCCAGGCCCAGCAGGACGCCGCCGACGACCGCCTCGCCAAGGCCGGTGCAATCCCCCAGTCGATCCGCCAAGGCGGTCATGCGCACGCCCAGCACGCCAATGAACAGGCCCGCCACCACGAACAGCGCCAGCACCATGGGCAGGGACAACGAGTCGATCATGGGCGACCTCTGGCGCGGGACGGGACGGCGGCGGGACCGATGGCCGGCGACGCGCTGTCCCGGGAGCGCCCCTCCGCCCGCGCGACGCGACCGCGCATCATGGCCCGACGCTGGTCCAGGACGCGACGCGACGCGGTGTTTCTGGGATCGGTGCCCGTCCTGTCGACGGTCACGGCCGCGATGCTGGGGGACGGCGCCTCGGCGGCAGCGTTGGGGGGTATCCAGCCCTCTTCTGCCCGCGTCCACTGTAGCAGGCGGACGGCGCATCGAGAAGATTCTGGGCTGAAGGCCCAAGGCCTTATTGGAATCGCAAGGCCTTGGGCATCAGTGGCGGAGGGCCAGGGAGTCGAACCCTGTCACCCAGTTTCCCAGGTGTACGGATTAGCAATCCGCTGCATTACCGTCCTGCCCGCCCTCCGCAAGAGGGGGATGCGGCGCCGGACTCGTGCCGGAAACCGCCGCGCGCGGCCCCGGATCAGGCGGCGTGGGACGAGGTTCTACACGCTCCCGGGCCGACCCGTCAACCAAGGTATCCGCGATCATCGGGGTCGGACGGGCGGCCCCAGGACCATGACCCGGACCATGTCCCCCATCATGCCAAGGGGCCGCACGCCCTCGCGTGCAGCCCCTCTCGTCAGACGCGCCGGCTTTGTTGCTTCGCTGCGCCCTAGACGGTCCTCCCCGGTCCACTTGCGTGGTGGCCTTGTGATGCCACGAGCCATGCAGAAACAGCAACAAAAATCGTTATTGCAATGCAGAAATCGCATGGCAAGGGGCTCGCCGCCTCCAGAAAGCGCACATTGTGCGCAAACGGCCGCGCTCCCGGCGGTCGCGCGGCGCCGTGAACCCCCGACTCGCGCGCGGATCAGTCCGACTCGGGTCGCGTCCAGCGCGCGGCGGCCGCGTCATCGCTGTCCCGGGCCTCGACCCAGCGCCCGCCCTCGGCGGTGTCCTCCCGCTTCCAGAACGGCGCCCTGGTCTTCAGCCAGTCGATCAGGAAGGCACAGGCATCCAGCGCCGCCGCCCGATGCGCCGAGGCGGCACAGACCAGCACGATGGGTTCGCCCGGGGCCATGCGACCGTGGCGGTGGATGACCAGCACGTCGGCCAGCGCCGGCCAGCGCGCGCGGGCCTCGTCC
Organism: Roseospira visakhapatnamensis; assembly: GCF_014197915.1. GTDB lineage: Bacteria > Pseudomonadota > Alphaproteobacteria > Rhodospirillales > Rhodospirillaceae > Rhodospira > Rhodospira visakhapatnamensis. The sequence goes on from NZ_JACIGK010000009.1 coordinate 52,713, forward strand.
TCCAGCGTCCGAAGCTGGCGTTCGGTCATGCCCGGGTAGTGCTCCAGGGTCATCGTCTGGATCCGGGCCTGGACCCGGGCCGGATCCTCGCCGGGCGCGCCCTGATGATCCCGCACCAGCCCCAGGAAGGTCGCCACGGCCCCCACCCGGCCGCTGGTGTCCGTGAAGGCGGCGATCTCGGCGCCGGGATCGAAGGGCTCGGCCTGCACCCGGATCACGGGTCAGCCCCCGGTCACGGGCGGGAAGAAGGCCACCTCGCGGGCCGTTCCCAGCGGGGCATCGGCGGTGGCGTAGTCCTGGTCCAGGGCGCAGCGCACCCGGCCCGGATCGGCGAAGGCGGCGGCATGGCCGGGGCCGCGCCCCGCCAGCCAGGCCATCAGGTCGGCCACCGTGGCGACGTCCTGGGGGGGCTCCACCGTCTCCTCGCCCGTGCCCACGCGGTCGCGCACCCACGCGAAGTACAAGACCCTCATGCCAGCACCTCGTGAAACGGCAGGTAGGCGACCGGGTCGCCGGGCGCGATCGTCCCGGCCTCGGCGGGCAGGTCCACGAGACCGCCGGCGGCGCCCAGGGACGAGACCATGGCGCTGTCCTGGGAGCGGAACAGGCGCACCACCGGGCCGTCGAGCGTATCCTCCACCCAGGCCCGCAGGAAGGTCCGCCGGCCCCCGGACTCGCGATGATGAAAGCCGGCCGGCAATGGATACCGGCGCGGCGGCGTGACGGTCTCGCCGGACAGCCGTTGCAGCACCGGGCGGGCGATCAGCAGCAGGGTGACCATGGCCGACACCGGGTTGCCCGGCAGGCCCACGAAGGCCGCGTCGCCCACATGCCCAAGCGCCGCCGGCTTGCCCGGCTTGATGGCCAGCCGCCAGAAATGCAGCGCGCCCAGGTCGGCCACCACATCGCGCACATGGTCCTCGCCACCCACCGAGACGCCGCCGGAGGTCACCAGCAGGTGGTGGCCGTCGGCGGCGGCGTCCAGGGCGGTCCGCAGGACCGAGGGATCGTCCGGCACGCGGCCCAGGTCGGTGACCGCCGCGCCCAGGGTCTCCAGGGCGGCCATGATGCCATGCCGGTTGCCGTCATAGACCCCGCCCGCGCCCAGGGGCTCGCCCGGTTCGCGCACCTCGTCGCCGGTGGAGAACACGCCCACCCGCACCCGCTGGAACACCGGCAGGGTCGCATGCCCGGCCGAGGCGGCCAGCGCGATGTCGGGCGCCCGCAGGCGGCGGCCGGCGGGCAGGATCGGATCGCCCGCGCGGAAGTCGCCACCGGCGGCGCGCACATGGCGGCCGGCGGGAACCCCGGCGGGCAGGGTCACCCGGCCGTCCGGATGGCCGGTGCAGTCCTCCTGCATGACCACGGTGTCCAGGTCCCCGGGCACCACGCCGCCGGTGAAGATGCGCACGACCGCGCCCGGCGGGACGGGCGCGGCGAGGGGATGGCCGGCCGCCACCCGCGCGGCCACCGGCAGGGTCACCGGCGCGTCGGCGGACAGGTCGGCGTGGCGCGCCGCATAGCCGTCCATGGCCGAGCGGTCCTCGGCCGGATGGGCGCACAGCGCCGCCACGTCCTGGGCCAGCACCCGGCCGGTGGCGGCCCGCAGCGGCACCGGTTCGGGCGTCACCACCGGCGCCAGGCGCCCGGCCAGCAGGGCCAGCGCCTCATCCAGCGGCATCAGGTGGTCCCCCACGGCGAAGCAGTCGGTTCCGGCGGCGGCGCTCATGAGGGACGCCCCATGTGGGCCAGGGCCTGGCGGGTATAGAGATACCCCGTCTGCGCCGTGAGGACGGCCGCCAGCCAAAGGAAAGCCTCCCCCACCCAGGCCAGCGACAGACCGCCGATCGACACCGCGTCGCCGACCAGCAGCAGCGGCAGCGCCACCAGTTGAGTGGTGGTCTTCCACTTGGCCAAGGTGGTCACCGGCATGCCCACGCCGCGCTCGGCCATGAACTCGCGCAGGCCGGAGACCAGGATCTCGCGGACCAGGATGATCACGGCGGCCACCAGCCCCGGGTCGGACAACCGGTCGAAACCGGCCAGCAGAAGCAGCACGGCGGCCACCAGCAGCTTGTCGGCGATGGGATCCAGCACCCGCCCGAAGTCGGACAGCACCCGCCAGCGCCGCGCCAGCCAGCCGTCGACCCAGTCGGTCGCCGCCGCCAGGGCGAACAGGCCGGCGGCCACCCAGCGGGCTTCCGGCCCGGGAACGAAGAAGGTGACCATGATCAGCGGGATCAACACGATCCGCCCGAGGGTCATGACATTCGGAATCTGGCGGTGCATCGGAGGTCCCTTGCGATGGCAGGCGCGCCGATCCTACCGCCTGTCGCCCGCCCCGTGGAAGCTCTCATAGATCGTCCTCGCCAGCGCCGCGCTGATGCCGTCGACCGCCTCCAGGTCGGCGAGGCCGGCCTGGGAGACCGCCTTGGCCGACCCGAAATGGTGCATCAAGGCCCGCTTGCGGGTGGCGCCGATGCCGGGAATGCCGTCCAGGGGGTTGGCGCCGGCGGACTTCTTGCGGCGCGCCCGGTGGGTGCCGATGGCGAAGCGGTGGGCCTCGTCGCGCAACCGCTGAACGAAGTACAGGACGGGATGGTTGGGCGGCAGCAGGAACGAGGGCTTGCCGGACATGAAGAAGCGCTCCCGCCCGGCATCGCGATCCGGCCCCTTGGCGATGCCCACCAGGGGCAGATCCTCGATGCCCAGGTCGGCCAGTACCCCCAGGGCGGCCGAAAGCTGCCCCTGGCCGCCGTCGATCAACACCAGGTCGGGCCACTGGCCGCGCGCGCGCTCCGGGTCCTCCTTCAGGGCGCGGCCGAAGCGGCGTTCCATGACCTCGCGCATCATGGCGTAGTCGTCGGCGGTGGTCTCGGCCTGGCGGATGTTGAAGGTGCGGTAGGCGTTCTTCTGGAAGCCCTCGGGGCCGGCGACGATCATGCCGCCCACCGGGTTGGTGCCGGAGATGTGCGAGTTGTCGTAGACCTCCACCCGCTCCGGCGGCGCCTCCAGCCCCAGCACCTCGGCCAGCCCCTCCAGCAACGTCCGCTGGGCGCCGGTCTCGGCCAGGCGCCGGGCCAGGGCCTCGCGGGCGTTGGTCACCGCGTGGTCCACCACCTTGCGGCGGTCGCCCCGTTGCGGCACCAGCAGGCGCACCCGGCGGTCGGCGCGGATGCACAGGGCCTCCTCCACCAGGGCGGCGTTGGGCACCGGTTCGGACAGCAGCACCGCCTTGGGCGGCTGCTGGCGGGCGTAGAACTGGCCCAGGAACGCCTCCAGCACGGTCCCCGGCGCGTCGTCCCGGGCATGGGTCGGAAAGTAGGCGCGGTTGCCGTGGTTGGCGCCGGCGCGGAAGAAGAACACCTGCACGCAGGTCTGGCCGCCCGCCTGATGCAGGCCGATCACATCGGCCTCGCCCAGGCCCGGCAGGGCGATATCCTGGTGGGCCTGCACGGTGGTCAGGGCGCGGATGCGATCGCGGTAGTCGGCGGCCTCCTCGAAGGCCAGGCGGGCGCTGGCCTCCTCCATGCGCCGGGCCAGGTCGCGTTGCAGGTCCTGGCTGCGGCCCTCCAGGAAGGCGCGGGCCTGGTCCACCAGGGCGTCGTAGGCGGGGCGGTCGATGCGGTCGACGCAGGGCGCGCAGCAGCGCTTGATCTGGAACAGCAGGCAGGGACGGGACCGGTTGGCGAACACCGTGTCGGAGCAACTGCGCAGCAGGAAGGCTTTCTGAAGCGCCACCAGGGTGCGGTTGACGGCCCCGGCGGAGGCGAACGGCCCATGGTACCGACCCGGCCGGCTGCGCGGCCCGCGATGCTTGACCACTTGCGGATAGGCGTGGTCGCCGGTCAGCAGGATGAACGGGAACGACTTGTCGTCGCGCAGCAGGATGTTGAACCGGGGCTTCAGCTTCTTGATGAGGTTGCTTTCCAGCAACAGCGCCTCGGCCTCGGTGTGCGTGGTGACGATCTCCATCCGCGCGGTGGTCGCCACCATGCGCCGCAACCGGGGGGGCAGGCGCTCCGGCCGCGTATAGGTCACCACCCGCTTGCGCAAGTCCCGCGCCTTGCCGACGTAGAGGGCGTCGCCGTGGCGGTCGAGCATGCGATAGACCCCAGGCACGTTGGGCAGGGTGCGCCAGGTGGCCAGGATCACCGCGACGCCATCGTCCGGCGCCGGATCCCCCGGGTTGGGGGTGGGGTCGGGCGTGGCCTCGGCGGGCTGGGGGAGAGACTGGGTCATCGGAGCGGTCGATCGGTCTGGTCGTGGAGTGAGGGCCTGCCGAGGACAATGGGGCGCGGCCCCCGGGGATGCCACCCCCTGAATGCCGGGCCCCGAAGGACCGGCCCCAAGCGACCGCCTGGGGCATGGCGGCAAGGGGTTGGCCACGCCGAAGGGCGGAGAGCGTATCATTCGCGCCCCGCATCGCACCGCACATGCGGCCGGCGGTTCTGAAACCCTGCGTTTTGTCCCGCGCCACCGGCGCCCCGAATCACCCCCAAGGGCCGATGCGCGCGCCAGATCAAGCCAAAATCTATCCACGGAACATGTGGATAACTTTGTGGACGGAGCGTGAGGCGATGTCCCGATCACAAGGGATTCCGCCGTTTTCATCCCCTTGCCCACAAAATGTGCAGGCTTGTTAAGGTGTTGATATAAAAAGAAAAAATTTTTTGAACCAAGATTGCGGGGGACATGCCGATTCGGTTCTTGACAGTCGAAAGACCCATTCGTGACAGGGGCGCGCCTGTGCACAAGTTCCACGAGACAGTGGCGCCTGGGCACCCCGGACGATGACGCATCCGGAAAAGTCCTGGTATTTCGCCCTATTGCTTTGGGTGTGTCCCATCGTGTCGAAAGAACGAATCCGATGGAATGACCGGATGCCCGACCTGGGAAAGCGGCACCGCCCCGGGACCTGGACGGGACCGACTCGTCATGGCCGCCACGGCCGCCAGCGGCCGGTCGGCCGGCCCGCCGTCACCCGAATGGATTCAGGCGCTCGATGGTCACGCCGACGCTGCCGGCATCCGCGAACACATCCAGCTTCTCCACCCGGACCAGCGCCCGTCGCACGCGGCTGTCCTCCAGGCACGCGTCGGCGATCCGCTCGGCCAGGGTCTCCACCAGATTGACGTGGCCGGCCGCCACGATCGCCCGCACCCGATCCAGCACCACCTCGTAGCAGACCACGTTTTCCAGCCGGTCGTCCAACGGCACCCCGCCCTCGCGCACCGCCAGGTCCAGGTTGAGGCGAATCCGCTGCGGCGCCTGCCGCTCGTGATCGTACACGCCGATGCGCGCCGACAGGTCCAGGTCACGCACGAACACGTGGCGCAGACCCGCCCGCGCGTCCGCCAACAGGCCGGACGGCGCCACGGGGTACAGCTTGGATCGAGGACTCATCGGACCATCCATGCCCGGGGGAGTGGGGAGGAGGACGGCACACGGGATCGCCGCCTCACAGAAGCCGCCCACGCGTCGTGTCCGGGGCGGTCGGGACCGATGAAGGCCCGCAACGGGTCACTCTTGCGGCGGCATGGCCAGGGTGTCCGCCGGAGGCCAGGCCCACGCCAGATGCTGGCCGCCGTCCAGCGCCAACATTTGCCCGGTTACCGACGGCGCCGCAAGGAGAAACCGGGCGGCGCGCCGGATCTCGTCCGGCGAGGTGCCGCGCCGCAGAGGCAGGGCCGCGCACTGGGCATCGAAGTGCGCCTGGGTCTGGCGCGGGCTGGGCAGCGCCGGCCCCGGACCGATGGCGTTGACGCGGATGCGGGGCGCCAGCGCCAGCGCCAGGCTCTGGGTCAACGCCCACAGGCCGGCCTTGCTGACGCTATAGCTGACGAAGTGCGGCGTCAGGCTCCAGACCCGCTGGTCGATCAGGTTCAGGACGGCGCCCTCGGCCTCGGCCGGCAAGGCCCGCGCCATGGCCTGGGTGAGCACGAAGGGCGCCCGAAGGTTGGGCTCCACGTGGCCATCCCAGCTTTCGCGGGTGACCGTGTCCCAGGCATCGTATTCGAAGGTGGAGGCATTGTTGACCAGCACCCCGACCGCCCCGCCCAGGGCCGCCGCCGCACGCGCCACCAGGGGGGCGGTCTCGGCCTCCACCGACAGATCCGCCCGCAGGGTGACGGCGCGCCCGCCGCGCCCGACAATCTCCCGGCGCACGGCCTCGGCCTCGTCGGCGGCACCCCGGTGGTGCACGGCGACCGCGAAGCCGGCCTCGGCCAGGTCCAGGGCCAGGGCGCGCCCCAGGCGCCGGCCGGCGCCGGTGACCAGCGCATGCCGGGGAATGCCGGCCGGCACGGGCCAGCCGGCGGACAGGACGTCGGCCGAGGCGTCGGCTGGGGACGGCGGGGACGCGTCGGTCATGGCGGGCGGCTCCGGTCTGCGGGGGCTCCGGTCAGGCATCACCCAGAAGGCGGGCGACCCCCACGTACTGCGCGGCGATGTAGGCGACATACAGGCTCAGGAACACCACGCCCGCGAGGCGCCCCATGCCGCCGTGCCGCAGCAGCATCGGCACCGCCAGCAGGCTCACCACCACCATGGCCCACAGGTCGAAGCGCAGGATCTGGTCGGGCACCTGAATCGGGATCACCAGCGCCGTCAGGCCCAGAATGGCCAGGATGTTGAAGATGTTGGAGCCAAGCACGTTGCCCACGGCAACCTCCGGCCGGCCCTTGAGGGCGGCCGCCACGCACACCGCCAGCTCCGGCAACGAGGTGCCCACGGCCACCATGGTCAGGCCGATCACCTCTTCCGGCACGCCCTGGACACGGGCGATGTCCACCGCCCCGGTGACCATCAGGTGGGCGCCGGCCATCACCGCCAGCAGCCCCGCCAGCATCGCCGCCACGATCACCAGCCAGGAGCGGTTCTTGAGCCCCTCGTACTCCTCCACCTCGGCGATATGGACGCCCGTGCCGTCGGGACGGCTGGAATCGCGCCGGTAGGACTGGACAATGAACACTGCCAGAAGGGCGACCATCACCCCGCCCTGCCAGCGCGGGATCTCGCCCGACATCGCCACGCCGACGAACACGGCGGTGACCGCCAGCATGATGACGGTGTCGTGCCGGTTCTCCCCCGGCGGACTGACGATGGGCTTCAGCACCGCCGTGGCGCCCAGGATCAGCAGCACGTTGGCGATGTTGGAGCCGACCACGTTGCCGACGGAAATCCCCGGCGACCCGGCCAGGGCGGCCCGCAGGCTGACCACCAGTTCGGGCAGCGAGGTCCCGAAGGCCACCACGGTGAGGGCCACCACCAGGGCGGACACCCCCAGGCGCTCGGCCATCGCCACCGCGCCCTTGACGAGAACATGGGACCCGGCGGGCAGCAACACCACGCCGGCCAACACCAGACTCAGGGACACCAGCACGCGATCACGCCTCCGTCACGGCGGGGCGGGCCCCCTCACGGGCGCCCAGGTACGCCAGCACCAGATCCCTCAGGGTGACGATGCCCACCAGGGATCCGTTGTCGATGACGATGGCGCGGGACAGATGGAAGCGCCCCAGCAGACGGATGGCGTACTTGGTGTCCATGTCGGCCCGAACCGAGATCAGGGGTTTGCTCATGATCTCGTACACATTGACGCGCTCGGGCGCCCGGTCAAGGGCCACCACCTTATCGGCGATGTCCTGAATCACGATCATGCCGTATTCGTCGTGTTCGTTCCGCTTGCGGACCACCAGCGAACTCACGCCCTTTTCCGCGATCATGCGCACCGCGTCGGCGACCGTCGCCATGCCCTCGATCAGGTAGGGGGTTTCGGACATCACATCGCGGACGGGCACATAGGGGTGGACCGGCGCGGGGGACTTGGCGCTCATATCTCGTCCTCGATCTCGCTCTGGAGGGTATGGATCTGGCTGCCCAGCCCGACCGCGTCCTCGACGTCGATCATCACGGCCACGCCGGTCCCGGGGCGGTCGTCGAAGCCGCCGGCCTCCGAGATACGCTCCAGGATGCGCCGGGACAGATGCTGCTCGACGATGATCAGCACGACGTCGCGGGCACCGCTCAGGTCCAGGCCGAAGAACGTCTTGGTCTTCTTCAGCCCCTGCCCCCGGGCGCTGGTCACCACCGTGCAGCCGGTGGCCCCCTCGGCGCGGGCGGCGTCGACGATGGCGTCGGTGACCTCATCCGAGACACTGGCGACGATAAGCTTGAACTTCATGGCTGGTCGCGCTCCTGGCGCGGATCGCGTCCGTCCGGGCGTCGGGCCGCGCGGCGGGCCACGAGGGCGCCCAGTTGCGCGTAGCCCATGACGGTGATCATGGGAAACAGACTGGCCAGGGCGATCAGGCCGAAACCGTCCAGCAACGGGCTGCGCCCGGGAATGCTGGAGGCCAGCCCCAAGCCCAGGGCCGTGACCAGGGGAACGGTGACCGTGGAGGTGGTGACCCCCCCGGAATCGTAGGCGAGCGGGACGATGGCGCGCGGGGCGAACGCCGTCTGAACGATCACCACCACATAGCCGATGACGATGAACAAGGGCAAGGACCAGCCGGTGACGATGCGCATCGTTCCCAGCGCCACGCCGATGGACACGCCCACCGCCACCGCCACCCGCAGGCCCCCGCTCCTGACCGCGCCGCCGGAGACCTCGGTCACCTTCAGGCTCACGGCGATCAGCGCCGGCTCGGCGATGGTGGTTGAAAAGCCGATGGCGGCGGCGAAGGCGTAGACCCACAGGTAGTCGCGCCAGCGCACGCCGTCGGCGCCCCGGGCCGCCTCCGCGCCCTCGGCGCCGTGGATGAACGCCGGGTCGGTGAGCTGCGTGGCCATGATCTCGCCCAGCGGGAACAGGGCCATCTCCAGGCCCACCAGGAACAGGTCCAGTCCCAGGACGACGTACAGGAACCCCAGGATCATGCGCCGCAGATGCGGCACCTTCTGGCGCAGCACCATCACCTGGAACAGCACCAGGATCAGCAGGATCGGCGCCACGTCCAGCACCGTGCTCCACAGGGTATCGACCAGATCGATGGCCAGGGACGTTGCGGGCGGCACGGCGCGGGTTCCTCCCTCATGGGCCGCTGGCGGCGGCGTCACACCGCCCGACGAAAGAAGAGACTTCTTTCGTCGGGCGGCCGGCGCGACCGCGCCGGCGCCGCGAAGCGGCGTATGGCCTTTGTCCTGACGAGTCAGGGCAAAGGCCGGCTGGTATCAGTAGGCCAGTCCGTAGAGCATCACGAACATCATCGGCGTCAGGCTGGCGAAGGCGATGAGCCCGAACCCGTCGATCATCGGATTGCGCCCGCCCAGCGCGGTGGCCAGCCCCACGCCCAGGGCGGTGACCAGGGGCACGGTGATGGTGGAGGTGGTGACACCGCCGGAATCGTAGGCGACGCCGACGATCTCCGGCGGGGCGATGAAGGTCAGGCCCACCACCACCACGTAGCCGCCGATGATCAACACCGGCACGGGCCAGCCCTTGAGAATACGGAACACGCCCAGCAGCAGCGCCACGCCGACCGAGACCGCCACCGTGTAGCGCAAGCCCAGGGCGTAGGTCGCGCGGCTGTCCGCGTCGGCGGCGATCAGGTCCGCCTGGGCGGCGGCCTCGGCGGCCTCGGCGGCCACGGCGATCAGCGCCGGCTCGGCCACCGTGGTGCCGAACCCCAGGGCGAAGGCGAAGGCCAGCAGCCAGGCCACGCTGCCCTTGTGGGCGAAGGCGTTGGCCATGGACTCGCCCAGCGGGAACAGGCCCATTTCCAGGCCCTGGATGAAGAACGCCAGCCCCAGCAGCACCAGCCCCAACCCGGTCACAATCGGTAGCAGGTTGGGGAACGGCTGTTGCAGGACCACAAGCTGAAAGAAGCCGATCACCAGGATGATCGGCGCCAGATCGCGCAGGGCGCTCAGGATCAGGCGCAGGAATGACAGCAGGGCCGGCATGGCGGCGGCGCGCTCCGGGCCGGGAGGACAGCGAACGGACGTCCACGGCGACCATGCGGGCTGCCCGCCGGACTGTCAATGCGTGTGGTCAACCCGCTCCCGGAGGCCGGCGCCCTACAGGATCACCCAGGCCGTGAAGCCGACCACGGCCGCCGAAAGGATCAGGGAGACCAGCATGAGCACGCCGTCCTCCACCGTCAGCGCCACGCCGAAGAGGGTGATCACCAGGGACGGCGGAGCGGTTCCCCCGGGGATAACGGCCAGCGGATACATCGACAGCGCCATGACGACGATGACCACCATCGCCAGGGGGCGCCAGGGTGCCGCCGTCATCGCTTCCAGGCGGGGACGGACCACGGCGGCCGCGCGCCTCACCCAGGGCCGCACCGCGCCGATGGCTCGGCGCGCCCGGTCACTCTCGACGCGGGCGTGGCGGAGACGCGCGGGAACCCACGGCGGCCCCGTCCGCACCAGCGACTGGATCACCAGCAGGATCAGAACGGTCGCCAACAGAATGCCGGCCCCCGGAATCCAGTTGATCGGCGACAGCATGACCAGACCGACGGCAAACACCAGCGGCCCATAGGCGCGCCGGCCGAACGCGGACATCATGTCGTCGGCGGAGACCGTGTCGCCGTCGTTCGCCGCGTTTTCCAGCGTGTCGAGCACATCTTCCATGCTTTGGGCCATGCGTCCCGGTCCTCCATTGTCGCGTGCGCGGCGTCCCGGCGGCGGGTGTGTCCGGGGCCTCGACCCCGCCGGGTCCCGGTCGAAAAGACCGCCACCGGCGACCGGCGTGGTCACGGGCGGCGGCACCGTCTGCGGGAGGGGCCAGGCCCCATGGACATGACGATAGCATCGGGATGGGCGCCACCAAGCCGACGGCGGGACGCGTCACCTCTGGAAGTCCCTTCGCCCTCTCGGGCGCGTTCGGGATCACGACGGCGTGGACGTCCTGTACGGCCCGTCTTCACCCCGACCGAGCGCGGCGAACAGAGGGATCGCCCGAGGCAACCGGGAACTCCCGTTCAAACGCCGCGACGTCCCCGTGCCCCTGTTGTCGCCCCGCGTGACTCCGAAGATCGTCCAGCCCGTCCCGACTCACGGCAACGACCATCGGAGTCAGGACCCCTCGTGCAGCGACGCTTTCAGGGGAGCCCCCCTTGAATACAAACGTCGCCGCACAAGACATTGTTTCCAGTGCCCTTTCGATCCAGACAAAAGAATACGGACGGCATTTTGTGTCTGGATCAGCGCACTAGATCGTCTCGATCTCGGAATCGCGCGTGGCGCGGTAGCTGAGGATCAGCATCCAGATTCCGTTGATCAGGAATTCCAGCCCCACCAGCACACCCAGCAGCCACGCGGACACCACCGGCAACAGGAAGACGATAACCAAGCCCACGGCGAGGGTGATCAGCGCGCTGTACAGGCTCAGGTGCCAGCCCCGGATGCGGCGAACGGCAATGGCGAATCCGGTCTTCACGACGCCCGACGCGATGAACATCGTGCCGATGATGAGGGTCAGCGTCAGCGCGCCGGACAGCGGCGACGCCAGGAACAGAATACCCGACAGGAAGACGATGGTGCCCAGGACCAGGTGCCACCAGGCGCCGCGCTTGCCGCGAAACGGCAGGGCGTAGGTCATTTCATAGCCACCGGCGATCAGCAGCGTGAGGCCGATCAGCCACTCGACCGTCAGGGTGACGAAACTCGGCAGCAGAAGCGCCACCAGGCCCAGGATGACAAACACGACACCAATGCGGGACAAATCGCTGGGATCGACCCCCCAGATGTCGGCCGGATCCTGTTCGGGCAGCGGATATTTTTTTTCGTCGGTGGACGTAATGGAAGAGGACATGGTTCCAACCCTTTATTTTTTCGAGACCCAATGCCCCCAGCGGCAGTCGAAAGGGGCGCCTGCGGTGCGGCCCGGTCCGGCGGCGAAAGCCACCCCCCTCGGGTGGCCCGCCCGCCGCGTTCGAACCGTGTCACCGACGGGACGTGTGTCAGCCCTTGCGATAGCTGTCGAGGATCCTCTTGAAGCTATCGCGGGCCGCTTCGTAACTGCCGCGCAGTTCCTCCGACGCCGTGCCGCCGGCCGCCTGAAGCTTCTCGGACTGCTCCTTGAAGTCCTGCCAGGCGGTCTCCATCAACTTGGAGCTCTGACCATCGTCGTCCGCACCCTCGCCGGGCGCGTCACCGGACTCCGGCTTGGCCTCGGAGCCGCCGCGCAGTTCGTCCCACTTCTTCTTGAGGGTATCGAAGTCGTTCTGCATGGCCTGAACGTACTTATTGTCTTGCAGCGACATGGGTGTTCTCCGTTTTCGAGTCTGCGCATTTGAGCGCGATCAAGAGTTTGTCCAGAACGTTGCGAAGAAGACACAATCCTGCGTGCGATTGCCGTGTCATCATACCATAGACAGCGGCCGACAGGACCGTCTGGACAGAGCCCGAGACGGGATAAACCGACACGGGTCTCGGGGAACGATGGCACCGACCGACAGGTCACCATCGGGATTCCGGACGGTCGCCGAACGTCCGGACCCCGGCGAAGGAATCGGCGCCCCGGCTAGCCGTCGGCGCTGTCCTGGATGGCCTCTCCGGCGTCCTCCACATCCTCGCCAAACCCCTCGGCGGTGTTGCAGCCGGCCACGGCCAGCGCGCCAAGCATGGACATCAGGATCACAATCGTCTTCATGAGCTTCCTCCAGGCCAAGAGTGAACGTTGCCGCGCGCCTCAGAGAGGCGGACGACGACCGCGCACAACCGAAGCGATGATGGACACCGCGAACAGCACCAGGAACAGGACAAACAGAATCTGCGCGATGCCAGCCGCGGTGCCGGCGATGCCGCCGAAGCCGAAGACGGCCGCGACGATGGCGACGACCAGGAACAAAAGGGCCCAGTTAAGCATGACATCCTCCATGCGACGGGGTGCCCACATCAAGGGGCGTGCCCCGTGCTCCATCATGACAACCCGCCACACTCGACGTGCTGACGAACAAGACGGGCGCGAGTACAGCGGGGGCGATCAAGGCGGGTGGCCAGGAGACCGCCATCGCGGGCGCACACCGGCCTCAGGTCGGACGCGGCGCGCCGGATCCCGGGGCTGTCGCGGCGGCGTTATCGGCGAGACGAGTCGAAGGTCTTGCTGACCATGCCCCAGGCCGACTGCAAACCCCTGTTGAGCTTCTGGGTGAGCGCATCCGTCCCGTCCTGGAACTTCCGGGTCTTGTCATCATAGTGGTCCTTGAAGGTCCGGGTCTGGGACTGGACCTTGGCCTCGACCTTCTCTGCCTGGGCACCGAGCTGGGCGCCCACCTTCTCGACCTGAGCGCCGAGCTTCTCGGCCTGCGCCCCAACCTGAGCACCGAGTTTCTCGGCCTTGGCCTCGACCTTTTCGCGAATGTCAGACGGATCAGCCATAATACACTCCTTCATTCATGCTTGCAGAGCGGGAACCGCCCCTTGGGGGTGCACACCCCGCGATCGCGACCCCGGGGGCCACGTCGCGCGGGGTGATGCAGATGTGACAGGGGGCCAACGCACGCGCGGTCTGAAAGGTTCCCGGAAATCGCACGCGTCTCGCCGGTCTGTCGGCCGGTCCGCCGTACGGATCCGCCCGGATCGGTCAGGCGCCTCGACGCGACAATCAGCTCTGCAGCTTCTCGATCTGCTTCTTGGCTTCGTCGCGCGCCATGCCATAGCGCTCCTGAAGCTTGCCGATCAGGATCTCGATGTTGCCCTTGGCTTCCTCAAGATCGTCGTCGGTCAACTTGCCCCACTGCTTACGGACACTGCCCTTGAACTGAGTCCAGTTCCCCTTGATGTCATCCATGTTCATGATGTGATCTCCCTCATGACGAGTGATTGGGGGAAGCGGCCGGCCCCCGAGGGGGCCGGCCTCCACGCGGTGGATGAGCCTTGCCCATCATTCCCCGACCCTAGCGACGGGCGACGACCCACACCGCGTGAATGAGGCCCGGCAGAAAGCCGAGAAGCGTCAGAATGATATTCAGGAAGAAGTGCTTGGTCAGGCCGACCTCAAGAAGGACAGCGATCGGCGGCAGGAACAGCGCCAAGACAATCCTCAGAAGGTCACCCAGAAGGCTGTCGGAATTCTGACCCTGAGTGTGAGTAGACATGATACGGCTCTCCTTCTCGTCCCGTTGCGACACCGCATAATGATTTCGACGTCACGCGGACCGTCGCCTGTGATACCGCCCCGGTTCACGATGGAGCGTTGTTCGTTTCCATGCTGGGTCAACGCGGCGACGGCCACGAGGTTCCCGACCGTTTGCAGATTTTGTCAGGACCCCGGGCGTGACGCCGGTCAGCCGTCAAATCGCGCCCGATCAAACGTATGTCGGGAACTCCTGGGCGCCCCCGGCGTTATCGGTCTGTGTCCAACAGCCATCGAAAGGAGACGCCCCATGCGAAAGCTTTTCATCGGTCTCGCCGCCGTGCTCGCCATTGGTCTGGCCGTGATGTTCGGGATGACCATGAATGAGTCGACCGCCAGCCAGGCGTCCGACGAGACCAGCGAGGTGATGGAGGAAGCCGGCGAGGCCGTGGAAGAGACCGGCGAGGCCATCGACGAGGCGGCCGAGAGCGCCGGCGAGGCCATGGATGACGCGGCCCATGACGCCGCCGATGCCGTCGACGACGCCGTCGAGGATGCCGAGGACGCCATGGACGAGGCCGCCGAGGACGCCGAGGAGGCCATCGACGAGGCCACCAAGGATCACTCGACCAACTAACATACGCCCGCTTTGTCGCGCGGCTCCCTGACCGGGTGTGTCTGGTCGGGGAGCCTCGGCGTCCTGTAGACGGCCCTGGGGGACACACCCCGGGCCGTTTTTTTTGTCGTCAAGGCCGGGACTCCCCGCCCACGGCCCGCACCGCCGCCCGTCGGCATCCCGGGCCCCCGGTCGCCCCCCCGACCGCCCCGCGTGGCGCGCAGGGCTGATTTTCCCGCGTCGCGTCGTCTTGGATGTGGCGATCGGCGCCGAAGTATGGCATCAGGAGCCCTCGGGTGGCGGGGACTCGCCTCGCCCCTCCCGTCGTGTGCCGTGGGCACCGTGGCGACGCCGCCTGACTGCGGCTGGCGGTCGGTCCCTGGCAAGAGGCCCCTGGAGAGACACCCCCCGATGAGTCTGGATCGGCGGACCGCGCGCCACGCGCATCACACAGAGCGACGACGACAGGCGCTCGCCCGACGCTTCGGCGTCCGGCCCGCGTGTGTGTCCGCCACCGTGCCCTTCCTCCGCCGGGGATAGGGGGCCGGTCATCGCCGGACGCGCCGCGCGGGCTCACCCCCTTGCCGCCGCCTCCGGTCCAGGACCCGTTCCGATGCCTCTCGATCCCGTCGCGTCTCCCCTGCCCGCCAGTCCCGCCGCCGTTCCCTATGCCCTGCGGCCCCATGACGCCGCCGACGCCCCCGCCGTCGAGGCCCTGCTTGACCGGGCGTTCGGCGCCGACCGGCATGCCAAACGCTCCTATGCCTACCGCCAGGGCGTCGAGCCCGTGGCCGCCCTCGGCTTCGTCGCCACGCGGCCCGACGGCACCGTCATCGGCACGTTGCGGTTCTGGCCCATTCAGGTGGGGGACGCGGGAGGGCCGGCGCTGCTGCTGGGGCCGATCGCCGTCGAGCCCGCGCTCAAGGGGCTGGGCATCGGCAAGGCGTTGATGCGCAAGGGCCTGTTCGAGGCCCAGCGGCATGGCCACGGCCTGGTGGTGCTGGTCGGCGACCTGTCCTACTACGGCGTGTTCGGGTTCCGGCCGGCGGCCGGCTTCGGCCTGGTGATGCCCCATGAACGGCCGCATCGGGTGCTGGCCCTGCCCCTGACCCCAAACGCCGCCCCGCTCGGCGGGACCCTGCGCCCGGCATCCGGGCCGGACCGGGCCCCCCCGGCCCGGGGGGATCGGGACCACGCCGGCTGACGGCCGCCCGCGACCGTCACGCGGCCACGGCGGGGCGCGCCAGGCCCTCGGCCCGGCAGGCGGCGGTCAGCGTGTTGTCCAGCAGGCAGGCGATGGTCATCGGCCCCACGCCGCCCGGCACCGGGGTGATGGCCCCGGCCACCTCGACCGCCTCCTCGAAGGCCACGTCGCCCACCAGGCGCCCCTTCTCCTGGCCCGGCTCGGGCGCGAGCCGGTTCATGCCCACGTCGATGACCGTCGCGCCCGGCTTGATCCAGTCGCCGCGCACCATCCGCGGCTGGCCCACGGCCGGCACCAGGATATCGGCGCGGCGGCATTCGTCGGCCAGATCACGGGTGCGGGAGTGGGCCACGGTGACCGTGCAGTGGGCGCGCACCAGGAGCTGCGCCATCGGCTTGCCCATCAGGTTGGAGCGGCCGATCACCAGGGCACGCAGGCCGCTCAGGTCGGCGCCCAGGGTGTCGCGCAGCAGCATCATGCAGCCCGAGGGCGTGCAGGGGAGCAACCCCTCGCCGCCGATCGACAGGTTGCCCACGTTGACCGGGTGCAGGCCGTCCACATCCTTGGCGGGATCGATGGCGCCGATGATGGTGCGCTCGTCCAGCGGCTTGGGCACCGGCAATTGAACCAGGATTCCATGGATGGCCGGGTCAGCATTGAGACGCCGGATCAGGTCCAGGAGGTCGGCCTCGGGCGTGGTGGGCGGCAGCCGATGGGCGATCGACACCATGCCGGCCTCGCGGGCGAGACGCTCCTTGCTGCGCACGTAGACCTGGCTGGCCGGATCCTCGCCCACCAGCACCACCGCCAGGCCCGGCACGACCCCCAGGTCGGACACCCGCGCCACCTGCGCGGCGATGCGCTGGCGCAGGGCGGCGGCGGCGGCCTTGCCGTCGATCAGGCGTGCGGTCATGGGGCGAACTCCCGTCGGCATCATGCGGCCCCGTCCAGTACCGGACCGGGGCGGCACCATACGCCCAAGGCGACCTGAAGGAAATGCCCTTGCCGGATCCCTCCAGGGTCGTCGGGCGACCGGCTCCGATGAGCGGCCCGGCACCGGAACGGCGGGTCGTCCCTCACCTCCAGGCCAGCGGTCCCCCATGGCCTCGGCCCCCGAGTCGGGTGTCGCGCGGGGTATTGCCGGCAATCTCCCCAACAACACGCGCCGCCGTTTGGCAAGGATTCAGCCAACCCCGGCCACACCGAGTATTTTCAAATACAACATGCTAGAAAATACCGTCACAATGCCTGCCGAATCGCCTAGGCATGACCTATTCTGTCAAAAGTAAAATTTCACCGATATTACAAGTTTGGCGCGGGTACTTGGAAAGGATGAAAGAGCGTCATGGATCCCCGCATGCTGGATCTGTCCGCCCTGATCGATAGCCACGTGGGCAGCGCCATTGCCCGTCTGCGCATCACGCGCGGATGGCGGATCGAGGATCTGGCCACGGCATGCGGCCTTGACAGCGCCCGCCTGCGCGCGGTGGAAGCCGGCCAAGAGCATCTGGCCGAGGCCGAGCGGCTGTCCGTGGCCCGGGTCCTGGGCATCCATCCCGACGGCCTGTACGACGACCTTCTGGACGCGTTGCGGGACGGCCTGTGGCCGTCTTCCCAAGCGCGGCACTGACCGCCGCCCGGTGCCCCCGGCGCGGACCGGCCCCGCCCACCGTCACCGCCTCCGGAAAACGCAACAGGCGCCGCCCCGGGTCCCGAAGGCCCGATGGCGACGCCTGTGCTCGTCAGATCGGTCGGATCAGACGGCGCGCAGATTCACGGCCGAGGACTTGCCGCGACGGCGATCCACCTCGATCTCGTATTCGACGCGCTGGCCCTCGTCGAGATGACCCATGCCGGCGCGCTCGACCGCGCTGATATGCACGAACACGTCTGGACCGCCTTCATCGGGGCAGATAAAGCCATAGCCCTTGGTGCTGTTGAACCACTTCACGGAACCCGTCATCATCGTGATGTCTCCTTTTTGACTGTTCGGGTTGTTAGCTTGACGCCGCCGTCCCGGGCCTGCCGGGTCTCGGGTCGGCTGTCATGGGGAAAACGCCGCGGTGCTGGCACCACCCCCGACCGCCCTCAGCGGCCAGTACTGGCCAGCATGCGGTTGAGTCCGTCCCGGGTCCCATCGGCCCCGGGCCTGTCTCGAAGCGCCCGACCGTCGGCGACGGCAGCCGGCCGAGGCCGGCGACGGGGACGCCCGCCGGCGCCTGCGGCGCCGGCCTCGTCCGGACGGCCGGTCGCGCGGCCCGGACGGGCGGGTTTCGGCGAGGATCCGCGTCCCGGTCCATTCGGGCGACGCGGTCCAGACCGGTCCGCGTGGGCGGCGGTGCGCGTCCGCGCCGGCGTGGCGGCGGGCGGGGTTTCCACGGCGGACCCATCGGCCCGGATCGTTCGCGCGGCCAGGGTACGGCCGATCAGCGTCTCGATGTCCCGCAACAGGCTGCGTTCGGTCGGATCGCACAGCGACACGGCGATGCCGTCGCGGCCGGCCCGCGCCGTGCGCCCGATGCGGTGCACGTAGGATTCCGGCACGTTCGGCAACTCGTAATTGAACACATGCGAGACATCGTCGATATCGATGCCGCGCGCGGCGATGTCGGTGGCCACCAGCACGGCGACCTTGCCGCCCCGGAACGCGCCCAGGGTGCGTTCCCGCTGGTTCTGGCTCTTGTTGCCATGGATCGCGGCGGCCGACAGCCCGGCCTGTTCCAGGTGCCGGGCGACCTTGTCCGCGCCCCGCTTGGTGCGGGTGAAGACAATGGCCCGCTCGACGCGGGGGCAGCCCAGCAGGTCCACCAGCACCGCGCGCTTGGCCGCGCCGTCCACGTGCACCACCGACTGGTCGATGCGCTCGATGGGCTTGGCCGCCGGCGCCACGGCGATCTCGACGGGAGCGTCAAGGAAGTCGCTGGCCAACGCCCGGATGGGCTTGGGCATGGTCGCGGACAGCAGCGCCGTCTGACGCTGGCGGGGCAGCGCCGCCATGATGCGGCGGATGGCGGGCATGAAGCCCAGATCCAGCATCTGGTCGGCCTCGTCCAGCACCACGGTGGTGGTGGCGTCCAGGCGCACCGCGTTGGTGGACAGGTGGTCCAGCAGGCGGCCCGGGGTGGCGATGACGATGTCCACGCCGGGCGCCAGGGCCTTGATCTGCGGGCCGGGCCGGGCGCCGCCTATGACCACCGCCAACGACGGCCGCATATGGCGGCCATACGTGCGGATGCTGTCGGCCACCTGCGCGGCCAGCTCACGCGTGGGCACCACGATCAGCGCGCGACAGGCGCGCGGCTGGGGCCGCCGGCGGTCCCGGGTCAGGGCATGCAGGGCGGGCAGCACGAAGGACGCGGTCTTGCCGGTGCCCGTCTGGGCGATACCGACGACATCGCGCCCCTGAATCAGGGCGGGAATGACCTGGGATTGGATGGGCGTGGGGTGGGTGTATCCTTCGTCCGCAACGGCGCGAAGGAGGGGCTCGGCCAAGCCGAGGTCGTCAAACTGAGTCAATCGGGAACTTTCACGGGACGTCTCAACCGAGGGCGCGAACCGCGCCAAGCCGGGAGACCGGGTGTCGTCGGGGGCGGGCGCGCGGGGGCCGCCAAGGCATCGGAATCCGGGAGGAATGGCCCTCCATAAGGTAAGACCACGGGCGCCGATCGCGCTCCAAGCCTCACCCGGACCGTGCATCGCCTTCGGCGCTTGCGCCGTCCACGCGCGATGCATCGTGGTTCCCATAAGCGCACACATCCGGCCTGGTGGCAAACACTTTCTCGGCGATCCCGCCCCGGCCCGGCGGGCGACGGGCGGGCGCGACCACGTCAGCGCGCCACGCGCCCCCCCCTGACCACGGGCGTGTCCGCCTGCGTCGAGTCCAGCCGGAACCAGCGGCCGAAGCGAGGCAGCCGCAGGGCGTGCCGCGGCCCTTCGCCCACGGCCCGCAGACGGCGCTGAAACTCGGCCGCGTCCACGTCCTCGGGCAGGCGACACAGGGCCTCGAAGTCCGCCTGCCGCCGCGTCGGCTTCCGCCAGGGCACGCCCAGGGACGGCAACGGCGCGTCGACGCGCGCCAGGGCCGGCGCGCATTGCCGCAGCAAGTGTGTCACCAGCCGGCGGCTGAGGGTTTCCAGGCCCAGGCGATCCATGTCCGGCGGAATGTCGATCTCGCTGGTGGCGACGATCGCCCCGGCATCCACGGCCGCCGCCATCTCGTGCAGCGTCGCCCCGAAGGTGGTGGCCCCCTCGTAGAGCGCGAACACGGCGGGGAACAGGCCCGGATAGGCGGGGGGACCGGGATGCAGGTTGTAGGCGGGTCCGGGGAGCACCGCCAGCACCCGCGCCGGCACGATCACCGGCGAACACACCGACAGCAGCCGGGCCCGGGGATGCGCGCGCACCGCGCGTTCCAGCGCGCCGCGATCGGCGACCGGCACGATGGCAAGACCGGGATCGGCCGCGCGCAGGGGGGCGGCGGCCTCCTGCTGGTCCTCCGGGGGCGCCAGCAGGATGAGGGTGCCATCGGAGCAACTCGTCATGGGACACGGGCTCCGCTTGGTGCCGTGGCGGCGTGTCGTCCCGGCCCCTCTCCCGTCCGGGTCACACCGCCTGGCTATGACGTTTTTCGCCGACGTTCAAGTACTGGTCGAACTTGGCGCAGACGGCCCGCACCAGCGGCCGGCCCAGGTCGGTGACCCGCAGCCGGGCGCCGTCGCGGATGACGATGCCGTCGCTTTCCAGGTCGGCCATGCGGGACAGTTCGGATTCGAAATCGTCGGCCGAGGCGCCATACTCGGCGGCCACGGTCTCCAGGTCCACGCCCAGGTCGCACATCAGGCGCTCGATGATGGCCCGGCGCACCTTGTCCTCGTGACTGACGGCCAGGCCCCGGGTGATGGGGGGCGTGCCGGCGCGCACGGTGCGCTTGTAGGCGCCGATTTCCCCCTGGTTGCCGATGTAGCCCTGCGGCAGCGAGCCGATGCCCGAGGCCCCGAAGGCGATCAGGGCCTCGGCGGTATCGGTGGTGTAGCCCTGGAAGTTGCGGTGCAGGCTCTGATTGCCGAGCGCCAGCGCCAGTTCGTCATCGGGCGCGGCGAAGTGGTCCAGGCCGACGGTCACATAGCCGTTGTCCGAGAACCGCTGGGAGCCCTTGAGATACTGGCTCCAGCGTTCGGTGACGCTGGGAAGCGCGTCCTCGGGGATCATCTTCATGTGGCTGCGCATCCACGGCACGTGGGCATAGCCGAAGTAGGACACCCGGCGCGGCCGCAGGGCCAGGGCACGGTCGATGGTGCGACAGATGCTCTCGGTGGTCTGATGCGGCAAGCCGTACATCAGATCCATGTTGATATCCTCGATGCCGTGCTTGCGAAGCCAGGCGATGACCTGCTCGACCAGTTCGAAGGGCTGGACGCGGTTGACGGCCTTCTGGACGGTCTCCTCGAAGTCCTGCACGCCGATGCTGGCCCGGGTCACACCCACGTCGGCCATGGCCTTGACGTAATCCTCGGTGGCCGTGCGCGGGTCCATCTCCACGGCGATCTCGGCGCCGTCCAGCATGGTGAAGCGGTCGCGCAGATGCCGGATCAGGCGGGAAAAGTCCTCGGCCGTCAGGATGGTCGGACTGCCGCCGCCGAAGTGCATGAACTTGAAGCCCATGCGCGCCGGCAGCAGGCCGGCGATCAGATCGATTTCGGTCAGCAGGGCGTCCAGGTAGTCGGCCACCGGGTCATACCGCTTCGCCACCTTGGTGTGGCAGCCGCAGAAGAAGCACATCTCGTCACAGTAGGCGACGTGGGTGTACAGCGACAGCGGCGTCGCCGGGTCCAGTTCCCCCAGCCAGCGGGCGTAGGTCTCCGATCCCACCGTCGCCGAGAAGTGCGGGGCGGTCGGGTACGAGGTGTATCGTGGCAACCGCAAATCGTACTTGGCGGCCAGATCCTGTATCGTCATGTGCGTCGGTCCATCCTGTTCGTCCGCCCCTTTCCGAACCGTCCTCGACCTGCACGAGAGCGCGCATGCGGTCGCGACCAGTCTATATTTTCCGTCGGCGCGCTCGCGTCAACCAGGGAGTCCCAGCCCATCATGCCCCGCTTCGCCGCCAACCTGTCCATGCTGTTCACCGACCTGCCCTTTCCCGATCGCTTCGCGGCGGCCGCCAAGGCCGGATTCATGGGCGTGGAGATGCACTTCCCCTACCACCTGGCGGCGGAACGCGTCGGTGATCTGGTGGCCATGAACGGTGTGACCCCGGTGCTGTTCAACACGCCGCCCGGGGACTGGGAGGCGGGCGAGCGCGGCCTGGCGGCGCTGCCGGGACGCGACTCGGAGTTCCGGGACGGCCTGGAGATCGCGCTGGACTACGCCGACTTTTTGGAGTGCCCGCATCTGCACGTGATGGCCGGCGTGGTGGACGAGGACGACTGGGGGCCGGCCCTGGACACCTACATGGACAATCTGGCGACGGCCGCCGACATGGCGCGCGACCGTGGGGTCACGATCCTGATCGAGCCCATCAACCCCGTCGACATGCCCGGCTACTTCCTCACCCGGCCGGAGGACGCCCTCAGGGTGATCGAGGATCTCGATCGTCCCAACCTGGGCCTTCAGTACAACGTCTATCACGCGCAAATGGAACGGGGGGCGCTGACGGACACCCTGGAACAGGCCCTGGCGGTGATCCGGCATGTGCAGATCGCCGGTGTCCCCGGCCGCAACGAACCGGACCAGCAGGGCGAGATCAACTGGCGCTACATCTTCGACCTGCTGGACGCCCACGGCTACGGCGGTTGGGTGGGCTGCGCGTATCACCCACGCGCCGGCACGCTGCCGGGCTTGCGCTGGGCCAGGGACTGGGGGATCGGCGGGTAGACCCCGCCTCGCGCCGGTGCCAGCGACCGTTGTCCGCGCGCCAGACCTGTGGTGATATGGTTGCCACACTGGCGACGAAGCACGCAAACACACCATGACTGACCGGGACCCTCCGTCTGGTCCGCGCGCGGAAACCACCGCCGATCATCCCCCCGACAGTCCGCACGACGCCCTCTTTCGTGCCCTGCTAGCGGACCCACGCGACGCGGGCACGGTGTTGCTTGAGCAGCTTCCGCCCGAGATCACCAGACATCTGTCCGAGACGCCGCCGCGACTGGTGGACGGCAGCTTCGTGGACCCGGCCTTGCGGGGGACCACCAGCGATCGGCTCTATGCCGTGACCCTGACCGACACGCGCCCCGCGTTCCTGTACGTCCTGCTGGAGCACAAGAGCCGCCCCGATCCGCGCACGCCGCTTCAAATCCTGGGCTACATGCTGCGCATCTGGGAACGTCATGTCGGCCGCGACACCGCGAAACTGGCGTGCCTGCCACCCATCCTTCCCCTGGTGCTGTATCACGGACGCGCCCGCTGGCGGGTGCCGACCTCGGTGCTGGACTGCCTGGACATGGACGACAGCCTGCGGCCCCTCGTCCAGGACCTGCGCTATACGGTCCGGGACCTGGGTCGCATGCCCCCCGAGTCGCTCTCGACGGTTCCACACATCCGCGCGGTGTTGATGGCGCTCCGCCTCGGCACGGGAGACGACGCGCCGCTGGAGCGGCTGGTGGAGATCGTCGCCGCCCTCCCCGACGACTCCCTTCTGGAGCGCCAGGTAGTGCACTATATTGTGCGGGTGATCGGGCGGCTGACGAAGGCGGATTGGCGCCGGGTGGCCGCCCTGGCCAAACCGGACCGGGAGGACACCATGGTTTCCCTGGCAGCCCAGGAATGGAGGGCCGAGGGGCGGGTCGAGGGACGAGCCGAGGGAACGGTCGAATCGGTCATCATGATTCTGGAGGCCCGCTTCGGACCTGTCGACCCGCACCTGCGCGCGCACCTCGCCACCCTGACCGTCGAACACCTCCAGCCGCTGGTCGCCCGGGCCGCGACCATCGACAGCCCGGACGCCCTGTTCGAGGGTGGGGGCTCGTCTTAACCCCCGCGCCCGCGTCTATTCCGTATGCTCGAACGAGGGATCGGGCACCGGATCGCGCATGGTGACGAACTCCTCCGCCGCCGTCGGGTGAATACCGACCGTGGCGTCGAAGTGCGCCTTGGTGGCCCCGGCCTTGATGGCGATGCCGATCCCCTGGATGATCTCGGCGGCATCGGCGCCGACCATGTGGGCGCCGACCACCCGGTCGGTCTCGCGCGAGACGATCAGCTTCATCATGGTCTTCTCGTCGCGACCCGACAGGGTGACCTTCATCGGCCTGAATCTCGACAGGTAGATGTCCACCGGTCCCTGGGCGCGGGCCTGGGCCTCCGTCAGGCCGACGGTGCCCACCGGCGGCTGGCTGAACACCGCCGAGGGAATGTCCGCGTAGTCCACGCGGGTCGGCGCCGAGCCGAAGGTGGACAGGGCGAACGCCATGCCTTCCTTGATGGCCACGGGCGTCAGGTTGACCCGGTTGGTGACGTCGCCGATGGCCGCGATGCTGGGCACGGACGAGCGGTTGGCCTGGTCCACCACAACGGCACCATGCGGGTCGAGGGTGACGCCGGCCTCCGCCAGGCCCAGCCCCTTGGTGTTCGGCGACCGGCCCGTCGCGTACATCACCGCGTCGGTGGTGATGTCCTCGCCGCAGTCGGTGAGCAGCGACAAGGACCCGTCGGGCTGCTTCTCAATCGAATGCACCTGACACTCCCGACGGACGCGGATGCCCTTCTTCTCCATTTCGGCGGCCAGGGTGTCGCGCACGTCCTCGTCGAACCCGCGCAGAATCTGGCCGGCGCGGATGATCTCGGTCACCCGGGAGCCGAAGGCGTTGAAGATGCCGGCGAACTCCACGGCGATGTAGCCGCCGCCCACCACGACCACGCGGTCGGGACGCGCCGGCAGGTCCAGGGCCTCGTTGGAGGTGATGGCGTGCTCGATGCCCGGGATCGCGGGCAGCGACGGCCAGCCGCCCACGGCGATCAGGATGTGTTCGGCGGTATGGGGCGTGCCGTCCACCTCGACGGTGTGGGCATCCACCACCCGCCCCCGGCCTTCCAGCAAGGTGACGCCGGCGTCGCGCAGAAGACGATGATAGACCCCCTCCAACCGCTGCAGTTCCCGGTTCTTGTTGGCGATCAGGGCCGGCCAGTCGTGGCGCACGCCGTCCACCGTCCAGCCGTAGCCGGTGGCGTCCTCGGCCTCCTCGCTGAAGTGCGCGCCGTAGATCAGCAGTTTCTTGGGCACGCAGCCGCGCATGACACAGGTGCCGCCGACGCGGCTGTTCTCGACGATGGCCACGCGGGCGCCGAACTGGCTGGCCGCGACGCGGCTGGCGCGCACGCCACCGGACCCGGCGCCGATGGTGATGAGGTCGTAATCGTACTGGGCCATGCGCACTTCCTTACCGATCGGGACAACGGGCGCCCGCCGCGCGACCGCGCACGGGGCTCGCCAGGATACGCGCCCACGCGGGCGCCCGCACCATCCCGCCCGATGTGGCGCGGGAACGCCCGCGACGCAACCCCGAGAGAGCCGGGAGGGAGCCGGCGCCGTTCGGCGGACGCGTCACAGTCGTCCACCACTGGCATCAGATATCGAGAATGCCGTCGCCGTCGGGGTCCGGCGCGTCCAGGGGCGGCGGCGGTGGAGGCGGCGTGTCGCCGTGCCCGCGCAGCGCATCGAAGAAGTCCTGAAGCCGTTCGGCCTCGCGCTCGATCAGGGGGCGCGCGGTCTCGAGTCCGGCGGTCGCCTCGCAGGTGGCGCGATTGAGGGCGCAGACGCTTTCGCAGCCCGAGCGAGCATAGTCGTCACCGAATCGGGCGTCGCAACGGCTCATGCACTGATCACGGGCGGCGCGACACGCCTCGCTCGTACGCTCACCTGGGGACGGGACCGCCCCTGGATCGCCGGGGTCCGCCTCCGGATCGGCCTCGAACCCGTCCATGAACCGGTCCAGTTTCTCGGCCTTGTCGTCCAGCCAGGGTTCCACGCCGGACAGGGCGTCCTGGGCCTCACAGGCCGCGCGCTCGACCGCGCACCGGGCCTCGCAGGCGGCGGAGGCGGCCGAGCCCGGCTCCGTGCCGCCCTGGCAGGCCAGGCCGCATTGACGGGCGACGGCCCCGCAATAGGCGGATCCGGCGTCGCCCAGGGCATCGTCCTCGGCCGTCCACGCCGGCGTCACCATGCCCCCGGACATGCCGGACAAAGCCAGGACGGTCAGCAGGATCAGGATCACCGCGCGCATGGTGTCACCCTCTCTCCGTCGGCGGGCCAATCCCTGGTTCGGCCCGCGTTGACACGTCAGGTTCGCCGGCAAATGTGCCCGCTTCGGGGCGATCGCCGGCGGAGGGCTGCTCGCGCCGCCACCCGCCCGGCAGCGCCAGCAGGCCCAGGACCGCCGACCCGACCAGTACCACCGCGTGGAACAGCACCCCGGTCGCCAGCGCCGTCGCCCCGTCCAGCCCGGCCGGCATCAGCGCCAGCATCCACGCGGCCTCGAAGGTGCCCACGCTGGCCACCGTGTTGACCGGCAGCACCGAGGCCAGCGCCGTCGCGCTGCCGCCGGCGATACCGCCGGCCAGCCCCACGCCCGGTCCGGCCGCGTTGGCGCACAGCCAGGCAATCAGGAAGATGGGTCCCCACGCCGGCAGGGTCCAGCCCAGCAGCAGCCCCAGCCGTCCGGGTGTCATCGTCCCCACCGAGTCGAACAGCGCGGCGGCGAATCGCCCGACCCGGCCGGGCACCAACGGCGTCAAGCGACCCAGGCGCCGGGCCAGGGCGGGCGCGAGGGCCAGTCCCCCCAGCACCGCCAGCAACGCGACCGAGGCCACCGGTCCCGCCTGGGGCAAGGCCACCCGCGCCGCCGGCAGCCACGCCAGGGCGACGATCCCCGCACCCAGCACGACCACCAGGTCCAGCAGCCGCAGCACCAGCAGCAACGCCGATCCGGTCGCCATGGGCGTGCCCACGGCCCGGTGGAGCAGCCAGATCAACGACACCTCGCCGAGCCGCATGGGCACGAACGACGCCAGCATGGAATGCATCGCCGCCACCCGGCCAAGGGCCAGCATCCGGCGTCCGTCCATCGGCAGGCTCAGCGCCGCCCGCAGCCGCAGCGCCCGGGCCAGGGGAATCAGGGGATACAGCGCCAGCGCCGCCGTCAGCGCGAGCGGATTGGCGCCGACCAGGGCCTCGACCACCGATCGTCCCGTGTCCTCGGGCACCGCCCAGACCACCAGGGCGGCCACCAGGGCCACCGCCAGCCCCACGTTCCAGACCAGGGTGCGCGGGCGAACACGCCCGCCCCGCCGTGGTGCGTGTGACATGGTCTTCTCCCTGGTCCTCACGACATCGAGACGCGAGGTCTAGTCCGGATCGGTCGTCGCGGGAAGGCGGGATCGCCGGGCGGACGCATGGACGGCGGGACGCGGTGGTCCTAAAGTGGCCATGATCCCACGGCACGACCGGTCTGCATGTCTCGGACCCGACGCACGTGGTCCGGACCCGGAACAGGAGGGATGGAACCAGTGCGGATTCCACGACGGACCAGGGCGCGCGGGCAGACAGGGGCCTTCTTGGTGGCACTGGCGACCCTTTTCGCTCTTTCGGTTGCGCCGCAGCCCGGGATCGGTCGCGGCCTGGACGTTGCGGGCCCGGGCGCGGACACCCCCCTCCGGCCCCGCGTCATCGACGGCGACACGGTGCAGACCGCCGAGGGCGTGTACCACCTGTTCGGCGTCGATGCCCCGGAACTGGGACAACGATGCCTGCGCGCGGGCCGCTGGGGCACCTGCGGCCTGGACGCCGCCTTCGCGCTGAATCGCGCCCTGGGGCTGGCCCTGGCTCCGTTGGTCTGCACGCCGGTGGGCGAGGCGGCCGAGCGTCCCGGCACCGCCACCTGTGCCATCAACCAGACCCAGGACCTGGCCATGATGCTGCTGTCCCAGGGACTGGCGCTGGCCCTGCCGACGGCCCCGGCGAGTTACAAGGAGGCCGAGGAAAGCGCGCGCGCCGGACGCCTGGGCATCTGGTCCACCGACTTCGTGCGGCCGTCCAACTGGCGGCGGGGCGGACGCCTGCCCGACGCGCCGGTGGACGGGACGGGGCCCGTGTGTCCCATCAAGGCCATGACGACCGACGACGGCACGCCCATCTATCTGGTGCCGCTCGATCCCGGCTACGACAAGATCGAGGACTCCGCCATCGTCACCCGCTTTTGCAGCGATGACGCCGCCGAGGCCGAGGGCTGGCGCCGTCCTCCGCTGTCCGACCCGCGCTGACCGCCGGTCCGGCGACGACGTCGCGCCTGGTGTCAGAACCCCATCGAGACGGTGACCCGCGCGTCGGGGCAGAAGGGATAGTCGGGGGAAAACGTCCGGGCCATCTTCTGCGCCCATCGCACCTGCGCGGCGGTCATCTCGCCGGCCAGGGCGTCGCGCCGCGTGGCCGCCGGCCGCCACCCGTCGGCCGCCGCCAAATCGTACCACATGTAGGCGCACAGGACCCCGGCACGCTCGCCCAGGCCACGCTCGAACATCACGCCCAGGCGAAAGCGCGCCGCCGCGAACCCCTTGTCCGCGACCTGCCGGTACCAGTGCAGCGCCATGGCGAAATCCTGGGGAACGCCGTCACCGCGCGCGTACATCTGGCCCAGGTTGAACTGAGCGTTGGGATGCCCCTCGGCGGCCAGGGGGCTCCAGATGTCGCGGGCGGTGGCGAAGTCGCCCCGTTGCGCGGCGGCCATGCCGTCGTTGAACGCCTGGTCGAGGGATTGGGCGCCCGCCTGGCCGGCCATCGTCCCGCTGAACAACGCGCCGGCCAGCACCGCCACGGCCAGACCCACACTCGGCAAGCCGGCCCGACACCGCCGCGCCCATCGCCAGTCCCGTCTCATGTGCTCGTCTCCCGCCCCCGGACTCCGCCCGGAGTATCGCACGTCCGGTCGGACCGGACCAACGCCAACCGGAGCGCCCATCACGCGGTGGCGGACAGGGACGGCGGAACCACGTCGGCGGCCGGCGCCGCCGCCGGCACCCGCAGGCGCGCCCGCAAACCGGGGTCGGCGTTCTCCAGGTCCAGGGTGCCGTCCCAGGCCTCGGCGATATCCTGGACGATCGCCAGACCCAGCCCCCGCCCCACCCCGGCGCTGTCCAGGCGCGCGCCCCGCCGCAGCACCTCCGACAGCCGCCCGGGCGGAATCCCGGGACCGTCATCGCGGACGGAGATCTCCACCCACGCGCCGTCACGCCGCGCCGTCACGGTCACCGCCGCCACGGCGTGGCGCGCCGCGTTGTCCAGCAGATTCCCCAGGGCCTCGGTGCAGTCGTCGGGATCGAGTCGCGCCGCCAGATCCTCCGGCAGGTCCTCATGCCAGGTCAGGCGGGCGCCGGCCGGCGTGCGGCGCAGCACCGCCAGAAGACCCCGCACCACCCGGGCCGGACGGGCGCGGGCATCGATGCGCGCCGTGGCGTCCCCCCAATGCGACCGCGCCAGCCGCGCGCGGGCCAGTTCCCGATCGACATGGCGGCGCATGGCCGCCGCCACCTCGGCCACCTCGTCGGCCAGCGCGTCCTGGCCGGCCGCGCGCAGGCGGTCGACATCCCCGGTCAACACCTGAAGCGGCGTCTTCAGGCCATGGGCCAGGTCACCGGCGCGGGCACGGGCGCGGACCACATCGGCCTCGCGCGCCGCCAGCAGGGCGTCGACCTCGGCGGCCAGCGCGCGCACCTCGTCCGGCACGTCCGTCCCCAGGCGGGTCGCGGTGCCGGCGCGGATGGCTCCCAGGCGCGCGCGCACCGCCGCCAACGGCCGCAGCCCCACGCGGGTCTGCGCGGTCATGGCGCCGATCAGCGCCACCGCCAGCACCCCCAGGAAGGGCAGCATGTCGGCCGAGAAGGCCACCGTGGCGGCCCGGATATCGGCCCGGTCCATGGCCACGGCCGCCCGCGCCCGGGCGGCGCCCAGCCGGCGGGGCAGCGTCACGCTGCGTTCCAGAACCAGCAGGTCGACCCCACCCGGCCCCGCCAGCCGGTGTTCATGCACCTGGCCGTCCTGGAGGTCGTCGCGGGGCAGGCTGAGGTCGGTATCCCAAAGGGACCGCGAGCGCAGCCGGCGTCCGCCGGACTCCAGTTGCCAGTACAGGCCGGACAAGGGGTGGGCGAAACGGGGGTCGGCGGGCGGACGGGCCTGGATCAGGGCGCCGTCGGCGGCGCGATCCAGCCCGGCGATCACCTGGTCCAGGTGCAACGACAGTTCCGCCAGGGCGCGGCGCTCCACATGCCGCTCGAACAGCACGGCCAACCCCAGCCCGGCCAGACCCAGGGCCACCAGCACCGCCGCCGCGCCGGCCAGCAGCAGGCGCAGGCGCAAGGATGTCCGGGGCGTCATGCCGCGCCGTCCGCCGGCCCACCCGCCGGTCCGTCCACGGCCAGGGTGTAGCCGAAGCCGCGCCGGGTTTCGATCACGCCGGCCCCAAGCTTGCGCCGCAGCCGCGCCACGACGGCCTCCAGGGCATTGGCCTCGCGCGCGTCGTCGTCGCCGTATAGGTGCTCAAGAAGCTCCGTCACCGCGATCACCCGGTCCCGGTGCAACGCCAGATAGGACAACAGGCGGTACTCCAGGGGCGACAGCGACCGGGGCACGCCGTCCACCCTGACCTCCATGGTGCGGGTATCCAGGCTCACGCGGCCGACCCGCACCACCGCCGCCCCCTGGCCGGCGGACCGGCGAATCAGGGCGCGGGCGCGCGCCACCAGTTCCTCCATGTGGAACGGCTTGGGCAGGTAGTCGTCGGCGCCGGCGTCGATGCCCTCGACACGCTCGCTCCAGGTGCCCCGCGCGGTCAGCACCAGCACCGGATCGTGGCGGCCGGCGGCCCGCCAGCGCTTGAGCACGGCCAGGCCGTCCAGGCCCGGCAGGCCCAGGTCGAGAACGATCAGGTCATAGGCCTCGGTCTCGCCCAGGAACCAGGCGTCCTCACCGTCGCCGCAAACCTCCACCCGATACCCCGCCGCGCCCAGGGCGGCGGCCACGTCGCGCGCGATTCGCGCGTCGTCCTCCACCAGAAGAACGCGCATGCCCCATCCTCTCGATCACTGTCCTCTCCAGGACAGCCCGGCCGGACCGCCGCGGCGATCGCCACGCGCGTGACGCGATCGCCACACCCTGGCACACCCGGGCGCGGGTCGCGAGGCCAGCGGGCGGCGCGGCCACGGCCGGCCGGGTCAGTCCTCGTCCTCGATCGCGACGATCTCGGCCGTGTGGGCGTCCACCATCACCTCCCGGACCCAACCCTCGGGGGAGACCACGGTGAACTCGTAGACGAACGCGCCGTGCTCCCGCTCCAGGTCGACCTCGATGACGCGCCCGGGCAGGGCCGCGCCGACCACCGCCAGGATGTCCGCCAGGGCGCGGATCTCGCCACGCGCCAGCGCCCGACGCGCGCGCTCGTGGTCGTCGTCGTGGCGATCGTCCTCGTCGGCCAGGGCCAGGCCCACGGCGCCCATGGCCACCAGGGCGAGGAGGACGATCGCGCCCGCCGGCGCCCACCCGTGAAGCGGTCGATGCTTGGTCATGGCCTCCTTCTGACACGCGCCCGCTGACATCGCGCTGACGCCCCGGCTCAGGCCCGTGTCAGCGGACCCGTGCCAGGGTGTCCCCATGCCGTCGCGCTCCCCGGGGACGGCGGCGACCCCGCCCTCCCATCTCATCACGGAGACCCCCTCATGCGCCCTGTTCTGATCCTGTCCTGTGTCGCCCTCGGCCTGGCCGCCACGCCCGCCCTGGCCTCGCCCGACGACCTGCGTCCGCGCCCGCTCGCCACGCAAGGCGTCCCCTGGCTGAGCGTCAGCGAGATCGCCGACCTGGTCGCGTCGCGTGGCCTGACGGTGCGGGCGGTGGAAGCCGAACGCTCCGTCTACGAGGTCAAGGCCATCGACGCCAACGGCCAGCGCCTCGAACTCGCGGTGGACCCGGTGACGGGCGACATCCTGGCCCGCGAGTTCGACGACTGAGGGCCATCCCCGATCCCGCGTCGGCCCGGGGTCCCGGGTCGACGCGCCCCTTATCCCATCCCCGGCTCCATCCGTCGGAGCCCCCACACCGCACACGGAAACACGAGCCGCCATGACCGAATACGCACAGCCCCCGGCCGTCGCCGAGTCGACGTCCACGCCCGCCGACCGGATACAGGTCTGGGACCCCCTGGTCCGCATTGGTCACTGGGTCCTGGTGGCCGCCTTCGCCGTCGCCTACCTGACCGAGGGCGAACCCGAGTGGCTGCACACCTGGGCCGGCTACGCCATCGTCGCGACCCTTCTCCTGCGCGTCGTCTGGGGGGTCATCGGCCCCGACCACGCCCGCTTCGCCAGCTTCGTGCGCGGCCCGGGGACGGCCCTGGCCTATCTGCGGGACGAGATGCGCGGCACCGCGCGCCGCACCCTCGGCCACAACCCGGCCGGCGGCCTCATGGCGGTGGCGCTGCTGGTCTGCCTGGCCGGCACGACCGGGACCGGCATGGCCCTGCTGGCCGAGGGCGGCGAAGGCCCCCTGGCGCCCTTCATGGGACCGGCCGCGACGGCCCCGAGCATGGTGATCGGTCCGGCGCTGGCGGACGAGGACGGCTGGGAGCACGCGGGCACCGCCGCCTCCGAAAGCGAGGCCGCCGAACGCTGGGAGGAGTGGCACGAGGTCTTCGCCAACCTGACCCTGGCGCTCATCGCCCTGCATGTGCTGGGCGCCATCGGCAGCAGCCTCGTCCACCGCGAGAATCTGGTCCGCGCCATGATCGACGGACGCAAGCGGCCGTAGGGCGGCGCCGTCATCAAGGGACTCGTCCTGGACGGCATCACCGGTATTCACACACGCACGGACGGTCTATTCGCGCACAGAGCGAAGATTGAACAAATAATATCCATCGAAACCGCACCAGACTCGAAGTCAAACCGCACCAAATGCCTGACGGAGGAGAGACAAGACGAACCACCATGGTTGCCATCTCTGCGAAAAATGGTCTAGCTAAAAGAAACGGTCCTCGTCCTCCGTCACATCCCGCGACGTCCCATACCCTTGGGGACGCGCGGCCGGCGCCGGCCCTTCAGGACAGCAGAGGTTGCCCATGACCACCACCCGCCGTCCCTTCACCGCCGAAATGCGCCGTGGCCCTCGCGGAGCCGAGCCCCCCGTGCTGACCAGCGAGGGACCGGCGGAGGACGGAAACGCCGCCGTCCTCCAGGCCATCGCCGTCCTGACCGAACGTCTGGCGTCGCTGGAGTCGCGCCTGCCGGAGCCGGCGGCGCCGGCAGCCGAGCCCGAGCCAGCCCCGGACCCCGGTCCCCCGCCCGAAGTGCTGCACCTGGAGCGCAACAAGGAAGAGGTGAAAGTGCTGCGCATGGAGATCAGCGCCCTGGCGCGGTGCATCGACGAGACCAAGACGGAAATCGCGAAACTGCGCGACCAGCAGGCCCAGGGCGATCGCCTCACCGCCGTGGCCCACGAACTGGACGCCATCGTCGGCGCCACGGAATCGGCGACCAACGGCATTCTGGACATCATCGAGTCGGTGGCCTCCATGGTGTCGGAGATCCAGGCGCAGGAGCAGGACAGCTACATCCGACAGTTGGCCGACGACATCCAGGACAAGCTCATGGGCGTCTTCGAACACTGCAACTTCCAGGACCTGACCGGCCAGCGCATCACCAAGGTGGTCAATACGATGAAGTTCATCGAAGAGCGCATCGACCACATGATGGACATCTGGGGACGCGACGGCTTTCTGGTGGACGCCGAGGACGAGTGGCAGGCGCAGCGCGCCGAGGAGGAAAAGCGTCTGCTCAACGGCCCGCAGATCGGCCAGAAGGGGATCAGCCAGGACGAGATCGACGCCCTGTTCGATTGAGGTCGGCCCCTGAACGGGACCGTCGAAGCCCCCGTGGCCGACCCGGATCCCCGCACGGCCGGGGCACGCGCGCCGGCGGCACGGGCCAGCCGCGAGGACCGTCACCGTGCGGCCTTGCGTCGGCGGCCCCGGCGGGGCCATAGTCCGCCGCTGGAGTCCCGGCCCCGGGGCACCACGCTCGCGGGCGTCCGCCGCCCCCCGTCCTTGCCAGTCATCAAAGGAAAGCCGTCTGTCCATGATCGCCGCCAGCCGTGCCCGTCCTTGGCGTGCCGGGCGCTTCCCTCTGCCGCCCCGCCCCGCCGCCTCCACCGCATTCGTCCCCGGCCCCGCCCGGATGTCCCGCCGGGGAGGATGCTGACCATGGCCAAGGCGTTCCCCTTCTCGGCCATCGTCGGCCAGGACGACATGAAGCTGTCCCTGCTGATCGCCGCCGTCGATCAAAGCGTGGGCGGCGTGATGGTGTTCGGCGATCGCGGCACCGGCAAGTCCACCGCCGTGCGCGCCCTGGCCGCCCTGCTGCCGCCCATGCGGCGCGTCACGGGCTGCCGCTACAACAGCGACCCGGTCCGCGACGCGGCCTTCCACCGGGAGCTCAACGGTCTGGAGGCCGAGGCCCCGCTGGAGGACGAGGACGTCGCCGTGCCCGTGGTGGACCTGCCGCTGGGCGCCACCGAGGATCGGGTGGTCGGCGCGCTGGATCTGGAGCGCGCGCTGACCCAGGGCGAGAAAGCGTTCGAACCCGGCCTGCTGGCCCGCGCCCATCGCGGCTTCCTGTACATCGACGAGGTCAACCTGCTGGAGGACCACCTGGTGGACCTGCTGCTGGACGTGGCCGCCTCCGGCGAGAACGTGGTCGAGCGCGAGGGCCTCAGCGTCCGCCACCCCGCCAAGTTCGTGCTGGTGGGCAGCGGCAACCCCGAGGAAGGCGAGTTGCGCCCGCAGTTGCTGGACCGCTTCGGCCTGTCGGTGGAGGTCACCACCCCCAAGGATCTGGCCGTGCGGGTCGAGGTGGTGCGCCGCCGCGACGCGTTCGAGCGTGACCCGGCGGCCTTCCTGGCCATCTGGGCCGAGCGCGAGGCCGGCGAGGCCATCCGCATCCGCGAGGGCCGCGAGCGGCTGGGCGAGGTGGAGGTGCCCGACGCCATCGTCGAGACCACCGCCAAGCTGTGCCTGACGCTCGGCACCGACGGCCTGCGCGGCGAACTGGTGCTGATCCGCGCCGCCCGTGCCCTGGCGGCGCTGGAGGGCGACGTGGAGGTGGACGAGGGCCATATCCGCCGGGTGGCGCCCATGGCGCTGCGCCATCGCCTGCGCCGCGACCCGCTGGACGACTCCGGCTCCACGGTGCGTGTCCTGCGCGCCATCGAGGAGGTGTTGGGTCCGGCATGACGACCTCGGCGGCAAGTCCCCGCGTGCCGGGGCCGGCGCCGGCCGCGCCGATGGCGGCACAGGCGGCAGAGGATGGATCGGCGGTCGATCCCTGGACCGACGCCGCCCTGGTGGCGGCCCTGGTGGCCGTCGATCCGGTGGGCTGCGGCGGCGTGGCGATCCGCGCCATGCCCGGGCCGGCGCGCGATGCCTGGATGGCGTTGCTGCGCGCCCTGCTGCCCGACGGCACGCCCTGGCGGCGCATCCCGGTGCATGTCTCCGACGAACGCCTGCTGGGCGGTCTGGACCTGACCGCTACCCTGCACGCCGGCCGCCCGGTGGCCGAACGGGGCATCCTGGTGGAGGCCGACGGCGGCATCGTCATCCTGGCCATGGCCGAACGCGTGGCGCCCGCCGTGGCCGCCAAGGTGGGCATGGTCGTGGATCATGGCGCGGTGCGGGTGGAGCGCGAGGGCATCACCGCCGTCACCCCCACCCGCTTCGGCGTCATCGCCCTCGACGAGTCCATGGGGCCGGAGGAAGCGCCCCACGACGCGCTCATGGACCGCCTCGCCTTCCACATGCGGCTGGACGGGCTCCGGTACACGGAGGTCGGCGACGGCGACGATCCCCTGTTCGACCGTGATCAGGTGATCGACGCGTGCCAGCGGCTGGCCGCCGTGACCCTCCCCGACAAAGCGATCGAGGCGCTGTGCGGCGCCGCCCTGGCCATGGGCGTGCCGTCCATGCGCGCGCCGCTGTTCGCCTTGCGCGTGGCGCGGGCCGCCGCCGCGCTCGACCGCCGCGACGCCATCAGCGATGAGGATCTGCGCCTGGCCGCGCGTCTGGTGCTGGCGCCGCGCGCCACCATGATCCCGCAACAGCCGGAGCCGCCGCCGGAGGAGCAGCCGCCCGAGGACCAGCCCCCGCCGCCGCCGGACCAGGACTCGTCCGACCAGGACCGCGATGAGCAGGACCCGCAAGACCAGATGGACAAGCCGCTGGAGGACATGATCCTGGAGGCGGCCCAGGCGTTCATCCCGCCCAACCTGCTGGAACGGCTGACGGCGGCGGCCGAGCGCAAGCGCAGGAGCGGCATGCTCGGCCGCTCCGGCGCCCAGCGCAAGACGCTGACCCGGGGCCGCCCGGTGGGCTCCCGCCCCGGGGACCCGCGCGCCGGCGCCCGGCTGGCGCTGATCGACACCTTGCGCTCCGCCGCCCCCTGGCAGCCGCTGCGCCGCCAGGAGGCCGCGCGCCTGATGGCCGCCGCCGGCACCGACCGGCCGCTGCCGCGCGTGCTGGTGCGCCGCGACGACTTCCGCATCACGCGGTTCAAGCGCCGTGCTCAGTCCACCATCATCTTCGTGGTGGATGCCTCGGGCTCGGCGGCCATGGCCCGCCTGGGCGAGGCCAAGGGCGCCGTGGAACTGCTGCTGGCCGACTGCTACGCGCGCCGCGACCAGGTGGCCCTCATCGCCTTCCGGGGACGCGGCGCGGAAACGCTGCTGCCCCCCACCCGCTCGCTGGCGCGCGCCAAGAAGCGCCTGGCCGGCTTCCCCGGCGGCGGCGGCACGCCCCTTGCCGCCGGCATCGAGGCCGCCCATGTGATGGCCGAGGTGGCGCGCACGCGCGGCGAGACACCCTCGGTGGTGATCATGACCGACGGGCGCGCCAACG
The DNA here is from genome assembly GCF_014197915.1 of Roseospira visakhapatnamensis. GTDB lineage: Bacteria > Pseudomonadota > Alphaproteobacteria > Rhodospirillales > Rhodospirillaceae > Rhodospira > Rhodospira visakhapatnamensis. The sequence continues at coordinate 89,483 of NZ_JACIGK010000009.1, forward strand.
TGACGCTGGAGGGCATCGGCGGCCGGGCGCGCGCCGAGGAGGAGGCCAAGGCCGCCGCCGAGCAGATGCGGGCGATCGGGGTGTCCACCCTGGTCGTGGACGTGTCGCTGCGCCCGCACCCGAAGGCCGAGGCCCTGGCCAAGGCCATGGGGGCCACCTACCTGCCGCTGCCGCGGGGCGACGCGCGCTCGCTGTCGGCGGCGGCCCAGGGCGCGGCCAGCGCCGGTAAGGATTGACCGCGCCGCGAGCGCCGGCAAGGACTGACCACGCGGCCCGCGCCGGACTGGCGTGGTGGCCGGCACCGCAGGGAGCGCGAGGGGCCAATGGTTTTCCGGGCACGCCGACCCGATTGGGACACCGTGGGCCGCGACTGGCCCAACCGGCGGCACAGCCGCTTCGTGCTCGCCCATGGCTATCGGTGGCATGTGCAGGTCGCCGGCCGGGGACCCGTGCTGCTGCTGCTGCACGGCACCGGCGCGTCCACGCATTCCTTCCGCGACCTGCTGGCGCCGCTGGCCGAACACTTCACGGTCGTCATCCCCGACCTGCCGGGGCATGGCTTCACCGCCAACCCGCCGGCCAGTTCCTACACCCTGCCGGGCATGGGGCGCGCGGTGCACGCCCTGCTCACCGAACTGCGGGTCAAGCCGGACCTGGTGGCCGGTCACTCCGCCGGCGCCGCCGTGCTGCTGCGCATGACCCTCGACCATGGCATCGCCCCCAGGGCGATCCTCAGCCTCAACGGCGCCCTGCTGCCGTTCCGGAACTCGGAAGGTCACTGGTGGTCGGGGCTGGCCAAGCTGCTGCTGGTCAACCCCATGGTGCCGCGCCTGTTCGCCTGGACCGCCGCCGACGCCGCGCGCGTGGAAAAGCTGATCGTCGGCACCGGGTCGACCATCAGCCCCGAGGGCCTGGACCTGTACCGCCGTCTGTTCCGCGAACCCGCCCATGTGGGCGGCGCCCTGGCCATGATGGCCAACTGGGACCTGCGCGCGCTGCGGGACATGGTGGCGCGTCTCGACACCCCGCTGATCCTGGCCGCCGGCGAGACCGACACCACCGTCGAGCCCCATGTGGCCGAGACCATCGCCGCGCGCGCCCCCCGGGCCACCGTGCGCGTCCTGCCCGGCCTGGGTCACCTGGCCCACGAGGAGAGACCCGAGGTTGTGGTCGCCCTGATCCACGAGATCGCCCGCGCCCATGGCGTGCTGCCGGCCGAAATCCCATCGACCGGTCCATCGGGTGACCGGGCGGCTTGACGCTCCCGGGCGGGTTCTGTAAACGCCACTGTTCCCGGGACATGAACGGGCCGCGACTCGAACGGCGAACCGTCCCGTGCCATTCGAGAGGGGGGACCTTCAGGCATGAATGCCCTGACAGACGTTCAGTCCGGCAGCCGCGCGTTGCTGTCCGGCAACGAGGCCGTCGCCCGCGCGGTGTGGGAGGCTGGCGCCACCCTGGCCACCGCCTATCCCGGCACGCCCTCCACCGAGATCCTGGAGGTCCTGGCCCGCTACCCGGACGTTGACGCCCAGTGGGCGGTGAACGAGAAGGTGTCGCTGGAGGTGGCCATCGGCGGCTCGCTGGCCGGCGCGCGCACCTTCTGCGCCATGAAGCACGTGGGCATGAACGTCGCCGCCGACGCCCTGATGAGCCAGACCCTGGCCGGCGTCAACGGCGGCCTGGTGATCGCCATCGCCGACGACGTGGGCCTGTCCTCCAGCCAGAACGAGCAGGACAGCCGCTACTGGGGCCGCTTCGCCCACCTGCCGATCCTGGAGCCCGCCGACGCCGACGAGGCGCGCGCCTTCACCCTGGCCGCGTACGAGCTGTCGGAGCAGTTCAACTGTCCCGTCATCCTGCGCCTGACCACCCGCGTGTGCCACGTCAAGACCGTGGTGACGGTGGGCGAGCGCCTGACGATGGACAACAAGGGTTTCATCCGCGACCCGCGCCGCTGGGTGATGCTGCCCAGCAACGCCAAGGTCATGCTTCCCAGGCAGGCGGAACGCGACGTCGGCCTGGCGGCCCACGCGGAAACCTCCGATCTCACCACGATCCTGCCGGGCGACGACGCCAGCCTGGGGGTGATCGCCAGCGGCCCGGCCGCCCTGTCGGTGCGCGAGGCCCTGCCGGACGCCCCGATCCTCAAGCTGGGCCTGACCCACCCCATTCCCGTCGCGCGCATCCGCGCCTTCGCCGAGACCGTCGACCAGGTGCTGGTGGTCGAGGAAACCGAACCGCTGGTGGAGCAGGAGGTACGCGCCGCCGGCCTGACGGTGATCGGCAAGGACCTTCTGCCCCGCCATGGCGAACTGTCGGTGGCCGTGTTGCGTCACGCCCTGGCCGTGCTGCGCGGCGAGACAGAGACCCCGGACACCGTCGCCGCCGCCGCCGGCCCGGACCCCACCGTGTTCCCGCGCCCGCCCACCATGTGCCCGGGCTGCCCGCACCTCACCCCGTTCTACTGCCTGTCCAAGCTGCGCAAGGCGCTGCTGATCAGCGGCGACATCGGCTGCTACACCCTGGGCGCCGGGCATCCCTGGCAGGCCATGGACACCTGCACCTGCATGGGCGCCTCGCTGACGCTGGCCCACGGCCTCGCGGCCGCCAAGGGCGAGGCCGACGCCAAGAAGGGCGTGGTGGCGGTGATCGGCGATTCCACCTTCCTGCACATGGGCATGCAGGGGCTGCTGAACCTGGTCTACAACCGCGCCAACGTCACGGTGATGATCCTGGACAACCGCACCGTCGCCATGACCGGCGGCCAGGAGCATCCGGGCACCGGCTTCGACATCCATGGCGACGAGGCCCCGCGCGTCGACTTCGCCGCCCTGGTCCAGGCCATGGGCGTGAAGCCGGAGCGCGTGCACGCGATCGATCCCTACGACCTGCCGGCGCTGTTCAGCCTGATCCGGACCGAGACCCAGGTGCCCGAGGTCTCGGTGATCATCACCAACCAGCCCTGCGTGCTGACCGACCGCCATGTGCCGCATCCGGCGCTGACGGTGGACGAGGAGGCGTGCACCGGCTGCGGCAGTTGCATCAACACCGGCTGCCCGGCCATCGAGGTCACCCGGCGCGAGACCACCGTCACCAAGGCCGGGCACAAGAAGGACCTGGCCTTCGTGCGCATCGACAGCGCCTTCTGCACCGGCTGCAACGCCTGCGTGGAGACCTGCGCGCCCGACGCCATCGTCCCCCTGGCCCCCGAGGCCCATCCCCGTCTGCAAAGGGTCTGACCCCATGGCCGCGACCGTGACCAACATCCTGCTGTGCGGCATCGGTGGCCAGGGCGTCCTGACCGCCGCCGAGTTGCTGGCCCGTGGCGCCGTGGCCGTGGGCCATGACGTCAAGAAGACCGAGGTGGCCGGCATGGCCCAGCGCGGCGGCGTGGTGACCTCGCACCTGCGCTTCGGCCCCGAGGTGCTGGCCCCGGCCATTCCCGCCGGGGAGGCCGACATCCTGCTGGGGTTCGAGGCCGCCGAGGCGCTGCGCTGGATCGGCCAGGTGCGCGAGGGCGGCGCCATCGTCGTCAACGCCCTGCACCTGAAGCCGCCGGTGGTGCACCAGGGCCTGTTCGACTACCCGGACGACCCGATCGGCCTGATGCGCGCCAAGGGGCTGACCGTGCGCACCCTGGATGCCCGGGCCATCGCCGAGGATCTGGGCAACCTGAAGCTGGTCAACACCATCATGGTCGGCGCGGTGGCCGACCACCTGCCCCTGGCGCCGGAGACCCTGCGCACGCAGATCGTGGAAACCTTCCGCGCCCGCAAGCCGGCGCTGGCCGACCTCAACGGCCGGGCCTTCGACGCCGGCCGCGCGGCCGGCGCCGACGCCAGCGCGCTGGGAGAACCCCAGGTGGTGGCCGGTTAGGCCAACCGCACCACCGTCCCTTGCGCGTCCTCCGGGTCGTGGGTGACCAGCAGGGTCGGCAGCCCGCGCGCGGCGATATGGTCGAACACGAAGGCCCGCACCCGCGCCCGCAGCGCCACGTCCAGGCGCGCGAACGGCTCGTCCAGCAGCAGCGCACGCGGCTCGGCCAGCAGCACCCGCATGAGGGCCGCGCGCGCCGCCTGTCCGCCCGACAGGGTGGCGGGATCACGGGTCTCGAACCCCGCCATGTCCGCCTCCGCCAGGGCCGCCGCGACACGGGCGCGGCGCTGCCGGCGCGGCACGCCGCGCGGGATGCCGAAGGCCAGGTTCTCGCCCACCGACAGATGCGGAAACAGCAAGGGGTCCTGGAACAGCAGGCCCAGGCGTCGCCGTTCCGCCGGCACCCCGGTCAGATCGCGGCCGTCCAGCCGCACCCGGCCCCCGGCCCGGAACGCCGGATCCAGCGCGCCGGACACGAAGGCCAGCAGGGTGGACTTGCCGGACCCGCTGGACCCCATGACGGTGACCACCTCGCCCGCCGCGACGGACAGATCCAGCGGCCCCAGCAGGCGCCGGCTTGCCAGCGACAGCGTCACCCGCTCCAACGCCAGGCTCATCGTCCGTCCTCCGCCGCGCGCATCCCGCGCCGATCCCGGTGCAGCCAGGCGGGCACGGCCAGCGCCAGCGCGAACCCCAGCAGCGGCAGCGCCGCCTGCAGGAACACATGCACGCCGATGATCCGCCGGTCGCCGCCGGCGGCCAGGGCCACGGCCTCGGTCGTCAGGGTGGGGTGCACGCCGGCCCCTAGGAACAGGGTCGGCAGGTACTGGGCCACGCTGACGGCGAAGCCCACGGCCGCCGCGAACAGCACGGGGCGCAGCAGCAGGGGCAGGGTGACCCGCCAGAACACGCGCCCGGGACCCGCGCCCAGACCGGCCGCCACGCGGCCCCAGCGCGGGTCCAGCCGCCGCCAGGGGCCGGCCAGGGTGAGAAACACATAGGGCAGCACGAACAGCAGGTGACCCGTGGTCACGGCCGCCCAGGTGCCGTCCAGGCCGGCCAGCGTGGCCGCCACCGTCACCCCGTACAGAAACCCCACCTGCGGCACCAGCAGGGGGAGATAGAGGATCCCCCCGGCCAGGCGCGCCCGATCGGCCGCCGGGCGTCGCGGGGCCTCCAGGACGCCCGCCGCCAGCACCACCGCCAGCGCGGTGGCCGCCAGCCCCACCGTGACCGTCGTCCCCAGGGGCCAGGCCACGTCCCCCAGGTGGCGCGTCCAGGTTTCCAGGGACAGGGCCGACGGCCAGGCGGCCGGCCAGAACCACGTGCCGGCGATGCTCCAGAGCGCCATGGCCAGCACCGCCCCGGCGGTCAGCAGGGCCACCGGCAGCGCCGCCGCCAGGGCGCCCCAGACACCAAGCCGCCTTTCCCAATCTCTCGCCCCCGGTCCCGCGCTTAGCCAGGGGCGCGCCAGCCGCGCCACGACCGCCTCGCCCCCCCGCGCCACGCCCATCACGGCGATCACCAGCAGCGTCTGAAGCACCGCACCGGCCGCCCCCTGCCCGCGGATCGCGGCCTCCGGATCGCTCAGCCAGCCGACCACCGCCACGGCCAGGGGCGGCGGCGTGGTGGGCGCCAGCACCAAGGCCACGTCGACCACCGACAGCCCATAGGCGAGCACCGCATAGACCGGCAGGCGGATCAGCGGCCACACCCGGGGCAGCACCACCCGCCCCCAGGCCGCCAGCGGCCCATGCCCCAGACCCCGCGCGACCCGCACGGCGCGGTCGGCGTCCACCTGCGGCAGCGCCGCCAGCAGCATCAGGACCAGATAGGGCGTCTCCTTGACCACCAGGGCCAGCACGGCGGCCAGCCCCCAGGGGTCGGGGGCCGTCGCCACGTCCGGCGGCAGCGTCCAGCCGGTGGCCCAGGGCGACAGCAGCCGCGCGATCCACCCCGACGGCGCCAGCAGGAAGGCCAGCCCCAGGGCCACCGCCACATGCGGTACCGCCAGCAGCGGCGCCAGCGCGCGGCGGCTCCAGGCCATGACGGGCGTGCCCCGGGCCCCGGCGACGATCAGCAGCGCCAGCCCCAGCGACAGCGCCGTGGACAGCACCCCGACGCGCAGCGACACCCCCACCGACGCACCCAGGCCGGGCGTCCCGAGGAGGTCACGCCACGGCGTCGTATCGAGCGAGCCCAGGGGGGCTTGCGTGCCCCCCGGCATCAGCCCTAAGGAGGGTAGGATGGTCCCCAGGACCCCGGCCAGGACCGGCGCCAGAAACAGGACCAGGGTGAAGACCCGGGCCAGGGCGGGCAGGTGTCGGGCCATGAGGCGGTCGGGTCCAGTGGCGGCGCGCGACCCGGCGGGAGCCATGCCGGGGGCGTGTGGGCGGGGACTCCCCGAACGCGGCGCGCGCGCCCATATGGACCGTGACGCGCGGAGCCGGTATGGCAGGAGGGCCGCGCCCTTTCAGGGAGAGTCGTTCATGACCCTAGTGGAGCGCCTGCGGGTCCGAGAGTCCACCTCCGCCAAGTATCTGGTGGACCCGGGCCCGTCCGACGATGACATCCACGCCGTGCTGGCGGCGGCCGTGGCGGTCCCCGAGCACGGAGCGGTCCGCCCCTGGCGCTTCCTGGTGCTGCGCGAGGAGGGCCAGCGCCGCCTCAGCACCGTGTTCGTGGACGACCTGCTGCGCGACCAGCCGGACGCCGACGCGGCGGCCATCGCCAAGCGGCGGGCGGCGCCGCTGCGGTCGCCGCTGCTGATCGTGGTGGCCGCCGAGATCCGCGACGACCACCCCAAGGCCCCCCCCGTCGAGCAGGTGGTCAGCGCCGGACTGGCCGCCTATGTGATTCAGGCCTGCTTCGCCGACATGGGCTATGGCGCGGTCTGGGTCACCGGCCCGCCGGCCTACAGCGATCATGTGAAGGACTCCCTGGGGCTCGCGCCCAAGGACGCCATCGTCGGCTTCATCCATGTGGGCACGCGCGGGGCGGACGCCCCGCCCGGCCCCAAGCGCCGGCCCGACCCGGCCAACCATGTGCGGGTCTGGCCCGGTGACTGACGCCCTTTCCGCCATCCGGACCCCGCCCGCGCCGAGGGACACGGCCGTGCCGCCGGTCAACGGCTGCTTCCTGGACCGCCTGATGCTGATCGCCGCCGATCACGGCCAGCCGCCGGTGGATGCCCTCGGCCGCGCCGTGCTGGCCGACGCCCACGGCGTGCGGGGCGATGGGTTCGCGGTGACCACGGTGTTGGCGGTGGCCGCCGACCTGGGGCTGGCGGCGGATCACCGGCGCCTGGACTGGTCCCGCCTGCCCACGCTGTCCCGGCATCTGCCGGCGCTGCTGATCTTCCGGGATGGCGCCACCGCCATCCTGGACGGCCTGGAGCCGGGGACGACCGAGGATGCCGACGCCGGGCCGGCTCAGGTGCTGCTGCGCGACGAGGGCCAGGGCGACGCGCCGCTGGCCCTGGGGCGGGACGATCTGGCGTTGTTCTGGGCGGGAGACGTGATCGTTCCCGCGGCGCTCAACCCTCGGCTGGTGGACGACCGGTGATGGCATGCCCGTCGAGGCCGGCCCCGCCCCCGCCGGTCCCCTGGACCGGTTGAGCGGTCCGGCCGGCGTCCTGGCCCAGGGGTATCCCCGAACGTCCCCGAACATCCATCACGACCCCGAAAAGACGGGGGCGCCCGCAGGCGCCCCCAAATCGCGATCCGTCCGGTCGGACGGCCGGCTCAGCCGAACTTGAACTGAATGCCGTAGCCGCCGCGCGGGTAGTTCCAGTCCAGGTCTCCGCTGCCGGCGGTCAGCACCCGGCAGGTCCCACACTCCATGCAGCCATCGGGGATCACCTCGACGGTGCCGTCATCGGCCTTCTGGTAGCACCCGGCCGGGCACACGTTGACCAGGGTCAGGAGCGTTTCCGACGGAACGGTGTGGGGCGCGATGCAGACGTGAGGATTGCCCTCGTCCACCTTGTAGCGGTTCTGGAAGAGCTTGTCCTCGACCTTCACCGAAATGTTCTCGGGCATGATCCCTCTCCTGTGCGTTTTCGTGCGACCGACCTTACCGGAAAACACCGGGCCGACGCGACCGAACCGGACGTCCGGTCGCCCCACGACCCTAGCGGGTCAGATCGTAGCTGATCCCCGTTTCTTCGGTCTCCCGGTCCACCTTGTCAAGCACCGCGTCCAGCACGGTGACCAAAACCCGCAAGCCGCCTTGATATCCAAGGGTTGGGAAGCGGTGGTGATGGTGCCGGTCAAAGATGGGAAAGGTCAGCCGAATCAGGGGGACTCCCAGGTCCTGCTGAAGGAACTTGCCGTGCGAGCTGCCGATCACGAACTCGGCCGGCTCGGTGGCCAGCAGCGAGCGCAGGTGCCACAGGTCCTTGCGCGCCCACACCTGGGTGTCCTTGCCGAACGGCGACGTGGCCAGCAGGGCCTTCATCTTCTCTTCCCAGGCCGGACCGCCGTTGGTGGACAGGCAGTGCACCGGCTCCACCCCCAGCTCCAGCAGGAAGGCGGTCATGCCGTGGACGAAGTCCGGATCGCCGAACACCGCCATGGTGCGGCCGTGCAACCAGGCCTGGCTGTCGGCCATGGCGTCCACCAGGCGCCCGCGCTCCAGTTCCAGGGCCTCGGGGATGGCCTGGCCGGTCATCGCCGAGACCGCCATCAGGAACCGGTCGGTGCCGCCGACGCCCATGGGATAGTGCAGCGCCTCGGTCTGCTGGCCGGTGTCGGCGATCATCTCCAGGGTCTTCTCGCTGCACCACTGTTGCAGGGAGACGGTGCCCTTGGCATCGCGCGCGGCCTTCAGGTCCTCCACCGTGGTGCCGCCGGCGTACATCTGGAAGTCGCCGTTGGTCGGCGTGTCGAACACGTCGGAGACGTCGCAGATCAGCCGGTGCTCCACCCCCATCAGGTCCAGCATGCGGGTGATCTCGCGGTTGTTGGCCACCGCGAAGCCGTCGAAGCCGGGGATGATGTTGACCGAGCCGTCCGGGGTGGGGTCCCCCTCCATCGACTCCCAGACGTTGGCGACGATGGCCTTGACCATGACGTCGAAGCCGTTCACGTGGCTGCCGACGAAGGCCGGGGTGTGGGCGAAGGGCACCGGGAAGTCCTGGGGGACGGAGCCCTTGTCCTTGGCCTGGATGACGAAGGAGTTGAGGTCGTCGCCGATCACCTCGGCCATGCAGGTGGTGGAGATGGCGATCATCTTCGGATCATAGAGGGCATGGGCGTTGGCCAGCCCGTCCACCAGGTTGGTGAGGCCCCCGAACACGGCGGCGTCCTCGGTCATGGAGGTGGACACCGCCGAGGCCGGTTCCTTGAAGTGGCGCGCCAGATGCGACCGGTAGTAGGCCACGCAGCCCTGCGAGCCATGCACCATGGACAGGCAGCCGTCGAAGCCGGCGGCGGCGAACACGGCGCCCAGGGGCTGGCAGGCCTTGGCCGGATTGACGACCAGCGCCTTGCGGTCGAGGTTCTTCTCCCGGTACGCCCAACCCTTGGTCCAGTCGGCGACCTCCTGGACCTTGTCGGGGGGATGCGGGCACTCGAAGGTCTCCCGCTTGGCCTCGAACATGGCCTCGTATTCCGGCTCCTTGAACAGACTGGCGTGGTCGAGCACGCGCTCGGCGGACTGTGGCATGGGTCGATCTCCCCTCGTTTTCCCGGCCGGCGCGGGCGCCATCCCGGACCGGTCGGCCGGCGCGACCGCGCCGGCGCCGCGCGCGGCGGCGGAGCCCCGATGTCCCGGCCGGACCGGGACGAGGGGCGATGATGTCACGGACTCAGGAGGCGGCGGCCTCGGCCCAGGGTGTCTTCATCAGGCTCCACACCGGGCTGTTGATGGCCATGTCCATGTCGCGGGCGAACACCGCGAAGCCGTCGTAGCCGTGATAGGGGCCGGAGTAGTCCCAGGAGTGCATCTGCCGGAACGGCACGCCCATCTTCTGCACGGCGTACTTCTCCTTGATGCCGGAGCCGACCAGATCGGGGCGCATCTTCTGGATGAAGGCGTCCAGTTCGTAGCCGGTCACGTCGTCGTAGATCACCGTGCCGTCCTTCACGTACTTGCCGGTCCGCTTGTAGTCGTCGCCGTGCCCGAACTCGTAGCCGGTGCCGACCACGTCCATGCCCAGGTCCTCATAGGCCGGGATGACGTGACGCGGGCGCAGGCCGCCCACGTAGAGCATCACCGTCTTGCCCTCCAGGCGGGGCTTGTACTTGGCCAGCACGGCGTCCATCGCCGCCTGGTACTTGGCGATGACCGCCTCGGCCTTTTGCTGAATGGACTCGTCGAACCGGGCGGCGATCTCGCGCAGCGACGCGGCGATCTTGGTCGGACCGAAGAAGTTGAACTCCATCCAGGGCACGCCGTGGGTCTCTTCCATGTAGCGGCAGATGTAGTTCATGGACCGGTAGCAGTGGACGAGGTTCAGCTTGGACATGGGGGCCTGCTCGATCTCGGCGAGCGTGCAGTCGCCCGACCACATGGCCACCACCCGCAGGCCCATTTCCTCCAGCAGGCGCCGCGATGCCCAGGCGTCGCCGCCGATGTTGTAGTCGCCGATCACCGCCACGTCGTACTCGGTGGCGCCCTCGGTGCGGGCGTTGTCCTTCAGCACCCAGTCGCGGATGGTGTCGTTGGCGATGTGATGGCCCAGCGACTGGGACACGCCCCGGAAGCCCTCGCAACGCACCGGCACGATGGTCTTGCCGATGGCCTCGGCCTTCTTGCGGGCCACCGCCTCGATATCGTCGCCGATCAGGCCGATGGGGCATTCGGACTGAATGGTCATGCCCTTGCTGAGCGGGAACAGGCCCTCGGCCTCGTCGATCAGGATGCCCAGCTTCTTGTCACCGCCGAAGACGATGTCCTTTTCCTGGAAGTCGGAGGTGATCTGCATGGTCACGAAGCGGTCGACGCCGGTGGTGCCGGTGTAGTAGTTGCGGCGCTGAGCCCAGGAATAGTGCCCGCAGCCCACCGGGCCGTGCGAGATGTGCACCATGTCCTTGACCGGCCCCCACACCACGCCCTTGGAACCGGCGTAGGCACAGCCCCGGATGGTCATGACGCCGGGGATGGACTTGACGTTCGACTTGGCGCCGCAGCTTGGGGCGTCCTCGCCCTCGGCGGTGCGGGCGACGGTCAGGTGCTTGGCGCGGCGCTTGGCCGCCTTGGCGGGATAGGCGGCCAGGACCTCGGCGATCATGGCTTCGCCGGAGGTGGGGCCATCGGCATTGTCCAGGGGAGTCATGGGGTCCTCCGTGGAGACGACAGAGTGAGACGGACGGCTCTCGTGGCGGCGGACACGGCGCGCGGGGATGGGGTTGGCCCAGCCGACGCGCGCCCCATCCGGAGACGACGCGGCGGCGTTACGCGATCGCCTTTTCCTTGGCCTCCAGTTCGGCGATCTGCTGCTCCTCGGACTTCATGATGCCGAACTCGATCAGCATCTCCTCCAACTCCTCCATGGTGATGGGGGTGGGGATCACGCCCTTGCCCGAGTTCTCGTGAATCTTGCGGGCCAGTTCGCGGTACTCCTGGGCCTGCTTGGAGCCCGGGTCGTACTGGATGACGGTCTGACGGCGCAGTTCGGCGTGCTGGACGATGTTGTCGCGCGGCACGAAGTGGATGAGCTTGGTGCCCAGCTTGGCGGCCAGGGCCTCGGACAGCTCCAGTTCCTTGTCGGTCTTGCGCTCGTTGCAGATCAGGCCGCCCAGGCGCACGCCGCCGGAGTGGGCGTACTTCAGGATGCCCTTGGCGATGTTGTTGGCGGCGTAGAGGGCCATCATCTCGCCGGACATGACGATGTAGATTTCCTGCGCCTTGTTCTCGCGGATCGGCATGGCGAAGCCGCCGCAGACCACGTCCCCCAGCACGTCGTAGGAGATGTAGTCCATGTCGTCGTAGGCGCCGTTCTCCTCCAGGAAGTTGATGGCGGTGATGACCCCCCGACCGGCGCAGCCGACGCCGGGTTCGGGGCCGCCGGCCTCGACGCACTTAATGTCCTTGTAGCCAATCTTGACCACGTCCTCGAGATCCAGATCCTCGACCGAGCCGGCATCGGCGGCCAGGTGCAGCACCGTGTCCTGAAGCTTGGTGTTGAGGATCAGGCGGGTGGAATCGGCCTTGGGGTCGCAGCCGACGATCATGATCTTCTGGTCCAACTCCACCAGGGCGGCGAGGGTGTTCTGGGAGGTGGTGGACTTGCCGATGCCGCCCTTGCCGTAGAAGGCGATCTGACGCAGTGCGCTCATGGAGGGTCTCCTTTCCGGTCCGGGATGGCCCCCCGGGACGAGGGGGCGGATGGTCCAGCGACGGCCACGGCGCCGCTTGACCCTGCTTCGGCAAGCCCCGTGCCAACCCCGCGACGCCCCCGCGTGATGCCGAAAGCGCCCGGAATGCCTGGGATTCGGCGGAAACACCCCGGCCGACACGACATCCGACAGGGGTGTCCGGAAGACGACACGACGCCCCCCGGCGTGTCGGGATCGACACAGGACGGGCCTCCCTGTCGGGTCCGAACCACACCCGCCGGCCGGCACGGGCCTTGCGTGAGCGACCGGCATGATCGACGAGCCCCCTCCGCCCGCGTCCGCGCTGGCCCTGGATCTGCTGGCCGAGGAACCGCCCCGGCCCGCCCCCCAGGGCCACAGCAGCAACATGGTCGGCATTCCGACCGCCGTGCTGGCCAGTCCGGCCTTCAACCTGCGCCCCCGGCCACTGGACCTGCCGCACGTGCGGCCCACCAGCGCCAGCCTGTTCGAGATGCTGGACGAGGCCGAGGACCAGGCCGACGCCGTGCGCGCCTTCCACGCCTTCATGGCGGCCAGCTTCTGCCTGGAGGCGGAGCAGCGCGACCCCCGCGACCGGCCCGACAAACGGCCGGCCGACGGCACCCGGCGGTTCCGGTCCAGTTACCTGCGCCTGCTGCGCGGTTGGGTGTTCGACACCGGCAACGCCGAGGGCGCCGTCCTCAAGGGATGGGTGGAAAGCCGCTTCGGCCTGCTGCCCACCTGGCACGGCGCGCCGATCCGGCGGATCCCCTGCCCGGCCTGGGTCCGCTACGTGGAGCAGAAGATGAGCAGCCGGTTTCACGACAACGCCATTCATGGCCAACTGGACCTGGTGTTCACCTTCTGCCAGTGGATGCTGCGCCGCTTCGGCCCGGGCGCCGACGGTCACCTGGTCCTGTATCGCGGGGTCACGGCGATGGGCGAGGATCAGGTCCTGGCGCGCCACGACAAGACGTCGGCCCTGGTGCGCTTCAACAACCTCACCTCCTTCACCAGCGACCGGTCGATCGCCGACTGCTTCGGCGATCGCATCCTCACGGTGCGGGTGCCGGCGACCAAGGTCGTCTTCTTCGACGGTCTGCTGCCGCGCCACCCGCTCAAGGGAGAGGCCGAGTACCTGGTGCTCGGCGGTGACTATGTGGTCAGGATGTCCACGCTATGAAAACCGATGCCCCCCACCCGTTCCACGCCCGCGCGGTCCTGGAGGACCGGGCGCTGGGCGCCTACCTGGGCCTGGCGGTCGGCGACGCCCTGGGCGCCACGGTGGAGTTCATGACCAGGGGCGAGATCGCCCACCAGCACGGCGTGCACGACCGCCTGATCGGCGGGGGATGGCTGCGCCTGAAGCCGGGCCAGGTGACCGACGACACCGAGATGGCGCTGGCGCTGGGCCGGGCGCTCATCGACGCCGGCGGGTTCGACGCCGTGACGGTGGCCGAGGCGTTCGCCGCCTGGCTGAAAGGCGGCCCGGTGGACGTGGGCAACACGGTCCGCCGGGGTATCCGCCGCTATCTCGCCAAGGGCACCACCGAGGCCCCCTACAATCCCGGCGACGGCGGCAATGGCGCCGCCATGCGGCTGGTGCCGCTGGCCCTCGCCACCCTGGGGACGCCGGACGACCGCATCGCGGCCTGGACCCTGGGTCAGGCGCGCATCACGCACCACATGGACCGCTCGGACGCCGCCTGCGTGGCGCTGGTGCGCATGGTGCACGCGGCCCTGCGCGGTGACCGCCAGGGCGGCGTGCGGGCCGAGGCGGACCGCCTGATCGCCGCCCACCCGACGTTCCGGTACAGCCCCTATCGGGGGCACAGCTCGGCCTACATCGTCGATACCATGCAGACGGTCCTGCACCACTACTTCAGCACCGAGGGCTTCCGCGCCTGCGTGGTGGCCACCGTCAACCAGGGGGGCGACGCCGACACCACGGGGGCCATCGCCGGCATGCTGGCCGGCGCCACCCATGGCGTGCACGCGATTCCGTCGGCATGGCTGGGCCGGCTGGACCGCACGGTCCGCCGGGAGATCCGCGCCCAGGTGCGCGCCCTGCTGGATCTGGCGGAGGTCGGGGCCGCGATCGGGTCCGAGGGCGGGGTGGACCGGGAGAGGGAAAACGGGTGCGCGCGGAAACACCCGTGAGGACCCAAAAAAGACCCCAGGGGGGCCCTTGTGGGGCCGCCGCTGGGGCGAGAAGAAGAAAGTCATGAAAGTCGGTGGAGGGGGGTGGGCGCGGGCTACTCCCGCATTTCCTCCTTGATGAAGCCGGCGGCGGCACCGGCGGCACCGCCCACGGCGGCCGCGGCCCCGACCGGACCGCCCAGGATGGCGGCGCCGGCCGCACCCGCGCCGGCGCCGATGGCGCCACCGCTCAGGGTGCTCTGCTGCTGCTTGGTCATGTTGGAGCAGGCGCCCAGGGCCAACGGCGCGGCGATGGCCAGGGCAATGGTCGTGCGAGCGGTCATGGACCCATCTCCTTTTCGTCAGGGCCGATGAGGGAGGAGCGGCCACGCGGGCCACGCCGAGACCCTCACGGTGAAGGCTGAACAACCTCTACTGGCTGTCCTTGACCCTGATTCGGCAGAGCCAAGGACAGCCCTCGCTTGCCAATGTCGGGCTCGTAACACCGACAGGCATGATACAGTCCGCAACAAACGAGAGAGAAAGAGGAAAAGCCCCTTTTTGCTTAAGCCGCGCTTGCCGTTCTGGCGTCGGCGGCGATGGCGCTCGGAACGGTCTCGGCCACCAGGCCCAGTTGACGGTCGATGTCCGCCATCAGACCATCGTTGTCTCCGATCGGACGACGGGGGCCCGACAGCGCATCCGACTCCAGCAGCGTCCGCAGTTCGCGGCGCGCCCGGGACACACGGCTCTTGACCGTGCCGGTGGCGCAGCCGGCGATCGCGGCGGCCTGCTCGTAATCGAATCCGGCGGCCCCCACGAGGACAAGAACCTCGCGCTGCTCGTCCGTCAGACAGGCAAACGCCCGCCTGAAATCGTCCAGTTCCAGCGCGGCCTGCTGGCTGCTGGGCTCGCTGGCCCGCAACATGCCGTCTTCGTCGGCCTGCTCGTGGCGCCGCCAGCTGCGCCGAAACTCCGAGTAGAACGTGTTGCGCACGATGGTGAACACCCAGGCGCGGAAGTTGGTGCCGGGCTGAAAGCTGTCGCTGTTGCTCAGGGCCCGTGTCGCGGCCTCCTGCGCCAGATCGTCCGCCAGAGCGCGGTCGCTGGTCAGGGAGTAGGCAAAGGCCCGCATGTGGGGCAAGGCGTCGATGAGGTCCTGGTTAAAGGATGACATCGGCCGGCTCCTTTCATTCCCGATGATCAAGGCCCAGGCGTTCGATCCGTCGGTGGTCTGTCCGTCAGCGCGTCTTCCGGATCCTCCTTGCCCCTGTCTTCGGGACGGTCCTCCCCACGTCGCAATGTGTTCACCAACGACTGGAAGGACTCGGGCAAGGGTTCGCTGACCACCTCATCGTACATGTGCCGAACGCGAGAGGTTGCCCAGGCTTCATCATCATCCCGCGACCAGATGACCACGGTCCGACCGGATGATGCCCCATGCGCGTCCTCACCGGGCCATGCATGGGACCTGAACGGGCCTCTCCGTCTTCCCCCGGCGGCGTCTCCATTGCCTCCACCCGTTGCACGGGGAAAACCAAGCCTTATGAAGGTCTGCCACATGTGCGCGCTCCACCAACCGACGATCCAGGTTCTGAGTGGGGCGACACGAGGCCGACGAGCGGCCCGGGCAGGTCTCGAATGCGCTGTCACCCCGGCGGATCCCGTGACACGAGATCACGGGCGACCCGGCTCTTGGCGGCCAGGCCCCGGAGTGGAAACGCTGGAGCCAGGGATTTGTTCCCTCGTTCCCGCGCTTCTGAAACAGCATATAGGATGGCAACGATCGAAGAAAAGGGGGAAACTGAAGAGACATGGCCACAAAAATTCATCGATCAGACATCATAAGAGTGCCAAGAACGTGACAAAATCTCGCCACATTCTCTATAGGGACCCGTTTCTGGTCGATCTTTCCATCACGGCCCTTCCCTGTGACCACAGTTATACATCAGGGGCCGCCGTTTTTCTATAACCCCCATCGAGAAATCCGAAGCTTTGTTCGATAAATTTCTTCCATTCCATGGTTCGAATTCCGATCGACATCCCCCCACACGGATCAGCGCGTCGCGCGACGCCCCCTCGGACACGGCCCGGTTCGGGACGTCGCCCGGGCTTTACGCCCTTATGCCGGATGACTATTGTCCATCGCCTGTCGCTCTCGATCCGGTTGACGCTCGATCGGGTCCCGGTGCGACGGCGCCGTTTCCAGGTCGGACAGGGAGGAGTTTCATGCGCGCCGAGGCCCAGGCCCTGGTGGACGAGATCAAGCAGGCCATGGCCCTGCTGAGGAGGCATCTTTGACTGGGACAACGCCCTGCGCCGCCTGGACGAGGTCAACGCGCTCGCCGAGGATCCCAATCTCTGGACGGACGCCGCCGCCGCCCAGGCGCTGATGCGCGAACGCACCCGGCTTGACGCGGCGATCACCGCCTTCCGCGCCCTGGAGACCGGCGTCGAGGACGCCGCCACGCTGATCGAGCTGGGCGAGGCGGAGGACGACGAGGACAGCATCGCCGAGGGCATGGAGCAGTTGCGCGCCCTGAAGGCCGAGGCCGACCGGCGCCAGCTGGAAAGCCTGCTGTCCGGCGAGGCCGACGGCAACGACTGCTTCCTGGAGGTGAACGCCGGAGCCGGCGGCACCGAGGCCCAGGACTGGGCGCGCATGCTGGCGCGCATGTATGCCCGCTGGGCCGAGGCCCAGGGCTACAAGGTCGAGACCCTGGAGGAAAGCGAGGGCGAGGAGGCCGGCCTCAAGTCCTGCACCCTGCGCATCGCCGGCGCCAACGCCTATGGCTGGCTGAAGACGGAAAGCGGCGTGCACCGCCTAGTGCGCATCTCGCCCTTCGACAGCGCCGCGCGGCGCCACACCAGCTTTTCGTCGGTGTGGGTCTATCCAGTGATCGACGACAGCATCGAGATCGACATCCAGGACAAGGACTGCCGCATCGACACCTATCGCGCCTCGGGGGCCGGCGGCCAGCACGTCAACCGGACCGACAGCGCGGTACGCATCACGCACCTGCCCTCGGGCATCGTGGTGCAATGCCAGTCGGAGCGCTCGCAACACCAGAACCGGGCGCATTGCTGGACCATGCTGCGCGCGCGCCTGTACGAAATGGAGTTGCAGAAGCGCGAGGAGGCCGCCCAGGCCCTGGAGGACACCAAGACCGATATCGGCTGGGGCCACCAGATCCGCTCCTACGTGCTGCAACCCTATCAGATGATCAAGGACCTGCGCACCGGCGTGGAGACCTCGGACACCCAGGGGGTCCTCGACGGGGACCTCGACCGCTTCATGTCCGCCGCCCTGGCCGCGCGGGTGCGGGTGACCGGAGACGACGGGTAGCACGGCCTGACCGGCGGAGAGAAACCATGAAAACCTTGGGGTGGACCCTGGCCACCATCGGCGGCGTGGCCATGCTTTATGTGGCCTATGGCGCGTCGATGTTCCTGTTCCAGGAATGGTTCATGTTCCACCCGGGCCCCCGGCCGCCACCGCCGGCCGAGACCGAGGCGCCCGAACTGCGGCCGGTGACGGCCACAAGCGCCGACGGCCTGACCCTGACGTCGTGGTACGCGCCGCCCCCCGGCGACGGAACCGGCCCGGTGGTGGTCTACTTCCAGGGCAACGGCGGCAACTGGGCGCAGCGCTTGGACAAGGCGCGCTTCTTCCTGGACAACGGCCTGGGGATGATGATGGTCGGCCAGCCCGGCTACAACGGCAACCCCGGCCACCCGGGCGAGGCCGCCTTCCTGGACGCCGGGCGCGCCGCCCTGGGGATCCTGGAAGCCGAGGGCATCGGCCCCGCGCGGCGGGTGTTCTATGGCGAGTCCATCGGCTCCGGCAGCGCCCTCCCCCTGGCCGCCGACCATGGCGCCGCCGCCGTGGTGCTGGAGGGGGCCTTCACCTCCATCGCCGACATGGTCTGGCGCCAGTACTATCTGTTCATGATCGACGGCCTGCTGCGGCATCCCTTCGACAACATGGACGACGTGCGGCGGCTGGACGCGCCGCTGCTGGCCCTGCGCGGGGGGCGCGACCGGGTCGTGCCGCCATCCATGGGCAAGACCCTGGTGGAGGCGGCGCGGGCGGCCGGCAACCCCCAGGCCAAGGACATCCTGTTCCCCGAGGGCGGCCACGTGAACCTGTTCGACGTGGGCGCCGGCCCGCGCGTGCTGGCGTTCCTGTCCGACACGGGTGTCCGGTAGCGGGAGGAGGTGGGGGATCCCCGGATCGGCGGCGCCGTCCCACACACGCCCTGTATGGAGGGCCAGCGATGCGGTATCCTGCGGGCGGACTTACCCAATAGCGTGCAACGGGCGGGCCGCCATGCCGATTGAAATGCGCCGCGTCGTGTTGAGCCCCTCGGAATTCGATCACGCCCTGCGGGCGTTCATGGCGGCCAACGAACAGATGTTCAAGGGCGCCCGGCTTCTCGACACGTCGTTTCACCGCACCGACCCGCTGGAGGTCTCCGTCGCCGTGCAGACCCGCGTGGGGCAACAGAACACGCTGTCCCTGGGCGGACCGCACCTGGCGGCGGTGCTGATCAAGTACTGCATCGACCGGCGCATCCCCCTGCCGCGCCAGTCGTCCAAGTCGGTGAGGAAGGTCAGCGCCGGCATCGCCCTGGACATGGTGTTCCGCGACGACGCCTCGGGGCCGGGCGACGGAAACGGCCGGTAGCGCGGTGGGGCGAGGGACCCCGGCGCCCCGTCGGCCCCCCTGGCGGATCCTAGATCAGCCCCGCCAGCGGCGAACTGGGATCGGCGTAGCGCTTCTTGGGGATGCGGCCGGCCAGGTAGGACAGCCGCCCGGCCTCCACCGCCAGCTTCATGGCCCTGGCCATGCGGATCGGGTCGCTGGCCCCGGCGATGGCGGTGTTGAGCAGCACGCCGTCCACCCCGAGTTCCATGGCCATGGCGGCGTCGGAGGCGCAGCCCACGCCGGCGTCCACCAGCACGGGCACCGACGCCGTCTCCTTGATCAGGCGGATGTTGACCGGATTGAGGATCCCCAGGCCGGAGCCGATCATGGACCCCAGCGGCATGATGGCCACGCAGCCCATCTCCTCCAGGCGCTGGGCGGCGATGGGATCGTCGTTGCAGTAGACCATCACCTGGAAGCCGTCGGCGATCAGCGCCTCGGCGGCGGCGAAGGTCTCGGGCATGTTGGGGTAAAGCGTCTTCTGGTCGCCCAGCACCTCCAGCTTCACTAGGTCCCAGCCGCCGGCCTCGCGCGCCAGGCGGAGCGTGCGCACCGCGTCGTCGGCGGTAAAGCAGCCGGCCGTGTTGGGCAGGTAGGTGTAGACCTTGGGATCCACGTAATCCATCAGCATGGGCTGGTTGGGGTCGGACACGTTCACCCGGCGCACCGCCACGGTGACGATCTCGGCGCCGCTGGCCTCCAGGGCGCGGGCGGTCTCCTCGAAGTCCTTGTACTTGCCGGTGCCCACCAGCAGGCGGGACCGGAAGCTGCGGCCGGCCACCACGAAACCCTCGTCCTCGCTGTCCACCCCGGTGACCGCCGTGTCGGGCGCGCCGCCGCCGATGAAGTGCACGATCTCCAGGGTATCGCCCTCCTGGACCCGGGCGTCGCCGTAGGTGGCGCGCGGCACGATCTCGCGGTTGCGCTCGACCGCCACCTTGCGACCGTCCAGGCCCATGGTGGCCAGCAGGTCGGCCACGGACAAGGTGGTGTCGAGAACACGGGATTCGCCGTTGATGGTGACGAGCATGGTAACGCGCTTTCAGACTGTGTCGTGCAAGGGATGGAGGAATCGGGGCCTGTCGGCGCTCTCCCGTGGGAGGCCGGCCGAAGTCCGCAGGCAGAGTATGGGTCTCCGACCCGGCGGATTCAACCGCGCCCATGGGAGGCGCCGGGACACGACCGGGTCGGTCGGGCGGCGGACGCGGACCGATCCCGACCCGGATCAGAACGGCGCGATCAGCCTGTCCAGGTAGTTCCGCTCCGGCGGCGGCCGGTCGGGCTGGTTGGCGCGGCGGCGCAGCTCCAGAAGGATGTCCCGGGCGCGGCGGGTGTCCGGCTCCGTGGGCAGGCGCCCGACGCCGTCGTCGCTGACCCCGCCCACGGGACGGTCCAGTGGATCGCGGCCCTGGCCCGGCCCCCGCCCGCGCCCCAGGCCGGGACCGGGCAGGCCCGGCAGGCCGCCCACCCCCAGGGTGCGCAGCCCCATCCGCCGGGCCATGCCGGCCATGGCCTGGTCGCCGCCCTGGCGCAACGCCTCCAGGGCGCGCCCCTGGGCGCGCGCGGCGGCGCCGATGTCGCCCTCGGCCAGCGCGCCTTCGGCGTCGCGCATGGCCAGATTGGCCTCGTTCAGGGCGGGGGGCATGTCGCTGGTGCGCTCGGCCAGATCGGCCATCAGGTCTTCCAGCATCTGGCGCAATGCCTGCTGCCGGCCCTCCAGGTCGGCCAGGACCTCGGCCGGGATCCGCACCTCGGCCGGCGGGGCCGGCGGGGTGCCCTCGACGGCGGGCGAGGCATCGGCCGGGGGCGCCGGCTCCAGCCAGCGGCGCAGGTCACCGGTGCTGGGCGGCCTGCCGTCGCCGTCCGGCCCCAGGTCGAAGGGCAGGGTCACGTCGGGGGCCACCCCCGAGGGGGGCGGCGCCAGCAGGCGCCGGCCATGCAGCGGCAAGTCCTCCAGGACGCGCGAGAGCGGCGGGACAACTTCCGGTCGCGGGCCGTCGGCGGCCGCCGGATCCAGCGCGAAGGTCTCGTCGAGAAGCGCCTGCTGACGCTCGACCACGTCGCGCAGCCGGCGCGCCATCTCGGCCATCTCGGTCATGGCCCGCAGTTCCGCCGCCGTCGGCGGTCGCGCGCCCTGCAACTGGTCCAGCATCTGGTCGATCTGGTCGAGCAGCGCCTCGGCGGCCTCCTTCGCCCCCAGGTCGTTGAGGGCCGCGAGGTCGTCCAGCATCCGGCTGATGTCGTCGGGGCGCAGCATGGCGCCGTTCTCGGGCAACGGCGGCAGCACCGGCAGGCTGGCGAAGGGCAGCGTCTCGGCGAGTGTTTCCTGAAGGCGGGCCATGGCCTCGCGCACGGCGTCCAGGCGGCGCTGGATGTCGTCGGCCGGGGCGTCCCGCTCGATGGCCTCGCGCAGGGCCTCGCGCGCCTCCGCCAGGGCGCGCCGGGCCAGGGCGAGACTACCGTCCTCCAGCGCCAGGGCGATGGACCACAGGGGCGGCAGGTCCTCGTCGCGGGCCTGGCCATGCGGCGCCAGGGTGAGGCGCGCGGCGGCGGCCTTCAGGGCCAGGAACACGGGCAGGCGCTCGTCATAGGCCGAGGGATCGTCGGCCAGATCGTTCAGGCCCTGGGCCACGGCGCGGGCGCGGTGCGGCGCCAGCACCAGGGCGCGGCGCAGATCGGCGACCGCCTGGGCCACCGGGTGGGTGAAGCGGCGGTCTGGAAGCACCAGGGTCACGGCCTTGGTCCGCGCGGTCTGCCCGCGCGCGTCCTCGGCGCGTAGGCGCACGGCGACCGACGTGCCCGCCCAGGGATGGGCGCGCAGGTCGCGGCGCGCCCGCTGGGGCTCCCGCGCCGCCACCGACCCGTCGGTGGCCGGCGGGGGGGCGGGCAGTTCCAGATCCAGCGGCACGCCCAGGCGCTGTCCCCCGGCCGGACGCACCAGCGCGCGCACGGCGGCGACCCCGTGATCGTCCTCGGCTCGGTAGAGCATCCGCAGGGCACCCTGGGCGTCGGCCGCCGGGGGCTCGACCAGGGTCACGG
Organism: Roseospira visakhapatnamensis; assembly: GCF_014197915.1. Lineage (GTDB taxonomy): Bacteria > Pseudomonadota > Alphaproteobacteria > Rhodospirillales > Rhodospirillaceae > Rhodospira > Rhodospira visakhapatnamensis. Next base: position 111,548 of record NZ_JACIGK010000009.1, read on the forward strand.
TCGGCGGCTGATCGGGCCGCACCCGAAGCGGCCGGTCGATCAGGGGCCGGCCGGCCTGGATAAGGCGCAGGCGCGTTCCCGAGTCGACGGTGACGGTCAGTCGCTGGCCCCCGTCCCCCAGGACATCCAGGGGCGTGGGCTCGGCTCCAAGGTCCAGCCGTCCGGTCCCCCGTCCCCCCCGCAGCACCGCGAGCACCGCGCTGCCGGCGGGCACGGTCAGGGGCTCCGGGGAGTGGGGCGGCAAACCCGCGTCCGCCTCCCGCGCCGGCGCGGGCCGGTCGGCGGCGCCGGCGTCGGCGGTGTCGCCACCCCGGGCCGGATCGTCCGGGCGCGCCTGAAGGTACAGCGGTGGCTGTCCGGTGTAGTCCGGCGGGGTGATCCAGACTTGCGCCAACACCGGTGGCGGCGGCGTGCCCAGATGCGGCGACAGCCCGCGCAGGATCCGCGCCCAGGGGTCGGGCCCGGCGACGACGGCCGCCACCGCCAGCAGGATCAGCGCGAGCACCCGGAACGCCCGGGGATCGTGGCGGGCCAGCACGGGCTGGGGCGGCGCCGGGCGCAAGGCCCGGGCGCGGGCGGCCATGGCCTCCTGGTGTCGCGTCCACAGCGCGCGGGCCAGCGCGTCGTCGGCCCCGAACGCCAGCGAGTCGGCCGCCGCCGTCCACGGCCGGTGAGCCTCGGCGCCATCGGAGGCTTCCAGGCGGGCGCGGGCCTGGGTCTCGGAGGGCGGACGCCAGCCGCGCAGGCCCACCGTCAGGGTGGCCGCCGTCAGCGACAGAAGCACCGTCAACACCAGCAGGTGAAGCCACCCGGGCAGCAGCGGCAGCAGGCCCGACAGCAGGGCCGCCAGGGTCAGCGCCGCCCATGTCAGCGCCGGCCAGAGCCGCCGCGCCAGATCCTCGACCAGCAGGGCCAGTGCCGACAGCCGCACGGGTCTCCGGGGCAGGGCGGCGCCCGGGGTCTCGGCGGTCGCGCCGGAGCCGTCACCGGTCGCCGGTCCGCGCGCTGTCGTCTGAGGCCGTATCATGATGTCAAGATAGCCCCTGCGATGGTGCCCTTCCATGGCCGCCAAGCGGCAAAAGTGTGGCGGCCGGTCCCGGCGCCACGGGTCCCGGCCCCGCGATGTCCGATCGCGGCGGTCCTCGTCGACCGGGAAACCCTGATCGAGAACGACTCCGGCAGCCGGAGAACTCTGGTCGAGAATGACCCCGGCGACCAGAGAGACTCTGGTCGATAATGACCATTGTCAGATTGGGGGTCGACGGGGCATCGTGGCGGCAACGCCGGTTCCGCCCTGGAGATCCGCAAATGCTCGCCCTGGCCGACCGCCTGGATACGCTCAATGTGCTGGTGGGCACCACGGTGCGCTGGTGCGCGCTGGTCATGGTGCTGTTGCAGTTTATCATCGTGCTGTTGCGCTACGTCTTCGGCGTTAGTTTCATCTTTCTCACCGAAAGCGTGCTGTACCTGCACGGCGCGGTGTTCATGCTTGGGGCGGGGTACACCCTTTTGGTCGATCGACACGTGCGCGTCGACATCTTTTACGCGCGACTCTCGGCGCGCGGCCGGGCGGCCGTCGATGTCCTTGGCCATCTCGCCTTCCTGGCCCCGGCGGTGGGCGTGCTGGCCTGGGCCTCCTGGCCGTCGGTGTGGCGCGCCTGGGCGATCCTAGAGGGACCGATCTCGGTGGGCGGCATCCCGGCGTCGTTCCTGCTCAAGTCGCTGATCCCGGCCTTCTGCGTCCTGCTGCTGATCCAGGGCCTGGCCTGCCTGTTGCGCGACCTGATCCGCCTGCGGGGCGGCCGCGGCGGGGAGGCGCGCTCGTGACCGGTGTCGGCGACGGTCTTCCCCTCGACCTCCTGATGGTGGCCGCCCTGATCGGCGGTATCCTTCTGGGCTACCCGGTGGCCTTCACCATCGCCGGGGTGGCCACGCTGTTCGCCGGCCTGGGCTGGGCGCTGGGGCAGTTCGACGTGGCGTTGCTGGGCGCCTTGGGCCAGCGCGCCTTCGGGCTGCTGACCAACGACGTCCTGATCGCCATTCCGCTGTTCGTCTTCATGGGCGTGGTGCTGGAAAAAAGCCGCATCGCCGAGGACCTGATGGAGACCATGGGCCGCCTGTTCGGCCCGCTGCGGGGCGGCCTGGGGGTTTCGGTCGTGGTGGTGGGCGCGCTGCTGGCGGCCTCCACCGGCATCGTCGGCGCGACCGTGGTGGCCATGGGCATGATCGCCTTGCCGACCATGCTGCGGAACCGCTACGACACGCCGCTGGCCTGCGGCATCGTCTGCACCTCGGGCACCCTGGGGCAGATCATCCCGCCGTCCACGCTGCTCATCATCCTGTCGGACGTGATGTCCAACGCCTATCAGCAGGCTCAGTACGAACAGGGCAAGTTCACCATCGAAACGCTGTCGGTGGGCCAGATGTTCGCCGCAGCACTTATGCCCGGGCTGATGCTGGTGGGGATCTACATCGCCTACCTGCTGGGGCGCGCCTGGCTGCGTCCGGCCGATGCCCCGGCCATGGCGGCCGCGCGCGAGGACCGGCCCGACCTGACGGCGGTGCTCAAGGCCGTGGTGCCGCCGGTGCTGCTGATCGTCGCCGTGCTGGGCTCGATCCTGGGGGGCGTCGCCACCCCCACCGAGGCCGCCTCGGTGGGCGCCGTGGGCGCGGTGCTGATGGCCGGCGCGCGGCTGGGGGGCGCGGCGGGACGCTCGTCGCGCCTGATCCTGGGGGGCGCCGGGGCGCTGCTGCTGCTGGGGGTGGCGGCGGGCGCGGCGCCGGTGCGGCTGCAACGGGGCGACGCGGCGACGCTGGACTGGGCGATGGGCGCGGGCTACCTGGCGCTGGCCGGCGTGGGCCTGGCGGCGGCCGGCGCGGCGCTGCGGCGGCTGGGCGGGGCCGACCTGCTCAAGCCCGCCCTGACTGGGACCCTGGTGATCACCGCCATGATCTTCGCCACCATCCTGACGGCCAGCATCTTTTCGCTGGTGTTCGTGGGCCTGGGCGGCGAGGAGCGCATCGAGTCCATCCTGACCGCCATGCCCGGCGGTCCCACCGGAGCCTTGCTGTTCTGCATGGCGCTGATCTTCGCGCTCGGCTTCGTGCTGGATTTCGTCGAGATCACGGTGATCGTGCTGCCGCTGATCGCGCCGTTGCTGATCCTGATGGGACACGATCCCATCTGGCTGTCGGTGCTGATCGCGGTGAACCTGCAGACCAGTTTCCTCACGCCGCCCTTCGGGTTCTCGCTGTTCTACCTGCGCGGCGCCGCGCCTCCGTCGGTCAGCACCGGGCAGATCTATCGCGGCGTGGCGCCGTTCATCGTGCTGCAACTGGTGGGCATCGCGCTCATCTGGTTGTGGCCGCCCGTCACCCGCTGGCTGCCGGGGATGCTGTACTGAGTCCCGCGCGGCCTGGACGGCGATCGCGCCGCCGTCACACCCACCCTTAACACCGCCGCCGGGTCGCGCCATATTCGGCGGATGAGCAATCGTCCGCCCGCCGCCATAGCCACCGCCACGACCCGGCCCGCGCCCACCCCCGGGGCCGCGCGAGTGTTCGACCGCGCCCTGCTGCGCCGCCGCCGCGACCGCGCCGCCGCCGGCTGGGACGGCTTTTCCTTCCTCATGGACGAGACCGCCACCCGCCTGGTGGAGCGCCTGGAGGACATCACCCGCCGCTTCCCCCTGACCCTGGACCTGGGCTGCCACGGCGGCGAGGTGGCGCGGGCGCTGCACCGCCGCCCCGGGGACAAGCGGGGCGGCATCGAGACCCTGATCCAGGCCGACCTGTCCCCGGCCCTGGCCGCGCGCGCCCGCGCGGCGGGACGCGGCCTCGCGCCGTCCGGGCCGGTGCTGGCCTGTGACGAGGAGGCGTTGCCGATGGCTCCGGCCTCGCTGGACGCCATTCTGTCCAACCTGTCCCTGCACTGGGTCAACGACCTGCCCGGGGCGCTGATCCAGGCGCGCCGGGCGCTCAGGCCCGACGGCCTGTTCCTGGCGAGCCTGCTGGGCGGCGCCACCCTTGTCGAATTGCGGACCTGCCTGGCGGACGCGGAGATGGAGGTGGCCGGCGGCCTGTCGCCAAGGACCTCCCCCCTGACCGAGGTCCGCGACGCCGGCAACCTGCTGTCGCGCGCCGGCTTCGCCCTGCCGACGGCGGACACCGAGGTGATCACCGTCCGCTACGAGACTCCGCTGGCGCTGATGGCCGACCTGCGCGGCATGGGCGAGGCCAACGCCGTGCTGACCCGCCGCCGCGACCTGGGCCATCGGGCCGTGCTGGCGCGCGCCGCCGCGCTCTACCAGGAGCGCCACACCGGCGCCGACGGCCGCGTTCCGGCCACCTTCGAGGTCATCACCCTGACCGCCTGGGCCCCCGACGCCAGCCAGCCCGCGCCCAGGCCCCGGGGCAGCGCGCGGACCAGCCTGGCCGAGATCCTGGCCGCCGATCCCCACGCCTGAGACCGGACACCCGACGCCCATGGACTTCCCCACACCCCTGCTGCGCGGCACCCTCGTCAAGCGCTACAAGCGATTCATGGCCGACGTGCTGCTGGAGGACGGCACGCCCGTCACCGCCCATTGCCCGAACTCCGGGTCCATGCTGTCGGTCAACCCGCCCGGGGCCGAGGTATGGGTGTCGCCGGCCAGCAATCCCGAGCGCAAGCTCAAGTACACCTGGGAACTGGTGCGCATCGGCGACCATCTGGTGGGGGTCAACACCAACCATCCCAACGCCATCGTCGCCGAGGCCATCGCCCAGGGACGGGTACCCGGCCTGACCGGGTACGAGACGCTCCGCCGCGAGGTCAAGTATGGCCGCAACAGCCGCATCGACGTGTTGCTGGCGGCGCCGGACCGGCCCTCCTGCTACGTCGAGGTCAAGAACGTGACCCTGCGGCGCGACCCGGGCACCGGCCGCGACGCCCGGGGCCTGGCCGAGTTCCCCGACGCGGTCACCAGCCGGGGCGCCAAGCACCTGGAGGAACTGACCGACATGGTCGCCGCCGGGCACCGGGCGATGATGGTCTATCTGGTCCAGCGCGGCGACTGCGACCGCTTCCGCATTGCGGCCGACCTCGATCCAGCCTATGAAGAAGCCTTGAGCCGCGCCCGGGCGTCGGGCGTGGACGCCGTGTGTATGGCCTGCGACGTGACGCCCGCGCGCGTCACCGTGTCCCACGCCCTGCCCATGGACCTGGATTCCCCCGTCTGATGAACGAAGTCTCATGATCGAAGCCGTCGCCCGTTCCGAACCCCAAATCCTCCTGCACGGTCCGGAGGGCTTCGCGGCCATGCGCGCCGCCGGGCGCCTGGCCGCCGAGACCCTGGACTTCATCGCCCCGCACGTGGTCCCGGGCGTCAGCACCGAGGCGCTGGACCGCCTGTGCGCCACCTTCATCGCCGATCACGGGGCGGTCAGCGCGCCGCTGAACTACAAGGGATTCCCCAAGAGCATCTGCACCTCGGTCAATCACGTGGTCTGCCACGGCATTCCGGGACCGAAGACGCTCAAGGACGGCGACATCGTCAACATCGACGTCACGCCCATCCTGCACGGCTGGCATGGTGACTCGAGCCGCATGTATTACGTGGGCGCCGTCGGCGTGAAGGCCCGCCGCCTGTGCGAGGTGACCTACGAGGCGATGATGCGCGGCATCGCCGCCATCAAGCCCGGCGCCACCCTGGGCGACGTGGGACATGTCATCCAGACCTTCGCCGAATCGCAGCGGTTCAGCGTGGTTCGCGACTTTTGCGGGCACGGCGTCGGCCGGGTGTTCCACACCGCGCCCAGCGTCATGCATTTCGGCCGTCCGGGCACCGGGCTGGAACTGCGCGAGGGCATGATCTTCACGGTCGAGCCGATGATCAACGCCGGCCGTTTCGAGACCAAGATCCTGGCCGACGGCTGGACCGCCGTCACCAAGGACCGCTCGCTGTCGGCCCAGTTCGAGCACACCATCGGCGTCACCGCCGACGGGGTCGAGATTTTCACCGAGTCCCCCAAGGGGTGGCACGCTCCGCCCTACGAGGGCGCCTGAGCGCCCGGGTCCCCGCGCCGCCCTCGGAGGTCACCGCCATGCCCGCCCGATCCGGTCCCATCGTCATTCTGACCGGCGCCGGCATCTCGAAGGAATCCGGCCTGGACACCTTCCGGGACGCCGGCGGCGTCTGGAGTCAGGTGCGCCTGGAGGACGTGGCCACGCCCGAGGGCTTCGCCCGCGACCCGGTCCGCGTCCAGGCGTTCTATAACGACCGCCGGCGCGGCCTGCTGGGCGGCGCCGTCCTGCCCAACGCCGCGCACGAGGCGCTGGCGCGGCTGGAACGGGACTGGGACGACGACGTTCTGCTGGTCACCCAGAACATCGACGACCTGCATGAGCGCGCGGGCTCCCGGAACCTGCTCCACATGCACGGGGAACTGCTCAAGGCGCGTTGCGGTCACTGCGACACCGTCCATGACTGGCGCGCGGACCTCGGCGCCGGGGATCCCTGCCCGGCCTGCGGCGCCGGCGGCGGCATGCGCCCGCATGTGGTCTGGTTCGGCGAGATCCCGCTGTACATGGACCGCATCGTGGACGCCCTGGACCGCTGCGCCCTGTTCATGTCCATCGGCACCAGCGGCACGGTCTATCCGGCGGCCGGCTTCGTCGCCGAGGTGCGCGAGCGCGGCCGGGCGCATACGGTCGAGTTGAACATGGAGCCCGGACACGGGGCCTCGCTGTTCGCCGAGATCATCCTGGGGCCGGCCACCGCCCGGGTGCCGGCCTATGTGGAGCGCCTGCTGGCCGAGGGCATCCCCGGCTGACGACGGGCGCGGCGCCTCCCCCAGCCCGTCCGTTGTGATCGCGCCGGACGCGGCGTATAACCCCTCGCATGCGCATCCTGTTTGCCGATGACGGCGTGCCCTACGACGGGCGGACGCCGGTCGAGGACCCCCTGGGCGGTGGCGAGCGCGCCGTCGTGGGGCTGGCCCGAGCCCTGGCCGCGCGCGGCCATCGGGTGTCCGTGGCCACCCAGATCATCGACCCGGCCAGCGTGGATGGCGTCGGCTGGCTGCCGCTGCCGGTGGACGCGCAGGACGACTCGTTGCCCGAGACGGTGGACGTTCTGGTCGCCGTGCGCCGGCCGTCGCTGCTGCGCCTGCCGGTGCGGCCCGGACGCAAGGCCCTGTGGGTGCTGGGCGATCCGACATCGCTGACGCGCCCGGCGGTGCGCGCGCGGCTGCTGCATCACCGGCCCGACCTGCTGTTCGTCAGCGAAAGCCAGCGGCGCGCCTGGCCGGGGACCGGGGGGCTGACCGCGCATGTGCTCACCCCGGGGGCGGCGGCGCCGTTCCTGGCGGCGGACCCGGACCCCGACCCGCCGGCGGTCGCCGTGAGCACGGTGCACCCGGCGCACGGCCTCGACTGGTTGCTGGACCGCTGGGAAGCCGGCATCGCCCCGGCCGCACCGGACGCGCACCTGCATCTGTACTCCGTGCTGCTGACGGCGGGGCTGAACGGCCAGCCGGTGCCCGCCGACATCGCCCACCGGGTCGACCGGGTTCGTGCGCTGGCCGATGCCGGGGTCTCGGTGCTCGCGCCCGGGCCCGACGCGGCGCTGGCCGACGCCTGGCGGCGGGCGCGCGTGTTCCTGCATCCGGGATCATCCGGTGACCATGCCTGCTGGAGCCTCGTCGAGGCCCAGGCCGCCGGCCTGCCGGCGGTGGCGCGGTCGCTGGGCGGCGCCGCCGAGCGGCTGGTGGACGGCGAGACCGGGCATCTGGCGCCGGACGACGCGGCTTTCGAGAACCTGGCGGCGATGCTGCTGACCCAGCCGGGGGTGGCCGCCAACCTGTCGACCGGAGCGCGGGACCCGGCCCGGCGCCGCCCCTGGGTGGACGTCGCCCGCGACCTGGAAGCCCACTGGCTCCGGTTTGGACGCTGACGACGGATCCCCATGCGCCTTCTGTTCATCACCAACAGCCGCATCGGCGACGCGGTGCTGTCCACCGGCCTGCTGGACCACCTGATCCGGCGGCACCCGGACGTGTCCGTCACCGTCGCCTGCGGCCCGGTGGCGGCGCCGCTGTTCACCGCCGTGCCCGGGCTGGAGCGCGTTCACGCCCTGCGCAAGCGGCCCCGCGCCGGGCACTGGCGGGCGCTGTGGGCGGCCTGCGCCGGCCAGCGCTGGGACCTGGTGGTGGACCTGCGCGGCAGCCCGGTTCCGTGGCTGCTGCGCGCTGGCCGGCGGCTGCGGCCCACGGTCGATGGCCGGGCGCCGCTCCATCGGGTGCGGCGCATCGGCTCGGCGCTGGGGCCGGCGGGACTCGCCGATCCACCGGCGCCCCGGCTGTGGACCACCCCCGAGGACGACGCGGCGGCCGCCGCCGCCTGGGCGCGCGCCGGGATCACCGACGCGGAGCCCGTGCTGGCGCTGGCCCCCACCGCCAACTGGATCGGCAAGACCTGGCCGGCCGACCGCTTCGTGGCCCTCGCGCGGCGGCTGACGGCGCCCGGCGGCGCGCTGCCCGGCGCCCGCGTGGCGGTGTTCGGCGCGGCCGGCGAGCGCGACGCGGCGGCGCCGGTGCTCGACGCCCTGGCCGGGCCCGGGCTCATCGACCTGGTGGGCGGCCTGTCGCTGCTGGCGGTGGCCGCCGCCTTGCGGCGCTGCGCGCTGTTCGTCGGCAACGACTCCGGGCTGATGCACATGGCGGCGGCCAGCGGCGTCCGCACCGTGGGCCTGTTCGGGCCATCGCGGGACGAGCACTATGCCCCCTGGGGGCCGCGGGGTCGGGTGGTGCGAACGCCCGAGCCCTACGCGACCCTTTTTCCGCCCGATTTGGATCCCACCCGTGTCGGCAGCCTGATGGGAAGCCTGACGGTGGACACGGTCGTCGCGGCGATCGCCGCGCCCTGGGATGCGACGGCGCCGTGACCCTGGGTCTTGCCTGACCCCGGGGCGTGCCCCTGGGAACGGCGCGGACGTGGACCGCATTTGCGTCCAGGGATGGTGGCGCGCCCGTTGACCCGGGTGGGCTTTTGCCGTGAGATGGGCGCCCGCCCCCCGGTCCGCCGGACCGGTTCGGCCCCGGGGAGAGGGTCGACCCCGCACTGAACCATGGTCCAGAGATCGGACCGCTGGACGTTTTCATGGGAGCCCCTCTGATGGATCCGCGCGTGCTACAGGCGATCACCGGTGACGCGTACGGCGGCACGGAGCGTTTTTTCGAGCGCCTGGTGATGGCCCTGCATCGGGACGGCATCCAGCAACTGGTCATCCTGCGCGCCATCGAGGATCGCGTGGAACGGCTGCGGGACGCCGGCCTGCATCCGGTGCCGATGACCTTCGAGACCCTGGAGTTCCTGGTGCGCCGCCGGGTGCGGCAGCATGTGAAACGCTTCCAGCCGGGCCTGGCGCTGGCCTGGACGCCCGACGTGGTGCCCATGCTCACCGGCATGGGCGTGCCGGTGCTGGGGCGCTGGGCCAACGGCCGGCCGCTGGACCCCTATCGCCACTGCCAGCATCTGCTGGTGCACTGCGGGGACGATCAGGCGCTGCTGCTGGAGGCCGGATGGCCGGCGGACCGGGTCCACCTGCTGCCGCCCCTGGTGGATCAGGCGCCCGAGCCGGCGGTGGCGCGCCGCGCCCTGTTCACGCCGCAACAGGCACCGCTGATGTTCGCCGCCGTGCGCATGACCGAGCGGCGCGACCTGCACACCATCCTGCGCGCCCTGCAACGGCTGCCCGACGTCTACCTGTGGATCGCCGGCGACGGCCCGGAGCGTGATGCCCTGGAACACACAGCCTACGAACTGGGCATCAAGCCCCGCGTGCGGTTCCTCGGCTGGCGCGACGACCTGGGGGCGCTGTACGACGCCTGTGATTTGGTCCTGTGCACCGGCAGCGACCGGGTGCCCGACCACGCCGCCGTCGAGGCCTGGGCGCATGGCAAGCCGGTGGTGGCCGTGGGACACCTGGATCGCCAGTCGGTGTTGCGTCCCAACGAAAACGTGGTGGTGCTGCCCGGCGACGACATCCTGACCATCGTCCAGGGCCTCAAGTGGGTGCTGGCCGAACCCGGCGCCTTGCAGACCCTGGGGGCGCGGGGCGCGCATGTGTTCGGCCAAGGTCATACGGAGGCCCAGGTGCTGGCCGCCTACCGCGACCTGTTCGAACACCTGGCCCGGAACGAGGGCGCCTGAGCGCGGAGAGGGACGATCCCATGCTGAACGATGCCGTGACGCCCGGTCCCGTCGACATGCTGCTGCGGGGCGGCACCGTGATGACGTCCTCCGGACGGCGGCGGACCACCGTGGGCGTGCGCGGCGGCCGGGTGGTCGGCCTGGATCTGCCCGAGGCCACGCCGGCGCGCGAGACCCTGGACCTGGCCGGGCTGCACGTACTGCCCGGGGTGATCGACAGTCAGGTGCACTTCCGCGAGCCCGGCCTGGAGCACAAGGAGGACCTGGAAAGCGGCACCCGGGCCGCCGTGCTGGGGGGGGTGACGGCCGTCTTCGAGATGCCCAACACCACCCCCAACACCGACACCCCCGAGGCCCTGGCCGACAAGCTGGCGCGCGCCGAGGGCCGCGCCTGGTGCGACCACGCGTTCTTCCTGGGGGCCACGGCCGGCAACGCCGACCGGCTGGGCGCCTGGGAGACCCGGCCCGGCTGTGCCGGCGTCAAGATCTTCATGGGCTCGTCCACCGGCTCGCTGCTGGTCGAGGACGATGCCGCGCTGCGCCGCGTGCTCATGGGGGGACGCCGCCGGGTGGCCGTGCATGCCGAGGACGAGGCCCGCCTGCGCGCCCGCCAGGCCATCGCCGCCAAGGCCGCCGACGCCTCCGCCCACCCGGACTGGCGCGACGAGGACACGGCCATCACCGCCACCCGGCGCCTGCTGGCCCTGGCCAGGGAGACCGGCCGTCGGGTGCATGTGCTGCACGTCACCACCGCCGAGGAAATGGACCTGCTGGCCGAGGCCCGGGACCGGGTCACCGTGGAGGTCACGCCCCAGCACCTGACCCTGGCGGCGCCGGACTGCTACGAGGCGCTGGGCAGCTTCGCGCAGATGAACCCGCCGATCCGCGCCGCCCGCCATCGCGAGGCCCTGTGGCGGGCCTTGCGCGACGGCGTCGTGGACGTGATCGGATCCGACCACGCGCCCCACACCCGCGAGGAAAAGTCCCGGCCCTACCCGCAAAGCCCCTCGGGCATGCCCGGGGTGCAGACGCTGGTGCCGGTGATGCTGGCGCATGTGGCCGCCGGGCACCTGACCCTGGAGCGGTTCGTGGACCTGACCAGCGCCGGCCCAGCGCGGATCTTCAACATCGCCGGCAAGGGGCGCATCGCGCGCGGCTACGATGCCGACTTCACCGTCGTCGATCTGGCCGCCGACCGGGTGATCGACAACGCCTGGATCGCCAGCAAGTGCGGCTGGACGCCCTACCACGGCCTGCCGGTGACGGGCTGGCCGGTCATGACCATCGTCCGTGGCCGGGTGGTGATGCGTGAGGGCGAACTGTTCGGTCCGCCGTCCGGACAGCCGGTGCGTTTTCAGGGGGTGTAGGGGGCCTTGGATTACCCAAAACCTGATCTATCAGGGCGCTCAGCTTTTCCGTTCCGATCTTCGTTGAAACAGCCTTCAGGACATCACCGCCCAGCCGGCGCAAGTGGGCGTGAGGGATCTCTTTTCCGACGTCAGCCTCAGCTGCCATGACTTTCAACTGTTCAAGAATACTTTCCGGTATTTCTATATTTATGTTGGTCGTGTTCTGTTCATTCATCACCACCTGTGAAGAGTCGTGAGCATTTATGCTTCCAACGCTTATCATCTTGCCGCCTCGTGTTGAATTAGTTTTTTGATGGTACGTCACCTTCAACCAAAGAAACACGCGACCTGTCGCGTGCGATGATTTTATCTATGGTCATATTTTCACTTTTCAGGGATTGATCTATCGATATGTTGTATGTTGCTGATATCTTTTGCTCCATGGCTTTTGTTAACGCCTCCATAAAGCCTGTTATTACGCCTCTGTCTTGGGAAACGACACTGTAACGATCATTGTCACCCGAAACAAATGTACCATAGTGCAGGGTAACTTTTTTCTTCTTGAAATTTGGATTCAAAGCCCAATAAATCCATGAAAATAATAATAAAACGAGCGATATGTAGGTCGCGTCTTCGAGATCACGTTCACCATCAGCATAAGCGCCCCCTACAGACAAGGAAACAACTAATAATACAAAAAACATATACCGAGCAAGCCTCGGGTTTCTTTTTCTGTGCCTATAAGATAGCGCTGTCTGGACTGTTTTTCTAATAAACTGAGTGGAAAATTGAGTTACTTGATGCTCTCTGCGGATCAAAATATGGCTGTTGTTGACTGAAATTTCCATCGGTTAAAACTCTCTATTTAGCCTGGGCTGCAAGGCAAAAACAAAACCGAGGCCCGCAAGAAGACACGACAAATTTTAGGCTTTCGCGCAATGCGAAGCAAGAAAAAGCTGTCGTGTGTCCATAAACGTAATGCAGGGGTTGGAAACTCGGCCATCGTCAAGCCGCCGCAGGCATGGTATCGGCCGCACCCAGCCAGAGACGCCCCTCTCACACGGACCGGAGCCCCCGCCATGTTGCCCATGATCGCCCTGTTGCTCGTCTTCCAGTTGGCCGGCGAGGCCCTGCGCCATGCGCTCGCCCTGCCCGTGCCCGGTCCGGTGCTGGGCATGCTCGGGCTGCTGCTGGCGCTGGCGCTGCGCGGCGCCTGGATGCGCCGGCGGCGCGCCGACGGCGCCGTCGTGCCCGAGGCGCTGGAACGGGTCACCGCCACCCTGCTCGAGCATCTCTCCCTGTTGTTCGTGCCCGCCGGAGTCGGGGTGGTCACCCACCTGTCCCTGCTGGCCAGCGAGGCCGTGCCCCTGGGCGTGGCGCTGGTGGCGAGCACCCTGCTGGCGGTGGCGGCGGGCGGCCTGCTGATGGCCCGCGCCGTCCGGCGCCGCGCGTCATGATCGCCGAGCTGTCCGACATCTGGGTCTATCTGGCCCGCGACCCGCTGTTCGGGCTGACCCTCACGGTGCTGGCCTATCTGGCGGCCGACCAGGTGTACCGGCGCCTGGGCATGCATCCGCTGGCCAACCCGGTGTTGTGGTCGGTGGTGGCGCTGGCCCTGGTGTTGCGCGGCACCGGCATTTCCTACGAGCGCTATTTCGAGGGCGCGCAGTTCATCCACGTGCTGCTGGGGCCGGCGACGGTGGCGCTGGCGGTGCCGCTGTACCGGGCGCTGGGCACGGTGCGCCGCCAGTGGCGCGGACTGCTGGTGGCGCTGCCGGCCTCGGTGCTGGTGGCCTCGCTGGGGGCGGTGGCGCTGGCCGGCGCGCTGGGCGCCGGGGAGGCGACGCTCGCCTCGGTGGCCCCCAAGGCGGTCACCACCCCCATCGCCATGGGCATCAGCGAACGCCTGGGCGGCCTGCCGTCGCTGACCGCCGTCTTGGTGATCCTGACCGGCATCCTCGGCGCCGTGCTGGGACCGCCGCTGCTGTCGTGGCTCAAGGTGCGCGATCCCCGCGCCCGGGGCGTGGCCCTGGGCGCGGCGGCGCACGGCATCGGCACCGCCCGGGCCTTCAACGAAAGCCCGGAGACCGGCGCCCACGCCAGCCTGGCCATGGGCCTGGCCGGCGTGTTGACGGCGATCCTGCTGCCGCTGGCCTGGACGCTGATGGGATAGGCGACCGGCGCCGCCGGCCCGCATCCGTCATCCCTTGCCGATCATCCCCATCAGCGTCCGCACGGCGTTGTCGGCGCCCTCGGCGATCTGCGAGACGGTGGCGTCCAGCATGTAGCAGGGTGTCGTCACCACCTTGTGGGCCTCGTCCACCACCACCTCGGCGTGGGTGGTCACCCGGTGCGTGCCGCCCATGGCGCCGATCGCCTCGGCGGTGCCGGCGTCGGCGCCGATGGTCACGGTGACCGGTCCCAGCACCCGGGCGATCAGCGCCGGCGAGATGCACAGCGCGCCGATGGGCAGGCCGGCGCCGTGCGCCGCCTTGATGGCCGCCTCCACCGAGGGCACCACCGCGCAGGTCGGGCCGTCCACGGCGAAAGTGCACAGGTTCTTGGCGGCGCCGAAGCCGCCGGGCAGGATCAGGGCGTCGAAGTCGGCCGGGGTGAAGGCGGTGATGTCCTCGATCTTGCCCCGGGCGATGCGCGCCGCCTCGGTCAGCACGTTGCGCGACTCATCGGCGGCGGGCTCGCCGGTGCGGTGGTCGATGACATGCATCTGCGGCACGTCCGGGGCGAAGCAGCGATAAGTGCCGCCCTGGCGGTCGATGGCCAGCAGGGTGAGCACGCTTTCGTGGATCTCCGCGCCGTCGTAGACACCGCAGCCGGACAGCAGCACGGCGAACCGGGGTGCGTCGCTCATGGTGATTTCCTCCCGTGATGGGCGGTCCCGTTGACAGGAGGACCGCCGGGGTCTGCGCCGATCGCCAGGGTAGTCCCCGGCCCCGGCGACCGGCAAGAGAGCGGCGACCCCGGCGCCGCCGGAAGAGGAGCGCGACTTCGGCCGCGTGGTCCGGGACGCCGTCGGATGCCTGCTGGTCCGCTTCGTGACCATCGAGATGTGGTCCTGAGATTCCCTGATCGGCGCGACACCGGCATCCCCACACCGCGCGCGGAGAATCTCCTTTTTGGGGGCAGGTCCCGCCGCTATACTGTGCGGCCCCGCAGCCGGCACCCCCGGTGCCGCGACTCGCACGCGCCGGGCAATCCGGCGCCGTCCCGTTCCTTCAAGCGACCTGGCCATGCAGCTGACCATCGAGCGTTCCGCCCTGCTGAAGTCCCTCGGCCACATCCAGAGCGTCGTGGAACGGCGCACCACCATTCCGATCCTATCCAATGTCCGCCTGGATGCCCGCGCCGGCACGCTGGGCCTGAACGCCACCGACATGGACCTGGAGATCATGGAAACGGTGGCCGGCGACATCGGCACGGCCGGGGCGACCACGGTGCCGGCGCACACGCTTTACGACATCATCCGCAAGCTGCCCGACGGCGCCCAGGTGAGCCTGGGCGTGGATGGCGAGGCCCATCACCTGGCGTTGCGCTCGGGGCGCTCGCGCTTCAACCTGGCCTGCCTGCCGGCGGACGAGTTTCCCGCCATGTCGGCCGGCGACTTCACCCACACCTTCGCCATCGCCGCCGCCGACCTGCGCGGCATGATCGATCGCACCCGCTTCGCCATCTCCACCGAGGAAACCCGCTACTACCTGAACGGCATCCACTTGCATGCCACCACCAGCGACGGGGTGCCGGTGCTGCGCGCCGTGGCCACCGACGGCCATCGCCTGGCCCGCTGCGAGGCGCCCTTGCCCGAGGGCGCGGCCGGCATGCCGGGCATCATCGTGCCGCGCAAGGCGGTGGCGGAGTTGCGCAAGCTGATCGACGAGACCGGCATGGACATCACCGTGTCGCTGTCCGAGTCGAAAATCCGCTTCGCCTTCGACGACCTGGTGCTGGTCTCCAAGCTGATCGACGGCACCTTCCCCGACTATGAGCGGGTCATCCCCACCGGCAACGACAAGGTGCTGGAGGTGGACAGCGAGACCCTGGGCCGGGCCGTGGACCGAGTGTCCGCCATCTCCACCGAGAAGTCCCGGGCCGTCAAGGTGGCGGTGGAGAAGGGACTGATCACCCTGTCCGCCAACAGCCCGGACGCCGGCACGGCGGTCGAGGAGATCGAGGCCAGCTTCGATGCCATGCCGCTGGAGATCGGCTTCAACAGCCGCTACCTGCTGGACATCCTGGCGCAGGTGGAAGGGGACGCGGTGCGCCTGATGATGGCCGATGCCTCGGCGCCCACCGTCATCCGCGATGTCGCCGACGGCTCGGCGATCTATGTCCTGATGCCGATGCGGGTGTGAGGGAGACGTCCGTGATCGACGGCGTCGGCGCGCCCCGGGCGGACGCCTCCCGTCCGCGTGCCGCGTCGGCGGTCACCCGCCTGACGCTGACCGACTTCCGATGCTATGCGCGGCTGCGGCTGGAGGTAGCGCCGGCGCCGGTGGTGCTCACCGGACCCAACGGCGCCGGCAAGACCAACGTCCTGGAGGCGCTGTCGCTGCTGACCCCCGGCCGGGGCCTGCGCGGCGCCCGCTTGGGGGAGATCACCCGCCTTGGCGCGCCCGCCGCCGGCGGCAGGGGCGCCGCCTGGGCGGTGGCGGCCACGGTGGAGGGCGATCCGGCCGGACCGGTCACCCTGGGGAGCGGCCTGGAGCCGGGCACGCCCGCCGGCGCGCCCGAGCGCCGGGTGGTGCGGATCAACGGCGAGACGGTGCGGGGCCAGGCCGCGCTGGGCTTCCACATCGGCGCCCTCTGGCTGACGCCGGCCATGGACGGCCTGTTCCGCGAGGGCGCCGGCGGCCGGCGGCGGTTCCTGGACCGGCTGGTCATCGCCCTGGACCCCGACCACGCGGGCCGCGCGGCTGCCCATGCCCATGCCCTGCGGGAGCGGGCGCGGCTGCTGCGGGAAACCCGGGGGGAAACCAGGGGGGAAACCCGGGGAGAGGGCCGGGTGAACGGCCGAGACGCGTCCTGGCTGGATGCCCTGGAGGACACGCTGGCCCGTCACGGGGTGGCGGTGGCGGCGGCCCGGCGCGACCTGGTGGCCCGCCTCGCCGACGCGCTGGCGGCGGACGACGGACCGTTTCCCCGCGCCACGGTGGCCCTGGACGGCACGGTGGAGGGCTGGCTGGGCGAGATGCCGGCCCTGGCCGCCGAGGATCGCCTGCGCGCGGCCCTCGCCGACGGCCGCCGGACCGACGCCGAGACCGGCGGCGCCGCCGTCGGCCCGCATCGCTCGGACCTGCTGGTGCGCCACGCCGGACGCGACCTGCCGGCGGCGCTGTGCTCCACCGGGGAGCAGAAGGCGATGCTGATCGCGCTGACCCTGGCCCATGCGCGGGTGACCACCCGGGCGCGCGGCCGGCCGCCGCTGCTGTTGCTGGACGAGGTGGTGGCGCACTTGGACGCCACCCGCCGCGCCGCCCTGGCGGATGCCCTGGCCACCCTGGGGGCCCAGGCGTGGCTGACCGGCACCGACGCGGCGCTGTTCGCGGATTTCGCCGACCAGGCGCAAATTCTCCGTCTGGTGGACGGGAACCTGATAGACTGAAGGATCAAGGCGTTCGCCACCCGTCTTCCCTGACCGGGGCCGGCGACGACCGGATTTCGATCCGATGATTCTTCGATTTTTCGACCATTCGACCGGGGTCGGTCTCGACCCGCGTGTCTCCGAACTTCAGTGTGGGACCAAGCATGGCGCAGCAGGCTTACGACGCCGAGTCGATCCGGGTTTTGAAGGGGCTGGAGGCCGTGCGCACGCGCCCCGGCATGTACATCGGCGATACCGATGACGGGTCCGGCCTGCACCACATGGTCTACGAGGTGGTGGACAACGCCATCGACGAAGCACTGGCCGGGCACTGCGACACCACCCAGGTGATCCTCAACGGCGACGGCTCGGTCACCGTGCGCGACAACGGGCGCGGCATCCCGGTGGACATGCACAAGGGCGAGGGCATCTCGGCGGCCGAGGTCATCATGACCCAGTTGCACGCCGGCGGAAAGTTCGACCAGGACAGCTACAAGGTCTCCGGCGGCCTGCACGGCGTCGGCGTGTCGGTGGTCAACGCGCTGTCGGAATGGCTGGACCTGCGCGTCTGGCGCGACGGTCAGGAACACCGCATGCGCTTCCGCGACGGCGTGGCCGAGGCGCCCCTGGCCGTGGTCGGTCCCTGTGGCGACAAGACCGGCACCGAGATCACCTTCAAGGCGTCGACGGCCGTGTTCACCAACACCACCTACGACGCCAAGACCCTGGAACACCGCCTGCGGGAACTGGCGTTCCTGAACTCGGGCGTGTCGCTGATGCTGATCGATGCCCGCTCGGCCGAGCCGGTGACCGTCGACATGCACTACGACGGCGGCATTGAGGCGTTCGTCCGCTACCTGGACCAGTCCAAGACACCGCTGCACGCGCCGCCGGTCAGCATTCGCGGCGAGCGTGACGGCATCATCGTGGAACTGGCCATGGAATGGACCGACAGCTACCACGAGACCATGCTGTGCTTCACCAACAACATCCCGCAGCGGGATGGGGGGACGCATCTGGCCGGGTTTCGCGGCGCCCTGACCCGCACCCTGAACCAGTACGCCCAGGACTCCGGCCTGCTGAAGAAGGAGAAGGTCAATCCCACCGGCGACGACATGCGCGAGGGCCTGTCCTGCGTGCTGTCGGTCAAGGTACCGGACCCCAAGTTCTCCAGCCAGACCAAGGAGAAGCTGGTGTCCTCCGAGGTGCGACCGGTGGTCGAGGGGGTCACCGCCGACCGCCTGGGCCAGTGGCTGGAGGAGCATCCCACCGAGGCCCGCAAGATCGTCGGCAAGATCGTCGAGGCCGCCGCCGCTCGCGAGGCGGCGCGCCGCGCCCGCGACCTGACACGGCGCAAGGGGGCGCTGGACATCTCCAGCCTGCCCGGCAAGCTGTCCGATTGTCAGAACCGCGACCCGGCGCAGTCCGAACTGTTCCTGGTCGAGGGGGATTCGGCCGGCGGCTCCGCCAAGCAGGGACGCGACCGCGCCTTCCAGGCCATCCTGCCCCTGCGCGGCAAGATCCTGAACGTGGAGCGGGCGCGCTTCGACAAGATGCTGTCGTCCCAGGAAGTGGGCACGCTGATCGCGGCGCTGGGCACCGGCATCGGCCGCGATGACTTCGATATCTCCAAGATCCGCTATCACAAGGTCATCATCATGACGGACGCGGACGTGGACGGCAGCCACATCCGCACCCTGCTTCTGACCTTCTTCTTCCGGCAGATGCCGGAGATTATCGAGAAGGGCTACCTGTACATCGCCCAGCCGCCGCTCTACCGGGCCAAGCGCGGCCAGTCCGAGGTCTATCTCAAGGACGATCGGGCCATGGAACGCCACCTGATCGACACCGCCCTGGCCGACGTGCGCCTGACCCTGGGCGACGGCACCGGTCTCGTGGGCGAGGACCTGCGCGCGCTGGCCGAGCAGGCGCGCCTGATCCGGCACTCGGTGATCGGCATGGGCCGGCGGGTGCCGCCCTCCGTGCTGGAACAGATGGCGGTCGCCGACGCCTTCAACCCGGCGGTGCTGGCCGATCCGGACGCGGCGGCGGCGCGGGCCGCCGAGGTGGCCGCGCGCCTGGATGCCCTGGAGGCCGAGCCCGACCGAGGCTGGCGCGGAGACATCCGCAAGGGCGACGGGGGCGTTCGCTTTTCCCGTACCCGGCGCGGCGTGACCGAACGCCACCATGTGGACGCCACCCTGCTGCACAGCGCCGAGGCGCTCTACCTGCATGGTCACGCGGCCGCGCTGGCGGCCACCTACGGCCGGCCGGCCACGCTGACCGTGCGTGACCAGCCGGTGCCCATCCACGGGCCGGTGAGTCTGGCCGACGCGGTGATGGAGGCCGGGCGGCGCGGCGTGTCGCTGTCGCGCTACAAGGGCCTGGGGGAGATGAACCCGGGTCAGCTTTGGGAAACCACGCTGGATCCCAACGTGCGCTCGCTGTTGCAGGTGCGGGTCAACCAGGCCGGCGACGCCGAGGGCATTTTCTCGCGCCTGATGGGCGACCTGGTGGAGCCGCGCCGCGACTTCATCCAGGAAAACGCGCTGAACGTGGTGAACCTGGATATTTAGGGTCCCGGGCCGCCCCGGGGTTGCGTCCCGGGACCCGAACCCCCACCATGACAGGTAGGGAGGGGCGATGGCCGTGTCCGCGCGGCCGGCGCCCCTTATCGTTTTTTCATCCGACACAGCGCAGAGGAGGGTCCCGTGGCGACCGTCACCCTGACCAAGGACAACATCGAGGACGTCATCCGCGCCGACAACATGGTGATCGTCGACTTCTGGGCCGGGTGGTGCGAGCCCTGCAAGGCGTTCGGTCCCGTGTTCGACAAGGTGAGCGACAACCACCCCGATGTCACCTTCGCCAAGGTGGACGTGGAAGCGGAGGTGGACCTGGCCCAGGGATTCAACGTCCGCTCCATCCCCACGGTCGCGGTGCTGCGCGACCGGGTGATGCTGTTCAACCAGGCCGGCGCGCTGCCCGAAAGCGACCTGGAAAGCGTCGTCAGCCAGGGCAAGGCGGTGGACATGGACTCGGTGCATGCCGAGATCGCCCGCCAGCAGGCCGCCGAGGACGAGGCCGGGAACCCGGCGCCGTCCAACGCCTCCTGATGTCCTGGTCCAGACACGGAGTCGCCCGCACCGCACGCCGTGTGTCGTTTCGTGTCTGGATGACGCGAGCGCGTCAGGCGACCCGGTCCTGATCCCGACTCATCAGGATCAGGACCGGCCGCCGTCCCGCGACGGTCATGCCGGGTCGGCACGCATCTGGGACAGACCGATGGCCGCGCCGGTGACATCGAGCAGAATGGCGATGCGATAGCAGTCGATGTCGAAGGGCGGGCGCACCACCTCGGCGCCGGCATCTGTGGCGGCCTTCATGGCGGCGTCCAGGTCGTCGGTGGCGATGTAGGAAAACCAGTGCGGCGGGATGCCCTCGAAGGCGTCCCCGGTCATCAGGAACAGGCCGGCGACG
The DNA here is from genome assembly GCF_014197915.1 of Roseospira visakhapatnamensis. Lineage (GTDB taxonomy): Bacteria > Pseudomonadota > Alphaproteobacteria > Rhodospirillales > Rhodospirillaceae > Rhodospira > Rhodospira visakhapatnamensis. The sequence continues at coordinate 132,165 of NZ_JACIGK010000009.1, forward strand.
GGCGTGTCGTCCTTGCGGGCGATCCAGTAGGTGCCGGCGTCGTCGTGCGGCGTGAACGTCCAGCCCAGGACGGCGCTGTAGAACGCCTTGGCGCCCTCCAGGTCGCGGGTCATCAACTCGTTCCAGCAGAATTCGGCGGGGTTGAACATGGCGCGCGGCTCCGAGAAGGGGCGTCCGTCGACGCGGGCCGGTGCCGCGCCGGCCGGGCGACCGAAGGCGGCGTGCCGTCGGGCGACCGGTCCTGAACGAGCATAACCCGACTCTTTCACTCGGCCAATGGGCATGCGGACGCCCGCCAGGGCATGGGGCTCCCGTTACCAGCCGGCGAGGGCGAGGGTGGTCCAGGCCATCTCAAAAGAGGTGAATGGCACCCCGAGCGAGCCCCTGACCTGATACCAGCGGCACCGGCCACGGACCGCAAACGGTCATTCTCCATGACCGTTGGTATGAGCATCTGAAAGACGCGCGGACGCTCTCTCGGCGCACACGGCCCATCCGGAGCGGTCATCCGACGCCGGGACCCCGATGGCGTCGCCATGCCGGTCCGGCGCGGCGGTCAGGTCCCGTTGCCGGAGCGGACGACACGGTTCCGAGGGAAGGCCACGGTGACGGTGGTGCCGTGGCCGGGCTCGCTGTCGATCCGCAAGCTGGCGCCGTGCATCGCCGCCAGGCGGTGACACAGCGGCAGCCCCAGCCCAGCGCCCTCCTGGCCACGCACGTAGGCGTCCGACCCCCGCCCGAAAACCGACAAGGCCCGGTCCACCTGGTTGGACGCGATGCCGACGCCGGTGTCCGTCACGCTCAGCCGGCACCCGCCGTCGTCGTCCAGGGCGGCGGACAGAGTCACCGTGCCACCCGGCGGAGTGAACTTCAGCGCGTTGGATACCAGGTTCCCCAGGATTTGCCGCAACCTGAGACTGTCCGCATACAGCATGGGCACCGTTGCCGGGACGTCGATGCACAAATGACTGTCGCGGGCGCGCGCGCGCATGCTGAACAGCCGCACCACGGCCTGGAACAGCTCGGCCACGTCCAGCCGGTCCTCCATCAGCTCCATGGCGCCGAACTCCAACCGCGACAGGTCGATGATGTCGCTGACCAGGTTCAGAAGGTCGGTACCCGACCGCACGATATGCTCGCCATATTCCTTGTACCTGGGGTTGTCGATGGGGCCAAATGTCTCGCTGGCCAGGACCTCGGCGAAGCCGATCACGGCGTTCAGGGGGGTGCGGATCTCGTGGCTGACGTTGGCCAGGAACTCGCTTTTGGTGCGGTTGGCGGCGTCCGTGGCTTGACGCAGTTCCGCGCGCGCTTGCTCCTGGATGGTGATGTCCTGGATGATGCCCCGTACGGCGGTGCCGGCCGGTCCGCCATCCGGATCGGGCTGGCCGATGATGTGGACCCAGCGCGGGGTGCCGTCGTCATGAGCGAGCATGACCACGCGGTCCAGGGGCACGCCGTCCCGGCTGGCGGCATCAACGCCCTCGGACAGGGCGCCCCGGTCGCCGACGCCGTGCAGGGCCAGGAACTCCGTCCGCGCCAGCAGTCCCGGGACCGGGGCGATGCGATGGATGTGGCAGAACTGGTCCGAGACGCGGAAGCCCTGGGACGCGGGGTCGAAGCACCAGCTTCCCATGCCGCCGATGCGCTGTGACCACTGAAGGTCGCGGATGGCGTCGTTCAGGCGAAGGTACCCCAGTTCCCGGTCGGTCACATCCTGGATGGTGCCGAGCAGGCGCGCGGGCCGGCCCTCGGCGTTCAGGGACAAGCGGCCCCGGCCGTGCACCCAGCGGACCTCACCGTCGGCGTATCGTCGAACGCGGTAGGTTTGATCGAAGGGGCGTCCGTCGGCCAGCAGCGTGTCGGCCAGGGTGGCGCGGATCCGGGGACGGTCCTCGTGATGCACCAGGGCCAGGGCACCGGCCAGGGTGCGGACGTAGGTGTCGTCGATGCCCAGGATGGCGTCGAGAACGGGTGAGCCGCTCCAGGTCTCGGCCGGAATATCGACGTCGAAGTGGCCGATCTGGGCGATTCTCTGGGCTTCTTCCAGAACGGACTGGGACTCGCCGTGGTCCTGGCGCTGTCGCATCCGGTCCGTCACGTCGATGATGATGGAGAACAGCAGGGTCTTCCCGGCGGTCTCGATGGGGCCGCTGTGGACCTCCACGTCGCGGATCGATCCATCGGCGCGGCGGTGACGGAAGTCGAACTGATGGCGCCGCCGGGTCACGGCGCTGATCATCTGCCGTCGCACCTGCTCGGGCGTCAGGATGTTGATGGTGCTGATGTTGCGGCCGATCAGCGCGGTCCGCGACCAGCCGTAGAAGGCGACCGCCCCGGGATTGGCATCCTGGATGGTGCCGTCGACGGGGTCGATGAGCAGCATGGGGATGGGGCTGTGCTCGAACAGGCCGCGGTACCGGGTGGTGATCTCGTCGACCGCGGCCATGTGCTCGATCTTGTGCAGGGTGAAGGCCAGGTCGCCGGCCAGGTCGTCGAGGATGGCCTGTTCCTCGGCGTTCGCCGGGCAGTCCGCCGGGATGGCGACCGCGATCACCCCATAGACGCGGTCGGCGAAGGACACCACGCGCGCCAGCCGCGCCAACCCGGGATACGCCTGGGCCAGGGGACAGTCGCCGCACAGGGAGGGTGGGTCGTCGACGGCGACCGTGGCGCTCTCGGCCATGGCCCGCCGGACACAATACGGCAGCGGATCGGATCGCAGGGCGCGCGCAAGGGACTCGCGGGGCGTCTCCAACCCCGGCGAGACGGCGACGTACTCCACCCACCCCCGCCGATCCAGAAGGGCGATCCAGGCGTCTTCGTAGGCATGTGAGTCAACCAGCCGAGCGCACAGCTGATCAAGCAGGGCGCGGGCATCGGACACGCGCGACAGACCCGCCCCGGCCTGGCGGACCGCGTTCAGACAGACCTTGAGGTGTGCCGCGCGACGGTCGGCCGTCGCGGTGCGAGTCACCAAGTCGCCGTCGTCTCCGGTCAACCGGTCCATGCGACCGGACCGGATGGCCCGCAACAGGCCCGACGGCTCATCACCACCGGACGTGTCCGTCACCCAATCGCACCCCTCACCGGTCGGAGTCTCCTGCCGGATCATGGCGGTCCATTCCTTGTGCTCGCCGCGCCCCCAGCCTTGCGGCCTATTCTATTTATTATACAAAAACCACCGGTCAAGATGATTGACCGGTGGTGTGTCCTGATCGGTGCTGTCCGGGTGGTTCCGTCGCGTTCCGCGCGGGGCTCGGACGGGTGTTCTCGGGCCGCCGCCACCGATTCAGGCCGACTCGATGCGCCCCCCGTCCAGATCGGGGTGCTACCGCCAGGCACGGCCCATCTTGAACATGTCGCTGACCAGACCGCTCAGACGCCGCCGATGGCGGAAGGCGCTGACGATGTCCCGCTCCTTCTCGCGCTTGGTGACGCCGTCCACCCGCAGCCAGGTTTCGGCCGCATGGGTCAGCAGGCGCGGATACTCGGTGAAGAAGTGCTTGTTGGTCTCCAGCACCTTGGGCAGGCGCCGGTACTTCTTCAGGTCCTTGAGCACGAAGCTGTCGTCCAGCGCCGCGCGGTAGGCCTTCAGGGTCTTGGCCGACATCTTCTTGCCGGCCTTCTTGGCGGCGACGATGGTCTCGCCGGCAAGCCGCCCCGAGGTCATCGCCAGGTTCGAGCCCTCGCGATGCATGGCGTTGAGGAACTGGGCGGAATCACCGGCCACCACCCAGCCGTCGCCATACAGCGGCGGCACGGCCTCGTAACCGCCCTCGGGCAGCATGTGGGCCACGTACTCCTTGACCTCGGCGCCCTCGATCAGCGGCGCGATGGCCGGATGCCGCTTGAAGCGCTCCAGCAGGTCATAGGGCCGCACGCCGCTTTCGGCGAAGTCGCTGATCAGGCAGCCGATGCCCACCGACAGGCTGTCGCCGTTGGTGTACAGGAAGCCGGTGCCCGTCATGCCGGCGGTGATGGTGCCGGCGGCCTCGATCACCACGCCCTCGTTGCCCTTCAGGTTGAAGCGGGCATCGATGGTCTCGCGAGGCAGGAACATGGTTTCCTTGACGCCCAGGGCGACGTCCTTGGGGCGCACCTCTGGACGGAGCCCCGCGCGGGTGCCCAGCACGGCGTTGACGCCGTCGGCCAGAACGACCACGTCGGCGGTCACCTCGCCCTGGTCGCGGTCGGTGGTGACGCCGGTCACCCGGCCCTTCTTGTCGCGCAGCAGCCCGGTGACCGTGGTCTCGCAGATGACCAGGGCGCCGGCCTCCTTCACCTTCTTGTTGAACCACTTGTCGAACTGGGCTCGGAGGATGGTGTAGCGGTTCGGCTTGTCTTCGTTGAAGTTGTCCGACCGGAAGTGCGACCCGACGTACGAGGTGTCATCCAGCATCCAGATGCGCTGTTCGATGATGTGGCGCTCCAGCGGCGCGCTGTCGCGGAAGTCCGGGATCAGCTTCTCCACCGCGTCGGCATACAGAACGGCGCCCTGCACGTTCTTGGCACCGGGGTACTCGCCACGCTCGATCTGCAGCACCTTGAGGCCGCCGCGGGCCAGGGTCAGCGTGGCGCTGTTGCCGGCTGGGCCGGCGCCCACCACGATGGCGTCGAAATGTTCGGTCGTCATACTCTGGTCTCCTCGCCCTCGTACGGCCATGCATTCAAGGGTTTTCCCTTGAATGCATGGCCGTGCAAGACTTTGACTGTTATGCACTTTTCACGCGAGCACGGGAGAGCGAACGGACCCCCGTGGTCTTGTCAGCGCGCCAGGTTCATCCGGCCAGCCGGTCCACCGCCAGGCGGGCGCGGAAGGCCTCGGTCAGGGCCGGCAGGATTTCCAGGGCGTCGCCGACGATGCCGTGATGGGCGAAGTCGAAAATGGGGGCGTTGGGGTCTGTGTTGATGGCCAGGATGCGGTCGGCGCCCTCGGAGCCAACCCGGTGCTGGATGGCGCCGGAGATGCCGGCGGCGATGTACAGACGCGGGCGGATGGTCTTGCCGGTCTGGCCGATCTGGCGGTCGGCGGTCATCCAGCCCTTCTGGATCAGCGGCCGCGAGCAGCCGTACTCGGCGCCCAGGACCTCGGCCAGGTCCTTGACCAGCTGGACGTTCTCGGGCCGTTGCAGGCCCAGGCCGCCGGCGACGACGATGTCGGCGAAGGCCAACTGGGCCTGGTTGGTGTCGGCGTCGGGGATGAAGTCCAGGACCTTGGTGACGATGTCCTCTTCCACCATGTCCAGGCGCTCGCGGATCACCGGACCGGCGCGCGACCGGTCGGGCTCCGGCATGGACATGACGCGCGGGCGCACGGTGGCCATCTGCGGGCGGGCGGCCAGCGTCATGATGGTGCACAACAGCGATCCGCCGAAGGTCGGCCGGGTGGCCGCCAGGGCGCGGCTGGTGCCGTCGATGGCCAGTTCGGTGCAGTCGGCGGTCAGGCCGGTGGCGAGCGTGGTGGCCAGCGCGCCGGCCAGATCGCGGCCGAGGGTGGAGGCCCCCAGCATCAGGATTTCCGGCTTGTGGGTGTTCACCAGGTCGGTCAGGGCCTTGGTGAACGGATCCGTGCGGTAGTTGGTGAGCAGCGGATCCTCGACCAGGTAGACTTGGTCGGCGCCGTAGTGGAACGCCTCGGCGACGGCCTGGTCGGTGCCCTCGCCGGCCGGGCCCAGCACCACGCCGGCCACGTCGACCTTGAGCGTATCGGCCAGCTTGCGGGCCTCGCCCAACAGCTCCCACGACACCGAGTGGACGCGGCCATGCTCCAGTTCAATGAACACCCAGACATGGCGGTAGGCCTTCAGGTGCTCGGGAAGTTCCTTGCTCTTCGCGGCCCTGGCCGGGGGCTTGGCGGGGGTCTCGGACATGGTGAACGGTCTCCTTAACTCTCGGGCGCCATCGGTGGGGCGCCGGCTTCAGGCCAGGGCTGACGGGCGGGTGATGACACCGGGCAGCGCCGGATCGGCGGCGACCAGGGTCTCGACGGCGGCCGCCGCGATGGCGGCGGGCGTGGCATCCGCGCCCTCGATCATGGCGGCCCGCTCGGAGCGGGGCTTGGGCGCGAACACCTTGCTGACCTTGGTGGGCGAGCCCTTCAGGCCGCACTTGGTCACGTCCTCGATGCCGGCGTCCTTGGCGTTCCAGGTGGTGATCTCGGCGCGTTCGGCGCGCAGCACGTCGGGCAGCGAGCCGCGCCGCAGTTCGTTGGTGCCCTCCAGCATGGTCACCAGACACGGCAGCTTGGTCTTCAGCACCTGCACGCCACCCTCGGCGCGGCGATGGGCGGTGATCTCGCCGGCGGCCTTGTCGATGGCCGGAATGGCCGAGACGTAGGTCAACTGGTTCAGCCCCATGCGCCGGGCGATGCCCGGCCCCACCTGCGCGGTGTCGCCGTCGATGGTCTGCTTGCCGGTGAACACCACGTCCACGGGGGTCTCCGCGTTGATCTTGCCGATCGCCGCGCTCAGCGCGAACGACGTGGCCAGGGTGTCCGAGCCGGCGAAGAAGCGGTCGGTCAGCAGGATGGCCCGGTCGGCGCCGTGGCCCATCGCCTTGCGCAACGAGGTCTCGGCCATCTGCGGCCCCATGGTCAGCACGGTGACCGTGCCGCCCAACTGGTCGCGCAGCGCCAGCGCCTGTTCCAGGGCGAACAGATCATAGGGGTTGATGATCGTGGGCACGCCCTGGCGCATGATGGTGTTGGTCACCGGATGCACCCGGATCTGGGCGCTGTCGGGCACCTGCTTGATGCACACGACCATGGTCAGGCCTTGACTCATCACTCGGACTCCAGGGTAGGGGACGGCATGGGGGCCAGCGCCTCCAGGGGGATGAAGGCCCGGCCGGCGACATCGGTTCGCTGGCGGAACACGGCAAACACCCGTTCGCGTCGGGCATCCGACTGAACGAAATCCTCATGCGCGCGCCTCAGGCAGTCACGCAAGATGGTTTCGTCCGGGTCCTCGTAAGCGATCAGGTATTCCCGAAACCGCTTTAGCACATGCAAACGGCTCACGGCCAGTACCCGGGGGTCATAGGCCACGTCAAGGGCTTCGAAGAACTCTTCCGCCGCCGAAAGGCTCTTCAGACGGTGCACTGCGGCATTCATGAGGGCACCATGGCGGCGGGCGCTGCCCGATGCCCCGCAATTTCGGAGGGAATCACGACTCGAACGGGCGGGGCCGACGCCCGAGTCGCTCTCGTGGCGTCCGGCGCTCGGGCCGCCGTCAGCGCGTGCCAGCCGCGCAGGTCATCGGCGTCGGGCGGCCGCTTGCCGCCGTGCCGGTAGTGGGCACGCAACAGCGGCACCATGCGCCGCGCCTGATCGCCGTCCAGGCGCAGGCCGAGGTCGGCGCAGGCGCGCGCCAGCCCGGCGGCGCCCGAATGCTTGCCCACCACCAGCCGGTGGGCGCGGCCCAGGCACGTCGGGTCCAGGCCGGTGTAGGTGCCGGGATCGCGCAACAGGCCCTGGACGTGGATACCGCTTTCGTGGCTGAACACGCCCGATCCCACCAAACTCTTGCCGCAGGGCACCGGCCGGCCGGCGGCCCGCGCCACCAGGTCGGCCAAGGCTGGCAGGCGCCGCGCGTCCACCCCCGTGCCGATCCCGTGCAGGGTCTCCAGGGCCACCGCCACCTCTTCCAGGGCGGCGTTGCCGGCGCGCTCCCCCAGGCCGATGACGGTGGTGCTGACATGCGTCGCGCCGCCCAGCACGGCGGCCAGGGCGTTCGCGACCGCGAGACCCAGGTCGTCGTGGGCGTGCATTTCCAGTTCAAGGTCGGTGCCGGCGCGCAGGCGCTCGAACACGGCCCGGGTGGCGAACGGATCCATCAGGCCGAGGGTATCGGCGAAGCGGAACCGGCGGGCGCCGGCCCGCTCGGCGGTCTCGACCACCCGGGCCAGGGTGTCGGGGTCGGCGCGGGACGCGTCCTCGCCGCCGACGCTGACCGCCACCCCCGCGTCCCGGCCCCGGCGCACCAGCCGGTCCAGTTCCGCCAGCACCCAGGCTTTGTCCCGGCCCAGCTTGCCGGCGATCTGACGGTCGGAGACCGGGGCCGACAGATGCACCATGGACACGCCGCAGGCCAGCGCGGCCCGCAGGTCGACGTCGCTCAGCCGGCACCAGGCGAAGGCGGCGGCCCGCAACCCCAGGCCAAGGATAGCGCGGATGTCGTCCTGTTCCTCGGCTCCCATGGCGGGAATGCCGACCTCCAGTTCGGGGACTCCGGCGGCGTCGAGCGCCTGGGCGATGGCCAGCTTCTCGGCGCGGGTGAAGGCCACGCCGGCGGTCTGCTCGCCATCCCGCAGGGTCGTGTCGGCCAGCACCACGCCGGGTCCGGTCGGGGCGGGCGTGTCCGGATCCGGTTCCAGGCCGGGCAACGGAGGTCGGGTCATGGCGGCGGCCTCCTGTCTGTCAGGCACCGGCGCGGGCGCAACTGCAGCGTCCGGCGGCGTTGGGGTTGTCGAACACGAAGCCGGCTCCGCCCTCGTCCTCGACGAAGTCCACGGTGGTGCCGGTCAACAGGGCGGCGCTGTCGGAATCCACGAACACGGCCACATCGCCGAACTCGCGGACGGCGTCGCCGTCCTCGGCCCCGGCGGCCAGGCCCAGGTGATACTGTAACCCGGCGCAGCCGCCGGACGCGGCGACGATGCGCAATCCGCGCGCGGCCTCCGACCGACGAAGGGCAAGGCGGATGGCGGACTGGGCCGCGTCGGTCAGGTCCAGGGTCATGACAACTAACTCCAAGGCGGGCAACTCCAAGGCGGGCTCCCGGGCGAGGCACGGGACGGGCGGCGATCTCAAGGGTCAGCAAGGGACGTGCCAGGGACGTGCCAGGGACCCAGCGGCCGCCCTCCCGGGGATCCCGCCCGATCCGGCCGTGTCCGTCCTGTCGCGCTTGCGACAAACCGACGCGCCCGTGTCGCGGCCCGAACAGGGCGGATGGCCCGGACCTGGCGCGTTCCGGGCGTTTCCGGGGTTGGCATCGGGCTTGCTGTGGCGAGGTCAAGCGCCCCCGCCCCGGTTCGGAGATCGCCCCATGTCCTCGCTACCCCGCGTTCCGCTTGATGCGCTGACCACCCTGGCGACGGCGGAAGACCTGCGCGCCGCCCTGGCCCGCCCGGCCACCCCGTCCACGCCCCCCGGGACCCGCCCCGGTGTGCGATCCGGGCGCGTGCCGCACAACAAGCGCCGCGAGGCGGGCGGCGCGACCGACGCGGCGGTGTGGGAGCGGATCAAGGACCACCCCTGCTATTCCGAGGACGCACACCACGACTTCGCGCGCATGCATGTGGCCGTGGCGCCCGTGTGCAACATCCAGTGTCACTACTGCAACCGGAAGCACGACTGCGCCAACGAAAGCCGACCCGGCGTGACCTCGGCGCGCCTGACGCCCGAGCAGGCGGTGCGCCGGGTGCTGACCGTGGCCGCCCAGGTGCCCCAGCTGTCCGTGGTCGGCGTGGCCGGTCCGGGGGACGCCCTGTACGACGCCGAGCGCACCTTGCGGACGTTCGAGCTGCTGCGCGCCGAGATGCCGGACTTGACGCTTTGCGTCTCCACCAACGGGCTGGCGTTGCCCGACCGGGTGGCGGCGCTGAAGGCGCTGGACGTGGACCACGTCACCGTCACCATCAACTTCATGGACCCGGAGATCGGCGCCGCGATCCACCCCTGGATCTTTCACGACCATCGCCGCTGGACCGGCCGGGAGGCCGCCCGCATCCTGCACGAACGCCAGATGGAGGGCCTGGAGGCGGCCGTCGCCGCCGGCATGCTGGTCAAGGTCAACTCGGTGCTCATCCCCGGCATCAACGATGCGCACCTGATCGAGGTCAACCAGGCGGTGCGGGCCAAGGGCGCCTTCCTCCATAACGTCATGCCGTTGATCTCCGACCCCGCCCACGGGACTCACTTCGGGCTCACGGGCCAGCGCGGCCCCACCCCGGCGGAGGTGCACCGCGCCCGCGAAGCCCTGGGCGAGGACGCCCGGCTGATGCGCCATTGCCGCCAGTGCCGCGCCGATGCCGTGGGCATGCTGGGCGAGGACCGCTGTCAGGACGTCACCCTCGACCCGGTGGACGACGTCGCCCCCCGGCCCGATCCGGAGGTCCGGGCCGCCTATCGGGCGGTGGTGGACAGCGCCCGCGCCGAGCGCGCCGCCGCCGCCGCCCGCGCCGACGCGCTGGTCGAGGCCGTCGCCGCCGGAACGGAGGCGCCGCGACTGGTGGCCGTCTGCTCGCGCGGCGGGGGCCGGGTGAACCTGCACTTCGGCAAGGCCACCGAGTTCCACGTCTACCAGGTGGACGGCGCCGGCATCCGCTTTTCCGGCGTGCGGCGGGCCGACAACTATTGCCTGGGCGGGCGCGGCGACGCCGATCGCCTGGGAACCATCCTCACCGTGCTGGAGGGTGTGGACGCGGTGGTCTGCGTGAAGATCGGCGACGGCCCGCGCCGCCGCCTGGAGGCCGCCGGCCTCGCCGTCCACGAGGATGGCCGTCACGAGGTGATCGAGACCGTCATTGCCGCGTGGCTGGCCGACGAGGCCGCCGCCCCGGTCCGGGCGCGGGCCTGAGCCCACGCCGCAGCCATCATTCTCTGGTCTTGCCTGACAGGAGGACACACGTCATGGCCTACAAGATCCTGAAATCCCAGTGCACCCAGTGCGGCGCCTGCGAGTTCGAATGCCCCAACGGCGCCATCAGCATGAAAATGGACGGCTACGCCATCGACGCCGCCGCCTGCTCCGAATGCGAGGGCCATTTCGACGCGCCGCAGTGCGACGCCATCTGCCCGATCCCGGGCACCTGCGTGAAGGTCGTGTGAGACAGAGGGGGGATGACCATGACGGCTTCGGACCCGGCGGAGACGCTGGAGATCGACACCCCGCCGGCGTTCGCGCCCGGCACCAAGGTCCGCGCGCGCGCGCTGGTGCGCGACGACGGCACCTTCCCGGGCGCGCGCGTCGGCGACGTGCTGGTCGAGCCCGGCGCGCTGGGCTACGTGCGCGAGGTGGGGTCGTTCCTGCAACGCTTCTGGATCTACGAGGTGGACTTCATCGACAGCCGGCGCATCGTCGGCATGCGCGCGGCGGAACTGGAATCCGCCGAGGGAGACCGGTCATGAAGATCACCATTCGCAAGGGCGCCGGCGGCTTCGAGGCGTACGTGCCGAAAAAGGACCTGGAGGAACCGGTGGTCGCCAGCGAGCACCCCGGCCTGTGGGGGGGCTGGATCGAGTTGGGCAACGGCTGGCGCTTCGCCATGCCGGCGCTGGCCACCGATACCCCCCTGCCCCTGACCCTGGACGCGCGGCGCATCAGCACCGGCGAGGGGTAGGCGCGCGCCCCTCGCGTCGGCGGCCGCCGGATGCGCTGGACAGGACGTCCGCGATGGGGTATCCGACACGATAGCCGTCATGGACGTCCGTCGCGACAACGAGTGACCCTCCCGGGGCTCGCGCGGCGGAGGAGGGGGTCGTGCCGGCATCCGTGACGCGTGCGACCGGTCGTTGGGGCACGCGCCAGACCCGCGACGGCGACGGTACGGGAAGCGAGGACCCATGGTGACGCTCAAGCTGATTCTGATCCTGGCCGTGGCCCTGATCTGCCTGTTGGGCTATCTGGCCGTGTTCATCTTCCAGGCGTGGTGGATCATCTTCGTGGCGCTGGCGCTGACCGCCCTCATGATGGTGGTGATGGTCATCCTGACCTCCGGCAAGGTCGAGGAAGACGGCAGCGCCGCCTGACGCCAAGCCCTCCTGAGACCGGCTGATCCTCGACACGCTGGCGCTGTCTTACACCGGCGGCGGATGAGCGTGAGTCATCCGTCGCGCGGCACCGGCCGGCCGACGACACACCCATCCTTTCGTGGACCGGTCTCAGGCGTTCAGCCAGGCCCGCAGGTGACCGGCGACCGCCGCCGGCTGTTCCAGGGTGGACAGGTGACCGCAGTCCGGCACCACCGCCATGGGCAGGGCCGCCGGCAGCGCGTCCCGCATCTCTTCGTGCACCTTGGGCGGCGTCAACGCGTCGTCGGCCCCGCAGAGCACCAGCGTCGGACAGGCGATGGCGCCAAGATCGCCACGCCGATCGGCGCGGTGCAGGATGGCCGTCTGCTGGCGCACGAAGGCCTCCGGTCCCACCCGCTCCGCCATGCCGGTCACCGTCGCGACCAAGTCCCCGTCGTCCAGCCGGTCGGGATGCACCAGCACGGGCAGCAGCGCCGGGGTGACCTCGGCGAAGCGGCCGTCCCGCGCCCACTCCATGAGGCCGCGCCGCCGCTCGCTCTGCTCCGGCAGGTCGGCGCGGGCGTTGGTATCCAGCAGTGCCAGACGGGCCACCCGCTCGGGCGCGGACAAGGCGATCTCCAGCGCCACGTAGCCCCCCATGGACAGCCCGGCCAGGGCGAGGGGTCCCGGCGGCGCCTCGGCCAGCACGCGCCGGGCCATGGCCCCGATGGAGTCGTCCCGGGTCAGGTCCGCCACCTGGACGGCGGCCACATCGGCCAGGGCATCGGCCTGCGGCGCCCACAGGGCATGGTCGCACAGCAGGCCGGGCAGCAGCACAAGGGGCGTTGTCTCGGTCATGCAGGGGGGCCTCCCGGTCCGTGTCGTCGCCTTGCTCAGTCCGCGAACGGATCGTGCACCAGGATGGTTTCCTCGCGGTCCGGGCCGGTGGACAGGATGGCCACCGGGGCCTCGATCAGTTCCTCGATGCGGCGCACGTACTTGATGGCCGTGGCCGGCAGCTCGGCCCAGGAGCGGGCGCCCCGGGTGCTGTCGCGCCAGCCGTCCAGGGTCTCGTAGATCGGCGTGACCCGGTCCTGCGCCTCCATGCCGGAGGGAAAGTGGTCCAGGCGCTGGCCGTCCAGCTCGTAGGCCACGCAGACCTTCAGGTCGTCCATCTGGTCCAGCACGTCCAGCTTGGTGAGCACGATGCCGTCCACGCCCCCCACCTTCAGGGCCTGACGCACCATCACCGCGTCGAACCAGCCGCACCGCCGCCGCCGGCCTGTGACGGTGCCGAATTCGTGGCCGCGCTCGCCCAGGCGCTCGCCGACCTCGTCATGCAACTCGGTCGGGAACGGACCGCTGCCCACGCGGGTCGTGTAGGCCTTGGTGATCCCCAGCACGTAGGCCACCGCCCCCGGCCCCATGCCGGAGCCCGCCGCCGCCTGCCCCGAGATGGTGGAGGACGAGGTGACGAAGGGATAGGTGCCGTGGTCCACGTCCAGCATAGCGCCCTGGGCACCCTCGAACAGGATGCGCTTGCCGGCGCGCCGCGCCTCGTCCAGCAGCCGCCAGGCCGGGGCGACGAACGGCAGCACCCGGGGCGCCAGATCGGTCAGCAGGGCATGGAGCGCCTCGCCGTCCAGGGGGTCGGCGCCCAGCCCCTTGCGCAGGGCGTTGTGGTGGGTCAGCAGGCGGTCGATCTTGAAGCGCAGCGTCGCCGGCTCGGCCAGGTCGCATAGGCGGACCGCCCGGCGCGCGACCTTGTCCTCGTAGGCGGGGCCGACACCCCGCCCGGTGGTGCCGATCTTGCCGGTGCCGGCGGCGGCCTCGCGCGCCCGGTCCAGCTCGCCATGGATGGGCAGGATCAGGCAGGCATTGTCGGCGATGCGCAGCACCTCGGGCGTAATGGCCACCCCCTGGGCGCTCAGCCGCTCGATCTCGTCGAACAGCGCCCAGGGATCGATGACCACGCCGTTGCCGATCACCGACAGCTTGCCGCGCACCACGCCCGAGGGCAGCAGGCTCAGCTTGTAGGTCTGGCCATTGATCACCAGGGTGTGCCCGGCGTTGTGGCCGCCCTGGAAGCGCACCACCACATCGGCGCGCTCCGACAGCCAATCCACCACCTTGCCCTTGCCTTCGTCGCCCCACTGGGCGCCGACCACGGCAACGTTGGTCATTGAGGGACTCCCTGCGAAAAAACTGTGTCTCGTATCCTGGCGTGATAGCGGACATCCGGGGACGGCACGAGTCCGGTCGAGGGATGTCCGCCATGCGGAGACGGGGCGGCTTGGACGCGGCGGCCTACCCGAGAACCACGGGACCGTCGGCCCCGAGGCCGTGGCTGCACCCCAGGCGGCGGGCCTCGGCGGCCGGATCGTCCAGCGGGCGCAGCGCGTCCAGCACCACCCAGCCCTCGGCCCGCAGCCGCGCCACTAGGCGGGGATCCGCGTCCTCCGGGGCCAGCACCCGGGCCGGCGGCACGGGCGCGGGAATGGCATCCAGCACGGCGTCCATCATCACGGTGAAGCCTGTGGCCTGCTCGACCCGATCACCCCGCCCGGCCGTGTAGCGCCCGCCGCGCGCCAGTTCACCGCGCGCGCCCGGCGCGAAGATAGAGAACCCGAAGCCGGTGTAGTACTCGAAGCCCCGCCCCTCCAGCGGATCCACCGTCAGCGCCGGGTCGGGCCGGGCCGCCTGGATGCGAGCCACCAGGGCGGCGAGATCGGCGTGCCGCTGGGCGGCCGCCGGGGGCAGGTCCAGCGCCGCCATGGCCGCCAGGGCCTCGTCGGCCGGGCCGGTGGCCCGGATCAGCCCCACCAGCAGGTCGCCCAGGGCGGCCGAGGGCGCCCGCTCCCGCACCGCCGCCGTGTCCTTCTGGTCCAGCGCCGCGCGCAGCGCCGGCCGCGCCGCCGCCGGCACGCCATGGGTGTCGAACAGCACGGCCGGCAGGGTCGGCAGGGTGAGGTCGATGGTCGCCCCGGTCACCCCGGCGGTCTGCAGGGCCTCGGCGGCCATCACCACCACCTCGGCGTCGGCGACGGTGGTGATGGCCTCATCGGCGCCGATCAGTTCCGCCCCCACCTGGGTGAACTGGCGTTCCGGCCGCAACTGCGAGCCGCGCACCCGCAGCACCTGCCCCGCGTAGCACAGCCGCAGCGGTCGCGGCTCCTGATGCAGGCGCGAGGTGGCGATCCGCCCGATCTGCACCGTGAAGTCGGGGCGAACCCCCATCATACGCTGGGAGACGGGGTCCATCACCCGGAAGGTATCGTGCACCAGGGCCCGCCCGGTGCCCGACAACAGGCTTTCCTCGAACTCGATCAGCGGGGGCTTGACCCGCTGGTAGCCGTGGCCGCGTACCACCGCCAGCAGACGGTCGCCGATGGCGGCCTCGTGCTCGGCGCGCGGCGGCAGGCCATCGCTCAGGCCGTTGGGCAAAAGCGCGGGATTGGGCGTGTCGGTCATGGTCGGAAACGCACCTCTCAAGAGGTCGGGAGACAGAAAACGGGTCGCTCGGGGGAGCCAACAGGACAGGATGCGAAGGGGCCGTTGGGGCTGCCGCGCGGGGCGCCCCCCGACATCCCCCGACATCCCCTGGCGCGCCCCCGCATCCCGTGGAGACGCTCCGGACGGATCAGGCGCGCGGGCGCGCGTCCCCCGCGTCGCCCGGCGTCGTGTCCGGATCGGGCACCGCCAGCGGATCGGGCGGTGGCGGTGCGAAGGCGGAGGCCGCCGCGCCCGATGCCGTCGCGCCGGCCGGGGCCGTGGCGGGCGCGGGCGACGACGGCGGCGCCGAGACCCCGCGCCTCGGGCCCACGCCCCGGCGACCCGAGGGATCGGCGAACAGATCGTTGAGCTTCTGGACCTGGGTCATGGCGATGTCCCGGATGGCGTCCAGCTTGCGCTCGGCGCCCGCCGTCCAGCCCACCGGCCGGGACCGGTAGACCCGCCGGCCGAAGCCCGTGTTGCGGCGGAAGGCGGCGCGCGGGTCCAGGCCCATGTGCCCCAGGCTGTCGCTCACCTGCGGCGCCAGGCGGGCGGCGACGACGGCCCGCGCCGCCTGGTGGCCCACCTGGAACAGCAGCCACAGCCCGACCAGCAGGGCGAGGACGCGCGTGGCCACGGCGCCGGCCCCCTGGCCGATCCCGCTCAGGGCGTCGCCCAGCCACGTTCCCGCCTGGGAGAGGGCGGCGGTGCCCTGGCTGATCCCCTGCGCGGCCACGTCCCGCGCCTGCTCGGCGAGCGCGCGCCAGTCCAGCCCCGAGGCGGACTCCTGTGCCGCGCCCGAGGCACCGGCGCCTGCTCCGGCCCCGGTTCCGGCGACCTCGGCCGCCTTGGGGGCGACCGTCGCGCCTCCCTCGGCGACCGCCGGGGCCGCCGTGCCGCTCACCCATGTGCCGACATCGGTCACCAGGTCGCCGCCGGACAGCGCCACCACCCCACCCAGGCCGGCGGCGAGAACCACCGCCCAGACGATGTCCAGGATCATCACCTGACCCCGGAACCGGCGGAGCTGCTTGGAGAGATACGGCAGGACCTCGCTCTCCAGCTCGTTGATCACCGTCTCCAGCATGGCGATGATGCGGTAGGAGCGGCCCACGCCGATCTCCTGGATGCGCGCCGTGATCTCGCCCATGTCATGATCGCGCTTGGCCTCGTAGCGCGCCTCCAGGGCCGGGTTGTCGATGGGCACGGCGCAGTCGCTGTTGTAGATGGCGTAGAATCGGCCGCTGATCAGCCCCGCCTGCGCGATGGTGCGCTGCCAGGCGCCGACCACCTCGGTCGCGTTGTCCTCCATCGCCGTGGTGTCGATCTGATTGAGGATGTACAGGAACTTGGTGGTGTCGGCGCGACGCACGGTCTTGGACACCAGGTGCTGGAGGGTGTCGTGCATGGCGCCCGGCTCGGGATGGCGGGCGTCGAAGAAGATCAGCACCAGATCGGACAGGTCGATGATGTGGTCGGTGATGCGCAGCGTCGAGCGCCGCTGATCATCGGAATCGAAGCCCGGGCTGTCGATCAGGATCAGCCCCTTGGAGAGAGGGCTGTTCACCGTCTTGAGTTGCAGATACGCATCGATGCGCTTACCCTCTCCGGGTGCCACCTTTTCGATTTCGTCGCTGATGCGGAAGAACGGAAAGCGCGGATCGGCGTTCAAGGCCGTGCCGGGCAGCACCCGCGCCTCCTGGCCCTCGCCGTAGCAGATGACGGTGAACTTGTCGTCCACGGCCTGATTGCCGGTGGCCTGCAGGGGGACGCCGAGGGTGCTGTTGATGAAGGTGGACTTGCCGGCCGAGAAGGTCCCCAGCACGCTAACCAACGGCCACCACGGAATCCGCGTCGCCAGGGACTCACCGCGATCCAGGAGCCCCATGCGATACAGCAGCGCATCCACGCGGCGGAAGGTGGGCAACAGCGTCACCAGACCGGGATACTCGGTCTTCAGATGCTTCTCCAGGGTCCGCAGGCGCTTGCGCAGGGACTTGGGTGTGCTCATGGGGCGCTCTCGTCGGTTGGAAGGGGTGGCGGGGCCGGAAAGCCGGCGCAGTGTAGGGGGCCGAACCGGCGCTGTCCAACGGTCGCTGCGCGGCACGCGCCTTCGTGCCCGGACTCGCCATCGGGGATTCCGCCAAAGGGTTGCGCCCGCGTCGTCACCCGGCGCATCTTTTCGCTCCGTAAGGACACCGTTCTTTCGGGCTCGTCAAGGACGCCGTGGCGTTCACCCGGGACACCAGGACCCGCCATGCCGGATCAGCGCGCCTCACCGCACAGCGACACCGCGACGACGATGACCGCCCCACGCCCAGAGCAGACGTGCGCCGACGACGCCAGGGCCGAGGTCCTGAGGGTGCTGGTGGTGGACAACGACCCGGCCGCGCGCACGGTCGCCCGCCGGGTTCTGGAGGATCTCGCCCGCGGCGGCCGGACCGTGGACCTGCGCCTGGCTCCGGCGATCGAGGACGCCCGGACGCTGCTGTCCGGCGACTCGGAGGTGGCGGTGGTCCTGATCGACATGGCGCTGGACGCCGAGGCCGGCGGACTGGGCCTGGCGCGGTGGCTTCGCGAGACGCAGGGCAACCGGGAGACGCGCCTCATGCTGCGCGTCCCTCACCCCGACCGGGCCCCCGACCCCGACACCGTCGTCCACCTCGACATCAGCGACTGCCGGTGCGCGCCGGAGGGGAGGGACACCGGGCTGCACACCAGCCTGGTGGCGACCCTGCGATCGTTCGAGACCATCCGCGCCCTGGCCCGGCATCGCGACCGACTGGCCGCCTGGACCCACACCCTGGAGCACCGGGTCGCGGAGCGCACCCGGGCGCTGCGGGACAGCGAACGCCGCCTGCGCTCCATCCTCGACGCGCCCATGCTGCCGATCGTCATCCTGTCGATGGCCGAGGGACGGGTCCTGTTCGCCAACGACAGCGCGAACCAGGGACTGGGGCTGTTCGCGACCCGGCACGACGACGCCATCTGGTGCGATCCCGAGGACCGCGACCGCCTGTTCGAGCGCCTGCGCCTGCACGGCCGCGCCGGCGACTTCGAGGCGCAGATCAAGACCCACGCCGGGCATCGGTCGTGGGCGCTGGTCTCGGCCATCACCATGACCTTCGACGACACCCCCTCGGCCCTGCTGTCGTTCAGCGACATCAGCGGGCGCAAGGCCATGGAAGAAGACCTCAAGCGCCTGGCCACCACCGATCCGCTCACCGGCATCGGCAACCGCCGCACCCTGATGGACCAGGGCGACCGGGAACTGCGGCGCGCGCGCCGGTATGCCGGCGCGCTCTCGATGCTGATCCTGGACATCGACCACTTCAAGCGGATCAACGATGGCCACGGCCACGCGGTCGGTGACCGGGCGCTGAAGGCGGTGGTCGCGGTATGCCTGCATCAGTTGCGCGAAATCGACATCCTGTGTCGGTACGGCGGCGAGGAGTTCGTCGCGTTGCTGCCGGAAACACCCTTCGAATCCGCCGACCGGGTCGCCGAGCGCCTGCGCGAGGCGATCGCCCGGATCGCCGTGCCCGTGGTGGAGGGCCAACCGGACGGCGCGGTGATCTCGTTCACCGTCAGCATCGGCGTCGCCGCGCCCCGCCCCGACGACACCACCCTCGGCGACGTACTGGAGCGCGCCGACGCCGCGCTGTACGCCGCCAAGCAGGCGGGGCGGGACCGAGTCATGGGCAAGGCGTAGCCGCGTGAGCGGGCGCGGGAAACCGGGAGCGGGAACCACGCGGGCCTATCGTTCCCCGCCGCCCCGGGGTTTGGCGCGCGTGGTGGGCGCCGCCGCGACCGGATCCTCGGGCCAGGGGTGTTTGGGGTAACGTCCCTTCATCTCCTTGCGCACCTCCGCCCAGGCGCCGCGCCAGAAGCCCGGCAGGTCGCGGGTGACCTGCACCGGCCGGCGGGCCGGCGACAGCAGCCGCAGCACCACCGGCACCCGCCCCCCGGCCAGGGTGGGGTGGACGTCCAGGCCGAACACCTCCTGCACCCGAACGGACAGCGCCGGCCCCTCGGGATCCCCGTAGTCCAGGGTCAGGCGCGCGCCCGTGGGCACGGTGACATGACGGGGGGCGAGATCGTCCAGCCGCCGCGCCAGATCCCAGGGCAGCAGAGCGCGCAGCGCCGCCGTGAGGTCGAGGCGCTGAAGATGGGCGCGGCGGGTCATGCCGGCGACGAACGGTCCCAGCCATGTATCCAGGGTGGCGGTCAGCGCGGCATCGGACAGGTCGGGCCAGCCAGCCTGCGCCCCCTGGTGATGACGCACGAACCCCACCCGCGCGCGCAGCGAGCACGCCGCCGGAGTCCAGGGCAAGGCGGACTCCAGGCCCAGCACGCGGACCCCCTCCAGCAGCGCCGCCGTCACCGCCGCCGGGTCGGGATCGGCCAGCGGCTGGTCGCGCAGCACCAGGGCGCCCAGGGTGGTCCGGCGGCGGGCGAGCACCGCCTCGTCGCGCCGGGACCACTGGATGACATCGGCGGCGGCGACCGGCGCCACCCGTCCGGCCCGCACGTCGGCCTCGTCCAGCGGCGCGGCCAGCCGCACCCGGGCCTCGGCGCCGGGCCGGTCGGACACCGCCCCCACCGCCAGCCACGCGGCGCCGGCCAGGGGATCGGCCGCGTCCAGGGTCGCCCCGCGACCGCCCGACAGCAGCACCCGGCCGGGCGGGCCGCCGTCGCGCCGGCGGGCGACGCGGTCCGGGTAGGCCAGGGCCAGCAGCCGCCCGGGATCGGTATCGGGCACGGCGGGCGTGTCGCTCCGGATGCCGGCCAGCCGGCGGATCTGGCGGGCGGCCTCGCGCACCCGGTGGAGGGTGCCGGGATGGGCCATGGTTCGAGGCCCCCGCCCGCGCAGCACATCCAGGCGCTGGCGCAGATCCACCCCGGCGCCCGCGCCCAGCAGGTCGCGATCCGACAGCAGGGCGGCGATGTCGGCGGCGAGCCCGCCCAGGCCGTCCTCCTGACCCCGGATGACCATGTGCGCCAGCCGGGGATGCAGCGGCAACCGCGCCAGCGCCCGGCCGTGGTTGGTGACCCGCCCGGTCGTATCCAGCGCTCCCAGCCCGGCCAGCAGGTCCCGCGCCGCCGCCCAGGCCCCGGCCGGCGGCGGATCCAGCCAGGCCAGCGCCGCCGGGTCGCGCACGCCCCAGGCGGCCAGATCCAGCACCAGCGGCGCCAGGTCGGCATCCAGGATCTCGGGACGGAGGGACGGCACCAGCGCCCCGTGGGCCGCCGCCGGCCACAGCCGGTGACACACCCCCGGCCCCAGGCGGCCGGCGCGCCCGGCGCGCTGCGCCGCCGATGCCTGGGAAACCCTGACCGTCTCAAGGCGGGTCAGGCCGGAGCCCGGATCGAAGCGGGGCACCCGCGCCAGACCGGAATCGATCACCCCCCGCACGCCCTCGATGGTCAAGCTGGTCTCGGCGATAGTAGTGGCCAGCACCACCCGCCGGTGACCGTCCGCCCGGGGCGTCAGGGCGGCGTCCTGGCGCGCGGCCGGCAAGGACCCATGCAACGGCAGCACCGCCACACCGGACAGGTCGCCAAGCGCCCGGGCGACGCGGCCGATCTCCCGCTCTCCGGGCAGGAACACCAGCAGGTCCCCGGCGTCCTCGGCCAGGACCTGGCGCACCACCCCGGTCACCGCTCGGGTCAGGCCGTCCGGACCGGGGGCGGGCGCGGGATGGTGATGGAGCGTCACCGGATGCTGGCGCCCCTGGCTTTCGATCACCGGCGCGTTCCCCAACAGGGCGGCCACCGGCAGGGCGTCCAGGGTCGCGGACATCACCAGCAGGCGCAGGTCGGGCCGCAAGGCGCCCTGGCTGTCCAGGCACAGCGCCAGGCCCAGATCGCCCTGAAGCGAGCGTTCGTGGAACTCGTCCAGGATGACGGCGCCGACCCCCTCCAGCGCCGGGTCGTCCTGAAGGCGGCGGGTGAGGATGCCCTCGGTGATCACCTCGACGCGGGTCCGGGGTCCCACGGCGCTGTCCAGCCGCACCCGGTAGCCCACCGTCTCGCCCACCGCCTCGCCCAGGGACGCGGCCATGAAGCGGGCGGCGGCGCGCGCGGCCATGCGGCGCGGCTCCAGCATGAGGATGCGCCCTCCCGCCAGCCAGCACGCGTCGAGCAGGGCCAGCGGCACCCGGGTGGTCTTGCCCGCGCCCGGCGGCGCCAGCAGCACGGCGTTGGGGCCGGTGGCCAGGGCGGCCCGCAGGTCGGGCAGGACGGGATCGATGGGGAACCAGGTCATGAGTGGTGAACGCTACTTGAGAAGTAAAAATGTCCTGTGCGCGCCCACAACAAGATTTTTATGCGTTTCTTGTGGTCGAGTCACGGTCAAGGCGCGTACGGAAAAATCTCGTAAAAAAAGAGTATAACTTGATTATAGCCCCAAAAAGGTGCAAGAACCATCTTGCGATACAACCATAATGATTCTGGAGGAAATGTCATGCATGCGCCCGTGAGGACACGTCACCCCAAATGTGAAAAACCCGCGACGGTGGCGATGATGGGCCGCGACCCCACAACAGGTCATGCCAACCGGCGTCAGGGGGGCACGCCAGTCACACGATACAGCATGCTGGTCCTGAGTGGTGCTCTTTGGATTGGCTTGAGCGGCTGCGCGGCCATCACCACGGGAACCACTCAATCCATGGTGGTCGGCACAACCCCTCGCGATGGGGCCCGGTGCTCGATGACCAACGAGAAGGGCTCCTGGACTGTCGCAAAGACGCCCGGCGCCTCAACGGTGACCCGCGCGTATGGGGACCTGGTGATCACCTGCACCCACCCGGACGGAAGCACCGGCAAGACCTCGGTGCAATCCGGCACAAAGGGGGCGGCATTCGGCAACATCATCGCCGGCGGGATCATTGGCGCCGCCGTGGACATGAGCAGCGGTGCTGCCTATCAGTATCCGTCCAACATCACCGTATCCCTTGGGGATCCACGGATCAGACCGGGAACGGCGGCGGCCCCGTCCCCGTCGAGAGGTGCGGATTCGCTCCCAACCACGGGTCTGTCCACGCCTGCGGCGGTGGTCGAAACCCGACGTGTCTCGGCGGAAGACCGGCTGTCCCGCGACGAGGTTGGTACCCGCTTGCAAAAACTACGATCCTTGAAGGAGCAAGGCCTGATCCCAGAAAACGAGTACCGCATTCAGGTGCGCGCCCTTCTCGACCGCATGCAATGAGACCAGCGGTCATTGACCGTCAGTCCTCCCCGGTCGTGCCCTGCCCCGCGCACACCATGTCCAGCACGAACACGCGCAAGGCGCTGGACAGGTTCGCGGGCGGGCCGCCGTCGCCGTCCTCGCCCTCCTCCACCCCGGCGGCGCGGGCGGCGTCCACCCGGCGCACCAGATCGGCGACCGAGCAGCCCCGCGCGGCCGCGATCTCGCGCAGCGCCTCCCAGAAGGGATCCTCCAGCGACACGCTGGTGGCGTGGCCGGCGATGCTGATGGAGCGCTTGCGCACCCGGGCGCGCAATGCGGGCATCGGCGCGGCGGGGGCGCGGCGGGACGGTCCCCGGGCCACCGACGCGGCGGCGACGGAAACCGGCGCGGACCCGACGATCGAGGCGGGGGCGGGTCTGGCGGGCACGGCGGTCATGGCGAGGCGACTCCCAGAAGGGCGGACCCGGAGGCCGGCCCAGGACCGGACCTGAAACCGGATCCGGACACGGGCCGGGGTGCGCGGATCCGGGCGGGTGGGTCCCGCGACCGGAGACGCGGGAAACGGGCGCGCGGGGGCATGAACACACGAACGCCCGGCGGGGATCGGGTATCGTCGACCGATCCACCCCGGGCGCTGGCCGGCGCCGCGTATCGTGTCACCGGGGCCGGCGAGTGCCCTCGCCGCCCCGGGGGGGTCACGACGCGACGCGCATCATGCCATCCACCACCGCCTTGTAGCGGGCGTTCAGCGGATCCAGGGCGTCCTTGACGACGGCGGTGCTCATCTCCGTCATCTTCTTGGTCTGGGCGACCAGGGCCTCCCAGTTGTCCTTGACCAGCTTGGATTGCAGGCTGGTGATGTCGGTCGGGGTCTTGCAGGTGCTCATTTTCTTGGTGACGGCCACCGTCTCTTCCATGGTCCTGGACGAGAAGGTCAGGGACTCCTCGCTCAGCGACTTGAAGCCCTGGGCCAGTACCTGGTTGGCGGTGGTGACGGCCTCGACGTTCGCCCGATTGAAGGCCATCAGGTCATCAACGGTCTTGATCATGGCGGGGTCCTTTCCTTGACCGCCGGTGTGCCGGCGGCGGTGTGTCTCAAGCGGGGCGCGCGGCCCCGGGGCAGACACCGTGGCCCGTCGGTCGATGGCCCATCCGACGATCGGACGACCGGGCATCGCGGGGGGCATCACGGCATGCTGCGCTGCAACATAACCGTTAGTTTAGGACGATTCGGCACCGTGTCAATCGCTTTTTTGTGCGGCGCACAAAAACACCCGCCTAGCAGTCTGTCGGGTTTGGCCGCGCGGCCTTGAGTTTAGGTGGTGGCGCGGGTGTCATGCGGCCCTGAGGCGGGCCATCCGCTTGCAGTTGTAAGCGAGGGTGACGAGCGCCCATTCGGTTTTGACCTTGCCGAGGCCACGGAGGTGAAAGCGGGTGAAGCCCA
>NZ_JACIGK010000010.1 GCF_014197915.1 Roseospira visakhapatnamensis
GCCCCAGCCACCCTGAGCCCGCCCCTCCTCACCTGTCCCTTCAATCACCAGACCCGGTTGCGACACACTCCAACCCCATCCTGAGAACTGCTGCCCCCGCCGAGCGTGGGTTGCCAACCCGGGGTGCGGCTGTAGGATGGGCGGCGCGCGGCAACCACGGCGGCGGCGGTGCCGGTCGGAGGACGCGCGCACCGTCAAGCACGAGGCCCGGACATGTCGCACACCCTGCTCGCCACCGTTTTCTGCCCCGATCGGACCGGCCTGGTGGCCGGCCTGGCCGCCACCCTGTTCGACCTGGGCGCCAATCTGGGCGATACGCGCTTCGCCGTCCTGGGCCAGGGAGCCGAGTTCTCGGCGGTGCTGACGGTGGACGACGACCTGACCCCGGCTCAGGTGGAGGCCGCGCTGGCCGGCGTGCCCGAGGCCGAGGGCGCGGAGATCAGCGTGCGGCCGTATGATACCTGGGCCGAGTCGCGGGACGCGGCCACGATCACCCACCTGGTATATGTTTCAGGCGGCAACCGCCCCGGACTGGTGGCCCGCCTGGCCGAGGTGTTCGGCGACTTCAACGCCAACATCGTGACCATGAACGCGCAGCCCCTGCCCGACGACATCGAGCACTACGCCGTGCGCTTCGCCGTGGCCATTCCGGCCGGACGCGTGGAAGCCTGCCTGGCGACGGTCTCCAACACCGCCGAATCCCTGGGGCTGCATGCCCGCATGGAAACGCCGTGATCGCCGCCCCGATGGTCCCCAAACCCTAACCAAACCTAATCCATGCCGGCCAGACGCAGCAGCGCGTCCACGTCGCAGTCGTAGCGGTTGGGTCCCAACTCGGTGAGCACCCGATCGCGCCGGAACTCGGCGACGATGCGGCTGGTGGTCTCGGTCGTGACACCCAGCATGGCGCCCATGTCCTCGCGCCCGAACAGATCGCACTGGCGCGAGGCATTCTGATCCAGCAGCAGCAGCAGCAGTCGCGCCACCCGCGCCTTGGCGCTGCCGGTGGACAGGCTGGTGAGCCACGCGTCGGCCTGCTGCACCTGACGCTGCCAGCGGCTCATGAGCTGGGCATGCATGCGCGGGGTGTTCTCGGCCAGGCGCGTGACCACCTCGCGCGGGATGCGACAGGTGAGCGCCGGCCGCAGGGCAATGGCCGTGTGCTCGTAGTCCTGGCCCAGCACCGATTCCATGCCGGCGGTATCGCCGGGGCGCAGCAGGCGCACGATCCGCTGGCTGCCGTCCGCCAGATAGCGGACCAGTTTCACCAGTCCGGTCCGAATCGTGAACACCGCCTGTCCCGGATCGCCCACGTGATACAGGGCCAGGCCCGGCTCGAACTGGATTTCATCGATGGGCAGATGAACGAGAGCGAAATCCTGCTGCAGCAAATCCGCGAACAGGGCTGACTCCCGAATCCCGCAACCCTGGCATTCCGCCTGTCCGCGCCAGGCGGCCTCGATGGATTTCCCGCGCACGACCCCGCTTCTCCCGCTCGACCCTGGATCCGCTCGGGCCGGTGTCCCGGCGCCCGCCGCCTGCGTCGGCGTGGCATCGAAGGAAAACCACCGGCCATCCCCCCGACCAGGGGGCATCGAACCCATCATCGAAAATCCTACCGGAACCCGGGGCGCGCGTCCACGTGTCGCCAAAAACGCCGCTCGTGCACGCAACGGGCCGAAGGCGACAGGGAGGCACGGGGCCGTCAGCCGGGCGGTCCCGCCAGCCCGCCATGCGTTTCAGTCCTTGCGCGGTGGTATAGGCCACCCCACTAATCGTGCAAGACGAGCCCCTTGACCGTTTTCTCCACGTCCTTCCGGGGACCGTGCACGGCGAGTCCCACCAGATCAAGGCATTCGGCCGGCACCGCCGCCACGGCCGCCCGGTTGTCGGCATCATGGCCCGTGCCGAACAGGTCGGCGGTGTAGATCGACGGCGTCAGGCCCCGGCGGAGGGCCCGATCCAGGGTCATGGCAAGGGTTGCGGCGTCCGGCGCGGCGAAGATCAGCACCGGCTGCCGGATCAACGGCCCGTAGGCGCGGCCCGAGCCGTCCACGTAGCGGCTTCCCACCAACTCCGGGTATGATCCCACCAGGCCGCCGGCGACAAAGCCGACGACATTGAGCTTCTGCCAGGTCAGAAGGGTGTCGCGGACGACGATCGCGATCTTGGTGCCGTCATGCATGGGAGAACCTGTCTGTTGTGGGAAACCAGGACGTCAGCATGAACCGTGCATTCGACGGCGGTCTTGAACGATCGTGCCGCGCGAGGCCGGGGGCGGTTCGTCCCGGCGGCGGTGACTGGGTGCGCCAGACGGCGGATGGAGACGGGCTGTTGCGCCTTGAGGCGTTTTTCGCCGGTCACGCCTATGATCCGCACCGCCACGACACCTATGCCATCGGCCTGACGGATGGCGGGGTGCAGTGCTTCACCTATCGGGGCGCCCATCGGACCAGCGCGCCCGGCACCCTCATGGTGTTGCATCCCGACGAACGCCACGACGGCGAGGCGGGCGCGGCGGCGGGCTTCCGCTACCGGATGATCTATGTCCCGCCCCATCGCATCGCCGTGGCGCTGGCCGGACGCGCGCGAGCGCTGCCCTTCGCGCGCGCGGCCCTGACGCGCGACCGTCGCCTGCGGCGGGCGGTCGCGCCCGCCCTGGCCGACATGGCGCGGCCGCTGGAAGAGTTGGAGGCCGATCAGGTGACCCAGGAGGTGGCCGAGGCATTGCTGTCCCTGGATCCCTCCGCCGCGACGGGGCGGACCCGGGGGGCGTCGTGCCCGGCTTCGGTGGAGCGCGCGCGGCAGATCCTGGACGCCCATTGCGATCGCGTGGTGACGTCCGCCGAGTTGGAAGCGGCGACCGGGCTGGACCGCTATACCCTGGCCCGCCAGTTCCGGGCGATGCTCGGCACCAGTCCCTACCGCTACCTTACCCTGCGCCGGCTGGACCGGGCCAGGACCGCCCTGCTGGGTGGGGAAAGCCTGGCCGGGGCGGCCTGCGCGGCCGGGTTCGCCGACCAGAGCCACATGACCCGGCACTTCACCCGGACCGTCGGCATATCCCCCGGCCGATGGCTGGCCCTGACCAACGCGACCCGTCACGACCCCAGCCTAGACGACCCCAGCCTGGACGACCCTGTCGTCGCCACCCCCTCACCCCACCAGCGCGTGCCCGAGCACGGACCACAGACCGAGAACCAGGAACAGCGACGCCAGGGCCAACCCCTCGCGCACCAGATCGGCGATGGATAAGGTCGGGGACATGATCTGATCTCCTCTGCGGGGCGGTTCCTCAACCACCGGACCACACATGTTCTTTTTTTGTTCCACACAAAAAAGAACACAAAGAGAACATCAGGTCAAGCCCCGACCAGAACGCCCGACGGCACCGGGGTCACGTCTCCAGGGGCCTCGCGCACGGTTCAGCGGAGCCCGGCGGCGTGCGGGACGCGATCGGCGCCGCGCGCCACCGGCCGTCGTGCTAGCCTGACGCGGACGCCTCCGGCACGGTCCGGATGACCGGAGGCGGCAACCGGAGGACAGCCCACCATGACACGGGAGGCACCGACCCAGCAGGCCCCCGCACGAGGGGCCCCGGCCGGTGATCGCTGGGCCACCGCCCGGTTGATGCTGGTCGCCGGGTCGCTGATCCTGGCCATCTCGCTCGGCGTTCGCCACAGCTTCGGCCTGTTCCTCACCCCGATGAGCCTGGACAGCGGATGGGGACGCGAGACCTTCGCCTTCGCCATGGCCGTGCAAAATCTGGTCTGGGGCGTGGCGCAACCGGTCGCGGGCCTGCTGTCCGACCGTCACGGCGCGGGCCGGGTGATCCTGGGCGGGGGCGTCCTGTACGCGGCGGGGCTGGCGGTGATGGCCCTCCCGCAGGAGGCGACGCTGTTCACCCTCAGCGCCGGGGTCCTCATCGGCCTCGGTCTCAGCGGGTGCTCCTTTCCGATCATCTTCGGCGCCATCAGTCGCGCCGTGCCCGCCGACCGGCGCAGCCTGGCCATGGGCATCTCCATGTCGGTCGGGTCCTTCGGCCAGTTCGCCATGCTGCCCCTGGTGCTGCCGTTGATCGGCGGCATCGGCTGGTCGTCGACGCTGCTGGTGCTCGCCACGCTGGCCGCGCTCATCCTGCCCCTGAGCCTCGCGCTGGCGGAGGGCCGCGACGCGGCGGCGCGGCCCGTCGGCGCCCCCGAGCCGACCGGTCCGACCGCCCGCCAGGCGATCGGCGAGGCCCTGGGCAGCCGCGACTTCTGGCTTCTATCCCTGGGCTTTTTCGTCTGCGGCTTCCAGGTGGTGTTCATCGCCGTGCACCTGCCGGCATACCTCCAGGACCAGGGGCTTCCGCCAACGGTCGCGACCACGGTACTGGCCTTGATCGGCCTGCTGAACATCGCCGGGACGTATCTCGCGGGCGTCTGGGGCGGGCGGCACCGCAAGCCGATGCTGCTGGTGGGGATCTACCTGGCCCGGGCCGCCGCGATCGCCGCCTTCGTGATGCTGCCGGCCACCCCATGGTCCGCCTACGCGTTCGGCGTGACCATGGGGCTGTTCTGGCTGAGCACGGTGCCGCTGACCAACGAGATCGTGGCGGCGGTCTTCGGGGTGCGGAACATGGCCATGCTCGGCGGCGTGGTCTTCCTGGCGCACCAGATCGGATCATTCCTCGGCGGCTGGCTGGGGGGCATCGCCCATGACCGCACGGGCTCCTATGACGCGGTCTGGTGGATCGCCATCGCCCTGAGCGTGGCCGCCGCCGCGCTGAACGCGCCGATTCGCGAGACGCCGCTTGCCCGGCGCCAGGCGGCGGGGGCGGCGGCATGACGGGCCGCGTCGTGGGCGCGATCGCCCTGGGCCTGCTGGCGAGCCTGATGCTCGTCAGCCTCTTTCTGGGCTATACCAACCCGGTGATGACGCTGTCCCTCGATCGCCTGAGCGTCTGCTTCTAGCCGGCCCGGGTTATGGGGACCACCACGAACACCGACACCGACGACGGCCATGCACGACAAGCACCCGCATCGACTCTCGGTCGCCCCGATGATGGACTGGACCGACCGGCACGAGCGGTACTTCCTGCGCCTGATCAGCCGGCATGTCCGGCTCTACACCGAGATGGTGACCACCGGCGCGCTGCTGCGGGGAGACGCGGCGCGCCACCTGGATTTCGACCCGGCCGAGCATCCCGTGGCGCTGCAACTGGGGGGCAGCGATCCCCGGGCGCTGGCCGCCGCCGCGCGCATGGGCGCCGCCTGGGGCTACGACGAGATCAACCTCAACGTCGGCTGCCCGTCGGACCGGGTGTCCAGCGGCCGGTTCGGCGCCTGCCTGATGGCCGAGCCCGCCCTGGTGGCCGACGGGGTCGCCGCCATGATCGCGGCGGTGCCGGCGGACCTGCCGGTTACCGTCAAGCACCGCATCGGCATCGACGACCTGGACGGCGACGATCACCTGTCCCGTTTCGTCGAGACGGTGGCCGCCGCCGGCTGCCGGGTGTTCATCGTGCATGCCCGCAAGGCCTGGCTGTCGGGCCTGAGTCCCCGGGAGAACCGGGAGATCCCGCCGCTGCGCCCCGAGGTGGCGCGGCGCCTGAAGGCCGATTTCCCGGCCCTGACGATCGTCTACAACGGCGGGGTGCGGGATCTGGCCACGGCGGCCGACCACCTGCGCCACCTGGACGGGGTGATGATCGGGCGCGGCGCCTACGAGACGCCGTGGATGCTGGCAGAGGCCGACCGGACGATCTTCGGGGATCACGCCGCCAGACCGCCCGACCCGACGGCGGTGGCCCGCGCCATGGCGGCCTATGCCGCGCGACGCATGGACGAGGGGGTGCCGCTGCACGCCATCACCCGCCACATCCTGCCCTTGTTCCACGGCATACCGGGGGCGCGCGCCTGGCGGCGTCACCTGAGCGAGCGGGCCTGCCGCCCCGGCGCCGGTCCGGAGGTCATCCTGGAGGCGCTGGCCCACGTCGCGCCGACGGCGGCGGTGTCCTGAGGGACCCGCGCGGGGCGGCGAGTCCCCGGGCGGCGCGGGTCAGCCGACGATGTCGACCTCGGCGAAGAAGAAGGCGATTTCCTTGGCCGCGTTCTCCGGCGAATCGGAACCGTGCACCGAGTTGGCCTCGATGGACTCGGCGAAGTCCTTGCGGATGGTGCCGGCCTCGGCGTTGGCCGGGTTGGTGGCGCCCATGACCTCGCGGTTCAGGGTGACGGCATCCTCGCCCTCCAGCACCTGCACCACCACGGGGCCCGAGCACATGAACTCGACCAGCGAGCCGAAGAACGAGCGTTCCTTGTGCACGGCATAGAAGGCTTCCGCCTGGGCCGTCGTCAGGTGAACGCGGCGCTGGCCGACAATGCGCAGGCCGCGCTCCTCGAAGCGGGCGTTGATGGCGCCGGTCAGGTTGCGGCGGGTGGCATCGGGCTTGATGATCGAAAGCGTGCGTTCGATGGCCATCGGGACGTCCTGTCATGTCTGAGGGAAGGGAACGAGAGGCGGCGGCGGCGCGGCCGGAAACGGCGTGCCCTCAGGCGATCGGGCGGCGGGCGCCCTCGCCCCACGGAAAACGGCGCAGGCCACAACGACTCGCTCCCGAAAAGGACGGTGGTGGCGCAGGCGGGCGCCTTATAATCCCTCGCTCCGGCGATGGCAACCGGTGGCGTGGAAGGGAGGAAAGTCGGGCCATGGGCGTTGCCGTCCTGCTGCTGGTATCCCTGCTTTGGGGATCGTCGTTCGTGGCCATCAAGGTGACGGCGGGATCCTTCGACGCCTTGGACATCGCCAGCGGGCGCCTGGTGATCGCCGCCGCCTGTCTGACCCTGGCCGCCTGGGCGGTACGGGCGCGCGTGCCGAGGGACCCCGGTGTGTGGGGGCGCCTGCTCGCGTTGTCCCTGGTCGGCCAGATGGCGCCGTTTTTTCTCCTGGGCGTCAGCGGTCAGCTCACCGCCAGCAGCAGTTCCGCGATGATGATGGCCGCCGTGCCCCTGATCACTTTCCTGGCGGGCCGCCTGTTCCGGGGCGGCGACCGCTGGACCGCGCGCGTCTGGCTCGGTCTTGGCATCGGGTTCGTGGGTGTGCTGGTGACCCTGGGATGGCCCACGCCGAGCAACGCGGGGGCGGCCTCGGACTGGTTGGGCAAGGGCGCCGCGATCCTGGCGGCGGGCGGCTACGCCCTGGGCACCCTAATCTCGCGCAGCCTGGCCGGCCGCGTGGGGCTGACGGCGACGGTGGCGACGACCATGACGCTCTCGGCGGTGCTGATGGGCGGGGCCTGGCTGGCGCTCCATGGACCGGACTTGCTGGCCGGCGGCCTTCCCCCGACCGGACCTTGGCCCGACCCGACGGCCACCCTGGCCCTCGTGCTGCTCGGCCTGGTCAACACCGCCGGCGCCTACTTCGTATACTTCTGGCTGATCCGGCGCGAGGGACCCACCTTCGCCTCCCTCAACAACTATCTGGTGCCGGTCTTCGGCGTCTTCCTGGGCGCGGCGATCCTCGGCGAGCCGGTCCAGGCGCAAGCCCTGGCGGGGCTCGCCCTGGTGCTGCTGGGCATCATCGTGGTGCGCACGCCGATCCCCGTCCGATCCCGCGCCCGACAGCCCTGACACCCTGTCGCGCCGGCCCTGGGTCGTGCTATCACCCCGGTTATGCTGCAGATCCGCGACATGACCTATCGCATCGCCGGGCGCGTCCTGTTCGACGGCGCGAGCGCTCACCTGCCCGCCGGCAGCCGCACCGGCCTGGTGGGCCGCAACGGCACGGGTAAGAGTACCCTGCTGCGCCTGATCCTGGGCGAGGCGGCGCCGGACAGCGGCGACCTGCTCACCCGCCCGCGCGCCCGCGTCGGCCGTCTGGCCCAGGAGGCCCCGGACGGCGACGTCCCCCTGATCGACTGCGTGCTGGCCGCCGACACCGAACGGGCCGCCCTGCTGACCGAGGAGCAGGCGGCCACCGACGGCCCCACCGTGGACGCGCATCGCCTCGCCGAGATCCACGAGCGCCTGCTGGCCATCGAAGCCCACACCGCCCCCGCCCGCGCGGCCCGCATCCTGGCCGGCCTGGGTTTCCCGGCCGAGCACCAGTCCCGCCCCGTGGGTGACTACTCCGGCGGCTGGCGGATGCGCGTGGCGCTGGCCGCCGTGCTGTTCGCCCGGCCCGACCTCTTGCTGCTCGATGAACCCACCAACCACCTGGACCTGGAGGCCACGGTCTGGCTGGAAACCCACCTGGCGTCCTACCCGGGAACCCTGCTGGTCATCAGCCATGACCGCACCCTGTTGAACCGCGCGGTCAACCGCATCTGGCACCTGGACCAGGGTAAGCTGGTGGCCTATGGCGGCGCCTACGACACCTTCGAGAAGACCCGCCGCGAACAGCGGGACGTACAGGCGCGGGCCTATGAAAAGCAACAGGCCCAGCGCCAGCATATCCAGAGCTTCGTGGACCGCTTCCGCGCCAAGGCCACCAAGGCCCGCCAGGCGCAAAGCCGCCTGAAGATGCTTGAGAAGATGGACGTGCTGGTCCCGGTGGTCGAGGACCGGGCCATCGGCTTCGACTTCCCCGAGCCCCAGCCGCTCGCACCGCCGCTGGTGACCATCGCCGGCGGCGTGGCGGGCTACGGCGACAGGCCCATCCTGCGCGGGCTCGACCTGCGCCTGGACATGGACGACCGCGTCGCGCTGTTGGGTGCCAACGGCAACGGCAAGTCCACCCTGGCCAAGGTGATCGCCGGCCGCCTGCCCCTCATGGCCGGCCGGATGCAGGCGTCGCCCAAGCTGACCGTGGGCTACTTCGCCCAGCATCAATTGGACGAACTGGTGCCCGGCCAGACGCCGCTGTGGCACATGCGCCGCGCCCTGCCCGAGACCAACGACACGCGCTTGCGGGCGCACCTGGGGCGCTTCGACTTCACGGTGCGTCATGCCGACACGCCGGTCGCCAACCTGTCGGGCGGCGAGAAGGCGCGGCTGCTCATCGCCCTCATGAGCACGGCCGAGCCGCACCTGATGATCCTGGACGAGCCCACCAACCACCTGGACATTGACACCCGCGAGGCCCTGGTGGCCGCCCTGAACGCCTATGCCGGCGCGGTGATCCTGATCACCCACGACCCGCATCTGGTGGAGCTGGCCGCGGACCGCCTGTGGCTGGTGGACGGCGGCACGGTGGCGCCCTTCGACGGCGACATGGACGACTATCGCAAACTGCTTCTGGAGCGCGCCCGGGAGGACCGGCGCGAGGCGGCCGGGGCGGGCGCATCCGCCACGGCCGCCTCGCCGTCGCGCAAGGATGAACGCCGCGCCGCCGCCGATCTGCGCGCCCGCACCGCGCCCCTGCGCAAGGCCATCCGGGCGGCGGAGACCGACCTGGAAAAACTGGCCGCCGAGAAGGCGCGCCTTGAGGCCGCCCTGGCCGATCCGAAACTTTACGAAGGTCCGGCGGACCGCGTCACCCGGCTTCAGATCGACCTGGGCGACATCGGCAAGAAGACCGACGCCGCCGAGGCCCGCTGGCTGGAGGCCCAGGAGGCGCTGGAGACGGCCGAGGCGGCGGCGGGGTAGCCCAGCCCCCCGGCCCCGGCGCTCACGTGGTGTGGCACGGCGCGCAACAGTGGCGGCAGCCGTTGGATTGCGGATAGTGCATCTTGGCCCGCATCATCGCGCTGTGGCAGTCGGTGTGGTACCCCAGGTCCATCACCTGCTTCTTCTCCGGCCAGAACAAGCAGTCCTCCTTGTGGACCTCGTGGTCGCCATTGGCCTGAGGAGTCTTGTTGACGCAGTACTTGTCCATGGTGTGCTCCGGCAAGGGAAGGCGAATCCGGCGCGCATCGTGTCATGGCCCCACCGGCGGAGGCAATGCGCGTCGGGACGGGACCGGCGCTCCGGGGTCGGGGGACCATGGCGCGGCGGCATCGCCGGTGGCCCGTGACCCGGGTCCGGCCGCGTGGTATGGGATCCGCTCCTCGTCGGAACCGCCGGAGCCCCTTGCCCATGCCGCGTCGCCGTTCGCCCCTGGTCCCGCCCGCGTCCCTGCTCCTCCTCGCCGGTCTGGCCCTGGCCGCCTGTTCCTCGGACGGCGTCGTGGACACCGACGGCCGGCGCCTCACCCGGCTGGAGCACCTGCAGCTTTACTGCCAGACCCAGCCCTGCGAATGCGCGGACGCCGAAGCGGTGCTGTTCGCCGAGCGCGATCCCATCGAGCCCACCTGGCGGGTCACCGGCGAGCCCGAGTGCCCCGCCGGGTTCGTGCTGGAGCCGGCGTCGGACTGAGGCCCGTCACAGGGGCTCGACATCCCCGGCCTCGTACCCCGCCAGAACCGCCGTCGCGAAGGCGTCCAGGCGCCCCTCGGCGATGGCCGCGCGGATCCCGGCCATCAGGTCCTGGTAGTACTGAAGATTATGCCAGGTCAGCAGCATCGGCCCGAGGATCTCGCCGGCGCGGATCAGGTGATGCAGGTAGGCCCGCGTGTGCCCCTGGCAGCAGGGGCAGGAACACCCCTCGTCCAGCGGCCGGGGATCCTCGGCATGGCGGGCGTTGCGCAAGTTGACCGTCCCCCGGCGCGTGAACGCCTGCGCCGTCCGGCCGGAGCGGGTGGGCATGACGCAGTCGAACATGTCCACGCCGCGCCGCACAGCCGCGAGAATGTCCTGGGGCCGCCCGACCCCCATCAGGTAGCGCGGCCGGTCGTCGGGCAGCAGCGGCGCGGTGTGCTCCAGCATCCGCAGCATCGCGTCGTGGGGCTCGCCCACCGCCAGCCCGCCGATGGCGTAGCCGTCGAAGCCGATGCCCGTCAGCGCCGCCGCCGACTCGGTGCGCAGGTGCGGATACACGCCCCCCTGGACGATGCCGAACAGGGCATGGCCCGGCCGCTCCACAAAGGCCGCGCGGCACCGCCCGGCCCAGCGCATGGACAGCCGCATGGAGGCCGCCGCCTGCTCCTCGGTGGCCGGATAGGGCGTGCACTCGTCGAAGGCCATGGTGATGGTGGCGCCCAACAGGTGCTGGATCTCGACGGAGCGCTCCGGCGTCAGGCGATGGCGCGAGCCGTCGACGTGCGACTGGAAGGTCACGCCGTCGTCGTCCAGGCGCCTCAGCTTGGCCAGGCTCATGACCTGGAAGCCGCCGGAATCGGTCAGCACCGGCCCGGGCCAGGCCATGAAGGCGCGCAGGCCGCCCAGGCGCGCCACCCGCTCCGCCCCCGGGCGCAGCATCAGGTGATAGGTATTGCCGAGCACGATTTGCGCGCCGGTCTCGGCGACGCTCTCGGGGCGCATGGCCTTCACGGTGGCGGCGGTGCCCACCGGCATGAAGGCGGGCGTGTCGATGGCGCCGTGGGCGGTCTCGACGCGGCCCAGGCGGGCGGCGCCGTCGGTGGCCAGGCGGGTATAGCGGAAGGCGGGCACGATCGGATCGGTCATCACCGGGTGATAGCCGGGCGCCCGCGCCGGCTCAAGGGAAAGCGCGACCCGGCGGGCCGGGCCGCGTTTCCATGCCGCGCCCTGACGGGCGCGTCGGTTACTTGGCGTCCGACCAGGCCGCCCGGTCGATGTTCAGATCGGCATAGGCGTCCACGTCGAGGACCGGATCGTCGATGCCCGCGCGCAGTTGCTGCCGGTAGTCCTTCAGAAGACGCATGCCGATGGGGAACAGCATGGTCAGCGCGACCAGGTTGACCAGGGCCAGGATGCCCATCAGCGGGTCGGAGAAGAAGAACACGGCCGTCGCGGCCGGCGCCGTCGCGCCCAGGAACACCACACCCACGACCGCGACCCGGATCCCGTGAAGCACGGCGCGACTTTCGGTGAACACCGTCAACGCGGTCTCGCCGAGGTAGTAGTTGTAGATGATCGAGCTGAAGGAGAACAGCAGCACCGCGAACGTCAGGAAGTACTGTGCCCAGTCGCCGATATGACTGACCAGAGACTGCTGGGTCAGGGCGACGCCGTTGATGTCCTGCGCCCCCGGGACGTAGACGTCACCCAGCAGGATCACGAACGCCGTGCACGAACAAATGATCATGGTGTCGATGAACACGGACAGCGACTGCACGATCCCCTGGCTGATCGGATGCTTGACATGGGCGACCGCCGCCACGTTCGGGGCCGAGCCCAGGCCCGCCTCGTTGGAGAACAGGCCGCGCCGCAGGCCCTGGGCGATGGCCGCGCCAATACCGCCGCTGACGGCGGTCTCGATGCCGAAGGCGTTGGCGACGATCGAGTACAGCACGCCCGGCAGTTCGGGCAGATTGATCAGCGTGACGAACAGCGCCATGCCGATGTAGGTGACGGCCATCACGGGAATGATGATGTCCGCCGCCTTGGCGATGCGTCGGATGCCCCCGTAGACGATGAAGGCGGTCAGCGCCGCCAGGAACAGGCCCGTGTAAAGGCGCTCGACCCCCAGGCTGTCGTTGGCCGCGCCGGCCACGGTGTTGCCCTGGAAGGCATTGAACCCGAAGGCGAAGGCGGCGATCAGGCAGACGGCGTACAGGACCGCCAGCCAACGGAACTGCTCGCCCAGGCCGAAGATGATGTAGCGCGCCGGACCGCCGCGATAGGTGCCGTCCGGCTCGGCGCGTTTATAGAGCTGCGCCAGCGAGCATTCGAACAGGCTGGTCGCCATGCCCACCAGGGCGATGGCCCACATCCAGAACACGGCCCCCGGGCCGCCCAGCGTGATGGCGACGGCCACGCCGGCGATGTTGCCGCCGCCGACGCGCCCGCCGACGCTGACCAGCAGGGCCTCGCGCGAGCTGATGCGGCGGCCGTCGGTGCCCTCCCGTGGGCTGTACAGCACCCGGAACATGCGTCCGAAGAACTCGAACTGCACCAGCTTCGAGATCAACGTAAAGAAGATGCCAAGCACAACAAGGAACGGGATCAACGACCACCCCCAGGTCAGATCCCCGATCAGTGCGAAAATACCCTCAACGACGTCCATCGTATCCCCCTTCAGACCAAGCGGTGTCCATCCACGACACGCCGGGCGGTCCCGGCGTTGTGCGGTGACCAGAGCACCACCACGGTCGAAGGGCAAGAAAAGTGTCATCCGGTGGACGAGGACGCGGATCGGCCCGGCGGATCCGCGCCAGGATCACGAAACTGATGCCAGTGGCCCCCGCACGGCGCCCGCGAAGACGCCCGGATCCCGTGCGCCGGCCCGGCCAGCCGGTGCCGGGGCCGCGCCGGCCGGCTCCCTGGGAGGGGGACGGCCCTGTTGCCCCGACGCCGCCCCTATTATAAGGATGGAGCGGCCGCTCCGGGATGGCCCCGGACCGGCGGGCAAGGGAACAACCATCATGCGTCTGCTCTGGGTGTCCATGGCGATGGTCCTTTTGGCCGGAGGGTGCGAGTACGCCAAGCCCATCTATCCGGACAAGCCGCCCGGCGAGAGCCGGACCGTGCGCCGCGACCTGAGCAAGCCGTACGAGCGCGACACCATCTTCGGCCCGGGCGGCATGGACCTGTTCGGCAGCGGCGAGGACGATGGCCCGGCGGGCACCGCCGGCATCGGCGTGAACAGCTTTCTCTGGCGCGCGTCGCTGGACACCATCGCCTTCATGCCGCTGTCCTCGGCCGATCCCTTCGGCGGCGTGATCATCACCGACTGGTACACGCCCAGCGACACCCCCGCCGAGCGGTTCAAGGTGAATGTCTACATCCTGGCCAAGGCGCTGCGGGCCGACGGCATCGAGGTCTCGGTGTTCAAGCAGCAGCGCGTCGAGGGGATGCCCGACTGGACCGACATCCCCGTGGACGAGGGCATCGCCACCAAGCTGGAAGACGCCATCCTGACCCGCGCCCGCCAACTCCGCATGGCGTCCTTGCGCGAGCAATAGGGCCGGCCACGGCCCGTCCCCACCGCCCCTCGGCCCGGCCAGCGCCGGGCCTCCGTTTCCAAGCGCCCCGGGCGCGACCGATGCGGTCGGCGCCCCACGATCAGGATCCGAAGGACCGTTTCCCTCATGGCCGTCGCCGAGCGTTATGCCGTCAAGGAGTCCGAGGCCCACTGGCAGCAGGTGTGGGCCGAGCGTGCCTGCTTCCGCGCCACCGAGGACCCCGAACGCCCCAAGTACTACGTGCTGGAGATGTTCCCCTATCCGTCGGGACGCATCCACATGGGTCACCTGCGCAACTACACCATGGGCGACCTGGTGGCCCGATACCGGCGCGCGCGCGGCCACATGGTCCTGCATCCCATGGGTTGGGACGCCTTCGGCCTGCCGGCGGAGAACGCGGCCATCCAGCGCGGCGTGCACCCGGCCACATGGACGCGCGAGAACATCGCCGCCATGCGCGACCAGTTCAAGCCCATGGGCCTGTCCATCGACTGGACGCGCGAGATCGCCACCTGCGAGCCCGAATACTACCGCCATGAACAAAAGATGTTCCTGGACTTCCTCAAGGCCGGGCTCGCCTATCGCACCGAGACCTGGGTGAACTGGGACCCGGTGGAGCACACCGTGCTCGCCAACGAACAGGTGATCGACGGCAAGGGCTGGCGCTCCGGCGCCCCCGTCGAGCGGCGCAAACTGGCCCAGTGGTCGTTCCGCATCACCCGCTATGCCGAGGACCTGTTGCAGGCCATCCAGGACCTGGACCGCTGGCCCGACAAGGTCCGCGCCATGCAGACCAACTGGATCGGCCGGTCGGAGGGCGCGCGGGTACGCTGGGATCTGGCGGACCGCGACGACGCGCTGGAGGTCTTCACGACCCGGCCGGACACGCTCTACGGCGCCTCGTTCTGCGCCATCTCGCCGAACCATCCGCTGGCCGCCGAACTGGCCCGGGACAATCCGGACCTGGCCGCCTTCATCGCCGAGTGCGCCCGCCTGGGCACCAGCGAGGAGGCCATCGAAACCGCCGAGAAGCGCGGCTTCGACACCGGGCTGCGGGCGGTCCATCCGCTCGACCCCTCCTGGACCGTGCCGGTGCACGTGGCCAACTTCGTACTCATGGAATACGGCACCGGCGCCATCTTCGGCTGCCCGGCCCATGACCAGCGCGACTTCGATTTCGCCAGGAAGTACGACCTGCCCATTCTCGCCGTGGTCGCCCCCCGGGACACCGACCCGGTGGCCTTCGCCGCCGACCTGACCGCCGGCACCGAAGCCTTCGTGGGCGACGGCGTGGCCATCAACTCCCGGTTCCTCGACGGCCTGGGCGTGGCCGACGCCAAGCGCGCGGTGATCGAACGCCTGGAAAGCCTGGGCAAGGGCGAGGGCACGGTGCAGTACCGCCTGCGCGACTGGGGCGTGTCGCGGCAACGCTACTGGGGCTGCCCGATCCCGGTGATCCACTGCCCATCCTGCGGCATCGTCCCAGTGCCCGAGGACCAGTTGCCGGTCACCCTGCCCGAGGACGTGACCTTCGACGCGCCCGGAAACCCGCTGGACCGCCATCCCACCTGGGCGCACGTGGACTGTCCCACCTGCGGGACCGCCGCCCGGCGCGAGACCGACACCTTCGACACCTTCGTCGAGTCCTCCTGGTACTTCGCCCGCTTCTGCGCCCCGCACAGCGACACCGTGGCCTTCGACCGCGCCGCCGTGGACTACTGGCTGCCGGTGGACCAGTACATCGGCGGGGTCGAGCACGCGGTGCTGCACCTGCTCTATTCGCGCTTCTTCATGCGGGCCCTGCGCGACTGCGGCTATCTGGCGGGGGCCGAGCCCTTCGCCGGCCTGTTCACCCAGGGCATGGTCACCCACGAGACCTATCAGGCGGCCGACGGGTCCTGGCTGGAACCGGCCGAGGTGGAGAGGACCGACGACGGCGGCGCCCGCCGCCTGTCCGACGGCGCGCCGGTCACCGTCGGCCGCTCCGAGAAAATGTCCAAGTCCCGGCGCAACACCGTGGACCCCGAACGGATCCTGGACACCTACGGCGCCGACGCCGCGCGGCTGTTCATTGTCTCCGACAACCCGCCGGACGGCGACATGGAGTGGTCCGACGCCGGCCTGGAGGGCGCCTGGCGCTACGTCAACCGCATCTGGCGCCTGGTGGCCGCGCCGCCCGTGCCGCTGCCGCCGGCCGGAACCCCGGTGCCGGTGGCCGACCTGGACGCGCCCACCCTGGGGCTGTACCGGCGGGCGCACAAGACCATCGCCGGCGTGACCGAGGATCTGGAGCGCTTCCGCTTCAACACCGCCGTCGCCCGCATCCGCGAGTTGACCAACGCCCTGGGCGACCTCAAGGCCGACGCGCCGGGCGCCGCCGCCGTCGCTCGGTTCTGCGTGGAAACGGCGGTACGGTTGCTCAATCCCATGGTGCCGCACCTGACGGAAAGCTGCTGGCAGGCGCTGGGCGGATCGACCATCCTGGCGGAGTCCGACTGGCCCCAGGCCGACCCGGCCCACCTGGTGGACGACACCGTCACCTTGGCCGTGCAGGTCAACGGCAAGCTGCGCGGCAACGTCTCCCTTCCCAGGGACTGCCCCAAGGCGGAAGCCGAGGCCGCCGCCCTGGCGGTGGACAACGTGCGCGCCCATACCGAGGGCAAGACCATCCGCAAGGTGGTGGTGGTGCCCAACCGCATCGTCAACATCGTGGTGGGCTGAGGACCACGGTGGTGTCCGGACCTCCCGGGCGCCAGATGGGGTCTCAACAGGGGTGACTCCGATGCGCAATGACAGCGGGCCGAGGCCCCCCACCCCCTCCCTCTCCATTCCGGGACGGGAATCCGGGGGACGCCGGTCGCCACCGACGGCCTCCGCCCGTCATGGGGGAGATGGGGACGGCCCCCCCGAACGGCGTATCGATCGCCTCGGGCGCCGCGTCGTGTTGACCATGGCCCTGGGCGGTGTTGTCGCCGGCTGCGGCTTCCGGCCCGTGCACGGCCGCCGGGGCCGGGGCGGCGCGGCACTCACCAGCGTGGACGTGGCGCCGATCGCGGACCGCAGCGGGCAACTGTTGCGCAACGCGCTGCTGGACCGGTTGCGGCCGGTGGACGACGCCCCCCATGAACTGGTCGTGACCCTCTCCCTGGTGGACCAGGACCTCGGCATCAGCGAGGACGACAAGCCGAGCCTCGCCACGCTCCACGGCCGCGCCGCCTGGCGTCTGCTGACCCGCATGGGTGACGGTCGCCAGCGTCTGGATCGGGAAGGCCAGTCGCGCGCGGCCGTCACGTACAACATCCTGGACAACCAGTATGCCACGGAACGCAACCGCCGCGCCGGCCAGGAGAGCATCGCCGAGCAGATCGCCGCCGACATCGAGGCCCGGCTGATCGCCCACTTCGGATCCGGCGGGACCGGGTCCGGCGGGCCGGTGGCCTACCCGGGCTTCTGAGCACGACGGTCTTGGGACCCGACGATACCAGCCTATGGATGGCCGGTATCAGAGTCGGCCGCAGCCCCCCCAGCGGAACCAGGGGAGAGAATGCCGGCCCATTGCCATGAGAACGTTAGCCAAAAAATCCCCACATTTTTAGGGTCTTTTAGTTTGTTGCCGTGACTTAAGGAGGAAGCGAACCATGAAAAGTACATCAAGAAGCCTTGCCCTACCTTTGATTGTTTTTGTGGTGCTCTCCACTTCAACAGTGTCGAACCAAGCGTGGGCGCAAGCGACCAAGGATATGTGGTGCGCTTGGTACAGGCTATCCCATGCGTCGGCGGCCACGCTCGATGTCTTGCCTGCCCACTATCCGACATGCGGTGGAGGAGCAGCCCATATTCCTAATGGTTATACTCTTTGGGTTTGGTGCGCTCAGGCCGGATGTGGGTCGGCGAAGCAAGCCCTGCACGATCACTACATCCGTACCAAAACTGTTCCAGACTGGCGCACGCAAGTCCGCTAATGTGTTGGATGGGACGTCCTTTAAGCGGTCTTCAGGCTCTTTCCAAGGCGCTTCAAGTCGATAGCCCCCGTTAGAACGTAAACTCACGAGTACCCCAATTGAATCCGAAGTTCGTTGAGAGGTCAAAGCGAGAAACAACGAACTTCGGATTGGGACCACTTGGGCAGTGACTAGATTGGTCGGTCGTGGGAGCACTCAGAAAAACTCTAGATACTGCCGACTCTATGCCCGCAATTTATAAGAGAAGGAATGGAGTATTCTTGAGGGGTGCGGGGTTTTTCGAGATCCCCCGTGACTCTCCTGACTGCACCGCAGCCCGCCCCCCCTGCCCGGCTTGTCCCCATGCCCAGAACGCCATCCCGATGAAAATCACCGCCGCCCGCGCCGCCGCCTTCGTCAAGGCGCCCGACCCCAAGGTCCGGGCGGTGCTGGTCTATGGTCCCGACCGGGGTCTGGCCCGCGAGCGCCTGGACGCCCTGACCCGGACCGTGGTGGACGACATCGGCGATCCCTTCCGGGTCGCCGACCTGACGCCGGCCAGCCTGAAGGACGACCCGGCGCGCCTGGCCGACGAGACCGCCGCCCAGTCGTTGATGGGCGGGCGCCGGGTGGTGCGCCTGCTGGATGCCGGGGACGGCCAGGCGCCGGCGATCCAGGCGGTGCTGGACGACTCGCCCGGGGAGGCGCTGGTGTTGGCCCTGGCCGGGGAACTGCGGCCCAGTTCCGCCCTGCGCAAGCTGTTCGAGGGATCGCCGGCCGCCGCCGCGCTGGCCTGCTACGCCGACGAGGGGATGACCCTGGAACAGGTGGTTCGCGACACCTTGCGCGCCCACGGCATGACGGTCGGCCACGACGCGCTGGCCTACCTGCTGGAGCACCTGGGCGGGGATCGCCTGCTGACGCGGGCGGAGCTGATCAAGCTGGCCACCTACAAGGGCGATCCCGGCGAGATCACGCTGGCGGACGCCGCCGCCTGTGTCGGCGACACGGCGGCCCTGGGCCTGGACGACCTGTCCCTGGCGGTGGCCGATGGCGACGACACCCGCACGCAACGGGTCCTCGACCGCCTGCTGCGCGAGGGCACCGGACCGATCCCCGTGCTACGCGCGGTGGTGCGGCATTTCACCCGGCTGCATCAGGCCGCCGGCGCCGTCGCCCGTGGCGCGTCCCCCGATCAGGCCGTGGGCGCCTTGCGCCCCCCGGTCATCTTCAAGCACGCCGACCGCCTCAAGGCGCAGGTGCGCCGCTGGGACTCCGCGCGCGTGGGCCAGGCGCTGACGCTGCTTCTTGAGGCCGAGGGCGACTGCAAGAGCAGCGGCCCCCCGCCGGAGGTGGTGTGCTCGCGGACCCTCATGCGGCTGGCGCGCGCCGCCCGGGACGGGGCGCCCCGGGCGCCCGGCCGTGCCCGATAGGTGTCGTCCCGACGGCGGTTCAGCGTTGCAGGAACAGCTTCGCCTTGTTGAGGATCGAGGTTCGCCGGGTACACGACAGCTCGCAGTCCACCTTGCAGGCGGCAATCTGCTCGCGCCGCTCCTGGGCCGCCTTGCCGGTCCACATCTGCCGCAGCGTCTGGCCGTCGCCGATGCGACCCACCGGCTCCATGTAGGGGCACAGCCGAACCTGGGCATCCT
Source organism: Roseospira visakhapatnamensis (assembly GCF_014197915.1). GTDB lineage: Bacteria > Pseudomonadota > Alphaproteobacteria > Rhodospirillales > Rhodospirillaceae > Rhodospira > Rhodospira visakhapatnamensis. The sequence goes on from NZ_JACIGK010000010.1 coordinate 19,440, forward strand.
GGGTGACGAAGATGCTGGTGAAGCCGATCTGGCAGCGGGGCGCGTCCAGCGTTTCCTCTCCGGACCGGTTGGGGGCGTTGTCCACCCGCTCCATCCCGGCCTCGAAGTAGGTCACGAAGTCCCGCAGGTTCTTGTCGGACGCGTTGATCTTGTGGCCCTGGGTCCGCAGCGTGATCAGGTGCTCGATCACCTCGGCGAACCGCTTGGTGTCATGGATCCACATGCGGTCGTCGGTGCCCCGGAAGGGCTGCGGCGTCCACATCACGCCGGGGCGGGCCGCGAATCGCTCGACGATCTCGTGCACATACTCATAGTTCACGCCGGACAGCACGGTCTTGATGTTCAGGCTCATGTCGGCGCCGGCCTGATCCCGGGCGGCCAGCAGGTTCTCGATGCAGTCGATGGTCTTCTGGGTGCCCTTGCCGTCCAGCGGGCGCATGATCTCGTTGATCTCGCCGCGCAGCGATTCCAGCGACACCCCCACGTTGAAGGGGTTGATGGACGCCACGCGCGCCGCCTGGGCCTCCTTCATGGTGTAGCCGTTGGTCGTGAAGCTGATGGCGAAGCCCAGGTCGCGGCCGCGCTCCAGCATGTCCCACAAGGGCTTCCAGACCGTCGGCTCGCCGTCGGCGAAGGAGACGACCACCCCCTTGCCCGACAGGTCCTTGATGCCGTCGAACAGCTCGCTGACCTGACCGGCCGTGAGTTCCACGGGATCGGGTTTCTCGCCCTTCAGGTTGGCCTCGCCGATCGGGCACATGGGGCAGAAGGCGTTGCAGCGCTTGGACGGCAGGATGTTGACCGACCGGGGCCGGGCGATCATGAACGGGGTGCGGTCGGACACCGCGACCCGTACCTCCTTGGCGAAGAAGGGAACCCCCGCCGCCACCTTTTGCACGAAGTTTGCCATGGTCTCTCACCGACGTTGGCAGGCCGGCCGTCTCGCCGATCGAGGGCCGGTCTGAATCGGAGGCTCATACCCCGGGCGGACGTGCATCCCTCGTCCACCCCGCGACATCGACTCCCGGGCGTCACGACGCCTCATGGCCGGCCCCCGGACGAGCGGGGCCGGATCACCGCGGACGGATTCCCGAACGTGTCCTGGCGCGGGTCGGGGTCCGGCCGGGACCATGCGCTCCGGCGCGCCACTCAGCCACGGACCCCACAGTACGCTAGGCCGCACGCGCCATCACCTTCAACCCCGCTTTTCCGCCGGGACTCCCGCCCGTCCCGCGCAAGACCCCGGCCATGGTGACCCGATCCCGCGCGACACGACAATCGGCAGTATTTCACGTTTTTTCCCCTGGGTCGCCATCCGATACACCGATCCCGGCGCCGTCCTGTGAGGGGATCTTCACCTTGAACCGCGACACGGCGACCAGAACGGGCAAGCCGGCCACGGGTTTCAACGGTCACGGTCTTCAACGGACCATCTCCATGGCCTTCGGCGCGCCCGGCGGAGCCGCCCCCCGGTCTCAGGCCATGGCCCCGCGCTGTCTTCGGCGAAGCCTCCGGCCGTCGCCATCCCGCCCCGCCGGACGCACAGGCGCGCGCACCTGTGCTATCGTCCCGCGAACCACCGGCGACGCCTCGCCCGGGAACGCCCGGGCCGCGTCCCGCATCTCACCATCATCAAGCGTCAAGATCACCAACCGTCAAGGACCTCCGCCATGGAAACTCCCTACCCCGGCATCGACAAGGACGACATGGGCGGCATGACCGACCGGGGCCGAATCCTGCGCGACGCCTGGGTGTTCGGCCTGGCACCGGAAAGCGAGACCGGAGCCGGCTGGACCCGCAAGCGGTTCGAGGATCTCTGGATCCGAGTCGAGGACGAATGGCGGCGCCACGACTTCCGCGTCGCGAACCTGCCCGAGGATCTGCGCGCCCGCTTCGACCGCATCCAGGCGGAGGCGGTCACCGCGGCCCGGGCCGCCGGCTGGGATCCGCACGACGGCCTGGACGAGTCCGGCTAGTGCAGCGACGCCGCCAAGGGGTTCGCCCCCTTGAGGGCATTGGCCGCCGCGTCAGCCGTCCAGGCGCCCCAGGGCCTTGGCCAGCACCAGGTAGACCTTGCCCAGGTCGGACCCGACGAACAGGGCGGTGAGAATGTCCGCCCGCGCCGTCTGCTGGGTCTGGTCCAGCAGGCTTTCGTAATCGGTGATGAAGCTGGTGACGTAGCCCCGGAACTCGCGGTCGGTCTCGAACGCCTCGCGCACCGCGCCGTGCTGCTTGACCGTCATCACCCGCGCGAGGTGGCGCAGGAAGACCCCGTGGTCGCCCTTCTGATAGCGGCGCCACAGCTCCTCGTCGCGCACCGGGTTGAAGATGCGGGCGATGTCCACCGCCGCGCTTTCCAGGCGCTCGATCATGAAGCTGGCCTGGTGCAGGAAGGTGGCCACCTCGGCCCGCTCCATCTCCAGGCGCAGGGCCTTGGCGCGCTCCTCGGCGCTGTCGGCGGCCGTGACCAGCCCCTGTGCCTGACGGGAGAACTCGCTGCCGGCGCGATGCGTGACCTCGGTGATCTTCTCGCCGGTGAGGCCCAGGGTGTTGACCTCCTGGCGGATGGAGGCAACGGCGCTTTCCACCACCGGCACCAGGGCATGGGCGCGCTCGTCGGCTTCCTCCAGCGCCCCGCCGAGGATGCTGGCCGCGCCGCGCACGGTCTCCGCCGCCTTGTCGGCCGCCGCCTGGATGCCCTCGGTGGACTGGCGCAGGCGGTTGCCGGCGACGGTCGCCTGGGACAGGCCCCGCCCGGTGACCTCCTCGAACATGCGCGCCTGCTGCTCCAGGGCATCGCCCATCTCGCGGATGCGCCCGGTCGAACGGCCGGTGACCGACTCCACCATGACCACGTGATCGTCCAGGGATCCGGCCACGCTTTGCAGGTGTCCGGTGGCGCGCTCGCTGGTCTCGCCCAGATCCTTGACCTTGGAGTCCAGCAGCCGGGCCACGTCGCCGAACTGCTTGTCGGCGGTCTCGGTGGCCAGGGTGATGGCCATGTTGCGCGCCGCCAGGGTCTGTTCCAGGCCCTCCAGGGCCTCGTGCACCTTGGCGACCACCTCTTGCAGGTGCCCGGTCTCGCCCTGCACCGCCTCCGAGGCGGCCCGGGTGTAGTCCAGGCTGCGCTGGCCGGCTTCCTCCAGGGTTTCCGCGTGCTTCATGAGGCCGGCGCCAACGCTCTCCAGGTCGGCGTTGACCTGACGCGACACGCCCGACAACTCGCCCAGGCGGGCCCGCAGGGACTCCACGGTATCCTGGATGCGCGCCGCCGCCGTGTTGGCGGCATCGCCCAGGTGCCGGGCCTGCTGGGTCAGGGCGCTCTGCACCAGTTCCACCTGAGTACCGATCAGGGTGGCGCCGTCGTGCAGTTCCTGGGTCTGCGCCTCGATCGCCTCGCGGATGAAACCGGCCTGACGGTTGGCCTCGGTGGTGTTGGACTCCAGGCTTTCCACCTGTTCCTTGACGGCGCCGGCGGCGTCGCGGGCGCGCTGCTCGGCCCGCTGCACGGCGGTGGACAGCGCCCGCAGGGTCTCGTCCAGGGTGCCGGAGGCCCGCTCCAGGGTGTCGGTGGCCGAACTGGTGGCCACCGCCGCCTCCTGGCCGCGCTGGGCGACCACCAGGGATGCGTCCGACAGCTTGCCCGTGGCCTCGTCCACAGAGGTGTTCATGGCCAGGACGCGGCGCGTGAACACGCCCTCCATCTCCTTCAGGCGCGCCATGGACTGGTCCGACGCCCCCATCAGGGCGTCGCTCTGACGACCGATGGTGTCCTCGATCACCTGGGCGCGGCTCATCATGCGCTCGACCAGTTGGTCGACCGTCTTGCTCTGCTGGCCCATGTCGTCGAGCACCTGGCGGCTGGTCTTCTCCCAGCGGCCACGCAGGCCCTCCAGGTCGTTCTGCTGGCCCCGCAGGTGCTCATCCAGGTCACGCAGCAGGCCGGACACCTCCTCGCCGACCGACCGCCCCTCGCGCACCGACCGGGCGATGGCGTCGTTGACGGAGGTGAGGCTGTTGCCGTGCTCGCGCGCCTGCTGCCCGGCCAGGGTCAGTTCCTGGACGTGCTTGCGCAAATTCTCGTCGAGCACCCGCGTCTGGGAAACCAGCTTCTCGGCGGCGTCCGACAGCGTCGCGCCCTGCTTCTCCAGGGTATGGCCGGCGTCGCGTCCGCGCGTCACGGCCCGTTCGGTGGCCTCCTCCAGGCCGTAGACCTGGCTCTCCGCGTCGCGAATCACCTGGGCGACATCCTCGCGGAACTTTTCCGAAAGCGCGTTGAGGGCCACGACCTCGGTGCTCAGGCCGTCGCGCACCTGCCGCGCCTCGGCCAGCGCCTGACGCGAGGCGTCGGTGAGCATGCGCGCCTGCTCGGTGAGCGAGCGCGCCACCTCGTTCATCTGCGTGCGCGCCGAGTCGGTGGGATAGGACAGCTTGCGCAGTTGGTCCCGCAACACCAGCGCCTCGCGGCCGTAGCGGCCGTCGCGGGTCAGCACCGCCGCCAGCGCCAGCGCCAGCGCCACCGGGAAGAACGCACCGGCCGCGAAGCCCCCGAACTCGTGGGGCAGCAGCATGAAAAGATTGCTCCAGCCGACGCTCTGCTGGAAGTACAGCGAAAAGAAGGCCAGCCAGAACAGCGACACCCCGCCGCCGACCCACCACGGCCACTCGATGGCCCGGGGCATGGCCATCGGCGGATCCGGCGGCAGCGGCGGCAAGGGGGGCGGCAGCGGCGGCGGCGGATAGACGTCGCCGGCCTCGGCCGGCCAGGGTCCGGGACGCACCCCGTCCTCGGTCGCGGCCTCGGCGGGCCGGACCCGCGACGACACCCCGGCATCCGCGCGCGACGGAGCGTCCTCGGTGGTCGTGGTGGCCTTGGAGACGGCAGCGCCGCCGCCCTCGTGCGCCGGCGGTGTCGACGTGGCGCGGTCGTTGGCGGCGAGGTCCAGGCGCGTGACCGGCGCGCCGGTGTCCGGCGCGGGTGACGCGGCCGCGACACCGGCATCGGACGTCGCGCCGCCGGGACTCCCGGTCCCGTTGACCTCGCCGGCCTCCAGGCCGTCGGTCTGGCTCCCCTCGGCGCGCAGCCGCGACAGCCAACTGGAGGTCGACTCGCGTGTCGACGTCGAGGCCGACCGCGACCGTGGCGACTCCACGGCGGTTCCCTTGACGCGGGTCCGCCCCGTCTTGTCGCCCCACTGTCGAAACGCCGCGCCGGTCGGAGTCTCGTCCTCTGGATCGATTTCTCGGGTGGCCATCGCGACTCGTCCCTGCTGACACACCGAATTTTGTCAACAGGCTACTTCGATTGAGTCAGGATTCCAATACTTTATTAACGAGTCCTGAGTCTCGAGTCGAAAAATATCGCTCAGTCGGCGTTGTCAAGCACCTGAGGCGCGCCCGACAACCCTGGATCGCACCCGATTTTGGACGCTGGCAACGGATCCGACGACCGCTGCCGTCCTCCCCAAGCACGACCACGGACCGGGGCCGTTCCCGGTCCCTGCCGGACAGGCTCCGCCCCACGCCCCACACGGCGTATGCCGTAGGCGCGCCCCTCTTCAGAGTATCCTATGAAACGAGACGATCCGGGCAGACGCTCACGGGCGCCGTTCGGCCACCACCTTCTGGTACAGACCGCCGAAATAGGTCTCCTTGCGCCAGGTAAAGGCGTCGGCGAGGTCCTTGGAGGCGTAGGAGCGGATCTCGTTCTTGCTGAGCGCGATGGCGTAGGGCTCCAGCAGGCGCCAGACGACGATCATGATGGGACGCAAGGGGTGCGCCCAGTGCGGCCCGTGGTAGTCCACGAACACGGTCTTGCCGCCCGGCCGGGTGGCGGCCAGCAGGCTGTCGACGATGCGCCGCTTGTAGTCCTCCGGCACCTCGTGCAGCAGGAAGAAGCAGCACACGCCGTCATAGTCCCGATCGCGCGGGTGGGCGGCGTCGGCGAACCCGACTAGGGAGTTGGGATAGTCTGTCAGCTTGGCGCGGCATGCCTCCACCTGGTTGGCGGCCACGTCGGTGACGTGCAGGTGACCGCCCGGCTGCAGGCGCGCCGCCAGGTGGGCCGAGAACGATCCGTAGACGCAGGCCGGCTGCAACACGCTCTGGCCGGGCTCGAACTCCGAGAACCCGGCGCGCATGAGGCGGTTCATGTTGCCCCAAAGGATCGCCGACACCACCAGGGAGGTATCCAGATAGCGACTGTACGCGGGAGTCAGATAGGCCCAGGTGTAGACCTTGCGCAGATACTCCGGAATCTCGGGGACGCTCTGGACCGATACGGGACGGGAGGCCGGAAGGTCCGGATCGTCCTTGTCCAACGACTCAAGGGCAACGTCGGGCACGACCGCATGGGGTTTGTTCATGAACCTATCCTAAAGAAGTTGGCACGACACGGTCGCGCTCCAAACGCGAAAAGACGACGGCTCCGGATCCGCCACGGGGGATCTCAGGCCCACGCACAAGACCGACCGCTCCCGGTCTCCAGACAGGGGAGTGGCACAAGGGACGGCCTGAAGTCACCGCAGCCCACCTCGTGCCGGTTCGACGGAGGATGGCAGGGATCCGTCACCGACCGGGACAGTGGCCCGCACCGTCTCCAGCCGGGTCGGATCGGACCGCGAGGGGTCGGACGACCGGGACATGGCGCGCGCGCGCGCCTCGAAGGAAGACATCAGGCGCGGCACCAGATCGCCGGACATCGCCTGGATGAGCTTCTGAAGCATTCGCGATTGGACTTCAACAACCATGTTCAGGGCGACCTGACACCGGTTCGGCCCCATGTCGGTGAAGGTCCAGTCCAGGCGCAGCCGGCGCACCGGGGCATGGTCGGCGACCACGACGATGCGCTCCGGGCGTTCCAGAAAGGTCTCGGACACGAACTCAAGTCGCGCCGGACCGATACCCAGGGCCTGTTCAGTCCGGTAGTGCTCCGCCCCGCCCGACAGCACGCGGGCCTGCTGCCACATGGGCAGGAACTCGGGATAGCGTTCCACGTCGGCCACCAGGTCGAAGATGCGCTCGCGCGAGTGGGGCACGATGCGCCGCACGGACTGCCTCATGATCATCTCCCTGGATCTCGACGGCCGGCCGGACTCCGCCCGGACGCGACGGCATGATGCCTGTTCGCGATCGCACCGTAAACCGTTCGGTCACGGTTTCTTCAGCTTAGACCACGCCGCCATGCGTGGATCGCAAGAAAATCAAGCGTGAGCCATGCGTCGGTCGCAGGTGAACGGACTCGCGCCTCACCCGGATGATACGATTCCTTAAGGGTGATGGATTTCAAATGAGAGAGCGATTGTTTTGGCCGACACGGACTTGGGCCTGTTGTTTCGCTTGTCCAGCGAGTCCCGGCACGATGTCGGGATGCCGGCCGGCCCGCCGCTTGCCCTTGTCAACGCCACGGGCCTTGGGAACGGACGTCGGGCATGGACCGAATCAGGGGACCGCGAGACAGAGCAGACGCGGACGCGACCGCCCTCACGCCGGGCCGCGATGGCGGCCGGCCGCCGGCACGCCCGCGCCTGTGGGACCAGGCCGCGCCGCCGGTGTCGGTGCTGGTCTGTCCCCTGGACGGCGTCAACGGCGCCGACGGCGGCGAGGGCGCCGAGGCCGTCCTGGCCACGCTGCGCCAGTGCCCCGGACTCCGGGTCCAGACCCTGCGCGGCAGTCCCTCGGCCGGCCCGCGTCCCGGCGCCGGCCTGGTGGCCCTGCTGCATCACGCCACCCGGCAGGGGCGGGCATGGCTCGCCGACGCGGAGGCGGACGTCCTGATCTGGGGTCAGCGGGCCGGAAGCCTGATGCGGCTGTCCGTCCTGGGACGCCGGCCCCCGCTTGACCTGGATATCGGACACCCGCGTCCGTGGTCGGTGGTGGCGCTGCCCGTGGATGCGCCGGCGATCGCCCGGCACCTGCTGCACGCCACCGTGCTGGCCGCCGCGCCCGGCCCCGCCGAACCCGGGCGGCACGCCCTGCCCGCCCGCCTGCGGACCGCCCTGGCGGCCGCCGCCGCGCTGGTCCCGTCCGCATCGGAGCGCCTGTTCGCCGGCGAGGTTCCGGCCGGCTACCGGCTGGCGCTGGGCCGCCTCCGCGCCCTGGACGCCCATCGGCGCCACGAGTCCGCGGGCCTGCGCACCGCCGCCGAGACCATGGGGGAGGCCCTGGAGACCCTCGCGGGACGCTGGCCGGCGGACCTGATCACCCTGGCCCGCGTGGACTGGGCCGATGCCCACGTCTGGGCGACGGCGCTGGCCAACCGGGCCTCGCGGGAAACCCTGGCGGAGGGCGCGGCGGCCTATCAGGCGGCCCTGGCGCGGCTGGACCCCGACCACCTGCCGGGAGACGCCGCCGCCCTGCGGGTCCGTCTGGCCGCCACCCTGCACCGGCTGACCCGGACCACGGCCGACGCCGGGGATCAGGTAACCGCCATCCAGGCGCTGGAGGCCGCCGCCCGGGCGTGGACGCGGGCCGGCGCGCCCCGGCGAGCGCGCGCGCTGCTGGCCACCGTGGCGGCGATGCGCCTGTCTCACGCCATCACCGCCGGGGAGTCCCGTGAGTTCGCGGCGGTGGCCGCCCTGGTCGATCCCCTGATCGCCGACGCCCTCGCCGCCGACGACACCGCCACGCTGGCGCGGCTGTATCACGCCCGCGCCACCGCCCTGGCCGGCCTCGCCTGGCACGAACCGGCGCCGGGGCACCGCGACCAGGCCGCCGACTGCCTGGGAAAGGCCCTGACCTTGTACCGCCGCCTGGGCATGGGCGAGGATCTGGCGCGGGCCCGGCGCCTGCTGGCGCGGTTGCGGCCGACGCCCCGTGACCCGGACCGGACCATCCCTCCGTCGCCGGCCGACGCCCCGGCCACACGAGCGGCCCAGACCCCGGCCCCGGCGCCCACCCTGGTGCCGCTCCCCACCCGCGACTCGCCCCCCGACGACACGCCCGCGCGGCCCGACGGACCCGGCGACGACTCGTGGCCCCCCGCGACGCCGACCCCCCGCCGCAGCACCGCGGCGCGAGGCCGGCATCGGCGCGCGCGCTCCCGGCCGAGTGACAACCGCGCTTGACAATCGTGGTTGACAGTCGGTCGGATGCGGGTCTAAGGTTCGCGATCTATTTCGCCTATTCTCAAAGACTTACCGCTATTTGCCTCGGGCCTGCGTCGGGGTTGGAGGTCTTGGGAGGCAGGCTCTCAGATGGCGAGGAGACCCCTCATGCGGATCGTGCTGATCCAGCCGAATTATCATTCCGGTGGCGCCGAGGTGGCCGGCAACTGGTCGCCGGCGTGGGTCGCCTACCTGGCCGGTTACCTGAAGGCGAAGGGCGGCTACACCGATATCCGCTTCATCGACGCCATGACCGACGACATGTCGGACGATCAACTGCGCGCCGCCCTGGCCAAGGAAAAGCCCGACGTCGTCGGCACCACGGCCAACACCCCCGCCATCTACAAGGCGGAAGAGGTGCTGAAGATCGCCCGCGAGATGTTCCCCGACGCGGTCACCATACTCGGCGGCATCCACGGCACCTTCATGTATCAGCAGGTGCTGCGCGAGGCGCCGTGGATCGACGCCATCGTGCGCGGCGAGGGCGAACAGGTGATGCTCAACCTCGTGCGCGCGGTGGACGAGGGCCAGTGGCCCGGCGCCCGTGGCCAGGTCAAGGGCATCGCCTATGGCGAGGGCGAGAAGGTCATCGCCACCCAGGCCGAGCCGCCGATCCGCGACGTCGACGACATCGTCGCCGACTGGAGCGTGCTCGACTGGGAAAAGTACATCTACATCCCCACCGGCACCCGCGTGGCCACTCCCAACATGGCGCGGGGCTGCCCGTTCACCTGTAGCTTCTGTTCCCAGTGGAAGTTCTGGCGCGACTATCGGGTGCGCGATCCCAAGGCGGTGGTGGACGAGATCGAGGTGCTCGTCAAGGAGCACAAGGTGGGCTTCTTCATCCTCGCCGACGAGGAACCGACCATCAACAAGAAGGCCTTCGTCGCCTTCTGCGAGGAGTTGAAGGCCCGCGACCTGGGCGTCCTGTGGGGCATCAACACCCGCGTCACCGACGTCCTGCGCGACGAAGACCTGCTGCCCTTCTATCGCTCGGCCGGGCTGGTCCATATCTCGCTGGGCACCGAGGCGGCGGCGCAGTTGAACCTGGACCTGTTCCACAAGGAAACCACGGTCGCCCAGAACAAGCGGGCCATCGACCTGCTGCGCGAGAACGGCATCGTCACCGAGGCCCAGTTCATCGTCGGCCTGGAGAACGAGACCCGCGAGACCCTGGAAGAAACCTTCAAGCTGTGTATGGACTGGAACCCGGACATGGCCAACTGGTCCATGTTCACGCCCTGGCCGTTTTCGGACCTGTATCGCGAGATGGGCGACAAGGTGGAGGTCCATGACTTCTCGCAGTACAACTTCGTCACGCCGATCATGCGGCCCAAGTCCATGGATCGCGGCGAGTTGCTGGACGCGGTCATGTCCTGCTACCGCCGGTTCTACATGAAGAAGGCGTTTCTCAGCTATCCTTGGGTGCCGGGCGACAAGGTGCGCCGCAAGTACCTGCAAGGCTGCCTGAAGGCGTACCTGCAAAGCGCCATGAAGCGTCAGTTCTACAACCTTGGCAAGGTCGGCTACTGGGGACCGCACACCATCAAGAAGGTCAGGTTCGCCTTCGACCGCTCGCGCAAGCTGGACGCCGTACCGACGGACAAGGAGAACGAGGACTGGAAGAAGCTGTCCGCCAAGAAGCAGGCCGAGATCGAGGCCGGCATCCGCGCCTACAACGAGGCCGGCAAGCCGCTCGACAAGACCGACGGCCAGCCCGCCAAGGTCATGACCTGCGGCGGCGGCGACCAGCAGATGTCCGACCACGCCATGACGGCCTCCATGACCGCCTGCGGCGGCAACAAGGGTCAGCTCTCCGAGCACGAGATGGCGGCGGCCATGAAGCCCTGCAAGACCGGCGAGGAACCGGCCGAGGAGATGCTGGAACACGCCGGGTCCCGTCGCTGAGGCCGACCGTCAGGTCACCCGCGATGCCGCGCCGCCATGGGGTTCGCCCTCGCGGCGGCGTGGGGGCGGGGTGTGCCGTCCCCGGCCGGGCCAGGGGTTGAGGCACCCCGGACGCGCGACCATCTCTGAAGAGGTCTCAACGGCGACGCGTCGGGGACAGTGGTTCCGGTGAGTGTTCCCGCCGCGTCCTGACAGGGAAGCAACGGACCATGCAGCCCAAGGATTCGACCAATAACGAGGGTTTCAAGGGCTTCACCAACCACGATTGCCCGTTCCTGCCCTGCCATGAAGGTGTGCGCGGTGACTTCAACTGTCTGTTTTGTTACTGCCCGCTGATCGCTTACGAGTGTCCCGGCCCCTACGATGTGTTCACCGACAAGAACGGGATCACCCGCAAGGACTGCTCGGACTGCACCCTGCCCCATAACGGCTATCGTGGCGCCTGGAACTTCATCCAGAAGTGGCTTCTGAAGCCGGTGGTCTGGAACGGCCAGCCGCAGACTCGCAAGTACCGCATCAAGCCCGTGAAGGACTGACAGGGGTCCCAGGTCCGTCGGAGGCGCGACGCCCCCTCGCCCCTGGCCATGCCCGCTCCGGGCGGGGAGGGACCGCCGGACGACGAGGACGCGGCGGGACGGCGGAGGCCGATCACCCCGGAGCCGGCGCCCCGCCGCGTCGCCATGCGCGCCCGCCCACCGTTGATCCACGCCGGGCGTTGCGGCATCCTCGGCGCCTTCCCCTCCCCTGATGCCTGGACACCATGACCCCCGAGTCCCCGACGTCGCCGAAGCCGCTTCCCAAGGCCCCCGAGATCCCCGCCGACCTGACGATCCCCGTCCCGCCGCCCGACGCGAGGAAACGCGCGAAAGTCCTGATGATCCAGGGCACCAGCTCCGATGTGGGCAAGAGCCTGCTGGTGGCTGGCCTGTGCCGCGCCTTCACCCGGCGCGGCCTGGACGTGCGCCCCTTCAAGGCGCAGAACATGAGCAACAACGCCGCCGTGGCGGTGGACAGCGACGCGCCGCCCAACCCAGACGGCACCTTTCCGCATGGCGAGATCGGCCGCGCCCAGGCGCTCCAGGCGCGGGCCTGCCGCCAGGCGCCCTCCATCGACATGAACCCGGTGCTCCTGAAGCCGCAAACCGAAATCGGCGCCCAGGTGGTGTTGCGCGGCCGGGTGCTGGGCAACTGCCCGGCCCGGATCTATCACCGCATGCGCCATGCGCTGATGCCGGCGGTGCTGGGCAGCCTGGAAAAGCTGCGCGCCAACGCCGACCTGGTGATCGTCGAGGGCGCGGGCAGCGGCGCCGAGGTCTACTTGCGCGACTCCGACATCACCAACATGCGGCTGGCGGAGATGGCCGACCTGCCGGTGGTGTTCCTGTCCGACATCGATCGCGGCGGCACCATGGGCGCCCTGGTGGGCACCCAGGCCCTGTTGCGGCCCGAGGACAACGCCCGCGTCCATGGCTACCTGATCAACAAGTTCCGGGGCGACTTCACCATCTTCGAGCCCGCCTGCGAGACCATCACCGCCCGCACCGGCTGGCCGTTCCTGGGCGTGGTGCGCTGGTTCGAGGGTGGCGATCGCCTGCCGGCCGAGGATTCCCTGGCCCTGGAACGCCCCGCCGACCCCGGCGCCGGCAACCTGAAGGTGGCGGTGCCGCGCCTGTCGCGCATCGCCAACTTCGACGACATCGACCCGCTGGCCATGGAGCCCGGCGTCTCCGTCTCCTGGGTACAGCCGGGCCAGCCCGTCCCGCGCGACACCGACGTGGTGATCCTGCCCGGCTCCAAGGCCACCCGAACCGACCTGGAGGTGATGCGCCGCGAGGGCTGGGACGTCGACATCCTGGCCCATGCCCGGGCAGGCGGCCGGGTGGTGGGCCTGTGCGCCGGCTATCAGATGCTCGGCCGGGTGGTGCGCGACCCCCAGGGGATCGAGGGACCACCGGGCGAGACCCCGGGCCTGGGCCTGCTGGACCTGGAGACCGAGATCGGCGGCGACAAGCGGCTGATCGACCTGGACATGACCGACCGGGCCAGCGGCTGCCGTGTCACGGGCTACGAGATGCACATGGGGCGCACCACCGGCCCGGGGCTGGCGCGGCCCTGGCTGACGCTCGACGACGGCGCGGGTGCCGCGCCCCGGCCGGAGGGCGCCGTCTCCCCCAACGGCTGTGTGATGGGGGCCTATGTGCATGGGCTGTTCGGCGCCGACGCCTTCCGCGGCCACTGGATCACACAGATGGGTGGACAGGCGGCGCGCCTGAACTATGAGGCGCGGGTCGAGGAGGCCCTCGACGACCTGGCCGGGCACCTGGAGACCCACCTGGACCTGGACGCGCTGCTCGCGCTCGCGCGGTAGCGGCGCGCGTGGGACCGACGGTCATTGAGAAGGACCGTTGCCGTCCGTGGCCGGCCCGCTGCCCCACGCGGTCGGCCACATTTGCGATTGCCTCTCATCCGAGAAGGCATACAGTGGCGCGGTCGCGGATCACGAGGGAGACTCCCCATGTCGCAGGCGGCGCCGCCCTGCCCCACCATCGGCCACTTCGATCATCGCTTCGGCGGGGTCGACGCCCGCCCGCAAGAACACCGCGTGCGGCTGGTGACCCTGATCACCCTGGCGGTGATGGCGGTGGAGATCGCCGCCGGCCTGCTGACCGGCTCCATGGCGCTGCTGGCCGACGGGGTGCACATGGGCACCCATGCGCTCGCCCTGGGGCTGGCCGCCGCCGCCTATGTGTTCGCCCGCCGTCATGCCCATGACCCGCGCTTCAGCCTGGGCACGGGAAAGACCGGCGACCTGGCCGGCTTCGCCAGTGCCTTGATGCTGGGGTTCACGGCGCTGCTGATGATCGGGCATGCCGTCGAACGCCTGCTGAACCCGCAGTCCATCGCCTATGGCGAGGCCCTGCTGATCGCGGTGATCGGCCTGGTGGTGAACGTGGTGTCGGCGGTCGCCCTGACCGGCGGGCACGAGCATCACGGTCATGGTCACGACCACGATCATCGTCACGACCACCACCACGGACACGGGCACGACAACAACCTGCGCGCCGCCCTGGTGCATGTGATCGCCGATGCCCTGACCTCGGTCGGCGCGATCATCGCCCTGGCGACGGCCTGGGCCTACGGCTGGCGGTGGCTGGATCCGGCCGTCGCCATGGTGTCGGCGGCGGTCATCCTGGTGTGGGCCTACGGCCTGCTGCGCGACACCGGTCGCGTGCTGCTGGATACCGAGGCCCCGCAGACCCTGCGCCGCCAGGTTCTGGGCAGCCTGGAGGCGGACGGCGACAGCCGGGTCGAGGATCTGCACATGTGGTCCGTGGGCTCGGGCGCGGTGATGCTGGTGGCCTCGGTGGTCACCCATGGCGACCGCCAGCCCGATGACTACAAGGCCGCCCTGCCCGAGGACGCGGGCATCTGCCATCCGATCATCGAGGTGCGCCACTGCGACGCCTGCGGCCCGTGACGCATCCCGGCCGTCCGGCCCGGCCCCCGCGCGGAGGCCGGGCGGACCGTGCGTGACGCTACTTCTTCTTCTTTTTCTTGTCCTTGTCTCGCTCTTTGTCCTTGCCCTTCTCCTTGCCGGCATCGGCATCCGCGTCACCGGCGCCGCCACCCCCGGGCTCGGAGGCGCCGCCGCCGCCCTCGATCATGTCGGCCACCAACCGGTCGAGCAGACGCACGCCGAACCCGGTGCCCCCCTTGGGCACCGTGGCCGCGTCCTTCTTCGACCAGGTCACCCCGGCGATGTCCAGATGCGCCCAGGGGGTCTTGTCGGTGATGAAGCGTTGCAGGAACTGGGCGGCGGTGATGGAGCCGGCCTCGCGGTTGCCGACGTTCTTCATGTCGGCGATGTCGGACCGGATCATCTTGTCGTAGGCATCGCCCAGGGGCAGGCGCCAGACCTTCTCGCCCACGGCCCGGCCGGCCCCGGTCAGGGCGTCGGCCAGGGCGTCGTCATTGGCGAACAGGCCGGCATGCTCGCTGCCCAGGCTGATGATGATGGCCCCGGTCAGGGTGGCCAGGTCAATGATGTGGCTGGGCTTGAAGCGATCCTGTGCATACCAGAGCACGTCGGCCAGCACCAGCCGGCCCTCGGCGTCGGTGTTGATGACCTCGATGGTCTGACCGTCGGCCGAGGTGACCACGTCGCCGGGACGCTGGGCGGTGCCCGACGGCATGTTCTCCACCAGGCCGCACAGGCCGATCACGTTGGCCTTGGCCTTGCGGCCGGCCAGCGCCTTGAGGGTACCGGCGACCACGCCCGCGCCGCCCATGTCCCACTTCATGTCCTCCATGCCGGCGGCCGGCTTGATGCTGATGCCGCCGGTGTCGAAGGTCACGCCCTTGCCCACCAGGGCCAGCGGCGCCGCCTTCCTGTCGTCCGCGCCCCGGTACTCCAGCACCAGCAGGCGCGGCGGCCGCGCCGAGCCCTGGGCCACGCCCAGCAACGCCCCCATGCCCAGCTTGCGCATCTTGGCTTCGTCCAGGACCTCGACGGACACGCCCAGGTCCTCCAGGTCGCGCACCGCCTCCACGAAGCTTTCCGGGTAGAGGATATTGGCCGGCTCGCTGACCAGATCGCGGGTCAGGCACACGCCGGCGGCCACCACGTCCAGCGCCGCGAAGGCGGCCCCGGCGCCGGCGGGATCGTCACACAGCACGGTCAGGTTCTTGAGCGCCGGCTTCTCCTCCGGCTTTTCCTTGGTGCGGTACTTGTCGAAGCGGTAGGCGCGCAGCCGCGCGCCCACGGCCGCATGAGCCGCCGCGATGGGGGCCTTGAGGTCCATGCCCTCGGGCCGCTCCACCACCAGGGCGGCGGCCTCGTCGCCCAGCCCGGCCAGGCAGGCGGTGGCGGCGCCGCCCACGGCCTCCATCACCGCCGCGTCGATCTTGCCGGCCGCGCCGAGTCCCACCAGGACGATGCGGGTCAGGGTGACGCCGTGCGGGGCCGGCACCACCAGGGTTTCCCCCTTCTCGCCCTTGAACCGGGCATGCTCCATGGCGCGGCGCACCTGGCCTCCCGTCACCTCGTCCAGTTCGGTGGCGGTCTGGCCGGGGACCTTGCCCTCCAGGACACCCACCACCAGGGCTCCGGACTCCGGAAGGGCAGGCTTGCCGAACGAAATCTTCATCGTGCTCTCTCTTGTGTGTCGTTGAGGGCGGACCAGGATGACCAGGGTTCCGGTGTCATACCAACGGTCCTTGAGACTGACCGGTGCCGTCCCTGGCCGCTCGACGGATGAGTCACACTCATCCGCCGCTGGTATCAGACCCCGTCCGGACCGTGACGAAAACCTCTGGGTGTCGGACTCGCCGTCCCGCCCCGCCCGTCGCTCGCGACCGACGCCAGGACCAGGCGGGACCAAAGCTTACAAGGGCATGAAGGGACGGGGAAGGCCCGGGTCAAGGGGTCCCGGGCGCTTACAGCACCGCCCGGACGCGGCGCAAGGCCGCCTCGGTGGTGGCGCGGTCGTGCACCAGAGCGAACCGCAGGTAGGGCGCGCCGGTGTTCCGCCCCCGGGCATCCGGCCGGCCCAGATAGGCGCCGGGCACCGCGCGGATCCCGGCCTCGACCCACAAACGCCGGGCCACCGCCTCGCCGTCGCCCACCCGCAGCCACAGGAAGAATCCGGCCTCGGGCCGCGCGAAGCCGGGATGATCCCCCAGCACGGCCTCCGCGACCTCCATATTGGCGCGATAGTAGGCCCGGTTAACCGCGACGTGGGCATCGTCCGCCCACAGGCGCGCCGCCACCGCCTGCGCGGGAAGCGGCATGAACACCGCGCCGTACTCGCGCAACCGCAGAAAGGGGCGAATCACCGCCGGATCGCCGGCGCAGAACCCGGCCCTGAGCCCGGGCACGCTGGAGCGCTTGGACAGGGAATGCACCACCACCACCGCCGTCAGTGTCCCGTCCAGGGCCAGCGCCGCCTGCAACGCGCTGGGCGGCGGATCACCGAAGTAGAGATCCGCGTAGCACTCGTCGGCGACCACGACGACGTCATGCGCCCGGGCCAGGTTGACCAGCCGCGTCAGGTAGTCCAGGTCGGCCACCGTGCCGCCGGGATTGGTGGGGGAGCACAGATAAATCAGGCTGGCCCGCGCCCACAGGTCCGGGGAGACCGCGTCCAGGTCCGGCAGATGGTGGGTGTCGGCGTCGGTGGGCAGGAACACCGGCTCCGCCCCCGCCGCCAGGGCCGCGCCGGCGTAGGTGTGATAGAACGGCGAGGGGATCAGCACCGCCGGTGTGTCGCCGGACCGGGCCGCCGTGACCACCTGGGGCAGCAGGAACAGCCCCTCGCGGGTTCCGGCCAGGGGAGCGATGGACTGGCCCGGCCGGATGGCTCCCTCGGGCAGGCCGAAGCGGCGCATCAGCCAGCCGATCATGGCGGCGTTGAGGGCCTCGGTGCCGCCCATCGGCGCATACCGTCCCCACAGGTCCACATGGGCCGCCAGGATCTCGCCCACGAGGGCCGGATAGCCGTTGACCGGCTCGCCGACCGCCATGGACACGGGCTCGACACCGGCGGGCGGCGCCACGTCGTCCAGCAACGCGCGAAGCGTGACGAAGGGGCTGTCGGGCAGGAGATCAAGGGCGGGATTGCGCATCGGGCGGCCGGAGTCGGAGGGTCACGGGCCGGCCACTGTCGGCCAGCGGACACGGGATGTCCAGAGCCCCGCCACGGACGAGCCGTCAGGTCGACCCGTCCGGCGTCGGGTCGTCGTCCGGCGCGCGCCGATGGCCGTCCAGATGACGGCGGTCGCGTGCCCTGGAGAAGTCGTCGCGGCTCCGGTCCGCCTTGGTCCGGCCGTGACGCGCGCGGGCCTCGGCGGCCTCGGCGGCGGCCTCATCCCGGCGCCGCCGCTTGCGCGCCCGCCTGAGGTTGACGATCTCGACCATGGCGGCATGTCCTCCGCGCGGACGCAAGCCGGTCGGGCCACCGGCTTCGGCGACCCGCCTTGACGGCCGTCGATGTCACGCACGGCAAAAAAGGGGCAGCCGAAACCGGCCGCCCACACCAAACCGTCCGCGGAGGCAGGCGATCGCGCGCCTCAGCCGGCCGCCTGCTCCTGAGTCGCGACGTCCTGACTCGCGACCACGGCCGCCACCTGACGCTTCAGGCGCCGCAGCTCCGGCGGCAGCTTCGCGGCCGGCGTTTCCAGCAGGAACGCGTCGATACCGCCCTTGTGCTCGATGGTGCGCAGGCCATGCACGGACAGGCGCACGCGCAACGTCCGCTTCAGCGCGTCACTCATCAACGAGGTCACCTGAAGGTTGGGAAGGAAGCGGCGCTTTGACTTGATGTTGGAGTGACTGACATTGTGGCCAGTCTGCACGCCCTTGCCCGTCACGGCGCAACGTCGGGCCATGGTTGTGTCCTCTTCTTGATCAGGTCGTGGTCGTGGTCGTGGCGCGTGGTCCGCAGAGGGTCGCGCGGACCTCAAGGGAAGCGGGGTTCTACCCGGATCGCCGCGCCGCGTCAAGGACATCGCGGCCATCCGCGCGGGTCCGGAGCGTCAGGCACCCGCGCCCCCGCCGCGATCCGGGCAGGGACCGGTCACACCCGATCCCCGCCGGAGGGGGCCGCATGGCCCCGTCCGCCCGCCCGGCGCCAGTCCTTATCCGAACAGCTTGTCGATATCGTCCTGCCCCATGCCGCCGCCGTCCTCGGCATCACCGTCGGAGGCCTTCTTGTCGGTGGCCGGTGGCTTGGCCGCCGTCTTGGATGCCGTCTTGGATGCCGGCTTCGCGGGTGTGGTCGCGGCCGGCGTCTGATCCGGGTCGGCCGCCGGCGCGGCCGGCGCGGTCGGCGCGGCGGGTGCCGCCGGCCCCTCGTCGAACAGCGCGTCGATGTCCGTCTGCGAGGCCGTGCCCCCCGCCGGCGACAGGGTCGACGTGGTGGTCCCGCCCAGAAGCGCGTCCACCTCGGTCTGGGTGACGCCATGCCCCTTCAACTGTGGCCCTTCGAGGAGCTTGTGGTCGGTATCGGGGGGCGGCACGGTGTCCGTCGGCGGCTCCGCCGTCGTCAACCCCTCCTCGCCCCAGATGGTGATCAGCGCGTTCACGCGACGCTCGATGTACTGCAGCGTCTTGACCACCTTGGTAATGCGCTGGCCGGTGATGTCCTGGAAGCTGCAGGCTTCAAAGATGCCGCTGATGAGATCGGGGATCTGGTCCAGCCGCGCGCTGACCGTCGCATCCTGGATCTCCGAGCGCACGGCGAGGAAAATCTCGTCCACGCTCTCGGCATTCTCCATGATGGTGTTGGTGGCCGACTCCGTGTTGTCGACGATCGCATCCAGTTGATCGGACATGGAGACAAAACGATCCTCGGCCGAACCCGGCTTGCGGATGGCCGCGATCTCCTGACGAATACGCTGAATGTGATCGAAAAGCCCGCGAAGTTCCTTCTTCAGGATCCGGACGTCGTCATCGTTCTCCATGCCCTGAATTGCCTCATGGTCTGGTCATACACGCATCAAGTGACAACAGTACATCCTTAGCCAGCCGCTGTCCCGTCAAGAGACCGCGCATTCTCCCCGCCGAGCCCGCTTTTTCGTCCGCATCGGGCCCGATCCGTCATGGGCGCGGGTCGCGGGTCCCGGATTCGGCCGCCTTGGGCGCCTGCGTCGGGGCCGTCGCGTCGGGCCGGCGGGCGCCCGCCCCGGCATCGAGCACGTCCGGCCCGGCCGACGGGAAGAACAGGGCACTGAACGCCAGAGCCTCCAGCAGGCTCCGGTCCTCGCCGTCCAGCGTATCCAGCAGCCGGCGTTTGGCCCGATGGGTCACCAGGGCATCGCGGATCAGCGCCACGCGGTCCGCCGACAGGGCCTCCTCGTTCGGCACCCGTACCGGGGGATCCGCGCTCGACGGCACCCTGGCCGACGAGGGTCGGGCGGGCGGCGCGGCCCGGGTCGCCGATGCCGTCCGGCCCGGCCGCGACGGCGCGCGGGACCGGCCCCGGCGTCGCCGCGCCCCAAACAGCGCCATCACCCAGGACCAGAACCGGCCCATCGATCACCCCCGCCAATCCTGTCATGGATCCGTCTCGCGGCACCGGGCCATGGCCCACCGCTCTCACATTTCGGGCTCCCGACGGCCCCCGTCGAGCCCCGCGCCCCGCGCCGGATACTCGGGCCCACGCGGGTCGGGGGGCCGGTCGTCCACCGCCACGTCCCCGGCCGTCAAGCCGGGACCCCGCGGCGCGTCGGCGCCGGCCTGCGGCCAGGGTCGCGACGGCGACTCCGGATCCATGGCCGGATACTCGTCGTCCTTCGGCGACCAGCCGCCCGGCGACCGCCGGGCGCCCCGGCCATGGCGCCAGTCGGCCAGCCGCAACCGCATGTCGTCCGTCAGGCGGCCGATCGGTCCGGCGGGTCCCAGGACCGCCTCCAGTCCGCGCACCACGCGGTCGGCGAAGCCGTCGCGGGGTTCATGCCCCCGACCGTCCACGCCCGGCCCGATGGGTCCCTCGCCATACCCTGGCGGTGGCCGATCCGGCATGTCAGGCTCGCCGGTCCACCCCCGGGATTGGGGCGGGCCGTCCCGTTCCTCCAGCACATCGTTCCAGCCCGACCCCGGTTCCGCGACCGCCGTCCAGTCGTCCGGCGGCGGCGCCGTCTCCAGCGCGCTCCCCTCGGTCCCGGGCGTGATCGCCGCCGGCGGCGGTCCCAGCCGCTGATGCACCACCGCCGCCACCGCCTGGAACAGGGCATGGACGCGGTCGAGCGGACTGTCCTCCAGCACCTCGCGCACCAGCTTGTCGGCGTCGTATTCCTTGGCCAGGGCCGACAGCCTGTCGTATCGCCGCAGGAAGCGATAGAGCCCCCCCAGGGCCACCTCGTCGTTGATGACCCGATCCGCCAGATCGTCGACGAACCTCTCGGCGACGGAGCGTTCCAGGATCGCATGACAGAACGCCCAGGGGTCCCCGGCGGCGTGCAGCGCCCAGAGGTATTCCGTATCCTCCGCGCCCAGCACGCCCAGGCGACCGATGAGCATGCCCGCCTGGCTGTTGAGGTCCTTCAAGGCGAGGTCGGCGCCGTTCAGGAAGGACTGCCGGCGCGCCTGTTCCTGCATCTCGATGCTGGTGCGGACCAGGGCCTCGATATCGCCGGCGGTGCGGCCGGCCTGCCACTGGGCCTGCAACACCGCCTCCTGCAACCGGCGCTGCCCCAGCGCCAGCAGCACGAAGGCGGCAATGAGCCAGACGGCCGCCAGCGGCGCGCCGATCGAGGCCAGGAACACCGCGAAGTCCGTGGGATGGGAGGCCATCACCTGCCCCCAGCCGGGGCCATCGGCCACGTACCGGTGAACCAGGCCCAGCCAGACCAGGGATGCCAAGCCCGCCGCCGCCAGCGTCAGGAGGGACGCCGGCGTCGGACCCGTGGCGCGCGAGACGTTCCGTCGATTCACATCGCCTCCGCCTTGGACCGGATCGCCGGACACCCGCGCGGACCCATCCGCATCACCGCTCCCGACCACGCGCCACCGCCCGGGGGACGGCCGGCGCCGCGAGGCGGCGCGTGTCCCTGGGTCCGACAGATCGGATCAGGGGCCGACTGTGGTTAGACTAGACCAGAACGCGCGGCGTGGGAACCGTGCGATCGGCGGCCCCGGGACGGTGGCGAGAGAGAAGACGCGGCCACCGATCCGCCAGGGCGCGAGACCGGACCCGAGGGAGCCGGGATCGGGGGGACCGGGATGGGAGGGGCCTGGGTCCCGGGGTCCGGCGTCCCCGACCCAGGGGCATCGGGATCCGGCGTCTCGAAAAGGTCGCCGAGCCGGCGCCGAACATGGTCGATCAATTCCCGACCGACGCCATCCGGATCCAGGATGCGATTGCGCGCGAGATCCCGCCGGATATCCGCCAGACCCTGCCGCACCTCGCGCTCGAACACCTCCGGTCGCCCGCCGATCCTGGCTTGCCAGACCACGCCCAGGGCCAGGGACTGCGCCACGTGGGCCGCCGCCGCCCGCCGCGAGGGCTCACTGGTCCGGTCCCCGCCCGCGTCGTCCGCCGCCCCCAGGGCCACGGCGGCCTCGTCGATCACGGCCACCACCCGGCGGGTCAGGGCCTCCACCCGGTGCCGCCGCCTGCGGGCCTCCAGACGGTCCACCCCAACGGCGGCCATCACCGCCGCGACCACGACGCCGACCAGGGTCCAGGCCATCGTCATGTGGCCTTGCTCGAACAGGGTGGTGATGCGCGACAGAGTCAGCGCGGCCCCGGCGGCCAGGAGCACGACGCCCAGCTTCTGGGTCAGGGACCGCGCGACGGCAATCAGAAGGGGCGCGGCCAGGACGAACATCATCAGGCCCGACAGGGGACCCAGGCCATCCGGGTGCAGACGGTCTCGCGGCGACGACAACCCCAGGTCCACCAGACGCTGCCCCCGCTCCATGGCATCGAACACGGGCACGGACAGGACCAGGGCCACGATGACGGTCAGGAACAGGGCCGCGAGATTGTTCCAGGCGTTGCGTGACATCGGCTGCCCCTCCCCTTCGACCGGGTTCGCACGCCCCGAGGCGGAGCGCGCGGATCCGGCCTCTCGGACGGCCGCCAGACTCTCCGGCGCCTACCGTTAGGGTAGACGAAGCAACCCGTGGCTCGCAGTGATCACCGTCACAGGGTCCGTCCGCGCGCCCCGTCGTCCGGATCGGACTCCGGTGGGGCCTCGGGCGGCGGGTCAAGCCCGAGTCGCCGATTGATCGCCGCCCGCCGCGCGGCGGGATCGACGGCCACGGCATCTTCGGCCGCCCGCCGTCGCAGCAGCATGGAGATCGTGGTCACGAGACCATCGGCGCGCCGGTCCTCCATGGCGCCGGTGATCGCCGGGGCCGGATCGCTCCGAGTCGCCACGTCGGTCTCGGGTTCCGGCTCGGGTTCGGGCTCGGGCTCCGGCTCGAGTTCGGGCTCAGGCTCCGGCTCCGGCTCGGGTTCGGGTTCGGGCTCAGGTTCCGGCTCGGGTTCCGGATCAGGTTCGGGTTCCGGTTCAGGCTCGGGCTCCGGTTCCGGATCAGGCTCAGGTTCGGGCTCAGGCTCAGGTTCCGGATCAGGCTCAGGTTCCGGATCAGGCTCAGGTTCGGGCTCAGGCTCAGGTTCGGGCTCCGGTTCAGGCTCGGGTTCCGGTTCAGGTTCGGGCTCTACACGCGGCTCTGGCCATCCTGGGTCAGGGTCCGGATCAGAGGGCGGCGCCGTCCCGGCCGGCCGCGTCGACCCGGTGGCCGGTTCGCGCCCGAATCCGGATGGCATGGGCGGCGAGACCGGCGCCACGGCGGCCGGCGGCGGCATCGGCACGGTCTGTGGCGGCGGGGCCGACGGCTGCCCCTGAGGGGGCCCCCAGGCCCAGGCCGGCGGCGCGGCGGCGGGGACGGGGGCGGGCGCCGGAGCCGGTGCCGGCGACGGTCCGTAGGGCCAGACCTGGCTCGCCGGTGGGGCGGGCGGCGTCCAGCCCCAACCGGGGGGAGCCTCCTGTGCCGGCGCGGCGGAGTGTCCCCACCCCCACCCCGGCGGCGGCTGCGGTTGGGGACCGGCCTGTGGGTGGGAATTGTTGGGGTGTGGCTGCGGATAGGGATAGGCCGGCGGCGGTTGGGGCGGCTGCCGGGCCGCGTCCCAGCCCCATCCCTGGGGGCCTGGCGCGGCGTACGGTGCCTGGGAACCGGGCGATGGGGAGGACGGCGCCCCGTAAGGCTGCGGCGACGGCGGCTGGCCGTACGGCCCCGGGCCGAACGGGGGCGCCCCATGGACCCCGGGCTGGCCGTGCGACGGAGTCTGGCTGTAGGGCGCCGGCTGTCCATACGCCGGGGACTGGCCGTAGGACGGCGGTTGCGAATAGGGCTGCGACGGCTGGCCCTGGTATGGCTGGCCCTGGTACGGCGCCGGCTGCGGAGGATACGGCTGGGGCTGGGGCTGCGACTGCCCGTCCCAGACCCCAGACGGATGCGGGGCACCAGGGACGATTGCGGCGTTCCAGACGGCGCCATCGCCCCCCGACGGCGGCGGCGGGCTCGGCATGGCGGGCGGACGCGCCAACGATGGCGGCGGAGACGCGGGGGTCGGGGGCGCCGGTGGTGGTGGTGGCGCCGGCGGCACCGAAAGAGGCTCCGGCCGTGGCGGCGGCGCCGGTTGGGGGATCGGTTGGGGGCTCGGTTCGGGGGCACGGGGCGGCGCCGGCTCCGGGACGGGCGCCGGTGGTGGTGGTGGTGGCGCCGGGGGTCGCGGTCGCGGGGGCGGCACCGGGGGAGGCGGCGGCGGAGGCGGTGGTGGAGGCGGCGGCTCGGGCGGCGGCACCGGAACGGTCGACGCGACCGGAGGCCGCGCGGCGGCGGCCTTCTGGCCTTGCAGGCGCAGCCACACCTTGGCCACGTCCTGCGTCCCGCCGACCCAGCCGCGCATGTCCCGCATCAGGTTGATCACCTCCTGCGGCGATCCCGCCTCGGGCGGGCGCCGAATGGCGAAGCGGGCCTCGCCCAGGACCACCGTCAGTCCCTCCACCGACAGTCCGCCGGTGTACGCCCGGATCGCCGCCATCTTGGCCTTCAGCGCCAACACCGGATTGGGCACCGCGACGGCGCCGTCGCGCCCGTTCACATGCCAGTGGGGATCGTCCGCCGGAGCGGTGATGATGCCCTCCATGCCGGCCGGCTCCAGCAGGAACACCGCATGCTGCAAGCGCAGCACGGCGGCCGCAACCAGGGGCTCGCCATCGGACCCGGTGTCCGGCAAGGGCAGGTCGCGGATGATGTCGTAGCCCATCTCCTGAAGATGACGCAGCAAGGTGGTCCACGTGGTCCAGTTCGGATCCGCGTCGTTGGCGCCGGCCGGCCTGAACAACCGGGTCCAGACGCTGCGCCGCTCGGCTCCGTCCCCGTTCCTGCTCGCCGCCATCTGATCGTGCCTCCGACTCTGACTGTCTGCCCGAAAAGCCTCGGACAGCCCGGCCTGGGGGCTGACGTCGATGACACCCCCAGCCCACCGTGTCCATCGAGACGTTTCGGACGGGCTCTGAAGGGTGACACGGATCCCCTTCCGTGGCTTGAAGAACATTGTGGAAAGTTTCCCGAGTAAAGGCAATGCCGGGCCGAGGATCACCGGGGCCGGCATTGCCGGCCCGACACCGGTGGACATCACGCCGCAACACCCCACATGGTTCGGTCAGGGTCGCAACCACGATCCGACCCGACTTCGACTCCGCGCCTCCGCAGTCCAAGGACCCGTCTCATGGCCGATCTCGCGTCCACCGACACGAACGACGTCCCCTCTCCTTGCGTGGATATTTGCACGCTGGACGACGCCCGGGTGTATTGCGTGGGCTGCGGTCGGCATATCGACGAAATCCGCACCTGGCGCCGCATGACCGCCGATGACAAGCGCGCCGTCTGGGCCCGGTTGCGGCAGGACGCCGCCGAGGCCGGCTAGTGCAGCGACGCTTGCATTCAAGGGATTCCCCCTTGAATGCAAGCGTCGCTGCACAAAATATTGTTATTAGTGCACTTTCGATCCAGACAATAGAATGCGAACTGCATCTTTTGTCTGGATCAGTGCACTAGCCGTCAGTCGGACTCATGCCAGCGGCGGATGAGGGTGACTCATCCGCCGCGCGGCACCGGCCCGGGAATGGCGCCCCCTCAGGCACCGCCCGGATGACGCACCGCTTGCGGGTCACCCCCGGGCGGCCTACACCCGATCCATGACGGACACGCTCACGGCCATCCTTCCGGTGTTCCTGGTGATCCTGCTGGGTCATGCCCTGCGGCGGGCGCGGTTCGTGCCGGATGCCTTCTGGGTGGCGGCGGAGAAGCTGACCTACCTCATCACCTTTCCGGCCTTGCTGACCGCCAATCTGGCGCGCGCCGACATGGGCACGGTGGCCTGGGGACCGTTGATGGCCGTCCAGGGGATCGCCGTCCTGGCGGTGGCCGCCCTGACCATGCGGCTGCGCCCCCGGCTGGGCCGAACACTGGGTCTGTCGGATCCCGGGTTCACCAGCGTCTTTCAGGGCGCGATCCGCCCCAACACCTACGTCGGCCTGGCCGTGGCCGCCGCCCTGTTCGGGCCGGCCGGCGTGACGCTGACGGCCATCTGCATCGCCGCCGTGATCCCCCTGGTCAATGCCCTGGCCGTCGCCTGCCTGGCGCGATTCGGGGATGGCCAGGGGGGCGGCCCGGGCGCCGTGCTGCGCGGCATCGTCACCAACCCGCTGATCCTGGCCTGCCTGCTGGGCCTTCTTCTGAACGCCTCCGGCCTGGGCCTGCCGCCGATCCTGGGGCCGTTCCTGGACATCCTCGGCCGCGCCGCCCTGCCCGTGGGCCTGCTGGCGGTGGGTGCCGGGCTGTCGGCGGGCGCGCTCCGCCAGGGGGCGGGCGCCGTGACCGTGGCCTCGGCCGCCAAGCTTCTCGTGCTGCCGCTGCTGGTGTGGGCGCTGTGCGCGCTGGCCGGGCTCGGGGCGATGCCGACCACGGTGGCGGTGCTGTACGCCGCCCTGCCCTGCTCGGCCTCGTCCTACGTGCTGGCGCGGCGCATGGGCGGCGACGCCCCCCTGGTGGCCGGCATCATCACCACCCAGACCATGCTGTCGGCGGCGACGATTCCGCTGCTGGCGGTGGTCCTGGGCATCGCCGCGCGGTGACGAGCGGCGCCGGCGCCCGACACCCCCCGGCGGACCGGCCTGTCAAGGTCTTTCTTTCTCGCAACCCACTACATATTGTGCCGCGCACCCCCTGGCGGCACCATAAAACGGTTGCCAGGGTCCGGGGCGAACGCCTATCCTTTGGGCCTGTTTCCGATTGACCTACCATATCCAGTGGGACACGGCGCCTCGGCGACATCGTTTCGAGCGCCCCGCCGTGGCCGTGCGCGCGGCACGCCGCGCCCGCCCCACCGAGGCCAATCCAGCCCCGCGACCATCACGGACCAGCGACTCAGGGAGAGCGGCACGCCATGCGCATCGACCGGCACTACACCACCGAGGGCCAGGACCCCTACGCCGACATTGCCTTCCGCCGCACGGCGAGCGAGATCCGCAATCCGGACGGCTCGCTGGTGTTCCGCCAGGAGGACATCGAGGTGCCGGCCGCCTGGTCGCAGGTGGCCTGCGACGTGCTGGCCCAGAAGTATTTCCGCCGGGCCGGCGTGCCGGTCGCGCTCAAGCCCGTGCGCGAGGACGACGTGCCCGACTGGCTGTGGCGCCACGAGGCCGATCCCGAGGCCCTGGCCGCCCTGCCCGAGGACGCCCGCATCCTTGGTGAGACCAGCGCGCGGCAGGTGTTCGACCGGCTGGCCGGCACCTGGACCTACTGGGGGTGGAAGGCCGGCACCTTCGACTCCGATGCCGACGCCCGCGCCTACTACGACGAAATGCGCCACATGCTGTGCACCCAGATGGGCGCCCCCAACAGCCCGCAGTGGTTCAACACCGGCCTGCACTGGGCCTATGGCATCGACGGACCGTCCCAGGGCCACTACTACGTGGACTACCGCACGGGCGAACTGGTGGCCTCGCAGACCGCCTACGAGCACCCGCAGCCCCACGCCTGCTTCATCCAGTCGGTGTCCGACGACCTGGTCAACGACGGCGGCATCATGGACCTGTGGACCCGCGAGGCGCGGCTGTTCAAGTACGGGTCGGGCACCGGCACCAACTTCTCGTCGCTGCGCGGCGAGGGCGAGCCACTCTCCGGCGGCGGCCGCTCCTCGGGCCTGATGAGCTTCCTGAAAATCGGCGACCGCGCCGCCGGCGCCATCAAGTCGGGCGGCACCACCCGGCGTGCCGCCAAGATGGTGATCTGCGACGTGGACCACCCGGATATCGAGACCTTCATCGACTGGAAGGTGAAGGAGGAACAGAAGGTGGCCGCGCTGGTCACCGGCTCGAAGACGCTGGCCCTGCATGTCAATGCCGTGCTGACGGCCTGCCGCCAGTGGGACGGCGCCGCCGACGGAAACGACACCACGGGGGGGCGCTTCGATCCCAAGGTCAACAAGGGCCTCAAGAAGGCCATCCTGGCCGCCCGCAAGGCCCTGGTGCCCGAAAACAGCATCCAGCGCGCCCTCCAGGTGGCCCGCCAGGGCTACGCGGCCATCGAGTTCGAGACCTATGACACGGACTGGGATTCGGCCGCCTATCACACCGTCTCGGGGCAGAACTCCAACAACACGGTGCGGGTCACCGACACCTTCCTGAAGGCCGTCGAGCAGGACGCCGACTGGGACCTGATCCGGCGCACCGACGGCAAGCCCGCCCGGACGCTGAAGGCCCGCGCCCTGTGGGAGCGCATCTGCGAGGCCGCCTGGTCCTGCGCCGATCCCGGCCTGCAGTTCGACACCACCATCAACGAGTGGCACACCTGCCCGGCGGGGGGCCGCATCAACGCCTCCAACCCGTGCTCCGAATACATGTTCCTGGACGACACGGCCTGCAACCTGGCGTCCCTGAACCTGATCGCCTTCGCCGATACCACCGGCGTCTTCGATGCCCGGGGCTTCCGGCATGCCGTGCGCCTGTGGACCATCGCGCTGGAAACCGCCGTGCTGATGGCGCAGTTCCCGTCGCGGAAAATCGCCGAGCGCTCCTTCCAGTACCGCACCCTCGGCCTGGGCTACGCCAACATCGGCGGCCTGCTGATGGCCTGCGGCCTGTCCTATGACAGCGACCAGGGCCGCGCCCTCTGCGGCGCCATCAGCGCCTTGATGACCGGCGTGGCCTATGCCACCTCCGCCGAGATGGCCGAGGAGATGGGCCCCTTCCCCAAGCATGCCGAGAACGCCGGGTCCATGCTTCGCGTGATCCGCAACCATCGTCGCGCGGCGCGGGGCGAGACCACCGGCTACGAGGGCCTGTCCACCGCCCCGGTGCCGCTGGACCATGCCGCCTGTCCGCAACCGGCGCTGATCGACGCCGCCGTGGCCGCCTGGGACCAGGCGCTGTCGGTGGGCGAGGCGCATGGCTTCCGCAATGCCCAGGTCTCGGTGATCGCGCCGACCGGCACCATCGGCCTGGTCATGGACTGCGACACCACCGGCATCGAGCCCGACTTCGCCCTGGTCAAGCACAAGAAGCTGGCCGGCGGCGGCTACTTCAAGATCATCAACCGCATGGTGCCGCGCGGCCTGCGGGCGCTGGGCTATGACGAGGCCGCCATCGAGCGCATCACCCGGCACGCGGTGGGTCACGGCACCCTGGCCGGCGCGCCCGCCGGCGACGGCGCCCTGACGGTCGAGGCGCTGCGCGCCAAGGGCTTCACGGACGAGGCCCTGAACCGTGTCGAGACCGCCCTGGGCAGCGCCTTCGACATCCGCTACGTCTTCAACAAGTGGACCCTGGGCGAGGACATCTGTGTCGGGACCCTGGGGATGGATCCGGCGCGCCTGGACGATCCCGGATTCGACCTGCTGGCCGCGCTGGGCTTCTCCCGGGCCGCCATCGACGCCGCCAACGTCCACGTCTGCGGCGCCATGACCGTGGAGGGCGCGCCCGGCCTGAAGCCCGAGCATCTGCCGGTGTTCGACTGCGCCAACGCCTGCGGCCGCCTGGGCACCCGCGCGCTGTCCATGGACGCGCACATCACGATGATGGCCGCCGCGCAGCCGTTCATCTCCGGCGCCATCTCCAAGACCATCAACATGCCCAACGAGGCCACGGTGGCCGACTGCGATCGGGCTTACCGCACCTCCTGGGCGCTGGGCCTGAAGGCCAACGCGCTCTACCGGGACGGCTCCAAGCTGTCGCAGCCGCTCAATGCCCAGGTCCTGGAGGAGGACGACGACCAGGACGCCGTCGAGGAGAGCGTCGCCGAGCGGGTGATCGACTCGCCCCAGGCGCAGCGCGCCGCCGTGGTGGCCGAACGGGTCATCGAGCGGGTGGTGCACCGCACCCAGCGCCATCGCATGCCCGACCGCCGCAAGGGCTATACCCAGAAGGCGGTGATCGGCGGCCACAAGGTCTACCTGCGCACCGGCGAATACGAGGACGGCAAGCTGGGCGAGATCTTCATCGACATGCACAAGGAGGGCGCCGCCTTCCGCTCGTTGATGAACAACTTCGCCATCGCCATTTCCATCGGCCTGCAATACGGCGTGCCGCTGGAGGAGTTCGTCGAGGCGTTCACCTTCACCCGCTTCGAGCCCCAGGGCATCGTCGAGGGCAACGGCGCCATCAAGATGGCCACCTCCATCCTGGACTACATCTTCCGCGAGGTGGCCATCTCCTACCTGGGCCGCAACGACCTGGCCCACGTGGTGCCCGACGACCTGCGCAGTGACACGCTGGGCAACGGCAACCAGGAAGGCGACTTCGCCGAGGACTGGGAGGACGAGGAACTGCCCCGCTCCGTCTCCGCCGGCTACGTGCGCTCCAACCTCTACGTCCTGCACGGGCATCGTGGGACGCATCACGGGGTGCACCAGGGCGGGGCGGGCGCCATCGAGGCGCGCGCCGTGGGCTCGGACCTCGCCGTGACCACGGGCGGCGCGGTGACCGTGAGCACCACCGAAACCACCGCCGTGGCCATGGCCGTGGGCGGCGGGTCCGGTGGGGACGCGGGGGGCGCCACCATGGCCCGCATCCGCGAGGCGCGCATGAAGGGCTACGAGGGCGATTCCTGCGGCGAGTGCGGCAACTTCACCCTGGTCCGCAACGGCACCTGCCTCAAGTGCGACACCTGCGGGGCGACCAGCGGCTGTTCGTGAGGGCCCGGAACCGGGGCCGAGGCGCGGGATCGCGTCCCGGCCCCGGGCGGGGGACCGTCACGGACCGGGCGGCAAGGGGCGTGGATCGCTGGTGATCCTGCGCACCTGCGGCCGTCCGGGGGTGTCCTGAAGGGCCAGGGTGACCTCGGTCACGTGGACGGCCAGATCGCGCATCGGCCCCATGGGCGCGCCGGATCGCAAGGCGTGGGCCAGCGCCGCGACGCCCCGTCCGAAGTCCATGCGATGCCCGCTTCCCCGCAGGCGGCCGACGCCCAGGCGGCCGATGGCCGTCACCCGCTGCCCCAGCATGGCACCGGGCGCCCAGCGCGACAGCACCCGTTGCTCGACCTTGCGGCGCAGGCGCTGACCGAAGGCGGCGCCGGTGCGGGTCAGGCGCACCGGGCTGTCGTACTCCCACACGTCGCTGACGCTCAGCACCCCGTGTTCGCCCACCACCCGCAGCGACCGGTTCATGGGCGCCAGGATGCTACAGCTCAGGCGGGCCATGATGCCCTCGTCGAACTCCAGCACCCCGAAGGACAGATCCGGCCCCTGGGGTTCGCCAGACAGCCCGGGCGTCTTGTCCGGCAGGCGCAGCCCGGCCAGCGCCGTGACCCGGCGCACCGGCCCGAACAGGGTGACCAGCGGCGCGATCTGGTAGCCGGCGTGCTCCATGACGCAGCCGCAGGCGAACTCGTCGCGGGCGGGCCAGGGCGCCCCGGAGGCGCTCCGCCAGGTCTCGTAGCGCAGGCCCGGGATCATGCCGTCGTCCATCTCGGCATGGGCCAGCAGCGGGCGGCCGATGCGCTGGGCGCGGAGCGCGGCGGTCAGGGCATGCACGGCCTCGCTCAGGTGATTGCAGGGCGCGGCGGCCAGGCCCAGGCCGGCCTTGCGGGCCTGCTCGGCGAGGGCGCGGGCACCGTCCAGCGATGTGTCAAGGGGCTTTTCGGAGTAGACGGCCTTGCCGGCCTCCAGCGCGGCGCGGGTCACCTCCGCGTGGCTCGCCGGGTTGGTCAGGTTGACGACGATCTCCACGTCCGGGTCGGCCAGCAGGGCGGCGCGGTCCGGATAGGCATGGACGCCATGATGAAGCGCGAAGGTCTCCAGCCGCGCCGGATCCCGATCATACACCCCGGTCAGGCACAGCCCCCGTTGGGCCGGCAGCGTCTGCAGGTACAGGTCGGCGACGAAGCCGCAGCCGATGAAGGCGATGCCCGTGGACTTGGGCTTGGGATGCGTCATGGCGTGGTCCTTCCGCTGGCCGGAGCGGTGGCGTGCGCGGGGCGGCGCTCCATCTGGTACACGCCGACCTTGCGCCGCCAGGCCAGCTTGCCCAGGCCCAGCACCAGGCTGACCAGAACCCGACGGCGGCGTGGACGCGACAGGACCGGAGTCAGCGGCAGCAGAAGAGAATACACCATAACCTGCACCACGGCCCGACTCGCGATTTTCGCGAACCGCCGGCGTGGGCGCGGGTCGTTCTTGACCGCTGCCGTGGTGAAGCCCTGGGCCCCGGCAAACGCCCGCAGAAGCTGATAGCGCAGCCCCAGACGCGCAGCTGGGACACGGCCGCGCACCAACGCCTCGGCACACCAGGCGACGCGCCGCCCGCGCCGTTCCAGGCGCATGAGCAGGTCCAGGTCCTCGCCGCCGCAGCCCCCGAAGGCGGGATCGAAGGGCGCGGGATCGGTGAGCGTGGTGGCCACGCGCCACAGCGTGTTCTCGGTCCCGATGACGATGCTCTGCGTCCGCGCCGGGCCGTCGATGGTGATCGGCGTGCCGCTGGGCGCCTCCATGTCGCGGCGGCACCACCAGCAGGTCTCGGCATCCGCCCTGGTGATCCCCTCGGTCTCGTCCAGCCCGACAAACACCGGGTGCACAGGCCCGGCCACCACGTCCGCGCCACTGGCGGCCAGGGTGTCCACCAGGGCGTCCAGCCAGCCGGGGTCCGGGTCCAGGTCGTCGTCGAGGAAAGCCACCAGGGGCGCGCGCGCCGCCGCCACGCCGGTGTTGCGGGCGACCGAGATGTTGGGCGGCGCCGCCGGCACCACCCGCAGCGGCACGCCCCGCGCCCGCGCCCGATCCCTCGTGGTCCCGTCCCTCGTGATCCCAGCGAGCGTCGACCGGGCATAGCCCTCGGGGCTGTTGTCGGCGACGACGATCTCATACGGCAGGTCGCGCCGGGTGGCGTTCTCCAGGCAGCCCCGCACGGTGACCACCAGCAGGTCCGGCCGGTTGTAGGTGCACACCACCACCGTCACGGCCGGCGCCGTGGTCACGGCGGCGGTGGTTTCGGGGGTGGTTTCGGGGGTGGTTTCGGGGATGGTCGCGCCCGGGGCGATCATGGGCGTGTCTCCGGCGGCGTAACGACGACGGCGCGAGCCAGGCCGTCCTCCAGCAAGACCCGGGGCCGCCAGTCCAGGCGGGCCTCGGCCCGGTCGGTGGGGTAGTCGGCCTTGAGCGCGAACAGGCGGAGTTCGCTGGCGGCGGGCGCGGCATCCAGGATCGGCCGCAGCCAGGGACGCAGCGGCGGCAGCAGCCGCGCCAACACCTTCGCCGGCAACGCCGCGCGCATGCGGCGGCGCACGGTGGCCGGGTCCAGGGACGGCAGCGGCGGTGCCCCCAGATGCGCCGCCAGCCGCGTGAAGTAGGCATTCCAGGTCAGGCGCTCCGGCCCATTGACGAACAGCGCCTCGCCATGGGGCCGGCCCGCGTCCAGCGCGGCGGCGGCGGCGGCGGCCACGTCTTCCACGTGTACGGGATGGCAGGTGCCCTCGCCCAGCGGGCCGAACGTCCCCCAGCGGCCCGAGCGGATGCGCCGGGCCATGCCGTCGATCCAGAGGGCACTGCCCGGGCCGTAGACGATGGTGGGCCGCAGCAGCGTGACGGCGGGCGCGCCGGCCTCCCGGCCCAGGGCGATGAACACGCGCTCGGCCTCGGCCTTGGCGCCGGCGTAGTCTCGGCGGCCGGTGACCAGCGGGGCGTCCTCGGTCAGGCGGCCTTCGGCCTCGCCGTGCACGGCGATGGAACTGATGGCGACGACGCGGCGCACACCGGCGCGCCGCGCCTGCTCCATGAGGACGCGGGCGCCGCCCACCGTCGTCGTCCAGTCACCGACGGCGCAGTGGACCACGGCGTCGCAGCCGTCCAGGGCCGCCCGAATCGACGCCGGATCCCGCACATCGGCCCGCGTCACCGCCACGCCGGGCTCGTCGTCCCGGAACGGCGCGTCGTCGGGCCGCCGCACGCCGGCCCGCACCCGGGTGCCTTGACGCGCCGCCAGGGTTCGCGTGACGTGGCGGCCCAGGAAGCCGGCCGCGCCCGTGACCAGGAAGGTGGGCATCCGTCGTCCTTCGTGTCGCGGCCACGGGGGCCGGGTCGGCGGCGGGCGGGCGCCGGACGGCCGCGCGCGATCAGCGATCGGCGTCGGGCACGCTCCGCATCCGGCGGACCTTGCGTTCCACCCGATCAAGGATGGCATTGCGGCGCCCCAGCGGCATCCCGGTGCGCGATTGCAGGGTCACCCCCAGGTGGCGGTCGTCGAGGTCGTCGATGAAGCGGTCGACCTCATCATCCTTCATCAGGTCATAGTCCCAGGTTGTCAAATAAAGGTGGTCGGGCGTCGGCACCTGAGCCTCGGGGTGGTCGGCCCTGAAGGCCTCCACGAAGACGCCGTACAGGTGGTATTCGCTGATCTGCGGGTAGCGGGCCAGGGCCAGCCACCAGGGCAGGCCCGTGGCCTCGGTGATGCGCTCCAGCATCGCCAGCGCGAAGGGCCGGTGCCAGGAAATGAAGTCGCCGATGAAGTTGTCGCCATTGTAGGGCTCGGGCGGCAGCCCCAGAAGCCGCCGCGCGCTTTCGTCCCACGAGCGATGGCTGGGGAAGTGGCCGCAGACGTCACGCTCCGCCATCAGCCGCAGGCGCCCGTCGATCAGGAAGGTCTCCCGCGTCATGGGCTTGACCAGCATGGTGTCGGAGTCCGCGTAGACCAGGATGTCCGCCCGGGTGTGCAACGCCGCGCCGATCTTGAGAATCTGTTGAAGGATCCAGCCCCGGATCGGCCAGGTCCGGGCGGACACCCAGATCTCCCGCCGGGACGGCAGCGGGTTGAGCCAGGACGGCACGCGGCGGAACTGATGGTCCAACGCGTCCTCCGTCAGCACCAGCCGGGCGCGGTCGCTGAGCAAGGGGCGAATCGTTTCCGCGTCGGCCCGGCCGGTGAACACCAAGTGTTCGACGTCCGGTCCGGCATAGGTCTGCACACTGTCGCTGAGACGCCGGAACAGCTCGCGCTCCGGCCGGTAGGTGGGGGTCACCAGGCATACCTTGGGATCGGCCCCGCGCGAATCCGCCGGATCGGGACGGTCGTGGTCGTGGCGTGGCATGAAGTCCCTCTCGTGGCGGCATGACCGGCGGGGCACCGGGCGCGACGGCCGCCGGATCACCGCGCCGGCCGGGATCCGAGCCAGACCCCGCGCGGACGACCCTCATACTGCCCCGCCGTTCCGGGACGGGAAAGCCCCAAATCCTGGCGATTCAGGCGGTTCTCACGATCGGACGGCCGCCGACGATCGCAACCCGGTCGCCGGCGGCGCCGAGCAGTCATTGCGAGGTCTTCCAAGGCGAGGCCTTGCGGCCGCCCATGCGGTCATCCGGTCCGCGCGTGTCGCGGCGCCGTCACCGCATGCCCTTGTGGAAAGCGCCATCGCTCGGCCATGACGACCACCAGCACGAAGATCTGGTTGGCCAGGTGGACGCGGCTCAGAAGCGCCGTTTCCATGAGGTTGTAGATCGCCAGCGTGACCAGCAGTGAAAAGGCGAAGGCCACCGCCGTCCAGGTCTCCCGATCACCCCGGGTGGCGATCATCAGGGACACCATGCGCGCCAGGCTCCGCCCCACCACGACCAGCAGCCCCACGAGGCCGGGCAGGCCGGCCTGCAGAAGGATGTCCAGGTAGCCGTTGTGGGCCTGGTTGATCACGCCCAGTTCCACCGAGGCCAGCCAGGACCGGGCCTCACGCAGCGGATCGTTCGCCGCCCCCACGTCCCAGAACGACCCGTAGCCGCTGCCCAGGATCGGGGCGTGGGTGATGTGGTCCCACACGAACGCCCAGATGTCGGTGCGCGAGGTGAACGTCGGGTCGCCCACCAGCACCTCCAGCATCTCCGGCGTGCCCCAGCCCAGAAGCCCCGAGACGAACAGGAACAGCGCCACCACCAGCGCGGCCGCCAGCACCAGCGCCACGCCGAGGATCCGGCCGAAGGACAGGCCGGCCGCCAGCGGCAGGACAAAGACCAGGAAAAGAGCCACCAGCCCCAGCGAGGTCTTGGAGCGGGTCAGCACCAGGAAGATCAGGAACAGCGCCAGGGTGGCCAGCGCCATCAGGGCGGCGCCCCGTGTCGGCGCCCGCAGCCCGACGAACACGAACAGCACCACGCCCATCATGCCGATCGCCCCGGCGATGTTCTTCTGCCCGTGCATGCCCGCAGCACCCAGTTCGGTCATGGCCAGATGCGGCACCACGAACACCGACACCAGATCCACCAGGATGACGCCCTGAAAGCACAGGCCCATGACCCCCAGCACCTGCCAGGGCGACCGCGCGCCGCTGGCGATGCCCAGCGCGATCAGGTAGCCGATGATCAGGAACGCCGTGCGCTTGAGGGTCAGGGCCGGAAACTCGGCCCAGGCGACGGAGGCCAGGAACCACGCGAGCGTCAGCGCCAGCGGCCACGTGCGGGCCAGCAGGTGCAGGGCCAGGTGGCGCCGCTCGATCAGAACGACCATGGACAGGCCCAGCATCGCCAGCATCAGCAGGGTGTCCAGCGAGCCCCCCTCCACCGTCATGTCGCCGCCGATCTGCGCGGGCCAGGGGTCGGTGGGCACGAGCGTCGTCAAGGTAAAGGCCACCACCAGCAGCGCCAGCACCAGGGGCCGGTAGGGCGTGACCGCCTGGGCCACCGCCAGTTGGCCCAGGCTCCACGGCATGGGCGGTGGCTCCAGGGCCGCGATCGGGCGAGACGGGGGACGGGTCATGACCGGTCTCTGATCCGGAGAAGGGGGACGGAGGCCCCGACGCCGTCAGCATGCCGCGTCGCGCGCGCCGGAGCAACGCGAGGACGGCACGTCCGGGTCCACCCGTTACATTTCGAGAACCATAAAAATGTCACGCACGGCCGCGCGCGATGCGCATAAGATCGCGCCATGACACCGACGCTGATCGCGACCCTGCTGGCCGCCCTGGCCGCCGAGCCCCGCGTGCGCGCCGTGCGCGCCATGGCGGCCGCCGGGGCCCGTGGCGTGAGCGCCGGCGATCTGGCGACGCTGTGCCGCGTGGCCCCGTCTACCATGTCGTTTCACCTGAACCACCTGCGGCTGGCCGGTCTGGTCGAAAACCGGCGCGAGGGCCGCGCGCTCCACTACATCGTCAACCTCGGCGCCCTGGAGGCGCTGGGAACCAGCCTGATGCGGGGCTTCGCGCCGGACGGCCACCCCGCCCCGTCGATGGAAGGACCGGCCGTGACCACGCCCGACACTCCCCTGAACGTCTTGTTCCTGTGCACCGGCAACTCGGCCCGCAGCCTGATCGCCGAAGCCGTCCTGGCGCATGCCGGCGCCGGCCGCTTCCGCGCGTTCTCGGCCGGATCGCATCCTCGCGGCGCGCCGCATCCCGAGGCCCTGGCCACGCTGCGGCGGGCGAGATACCCCACGGACGGCCTGCGCTCCAAGAGCTGGGACGAGTTCGCGACCGATGACGCGCCGGCCCTCGATTTCGTGTTCACGGTCTGCGACGCCGCCGCCGCCGAGACCTGCCCGGTCTGGCCGGGCCAGCCCGTGACCGCGCACTGGGGGGTGCCCGACCCGGCCGCCTTCCAAGGCACCGAGGCGGCCACCGCCGCCGTGTTCAACGATACCCTGCGGATGCTGTCCAACCGCGTCCTTCTGTTCCTCAGCCTGCCCCTGGCATCGCTGGACCGGCTGAGCCTGCAACGGCGCGTCTCGGCGATCGGCGCCATGGCCCGCGATCCCCAGGCGACAGACGCGCCGGCCCCCGCGAAGGCCCCCGGGACATGAGCGGCGACGGCCCCGCCGACGACGGTAGCCTCGGCGTCTTCGGGCGGTTCCTGACGCTGTGGGTGGCCCTGGCCATGGCCGCCGGCGTGGCCCTGGGCACCGGGGTTCCGGGCCTGTTCGACGCGGTCGCTGCCCTGGAAGTGGCCCGCGTCAACCTGGTCGTGGGGGTGCTCATCTGGGTGATGATCTTCCCCATGATGGTCAACGTGGATCTGGCCAGCCTGGGGCACATAGGCGACCGGCCCAAGGGGCTGGTGATCACCTTGGTGGTCAACTGGCTCATCAAACCCTTCACGATGCTGGCCCTGGGCATTCTGTTCCTGGAGATCCTGTTCGCGGACCTGATCCCGGCGGACATGGCGCGCGCATATGTGGCCGGCCTGATCCTGCTGGGGGCCGCCCCGTGCACGGCCATGGTCTTCGTCTGGAGCCACCTGGCGCGGGGGGACCCCACCTACACCCTGGTTCAGGTGTCGGTGAACGACCTGATCCTGGTGCTGGCCTTCGCGCCGCTGGTCGCGCTCCTGCTGGGCGTCGCCGACGTGGACGTACCCTGGGAGACGCTGTTGCTGTCGGTGGGGTTGTACGTGGTCATCCCGCTGGCCGCCGGCCTCCTGGCGCGCCGGGTGCTGCTGGCGCGGGGCGGACCGGCGCGGGTGACCGCCTTCACCGAGGCGGTCAAGCCGGCCACGGTCCTCGGTCTGCTGGCCACCGTGGTGCTGCTGTTCGGCTTCCAGGGCACCGTGATCCTGACGCAGCCGCTGACCATCGCCCTGATCGCCGTGCCGCTCCTGGTACAGGGCTACGGCATCTTCGCCGTGGCCTATGTCTGGGGATGGCTGTGGCGGGTGCCATTCGCGGTGGCCGCGCCGGCGGCCCTGATCGGCACGTCCAACTTCTTCGAATTGGCGGTGGCGGTGGCCATCGGCCTGTTCGGGCTCCAGTCCGGCGCCGCCCTGGCCACCGTGGTGGGCGTGCTGGTGGAGGTGCCGGTCATGCTGTCGCTGGTGGCCTTGACCCGGCGCACCCGGCACCTGTTCCCGGCGGGCGCGGCACGTCCGTCATGAGCCACTCACGACCTGGGCCATGGCCGTCAGCACCAGGCACAGGATCACGCCGCTGGTCAGCGCCAGGCGCAGCCCCAGCCACCAGCCGGGCACCAGGCGCATGTCGCGCATGCGCTTGTCCAGCACCAGTTGCCCCAGGAAGGCCAGCGCCAGCAGCGAGTACCCGTGCGGGCTGTTCAGGAACAGGGCCGACCAGCCCACCAGCGGCGGAAGGGCGCTGAGGGCGAACAGTTCGACGGCGTTCTCCTCCGTCAGGCGCTGGCTGACGGACGCCGCCACCCCCCAGACGATGCCGCCCAGAAACGACAGGATGAGCGCGCCATAGGTCAGCACGGCGAAGGCGGCGGTCTCGGCCAGCGGCGGGTGCCCCGCCCAGGACAGGCCGGCGCCGGCCAGAAAGGGCAACAGGCCGGCGGCACTCAACCAGACGACGGGGGCGGGAACGGGCGAACCGGAACGCATGGGCAAGAGGCTCCTTGACGGGACGGGCCTTGGGACACAACCGACGATCCCGCCGGGCAGCCTAGAAGACTTCCGGCGCCCTGCCCATCCCGGATGGACGATGCCTCAGGGTCCGGCGGCGCTGGCCCGGGGGCCCGTCTCCAGCACCTCGCGGGCCACGCTCAGGGCGCGGCCCAGGCGATCCGGGCTCACCTCGGCGCCCAGGCACAGGCGCACCGCCTCGGGCGGCGCGCCCGATCCCACGTGGAACGTGGAGGCCGCCAGGACGACGACACCGCGCGCCGCCACCGCGTCGCGGTAGGTCTCCGCCCGCCAGGGCGGCGGCAAGGGCAACCAGATGTGAAAGGCCCCCGGACCGCTGATCCAGGGCAGGCCGCGCAAGGCGGTCTCGGCCACCTGGCGGCGCGCGGCCACCGCCGTCCGCTGTGCCTGAATCAGGCGGTCCGCCTGCCCCCCGGCCATCCAGCGCGCGGCGATCTCCACCATCAGCGGCGGCGCCATCCACAGGCTGGCCCGCACCGACACCGCGAACCGCGCCCTGAGCGGCGTCGGCACCACCGCGAAACCCGTGCGCAGGCCGGGCGCCAGCACCTTGGAGGTCCCGGCCAGGAACAGCGTGCGTTCGGGGATCAGGGCGGCGATCGGCGGGGGCCGTTGGGGCGCCAGCAGGCCGTAGATGTCATCCTCGATCACCCACAGGTCGCGCCGCCGGGCAACCTCGGCCAGGGCCTCGCGGCGGGCCTGGGAAAACGTCAGCCCGAGCGGGTTTTGCAGCGTCGGCACGCAGAACAGCGCCCGCGCCCCGGTGCGTCGCGCCGCCGCGTCCAGCGAGTCGGGCACCAGGCCGTCGTCGTCCAGGGCCACGGGTTCCAGGGTCAGGCCCAGGCGTTCGGCCATCAGCTTCAGGCCGGGAAAGGTGAGCGACCCGCACAGCACCGTCTCGCCCGGGCGGGTCAGGGTCATCAGCGACACCGTCAGGGCGTGCTGGACCCCGGCGGTGACCACCACCGAGCCGGGATCCGCCGGCAAGCCGGAGCGCGCGGCCCAGCGCGCCCCGGCCTCGCGATGATGGGGCATGCCGAGATCCGGCTGATAGGCCAAGAGCGACGCCAGGTCACGGGGATCGGCGGCCAGTTCGGTCAGGGTCTGGGCAAGAAGGGCCTCGGCCCCCACCGGCACCGGCAGGTTGGGGCCGAGATCCACCGTGCGCTCCTCGGCATCGGGGGTCGCGCACCAGGGGGTATCCGGCCGGACGGCGGTGAATCCTGGCCAGGGCATGTCCGCCCCATGGCCGGCCCCGACCAGGGCGGCGGCGTCGCGCCGCGTCGCCGGATCGGTCACGAAGGTGCCACGCCCCACCGTGCCCGTTACCAGGCCGCGCCGGCGCGCCTCGGCATAGGCCCGGGTGATGGTGGTGACCGTGACTCCCAGCGCCTCGGCCAGGTCCCGGTGGGTGGGCAGGCGCACTCCGGGGGTCAGCCGGCCGGCGGCGATATCGGTGGCCAGGGCATCGGCGATGGCCTGATAGACCGGTCCCTCGCCGGACAGGGCCGGCGGGCGCCATGGCGCGGAGAGGGTGCCCTGGGCGGCGGGGGCGTTGGTCATGAGCGGGGCTCCGAGGGTAGTAGATTGTACGTAGGACAATAAACGCATTGACAGGGTGACAATGTCAAGCACACTGAGACCATGGATCCGCCGTTTCCGGACGCGGACCCGTCCTCCCGGGCCGGCGCGGATCCCCGGACCCGCCCGACGGCACACCCGATGCCGGCTCCCGTTCCCTTTCGGAGGCTCTCATGCCCAGCCTGCCCCTGTTCCAGGTTGACGCCTTCGCCGATCGTCCCTTCACCGGCAACCCGGCCGCCGTGGTGCCCTTGACGACCTGGCCGGACGACGCGCTGCTTCAGGCCATCGCCGCCGAGAACAACCTGTCGGAAACGGCCTTCCTGGTGCCCGAGACGGATCCGTCCGCCGACACCGACGACCATTTGCGCTGGTTCACCCCGACGGTGGAGGTGGACCTGTGCGGCCATGCGACCCTGGCCGCCGCCTGGGTGGTGATGACCCAAATGCGGCCGGACACGCGCCGCGCGCGGTTCCGCACCCGCTCCGGCACGCTGACGGTGACGCGCGCCGAGGCCCGCGCCGACGCGGCCCTGTCCTTGGACGTCCCGGCACGACCGCCCCAGGCCGCGACCGCCCCACCGGACGGTCTGGCCGAGGCCCTGGGCGCGCCGCCGATCGAGGTCCTGGAGGCGCCCGAGGCCCTGCTGGCCGTGGTCGCCGACGCCGACACCGTGCGGGGATTGACGCCGGACATGCGCGCCCTGGCCCGGTTTCTGGGCGCGCGCTTCGCCATCGTCACGGCCCCGGCCGATCACCCGGGCGCCGACGACCCGGGCATCGACGACCCGGGCGCCGACGACTTCGTCTCCCGCGTCTTCGCCCCCGGCCATGACATCGACGAGGACCCCGTCACGGGCGCCGCCCATTGTACCCTGGCGCCCTACTGGGCGGCGCGGCTGGGCCGGCGGGAGGTCACGGGCTTCCAGGCATCGGCGCGCGGCGGCCGGGTCCGCTGCCGCCTGGCAGGCGACCGGGTCATCCTCTCCGGCACCGTGGTCCCCATCCTGTCCGGCCAGTTCACGCTTCCCGACGCCCCACCTGGAGTGCGCACGCCATGACGGCCCTCGCCCCCGTTCCCCCCATCGCCCGGCCCGCCGCGCTGGTCACCCGGACCGGCCTTGAGTCGGCCGCCGACCTGCTGGCCGGCCTGCTGCCGCCGACGCCGCAGATCGCCTGGCCGCTGCTGGCCGAGGCCTGCGGCTGCACGGTCTGGGTCAAGCACGAGAACCACAACCCCACCGGCGCCTTCAAGGTGCGCGGCGGCCTGGTCTACATGACGCACCTGCGCGCCGAGCGCCCGGGCCTGGCCGGGGTGGTGTCGGCCACGCGCGGCAACCACGGGCAGTCCGTGGCGCTGGCGGCGCGGCGCGTGGGGCTGACGGCCACCATCGTGGTGCCCCATGGCAACAACCCGGAGAAGAACGCCGCCATGCGCGCCTATGGCGCGACCCTGGTGGAGCACGGCGACGACTTCATCGAGGCCGCCGCCCACGCCGAGAGCCTGGCCCGCGCCGAGGCCCTGCACATGGTGCCCCCGTTCCACCCCTGGCTGGTGGCCGGCGTCGGTACCTATGGCGTCGAGTTCCTGTCCGCCGTCCCCGACCTGGACGCCGTGTTCGTGCCCGTCGGCATGGGCTCGGGCATCTGCGGCCTGCTGTCGGCGCGCGATGCCCTGGGCCACAAGGCACGGGTCTATGGGGTGGTCAGCGAGACCGTGGACGCTTATCGTCGGTCGTTCCTGGCGGGCGGGCCGGTGGCCTGCGAGTCCGCCGACACCCTTGCCGACGGCATCGCCGTGCGCGTGCCCCGGGCCGAGCCCGTGGAGGCCATCTGCCGCGAGGTCGAGGACGTGCTGGTGGTCTCCGACGACGAGATCCTGGAGGCCATGGGGCTGATGTTCACCGCCACCCACAACGCCGCCGAGGGCGCCGGGGCGGCGCCGCTGGCCGCCCTGCGGCGGTATGGCGCCGATCTGGGCCTGACCGGCAAGCGGGTGGGCCTGGTGCTGTCGGGCGGCAACGCCGACCGGGCGCTGTTCACCCGCGCGCTGGCCGCCGCGCCGGGGTGAGGATCAAGACAGGACGAGGATCATGACAGAAGAGCTGTTCCGCCAGGACGC
This sequence comes from Roseospira visakhapatnamensis, assembly GCF_014197915.1. Classification (GTDB taxonomy): domain Bacteria; phylum Pseudomonadota; class Alphaproteobacteria; order Rhodospirillales; family Rhodospirillaceae; genus Rhodospira; species Rhodospira visakhapatnamensis. The sequence continues at coordinate 62,510 of NZ_JACIGK010000010.1, forward strand.
CTACCTGAGAACCTGCGAGGCCACCGTCACCGCCGCCGGACCGCAGGGCATCCGGCTCGACCGGACGGTGTTCTACCCGCTCGGCGGCGGCCAGCCGGGCGACACCGGCCGGCTGGTGCTGGCCGGCGGCGACGCGGTGACGATCGTCGACACCCGCAAAGCGCCCGAGGGGGACGGCATCGTTCATGTGCCCGAGGACGGCGCCGCGCTGCCCGATGTGGGCGCGACGGTGACGGCGGAGATCGACTGGGAGCGCCGCCATCGCCTGATGCGCATGCACACCTGCCTGCACCTGCTGTCCTCGCTGGTGGCCGGCGGCGTCACCGGCGGCAACGTGGGCGACGGCAAGGGGCGCCTCGACTTCGACCTGCCCGAGAAGACCGTGGACAAGGGGAGCCTGACCGAGGCCCTCACGGCCCTCATCGCCCGGGATGCCCCCGTCTCCATGCGCTGGATCACCGACGCGGAGCTGGACGCGCGCCCCGACCTGGTGCGCACCATGTCCGTCCAGCCGCCCCGGGGCGCCGGCACGGTGCGCCTCTTGGAGATCGACGGGATCGACCTGCAACCCTGCGGCGGCACCCATGTCGCCCGCACCGGCGAGATCGGCCCCGTCGTGGTCACCAAGATCGAGAAGAAGGGCAAGCACAACCGCCGCATCAACCTCGCGTTCGCCGAGGGGTAGGGTCCGTCGACCATCACGGCGCGGTCAGGACTCGTCCAGCAGCCGCTCGATCACCGCCGCCGCGTCGGCCGCGCCGGTGGGGCGGGGCGCCGGGCCCGGGACCGGCTGGTCGAGCAGCGCCGCCAGGTCATCGACGATCGCGCCGGACCCGAGGGACTCGGCGGTGACCGCGCGCAAGGGTGTGTGCCGCGCCAGCCAGTCCCTCAGGTACGGCTGTTCGGGCCAGCCATCGGTGCGCGGGAGATACAGGGTGGGGCGCTGGCACAGGCCGCACTCCATGGTCATGCCGTACCCCAGCTTGGTGACCACGGCGTCGCAGGACGCGAGGATGTCCGGGAACGTCCAGTCCGGAAGGCGGTCCATGTCGTGGGCGTCGGGGTGGTCGGCGGCCACGCCACCCCGCACCAACCAGCGCCAGCCCGTGCCGCGCGGCCAGGCGGCCAGATCCAGGCCGGAGGCCACGCCGCCGAAGGTGACCAGGGCCAGGCGGACCGCGCCGTCCACGCCCAGGTCCCGGCGCAGCGCGTCCGGACAGGCGCGGCCCGGCGCCCCCACGGGACCGATGGGCAGCCGATTGGGCCGATCCCGGAGGGGCATCGCGCCCTCGGCCACCAACACCGCCCGGGCACCGTCGTAGGCCGCGTCCATGGTGGCCAGACTCGCCGCGGCCTCCGGACGATCGGCGAAGTAGTGCCGATAGATCTCCGTCCAGGTGAACGGCCCCAGCGCCAGCGCCGGGACGCCCAGCCGGTGGGCGGCGGCCAGGGCGATGTATCCCACGTTGCTCAAGACCAGATCCGGCGCCTGGGCGGCCATGCGCCGCGCGGCGCGGCCCACCACGGCGTCCCAGTCCGCGTGCAGCGCCCGGTAGCGGGCGGCGCTGGCCTCCGGGTCCAGGGCGGTGGAGTCCACCATGGCGAGGCCGAAGTCGTCGGTCTCCGGGACAAGGGTCACCGGGCCGGCCACGCGGGCGGCGACGATGGGCGCCGGCAGCGTGGTCTCCAGGCTCACGGTCACCTCGGGCCGCCGCGTCCGCAGCGCGTCCAGCACCGCGCCGGTCATGGACAGATGGCCGTAGCCGTGCGGGGTGACGGCGACGTAAAGACGGGCGGCGCGGTCTGGCATGACGGACATCCGGGCGCGGGAGGACAACGGCGGGGCGCGCATCCCGCCGCCCACAAAAACGCCGGCGCCCCCGCGAGGGCGCCGGCTGTCATCATCACCAGCCGGTCACCCGCCGGCGGGCCGGACGCGCGGGCCTACGACTCGTCGTCGTCGTTGTCCCGGTTCTCCCAGGTGGGGCCGGCATCGGTGGCCTTGGCGTCGGGATCGCGATCCAGCAGCTCGATCACCCCCATGGGGGCGGCGTCGCCGTAGCGGAAGCCCGCCTTCAGAACCCGCGTGTAGCCGCCCGGACGGCTCTTGTAGCGCTCGGCCAGGGTCGAGAACAGCTTGGCCACCACCTTGTCATCGCGCAGCACCGCGAACGCCTGACGGCGGGCGTGCAGGTCGCCGCGCTTGCCCAGGGTGATCATTTTCTCGACCATCGGCCGCACTTCCTTGGCCTTGGGCAGCGTGGTCTTGACCTGTTCGTGCTTGAGCACCGACGCGGTCAGGCCGGCGAACAGCGCGCGGCGCTGGCTGGAGGAACGGCCGAACTTGCGGTGAGCGTTGCCATGGCGCATGGCGCTGTCCTTTTCGAGTCGATGCTTCGCGCGCGAAGCGGATCGTGAGCCCCGCCACCACGCCGGCCGTCTCCGTGCGGGCGGACGCGATCATGATCATGGCGGAGGTGGCCCCGGATGGGCCGGGTTCGCGTCGGCGGTCCCGGGCGGGACCGTGACCGGTCACGGCCAGACGGGCGACGCCCGTCCGGGCCGGTCATCAGTACGGTTCTTCGAGCTTCTTGGCCAGGTCCTCGATGTTCTCGGGCGGCCAGTTGGGAATTTCCATGCCCAGGTGCAGGCCCATCTGCGCCAGCACTTCCTTGATCTCGTTCAGCGACTTGCGGCCGAAGTTGGGGGTCCGCAGCATCTCCGCCTCGGTCTTCTGGACCAGGTCGCCGATGTAGATGATGTTGTCGTTCTTCAGGCAGTTGGCGGAGCGCACCGACAGCTCCAGTTCGTCCACCTTGCGCAGCAGGTTCTTGTTGAACGGCAGTTCCTCGTCGTCCCGTTCGGTCGGCGCGGTCTGCGGTTCCTCGAAATTGATGAACAGCTGCAACTGATCCTGAAGAATGCGCGCGGCCAGGGCGACGGCGTCCTCCGGGCTCACCGAGCCGTCGGTCTCCACCTCCATCGACAGCTTGTCGAAGTCGGTGACCTGTCCGACGCGGGTGTTCTCCACCTTGTAGGACACGCGGCGCACCGGGCCGAAGATGGCATCGATGGGCACCAGGCCGATGGGCGCGTCCTCGGGCCGGTTCATGGTGCCGGGGACATAGCCCTTGCCGGTGTTGACGGTGAACTCCATGGACAGGCTGGCGCCCTCGTCCAGGTGGCAGATCACCAGGTCCGGGTTCATGATCTCGATATCGCCGCTGACCTGAATCTGGTTGGCGGTAACCGGCCCCGGCCCGCTGGCCTTCAGCGACATCCGCCGCGGCCCCTCCACGTGCATCCGCACGGCGACGGCCTTGACGTTCAGGATCACGTCGGTGACGTCCTCGCGCACCCCGGGGATGGACGAGAACTCGTGCAGCACGCCATCGATCTGAATGGCGGTGACCGCCGCGCCCTGCAACGAGGACAGCAGAACGCGCCGCAGCGCGTTCCCCAGGGTGATACCGAAGCCGCGCTCAAGAGGCTCGGCCACAACCGTCGCCACGCGCCGGGAATCGGCCCCGGACTGGACGTTGAGCTTGCTGGGCCGGATCAGCTCCTGCCAGTTTTTCTGGATCAACGACATGGCGATATCCTGCAACCGGGGTTGGCGGGTCGTCGGCCCATGCATCGCGCGACGACGGCAGCGGCGGCGGCGATGCGACGGAGGACGGTATCTCCGCTGGCCGCGCCCGCTCCGCTATCAGGGCGGATGGTCACGACCCATGAAAAGGTGGGCGTCGTCGGGCTCTCGCGGGCCAGGGCCGCGACGCCAAGGCCGGTGTCGGCCAAAACCCCGACCGATGGGCCGGGACGTCCGCCGCCCCAACCGACCGTCCGCGCCCTGCGTTGACACGGGACCCGGTGGCGCGGGGAACGACACGAGGGGCAGTGCAGTCGGCGGCGCGCCCTGGTGTCAGGCGGACGCGCGCCCGAACCTCAGACGCGGCGACGCTTGCGCGGCCGGCAACCGTTGTGGGGAATCGGGGTGACATCCCGGATCGAGGTGACGCTGAAGCCCACGGCCTGGAGCGCCCGCAACGCCGACTCACGGCCCGACCCCGGACCCTTGACCTCGACCTCAAGCGTCTTCATGCCGTGTTCCTGGGCCTTGCGGCCGGCATCCTCGGCGGCCACCTGCGCGGCGTAGGGCGTGGACTTGCGCGACCCCTTGAACCCCTGCGAGCCCGCCGACGACCAAGAAATCGCATTGCCCTGGACGTCGGTGATGGTGATCTTTGTATTGTTGAAGCTGGCGTTCACATGCGCGATGCCGGAGGTGATGTTTTTCCGCTCGCGACGCTTGGTCCTCGCTACTGCCTTGGCCATGCCCTGTCGTGCCTCGCCCTATTGCTGCCTGTTTGGATGCCGCCAGAACCACGGATCGTGTCCGGCGTGATGGTGAGTGGTCGGGGATCGTGTCGCGCCGGATCGACCGGCCCGACGTTGGCGTCCTGGCCCCGGCGCGCCGCGATGGCGCGGCGACCGCCTCGGACCGCCGGCCCCTCGACCCTATTTCTTTTTGCCGGCGATCGGCTTGGCCGGCCCCTTGCGGGTACGGGCATTGGTGTGGGTGCGCTGGCCGCGAACCGGCAGGCCCTTACGGTGCCGCAGGCCCCGATAGCACCCCAGGTCCATCAGCCGCTTGATGTTCATGGCCACATCGCGGCGCAGATCGCCTTCGACCTTGTGGTCGTTGTCGATCAGCTCGCGAATGCGCTGGATTTCGTCCTCGCCGAGTTCATTCACCCGCCGGGCCCAATCCACGCCGACCGTATCGCAAATCTTCATGGCGGAGGTTCGGCCGATGCCAAACACATACGTGAGGGCGACGCCCACAGGCTTTCCGCTCGGAATGTTTACTCCAGCAATACGTGCCAAAGCCCGGTCTCCTTGCACACAATTCTATCTGGGCATACGACAAAGAAGTCCTCGACCCACTCCAGCCGGAGAGGGCCGAGTCCCGAAACCTGTCCTGGGGCGACGTTTCCGCCGAGGGCGCGCATTATAGGAAGCCCAACCCGGCTGTCAACAGCGGATCGGACACGCGCACCCGTAGCCCCGTCCCGACGGCGCCGCCTCCGCCAGCCCGCGCCTTGCGGGACCTGGCGGGCGGCCCTCCGGATCACACGTTCAGCGCCGATTCCAGCGCCTCGGTCACCGCATCAATGCTTTGGGTCCCGTCCACGACCGTGAGCAGGCCCTTTTTATCATAGACCTTCAGCAAAGGTTGCGTTTGCTGATGATAGACATCCAGCCGCCCCTTGACGGTCTCCTCGGTGTCGTCGGGGCGACGGCTGAACGTCGTGCCGCCGCAGGAATCACAGACGCCGTCGACCTTCGGCTTCTGGAACGAGTCGTGATAGCCGGCGCCGCAACTGGCACAGGAGAAGCGCCCCGTGATTCGCGCCACCAGCACCTCGTCGGGGACTCGCACCTCGATCACCGCGTCCAGCGGGCAGTTCATGTCCTCCAGCATGGCGTCCAGCGCGTCGGCCTGCACCAGGGTGCGGGGAATGCCGTCCAGGATGAAGCCCGCCCCGCAGGCCGGGCTGGCGATGGCCTCGCCGATCACGGCCATGATCAGTTCGTCGGACACCAGCTGCCCGGCGTCCATGGTCGCCTTGACCTGCTGGCCGAGGGGCGAGCCCTCGGCGATCGCCTTGCGCAGGATATCTCCGGTGGACAGCTGTCGCCAGCCATGACGGTCCTCGAGCCGCTTGGACTGGGTCCCCTTGCCACCCCCTGGCGGACCCATCAACACGATCCGACGCGGATTTGTCATCCCCTTCTTCCCCTAAGCTTCGCTTTCTTGATCAGGCCCTCATACTGATGGGCCAGCAGGTGACTCTGAATCTGGGCAACGGTGTCCATGGTCACGGTCACCACGATCAGCAAGCTGGTTCCGCCAAAGTAGAACGGCACGCCGAACTCCGCGATGAGGTACTCCGGCATGACCGACAACGCCACCAGATAGGCGGCGCCCACCACGGTCAGGCGCGTGAGCACGTAATCCAGGTATTCGGCCGTGTTCTTGCCCGGACGAATGCCCGGGACGAATCCGCCATATTTCTTCAGGTTGTCCGCCGTGTCCTCGGGGTTGAAGACCACCGCCGTATAGAAGAACGCGAAGAACACGATCAGCGCGGCATACAGCGCCAGATACAGGGGCTGCCCGTGGCCCAGCAGCGCCGTGACGCTGGTCAGCCACTCCGGTCCCGCGTCACCGCCGGCGCTGAAGTTGGCCACCGTCATGGGCAACAACAACAACGAACTGGCAAAGATCGGCGGGATCACGCCGGGGGTGTTGATCTTCAGGGGCAGGTGCGTGCTCTCTCCGCCATAGACCTTGTTGCCCCGCTGGCGCTTGGGATACTGCACCAGGATGCGCCGCTGCGCCCGCTCGATGAAGACGATGAAGGCGATCACCAGCACGGCCATCGCCAGCAGGACGATGATGACGACCGGCGACATGGCCCCGGTGCGCCCCAGTTCCAGCGTGCTCGCCAGGGCCAGCGGCAGGTTGGCGACGATGCCCGAGAAGATGATCAACGAGATGCCGTTGCCGACTCCCCGCGCCGTGATCTGCTCGCCCAGCCACATCAGGAACAGCGTGCCGCCGACCAGGGTGATCACCGTGGTGAAGCGGAAGAACCAGCCGGGGTCGATCACCGCGCTCGCCCCGCCCGCCGTCATGTTCTCCAGGCCCACCGAGATTCCATACGCCTGAAGCGCCGTGATGAACACGGTCAGATAGCGGGTGTACTGGTTGATCTTCTTTCGGCCGCTCTCGCCTTCCTTCTTTAGCTGCTCCATCTGCGGGCTGATGGACGTCATCAACTGCATGATGATGGCCGCCGAGATGTACGGCATGATGTTGAGCGCGAAGATCGTCATGCGCGACAGGGCACCGCCCGCGAACATGTCGAACATGCCCAGGATGCCGCCCTGCTGCTGCTCGAAAATGGCGTTCAGCACGCCCGGGTCGATGCCCGGCAGCGGGATGTAGGTTCCCAGCCGATAGACGATCAGCGCACCCAGCGTGAACCAGATGCGCCGACGCAGATCCGTGGCCTTGGCCAGGACTCCGAAATTGAGATTGGAGGCGAGCTGCTCGGCGGCGGACGCCATGCGTTTCTCCCAGATCATGCGGAACGGACCGGGAGACGCCCCACGGCGCTGGCCCACGGCCCGCGTCCGGACCAAAACACCCGGCCGCAAGGCCAGGTCCGGCGATTAGACTAGGTTCACCGGTCCGTGACAACCCTGGCCGCCGGCCGGGAGTCTGCGACGCGCGCGTCCAGACCGGCCAACCACCGCGCACCCCGTTTCTTCGGACGAGTCCGCCAGACGCCTCCGGTGGAGACCCCGGCGGTCCCGGACGACCGAACCCAGGCGACCCGTCAGGCGCCCGCGCCCTCGGCGGCCGCCGCGTCGGCCCGTCCGACTCCGGTCAGAGTCAGGCTTCCGCCGGCCTCCGCCACGGCCGTGCGCGCCTTGGCCGACGCCCCGGTGACCGTCAGCGTGACCGCGGTGGTCAGCACACCGGTGCCCAGCAGGCGCACGCCGTCATACAGTCGGCCCACCAGGCCGGCGGCCTGCAACGCGGCCTCGTCGATGGGCTGGCCGGCGTCCAGCGTGCCGGCGTCGATGGCCTTCTGCAGCCGGCCCAGGTTGACCTCCGCGAAGGTCTTGCGGAACGGCGCATTGCTAAATCCGCGCTTGGGCAGGCGCCGGTAGAGCGGCATCTGGCCACCCTCGAAGCCCTTGATGGCCACGCCGGTGCGCGACTTCTGCCCCTTCTGGCCCCGGCCGGCTGTCTTGCCCTTGCCGGACCCCATGCCGCGACCGACCCGCATGCGCCCCTTGGTGGCGCCCGCGTTGTCGCGCAGTTCATTCAGCTTCATGGTCGGAGAGTCCTTATCCCGAGCGGCCGTCAGTCCGCCCGCTGCGCTGTCACCAGATGGGCGACCTTGGCGATCATGCCGCGCACCGAAGGGGTGTCCTCCAGATCACGCGACCGATGCATCTTGTTCAGCCCCAGGCCGATCAGCGTGGCCCGCTGGCTTGCGTGGCGACCGATGGGGCTGCCCACCTGGGTAACCCGCACCATCCCGGCCGCGACCGGCGTCTCGTTGTCCGCCATGCCCGCTTACTCCCTGCCAGCCCCGGCGGCGGCCGCCTGGGCCGCGCCGTGGCCACCATCCCGGCGACCGATGATCTCGCTCACCTTCTTGCCCCGGCGGGCCGCCACCTGGCGCGGCGAGAACGAATGCTCCAGGGCATCGAAAGTGGCCTTGACCATGTTGTAGGGATTGGTCGTGCCGGTGCACTTGCCGACCACGTCCTGCACGCCCATGGTCTCGAACACCGCGCGCATCGGACCACCGGCGATGATGCCGGTGCCCGAGGGCGCCGCGCGCAGCACCACCCGACCGGCGCCGAAGTGGCCCCGGATGTCGTGATGCAGGGTGCGCCCCTCGCGCAGAGGAACCCGGATCATGGTGCGCTTGGCCTGCTCGGTGGCCTTGCGGATGGCCTCCGGCACCTCGCGCGCCTTGCCGGTGCCGAAGCCGACGCGGCCCTTGCCGTCGCCGACCACCACCAGCGCGGCGAAGGCGAAGCGACGGCCGCCCTTCACCACCTTGGCGACGCGGTTGATGTGGACGAGCTTGTCCTTGAACTCGTCGTCGCGGTCGTCGCGGCGATCCCGGTCGCGTCCTCGGTTGCCCCGATCGCCACGGTCTCCGCCACCCCGCTCATTGGGATTTCGTGCCATCTTTCCTGAACCTTCCTTTAAGCTGGCGATCAGAACGCGAGGCCACCCTCGCGGGCGCCGTCGGCCACGGCCTTGACGCGCCCGTGGAACAGGTAGCCACCCCGGTCGAACACCACCTTGGTGATGCCCGCCGCCGCGGCCCGCTCCGCCACCAGCTTGCCCACCGCCTCGGCGGCCGCCGTATCGGCGCCCGTCTTCAGCGTGCCGCGCAGGTCTTTGTCGAGACTGGACGCCGCCACCAGCGTGCGTCCCGCCGCGTCATCGATCACTTGGGCATAAATGTGCTTGGAGGACCGGAACACCGACAGGCGGGGCCGGCCCTTCGCCTTCAGCCGCAACGCGAAGCGCACGCGCTGGCGGCGACGATCGAAAAGCTTCTTTACAGAGGTCATGACGTCTGTCCCCGCCTACTTCTTCTTGCCTTCCTTGCGCAGGATCCGCTCGTCCGCGTACTTGACACCCTTGCCCTTGTAGGGCTCGGGCGGACGATAGGCGCGCAGTTCAGAGGCCACCTGGCCAACCCGCTGCTTCGAGGCCCCGGAAATCTCCACCTGGGTGGGCGCCGGCGCCGCGATCTTCAGATCCGCGGGAATTGGGTAGACGACGTCATGGGAGTAGCCCAGCGACAGCACCAGGTTCTGGCCCTGGACCTGGGCCTTGTAGCCGACGCCCACCAGCTCCAGCTTCTTGGTGAAGCCCTCGCCGACACCCTGGACCACATTGTTCAGCTGCGCCCGGGTGGTGCCCCAGTGCATGCGAGCCTGTTTGGTCTTGGCCACCGGCTTGACCCAGATCTCGTTGCCCTCCATGGACACCGCGACCCCGTCGGGACAGCGGTAGGACATCTCCCCCAGCTTTCCCTTCGCCGCCACGACATTGCTGTCGACGGTCACCGTTACGCCCGGGGGCACCACCACGGGATATTTTCCAACGCGAGACATGGTTGGTTCCCCTTCGTCAAAACACCTTGCACAGGACTTCGCCACCCACGTTGGCGGCGCGGGCCTCCGCGTCACTCATCACGCCCCGAGGCGTGGACAGGATGGAGATGCCCAGGCCGTTGTAGACCTTGGGCAGGTCCTTGATCTTCGAATACACGCGCCGGCCGGGCCGCGAGACGCGGGCGATCATGCGGATCGCCGGCGTGCCCTCGTGGTACTTCAACTCCACGCGCAGTTCATCCACGCCCTGGCGCACGTTGTGGCGCTGGTAGCCGCGGATGAAGCCCTCGCGCTGCAGCACGTCCAGGACATTTTCCCGCAACTTGGAGGCAGGCGCGGCGACAACCGCCTTGCGCGCCTGCTGACCGTTGCGGATGCGGGTGAGCATGTCACCCAGGGGATCACTCAGAGCCATGGGTTGCCTTCCTCACCAACTGGACTTGACCATGCCGGGGATCTGGCCCTGAGAGGCCAGGTCGCGCAGCACAACGCGGCCCAGGCGGAACTTGCGATAGACGGAGTGCGGACGACCGGTCAGGTCGCATCGATTCATGATGCGCACCTTGGTCGAGTTCCGCGGCATCTTCGCCAGCTTGATGACCGCCTGGATGCGATCCTCGGGAGACACCTCACGATCCTTGATGATCGCCTTGAGTTCCGCGCGCTTGGCCTGCTTCGCCTTCGCCATGCGGACGCGCTTCTTATTGCGTTCGACGGCACTTACTTTTGCCATGGTTTCCCGTCTCCAAGCGCTACTTCTGGAACGGCAGGTCGAACCCTTCGAGAAGGGTCCGCGCCTCGTCGTTGGTCTTCGCCGTGGTGCAGATCGTGATATCCATGCCCCGGACCTTGTCCACTTGATCGTAGTTGATCTCGGGGAAGATGATCTGCTCCTTGAGGCCCATGGTGTAGTTCCCGGCCCCATCGAACCCACGGGGAGACACACCCCGGAAGTCCCGCACGCGCGGCAGCGCGATGGTGACCAGACGGTCCAGGAACTCATACATGCGGTCGCGCCGCAGCGTGACCTTGCAGCCCACGACCATGCCCTCGCGCAGCTTGAACTGGGCGATGGACTTCTTGGCGCGGGTCACCACGGGCTTCTGCCCGGAGATGGCCGTCAGGTCCTGGACCGCGCCCTCGATGAGCTTGCGGTCCTGGGATGCCTCGCCGACACCCATGTTGATGACGATCTTGTCCAGCCGGGGCATCTGCATGGGGTTGGCGTAGCCATGAACCTCCTGCATCTTCGGCTTGACGACCGTATCGTAATGCTCTCGCAGTCTCGTGCTCATGCCGGCCCCCTACGCGTCGATCACTTCGCCGGAACGCTTGGCGAACCGCACCTTGCGCCCGTCGTCCAGCACCTTGAAGCCGACCCGGGTGGGGTGGCCGTCGCGCGGGTCCTCGTGCAGAACATTGGAGACGTGAATCGGTGCCTCCTTCTCCACGATGCCGCCCTGGCTGGTCTGGGTCGCCTTTTGGTGACGCTTGACCACGTTGACGCCCTGAACGATGACACGATTGTCGCTCGGCAGTGACTTCAGCACCTCGCCGCGCTTGCCCTGATCGCGGCCGGTGGTGACCACGACCTTGTCGCCCTTCTTGATCTTGGCGGCCATCACAGCACCTCCGGCGCCAGCGAGATGATCTTCATGAACTTCTTCGCGCGCAGTTCACGGGTCACCGGGCCGAAGATGCGGGTGCCGATAGGCTCGTTCTGCTTGTTGATGAGCACGGCGGCGTTGCCGTCGAAGCGAATGGCCGAGCCATCCGGTCGACGGATTTCCTTCGCCGTGCGCACGATCACCGCGCGATGGACGTCGCCCTTCTTGACACGTCCGCGCGGGATGGCCTCCTTGACGGACACCACGATGACGTCGCCGATCCCGGCGGTCATGCGCTTCGACCCGCCCAGCACCTTGACGCACATCACCCGTCGGGCGCCGGAATTGTCGGCGACGTCCAGGTTGGTCTGCATCTGAATCATGGCGGAAATTCCCCAAAGGTACCCATGGAAGGTAACGCGCCGGGTGGGCGCGGCCTATTCCACGGTGGATTCGACAATGACTTCCCAGGTCTTGCGCTTCGAAAAGGGAGCGCATTCACGGATGCGGACCACGTCGCCGACTTTGCACTGGTTGGCTTCGTCGTGAGCCGCGAACTTCTTCGAACGGCGGATGAACTTCTTGTACACGGGGTGCATGAATCGACGTTCGACCTTGACCACAATGGTCTTGTCGTTCTTGTCGCTGACAACCACACCCTGGAGGATACGCCTCGGCATTGTCTTGGGCTCCCTACGACGCGGCGCCGGCGGGGGCCCCCGCCTTTTCCGACTGGGTCTTCTGCGATTGCACGGTCTTGATGCGGGCGATGTCGCGCCGCACTTTCTGCACCCGCGCGGTGTCGGCCAACTGGCCGGACGCCGCCTGGAATCGCAGATTGAACTGTTCCTTCTTGAGCGCGATCAGCTTGTCTCGCAGCTGATCGTCGCTCATGGCCCGCAGGTCCTCGGCGGTACTCGTCTTGGCCATGACCGCTACTCCCCGATCCGCGCCACGAACTTGGTCTTGATGGGCAGCTTGGCCGCCGCCAGCGCGAAGGCGCCGCGCGCGATCTCCTCGGAGACGCCGTCCAACTCGAACAGGATGCGGCCCGGCTTGACCCTGGCCACCCAGTACTCGGGCGAGCCCTTACCGGAGCCCATGCGGACCTCGGCCGGCTTGCGCGAGACCGCCACGTCCGGAAAGATGCGGATCCAGAGCCGGCCCTGACGCTTCATGTAGCGGGTGATGGCGCGGCGGCTGGCCTCGATCTGGCGGGCGGTGATGCGCTCCGGCTCCAGCGCCTTCAGACCGAAGGCACCGAAGTTCAAGGCCGTGCCTCCCTTGGCATCGCCATGGATGCGCCCCTTGTGGAACTTGCGGAACTTTGTGCGTTTGGGACTCAACATACCCTTCAGGCTCCTTCAAACCCGGACGGCGATCGCGCGGCGCCCGTCAGCGGGCGACGTCGCCCAACCGCTTGTCCTGGGCCATGGGATCGTGTTCCAGGATCTCGCCCTTGAAGATCCAGACCTTGACGCCGCAGGTGCCGTACGTCGTGCGCGCCGTGGCGGTGCCATAGTCCACGTCGGCGCGCAGCGTATGCAGCGGCACCCGGCCCTCGCGATACCACTCGGTCCGCGCGATCTCGGCGCCGCCCAGGCGGCCGCCGCAGTTGATGCGGATGCCGAGCGCACCCAGGCGCATGGCGTTCTGCACGGCCCGCTTCATGGCGCGGCGAAACGCAACCCGGCGCTCCAGCTGCTGGGCGATGTTCTCGGCGACCAACTGCGCGTCCAGCTCCGGCTTGCGGATCTCGACGATGTTCAGATGCACCTCGTTGCCGGTCATCTGCTGCATCTTGGCGCGCAGCTTCTCGATGTCCTGGCCCTTCTTGCCGATCACCACGCCCGGGCGGGCGGTATGGATGGTGATGCGGGCCTTCTTGGCCGGACGCTCAATGACGATCTTGGACACCCCAGCCTGGGCCAGGCGCTTCTTCAGGTAGTCGCGGATCACCAGATCCTCGTGCAGCAGGGTCGCGTAGTCATGGTCGGCGAACCAGCGCGAGTCCCAGGTGCGGTTGATGCCGACCCGCAGGCCGATCGGATTGACTTTCTGACCCATTAGACGGTCTCCTCGCGCTCGCGCACCACGATGGTCAGGTTGGACCACGGCTTCACGATTTTGCCGACCCGACCGCGCGCCCGCGCGTGCCAGCGCTTCATCACCATCGCCTTGCCCACGTAGGCTTCCTTAACCACCAGCGAGTCCACGTCCAGCTGGTGATTGTTCTCGGCGTTGGCGATCGCCGACTGAAGCACCTTCTTGACCTCGCCGGCGATGCGGCGCTTGGAGAACGTCAACTCGGCCAGCGCGCGATCCACCGTCTTGCCGCGAATGGTCGCGGCCACCAGGTTCAGCTTGCGCGGGCTGGTGCGGATCATGGTGGAAACCGCCTGGGCCTCGGTGTCGTCGAGACGACGCTCTGCGGACATCTTGCCCATGCCTACCTCCTCTTCGCCTTCTTATCGGCGGCGTGACCGTAATAGGTGCGCGTCGGCGAGAACTCGCCGAACTTGTGCCCGACCATGTTCTCGGTCACCAGGACCGGCACGAACTTCTGCCCATTGTAGACCCCGAAGGTGAGGCCCACGAACTGTGGCAGAATGGTCGAGCGCCGTGACCAGATCTTGATGACCTCATTGCGACCGGAGCCGCGCGCCTTATCGGCCTTCTTCAGAAGGTATCCGTCTACGAACGGACCTTTCCAAACGGAACGAGCCACGACCGGCCTCCTACTTCTTCTTCGACTGGTGGCGGCTGCGCATGATCAGCCGATCGGTCTTCTTGTTGTTACGCGTGCGCTTGCCCTTGGTCGGCTTGCCCCACGGGGTGACCGGATGACGGCCGCCCGAGGTGCGCCCCTCGCCACCACCATGCGGGTGGTCCACCGGGTTCATCACCACGCCGCGCACGTGCGGCCGATGGCCCAGCCAGCGCTTGCGCCCGGCCTTCCCCAGCTTCTGGTTGGCGTTGTCCGGGTTGGACACGGCGCCGACGGTGGCCACGCACTCCCCGCGCACCAGGCGCAGTTCACCGGACGACAGCCGGATCTGGGCGTAGCCCTGGTCCTTGCCGACCAGCTGGGCGTAACACCCCGCCGAGCGGGCGATCTGCCCCCCCTTGCCGGCCTTCAGTTCCACGTTGTGGACGATGGTCCCCACCGGCATGAACTTCAGCGGCATGGTGTTGCCGGGCTTGATGTCCGCCTTCTCGGAGGAAATCACCCGGTCGCCCACCGCCAGGCGCTGCGGCGCCAGGATGTAGGACAGCTCGCCGTCCTCATAGCGGATCAGGGCGATGAAGGCGGTGCGGTTGGGATCGTACTCCAACCGCTCCACGGTCGCCGGCACATCGCGCTTGCGGCGCTTGAAATCCACCAAGCGGTAGCGGCGCTTGTGGCCGCCGCCGCGATGCCACACCGTGGTGCGGCCCTGGTTGTTGCGGCCGCCGCTTTTGGTCAGGCCCTCGGTGAGGCCCTTGACCGGCTTGCCCTTGTGCAGCTCGCCGCGGTCCACCAGCACCAGCCCGCGGGTGCCCGGGGTGGACGGATTGAATTGCTTCAGTGCCATCGGATCAGACCCCCACGCCCACGTCGATGGAATGGCCCTCGGCCAGGGTCACCATGGCCTTCTTGACGGTCGAGCGACGCCCCAGAATGCCCCGGAAGCGCTTGACCTTGCCCTTCTGGATCAGGGTGTTGACGGCCGTGACCTTGACGTTGAACACGCCCTCGACCGCCTGCTTGATCTCCGGCTTGGAGGCATCGAGCGGCACCCGGAACGTGACCTGATTGTGCTCCGACCCCATGGTCGCCTTCTCGGTGATCACGGGGGCGCGGATGATGTCGTACATCCGCTCCTTTTTGATCGGCGCGACCGGCTTCCTCATTTCAGGCGCTCCTGCAGATGGGTGACGGCCGCGCGGGTCAGCACCAGGGTGTCGCGGCGCAGGATGTCGCGCACGTTGGCGCCCTGCTGCGGCAGCACGTCGAGGCCCACCACGTTGCGCGCGGCGCGGGCGAACCCCTCGTTGACCTCCGGCCCGTCGATGATCAGGGCGCTGGTCCAGCCCAGCACGCCCAGCCGGGCCACCAGATCCCTGGTCTTGCCGGTGTCCGACGTGGCCTCGTCCAGCACCACCAGCTTGTTGTCGCGCGCCTTGGCGGACAGCGCCGTCTTCAGGCCCAGCTTGCGGACCTTCTTCGGCAGATCGTGCGCGTGCGAGCGCACCACCGGACCGAAGGCGGTCTGACCGCCCCGGAACTGGGTGGCCCGCCGGGACCCCTGGCGCGCCCGGCCCGTGCCCTTCTGCTTGAAGGGCTTCGCCGTCGTGCCGCTGATCTCGCTGATGCCCTTGGTCTTGTGCGTGCCGGCCTGACGGCGGGCCATCTGCCAGCGGACCACGCGATGCAGGATGTCGGTCCGCACCTCCAGGCCGAACACCGACTCGTCCAGATCGACGCTGCCGGTGGTTTCGTTGTCCAGCGTGATGACGTCGTGCTTCATGACTCTCAGTTCTCCTCGCCGGCGTCGTCACCGGCCCCGCCCGCATCGGCCTCCGACGGGGTCTCGGCGACCAGATCGGGCTCGGCCTTGACGCCGGCCGGATAGGGCACGCCCTCGGGCAGTTTCTTCTTCAGAGCGTCGCGGATCTCCACCAGGCCGCCCTTGGCGCCCGGCACCGCGCCCTTGATCAGGATCAGGCCGCGCTCGACGTCCACGTCCACCACCTTGAGGCTCTGCACGGTGACCCGCTCGACGCCCAGGTGACCGGCCATCTTCTTGCCCTTGAACACCTTGCCGGGTTCCTGACACTGACCAGTGGAGCCGTGCGAGCGGTGCGAGATGGACACCCCGTGGGTGGCCTCCAGGCCCCGGAAATTGTGCCGCTTCATGGCACCGGCGAAGCCCTTGCCGATGCTGGTGCCGACCACGTCCACGAACTGGCCGGGCACGAAGTGGGCCGCCGACAACTCGGTGCCCGGGGCGACCAGGTTGTCATCGCTGACGCGAAACTCCACCAGGTGCCGCTTGGGCTCCACGCGCGCCTTGGCGAAGTGCCCGCGCATGGCCCGCGAGGTGTTCTTCACCTTCGCCTTGCCCAGGCCGAGCTGGACGGCGACGTAGCCGTCCTTCTCCTGGGTGCGATTGGCGACCACGTGGCAGTCCTCCACCTGGAGAACGGTCACCGGGACGTGGACGCTCTCGGCATCGAACAGCCGGGTCATGCCGACTTTCTGCGCAATGAGACCGGAACGCATGGTTCTCTTCCTTGATCCTGGGGTCCACGACCGGATCCTGACTTCGTGGACACCCGATTCACGGGTTCGGCGCGATCCGCCGGATCGGATCGCGAACGCCTTGGCCATCGGCCGGGGAGGGAGCCCTTGGCCCGCCGGACGGACACACGGGGTGCCGCGGGGGCGACGTCATCCCGGGCCGTCCCGGACCGCGCGCCCCGACGGGCGCGACCCCGGTCCCGGACCCGACCCAGGGCCGGCCCGGCTCCGCCGGTCGATCAGCCCCCCTTGGGGCCAGCGGCGACTCAGAGCTTGATTTCCACGTCCACGCCGGCGGCGAGATCCAGCTTCATCAACGCATCCACGGTCTGGGGCGTGGGATCGACGATGTCCAGCAGCCGCTTGTGGGTGCGAATCTCGAACTGCTCGCGCGACTTCTTATCGATGTGCGGCGACCGGTTCAGGGTGAACTTCTCGATCCGAGTCGGCAGGGGAATGGGTCCCCGCACCTGCGCCCCGGTCCGCTTGGCGGTGCCGACGATCTCCCGCGTGCTCTGGTCCAGCACCCGGTGGTCGAACGCCTTCAGGCGGATGCGGATGTTCTGACTCTCCATCATGGCCATGATCTGACCCAATCCTTTGTTATCGCTCGTTGTCTATGGACACGGACAATCGCCCCGAGGTCCCGGTCTCCCGGCCCCCGGCGGAGAGGTCCGCCGGATGATCACCCCCAAGCCCGAAAAAAAACGCCGGCCCGGATCGGCGACCCGTCCTGTCACCCATGGTCATTGCTGTGCCCGGCGCCTTCCCGGGCTTGCCCGGGGGTTCGCCGAACCCGACATCAAAAAAACGAAGGTTCGCACGCCCCCGGCGCCCAGCATCCGGAGAAACGGCCGGGTCCGGGCGTTCTCAGGAACGCTGCCGGACCCGGCCTGGGCCTTGTAGCACCTTGTGGGCCGCATGGCGACCCACAAGGTGTTTTTCTTTTTACTCCTGGATGCTGGCGACGACGCCAGCGCCGACGGTGCGGCCGCCCTCGCGGATGGCGAAGCGCAGGCCCTCATCCATGGCGATCGGCACGATCAGGTTCACCGTCATGGCGATGTTGTCGCCCGGCATCACCATCTCCGTCCCCTCGGGAAGCTCGATCGTCCCGGTCACGTCCGTCGTCCGGAAGTAGAACTGGGGCCGGTAGTTCGAGAAAAACGGCGTGTGACGACCACCCTCTTCCTTCGTCAGGATGTAGCACTCGCACTTGAACTTCGTGTGCGGCGTGATCGTCCCGGGCTTCGCCAGGACCTGGCCCCGCTCCACCTCGTCGCGCTTCGTGCCCCGCAGCAGGACGCCCACGTTGTCGCCCGCCTCGCCCTGGTCCAGCAGCTTCCGGAACATCTCAACGCCGGTGCAGGTCGTCTTCATCGTGTCCTTCAGGCCCACGATCTCGACTTCCTCGCCAACCTTGATCACGCCCCGCTCCACGCGGCCCGTCACCACCGTCCCACGCCCCGAGATCGAGAACACGTCCTCGATCGGCATCAGGAACGGCTGGTCCTTCGGACGCTCCGGCTGCGGGATGTACTCGTCCACCGCCTGCATCAGCTCCAGGATCGACTCTCGGCCGATCTTCACGTCGCCGTCCTCCAGCGCCGCCAGCGCAGACCCCTTCACGATCGGGATGTCGTCCCCGGGGAACTCGTACGACGACAGAAGCTCGCGAACCTCAAGCTCCACAAGCTCCAGCAGTTCCTCGTCGTCGACCTGGTCCACCTTGTTCATGTAGACCACCAGCGCCGGAACACCCACCTGGCGCGCCAGAAGAATGTGCTCGCGCGTCTGCGGCATCGGACCGTCCGCCGCCGACACGACCAGGATCGCCCCGTCCATCTGCGCCGCGCCCGTGATCATGTTCTTCACGTAGTCCGCGTGACCCGGGCAGTCCACATGCGCGTAATGACGGTTCTCCGTCGAGTACTCAACATGCGCCGTCGAGATCGTGATCCCGCGCGCCTTCTCTTCCGGGGCCTTGTCGATCTGGTCATAGGCCGAGAACGTCGCCCCGCCCGTTTCCGCCAGAACCTTCGTGATCGCCGCCGTCAGCGTCGTCTTGCCGTGGTCAACGTGACCGATCGTCCCCACGTTGCAGTGCGGCTTGCTGCGGTCAAACTTCTCCTTCGCCATTTTCGCTCGCTCTCCGTTTCCACGGTCGTTCTTCAGTTGGACACGCGCCCGGGCCGCGCCCGCCGCGACGGCTTGATCAACCGGCCATCTTGGCCTTGATCTCCTCGGACACGTTGTTCGGCACCTCGGCATAATGGTCGAAGTGCATGGTGTACTGGGCCCGCCCCTGGCTCATGGAGCGCAGCGTGTTGACGTAGCCGAACATGTTGGCCAGCGGCACCGAGGCGGCCAGCACGCGGGCGTTGCCGCGCTGATCCATGCCACTGACGTTGCCCCGGCGACTGTTCAGATCGCCGATGATGTCGCCCATGTACTCCTCGGGCGTGACCACCTCAACCTTCATCACCGGCTCCAGCAGCTTTGGCCCGGCCTTGGGCATGGCCTCGCGGAAGGCGGCGCGGGCCGCGATCTCGAAGGCCAGCACGCTGGAGTCCACGTCGTGGTAGGCGCCGTCGGTGAGGGACACCTTGAAGTCGGTGCAGGGGAACCCGGCGATCACGCCGCTGTCCATGCTGGACTTCAGGCCCTTCTCGACGCCCGGCACGTACTCCTTGGGCACCGAGCCGCCGACGACCTTGCTTTCGAACTCGAACCCGGAGCCCGGAGGCAACGGCGAGAACGTCAGGTTGACGCGCGCGAACTGGCCGGACCCGCCGCTCTGCTTCTTGTGGGTGTAGTCGATGGTGTAGTCCTTGGAGATCGTCTCGCGGTAGGCCACCTGCGGCGCACCCACGTTGGCGTCCACCTTGAACTCCCGCTTCAGGCGATCGACGATGATCTCCAGATGCAGCTCGCCCATGCCCTTGATGACCGTCTGGCCGCTTTCCACGTCGGTGGAAACCCGGAAGGACGGATCCTCGGCGGCCAGCCGGGCTAGCGCCATGCCCATCTTTTCCATGTCGGCCTTGGTGCGCGGCTCCACCGCCACCTCGATCACCGGATCGGGGAATTCCATGCGCTCCAGGACCACCGGCTTGACCGGATCGCACAGGGTATCGCCCGTGGTGGTCTCCTTCAGGCCCACCACCGCGACGATGTCGCCGGCCGAGGCCGACTTGATTTCCTCGCGGTTGTTGGAGTGCATCAACAGCATGCGGCCGATTCGCTCGCGCTTGCCCTTGACCGTGTTGAGCACGTAGGAGCCGCTTTCCAGCACGCCGGAGTAGATACGGGCGAAGGTCAGCGAGCCCACAAACGGGTCGTTCATGATCTTGAAGGCCAGCGCCGCGAACGGCTCCTGGTCGTTGGACTTGCGCTCGACCGTCTCGTCGCTGTCGGGCAGCACGCCCTTGATGGCCGGCACGTCGACGGGCGCGGGCATGAAGTCCACCACCGCGTCCAGCAGCGTCTGCACACCCTTGTTCTTGAACGCCGAGCCGCACAGCACCGGCACGAACATCTGGCTGATGGCCCCCTTGCGGATGCAGGCCTTGAGGGTCGCCTCGTCGGGCTCGGTGCCCTCCAGGTAGGCTTCCATGGCCTCGTCGTCGGCCTCGACGGCGGTCTCGATCAGGGTCTCGCGCAGTTCCGCCGCCTTCTCCTGAAGGTCGGCCGGAATGTCCACGTAGTCGAAGTGCGCGCCCAGGTCCTCACCGTGCCAGATGACGGCCTGCATCTTCACGAGATCGACGATGCCGGCGAAGTCGCTTTCGGCGCCGATCGGCATGTTCAGGACCAGCGGCCGCGCCCCGAGGCGATCGACGATCATGTCCACGCAGCGATAGAAGTCCGACCCCATGCGGTCCATCTTGTTGACGAAACACATGCGCGGCACGCCGTACTTGTCGGCCTGGCGCCAGACCGTCTCGGACTGCGGCTCGACGCCGGCCACCGAATCGAACACCGCGACCGCACCATCCAGCACCCGCAGGCTGCGTTCCACCTCGATGGTGAAGTCCACGTGCCCCGGGGTGTCGATGATGTTGATGCGGTGGTCTTTCCAGAACGCCGTGGTCGCGGCGGACGTGATGGTGATGCCGCGCTCCTGCTCCTGCTCCATCCAGTCCATCGTCGCGTTGCCGTCGTGGACCTCGCCGATCTTGTGCGACTTGCCCGTGTAATACAGGATTCGCTCGGTCGTCGTGGTCTTGCCAGCATCGATATGCGCCATGATCCCGATGTTTCGGTAGCGCTCGATGGGGGTCTCGCGTTTCATGTCGCTGTCCTCGGGGTCTTGGCGATGCGGTCGGGGACGAAAGGGAGTAGGCAGGCGAACGGTGGGGCGCGACGCCCCCTGTGCAAGGCCAATCCTACCAGCGGTAGTGCGAGAACGCCTTGTTGGCCTCGGCCATGCGGTGCGTGTCCTCGCGCTTTTTCACGGCGCCGCCCCGGTTGTTGGCCGCGTCCAGGAACTCGCCGGACAGCCGGTCGACCATGGTGGTCTCCGAGCGCTTGCGGGCCTGGTCGATGATCCAGCGCAGCGCCAGCGCCTGACGCCGCTCGGGCCGCACCTCGACCGGGACCTGATAGGTGGCCCCACCGACACGGCGCGAGCGCACTTCCAGGCCCGGCTTCACGTTGTCGATGGCCTCGTGGAACATCTTCACCGGATCCTGGTTGGTGCGCGCGGCGACCTTGTCCAGGGCTCCGTAAACGATCCGCTCGGCAACGCTTTTCTTGCCCTCAAGCATGACCGCGTTGATGAACTTCGCAACCACCTTGTCGCCATACTTGGCGTCGGGCAGCACCTCACGCTTGACGGCAGCGCGACGACGGGACATAGGCCAGGCTCCTTACTTGGGACGCTTGGCGCCGTACTTGGAACGGCGCTGACGACGATCCTTCACGCCCTGCGTATCGAGCGTGCCGCGAATGATGTGATACCGCACACCGGGCAAGTCCTTGACGCGGCCGCCGCGGATCATGACCACCGAGTGCTCCTGCAGATTATGCCCCTCGCCGGGGATGTAGGAGGTCACCTCGAAGCCGTTGGTGAGGCGCACACGCGCCACCTTCCGAAGGGCCGAGTTCGGCTTCTTCGGCGTCGTGGTGTACACACGGGTGCACACGCCGCGCTTCTGCGGGCAGGCCTGCATGGCCGGCACCTTGTTGCGCTTGACCTGCGGCGTCCGCGGCTTGCGGATCAACTGGTTAATCGTCGGCATGCAACAACTGTCCTTGTCCTCTGGCCCGTGGCCTCCGGTCCCTGGGCACGGACATGTCGTTGTCCGCGCCGACCCTCGGCTCTCTTTTTCCGCCGGCGAACCGCCGACCGGCGGTCACCGTCACGCCTCTTCTTTGCACCGACCGCCCGCCGTCACCGGCCGTTCCGCCCCGCCCCTGGCGAGGCATCCCGGCGCGCCCGTGACGCGGGCTCCTGTGGACGTCGGCGACGCCGCCCGGAACGAGCGGCCTGACCCATCCGTCACCCCGCCGCCCCCACCGGAACCGCCGGAGGCACCGAACACAGACGCGCCCCTAGTGTGGTGGATTTGAAGTTCCTATGACCTGGTCGGGAAGCGCTGGACGGAACTTCAAATCCATAAACCACACTAGAATCATATAGTTAATAGTGCCCTGATTGAATCCGAAGTTCGTCCAGCGCCAGCCAAGTGATGTAACGAACTTCGGATTCAGGACACTAGGGGCGCGCCAGGTGCAACAGAAACCCGAAGGCCCCCACACCGGGGGCCCCGAGTCGGGGATGGTGGCCATCGGGCCGGATGGTGTCGCGGACCCAGGGCCTGCCACAAGACGATCCGAGCCGCCGGCGGCCTGGGAGCGCGCATACTATGCAGCCCCCCCCGGATCGTCAAGTCCGAACCGGGACCATCGGCGCCGATCCGCGCCCCATCCGGAGGACAGGGCGCGGCGCGGCGGCCGCCGTCACTCTCCGCCGCCGCCCGGCGGACGCTCGCCGAACACCGAGGCCAGGTCGGGCACCCGCTCCGCCCCCCCGGCATCGCCCGGAAGGGCCACGACATTGGTCTCCTCGTCGTCCTCGTGGCCACCGGCCTGCTCCAGGGCCTCCGCCATCACCCGGTCGCGGTCGGCCGCGATCTGGCGGAAGCGGTTCATGGTCGCCCCGGTACCGGCCGGGATCAGGCGGCCGACGATGACGTTCTCCTTCAGCCCGATCAGCGAATCGTGCTTGCCGGAAACCGCGGCCTCGGTCAGCACGCGGGTCGTTTCCTGGAACGAGGCCGCGGAGATGAACGACTGGGTCTGCAACGACGCCTTGGTGATGCCCTGCAACACCGGGGTCCCGGAGGCCGGGCGACCGCCCTCCTTCGCCACCTTGTCGTTCTCGGTGGCGAACTCCGTGCGGTCCACCTGCTCGCCGATGAGGAAGGTGGTATCGCCGGGGTCCGACACCTCCACCTTCTGCAGCATCTGACGGATGATGACCTCGATGTGCTTGTCGTTGATCTTCACGCCCTGGAGTCGGTAGACGTCCTGGATCTCCTTGATCAGGTAGTCGGCCAGCGCCTCCACGCCCAGCACCCGCAGGATGTCGTGCGGCACCGGATTGCCGTCCATCAGCGGGTCGCCCTTGAGGACGGTATCGCCTTCCTGGACGGTCACGTGCTTGCCCTTGGGCAGCAGGTATTCCATCTCGATGCCGTCCTCGCCGACCACGACGATGCGCCGCTTGGACTTGTAGTCCTTGCCGAACTCCACGCGCCCGTCGATCTCGGCGATGACCGCGTGGTCCTTGGGCTTGCGCGCCTCGAACAGTTCGGCCACGCGCGGCAGGCCGCCGGTGATGTCGCGGGTCTTGGAGCCCTCGCGCGGAATCCGCGCCAGCACGTCGCCGGCCTTGACCCGGTCGCCGTGGGACACCGACAGGATGGCGTCCACCGACATGAAGTAGCGGGCCTCCAGGCCGTTATCGAGCATCACCACCTCGCCGGCGTCGTCGCGCAGCGTGATGCGCGGCTTCAGGTCGCCGGAACGCGGCTGCGACTTCCAGTCCACCACCACGCGCGACGCGATGCCGGTCTCGTCATCGGTCTGCTCGCGCACGGAGACACCGTCGATCAGGTCGACATACGTGGCGATGCCTTCCTTCTCGGTGATGATCGGCAGGGTGTAGGGATCCCACTCCGCCAGGCGCGTCCCCTTCTCGATGGTCTGGCCGTCGTCCACCAGCAGCTTGGCGCCGTAGGGAATCCGGTGCCGCGCCTTCTCGCGGCCCAGTTCGTCGGCCAGCACGATCTCCAGGTTCCGGGCCATGGCCACCAGGACACCGCTTTCGGTCTTCACCACCTGGCGGTTCTCGACCTTGACGATGGCGTCGAAGGCCGCGTCCACGCTCGACTGCTCGGCGCCCCGCTGGGCGGCGCCACCGATGTGGAAGGTGCGCATGGTCAACTGGGTGCCGGGCTCGCCGATGGACTGCGCGGCGATCACGCCCACGGCCTCGCCCATGTTGACGCGCGTACCGCGCGCCAGGTCACGGCCGTAGCACTTGGCGCAGATGCCCACCTCGGCCTCGCAGGTCAGCACCGAGCGGATCTTGATCTGCTCGACACCGGCCGCCTCCAGCCGCTCCACGTCCGCCTCGGCGATCAGGTGATCGCGCGCCAGCAGCACCTGGCCGTTGTTGTCCAGCACCTCCTCGGCCGTGGTGCGACCCAGGACACGCTCGCCCAGGGAGACGATGACCTCGCCGCCATCGACCACCGGATTGGTGGTCAGGCCGTTCTTGGTGCCGCAGTCGTCCATGACGATGATGGCGTCCTGCGCCACGTCCACCAGACGCCGCGTCAGATAGCCCGAGTTGGCGGTCTTGAGCGCGGTGTCGGCCAACCCCTTCCGGGCACCGTGCGTGGAGTTGAAGTACTCCAGCACCGTCAGCCCTTCCTTGAAGTTGGAGACGATGGGCGTCTCGATGATCGAGCCGTCGGGCTTGGCCATCAGGCCCCGCATGCCGGCCAGCTGCTTCATCTGCGCGGGCGACCCACGGGCCCCGGAGTGCGCCATCATGTAGACCGAGTTGATCGGCTTGCCGACCTCGACCTTGGCGATCTCCTTCATCATCTCGTCGGCGACCCGGTCGGTGCAATGCGCCCAGGCATCGATGACCTTGTTGTACTTCTCGCCCTGGGTGATCAGGCCGTCGAGGTACTGGTGCTCGAAGTTCTTCACCTGCTCCTCGGTCTCGGCCACCAGGGTTTCCTTGGTGACCGGGATGACCAGGTCGTCCTTGCCGAAGGAGATGCCGGCGCGCGCCGCCTGGGCATAGCCCAGCCCCATCAGCCGGTCGCAGAAGATCACCGTGTCCTTCTGGCCGCAGTGGCGATAGACGGTGTCGATGACGTCCGTCATCTCCTTCTTGCGCAGCAAGCGGTTGATCAGCTCGAACGGCACGTTGATGTTGCGCGGCAGCAGGGCATAGATGCGCAGGCGCCCCGGGGTGGTGGTCACCCGGCGCATCTCGACGCCCCCATCGGCCGAGGCCACGTCGACCCGGCAGGACACGCGGGCGTGCAGGGACACATGCCCGTGGAACAGCGCCTGCTCCAGTTCCTCGCCGTCGGCGAAGACCATGCCCTCGCCCTTCTCGCCCTCGCGCTCCATGGACAGGTAGTAGAGCCCGAGCACGATGTCCTGGGTGGGCACGATGATCGGCTTGCCGTTCGCCGGGCTGAGGATGTTGTTGGTGGACATCATCAGCACGCGGGCTTCCAGCTGCGCCTCCAGCGACAGCGGCACGTGCACCGCCATCTGGTCGCCGTCGAAGTCGGCGTTGAAGGCCGTGCACACCAGCGGATGAAGCTGGATCGCCTTGCCCTCGATCAACACCGGCTCGAACGCCTGGATGCCCAGGCGGTGCAGGGTGGGCGCGCGGTTCAGCATGACCGGGTGTTCGCGGATCACCTCTTCAAGGATGTCCCAAACCTCCGGCCGCTCCTTCTCCACCATGCGCTTGGCGGCCTTCACGGTGGTGGCGTAGTTGTACAGCTCCAGCTTGGAGTAGACGAAGGGCTTGAACAGCTCCAGCGCCATCTTCTTGGGCAGGCCGCACTGGTGCAGCTTCAGTTCCGGGCCGACCACGATCACCGAGCGGCCGGAGTAGTCCACGCGCTTGCCCAGCAGGTTCTGGCGGAAGCGGCCCTGCTTGCCCTTCAGCATGTCGGACAGCGACTTCAGGGGCCGCTTGTTGGCGCCCGTGATCGCCCGGCCGCGCCGGCCGTTGTCGAACAGGGCGTCCACGGCCTCCTGCAACATCCGCTTTTCGTTGCGGATGATGATGTCGGGCGCGCGCAGCTCGATCAGCCGCTTCAGGCGGTTGTTGCGGTTGATGACACGGCGGTACAGGTCGTTCAGGTCCGAGGTCGCGAACCGGCCGCCGTCCAGCGGCACCAGCGGCCGCAACTCCGGCGGAATGACCGGGATCACGTCGAGGATCATCCACTCGGGCCGGGTATCCGACTCCATGAAGGCGTCGACCAGCTTCAGGCGCTTGACCAGCTTCTTGCGCTTGGCCTCGGAGTTGGTCTCCTTCAGCTCGAAGCGCAGGTCGTCGCGCAACTCGGTCAGGTCGATGGCCGTGAGCATCTCCTTGAGCGCCTCGGCGCCGATGCCCGCCTGGAAGCTGTCCTCGCCGTACTCGTCAATGGCCCGCTGGAAGGCTTCCTCGCTCAGCAGCTCGTGCTGCTTGAGCGGGGTCATGCCCGGCTCGATGACCACGTAGTTCTCGAAGTACAGGACCCGCTCCAGATCCTTCAGCGTCATGTCGACCAGCAGGCCGATGCGGCTGGGCAGCGACTTCAGGAACCAGATGTGGGCCACCGGCGCGGCCAGCTGGATGTGGCCCATGCGCTCGCGGCGCACCTTCGACAGGGTGACCTCGACACCGCACTTTTCGCAGATGATGCCGCGATACTTCATGCGCTTGTACTTGCCGCACAAGCACTCGTAGTCCTTCACCGGACCAAAGATGCGAGCACAGAACAGGCCGTCCCGTTCCGGCTTAAACGTCCGATAGTTGATGGTCTCCGGCTTCTTGATCTCGCCATAAGACCAGGAGAGAATCTTTTCGCTGCTTGCAATCGAAATCTTGATCTCGTCAAACGACTGCGTGCCGGTGACTTGACCAAAGATTTTCATCAGTTCATTCATAAGACCCTCTCCGCCGGTTCGCGGTGGACCGGAGCCGCCCTCCCGCCAGGGAGGCCGCTCCGGCGACGGAACAAACGCATCCGGGACACCGACGCGCCCGATCCACCCCGTCGGGGGCGGTCATCGGGCCGCCTGGCGTCCCGCGCGCTCCTTAGAAGCTGGACTGGTTCAACTCCACATCCAACCCCAGCGAGCGCATTTCCTTGACCAGCACGTTGAACGATTCGGGGATACCGGCCTCGAACGTGTCGTCGCCGCGCACGATGGCCTCGTAGACCTTGGTGCGGCCGGCCACGTCGTCGGACTTGACCGTCAGCATCTCCTGCAGGGTGTAGGCGGCGCCATAGGCTTCCAGCGCCCAGACCTCCATTTCCCCGAACCGCTGGCCGCCGAACTGCGCCTTACCGCCCAACGGCTGCTGGGTCACCAGCGAGTAGGGACCGATGGAGCGGGCGTGGATCTTGTCGTCCACCAGGTGGTGCAGCTTCAGCATATAGATATAGCCCACCGTCACCTGACGGTCGAAGGCATCGCCGGTGCGGCCGTCGTGCAGCGTGACCTGCCCCGAGGCGTCCAGGCCGGCCTTGTCCAGCATCTCGACGATGTCCGGCTCGCGGGCGCCGTCGAACACCGGCGTGCCGATGGGCACCCCGTTCCGCAGGTTGCCGGCCATCTCCTGCAACGCCTCGTCGTCCATGTCCTCGATGGTGGCGCTGTCCTCGGTGTCCGGTCCGTAGATGACCCGCAAGCGATCGCGCAGGCCGTCGACCGAGCCGGTGCCGTGGCGGATCCCTTCCAGCATCTCGTTGACCTGCTTGCCCAGGCCCCGGCAGGCCCAGCCCAGATGGGTTTCCAGGATCTGCCCGACGTTCATGCGCGACGGCACGCCCAGCGGGTTGAGCACGATGTCCACCGGGGTGCCATCGTCCAGATAGGGCATGTCCTCCATGGGATTGATCTTGGAGATCACGCCCTTGTTGCCGTGGCGGCCGGCCATCTTGTCGCCCGGCTGAAGCTTGCGCTTCACCGCCACGAACACCTTCACCATCTTCAGCACGCCCGGGGGCAGTTCGTCGCCGCGTTGCAGCTTCTCCACCTTGTCCTCGAAGCGGGCATGGATGCGCTCAATGCTCTCCTCGAAGGTCTTCTTGCGCGCCTCGACCTCGGCCATGACGGCGTCGTCGTCCACGGCGATCTGGCGCCACTGACCCGGGGTGTATCCCTCCAGCAGGGCCTCGGTGACCGTCTCGCCGACGGGCATGCCGCGCGGTCCCGACACCACCCGGCGGCTCATCACCAGCCCCTTGAGTTGCTCCGAGAAGCTGCCTTCCAGGATGGCCTTTTCGTCGTCGCGGTCCTTGGCCAGCCGCTCGATCTCGGCACGCTCGATGGCCAGGGCGCGCTCGTCCTTCTCCACGCCGCGGCGATTGAAGACGCGCACCTCGACCACCGTGCCCGTCACCCCCGGCGGCACCCTGAGCGAGGTGTCGCGCACGTCCGACGCCTTCTCGCCGAAGATGGCGCGCAACAGCTTTTCTTCCGGCGTCATCGGGCTTTCGCCCTTGGGGGTCACCTTGCCCACCAGGATGTCGCCGGCCAGGACCTCGGCGCCGATGTAGACGATGCCGGCTTCGTCCAGGTTCTTCAGCGCCTCCTCGCCCACGTTGGGGATGTCGCGGGTGATCTCCTCCTGACCCAGCTTGGTATCGCGGGCCATGACCTCGAACTCCTCGATATGGATCGAGGTGAACACGTCATCGCGCACGATCCGCTCGGAGATGAGGATGGAGTCCTCGAAGTTATAGCCGTTCCAGGGCATGAACGCCACCAGAACGTTCCGCCCCAGGGCCAGTTCGCCCAGGTCGGTGGACGGACCGTCGGCCATGATGTCGCCCTTGGCCACCCGGTCGCCCACCTTCACCAGCGGACGCTGGTTGATGCAGGTGTTCTGGTTGGAGCGCTGGAACTTGCGCAGCCGGTAGATGTCCACGCCCGAGGCCGTGGCGTCGGTGTCCTCGGTCACCCGCACGACGATGCGGGTCGCATCCACCTGCTGCACGTAGCCGGCGCGCCGGGCGACGATGGTCGCCCCCGAATCCCGGGCCACGGCCGATTCCATGCCGGTGCCCACGAAGGGGGCCTCGGCGCGCACCAGCGGCACCGCCTGGCGCTGCATGTTGGAGCCCATGAGCGCGCGGTTGGCGTCGTCGTTCTCCAGGAACGGGATCAGCGCGGCGGCCACGGACACCAGCTGCTTGGGCGACACGTCGATCAGGTTGACGGACGCGCTCTGCACCATCTCGTAGTCGCCGGCGCGCCGCGCGCTGACCAGCTCGTGCACGAAGCGGCCCTGCTCGTCCAGGTCGGCGTTGGCCTGGGCGATGGTGTACTTGCCCTCCTCCATGGCCGACATGTAGGTGACCTCGTCGGTCACCTGGCCATCGACCACGCGCCGATAGGGGCTTTCGATGAAGCCGTACTGGTTGACGCGGGCAAACGTGGCCAGACTGTTGATGAGGCCGATGTTCGGGCCTTCCGGCGTCTCGATGGGGCAGATGCGGCCGTAGTGCGTGGGATGCACGTCGCGCACCTCGAAGCCGGCGCGCTCGCGGGTCAGGCCGCCCGGACCCAGCGCCGACAGGCGCCGCTTGTGGGTCACCTCCGACAGCGGGTTGGTCTGGTCCATGAACTGCGAGAGCTGCGAGGAGCCGAAGAATTCGCGCACCGCCGCCGCCGCCGGCTTGGCGTTGATCAGGTCGTGCGGCATGACAGTATCGATGTCCACGGCGCTCATGCGCTCGCGGATGGCGCGTTCCATGCGCAGCAGGCCGACGCGGTACTGGTTCTCCATCAGTTCACCGACCGAGCGCACACGGCGGTTGCCCAGGTGGTCGATGTCGTCCACCTCGCCGCGCCCGTCCTTCATCTCCACCAGCAGCTTGATGATGGACAGGATGTCGTCGCGGCGCAGCACCCGGATGGTGTCCGGTACCTCCTCGTTGGTGTAGCCCAGGCGGGCGTTCATCTTGACGCGGCCCACGGCCGACAGATCGTAGCGCTCGGCGTCGAAGAACAGCCCCCGGAACAGGGCGTCGGCGGTCTCCAGGGTCGGCGGCTCGCCGGGGCGCATGACCCGGTAAATATCGATGAGCGCTTCCTCGCGGCTGGTGTTCTTGTCCAGCGCCAGGGTGTTGCGCATGTAGGGGCCGATGTTGATGTGATCGACGTGCAGCACGCGCAGCGCCGTGACGCCGGCCTTTTCCATCTCGGCCAGCATGTCCTCGGTCAGTTCATCGCCGGCCTCGGCGAAGATCTCGCCGGACTCCTCGTCGACCATATCCTCGGCGACATAGCGGCCCACCAGTTCCTCGGCGAACACGCGCTGCTTGGCCATGCCCTCGTCGGCCAGCTTGCGCGCGGCCCGCTGGGTGACCTTGGTGCCGGCCTCCAGCTTGATCTCGCCGGTATCGGCATCCACCAGATCGTACAGCAGCTTGACGCTGCGCAGGCGGTCCGGGTCAAAGGGGATCTTCCAGCCCTTCTCGTCGCGCTCGAAGGTCAGGGTATTGTAGAAGTAGTCGAGGATCTCCTCGGCCGTCATGCCCTGGACCTCCAGCGGGTCCACGGTGCGTCCCTCGGCCTTGCGCTCGGCGCGCAGGGCCAGGGTCGCCGCGCCCTCCAGCGCGTACAGCAGGGTGGTGACCGGCAGCTTGCGGCGACGGTCGATGCGCACGTAGACGAGGTCCTTGGCGTCGAACTCGAAGTCCAGCCAGGAGCCGCGATAGGGAATCACCCGGGCGGCGAACAGGTACTTCCCCGACGAGTGGGTCTTGCCCTTGTCATGGTCGAAGAAGACACCGGGCGAGCGATGCATCTGCGAGACGATGACCCGCTCGGTGCCATTGATGATGAAGGTGCCGTTGGACGTCATCAGCGGCATGTCGCCCATGTAGACGTCCTGCTCCTTGATGTCGCGGATGGAGCGCGCGCCGGTCTCCTCGTCCACGTCCCAGACCAGCAGGCGCAGCGTCACCTTCAGCGGCGCGGCGAAGGTCATGCCGCGCTGCTGGCATTCCTCGACGTCGTACTTGGGGTGTTCCAGGTCATAGGAGACGAACTCGAGTTCGCCCTTGCCGGCGAAGTCGCGAATCGGGAACACCGACTTCAGCACCTCCTGAAGGCCGGTGTCGGTGCGGGCCTCGGTCGACACGCCCACCTGGAGGAACTGATCGTAGCTGCTCTTCTGCACCTCGATCAGATTGGGCATGGGGGCCACGGTCTTGATCCGCCCGAAGTCCTTGCGAACCCGCTTCCGACTGGTCAAAGACTTGGTCATTGCCGCTCCTTACCTGCTTGCCCGCCGACGTGCCTTGTGCGCGCCGACACCGCCGGTCCGCCCTGGACCCGCGCCTCGCCCGTTCGGACGTCCGTTCCGATGCCGCCGCAGCCCGTCATCACGACGCGGCCACGGCGGCATGGGACCGGTCACCCCCGACCCCCAAAACCCTGTCCGCACCCCGGTCACGCCCGAAAGCCGGAGGAACGTCGCCCGTCCCCCCGGCCAACCCGGATCGTGTTCACGCGGCGCGCGTGAGGGCCTTACTTCACCTCGATGGTGGCGCCGACCTCTTCCAGCTTCTTCTTCAGTTCCTCGGCCTCGTCCTTGGACACGGCTTCCTTGACCGGCTTGGGCGCGCCCTCGACCAGTTCCTTGGCTTCCTTCAGGCCCAGGCCGGTGATGGCGCGGACTTCCTTGATGACGTTGATCTTCTTGTCGCCGACGGCGGCCAGAATGACGTCGAACTCGGTCTTCTCTTCCTCGGCCGGGGCGGCATCGCCCCCACCGGCGGCGGCGACACCGGCCACGGCCACCGGCGCGGCGGCGGACACACCCCACTTCTCTTCCAGCATCTTGGACAGCTCGGCGGCTTCCATGACGGTGAGGGACGACAGCTCGTCAACCAGCTTCTCAAGATCAGCCATGATGTAATGCTCCTCGTCGGATCGACTTGAACGGTTGGGTACGGATAACTGGCAAGCGGACTGATGGGCCGGGCGCGCCCGGCCCCGACACTCACGCCGCCTCGCTCTGGGAGTCCGCGTAGGCCCGCAGCACCCGGGCCAGTTGCCCGGCCGGGGCCTGGGTGACACTGGCCACCCGCTGCGCCGGCGTGCTGATGAGGCCGACCAGCTTGGCCCGCAGTTCGTCCAGGGACGGCATCTTGGCCAGGGCGCTCACGCCCTCGGCGTCCAACACCTTGCCGTGCATGGCCGCGCCCAGAACGACCAGCTTGTCGTTGGTCTTGGCGAAGTCCACACAGGCCTTGGCGGCCGCCACCGGATCGGACGACGTGGCGATCGCCGTCGGCCCGGTGAACAGGTCCGTCAGTCCCTCGAACGGGGTTTCCTTCAGAGCCAGGCGCGTGAGCCGGTTCTTGGTGACCCGGAACCGGGCCCCCCCCTCGCGCACCTTGCCCCGAAGCGCCTCCATCTGCGCCACCGTCAGCCCCTGGTAATGGGTGACGACGCAGACGGCGGACTCCGCGAACTCGGCCTGGAGGCTGTCGACCAGAGCGCTTTTTTCTTCTCTGTTCACTTCCGTCTCCGCTGACTGGGTCCGCCCGGTCGTCCCCGGCCAAGACCGGCTGGACCGCGCGGACGCGGGTTGTCCTCGCGCCCGCGTCCTGGCGGGACCCCGTCCCCGCGTCCCATCCGGGGGCGGGCCGGGACCCGCGCGGCGCGGGATCACGGGACCTGCCCTCGGAGAGTTCAAGTCGCTCCGCCGAGGACCCCACCGCCCGGCGACCCCCGAAGGGCGTCCCCGCGCGGCCGACCCCGGTCGGCACAACGAGCTTCAACTCCCGTCTGCGCGGGCGGGACGGGTCCCTTTATGCTCCGGGTCCGTCTCCGGCGTGCCGGGGACGCGATCCGGACCACCCACGGTCTCGGACAGGTTGGGCCGACGTTGCCGTCGACCCGGGTCAGGCCCGTGGCCGCCCCCAAAAAGGGACACGGCCGGGACCTGTCGGCGAGGCGCGAACGCGGCCCGCGTGTCCCGCCGGGACTCGCGCGCCGCGCCTGGCGCCCATTCCTGTGGTCGCTCCGGGTTCCGACCCCCTGGGGTCAGACGGGCGTCGCGACCGAACTCACGCTGACCCGCAGGCCAGGACCCATCGTCGAGCTGATGGCGATCTTGCGGACGTAGGTCCCCTTGGCGCCCGTGGGCTTGGCCTTGATGATGGCGTCCACGAAGGCGCGGATGTTGTCCATCAACTGGTCGTCGCTGAAGCTGACGCGCCCGACCCCGCCGTGGATGATCCCCGCCTTCTCGACGCGGAACTGCACCTGACCGGCCTTGGCCGCCTTGATGGCGTCGGCCACGTTGGGGGTCACGGTGCCCAGCTTAGGGTTGGGCATCAGGCCGCGCGGACCCAGGATCTTACCCAGCCGGCCCACCACGCCCATCATGTCGGGCGAGGCGATGCAGCGATCGAAGTTGATGGTGCCGCCCTGGATCTCGGCCATCAGGTCCTCGGCGCCGACGATGTCGGCCCCGGCGGCCTTGGCTTCATCGGCCTTGTCACCCTTGGCGAACACCGCCACGCGCACGGTCTTGCCGGTGCCATGCGGCAGCGAGACCACGCCGCGCACCATCTGGTCGGCGTGCCGGGGGTCGACGCCCAGGTTCATGGCCACCTCGACGGTCTCGTCGAACTTGGCCTTGGCCCGGTCCTTGATCATGCTGACCGCCTCGGCCAGGTCGATCGCGGCGGACGGATCCAGGCCCTCGTAGGCCTGACGCAGTCGCTTGCCGTGCTTCGCCATGCTCTTACTCCACCACCGCGAGGCCCATGGACCGGGCCGAGCCCTTGACCATCTCCATCGCCGCCTCGACGGTCGGCGTGTTCAGGTCGGGCATCTTCTGCTGCGCGATCTCGCGCACCTGCTCCAGGGTCACCGATCCGACGGGCCCCCGTCCCGGGGTCGTCGCTCCCTTGGGCAGACCGGCGGCCTTCTTCAGGAAGTAGGACACCGGCGGCGTCTTGGAGATGAAGGTGAAGGAGCGGTCCCCATAGGCGGTGATGACCACCGGGATCGGCATCCCGGGCTCCAGGTTCTGCGTGGCGGCATTGAACGCCTTGCAGAACTCCATGATGTTCAAGCCACGCTGACCCAGGGCCGGGCCGACCGGCGGCGACGGCTTGGCGCCGCCCGCCGGGATTTGCAGCTTGATGTAACCGACAATCTTCTTTGCCATGATGCACCCTCAGAACGCACGGACAGGTCACGTGCAGGGAGCGTGGTGCGGTCCCCCCGAGGACTTCCGGGGGCGGCCTCCCACGCGGGACGGGCAGATGGACGGGCATCGTGGCCCGCCGGCTGCCCGGTCATGGATCCGCCCCCGTCCGAGGAGACGGACCCGGCGTCCCCTCGTCGGCTCAGAGCTTCTCGACCTGCGAGAACTCCAGCTCCACGGGCGTGGAGCGACCGAAGATGGACACCGAAACCTTGAGCCGGGCGCGCTCGTCGTCCACGTCCTCCACGTAGCCGTTGAAGGAGGCGAACGGCCCGTCGGCGACCCGCACCTGCTCGCCGATGTCGAAGGTGATCGACGGCTTGGGCCGCTCAATCCCCTCCTGCACCTGGTGCAGGATGTGCGACACCTCGCGCTCGGAAATGGGCGCGGGTCGGCCCCGACCGCCCAGGAACCCGGTTACCTTGGCGGTGTTGGTCACCAGGTGCCAACTCTCGTCGGTCAGGTCCATTTTGATGAGCACGTAGCCCGGAAAAAACTTGCGCTCGGCGTTGACCTTCGACCCGCGACGAACCTCGACGACCTCCTCCGTGGGCACCAGGACCTCCTCGAACAGGTCTTCCATGCCCTTCTGGGCGGCCTGTTCGCGGATCGACTGCGCCACCTTGTTCTCGAAGCCGGAGTAGACGTGAATCACATACCAGCGGGCGTCCATGTCCGCTTACCCTCCGAGACCGAAAATGAGCTGGACGCCCCAGGCAAGAATCTGGTCCACGACGAAAAAGAACAGCGCGGCCAGGAAAACCATCACAAAGACCATGACGGTCGAAATGGTGGTTTCCTTGCGGCTGGGCCAGGTGACCTTGGCCATTTCCTGGCGCACCTGCCGCACGAACTGACCCGGATTTACTCTCGCCATGGGCTTTTGTCTTGTTTCCTACGGTGCCGAAACATGAACCACGACCCGCGAGCCATCCCGGAGCCACGCTCCAGGACCGAACCGCGACACCACACGCCTGCCCTGAACGAGCGAACGGCGATGACCATGGCAGGGGCGGCAGGACTTGAACCCGCAACCACCGGTTTTGGAGACCGGTGCTCTACCAGTTGAGCTACACCCCTTTAGGCCATGGACCCATGACCGTGACACACTGTCATGGGGGGACGGCACCAGAGCGCCGCCGCGACGGCCGATGCCTCGACCGGAAACACCCTGGCCGGACCATCACCGACCCCGCATCGGCACGGGAGGCCGAACCCTGGCCCCCGACCCTGGCTTCCGTGCCCCGATATCCGCCGCCCGAAAGCGCCGGCACCAGGGGGATCCGGGCGGAGCCGCATGTGATACAAGGCCCGCCCGGAGAGTTCAAGCCCTTTCTGCCCCGAGGGCATTACGCCCGGGCCCGGGGACACAGGGCCACGCCGGCGACCCTCATGGAGCGTCGCCGGCGTGGGAACACCTACTCCTGGATGCTGGCGACGACGCCGGCGCCGACGGTGCGGCCGCCCTCGCGGATGGCGAAGCGCAGGCCCTCATCCATGGCGATCGGCACGATCAGGTTCACCGTCATGGCGATGTTGTCGCCCGGCATCACCATCTCCGTCCCCTCGGGAAGCTCAATCGTCCCGGTCACGTCCGTCGTCCGGAAGTAGAACTGGGGACGATAGTTCGAGAAAAACGGCGTGTGACGACCACCCTCTTCCTTCGTCAGGATGTAGCACTCGCACTTGAACTTCGTGTGCGGCGTGATCGTCCCGGGCTTCGCCAGGACCTGGCCCCGCTCCACCTCGTCGCGCTTCGTGCCCCGCAGCAGGACGCCCACGTTGTCGCCCGCCTCGCCCTGGTCCAGCAGCTTCCGGAACATCTCAACGCCGGTGCAGGTCGTCTTCATCGTGTCCTTCAGGCCCACGATCTCGACTTCCTCGCCGACCTTGATCACGCCCCGCTCCACGCGGCCCGTCACCACCGTCCCACGCCCCGAGATCGAGAACACGTCCTCGATCGGCATCAGGAACGGCTGGTCCTTCGGACGCTCCGGCTGCGGGATGTACTCGTCCACCGCCTGCATCAGCTCCAGGATCGACTCCCGGCCGATCTTCACGTCGCCGTCCTCCAGCGCCGCCAGCGCCGACCCCTTCACGATCGGGATGTCGTCCCCGGGGAACTCGTACGACGACAGAAGCTCGCGAACCTCAAGCTCCACAAGCTCCAGCAGTTCCTCGTCGTCGACCTGGTCCACCTTGTTCATGTAGACCACCAGCGCCGGAACACCCACCTGACGCGCCAGCAGGATGTGCTCGCGCGTCTGCGGCATCGGACCGTCCGCCGCCGACACGACCAGGATCGCCCCGTCCATCTGCGCCGCGCCCGTGATCATGTTCTTCACGTAGTCCGCGTGACCCGGGCAGTCCACATGCGCGTAATGACGGTTCTCCGTCGAGTACTCAACATGCGCCGTCGAGATCGTGATCCCCCGCGCCTTCTCTTCCGGGGCCTTGTCGATCTGGTCATAGGCCGAGAACGTCGCCCCGCCCGTTTCCGCCAGAACCTTCGTGATCGCCGCCGTCAGCGTCGTCTTGCCGTGGTCAACGTGACCGATCGTCCCCACGTTGCAGTGCGGCTTGCTGCGGTCAAACTTCTCCTTCGCCATTTTCGATCTCGTCCCTTTTCGACTTTGACGCGCGGCGGAAAGCCGGGCCGATGAGACTGCCTCGTCGGTCCGGCGCACGGTGGCGGGTCCGAGGCACGAAAACACCGACGACCATCGCGACGATGGCCCCCGGTCAAGCATGCCCCCGGCGGGGTGGAGCGGGTGATGGGAATCGAACCCACACAACCAGCTTGGAAGGCTGGGGCTCTACCATTGAGCTACACCCGCGACCCAGTGGCTCCGACCCTGGGAGCAAGAAGCTGGTGGAGGGGGTTGGATTCGAACCAACGTAGGGTTACCCCGCCGGATTTACAGTCCGGTGCCTTTAACCACTCGACCACCCCTCCATGGGAGCTTCCCTCCCGGGCGGAGACACGCACTATGGGAATTTGCCTCGCCATGTCAATGACGATTTGGCATTCCTGGAGGTCCGGCGGCGGTGGCCGAACCGTCGCCCGACCGCCGGGCCCCTGTGAACGCCCCCGTCTGCTCTCCCCTTTTGCCCAGGACCCCCGCATGGCCTCCGCTCCCACGCCCGCTCACCCGGCCCGACGCCCCAGCCGCAAGCCCCGGCGCCCCAAGGCCGAGGGCGGTCCCCCCGCCTTGATCCTGCATGGCCGCCACCCGGTGGAGGCGGCGCTGGACAACCCGGCGCGGCCGGTGCGCCGCCTGTGGAGCAGCGCGCCCCTCGACGCGCCGATGGCGGCCCGGGCCCGGGCGCGGGGCCTGGAGCCGACCCTGGTGGATCGCGATGCCCTGGCGGCGATGCTGCCGCCGGGCGCCGTCCACCAGGGCCTGGCGCTGTCCGTCGGCCCCCTGCCGGACATGGCCCTGGAGGACCTGCCCGCCGCCGGCCCGGCCGAGGCCAGCGTGGTGATGGTTCTCGACCAGGTGTCCGACCCCCACAACGTGGGCGCCATCCTGCGCTCGGCGGCGGCGCTGGGGGCCCGGGCGGTGATCACCCAGGACCGCCACGCTCCGGCCGAAACGGCGACGCTGGCCAAGGCGGCCAGCGGCGCCCTGGAGCGGCTGCCGCTGATCCGCGTGACCAACATCGCCCGCGCCCTGGCGGCGCTGCGGGACAAGGGGTACTGGAGCGTCGGCCTGGACGCGGACGCGCCGGTCACCCTGGCCGGGGCCGGCCTTACCGGACCGCTGGCGCTGGTGCTGGGGGCCGAGGGCGCCGGCCTGCGCCGCCTGACCCGCGAGACCTGCGACCACCTGGCGTGCCTGCCCATGACGGACGCGGTGGAAAGCCTCAACGTGTCGAACGCCGCCGCCGTGGCGCTGTACGAACTGCGCCGGACCGCCCTGGATCAGGCCACGCCCCCACTCTCCAGCGGCCCGCCCTCCAGCGGATAATCCGCCAGGGGTTCGTAGTGCGCGCCGTCGTGGGTCAGGTGGCTGCGGTAGAGGGTCACGGCCTCGGCGGTGAAGGCGGGGAAGGGGCGGTCGTTGTGGCCGCCGATGAAGCCTTCCAGCCGCCCCCGGTCGGCGCCACGCAGCCGCGCCAGGGTCACGTGCGGGGTGAACTTGCGCCGTTCGGGCGTGAAGCCGGCGCGCGTCACGGCGCGCTCCACCGCCTTCTGAAGATGGACCAGGGCCGGCGTCCGCGCCGCGCCCACCCACAGGGCATGCACCCGGCGTCCCTGTCCGAAGGTGCCGATGCCGCCCAGGCGGACCTCCACCGCCGGCGCGCGCAGGGCGGACAGCGCGCCGTCCAGATCCTCGGCCTCGGCGGGGGAGACCTCGCCGATGAAGCACAGCGTCAGGTGCAGGTTGTCGGCCGCCACCCAGCGCGCGCCCGGCAGGCCGAGGGCCATCCCCGCGAGGGTCGCGCGCAGTTCCGGCGGCGGCGCCAGGGCGACGAACAGCCGCATCACGGCCCCGCCCGCTCCAGCAAGTCCTCGACCGCCGGCAGGATGCCGTCGACGATCACCCCCACGCCCTCGGCCGTGGGATGGATGCCGTCGGGCTGGTTCAGCGCCGGATCGGCCGCGACGCCCGCGAGGAAGAAGGGATAGAACAGCGCCCCGGTCTCGGCGGCCACCTCGGGAAACACGGCATTGAAGGCCGACCCGTAGTCCGGCCCGAGGTTGGGCGGCGCCAGCATGCCGGCGATCAGCACCGGGATCCCCTCGGCCTGGAGGCGGCCGACGATGGCCGACAGGTTGTCGCGCGTGCCCGCCGGATCCAGGCCGCGCAGGCCATCATTGCCGCCCAGCGCCACGATCGCCGCGTCCGGATCGTCCGCCAGCACCCAATCGAGCCGCGCCCGCCCACCC
Organism: Roseospira visakhapatnamensis; assembly: GCF_014197915.1. Classification (GTDB taxonomy): domain Bacteria; phylum Pseudomonadota; class Alphaproteobacteria; order Rhodospirillales; family Rhodospirillaceae; genus Rhodospira; species Rhodospira visakhapatnamensis. The sequence continues at coordinate 101,524 of NZ_JACIGK010000010.1, forward strand.
GCCGTGGTGTCGCCGGACACCCCCGCGTCCAGCACCATGACCGCGTGGCCACGCGCGGTCAGCGCGGCCTGAAGTTGTGCAGGAAAGGCATCTTCGCGCGTCAGGCCGTAACCGGCGGTCAGACTGTCGCCCAGGGCCAGCAGCCGCAGCGGATCCGCCGATGCCCCGTTGGCGTAGACCAGGAGGACTCCGAGCGTCAGCCCGATCACCGCCCACCCCCGGCCTGCGTTGACGGACCAGGGAAAACGCCCATATCCGCGGGAGGGATGTTGCCGCCGCCCGCCGCCGCCAGAAGGACGCATGCTCGCCATGACCGACTCATCCGCCGTTGCCCCGGCCATCCGTCTGGACGACCTGCACCTGACACTGGCCGGTCCCGCCGGACGGGTCAACATCCTGCGCGGCGTGGACCTGACCGTCCCCGCCGGCGAGGCGGTGGGCGTCGTTGGCCCCTCGGGCGCCGGGAAGTCCACGCTGCTGATGGTCATCGCCGGGCTGGAGCGGCCCACGAGCGGACACGTCATGGTGGCCGGCCAGGACATGGGCGCGCTGGACGAGGACGCCCTGGCCCGCTTCCGCCGCGACCATGTGGGGGTGGTGTTCCAGGGCTTTCACCTGATCCCCACCATGACCGCCGAGGAAAACGTCGCCGTGCCGCTGGAGTTCGCCGGCCGCCGCGACGCCTTCGCCGTGGCCCGGGCGCAGTTGGAGGCCGTGGGCCTGGGCCATCGCCTCGGCCATTACCCGGGGCAACTGTCCGGCGGCGAGCAACAGCGCGTCGCCCTGGCGCGCGCCTTCGCCCCCCGCCCCCGGCTGCTGCTGGCCGACGAGCCCACCGGTAACCTGGACGGCGAGACCGGTCGCACCGTCATGGACCTGCTGTTCCGTCTGCACGACGAGCAGGGAACAACCCTGATGCTCATCACCCATGACCCGGCGCTGGCGGCCCGTTGCGACCGCGCGATTCATATCGAGGACGGCCTGATCACCGATGCCCGCCCCGGTGTGGCCGCGTGAGGGCGCCCCCGCCCATGCCCCTGTCGCTCCGTCTGGCGCTCCGGGAGTTGCGCGGCGGACTGTCCGGCCTGCGGGTGCTGCTGGCCTGTCTGGCGCTGGGCGTGTTCGCCATCGCCGCCGCCGGCTCGCTGACCCGCGCCATCCAGGCCGGGCTGGAGGCCGATGCCCAGGCGCTGCTCGGCGGCGACCTGGTGGTGGAGCGCCGCTACCAGCCGCCGGACGCGGCGGAGCAAGCGGCCCTGGAGGCCCTGGCCACCCCCGCCCGGGTGGCCACCCTGCGGGCCATGGCCGTGGCGCCGGGCGAGGCCGGCGCCCGCGCCCTGGTGGACCTGAAGGCGGTCGGCGACGGCTATCCCCTCTATGGCACAGTGACCCTGACAGGCGGCGGCCCGCTGGCCGAGGCCCTGGCCCGGCGGGACAGCACCTGGGGCGCGGTGGCGGCGCCCAACCTTCTGGACCGGCTGGGTCTGGCGGTGGGGGATCGCCTCCGGCTGGGGTCCCTGACCCTTGAAGTGCGCGACACCCTGGCCCGCGAGCCCGACCGCACCACCAGCCTGTTCAGCCTGGGTCCGCGCCTGATGATCTCGCTGGCCGCGCTGCCGGACACCGGGCTGGTGCGCCCGGGCAGCCTGGTGACCTGGGAAACCCGGCTGCGCGCCGACCAGGGCGTCCCGCCCGCGCGCATCCGCGCCCGCCTGACCGAGACCTTCCCGGAGGCCGGCTGGCGATTGCGCGGCACCGATCAGGCGGCGGCCGGACTGACCCGGTTCCTGGAGACCCTGACCCTTTTCCTCACCCTGGTGGGCCTGACCGCGCTGCTGGTGGGCGGCATCGGCGTCGCCAACGCCACCGGCGCCTGGCTGCGGCGGCGCATGACCACCATCGCCACGCTGAAGTGCCTGGGGGCGCCGGCTGCCCTGATCTTCCGCGTCTACCTGATCCAGATCGGCGTTCTGGCGCTGCTGGGAATCGGGGTGGGCGTGGCCGGCGGCGCGGTCACGCCCTGGCTGGTCCAGACGCTGGCCGCCGACCTGCTGCCGGTGCGGACCCAGGCGGCGATTTACCCCGGGCCGCTGCTGCTGGCCGCCACCTTCGGCGCCTTGACGGCGCTGGTGTTCGCGCTGTGGCCACTGGCCCGGGCTCGCGACATCCCCGCCCTGGCCCTGGTCAAGGGCGCGGACACGGCAACGGACCCCGCGCGCCGTTGGCCGCGTCGCCGCGACTTGCTGGGGTTGGCGGTGGCGCTGGCGGCCCTGGTGATCCTGACCGTGGCCAGCGCCGACGATCCCCGATTCGCGCTCGGCTTCACCGGCGGGGCGGCGGTGGCCATGGGGGTGTTCGCGCTGGCCGCCGTGCTCGTGCGGCGCCTGGCCCGCGCCGCCGGACCGCTGGCCCAGGGGCGCCCGGGCCTGCGCCTGGCGCTCGCCAACCTGCACCGGCCGGGTGCCGCCACCGGCCCGGTGGTCCTGTCGCTGGGCCTGGGGTTGTCGGTGCTGGTGATCGTCGCCCTGATTCAAGGCAACCTGGCCCACCAGATCGACGAGCGCCTGCCGGATCGCGCGCCCTCCTTCTTCTTCATCGACCTTCAGCCCGACCAGGTGGACCCCTTCCGCGCGGTGCTCGCCGAAACCGGCGGCGCGGCCGTCGCCGAGACCGCCTTCGCCGACATGGTGCGGGGCCGCATCACCGCCCTGAACGGCGTGCCGGTGGCCGAGGCGACCGTGGATCCGGACGTGGCCTGGGCGCTGCGCGGCGATCGCGGCTTCACCACCGCCGCCACGCCGCCCGAGGGCACCACCCTGGTGCGCGGCACCTGGTGGCCCGAGGACCACGCCGGGCCGGCGCGGGTCTCGCTGCCCGACGACCTGGCCGCCGGCCTCGGCCTGGACATCGGCGACACGCTGACCGTCAACATCCTGGGCCGCGAGATCACCGGCACCCTGGCCAACACGCGCCGGGTGGACTGGGGCAGCCTGCGTATCAACTTCACCTTCGTGGTCTCGCCCGACGCCCTGGCCGGCGCGCCGCGATCGTGGATCGCCACCGTGCGCCTGGACGGGGACGCGGCGACCGAGACCGCCGTCGAGCGCGCGGTCACCGACGCCCTGCCCAACGTGTCGGCCATTCGTGTGAAAAACGCGCTGGAGTCGGTGCGCGTGATCCTGGACGGCGCCGCCCGCGCCATCACCGCCAGCGCCGCCGTCACCCTGCTGGCCGGCGGCCTAGTGCTGGCCGGCGCCATGGCCGCCGGGCACGGCCGGCGGGTCTACGAATCGGTGGTGCTCAAGGTGCTGGGCGCCACGCGCGGCGCGCTGCTGCGCGGCTACCTGCTGGAGTATGGCCTTCTGGGGCTGGCGACCGGCGCCATCGCCGCCGCCGTGGGCACGGCCGGCGCCTGGGCCGTCGTGGTGTTCGTCATGGATACCGACTGGGTGTTCCTGCCCGACGTGCTGATCCTGACCCTGGTGGCCTGCGTGCTGGTCACCCTGACGGCCGGCTACCTGGGCACCTGGCGGGCGCTGTCGGGCAAGGCCGGCCCCTGGCTGCGGAACGAGTGACCGCGCGACCGCTCCGCCTCCCGACCTCCCGCCGGTCGCGCGGCCTATTCGGCGACGGTCACGCTGGCCACCGCCCGTGCGACCTTCGCCGCGCCCCAGATACGCTGATCCCGGGGACCCTCGCGTGGCTGGAAGACCATCACCCCCTCGCCCGGCGTGTCCAGGGTGGCGACGCCGCCGGGGGTGATCACATCCACGATGCCGTCCTGAAGCAGAACGCCGAAGCCACCGTCGATGACGCCGCCCCAGACGTCGGTGCCGCGAATGCCGATCACCGCCGCCCGCGTAACCACCTGGCCGCCGGCGTGGGTCCCCATCAACCGGAACGGACCGTTGAACAGACGCATGGCCGTGGACAGGGCGCCCTCGGGACCGTCGCCCAGGGCCAGCGCGTCGACCACGAAGGCCGCGTCGGCGCCCAGTTGCAGCGTGCCACCGTCGGCCAGGGCGATTTCCAGGCGCGCGCCGGCACCCGTCGTCAGCATGTCGCCCGAGTCGACCGTGTCTCCGACCGCCAGGGACCGCGCGGTCCTGGCCGCCTCGGCGCGGGCGAACGCCTCGCCTTGCACGCGGGCCACGGTCCCCACGGTGTCGGCCGCCGCCGGCCGCGTCAGCAGGGCCATGACCACCACCACCAGGGCCGCCAGAAGCAGGATGCCCGGCACAATGCCACACCGTCGCGCGACTCCTCGCATGGGTTCCGTCCCTCCCCGTCCGCCGTGGGCGTCCGTCGACACCAGGGTCGCCGGACATTCGCCTCTCGGAACAGTCAGACTACGGGCAGGCCCCGCCGGGGGACAAGCCCGGCGCCCCCGCCAAAAGACCGAGAATGCACACACAGTACGGGTATTTATAGACTATAAACATCTTGAGGATGTTTCTCCGCCCGGCCATCCGGCGGCGCGCGGGATCGCGGCAAAATCGGTCTCCGGCGGCCCCGGTTCTCGTTGAATTCCCCCGCCGGTGGTCCATATTTGAGGTCGAACCGAGTCCCCCTTCCTTTAGCAGAGGTACCGTCCATGGCTCTCAACACCGACCGTCGCATCATGACGCGCGGCGCGGCAGAGGCGGCGCAAGTCGATGTCGGCCTGCGCCAGTACATGCTGCGTGTCTACAACCTGATGGCCTCCGGCCTGTTGCTGTCGGGCATCGTCGCCCTGGTCATCGACAACGTCCCGGCCGTCACCAGCCTGTTCTACGCCTCCGACCCGGCCACCGGCGCCGTGGTGGGGCTGTCCACGCTGGGGTACATCGGCCTGTTTTCGCCCCTGGTGGTGCTGTTCGGCGCCATGTTCATGATCCGCTCGGCCAGCCCGGCCATGGTGCAGGGCCTGTACTGGCTGTTCGTGGCCCTGCAAGGCATCGGCCTGTCGCTGCTGCTGAAGATCTACACGGACGCCAGCGTGGTCCGGGTGTTCTTCATCACCGCCGCGTCCTTCGCCGCGTTGAGCCTGTATGGCTACACCACCAAGCGCGACCTGTCCGGGATGGCCAGCTTCCTGATCATGGGCGTGTTCGGCATCCTGATCGCCGCCGTGGTGAACATGTTCCTGGGGAGCTCGCTGCTCCAGTTCATGATCAGCGGCGCGGGCGTGCTGGTGTTCGCCGGCCTGACCGCCTACGACACCCAGCGCATCAAGGAAGAGTACTACGCCGTCGAGGGCGACTCCGCCTTGATGTCCAAGACCGCCACCTGGGGCGCGTTGTCCCTGTACATCAACTTCATCAACCTGCTTCAGTTCCTGCTGTACTTCCTGGGCAATCGCGAGTAGCCCTCTCGCCCCGGAGTCCATCCGGATCGAGACGGCCCCGGACGCCCCCGCGTCCGGGGCTTTTTCGTGACGCCCCCTTCCCCGGCCGGCCCGGCGGGTGTAAACATCCCGGCTTCCCAGCAGACTCCGCCGGACGCCCGGCCCCCCGGAGACGCCCCGTCCCATGGCCGATGCCGCCCCATCCCCCGATCCCGCAGCCCGCCCCGAGGGCGAGCGCATCGCCAAGGTCCTCGCCCGCGCCGGGGTCTGCTCGCGCCGCGAGGCCGAGAGGCTGATCGCGGCGGGACGCGTCTCGGTGGACGGCCGGGTCCTGGACAGTCCGGCGCTCAACGTGACCGACCGCGCGCGCATCACCGTGGACGGCAAGCCCATCCCGGCGGCCGAGCCGCCGCGCCTGTGGCGCTACCACAAGCCGCCGGGCCTGGTGACCACCACCCGCGACCCCCAGGGGCGGGCCACGGTGTTCGCGCAGTTGCCCGCCACCCTGCCCCGGGTGATGAGCGTCGGCCGCCTGGACCTGAACAGCGAGGGCCTGTTGCTGCTGACCAACGACGGCGGCCTGGCCCGCCACCTGGAGCACCCGGACACCGGCTGGGTGCGGCGCTACCGGGTGCGCGTGCATGGCCGGGTGGAGCCGGAGCGGCTGGCGACCCTGGACAAGGGGGTGACCGTGGACGGCATCCGCTATGGCCCCGTCAAGGCCGCCCTGGAGCGCCAGCAGGGCGCCAACGCCTGGCTGCTCGTGGCGCTGCGCGAGGGCAAGAACCGCGAGGTCCGGCGCATCATGGAACACCTGGGCTGGGGGGTCACACGGCTGATCCGCGTCGGCTACGGCCCGTTCATCCTGGGCGCCATGGCGCGCGGCGCGGTGGAGGAAATCCCGCACCGCCAGGTGAAGGACCATCTGGGCAAGGCGCTGCATGGTGGCGGCGGGCCGTCCAGGCGGCGGCGGCCTCCCAGGGGCTGACGTCGAGGGAGCGGGTTGTCATGCGCATCACCGCCGGCCGCCTGCGCGGCAAGCGCCTGGAGGCTCCGCCCGGTCAGGCCGTGCGGCCCACCTCGGACCGGGCCCGCGAGGCCCTGTTCAATGTGCTGGTGCATCGGTTCCAGGGGAACGGCCGCTTCACACTGGTTGGCGCGCGGGTGCTGGACGCCTGCGCCGGCACCGGCGCCCTGGGGCTGGAGGCGCTGTCCCGGGGCGCGGCCCACGTCACCTTCCTGGACCGGGATCCCGCCCAGGTCGGCGCCCTCCAGGAGTTGGCGCGCGCCTGGGGCATCGCCGCCGAGACCACGGTGTCACGCGCCGACGTGACCCGCCCGCCCCCGGCGCCGGCGCCCTGCGCCCTGGTTCTGATGGATCCGCCCTACGGCCAGGACCTGGCCAAGCCCGCCCTCGTCGCCCTGGACCGCGCCGGCTGGATCGCCCCCGACGCCCTATGCGTGGTGGAAACGGACCGCCACGACCCCCTGGAACCGCCGGCCGGCTTCACCCTGGCCGACGACCGCGCCCAGGGGCGGGCGCGCCTGCGCATCCTGCGCCGCGACGGGGCGTGAGGCGGCGGCGGGACCGGCCGGCACCGTCCCCGCGCCGCCTCGGGATCACAGCTCCATCGGCTTGATGGACCAGATGTCGTCCGCGTAGGTATGGATGGAGCGGTCGGACGAGAACAGCCCCATGCGCGCCACGTTGAGGATCGCCTTGCGGGCCCAGGTCTCCGGGTCCTGGTACAGGGCGTCCACGGCGGCCTGGGCGTCCAGGTAGGCGCGGAAATCCGCCAGCACCATGTAGCGGTCGCCCTCCTCGAACAGGGCGTCGCGGATGGCGTGGTAGCGATTGACCTGCTGCGGGCTGAAGAAGCCCGAGGTGATCATGTCGATCACCCGCTTGAGGTCGGCGTCCTCCTCCACCACGCGCCATGGATTGTAGCCGCGCTGCTTGGTCTGGGCGACCTCGTCGGCGGTGAGACCGAAGATGAAGATGTTGTCGTCGCCGACCTCTTCCTTGATCTCGATGTTGGCGCCGTCCAGGGTACCGATGGTCAGCGCGCCGTTGAGCGCGAACTTCATGTTGCCCGTGCCCGACGCCTCGGTCCCAGCGGTGGAGATCTGCTCCGACAGGTCGGCGCCGGGGATGGTCACCTCGGCGTTGGAGACGTTGTAGTTGGGCATGAAGATCACGCGCAGGCGATCGCGGACCTGGGGATCGTTGTTGATGGTCAGCGCCACGTCGTTGATCAGGCGGATGATCAGCTTGGCCAGGTGGTAGCCGGGGGCCGCCTTGCCGCCGACGATCACGGTGCGCGGACCGGGCACCGGGGCCCCGCCCTCGCGAATGGTGATGTACAGGTGGATGACGTGCAGCACGTTCAGGAGCTGCCGCTTGTACTCATGGATGCGCTTCACCTGCACGTCGAACAGGCTGTCCGGATCGGCCATGACGCCGGTCAGCCCCTTCATGTGCACCGCCAGCCGCTCCTTGTTGATGCGCTTGACCGCCATGAAGCGCGCGCGGAAGGCGCTGTCCTCGGCCAGCGGCTCCAGCGCCGTAAGCGCCGTGAGGTCGGTGGTCCAGGCATCGCCGATGGCCTCGGTGATCAGGTCGGACAGGCCCGGGTTGCACTGCAACAGCCAACGCCGCTGGGTCACCCCGTTGGTGACGTTGACGAACTTGCCCGGCGACATCTCGTCGAACTCGGGGAAGACGTTTTCCCGCAGCAGCCGCGTGTGCAGCGCCGCCACGCCGTTGACCCGCTTGCTGCCGACGATGGCCAGGTGGGCCATGCGGATGCGCTGGGTCGAGTCGTCCACCAGCGACATGCGGCGCAACGCCTCCATGTCGCCGGGGAAGCGGAAGCGCACCTGCTGAAGGTGATCGTGGTTGATCTGGTAGATGATCTCCAGGTGACGCGGCAACACATGCTCCAGCATGCCGATGGGCCAGGTCTCCAGGGCCTCGGGCAGCAGGGTATGGTTGGTGTAGCAGAAAATCCCCCGGGTCAGGTCCCAGGCCGGTTCCCAGTCCAGGCCGTGCACGTCCATCAGGATGCGCATCATCTCCGGGACCGCCAGGGCGGGATGGGTGTCGTTGAGCTGGATGGTGATCTTGTCCGGCAGCAGCGCCAGGTCCTTGTGGGCGCGCAGGTGACGGGCGACGATGTCCTGCAACGAGGCGGAGACGAAGAAGTACTCCTGCTTGAGCCGCAACTCCTGCCCCAGGACCGTGCTGTCCATGGGGTAGAGTACCTTGGACAGGGTCTCGGACGTGGTCTTGTCCTTGACCGCCTCGATGTAGTTGCCCTGGTTGAAGTAGCGCAGGTCGAAGGCATTGGTGGACTGCGCCGACCACAGGCGCAGATTGGAGATCACCGGGCTGTCGTAGCCGGTGACCTTCATGTCGTAGGCCATGGCGAGCACATCCTCGGTGTCCACCCACTGGCATTTCTGGCGGCCCTTCTCGTCCTTGAAGCAGACGATGCGGCCGTGGAAGCGCACCGGGTAGTTCACGCCGTAGCGCACGAACTCCCACGGATTGCCCCGGTGCAGCCAGTTGTCGGGGTGCTCCACCTGCTGGCCGTCCTCGATGGTCTGCGAGAACATGCCGAACTGATAGCGGATGCCGTAGCCGTACCCGGGATAGCGATGCGTGGCCATGGAATCGAGGAAGCAGGCCGCCAGGCGCCCCAGGCCGCCGTTGCCCAGGGCCGGATCGGGCTCCTCCTCGGCGATGGCATCCAGGTCCTGGCCCAGGCCCTCCAGCGCCTCGCGCATCTTGCTTTCCACGCCGAAATCCAGCAGGTGCTTCATCAGCCGCCGGCCGGTCAGGAACTCCATCGACAGGTAGTAGACCCGCCGCGTGCCCTGGCCGTACTGGGCGCGGCTGGTGGTCATGCCGCGTTCCGAAAGAATGCCCTTGAGCAGATGCGAGACGGTCAGGAACCAGTCGCGCGGGCCGGCGGAGCGCGGATCGGTGCCGACGACCCGCACCATGTAGGTGATCAAAGCCCGCTGGATGCTGTCCACGTCCTGGGTATCGACGCGGCGGTCGCCCTCCAGGGCATCTTTCACCAAGTGATCCATCGCCGAGCGTCCTTCCTGTTGGCGCATTGTCCCAACGGTCATCGACGATGACCGCCGAAGTTCGTGGCCGGCCCGCTTTCCGACCCGGCCACCCCAGGTAGTACCCTTGGGATGGCCGGGTGGGGGAACGGGCCGGTGTGCAGCTCAGGTCCCGCGTCGCGGGGCCTACCCTTTTTGAGATGGAGCGCCGACAAGGCGCCCCAGGGCGGATGAGTCACCCTCATCCGCCCTGGTGTTACCATAGCGCGAACCGAACCCGAAGAGGGAGGGCCCTTCGGTCCCGGCCGCGCGTTCCGATCCGCGATCCCCTGGTCAGGGCGCGTGCAACACTTCGCCGTAGAGGCCCAGATACTCTCGGGCGACCCGGTCCCAACCGAAGTCCAGCGCCATGCCGTTGGCCATGGTGCGGCGCCAGGCGGCGCCCTCGTCTTCCCGATAATGCGCCACGGCGCGCCGGACGGCCTCGGCCAGGGCCCCGGGATCCGCGGCGTCGAATACGAAGCCCGTGCCGGCGTCGGCCTCGTCCAGATCGATGACCGTATCCGCCAGACCGCCCGTGCGCCGCACCACCGGCAGCGTGCCATAGCGCATGGCGTAGAGCTGGGTCAGGCCGCAGGGCTCGAAGCGCGACGGCACCAGCAAGGCGTCACAGCCCGCCTGAATACGGTGCGACAACCCTTCGTCATAGCCGATGTGGGCGGCCACCGACTCGGGCGCCGCGGCCGCGGCGCCGCGCACATGCCATTCCAGTCCCGGATCGCCGGACCCCAGGATCACCATCTGTCCGCCGTTGTCCAACACGGTGGAGACCACGGACAGCGCCAGGTCGATTCCCTTCTGTTCGACGAACCGGCTGACCACGCCGAACAGCGGCGCGTCGGACCGTTCGGCCAGGCCCATTTCCCGTTGCAGGGCCGCCTTGCAGACCGCCTTGCCCGACAGGTTGTCGGGACCATAGGCCGCCGGCAGATGCGGGTCGGTGGCCGGGTTCCACTCGTCCTGATCCACCCCGTTGAGCAAACCCTGGAGCGCCCAGGCCCGCGATGACAGCAGGCCGTGCAGGCCCTCGCCCCCCATGGGCGTCTGGATCTCGCGGGCGTAGGAGGGGCTGACGGTGGTCAGGAACCGGCTGTAGAACAGGCCGGCCTTGAGGTAGGAGACATGGCCATAGAACTCGACGCCATCAACCTGATAAACGTGGTCGGGCAAATCAACCATCGGCAAAATCTCGCGGCCGAAAATGCCCTGATAGTGGAGATTGTGGACCGTGAACAGGGTGACCGGATGGCGCTCGCCCCACAGGCTGAGATAGGCCGGCGTCAGGCCCGCCTGCCAGTCGCTGGCGTGCACCACGTCCGGGCTCCAGTCGGGCACCGCGCCGCGCGCCGCCACCAGGGCGCCGGCCTTGCCCAGCAGGCCGAAGCGCAGGAAGTTGTCGGGCCAGTCGTGACCGTGCTCGTCGAGGTAGGGGCCGCCGGGCCGCTCGTACAGCGCCGGACAATCCACCAGGATCAGCGACCGCCCCCCCGCCAGATCGCGGGCCGGAACCAGGCGCGCCCGCACATTCGGGAGCGCCTCGCCCAGGTCGATGGCCGGACCGGTCACCTCGACCCGATCCAGCAGGCCGGCATAGGCGGGCATCAGGATCCGGGCGTCGACCCCCAGCCGGGCGAGCGACACAGGCAGGGCGCCGACCACGTCGGCGAGGCCGCCGGTCTTGACCAGAGGGTAAGCTTCGGAGGTGACGAACAGCACGCGCATTGGCCTGGAGTCCCCTTGTTCGTGTCGGATTGTCCGCCGCCGCGGGTCCGTCTGAGGGCGGGGGGACCTTACTCCGCCAAACGGGCGAAGCAAAGCCCCAGCGCGCCGTGACGCGAAGACGACCGTCGGTGACAGACGTCACATTCCTTTGATTGATCGTCGTGGTCGGGCATGCAATTCTCCGCCAGCGATCATATCCATACCGATATCGATACGATCTCGATCACACGGATCGGCGTGATCCAACGATACGGCTCGACCAAACGGAACAGAAAAGGACACCATCGAATGACTCAGGGCGTGCAGACCCCTCAGACCCCGCACCGGGACGGAACCGGTGACGGACTGGCCTTCGCCAGCGACGTCAACCGCGCCATGCGCGGCACCCTGGCGCTGGTGCTGGCCGGCGGACGCGGCTCGCGCCTCATGGACCTGACGGAGAAGGAAAGCAAACCGGCGGTGCCCTTCGGCGGCAAGTACCGCATCGTCGACTTTCCGCTGTCCAACTGCATCAACTCCGGCTTGCGCCGCATCTGCGTCCTGACCCAGTACAAGGCCCATACGCTGATCCATCACGTCCAGCGCGGCTGGGGCTTCCTGCGCGCCGAGATCGGCGAGTTCGTGGAGCTGTGGCCGGCCCAGCAGCAGACCGCCGCCGGCTCCTGGTACCAGGGCACGGCCGACGCGGTGTACCAGAACATCGAGCAGATCCAAACCCATGGCGCCGACTACATCCTGGTGCTGGCCGGCGACCACGTCTACCGCCAGGACTATTCGCGGATGATGGCCTCGCACCTGCGCGCGAAGGCGGACTGCACCATCGCCTGCATCGAGGTGCCGCGCGAGCAGGCCACGGCCTTCGGCGTGGTGCACGTGGACGAGGACGACAACATCATCAGCTTCCTGGAGAAGCCCGCCGACCCGCCCTGTATCCCCGGCAAGCCGGACCGCGCCTTCGTCAGCATGGGGAACTACCTGTTCAGCGCCGACTTCCTGCTGGGCGCGCTGGAAGACGACGCCCGCAACCCGCAGTCGGCCCGCGATTTCGGCAAGAACATCATTCCCGAGCAGATCGGCAAGGCCCGCATCGTCGCCCATCGCTTCGAGGAAAGCTGCGTGCATGCCTCGCACACGCCGGAAGCCTACTGGCGCGACGTCGGCACCCTGGACGCCTACTGGGCCGCCAACATGGATCTGGTGGGCGTGACGCCGGACCTGGACCTCTACGACCCGGCCTGGCCCATCTGGACCTACACGGTGCAGCGCCCCGGCGCCAAGTTCGTGTTCGACGAGGACGAGCGGCGCGGCATGGCCGTGGACTCCGTGCTGTCGGCCGGGTGCATCGTCTCCGGCGGCTCGGTGAGCCGCTCGCTGCTGTTCCACGACGTGCGGGTGAACTCGTTTTCCGAGGTGGAGGACAGCGTCCTGCTGCCGGGCGTGGACGTCGGCCGGCATGCCCGCATCCGCAAGGCGATCGTGGCCGCCGGCGCCCACATCCCGCCCAACATGGTTATCGGCGAGGACGCCGAGGCGGACGCCAAGCGGTTCCTGCGCACCGAGGGCGGCGTGACCCTGGTCACTCCGGAGATGCTGGACAAGCTGGACGCGTAACCGCCGCGTCGGAGCACGGGGCCCTCGGTCCCACCGCCCGCTCTTGCCCCCTCTCGTCCCCTCCCGACCCGGATCTAGAAACGGCGCCTGACCCGCACGGGACAGGCGCCGCCCTTTCCGTCGGACCGGACGGCGCCGCCGTCCCTACAGCGCCCCGACCATCACCGCGCTCATGCGCCGGGCGAAAGCGACCGGATCGGCCGGCGGCTCGCCTTCCATGATGCGCGCCTGGTCCAGCAGCAACTGGCCCATGTCGGCCACCGCCTCGGCGCCGCCCTCGCCCGCCGCCGCCTTGCCGGCCATGCCCTTGATGAGCGGATGGCCCGGGTTGATCTCCATGACACGGCCGGCGCCCGGCCCGGCGCCCTGCCCCGCCTGCTTGAGCATGCGCTCCAGGTGCAGGCTCATGTCGCCTTCCTCGGCCACCAGGCAGACCGGGCTTTCCGTCAGGCGGGTGGAGGCGCGCACCGCCTTGACCGCGTCGCCCAGGGTGTCCTTGAGGGCCTTCGCCAGGGCCTCGATCTGATCCTCCGGCGCCTTGTCCGCGTCGGCCTCGTCCCTGGTCTCCGGATCGGCCACCTGATCCAGGCCGGCGGCGCTGCTGGCGGCCGACTTCAGGGGCTTGTCCTGGTAGGTGGGCACGGAGTTGATCCAGAATTCGTCCACCGGATCGGTCAGCAACAGCACCTCCACGCCCTTGGCGCGGAAGCCTTCCAGTTGCGGCGAGCGCTTCAGGTACTCGGGATCGTCGCCGGTGATGTAGTAGATGGCCTCCTGACCGGTCTTCATGCGCGCGACCACGTCGGCGAGCGACACCCAGCCGTCGGTGGTCGAGGAGCGGAACCGGGCCAGCTCCAGCACGTCGGTCCGGCGCTCGAAATCCTCGTAGATGCCTTCCTTGAGGACGGACCCGAACACCTCCCAGAACGCCGCGTACTCGTCGGCCGCCTCGGCGCGCTTCTTCAGGTCGCCCAGCAGGCGCTTGACCAGGCCGCCCTGGATTTTCTTCAATACCGGGTTGTGCTGCAGCATCTCGCGACTGACGTTCAGCGGCAGGTCGGCGGAATCGACGATGCCACGCACGAAACGCAGGTAGGCCGGCAGCAGGTCCGGCGCATCATCGGTGATGAACACCCGGTTCACGTACAGCTTGACGTGGGTCTTGCGGTCCGGCTGGAACAGGTCGAACGGCTTGGTGGAGGGAATGAACAGCAGGCCGGTGTACTCGATCGCGCCCTCGGCCTTGAAGTGCAGGGTATGCCAGGGCTCGTCGAAGGCATGGCCGACGTGGTGGTAGAACTCGGTGTACTGCTCCTCGGTGATCTCCGACCGGGGCCGGGTCCACAGCGCCGACGCCTCGTTGATGGTCTCTTCCTGCGGGTTGCCGTCCTTGTCCGTGTCCAGCAGGACGACGGGAATGGCGATGTGGTCGGAGTAGGTCTTGACGATGGACCGCAGGCGATAGGTCTCCAGGAACTCCTTGGCGTCCTCGCGCAGGTGCAGGACGATGCGGGTGCCGGTGCTCGGCACCTCGGCCTCGGCCACGGTGAAGTCCCCGCCGCCGTCACTCTGCCAGTGCCAGCCCTGGGCGTCGCCGGCGCGGCGGCTGAACACATCGACACGCTCCGACACCATGAAGGACGAGTAGAAACCGACGCCGAACTGACCGATCAGGGTGGCGTCGCCCTTCTTGTCACTGGCCGCCAGGGCGCGCACGAATTCCTGGGTTCCGGAGTGGGCGATGGTGCCCAGGTTGTGGACCAGGTCATCCCGGGTCATGCCGATGCCGTTGTCCGCCACCTCCAGGGTACGGGCCTCGGCATCGATACGCAGCGTGATGCGGAACTCCCCCAGGCCGTCGCGCAGGGCCGGCTGGGTCAGCGCCTCGTAGCGCAGCTTGTCGCAGGCATCGGACGCGTTGGAGATCAACTCGCGCAGGAAGATCTGCCGGTCCGAGTACAAGGAGTGGACCACGATATCCAGCAGCTTGGTGACCTCGGCCTGAAACGACAGCCGTTCTTCCGTCTTCTGTTCCGTCATGAGGCAGCGACCCTGTGTCTTGGTGTCCGGTCCGGCGCGCGCTTGGGCCATGGCGGGGGGCGGGAGCACGCGCGTGGCCGGGCCCGGGTGTTGGGTGAGGGGTGGATGCACCCGGCGTCACGCGCGTCCCCCACGCGAACCGCGGGGCATCCTTCGGCGCGTTCATATGTGCCACCCGGCGTCCGGACGCAACCCCGCCATCGGCCCACACGCGCCGCTACCGGACCCGTCAAAAATCGGTCATGATGAGAGTGGACTCCGTGGTGCCGCCCCCGGAGGGTGATCGGTTCGACGGCGTCCCCCTGGTGGGGCGGTCCCGTTGCTCGGACCATCCCGCGCGACCCGTTCATTACCCTGAGTGGGAGACACAGATGCAAATTCCGCTGCAGATCGCGTTCCATGGACTGGACCACTCCGAGGCCGTGGAGCAACGGATCCGGGAGAAGGTCGACAAGCTGGAGCAGTTCTGCGATCGCATCACCAGTTGCCGCGTGGTGGTGGAGGTGCACCACCGCAACGTCTCCTCCCTGCATCGAAAGGGTGAACCGTACCACATCTCGATCACCTGCAAAGTCCCGGGCGACGACCTGGTGGTCAAGCGCGATCCCAAGGACCCCAAGGCCCACGAGGACATCAACGTCGCCCTGCGGGACGCGTTCGCCGCCATGGAACGGCAGGTCAAGGACTACGCGACACGCGCCAAGGTCTGACCGTTCGTCACGACATGCGATGGCAGGGATCGGCGGGGCACGTCCGCCCGCATGCCCGAAACCGGGCACGGGACGTGGTCCGCCATCCCTTGGCCGCGCCCCCGGGTCAAGGTCCTGCCGCCGCCGGGGCGCCACACTCAGGCGATTTCCCGTTGACGTCCATCACCGAATGGTGTGCACTTCTCGTATTCCGAGGGGGGCCCCGATAGGGGGCTGAGAGTCCATCGGCGGATCCGCCGCCCCGGCCGCATCCCGGCTGGCGCATCGCGCGGTCCGCAACATGGTGACCCTTTGAACCTGAACCGGATCATGCCGGCGGAGGGAACGGAAGCCATGAGAACAGCGCCGCCATCTCCAGCCCAGCCGCCCCTGACGGACCGTCGTTTTCGCCGGAGCCGTGATCCGATGTGCCATCTCGTCGGAGGGGTCCCGCGTGAACAAGATCGACCACCCGCCCGTCACCGTCACCACCGGTCCGCTGCCGGCCTCCCAGAAGGTCCATGTCACCGGAAGCCGTGACGACATCCGCGTGCCCATGCGCGCCATTACCCTGCATGCCTCGGCGAACGAGCCGCCGCTCAGGGTCTATGACACGACCGGCCCCTACACCGATCCCGAGGCGACCCCGAACATCCGCGTCGGCCTGCCCCGCCATCGCACCGCCTGGATCGTCGGCCGGGGCGACGTGGCGCCGGTCGACGGCGGCGCGGAGCGCCCCCAGGGCACGGCGCCGGACGACCACGAGAACCCGGAGCCGGCCTTTCCCCGGCGACACCGACCGCTCCGCGCCTGGGGCGACGGGTCCGTCACCCAACGCGCCTATGCGCGGCGCGGCATCGTCACCCCGGAGATGGAATTCGCCGCCATTCGCGAGACCATGGGCCGCGCCGCGGCCAAGGACGCCGACCACGAGAACGGCGGTGGGACGCGCGACGGCCAGACGTTCGGCGCCGCCATCCCGGACGTGATCACGCCCGCGTTCGTCCGCGACGAGATCGCCGCCGGCCGCGCCATCCTTCCGGCCAACATCAACCACCCGGAACTGGAGCCGATGGTCATCGGCCGGAATTTCCTGGTGAAGATCAACGCCAACATCGGCACGGCGATGACCCAGTCGTCGATCGCCGAGGAGGTGGACAAGATGGTCTGGGCGATCCGCTGGGGCGCGGACACGGTCATGGACCTGTCCACCGGGCGCGACATCCACGCCACCCGCGAGTGGATCTTGCGCAACAGCCCGGTCCCCGTCGGCACGGTGCCGTTGTACCAGGCCCTGGAGACGGTGGGCGGGGTGGCCGAGGACCTGTCCTGGGAGGTCTACCGCGACACCCTGATCGAACAGGCCGAGCAGGGCGTCGACTACGTCACCATCCACGCCGGCCTGCGGCTGCCCTTCCTGCCGCTGACGACCGAGCGGGTCACCGGTATCGTCAGCCGGGGCGGCTCGATCATGGCCAAGTGGTGCCTGGCCCATCATCGCGAGAGTTTCCTATATGAGCACTTCGCCGACATCTGCGACATCCTGCGCGCCTACGACATCGGCGTGTCGCTGGGCGACGGCCTGCGCCCCGGCTCCATCGCCGACGCCAACGACCGCGCCCAGTTCGCGGAGCTGGAAACCCTGGGCGCGCTGACCCGGATCGCCTGGGAGCGCGACGTGCAGGTGATGATCGAGGGGCCCGGCCACGTGCCCCTGCACAAGATCAAGATCAACATGGACAAGCAGCTTCAGACGTGTGGCGAGGCCCCCTTCTACACCCTCGGCCCGCTGACCACCGACATCGCCCCCGGCTACGATCACATCACCAGCGCCATCGGCGCCGCCCTGATCGGCTGGTTCGGCTGCGCCATGCTCTGCTACGTGACGCCCAAGGAGCACCTGGGGCTGCCCGACCGCGACGACGTCAAGACCGGCGTGATCGCCTACAAGATCGCCGCCCATGCCGCCGACCTAGCCAAGGGCCATCCGGCCGCGCGGGCCCGGGACGACGCGATCAGCCGGGCGCGCTTCGAGTTCCGCTGGCGGGACCAGTTCGCCCTGGCCCTGGACCCGGAGACGGCGGCCCGGTTCCACGACCAGACCCTGCCCGAGGAGGGCCGCAAGTCGGCCCACTTCTGCTCCATGTGCGGCCCGAAGTACTGCGCCATGCGCATCAGCGGCGAGGCGCACAAGGCCGCCGCCGAGGGCCTGGCGCGGATGGCGGCCACCTTCCAGGACGCGGGCGGACAGCTCTACCCACCCCGGGAGACGGCCGCGGATCTGGCTCGCGCCAACGCCGCGCTGGAGCCCAAGGGGTCCTCGTAACGACCCGCGCGCCGGTGGCGCGGACGGGGCGGGTGGTTCTATTCCGCCGCGCGGCCGGCGCGGCGCCGCGCGCGGTCGGCCTCGCGCACCACCGGGGCCCGGCGCCGGCTTTCCAGCGCCTGGCGGGTGATGGCCTTCATCAGGTCCATCTTGATCTGCCGCAGCTTGGTGGGGTGGGTGACCTGCAACCCGAACACGTCCTTGACGTAGAAGACGTCAACGACACGTTCGCCATACGTGTTCACCCGCGCGCTGGCGATCTGCAGGTTCAGGTCCGTCAGCGCGTCGGTGACCGAGTACAGGAAACCGGACCGGTCCCGGCCGTTCACCTCGATCACGGTATGGGTCGTCGAGGCGTCCAGGTGGAACAGCACCCGGGGCGGCACCTGGAACCCCTCGGTCCGGGCCGGCAGGCGCGGCGCCTTGCGGGCCAGTTCGGCCCGCAGGTCCACCGACCCGAGCATCACCCGCTCGACGGTGGCCTTCAGCCGCGCCAGCCGCGCCGGCTGGTCGAGCACCTTGCCCTCGGCCGACTGCACGGTGAAGGTATCGAGGGCCATGCCGTTGTTCAGGGTATAGATCTTGGCGTCCACGATGGACGCCCCGGCCAGCGCCATGGCCCCCGCGATATCGCGAAACAGGCCGGCGTGATCGGTGGCGTACACCAGCACCTCGGTCACGCCGCGCGCCGTGTCCACGCGGGTTTCCAGGGCCAGCGCCTCCGCCCCGGGACGCGCGGCGTCCTCGGCGGCGACCACCACGCGGGCGTGCCGGGCGTGGGTCTCGGTATCGAAGGTCAGCCAGTACCCCGGGTACCCCAGCCCCAGGAACGCCTCCACGCGCGCCGCCGGCAGGTCGGTCAGGACCTCGCGCAGCGCGTCCTTGCGCCGCGCCACGCGCAGGTCCTGGGCCTCGGCGGCATGGCCGCCGGTCAGGTGTTCGTCGGTCCGGTAGTACAGCTCGCGCAGCAGCGCCGCCTTCCAGTTGTTCCAGATGCCGGGCCCCACGGCCATGATGTCGGCGCAGGTCAGCACCAGCAGCAGCTTCAGGCGCTCGGGCGACTGCACCAGGTCGGCGAAGTTGGCGATGGTGCGCGGATCGTCCACGTCGCGGCGGAAGGCCACCCGGCTCATGTCCAGGTGATGGCGCACCAGCCAGGAGACGGTCTCCGTCTCCTCCTCGTCCAGGCCCAGGCGCGGACAGAGCGTCACGGCGATCTCGGCGCCCAGCACGGAATGGTCCCCGTCGCGCCCCTTGGCGATGTCGTGCAGCAGTACGGCGACATACAACGCCCGGCGCGACTGCACCGTCTGCACGGCGTCCGAGGCCACCGGCAGGCGATCGCGCAGGGCGCCGGACTCGATGCGGCTCAGCAGGCCGATGGCCCGCACGGTATGCTCGTCCGTGGTGTAGACATGGTACATGTCGTACTGCATCTGCGCCGTCACCCGCCCGAAGTCGGGGATGAAGCGGCCGAACACGCCCGCCTCGCTGAGGCCCCGCAGCAGCACGTCCGGGTCCTTGCGGTGGGTCAGCATGTCCAGGAACATCGCGTTGGCGGCGGGATCGTCGCGCAGGGTCTTCACCCGCGCCAGGGCCTCGGTCACCTGGCGCAAGGTGTCCGGATGAATCGACAGGCCCTGGTCATGCGCCACCAGGAACAGCCGCAACATGGCGCGCGGATCGGTGGCGAAGGTCTCCGCCCCGGGCACCGCGAGGCGACCGTTGTCCAGCACGAAGCCCTTCAGGTGGCGCCGGCGCGCGCCGAGCCCCGCCAGGGTCATCAACGGCCGGCGTTTCTGCTGCTCCTCCAGCACCGCCAGGAAGATGCGCGTCAGCGTGCCGACGTCGCGGGCCACCAGGAAGTAGTGCTTCATGAACCGCTCGACGCCGCGCGCGCCGGGCCGGTCGCGATAGCCCATGCGCTCGGCGATCGGGGTCTGAACGTCGAAGGTGATGCGCTCCTCCGCCCGGTCGCCGAGGTAGTGCAGGTGACAGCGCACGGTCCACAGGAAGGCGCGGGCCCGGGTGAAGGTGCGCGCCGCCGTCTCGGTCAGCACCCCCAGCCCCACCAGGTCGTCCACGTCGGACACCTGGTACAGGTAGCGGGCGATCCAGAACAGGGTGTGCAGGTCGCGCAGGCCGCCCTTGCCTTCCTTGACGTTGGGTTCCAGCACGTAGCGCGAATCCCCCAGCCGCTCGTGCCGCTGGTTGCGCTCGGCCAGCTTGGCCTCCAGGAACTCGGTGCCCGTGCCGGCGATCACCTTGGTGTACAGGCGGCCCTTGAGGGCCTCGAACAGGTCCGGCTCGCCCCAGATGTAGCGCGCCTCCAGCAGCGAGGTGCGAATGGTCATGTCCGCGCGGGCCTGGCGCAGGCATTCGTCCACCGAGCGGGTCGCGTGCCCGACCTTGAGCCCCAGGTCCCACAGCACGTACAGCATCGACTCGACCACCTGCTCGCTGTAGGGCGTGGCCCGATAGGGCAACACGAACAACAGGTCGATGTCGGAATACGGCATCATCTCGCCGCGCCCGTAGCCGCCCAGCGCCAGCACGGCGACCTTCTCGCCGGTGGTGCGGGTCTGCTTCGGAACCTGGTGGGTGACGACGACGTCGTGCAGCGTCCGCAAAAGCTGATCGAACAGGTAGGTGTTGCCGGCGCACACGGCCGCCCCGGAGCCCTCCTGGTCCAGGAAGCGGCGGCGCACCTCGGCCCGTCCCTCGGCCAGGGCCTCCTTGAGCACCTCCAGCACCGGGGCGCGCACCGGACGCCCGGCCTCGCGCGCCGCGATCGCCACCTGGTTCAGACGCGTGGTCAGCGCCTTGCGATGAATGATGGCCCGAGGAGAGGCCGGACGAGGCAGCGACATGACCCAGGTCCCGATGGGGGAAACGATGGCGCGAGGCACCGGACGTCAGCTTGGGAACCCGAACGGCCCGCGTCAACCGCGCACTGAACGGGCAGCCCCGAAAAGCCCTGCATAATTCGCGGGCACCGGACATACGCCCCTGACTCATGCCCCGGACTCACGCCCCGTCGTTGCGGCCGGACCCGGGTCGTGCGAGTCTGCCGGGATCGGGCCGGGACGCCGGGACGTCGACCGGACTCCCGGACAGCGCCATGGCGGGGTCGAGACGAGGAACGGGCCATGACCCAGTTGATCCAGACCCTGATCGCGGAGATCGACCGCCTGCCCGGCGAACGCCTGTTCGGCCGCGTTGTCGGCGTGCGCGGCCTGGTGGTGGAGATCGGCGGCGTCCAAGGCAACCTGTCCGTGGGGGACCGGGTGCGGATCCTGACCCGCGACCACCGGGCGATTCCCTGCGAGGTGGTGGGGTTCCGCGCCGGTCAGGCCCTGCTGCTGCCCTTCCGGGGCGTGGACGGCGTCGGCCTGGGGTGCCGGGCCGAACTGACCGAAAGCGCCCCCATGCTGCATCCGGCCGACGGCTGGCTGGGCCGGGTCATCAACGCCTTCGGCGAGGCGGTGGACGGCAAGGAACCGATGCCGCTGGGCGAGCGCGCCTACCCGGTGCGCGCCCAGCCGCCCCCGGCTCACCGGCGCCAGCGGGTGGGCGGCAAGCTGGACCTGGGGGTGCGGGCGCTCAACACCTTCCTGACCTGTTGCCGGGGTCAGCGCATGGGCATCTTCGCCGGCTCGGGCGTCGGCAAGTCCACCATCCTGTCCATGCTGATCCGCCATTCGGCGGCCGAGGTGGTGGTCATCGGCCTGGTGGGCGAGCGCGGCCGCGAGGCGCGCGAGTTCATCGAGGACGACCTGGGCGAGGCCGGCCTGGCGCGCAGCGTGGTGGTGCTGGCCACCTCGGACGAGAGCCCGCTGATGCGCCGCCAGGCGGCGCATGCCACGCTGACCGTGGCCGAGTACTTCCGCGACCAGGGCAAGCATGTGCTCTGCCTGATGGATTCGGTGACCCGCTTCGCCATGGCCCAGCGCGAGATCAGCCTGTCCGCCGGGGAGCCGCCGGCGAGCAAGGGCTATACCCCCTCGGTGTTCGCCGAACTGCCGCGCCTCCTGGAGCGGGCCGGACCGGGGGTGCCGGGCACCGGCTCCATCACCGGGCTGTTCACCGTGCTGGTGGAGGGCGACGACCACAACGAGCCGGTCTCCGACGCCGTGCGCGGCATCCTGGACGGCCATATCGTGCTGGACCGGGCCATCGCCGAGCGCGGCCGCTATCCGGCCATCAACATCCTGCGCTCCGTCTCGCGCACCATGCCGGCCTGCAACACGCCGGACCAGAACCAGTTGGTCAACGCCGCGCGGCGCATCATCACCACCTACGAGGACATGGCCGAGTTGATCCGCCTGGGGGCGTACCGCGCCGGCTCCAATGCCGAGGTGGATGCCGCCATCCATTATTATCCGATGATCGATACCTTCCTTGCCCAGACACGGGAAGAGGCCACCGATCTGGCCACCGGCTACGACCGGCTGCGCGCGATCCTGGAGTCGCGGCCGGAGGCCGGCCCCGCCGACCCGGGCGCGGCGCCCACCCCGGGGGCGGGCTGATACCGGCGGGATGGCGCGCCCCTGATCGCTCCCTCCCCCCGCGCGCGAGGACTGTCCCATCATGGCCAAGGGCGACCTGCACGCCGTCATCCGCCTGACCAAGCGAGAGGTCGACGACCTGCGCCGTCACCTGGGAGAGCGCCTGCGCGAGGAGCAGGCGCTGATGGAGCAGGACCAGCGACTGGACGAGGCCCTGGCGCGTGAGGCCGGCGTCGCCGACGCGGAGCCGGCGGCGGCCTATACCTTCGCCAACTACCTGGAGGTGCATCGGCGCCACAAGCAGGCGGTCGCCGAGGGCCTGGCGGCCGTGCGCGCCCGCATCGACGCCGTGCGCGAGGCCCTGGCCGAGGTGTATCGGCGCCTCAAGACCTACGAACTGGCCCAGGAAGCCCGCGACGCCCGCGCCGCCGAGGAGCAGGCGCGCAAGGATCAGGCGGTTCTGGACGAGGTGGCCCTCACCATGCACCGCCAGCGTCAGGACGAAGAGGACGAGGAGGACGGCACGCGGACAGGATGACCGAAGGACCGTTTTATATACTAAAAAGTGTACGACCCCATCTCGCACAGGTTCAGGCCGTAGTCCTCGTACACATCGCCGTCGGCGAACTCGGTGCGGATGTCATAGTCACAGGTGGTCAGGCCATCGGTGATGATCACGCCGACCTCGTGCCCGTCGGGCAGGATCGCGCCGTCGAGAAGGTCGTCCTCCCAGGACTCGGAGCCGGCGTCGGAAACATGAAAGGCGGTGATGTCCACACCGCTGGTGTTGATCAGCATGAACTCCAGGTCTTCCGCCATGGCCGGCGCCACCGCGGCCAGGGACAGCGACAGGGTGGTCGCCAGTGCAAGGACCGTCGTCTTCATAAGGCTCTCCTGCGCACAAAGGGGGCTCCCCAAGAACCGGTCGCGCCGGTGCCCGTTCACAGTTCCCCGAAAGACACGGGGTGGGCAACCCAATCGTCCCGGGGACATGACCGGTATTGGTGATCATCGCCGCGCCACATGACGCGGGGATACGCCGGCCGGCGGCGACCGGGATCAGATCCGGGCGCCGTCGTCCTCGCCGCGCAGCCAGTCCAGCCGCCAGTAGCCACCCCGCGCCCGGGCCAGCCGCCGCGCGAGCCAGGGCAGGACATCGCCCAAGGTCGCGTCCAGCCGCCAGGGCGGATTGACCAGGATCAGCCCGGCGCCCGCCAGGCCGGTCACGGTGGTCACCGGCTTGACGGTCATCTCGACGCACACCATGCGGGGAATGCCGGTGTCCACCAGGGTCTGGTGAAAGGACTCGACCAGCCCCGGATCCTTGATGGGATACCACAGCATGTATTGGCCGGTGGGAAAGCGGCGATGGGCGCCGCGCAGGGCCTCGGCCATGTCGGAGAATTCGGTGCGCGCCTCGAACGGTGGATCGATCAGCACCAGCCCACGCCGCTCCGGTGGCGGCAGCAGCCCGGCCAGCACCCGGTAGCCGTCACCGCACCGGCAGACCACGCCCCTGGCCCGTCCCAGGACCCGCGCCAGGGTCGCCTGGGTCTCCGCATGGGCCTCGATGGCGACCAGCCGGTCGCCGGCGCGCAGGGCCGCGCGCGCCAGCAGGGGCGAGCCGGGGTACCACAGGCCATCCACCCCGCCGCCGTCGGGGCGCCAGGCCCGAACCCTGTCCAGATACGGACGCAGGGCCGCCGGCGGATCGGGATCGTCCAGCAGGCGGCCGATGCCGTCGCGCCACTCTCCGGTGCGGCCGGCCTCGGCGCCGTCCAGGCGGTAGGCGCCCGCGCCGGCGTGCGTGTCCACCACCACGAACGGCTTGGCCTTAGCCCGCAGATGCTCCAGGACCAGCATCATCACCGCGTGCTTGAGCACATCCCCGGCGTTCCCGGCGTGGTACCCATGGCGGTAGTTCATGGTCGGGCGACCGCGCGAGGCGACCGGCCGGCGCGGCCCGGCGACCGGATCACGACGAGGACCCGCCGGACCGAGGTCCCGGCGCGCGGACGGTCATCGGAGTCCCTTGACGGCTCCGGGGAACCAAAGTAGAACAATTTCGTGTGTACCGCGTTTGTTCGCGCTTGACGGCGGGCATGTCGCCGGTCCACGGACCGGCCCGGCGGCGCCCGACTCCAGAGGCTCGGCCCATGTCCCGGGGTCAGCGCATGGTCCGCGTCGGCCTCTAGCACGCCTCGGGTGCGGTGGAAAGGGGCAGACGCAACGGGCCGAGAGATGGCAGGGCCGGGGAAAAAAAGAACCAGACTCAGGCAGGGCCGGGCAACAAAGGGCGCCGGCAAGGCCGCGCGGAGGACGACGCCCAGGACATGACGCCCGAGGAGCAGGCCCGGAAACGATGGTCGGGCGGTCCCATGGGGACCTCCGCCCCAGGATCGATCCCCGAACCGCATCCGGGGCAGACAAAGTCCGGGACAGACAAGTTCCGGGACAGATAACGACAACCGCGACAGCGGCCCAAGGGCGCCGCCACGGCGGCAGGCGGGGACGACATCGACATGCTCACGCGTAAGCAACACGAACTGCTGTTCTTCATCGATCGACATCTCCGCGAGACCGGGGTTTCGCCCAGTTTCGACGAGATGAAGGATGCCCTCGGGCTCAAGTCCAAGTCCGGGATCCATCGCCTGATCTCCGGCCTGGAGGAACGGGGCTTCATCCGCCGCCTGGCCCATCGCGCCCGCGCCCTGGAGGTGCTGCGCCTGCCCGGCGACCAGACGCCCCAGGGCGCGCTGGCCGGTCCCGAGGCGGCCGCCGGCCGCGCCGAACCCGCCGGGTTCGATCCCAAGGTGATTCGGGGCGATTTCGGGGGCGACGCCCGGGGCGAGACGCGGGGGGGCCTGTCCGGCGCCACCGTGGCCGGCGCCGTGGGCGCGGTCGAACTGCCGCTGCTGGGCAAGATCGCCGCCGGCACGCCGATCGCCGCGTTGTCCGACACCTCCAGCAGCGTCGAGGTCCCGGCCGGGCTGCTGGGCATGGGCGATCATTATGCGCTCACCGTCGAGGGCGACTCGATGATCGACGCCGGCATCCTGGACGGCGATACGGTGCTCATCCGCCGCTGTGACGGGGCCGACTCGGGAACCATCGTCGTTGCCCTGGTGGACGACGAGGAAGCCACCCTCAAGCGCCTGCGTCGCAAGGGCAACTCCATCGCCCTGGAGCCCGCCAACACCACCTATCAGACCCAGGTGCTGCCCCCCGACCGGGTCAAGGTCCAGGGCCGGCTGGTGGGGCTGCTGCGACGCTACTGACCCCCCGATACAGCCCCCGATACAACCCCCGACACGCCCCCCTCCCGCACGGGCCCCCCGAGATCACATCATGGACCGTCGGGCGTCCGGGGCGACCAGAGCCGGTCACCCAGGGCGTCGGAGGCCGTGCGCACGCTCGGGCGCCCCCGGGTCCCGCCGCCGGATCCGTCGTCCAGCCACAGCGCGTGCGACCCGTCGCGGGCCAGCGCCCGCCGGTCGATCACCGTGGACGGCCCGACGCAGGCCCCGCCCGTCGGCAAGGGCGTCACCACCACGTCGGCGCGCGGGCAGTCCTCGGCCAGGGCGGCGCGGGTCCAGGCCAGGGCCAGCACCCGCCCATCCCGGCGCAGCACGCAGCCCAGCGGATCGCAGCGCAGGGCACCGTCGGCGGCCGCCTGCCCGGGCCCGGGCCAGGGCTCCGGGCTCGCCCCGCCCCACCGGTCTCGCCACAGCCGCCGGGCGAAGCCATCGGCGCGCCCCGGCGACAGGATCAGGCCACCGCCGCCGCCCGCGCGCACGGCCATCGTCCGGCCCGTGTCGGTGACCAGCAGGTCCGGCGGCGGCCGGCTCCAGGGGCTCAGCAGGCCCAGCACCAGACCGGCGATCCCCAGCAACCGCCAGGACCGCCGCCACAGGCACAGCCACAGGCCGCCCAGGGCCACCGCCGCCAGGCCCCAGGTGGGCGCGGCCGGCACCGAGGCGCTGGCCCCGGGCCAGCCGGCCACCGTCTCGGCCACCCAGCGGATCGCGCCCAGGCCCCAGCCCAGCGGCACCAGCGCCGGCCCCTCCAGGCCCAGGGGCAGCAGGGCGAGGACGGCCAGCAACCAGGGCATCACCCACAGCCCCATGATCGGCACCGCCAGCATGTTGGCGGCCAGGCCCCAGACCGGCACGCGGTTGAAATGGAAGGCGGCGAACGGCAGGGTGGCCAGCCCGGCGACCACGCTGGTGAGCAGGATTCCGCCCAGATACAGCGCCACCCCCCGGGCCAGCCAGCGGTCGGCGCCGCCCGGTCCGGCGCGGCGCCAGGCGGCCAGGCGCGGCGCGGCCAGATCCCAGGCGGCCACCAGCGCCAGCACGGCGGCGAAGGACATCTGGAAACTGGGCCCCGCCAGCGCCTGCGGCTGGATCAGCAGCACCGCCGCCGCCGCCCAGGCCACGACGCGCGGCGAGATCGCCGTGCGCTCCAGCAGCACCGCCGCCAGCACCAGGCCGGTCATCAGGAAGGCCCGCTGCGCCGGCACGTTGGCGCCCGACAGCATCAGGTAGGCCGCCGTGCCCGCCAGGGCCACCAGGGCGGCGGGCTTCTTCAGGTCGAGCCGCAACGCCGCCGCCGGCCAGAGCGCCAGCAGGCTCCGGGCGCCGACGAACAGCAGGCCGGCGATCATCGACATGTGCAGCCCGGAAATGGCCAGCAGGTGCGCCAGCCCGGCGTCGCGAAACGCCTGCACGACGGGCACCGGCACGGCGCCCCGGTCGCCGGTGCTGAGGGCCGTGGCCAGGGCGCCCTCGGCCCCCGACAGGCCCTCGCCCAGGCGCCCCGCGACGGTCACGCGGGCGGTCTCGCGCACCGCCACCAGCCGCGCCCAGACGGTCGGCGCCGGCGCCGGGTCGGGCCGTGTCCACGGACCGACCGCGAACCCCACCGCCCCCAGCCGCTCGAACCAGGCGCGGCGCGGGAACGGGAAGGCGTCGGGGGCGGCCGGACGGGGCGGCGGCGACAGGATGGCGCGGGTGGTGATCCACGTCCCCGGCGGCGGCGGCGCGCCCCGGGTCAGGGTCACACGCACCCGCGCCGGGGTGTCCGCCGGTGCCAGGCGAGCCATGGCCACGTCGGCCAGGGTCACGCGGACGCGGCCGGGGCGCGGCTCCACCAGCACCACGCGGCCGGACACGGAGACGGGACCGAGTCGCTCGGCCAGCACCGGCGCGGCGACGGCACGCGCGCGCTCCTGCACCACCACGAAGCCGACGGCGGCGGCGGTCAGGGCGACCAGGAGGGCGGTGATCCAGGCGGCGCGCCGCGCCAGCAGGAGCAGCACCGCCAGCCCGGCCATCAACGCCGCGCCGGTCCAGCGGGGCGGCTCCACCGGCAGCGCCAGATAGCCGGCGATGCCCAGACCCAGCGCCACCGGCAGCCACAGCGGCCAGCGCGCCCGCTCCGCCGCCAGGGTGGCCGCCAGGGCCCGCCCCAGCACGCGCGGTCCCATGGCGACGGCACCGACCACCGCCCCGGCGGGGGCGCGGTATCGCGGGACGGCGCGCGCCGCCGGGTCCGTGCCTGATCGCCCCGCCATGGTGCTCGGCATCCCTCCCCCGTCGGTGGGCCTCCCGGCCGCCGCGCGCCGGTCGTCCGGGGGCTGCACAGGGGGCACGGGGTATGGTACAGAGGCGCGCGGGCCGGCCGCAACGCGCGCGCCCGTTCGTGGCGCCCATCCCCCGGACGCCGCCCGCCCCCCGGCCGCCACCCGCGCCATGCCGGGCTTCATCGATCCCGACTTCAGAGGACCCATGACCGTCGTCACCCGGTTCGCGCCGTCTCCCACGGGCTACCTGCACATCGGCGGCGCCCGCACGGCGCTGTTCAACTGGCTGTTCGCCCGCCATCACGGAGGGCGCTTCCTGCTGCGCATCGAGGATACCGACCGCCAGCGTTCCACCCCCGACGCCGTGCGCGCGATCTTCGCCGGCCTGGAGTGGCTGGGCCTGGACTGGGACGACGCGCCGGTGATGCAGTTTTCCCGCGCCGAGCGGCACGTTCAGGTGGCCCACGACCTGCTGGCGGCGGGCAAGGCGTACCGCTGCTATGCCTCTCCAGAGGAACTGACGGCCATGCGCGAGGCCCAGAAGGCCGCCGGCCGCCCGATGCGCTACGACGGCCGCTGGCGCGACCGCGACCCGGCGGAGGCGCCCGAGGGCGTCCGGCCCGTGGTGCGCCTGAAGGCCCCGCGCGACGGCGAGACGGTCATCGAGGACGGGGTTCAGGGCCGCGTCACGGTCGCCAACGATCAGCTTGACGACATGATCCTGTTACGCTCCGATGGCACACCAACGTACATGCTCTCCGTGGTGGTCGACGATCACGACATGGGGGTGACGGACGTGATACGGGGCGACGACCACCTCACCAACGCGTTCCGCCAGACACAGGTGTACGGCGCGGCGGGCTGGACGCCCCCGCGCTTCGCGCATATTCCGCTGATCCACGGGCCGGATGGCGCCAAGCTGTCCAAGCGCCATGGGGCGCTGGGCACCGAGGCCTACCGGGACATGGGCATTCTGCCCGAGGCCATGCGCAACTATCTGTTGCGCCTGGGGTGGGGCCATGGCGATGATGACATCATCACCGACGCGCAGGCGCGGGCGTGGTTTGATCTGGGCGGCGTGGGGCGGGCGCCGGCGCGCTTCGACAGCGCCAAGCTGACCAGCCTGAACGGTCACTATCTGCGCCACGCCGACGACGCGCGACTGGTGGATCTGATCGCCGCGCGCCTGGAGACCGAGGCCGGGCCTGTGGACGACGAGGGCTTGCGCCGCCTGCTGACCGGCATGCCGGGCCTCAAGGACCGCGCCAAGACGCTGGTGGATCTGGCCGCGTCCGCCGCGTTCTACGTGCGACCAAGGCCGCTGACGCTGGACGACAAGGCGCGCAAGCAGGTGAGGGGCGAGGGCGCCGCCGTGCTGGGCCTGCTGCGGGACCGGTTGGGGACGGTCGAGCCGTGGACCCGCGCGGCCCTGGAAGAGGATGCCCGCGCGCTGGCCGAGGCCGAGGGCCTGAAGCTGGGCAAGGTGGCGCAGCCCATACGGGCGGCGGTCACCGGATCCACCGTATCGCCCCCGATTTTCGAGGTGATGGAAATCCTCGGGCGCGCCGAGACCCTGGCACGTCTGGCCGACGCGGTGGCGTGAGGCATCCCTCGCCGGGGCGTGTCCCAGGGGCGGACCCGCTCGCGAGGGCAGGATCACAAGACCCGGACCGTAAGAAAAAGAGGGTATTGCGCGGGCTGGAAATGCTCTAAAACCCGCGCGAACGAGGGGGGCGACCCGCTCTTTTGGGCAGGGCGCTCCGGTAGCGCGGGATGGGGCGCCGTGCCATGGGCGCGGGTCCCCCCGGTGGACTCTCTCCATGCCAGGGAAGGAAGAACCGACATGACGCGGAAGAACACGGTCACCGTGACTGACAACCGTGACGGGGCGTCCTACGAATTTCCCATCCTTGACGGGGCCATCGGCCCCAGCGTGGTGGACATCCGCAAGTTCTATGCCGAGACCGGCATGTTCACCTACGATCCGGGGTTCACGTCCACCGGAAGCTGCGAATCCGCCATTACCTACATCGACGGCGACGCCGGGGTGCTCACCCATCGCGGCTACAACATCACCGACCTGGCGGAGAACTGCTCCTTCCTGGAGGTCGCCTATCTGCTGCTCAACGGCGATCTGCCGAACCGGACCGAGTTCGAGGGCTTCGAACGCGCCATCACCCTGCACACCATGGTGCACGAGCAGATCCATAAGTTCTTCGAGGGCTTCCGCCGCGATGCCCACCCCATGGCGGTCATGTGCGGCGTGGTCGGGGGCCTGGCGGCCTTCTATCACGACAGCACCGACATCGACGACGCGCACCACCGCATGATCGCCTCCCACCGGCTGATCGCCAAGATGCCGACCATCGCCGCCTGGGCCCACAAGTACGCCATGGGCCAGCCGTTGATGTACCCGCGCAACGACCTGCGCTACGCCAGCGACTTCCTGCACATGATGTTCGCGGTACCGTGCGAGCCGTACCACGTCAGCCCGGTGCTCTCCAAGGCCATGGATCGCATCCTTATCCTGCATGCCGACCATGAGCAGAACGCCTCCACCTCCACGGTGCGGCTCACAGGGTCCTCCGGCGCCAATCCGTTCGCCTGCGTGGCGGCCGGGATCGCGTCGTTGTGGGGACCGGCGCACGGCGGCGCCAACGAGGCGGTGCTGACCATGCTCACCCAGATCGGCACGCTGGACCGGGTGCCCGAGTACGTGAAGCGGGCCAAGGACAAGGACGACCCGTTCCGGCTGATGGGCTTCGGTCACCGGGTCTACAAGAACTATGACCCACGCGCCAAGATCATGGCCCGGACGTGCCATGAGGTCCTGGAAGAACTGGGGGTCAAGGACCCGCTGCTCGACGTGGCGATGGAGCTGGAACGCATCGCCCTGGAAGATGAATACTTCATCGAAAAGAAGCTGTACCCGAACGTCGACTTCTATTCGGGGATCATCTTCAAGGCGATGGGGATTCCCGTCTCCATGTTCACGGCCATCTTTGCCCTCGCCCGCACCACCGGGTGGGTGGCCCAGTGGAACGAGATGATCACCGACCCGGTCCAGAAGATCGGCCGCCCGCGCCAGTTGTTCCGGGGCAAGGACCATCGCGACTTCGTGCCGATGGACAAGCGGTAGAGCCCGGATCCAGACGGGGGATGCCGCCCGCATCCCCCACCGTCCGTCCTCGCGGGGACCGGCACGCCCCGCCGGGTGCGACGGGCGCGGCATGTCGTCCGGCGCTGGCGGTCCCGAGGGCGACGCGGCCCCGACGCCTGATTTCGCGGGTCGATCCGGGCAAGGAGGGTGCCATGACCGGAACCCAGTACGCGTTCCTGGACCTGGGCCTGTTCTTCGGCGGGCTGATCGGCTTCATCCTGTGGGACAAGGCCAAGCTGGACCGGATCCGGGCCGAGGACCAGGCGCGCAAGGTCGCCGAGGCGGCGGCCGCGGACGAAACCGGATCAGACCATCGGCGGATGAGCGTGACTCATCCGCCGAGCGGCACGGGGCATGGTCAACGACCGTTGGTCTCACACGTTGAGAATGCCGAGCCCCAGCAGGCCCGCGATGATCAGGTAAATGGCGACGATGTAATTCAGGAGCCGGGGCACGACCAGAATGGCGATGCCGGCGACGATGGCCAGGATGGGCTCAAGGCTGGTCAGCGTAATGGTCATTGAAGCGATCTCCTGAGCGAAGGAACACCGGGCGCGCGGACCCCCGCTCGTCTGTCGGCGGGCGTCTGTCCGGAGGACCGGATGGGATCCGACCGACCGTTGTCCTGGTCGGATCCCGGCACAGTATGCCGCGTTTTTCCGGCGATCCGCACCATTTCTCTGGTGACTCAGCAGGTCTCATACCGGCACCGGCCCGCGCCCCGCACCCGTCCGGCGACAGGTCAGGCCCGGCTACAGCAGCCGCTGGCCGCCGTCCACGAACACCTCGGTCCCGGTCACGTAGCTGAAGTCATCGTCGCACAGGCGGAACACCACGCCGGCCACGTCGCCCACCGAGCCCATGCGATCGAGCGGAATGCGCGGGATCAGGGCCTCGTATTCCTCACTGATCATCTCGGTGGCGATCTCGCCGGGGGCGACGGCGTTGACGCGCACGCCGAGCTGAGCGAACTCCGCCGCCATCTCGCGGGTCAACCCCGACAGCGCCGCCTTGGAGATGGAGTAGGCCGACCCCGCGAAGGGATGCACGTAGTGCCCGGCGATGGAGGTGATGTTGATCACCGTGCCCTTGCCGCGCGACAGCTTGCGGCTGAACGCCCGGGCCAGGCGCAGGGGCGCGAAAAAGTTCAGTTCGAACACGTCGTGCCAGGCATCGATGGACCCGTTGAGGATGCCCAGCCGCTCCTTGTAGGGCGTCTTGGGCGAGACCCCGGCGTTGTTGATGAGGGCATGCAGCGGCTCATCGCCCAGCGCCTCCACCGCCTCGGCGGCGAACGCGTCCAGGCTGTCGGCGACCCCCAGGTCGGCCACGAAATGGTGCGTCCACAGCGGATCACGCCGGCAGTGCGCCGGCACGTCGCGGCGCGCGCAGGTGACGACCCGCCAGCCCTCGGACATGAAGCGCGCGGCGATGGCGTGGCCGATGCCCTGGCTGGCGCCGGTGATGACCACCGTGCGGCTGGCGCGCTTGGACTCGGAGTCGGTGTCGGCCGCACCGGCCTTGGGTTCGGCCAGGGGGTCGTGGGGGTCGGTCATGGACGTGGATCCTCTGAACGGAACGCGACGGGACGCCGGGGCGGCATCCTGGGACCGGATGCCTTGCGGGGTCCCGGCGGGGCGCTCATTCTAGTCGCCATGTGCGCGCGTTTCGAACTGAATGTGTCGACCGAACCGATGCTGGCGCGCTTCGGCCTCGGTCCCTCGCCGGCCTCCTGTCCGGACTGGACCGGGCTCGCGCGTCTGCCCCTCGACGAGGTGCGGCCCACCGACCGGGTGCCGGTGATCGGGCCGCGCCGGGTGCCGGTCGCCTTGGCCTGGGGCTTGGTGGCGGCGTGGAGCAACCGGCCGCTGATCAACGCCCGCGCCGAGACACTGGCCGAGACGCCCACCTTCCAGGGCCTGGTGGGCAACCGATGCCTGGTGCCGGCGACCGCCTTCTTCGAGTGGTCGGACGATCCCGCCGGCCCGGCGACCGGAGGGACGGCCCGGCGGATCCGGCGGCGTCATCGCATCGCCCGGGCGGACGGCGCCCTGCTGGCGATGGCCGGTCTGGTGGATCCGGCGACCGACCGCTTCGTCATCATCACGCGCCCCGCCCACAAGCAGATGGCCGCCGTGCATCCTCGCATGCCGGTGCTGCTGGACCCGGAAACCGAAGCGGACTGGCTGGACCCGGCACGGCCCTTCGCGGCGGTTCGTCCGGTGCTGGCGGGGTGGGGAGGCGCCCTGTCCATCACGCCGCCCCCGGCGCCCGGCCCTCCCCCCGCCAAGGGCGCCTGACGGGGGCATGGATCAACGCGGGGGTGCCGGCGGTCTCATACCAGCGGCGGATGAGTATGACTCATCCGCCGAGCGGCACCGGCCCACTCCCCCACCCGGCCACCCCAAGTATACTGCTGTGGGTGGCCGGGTGGGGGAGTGGGCCGGCCACGGACTGCAACGGTCATTCTCAATGACCGTTGGTATCAGCGCTCCCGGGCGACATCGGCCGAGGCCGGGGCGGGCGCGCCCAGCCGGTCGCTCAACGGCTCCAGGGGGGTGGCCGTGCCATCGGCGTGACGGCATTCGGTGCGCATCAGGGCCGCGGTGAGGCGATCGTAGACGGCGGTCACCTGGCCGCCCTCGTCGCCGCAGACCGAGATCAGCGCCGCGAGCGGCTCCGGCGGGGACCAGGACGACAGCAGCACCGCCGGCACCGGCACGCCGACCTCGGCGGCCGACCGCCCACCCAGGGGGGGCAGGCGCTGGAAGGCGGCCGGCAGGGACGCCGCGTCCTCGTCGTCCTCAACCTCCTGCTCCACGATCACGGTCGGCGGGGGCCCCGCGTCCGGCGGTCCCTCGCGCCGTGGCGGCGGCGCGGTGCTGGACGCGGCCAGCACCTCCATCACCACCGCGCGGTTGGCCGGGTTGAGGAAGGTCATGCCGGCGATGGCCTTGACCGAGGTCACGCACCAGGGCCGGAACGGCGCGCTCGGGCCGGCCTCGCGGGGCGCCCACACCTGCAACACGCCGTCGCCGACGCGCTGAAGATACATGGACTCGGTCGGCTCCTGGTAGGTGGCGACCATGGGCTCCAGCTTGGCGGCGCAGGCGAGCGCCTCGACCTCGCTGACGGTGATGACCTCGGCCGGGGTGTCGTCGGGGACCGCCCCGTCGTCATCGGCCATGACCGACGTCATCGGGGTCGACTGGGCCGCCGCCGGCGGCGCGGGGAGAACCGCCCCCACCCCCATCGCCAGCACCAGGCCCCACGCCGGGGTCATGGCCCGCGTCCAGCCCGGCCCGATCCGGCGCGGCCGGGGCTTTGACGGCGTCGGCCCTGCGATCATGGCGTCCTCCCGGGAGACCGACCTCAGGCGGGGTCGGGCCTCAGGTCGTCTCGAGTCTCAGGTCGTGTTCGGGCGTGGCCGTGACGGCGCGTGGGGCGCGGCCCCCACGGCCGCGGTACTCGCATCCCCGTCCGGACACCGCCCTCCGTACAGGAACTCGGCCCGGCGCTCGAACGCGGCCACCATGCGGCGCACGGCTTCATTGAACAGCGCGCCCATGATGCGCTGAAGCAGCGGCGATTTGAACTCGAAATCCACGAAGAAGTCGATGACGGTATTGCCGTCGTCGGCCGGTTCGAAAATCCAGTGATTGTTGAGATAGCGAAATGGACCGTCGGTGTAGGAGACGTCGATGCGCTTGCCGCTGGTCAACTGGACGCGCGACGTAAAGCGCTCCCGCACCATCTTGAAGCCGATGACCAGGTCCGCGAAGAACACGTTGCCCTCGCGTTTCTTGATGCGCGACGCCAGGCACCACGGCAGGAACTGAGGATACTTCTCCACATCCGCGACCAGATCGAAGAGCTGGTCGGGACGATACGGCAGATAACGCTTCTCGGCATGGGTGGGCATTGTCTCGGATGGTCCTTTGCGCGGAGGGCGGCCGCGTGATGGGGCGGGCGGGCGAATCAGGGAGACGGGATCGGCGGCACGCCGGCCTGGGCCAGGCGCGCCGCGCGAAGCGCCGCGAAGTCCCGGTCGGCATGGTGCGACGATCGGGTCAGCGGCGACGCCGACACCAGCAGGAATCCCTTGGCGCGGGCAATGCGCGCCATGTCCTCGAACGCCTCGGGCGGAACGAATCGGTCCACGGCGGCATGCTTGCGCGTCGGTTGCAGGTACTGTCCGATGGTCAGGAAGTCAACGTCGGCGGCGCGCAGGTCGTCCATGACCTGGAGAATCTCCTCCCGGGTCTCCCCCAGGCCGACCATCAGGCCCGACTTGGTGAACACTTCGGGGCGCAACTCCTTGGACCGCTGCAACAGGCGCAGGCTGGTGAAGTAGCGCGCGCCGGGACGGATCGACGGGTACAGCCGGGGCACGGTCTCCAGGTTGTGGTTGAACACGTCCGGGGGCGTGTCCAAGACCGTCTCCAGCGCGGCCGGCTTGTCGCGGAAGTCGGGGGTCAGCACCTCCACCGTGGTGCCGGTGCCGCCCGCGCGGATGGCGGCGATGCAGCGCGCGAACTGACCCGCGCCGCCATCGGGCAGATCGTCCCGGTCCACCGAGGTGATGACGACGTGACGCAGGCCCATGGCGGCGACCGACTCCGCCAGACGCTCGGGTTCGCCCGTGTCCACGCCGTCGGGCTTGCCGGTGCGCACATTGCAGAAGGCACAGGCCCGGGTACAGATCTCGCCCAGGATCATGAACGAGGCATGGCGGCGGTGCCAACATTCGCCGATGTTCGGGCAGGCCGCTTCCTCGCACACCGTGGCCAGCTTTTTGTCGCGCATCAGCCGGCGCACGTCGGCGGCCTCCCGCGAGGTGGGCGCCTTGACGCGAATCCAGTGCGGCTTGCGCGGCGACGGCTGATCGGGCCGGCGCGCCTTCTCGGGGTGACGGGGACGCGGGGTGTCGGTCGCGGGTCCCTCCGGCGTCAGCCCTTCGGCCGGCGTCTCGGTCGTTGTCTCGGAGTCCGGGGGCGCCGCACCCGCTGGGGCTGTCATGCCGATGTCATCCATCCCTTAGAAATGGATGGCGCGACCGAAGGCGTCAAGAACGGACTCGTGCATCATCTCCGACAGCGTGGGATGCGGGAACACGGTGTGCATCAGGTCGGCCTCGGTGGTCTCCAGGGTCATGGCGGTGGCGTAGCCCTGAATCAATTCGGTGACCTCGGCGCCGATCATGTGGGCGCCCAGCAGTTCCCCGGTCTTGTCGTCGAACACGGTCTTGACCAGGCCCTCGGGCTCGCCCAGGGCGATGGCCTTGCCGTTGCCCAGAAACGGGAAGCGGCCCACGCGGACGCTGTAGCCCCGCGCCTTGGCCTTGTCCTCGCTCAGGCCGACGCTGGCGATCTGCGGGTGGCAGTAGGTGCAGCCGGGAATGCGGCGCGGGTCCAGGGGGTGCAGGCCCTCCACCCCGGCGATTTTCTCGACGCACAGCACGCCCTCGTGGCTGGCCTTGTGCGCCAGCCAGGGCGGCCCGGCCAGATCGCCGATGGCGTGGATCCCGGGCTCGGCGGTCTCGCACCAGTCGTTGATCACCACGTGGCCCCGGTCCACCTGGGCCTTGGTGGTCTCCAGGCCGATGTCCTCCACGTTGCCGGTGATGCCCACGGCCAGGATGACGCGGTCCACGGTGATCTCCCTGGTCTTGCCGTCCGGTCCCTTGAGGGTGCAGGTCACGCCGTCGTCCCGGCTGTCCATGGCCGTCACCGTGGTGCCGGTGTGGATGCGCAGACCCTGCTTCTCGAACTGCTTGCGGGCCAGGGCGGAGATCTCGGCGTCCTCCACGGGCAGCACGCGATCCAGGACTTCCACCACCGTGGTTTCCGTGCCCAGGGTGTGGAAGAAGCTCGCGAACTCGATGCCGATGGCGCCGGACCCCACCACCAGCAGGGACTTGGGCAGGGTCTCGGGAACCATGGCCTCCTTGTAGGTCCACACGCGCCGGCCGTCCGGTTCCAGGCCCGGCAAGACGCGGGCGCGGGCGCCGGTGGCCAGGATGATATGAGGCGCCGTCAGAAGCACCCCGTGGGCGCCGTCCTTCTCGACGATCAGGCGGCCGGGGCCGTCCAGGCGACCGTGGCCGTCGATCACCGCGACCTTGTTCTTCTTCAGCAGGTGCGCCACGCCGCCGGACAACTGTTTGGCCACGGCGCGCGAACGAGCCACCACCTTGGGCAGG
Source organism: Roseospira visakhapatnamensis (assembly GCF_014197915.1). Classification (GTDB taxonomy): domain Bacteria; phylum Pseudomonadota; class Alphaproteobacteria; order Rhodospirillales; family Rhodospirillaceae; genus Rhodospira; species Rhodospira visakhapatnamensis. The sequence goes on from NZ_JACIGK010000010.1 coordinate 138,829, forward strand.
TCGATCCCCACGTTGGACGCGGTCAGGCCGTAGGCGTCGGCGTGGGTCATCTGGCGATAGACCTCGGCCGAGCGCAACAGCGCCTTGGTGGGGATACAGCCCCAGTTGAGGCAGATGCCGCCCAGGTGCGCGCGTTCCACCACGGCGGCGCGCAGGCCCAGTTGCGCGGCGCGGATGGCCGCCACGTAGCCGCCGGGGCCGCCGCCCACGACGATCAGGTCAAAGGACGTCTCGCTCACGGCAGGTCTCCCGTTGGGGGCGTGCGAGCCGACCGGAGCCTGCGGCGCCGGTCCTTGCGGCTCCTGGGTTGAGAGGCAGACCCCGGCCGCCGGACGCTGTTGTCGAACGGCCGATGGCCGACGCGACCGCGTCGGCGGCGCGCGGCGCCGGAGCCCCGGCCCCAAAGGGGCCCGGGGCGAAGTCACTCACAAAAGCAGCGTCAGCGGATCTTCCACGATGGCCTTGAAGGCCGCCAGGAACTCGGCGCCGACGGCGCCATCCACCGAGCGATGATCCACCGACAGGGTGCAGGTCATCATGGTGGCGATGGTCAGCGTACCGTCCTTGACCACGGGGCGCTGTTCGCCCTGGCCGACCGCCAGGATGCAGCTTTGCGGCGGGTTGATGATGGCCGCGAACTCGCGGATGCCGTACATGCCCAGGTTGGAGATGGAGAAACCGCCGCCCTGGAACTCCTCGGGCTTCAGCTTGCCGTCGCGGGCGCGGGTGGCGAGGTCCTTCACATCCGTGGCGATGGTGGCCAGGCCCTTGGTGTCCGCGTCGCGGACGATGGGGGTGATCAGGCCCCGGTCGGTGGCCACGGCGACCGAGATGTCCACCGTGTCCAGCAGCAAAATGGCCTCGTCGGTCCACACCGCGTTGGCCGCCGGCACCTTGCGGAGCGCGGCGGCCGCGGCCTTGATGAGCATGTCGTTGACCGAGAGCTTGAACGTTCCCTCCGCGGCCTTTGCATTCAGTTGCTTGCGCAGGTCCAGCAGCGCGTCCAGGTCGCAGTCGATGGTCAGGTAGAAGTGCGGCACGGTCTGCTTGGCCTCGGTCAGGCGGCGACCGATGATCTTGCGCATCTGGCTGTTGGGCTGCTCGGTGAAGGTCTGCCAGGGTTGCAGCCCGGTCTTGCCGGCGGCGGCCGGCGATGGCGCCGGGGCGGGCGCGGCGGCGTCCGGGGACGGCGCGGCGGACGCGGGCGCGGGCACGCCCTCGGCCCGGGCGCGCTCCACGTCGGCCTTGACGACGCGGCCGCGCGGTCCGGACCCGGTCAGGGCCGCGAGATCGATCCCGGCGTCCCGGGCCAGCCGGCGGGCCAGGGGACTCGCGAAGATCCGGCCGGCGGCGGTGGGTGTGGTGTCCATGGTGATGGCCTCCCGTTACGCCTGGGACCGGTAGCAGACCGCGCGCGCCGCCTCGGCCACCCTGTCGGCGGTGGGCAGGGCCAGGGCCTCCAGGTTCGCGGCATAGGGCATGGGCACGTCGGCGCCGGTGACACGGGTCACCGGGGCATCCAGCCAGTCGAACGCCTGTTCCATGACGACCTGGCCGATCTCGGCGCCGATACCGGCGACGGGCCAGCCTTCCTCGACGGTGACGAGGCGGTTGGTCTTGCGCACCGAGCGCAGGATGGTGGCGGTGTCGAGCGGCCGCAGGCTGCGCAGGTTGATGACCTCGGCCTCGATGCCCTCGGCGCTCAGGGTCTTGGCGGCCTCCAGGGCGACGCCGACCATGCGCGAGAAGGCGACGATGGTGACTCCGTCGCCCTTGCGTTCCACCTTGGCCTTGCCGATGGGCAGCACGAAGTCCTCCGCCTCCGGCACGTCGAAGGTCTGGCCGTAGAGGATCTCGTTTTCCAGCACCACCACCGGGTTGGGGTCGCGGATGGCGGCCTTGAGCAGGCCCTTGGCGTCGGCCGCCGACCAGGGCGCGACCACCTTCAGGCCGGGCACATGGGCATACCACGAGGCGTAGCACTGGCTGTGCTGGGCGCCCACCCGGGCGGCGGCCCCGTTGGGACCCCGGAAGACGATGGGACAACCCATCTTGCCCCCGGCCATGTACAGGGTCTTGGCGGCGGAGTTGATGACGTGGTCGATGGCCTGCATGGAGAAGTTGAAGGTCATGAACTCGACGATCGGCCGCAGGCCGCCGAAGGCGGCACCCACGCCCAGGCCGGCGAAGCCCATCTCGGTGATCGGCGTGTCCACCACCCGCTTGTCGCCGAACTCGGCCAGCAAGCCTTGCGAGACCTTGTAGGCCCCCTCGTACTGGGCGACCTCCTCACCCATCAGGAACACGGCCTCGTCGCGGCGCATCTCCTCGGCCATGGCGTCGCGCAGGGCCTCGCGCACCGACTGGCGCCTGGTCTTGTCGTAGACGGGCTCGTCATCCTCGGGCGCGTCCGGCTCCGGCGCGGCGGCGGCCGGCGGCGGGGTGGCCGCCTGAGGGGGCGGGGACTGTCCCGTGGGCGCGTCGCCGGGTGCGGGGATGACGCCCGACGCGCCAGCGGACTCGCCCGACTGGGCGGCCTGAACCGCCGCGTCCAGGGCGCTATCGTCCTCGCCCTCGGTCAGCAGGATGGCGATGGCCTGGTTGACCTTGACCCCCTCGGTGCCGTCCGAGACCAGGATCTTCCCCAGCCGGCCCTCGTCCACGGCCTCATATTCCATGGTGGCCTTGTCGGTCTCGATCTCGGCCAGGACATCGCCGGCCTCCACCGCGTCGCCCTCTTTTTTCAGCCACCGGGCGAGGGTGCCCTCCTCCATGGTGGGCGAAAGGGCGGGCATCAAAATCGGTGTGGGCATGGTGCGCTGTCTCCCGGCCTCAAGCCTCTACCAGAACATCGGTCCACAGCTCGGCCGGATCGGGCTCGGGGCTGTGCTGGGCGAACTCGGCGGCCTCGCCGACCACCGCCTTGACGTCGCGGTCGATGTCCTTCAGCCGCGCTTCGTCGAACACCCCGTCGGTCAGCAGCCGCTGCTTCAACTGGTCGATGGGGTCGCTTTCGGCGCGCATGCGCGCCACCTCTTCCTTGGTGCGATACTTGGCGGGATCCGACATGGAGTGCCCGCGATAGCGGTAGGTCTTCACGTCCAGCAGGTAGGGCCCCTTGCCGGCGCGCACGTGCTCCACGGCCTCGGCGCAGCCCTCGATGACGTCCAGGACGTTCATGCCGTTGATGGCCTTGCCGGGGATGCCGTAGGCGGCGCCCCGCTGGCTCAGGTCACCGGGGGCCGAGGCGCGCTCCACCGAGGTGCCCATGCCGTACTTATTGTTCTCGATCACATAGAGCACCGGCAGCCCCCACAGGGCGGCCATGTTGAAGCTCTCATAGACCTGGCCCTGGTTGACCGCGCCGTCCCCCAGGTAGGTGAAGCACAGGCCGCCGTCCTCGTGGTACTTGTGGGCGAAGGCCAAGCCGGTGCCCAGCGGCACCTGGGCGCCGACGATGCCGTGACCGCCGTAGAACCCGACCTCGCGGCTGAACATGTGCATGGAGCCGCCCTTGCCCCGCGAGTACCCGCCGATGCGACCCGTCAGTTCGGCCATCACCCCCTTGGGGTCCATGCCGGTGGCCAGCATGTGGCCGTGATCGCGGTAGCTGGTGATGATCGAGTCGCCGGGCCGAGCCAGGGCATGCAGGCCGACGACCACCGCTTCCTGGCCGATGTACAGGTGACAGAAGCCACCGATCAGACCCATGCCGTAGAGTTGCCCGGCCTTCTCCTCGAAGCGGCGGATCAGCAGCATGTCGCGGTAGAGCTGCTCCAGCTGGTCGGCGTCCAGGGACGGCGCCCCCTTCGACCCGGATGACGCGGCGCGCGCGCGACGGGTGGCGGCCATGATCGATCCTCCCCGTGTGTGTGTGATGGCCTGGACCCCCCAGGAGGCGCGGGCGTGACCGCCGCGCCGGGCGGGTGGCTCGGCGGCGTGTCCTCCCCGGCAGGGACGACGACGTTTCGATCCAGACTTAGCCGATACATCAAGCGTTTCAAGGGGAATATACCCCTAAGTCCTTGTCCTGCAATGCACAAAAGCAAATTAACCGAAAAGTGGTTAAGGTGCTGATCGGACCTGCGAATTCACCGGCGAACACGATCTATGGTCGCGCTCGCCAGGAGACGGGTGCGTGGGGCGATCCGAATGGCGTAAAAAAAGCCCGCGACCGGGGGGTCGCGGGCATCGGGCCTCGGCGGACGTCGGCGGGCGTCACGCGGGATCGGGCGGCGGCTGCATCACCCGGCCGGCGACGGCGTCCAACTGACTGGCCAGGGTGCGGTCGCGGGCATCGGGGTGAGTGATCAGCGCGAAGTCCAGCGCCGTCTGGCAGCCCTTCTCGCAGGGCCCGGCCCGATCGGCCAGCCGGGGCACCGTTGCCTTGACCAGGGACCGCCCCTTGTCGGCGTTCTCCAGCAGCACCTTGACGACGGCCTCCACGGTCACGTTGTCGTGATCGGGATGCCAGCAGTCGTAATCGGTGACCATGGCCACGGACGCGTAGCACATCTCCGCCTCGCGGGCCAAACCGGCCTCCGGCATGTTGGTCATGCCGATCACGTCGCAGCCCCACGTGCGGTACAGATTGCTCTCGGCCAGCGTCGAGAACTGCGGCCCTTCCATCACCAGGTAGGTCCCCCCCACCTGGTGGGGAATGTCCAGTTCGGCGCAGGCCTCGGCCACCGCCGCCCGCAGGCGTCCGCAGGTGGGATGGGCCAGCGAGACATGCGCCACCAGGCCGGTCCCGAAGAAGCTCTTGGCGCGGGCGACGGAGCGGTCGATGAACTGATCGACGAGCACGAAGGTGCCCGGCGGCAGATCCTCCCTCAGCGAGCCCACGGCGGAGACCGACAGGATCTCGGTCACCCCGGCGCGCTTCAGGGCATCGATGTTGGCGCGGAAATTCAGTTCGGACGGCGGGATGCGGTGGCCGCGCCCATGGCGCGGCAGGAACACCATGGCCTGGCCGCCCAGTTCGCCGAACATCAGCTTGTCCGACGGCTCGCCGAAGGGCGAATGGACCGTCTCCCATCGGGTGTTGGTCAGGCCGGGAATGTCGTAGATGCCCGAGCCGCCGATCACGCCGATCACCGGCGAACCGTGCTGATGCGCCATGGTCTGGATGCTCCCCGCAAGGTTTGGTGGGTCCTGCCCGTCTCAACGAAGGGGGCATCCTAAGAGATGAGACACCACACACAAGGAGATTTCGGGGCTCGGGGGGCGGGTGGAACCGGGTCCCGCCCGTCCCCTCCGATCATGCCGGCGAGCCGGCCGGCGCGGCGTCGGCGGCTCCGGAGCCGGCATCGGAGTCGGCCCCGGGTTCGGCCCCGGGTTCGGCCCCGGGTTCGGCCTCGGAGTCCACCAGCCCCAGGGCCTGGGTCTCGAACAACCGCCGGTACACGCCATCCGGCCGCGCCACCAGATCCACATGGCGGCCCTGCTCGACGATCCGGCCGCGATCGAACACCAGGATACGGTCGGCCTGCCGGACGGTGGACAACCGGTGCGCGACGATGATGCTGGTCCGCCCCCGGGTCACCGTCTCCAACGCCGCCTGGATCTCGCGCTCCGACACGGAATCCAGGGCCGCCGTGGCCTCGTCCAGCACCAGGATGGGCGCATCGGCCAGCACCGCCCGGGCGATGGCCACGCGCTGGCGCTCGCCGCCCGACAGCTTGACGCCGCGCTCGCCCACCACGGTGTCGAGGCCGTTCGGCAGCCGGGCGATGAAGTCCGTCGCGTGCGCCCGCTCCGCCGCCATCGCCACATCCGCGCGGGACGCCCCGGGACGCGCATAGCGGATGTTCTCCAGGATGGAGCGGTGGAACAGCACCGGGTCCTGAGGCACCAGGGCGATGGCCGCGCGCAGGCTGCCCTGCGTGACGGTCGCGATGTCCCGGCCGTCGACGCGGATGCGGCCCCGATCCAGGTCGTGCAGCCGCTGCAACAGCTTGACGAAGGTGCTCTTGCCGGCGCCGGAGGGACCGACCAGCGCCACCCGCTCGCCGGCGCGGATGGTCACCGACAGGCCCTCGAACACCGGCAACCGGTCCTCGGCGCCGCCATGGGCGAAGGTGACCCCCTCGAACAGCACCGTCCCGGAGGACACCGCCAGGGCGGGCGCGCCGGGCCGGTCGCGCACGGCGGGCACCTGCGCGGCCAGGTCGACGACCTCCTCCATGTCGTTGAGCGCCTGTTGCAGGGTGCGGACCTGCCTGCCCATCTCGCGGATGTAGGCGGAGATGATGGCGAAGGCGTTCAGCACCAGGACCACGTCGCCGACGGACGCCCGGCCCTGCCACCACTGGGTCACCACCAGGACCAGCGCGCCCCCCTCCATCAGGATCATCAGGCCGATCTGAACCGTCCCGGTATCGATCATGCGGTTCCAGCAGCGGATCGTGCAGCCGCGCCAGATCCGCGACAGACCGACCAGCCGGCGGGCCTCGCGCCGCTCGGCCCCGAACGCCTTGACCACGCTGTTGCAGGTGACGGCGTCCACGAGGTGGCCGCTGAGGCGGCTGTCCTCGACGGCCGCGCGGGTGTTCACGGGCGCGTTGTAGAGAGTCACCAGCAGCAGGCTCGCGGTCAGGTGGATGGTGGTGGCCGCCGCCGTGTACACGCCCATCACCGGCCAGTGCAGGCCCAGCATGAGCGACATCCCGACCAGCACCAGCACGGCCGGCGCCAGACCGACGACCAGGGCGTCGGTGACATGGTCGAAGGCATCCTTGCCCCGGGTCACCTTGCGCACCGTGGCCCCGGCATGGGTGTTGGCGTGCCAGGCCGCGTCCATCGCCTGGATGTGGTCGAAACCCCGCAGCACCAGGTCCCGCATGGAGGCGCTGGTGAAGGCCACCAGGATGCGTCCCATGCCCCAATGCGACAGCGTGAAGACAAGGTCGGTGCCGACCAGAAGAGCGATCGCCACCGCGGCGGCGGCCAGTTGGGCCGCGCGGTCACCGTCGGCGATGCCGACCCCGGCGATGGCATCGACCAGGCGGCCGCTCCAGATCGGCAGGATCACGTCGGCGCCGGTGGCAATCAGGGTAAAGGCGGCCAGGCCCGCCAGCAGAGCGGGCCTTCGTCTCGCCAGGTGCCACCAGTAGGTCAGCACCCGACGGTTTTGAGTCTGAGCGGTCATCACTCCAACGCGCCCGTCCGAGCGACGGGCGTCCCTGTCGAAAGGTCATGGAGACGCGGCCCGGCGCCGGGGCGCGGGCATCGTCCTCGATCAATCCAGGGACTCGGAGCGCCTTGGGGCGCCGTGGAGAGGAGACGCGCGGGTCAGTCCAACCGAGACGACGTCCGATCCCTGGGAGAAGGGCCGGGGCGCCGCCAATGGCGGTTACGCCCTGGCCATCGGAAATACGATGGCGATCTGGCGCGGCATGGACTGGATTCCTCTGCGGTCAACGGATGGGATGAAGAGCGGCGCGGGTGAGCGCGATCCCATCGACGAGGACACTTTGGCCATGGGGCGGGTGCGAGGCAACCCCCCACCCGATCGACGGAGCCCTTTGCCCCGACAGCGTTGCGCATCGGCCACGTCCCCGCGCAGACGCCCACGAGAACAGGTTCCCCGGCGCCGGCCGCCCCCCGTTCCGCGCCCAACCTTTGAGAGTCTTCGTCGAAATCGGCACCTTCATCCTTGAAATACGGTCCGCCCGAAAAAACATGTCATCCGAGGCCGGCGTAACGCCGTACACGGGCCGTGTCGAAGAACCCAAGGGCCGCCCCGCGCGGCGCCAGGGGTCCGGCCTCCCGGACATCATCGGTCACGTCAGGATCGCCCGACAGGAGCCGCGTCGCCGGCCCCGTGCGGAGCCGTGTCGCCCCGTCCGGCGGTGCCGGCGCGTTCGGCCGACATGTCCGCTCCGGCCGCCCACCTGCGTCTTGAACGCTGGGGCGGCGCGACTCGACATTGACCATTCATGACGGTCATGATAGATTTTAACGAAGGTTAAGAAATCGTTAAAACGTGAGGGATATTGGACCGACCAATCCTCACCGTGAAGCCGCCGTCCCCGCACCCCGCCCCCGCGCTCGTCACGATTGAGCACGCGGCGGCCGAGGGACACCCATCGAGCCCACCACTGGGACACATGCCATGCGGGTTCTTGTGATCGAGGACGACGCCGCCACCGCCGAGGGATTGGCCTACCTGCTGCGCCGCGAGGGCTGGGTGGCCGACACCACCGACCTTGGCGAGGACGGTCTGGAAATGGCCAAGCTGTACGATTACGACCTCGTGCTGCTGGATCTGATGCTGCCGGACATGGACGGCCTGGACGTGATTCGCGGCCTGCGGGCGGCGCGGATCGTGACACCGGTGCTGATCCTGTCCGGAATCGACGAATCGTCGCGCAAGGTCAAGGGCCTGGGCATCGGCGCCGACGATTATCTGACCAAACCCTTCGACCGCGACGAGCTGGTGGCCCGTATCCAGGCCATCGTGCGCCGCGCCAAGGGCCACGCCCAGCCCGTGGTCTCCGTCGGCCGCCTGGCGGTCAACCTGGAAAGCCGGACCGCCCTGGTGGACGACCAGCCGCTGCGCCTGACCGGCAAGGAGTACGGGATCCTGGAGTTGCTGGCCATGCGGCGCGGCAGCACCTTGACCAAGGAACAGTTCCTCAACCACCTGTACGGCGGCCTGGACGAACCCGAACTGAAGATCATCGACGTCTTCATCTGCAAACTGCGCAAGAAGATCGCCCGGGCCACCGGCGACGAGACCTATGTGGAAACGGTCTGGGGGCGAGGCTATCGCCTGTGCGATCCCAGCGAGCACGAGGCCGCCGCCAAGGACGACGCCGTCCGCGAGAAGACGGCCGTGGCCTGAACCCCGGTCGCCCATCGTCGGCGCGGCCCGTCCGGTATGGCCGTCAGCGCGGTCGCGCGGCCGCCGCCACGGCGTCGAAACTGGGCCGCAGAGCCCCCTGGACCCGGCGCGCGGCGGCCACGTCGTCGACCAGCAGCGCCGTCTCGATCTCCCCGACCAGCGCCGCCAGACGCATCGCCCCGGCCGACCGCGCCGCCCCGGCGATGCCGTGGGCGAGCTTGCGGGCGTCCTCGGCCCGGCCCTCGTCCAGCAGGGTGTTCAGACCCACGAGGTCGGCATCCGTGGTCTCCAGGAACTGCTCCAGCAGACCGTGCAACAGGGCCGCGTCGTCGCCCACCAGCTCCCGCATGTAGGTGGTGTCCAGCACCGGCGGGATGGTGGCCCCGCCGTCATCGTGGCCGCCCGCCGGGGTGACCGACGCGTCGTCCTCGACAGGTCCCTTCGGCGCCGCCCACGGGACCGGCCCGAGAACGGCCCCGGACACCGCCGACACCGGAGGCTCGGGATCGACGGCCGGCACCGGGGCGTCCCCGCTCGGCGTGACCGGCCCCGACCCGACGATCGCCCCCGGCGGCCGGACCCGCCGCGCCGTCATCGCCTGGGGCAGCCAGCGGGCCACGGCCGCCTCCAGATCGGCGATGGCCACGGGCTTGGTCAGGTAGTCGTCCATGCCCCGGTCCAGGCACAGGCGCGCGGTGCCGGCGATGGCGTCGGCGGTCAGGGCGACGATCGGCACGCGCGTGCCGCCGCCGGCCTCCAGCGCCCGAATCCGCTCGGTCAGGCCGTAGCCGTCCATGTCCGGCATGTGGCAGTCGGTCAGCACCAGGCCGTAGCGCCGCCGGTGGTACAGGTCGAGCGCCTCGACCCCGTCCCCGGCCAGATCCGCCACCAGCCCCAGGCGGTCCAGCAGCATGCGAATCACGGTCTGGTTGGTGGCGTTGTCCTCGGCGACCAGCACCACGCAGCCCGCCTGTTCGGCCTCGGCCCGATCCGGGGCCAGGTAGTGGCCGACCACCGACCGGCGCCGGTCCGACTGCCGGCGCGCCCAGGGCGAGAACGCGTCCGGCGGCGTCCGCCCCAACGCGACCGAGACGGCCAGGGCGGTTTCCCAGCGATGCACCGGCCAGCCGATGACGGCGGCGACCTCGGCCCGCTCGGCGGCGCGGCTGGTCTCGGCATTGCCGCGCGGCACCAGGACCAGGACGCGCGGCGGACGCGACCCGCCGATGCGGCGGACATCGTCCACCAGCCGCATCCCCGGACCGTGGTCGATATGGCGGCCGAGGATCACCGCGTCCAGGGGCGTTTCCGCCACCAGCGCATGCATCATGGCCGCCTTGACCGCGTCCCCGTCCGCCGCCGGGATCACCGTGGCCCCGGCCCAGGTGAGAATCTCGGTCAGATGCGCGCGCGCCACCGCGCCGTCACCGGCCACCAGGATGCGCGCGCCGGTCAGCGGCGGCGGCGTCCGGTCGCGCCGCTCGGGACGCCGGGCCAGCGGCACCTCGAACCAGAAGACCGATCCCTCGCCGGGGGTGCTGTCGACGCCGATGCGCCCCCCCATCATCTCCACCAGGGAGCGGCAGATGGACAACCCCAGGCCGGTCCCCCCGAACCGCCGCTGGGTGGTGCCGTCGGCCTGCGAGAACGGGGTGAACAGGTGGCCGATCTGCGCGTCCGACAGGCCGATACCGGTATCCGTCACCGCGCACCGAACCCACACCGGATCCTCGGCGCCGGGCGGGCCGGCGGGGTCGGTCTCCGGCTCCGGCTCCGGGTCCGTGCGCGACAGGGCCAAGATGACATGCCCGGACTCGGTGAACTTGATGGCATTGCCCAGAAGATTGACCAGCACCTGACGCAAGCGGCTGACGTCCCCCGCCACATGGTCGGGAAGGTCCGGCGCCCCCTGGTACAGCACATCCAGCCCCTTCTTTTCGGCGCGCGGGGCCAACAGGTCCGAGACGCCCTCGATCACCTGCGACAGCGACAGGTCGACGGTCTCCAGGGTCACGCGCCCGGCCTCGATCTTCGAGAAGTCGAGCACCTCGTCGATGATGGTCAGCAGCGCGTGGGCGGAGTCCGTGGCCACGTCCAGCATGTGGCGCTGACCCGGGTCCAGGGCGGTCTGGCCCAGCAGGTCGACCATGGTGATGACGCCGTTCATCGGCGTGCGGATTTCGTGGCTCATGGCCGCCAGGAAGGCCGACTTGGCCCGCGCGCTCTGCTCGGCGGCCTGGCGGGCCTCGTCCAGGGCCTCGGCCTGCTGCTTCATGTCGGTGACGTCGTAGACCCACGTCAGCAGGGCGGCCTGCCCCTCGAAGGTCAGCCGGCGCATGGACAGCATCACCCAGTGCGGGTCACCGGCGCCCACCAGCAAGGGCGCCTCGACATTCTCCACCGGCTCGCCGGCCACCAGGCGCGCGCGCAGGGCCGGCAGCAGGTCGGGGTCCTTGAACTCCAGGCCGAAGCTGATCTTGCCGCCGGCCTCCTGCTGCTGGCGCCCGAGACGGTAGAACAGCGGATTCCAGAACAGGAAGCGGCCCTCCATGTCGGCGATGCCGACGGCCATGGGCGCCCCCTCGATGATCTCCAGAAGCTCCATTTCCGTCCGCTCGCGCGCCGCCTCGGCGCGCCGGCGCTGCTCGACCTCGCGGCGCAGGCCCTTGGTGCGCTCCTCCACCTTCTGTTCCAGGAACTGGTTGGCCTCCTTGAGCGCCGCCTCGGCATAGCGCCGCTCGGTGATCTCCACCCCCAGGTCGCGGGTGCGCTCCTCGATGCGGAACTGCAACTCGGCGTGCAGGTCATCCATCTCCGCGCTGGCCTGATGGCGGTGATGGATGTCCTGGTACCATCCGACGACGGCCGGGCGCTCCTCCACCTTCGTCGCCTGCCAGGACACCAGGAACCAGCGGTTGGTCTCGCCCTCGCGCGCATCGCGCACCCGCAAGCGCACCTCGCGCTCGCGCACCGCGCCGCGCACGGCGAACAGTTCCCGCAGCCGCGTGAGGTCCTCGGGATCGGTGTACAGCGTGGCGAAGTCCAGGGTGCCCAGGTCGGCGTGGTCGCGGCCCAGCAAGGCCGCCAGCCGGCGGTTGACCAGCACCGGGCGCCCGTCCGGCCCGATCACCGCCACGCCGAAGGGGCTGTGCTCGATCACCGCGCGCAAGCGCTCCTCGCCCTCGCGCCGCACCGCCTCGGCCCGGTGCCGGTCGCTGACGTCGCGGGCCACGGTGACGAACAGGTCCTCGCCGTCGCGCGCCATGTGGGTGGTGCGCATGTCGACGGGCACCAGGCTCCCGTCGCGATGGCGGTAGACGCCGACATGGGCGAGGGGCCGCGTCGCGCCGCGCGCGCGGTCGCACAGGGCGGCGACCTCGGCGGCGGCGGCGGTGGTCTCGATGTCCCCAACGCCCAGGCGCAACAGGCTTGCCCGGTCATGGCCCAGGGTTTCGCAGGCGGCCTCGTTGACGGCGACCAGACGCCCCTGGCGATCGTGCACGAGCACCGCGTCACCCAGGTGGTCGAGCAACTGCACCGCCACGCCCGGATCCAGGACGTCCCCGACCGCGGCCTCGCCCGCAGGCCCGGCCGGGCCGACGCCCGCCGAGTCCGTCGCCGCCCGCCCGCCCGTCGCCCCCGTCATCGGCCAGCTCCTCGCCGCGCCTCGTTCCGGGATCGATCATAAATCAAGCCGCCCCGCCGCGCATCCTTTCAGCGCGGCGACGCGGACGGGCCGGTCATCGCGCGAGTGGCTTGTACTTGATGCGGTGCGGTTCGGCGGCATCGGCGCCCAGGCGACGCTTCTTGTCCTCAAGGTAGCTCTCGAAATTGCCCTCGAACCACTCGACGTGGCTGTCGCCCTCGAAGGCCAGGATGTGGGTGGCCAGGCGGTCCAGGAAATAGCGATCATGCGAGATGATCACGGCGCAGCCGGGAAATTCCAGCAACGCCTCCTCCAGCGCCCGCAGGGTTTCCACGTCCAGGTCGTTGGTGGGCTCGTCGAGCAGCAGCACGTTGGCGTGACTCTTGAGCATCTTCGCCAGGTGCACGCGGTTGCGCTCGCCGCCGGACAGTTGCCCCACCTTCTTCTGCTGGTCCGGCCCCTTGAAGTTGAACTGGCCCACATAGGCGCGGGACGGTATCTTGCGCTTGCCCAGGTCCACCTCGTCCAGGCCGTCGGAGATCTCCTGCCAGACGGTCTTGGACGCGTCCAGGCTGTCGCGGCTCTGGTCCACGTAGCCCAGGCTGACGGTCTCGCCGACGGTCAGCGTGCCGGAGTCGGGTGTGTCCTGCCCGGTGATCATGCGGAACAGGGTGGTCTTGCCGGCGCCGTTGGGGCCGATGACGCCGACGATGCCGCCCGGCGGCAGGCGGAAGTTCAGATCCTCCACCAGCAAGCGGTCGCCGAAGCCCTTGGTCAGGCCCTCGGCCTCGATCACCTTGCCGCCCAGGCGATCGCCCGGCGGGATGGTGATCGACAACTGGTCCGGCCCGCGATCGGCGGCGCGGCTGACCAACTCGTCGAAGGCGGTGATACGGGCCTTGCTCTTGGACTGGCGGGCCTTGGGGGAGGAGCGGATCCACTCCAGCTCCTGGTTGATGGCCCGCTGGCGGGACTTCTCCTCGCGGGCCTCCTGCGCGAGGCGTTTGGCCTTCTGCTCCAGGTAGGTGGAGTAGTTGCCCTCGTAGGGGATGCCGCGCCCCCGGTCCACCTCCAGGATCCAGCCGGTCACGTTGTCCAGGAAGTAGCGGTCGTGGGTGACGGCCACCACGGTGCCCGGGAACTCCTCCAGGTGGCGTTGCAGCCAGGCCACCGATTCGGCGTCTAGGTGGTTGGTGGGCTCGTCCAGCAGCAGCATGTCGGGCTTGGACAGCAACAGGCGGCACAGGGCCACCCGGCGCTTCTCCCCGCCGGACAGATTGGAGACATCGGCCTCGCCCGGCGGACAGCGCAGGGCGTCCATGGCGATCTCCACGTGGCGCTCCAGGTCCCAGCCATCGGCGGCGTCGATCTTTTCCTGAAGCTCGGCCTGCTCGGCGATCAGGGCGTTCATCTCGTCGTCGTCGGTGACCTCGCCGAACTTGGCCGAGACCGCCTCGAAGCGGTCCATCAGCGCCTTCACCTCGGCCACCCCCTCCATGACGTTGCCCATCACGTCCTTGGACTCGTCCAGGTGCGGCTCCTGGGCCAGGAATCCCACGCGCACGCCGTCGGCGGCGAACGCCTCGCCGCCGATGTCATGGTCCTCGCCGGCCATGATGCGCAGCACCGTGGACTTGCCGGCGCCGTTCGGGCCGAGCACGCCGATCTTGGCGCCGGGCAGGAACGACAGCGTCAGGCCTTTCAGGATCTCGCGCCCCCCGGGGTAGACCTTGGAGACGTTCTTCATGACATAGATGTACTGATAGGCGGCCATGGGATCCTCCGAGGGGGGACAGACGGGGCACGGTGCCCCGACGGCGGGGGGCCAGGACATCCCCCTGGTGTATATGGGCGCACCTTGTAGCCCAGGCCCCCGAGCCGGAGCAATGGGCGGAGCCGGACGCCGGGCGATCGCCCGAACCGCCGTGCCCGCCCGGCCGGTGCGCGCGCACGGCCCTGAGAGGGTGACCAGAGGACGCCATGCACCGGAATACACTCGTTTTTCGCGCGCTCCTGGCGCAAGAATAGTGCGGTCGTACCACCACAGGCGCTGCCCGGGCGCGAGAAAATCTGTTAGTCTATGGCATTCAATAGATGATCCTGGAGTTCGTGACGACCCCGAAGTCAAGCGCCCCCCTCCGTGCGCGCCCCTGTGCCGGCATGTCGCGGCGCCGTGCGCTCGTGCTCGGGCACACAGGGCCCCGTAGGACGGTGATGACGGGTTCGTAACCGCTCCGCCCTCCTCTCCCCGCCCCTAGCAGTCTGTCGGATTTGGGCGGTCTCGGATAGAATCGGAGCGGGTTTCAGGTCATCGGGAACGGGTGATGGCGAACTTCATCTCGGACGATCGCACACAAGCGCTTTTGTTGCCGCCGGACCTTCGGGAGTGGGTGCCGGACGATGACATGGCGCACTTCA
>NZ_JACIGK010000011.1 GCF_014197915.1 Roseospira visakhapatnamensis
ACTCTGCCGCGCCGGGGTCCGCCGGCGGCGCGCCTGCTCCCAGATCTGTCATCGTCCATGGGGGGTCCTGATCATATCGCGCGGGCAAATCGCGCATACGCGGCCGGGTCGGGGCCGGGGCGGCCGGAGCCTGACCTGACCAATCCCACTCAGTCGGCGATGCGTTTCCAAAACCACCCATGCGTTTGTCTCCTCGTGTTCGGGACAGGCTGTGTCATTGACGGGTGTGGGGCAGCGCCTCGCCCTCACGGGGTCCAGTCATCGTCGGCGGCGTCGACCTGGCCGGCGCCCGGGCGCCAGGCGCCGGCGCGCGGACCGGCGGCGGCGCCATGGCCCAGGCGCACCGGCTCCGCCGCCAGGCAGCCGGCCACGGCGTCCAGGCCGTCGTCGTGGCCGCCTCCGCCACCCTGGGGCGTCCAGGCGCGCATCTCGGCGATGAACGGCGTGTCCCAGACCGAGCGATGCACCCACAAGACCCCGGCGGCCAGCACCGGATCGAAGGCGGCGACGATGCGCAGCGCCTTGGGACGGTGGCTGGCGTGTTCCAGGACCGCCGCCCCCACCCCGTCCTCGCGCAGCACCTTGCGCAGCAGGCCCGGCAGGAAGCGGCCGAGGCCGTTGGTCTCCACGGTGACCGCCGGCAGGTCCAGGTCGCGGACGACGCCGGCCACCTGGCGGCACAGGTCCGAGGCGGCGTCCCCGGTCCCCCCGGCGCTGGTCAGGTAGGCGATGCGGTGCAGCCAGTAGGAGCCGTCCTCGGCGGTGAACAGGGCGGCGATGACGCTGGCATCGCCCCCGCGCGCGGGATCGCCCAGGGCCGGATCCCACCAGCAGGCGACCGAGACCAGCCGCCGCCCGGCCAGACGCAACACCGGCCGTCCGGCCGCCTCGGAGACCACCAGGTCGTCGTCGTAGCGCCGCAAGCGGTCCGGATCGAGCCGGCTGTCGACCAGGTTCACCGGCCGCAACTGCATCTGGCTGGCGAAGGCGTTGGGCCCCTGGCGGCGGCGGATCTGCTCGATCACGGCCATGGAGAACCGCTCCGGCCAGGCGCTGCGCCCCTCGGCGTCCAGCAAGGGGATCTCCAGGCGCGGAAACCCGGCCAGGAACGGCTGGGTCTCGCCGGCCTCCGGGCGCGCCTCGGCGGCATAGAGGGAGTGGTAGGCGTGCGGCGTGCCCACATAGACCATCACCCCGCCGGGGGTCAGGATGTAGTCCAGCTCCCCCAGCCGGGCGCGCAGCTGGGCGCGTTTGACCAGGGTGTCGCTGGTGTTGGGCACCTCGACGTCATCGCAGACGATGACGTCGGCGCGGCTGCCGGTCAGGTTGCCGGTGATGCCGCGCGCCATCAGGGAGGGGTCGCGGGACTCAAGCGGACGCTCGACCGTGATCTGGTCGGCCGCCCACTGGTCGGGACGACGGGGCTTGAGGCCCCGGGTGAGCGGGTGTCGCTCGATCACCCGCTTGACGGCGCGGGTCATGCGGCTGGCCAGCGCGTGCTCGGCGGCCAGCACCAGGATGCGGGTGTTCGGGTCGCGGGCCAGCAGCCAGGCGCAGAACAGGCCGACCACGGTGGACTTGCCCGAGCCCCGGAAGGCCATCAGCAGGCACCCTCGCCCGCCGTCCGCCCGCCGCGCTTCCAGCCAGCGCGCCATGCGGGCGTGATGGGCGGGCGTGCCGCGCCCCTGAAGGTGGTTCCAGACCCAGAGGAACTCGGCGAAGGACACGGACGAGTCAGGGGTCATCCACGCCCTCCTCCACCCCGGCGGCGGCGCCTTCCTCGGCCATGGCCGCGCGCGCTCGCGCCAGCAGGTCCGCCAGCGCCGTGTCCCCGGCCGTCGCGCCGGGGGGCGACAGCGCCAGCCCCACGCGGGCGCCCAGCTTCAGCAGCAACTCCACGTGACCCAGCGCCGCCTTGCAGCCCCCCTGCCAGGCGCCGAACTCCCTGGCGTCGGCGGGCACCGGCCGGGCGGCGAAGGCGTCGTAGGCATCCAGCGCCGCCCGCAGGGTCCCGGGCAGGGTACGGCGCAGGCGATCGCGGGCGTCGGAGAGATCCTGAACAGTCATGGGGGCTTCGGCTCCACGGGAAACAACACGGGTCACGCACTCAGGCTCTGGAGGTCCCCGTCGCCGAGGCGCCGGGGAAACACGCCCACCTGCCGGACCCAGCAGCGCGGGCCGACAGCGCCGGACGCGGTCCCGCCCAAGGTCAGGGTGGTGACCGTCGGCACGGTCGCGTCGCCGTCGGTCGCCAGCGCGGATCCCCCCAGGGCGAGGGCGACGTCGTCGTCGGCATAGGCGGCGGCGGCGCGGACCTCGGCGCCGCCGGTCACGCCATCGCGGCTGAGCGCGGCCACCGTCGCGCCGCCGTCGACGACGGTGAAGGCGGCTGAGCCGGCCTGTGCGTCGACGCTCAGGGTCATGCGGGCGTCGGCGGTCCCGTCGCTCAGCTCCACCAGCGGCGCGGCCAGGCCGGCGGGCACGGCGCCGCGCGCCATCAGGGTCCCCTGGTGGGGGTGGACGTCACCGGCGCCGAGGGTCATGCGCAGCCGGTCGGCCGCCCGGGTCGCCGGCGCCGTGGTAGTGGCGATGAGGGAGGACGGCGCGGCCCCGGCCTCCAGTTGCACCCCCCACAGGTGGGCGCCGCTGACGCCGTCGCCGGTGTAGCTGGACACGGCACCGGTGTCGCGCAGCCGCAGGTGCACCGGCGAGAGCGCGGTGCCGGTGGCCGTCGCCGAGAGGGCGCAGCGAACCCAGCCGTCGGTGAAGACCTCGATGGTCGGCGCGGGATCGCCCTCGGTGGCGCCGATGCTGCCGCCGCCCAGGTCGAACACCGCCGACTGGACCACGCCAAAGGCCGTCGAGGGCAGCACCAGCTGCAGGCGCTCGCGGCCGTTGGCCTTGGCGAACACCGACAGGGCGTAGCGCTGCCCGGCGGTGAACGACAGGGACTCCTGGAACAGCGTGTGGACGGCGGTCGCGGCGGTTTCCGTCAGCGTGCCGGCAAGGCTCACGCCATCGGGCGCCAGGACCGCCCTGGCGGTCACGGTGGCGTCGCCGGTCAGCCAGGGCGCCTGGGTCAGGACCTGGGAGAACCGCACCTGGTTGGTGCGAGCCTCCTCCACCAGCCAGCCGCGATACACCCCGGTGTCGGGCGCGTAGTCGTGGCGGAGCACATGGGCGGACACCGTCTCCACCCGACCCAGGGCGTTGACGCGCGTGGCCTCGGACGCGCGCGTGACGTGCAACCCCGAGGGCATGACGTCGGGGCGGGCCAGCAGGTGAAGCGTGGGATAGATCATCGTGGTCATGCGGCGGTCCTCGCGTGGATGCTGCTCCAGAGGCCGGGCGGCGCCGTCCAGGCCGTGCTCCGGCCGCGAACGACAAGCGGGCGGGCCGGCGGATAGCCGGTGCCGTCCGGCGCCTGGCCGACCAGATGGAGATCGCTGGGATACGGCGGCGCGTAGGTCAGGCTGTCGGCGGCGCGGGTGGCCGGCGCGCCAACGGTGGCGATGGGGCTGGACGGATCCTCCCCCCGTTCCAGTTGCGCGCCCCACAGATGCACCCCGCTGACCCCGTCCCCCGCGTAGGCGGACGAGCCGCCGAGGGTGCGCAGGCGAACATGCGCGTTGCTGGTGCCGCCGGCCGCGCTAGTCGCCGTCACGGCGCAACGCATCCAGCCACCCGGCCAGTGGACCAGGCCGTGGGACACCGGCCCCTCGGTGGCCACCACGGCGCCGGTGGTCAGGTCGAACACGGCCGAGCACACCACCCCGAAGGCGGTGGACGGCAGCACCAGTTGCAGGCGCTCGCGGCCGTTGGTCTTGGCGAACACCGACAGGGTGTGCGGCTGGCCCGCCGCGTACGACAGGCCGCTCTGGTAGAGCGTGTGGATGCCCGTCGCCATGCTCTCGGTCAGGGTCTCGGCGCGGGTCGATCCGTCCGGGCCGGCGACCGTGTCGGCGGCGACGCTGGCGGCGAGAGTCTGCCAGGGCGCGCCCGCCATGGCATCCGAGGCGAGCAGGTGGTTCGTGCGGGCGGGTTCGATCAGCACGCCGCGAGGCGCGCCCGTCATCGGATCGTGGTCGGCGCGCGGAGTTTCAGGCGCCGCCGTGTCCAGCAGGCCGGCGGCCGTCGTCCACCGAGCCGGGGAGGCTCGCGCGAAGGTCGCCGCCGGACCAAGGGCGCCATCCCGGACCAGAACCGCCGAAACGGCGCCGGCCCCGCCCCGCAGGGTCGCCTGCCCCAGCATCAGGTCGTCCCCCCGGCATGGAGGGCGATCAGGTCGGTGCCGTCGTGGGTCAGCACCACCAGGTCGAAGGCGCCGGCCACGGTCTGCCACGCGGGCGCCGATCCGCCCAGCCAGCGGGCGGCGGTGGCGTCGGCTTGTTCGAAAACCGGTGCCCGGCCGCCAGTGGCGTCCTGGATCAGCTTGAGCGACACCGAGTAGCCCCGCCCCGCCGGAGGATCGGGCAGCGTGAAGCGCGTATCGGCCGTCAGCGTATGGGCCTGGACCTCGCCGTCGGCCGGGTCCACGGCGACCGTGGCGCCGGCACTCGCCACCGCGACGGTGAAGCGCGCGACGCCGTAGTCCACCAGGGGAGCCGACACCGGTCCCCCGGTCACCACCAGCGCGCCCCCGACATGCACCGCGCCGGTGGTGGTCAGGCTGGCGACCGTCAGGTCGCCGCCGTCCCGGCCGCTCTCCATCGCCGCCCGCCACGCCGAGCGGGCGGCATCGTCGGCCCACCGCTCGGCACGGTCGGCGGCGGCGACGGCGGTGGCCCGGGCATCGCCGCTGTCATCTTCCCGCAACCCCACCAGCCAGGCGGACAGGGCGGCGTCCCGGGCCCAGCCGGCGGCCCGGCCGGCGTGGCCGAGGGCCACCGCGCCCGCGCCGGCGGCGGCGTGGATGGCGGCCAGCGCCTCGGAAAACCCGGCGTAGTTGTGCGGATCGTTGACCAGGGCGGTGGCGGTCTCGTTCCAGCCGATCACGGCCCCGGGCGCGGGCTGTGGCAGGGCGGCGGCCACCCCGTCGGGGGCCGTGGCCGGCACCCGCACGGCGCGGCTCAGCGCCTCGTCCAGTTGCTGGTCGACGGCGGTCAGGTGGTCCAGTTCGTCGTTGAGGGCGGCGGCGCGCAGCGCCCCCCCCGCCTGGAAATCGGTGACCCGGGCGATGGCCAGGTGTCGCAGCAGGGTGACCCGCTGGCCCACGGCCGGCGCGCTGGTGAAGGTCACCGTGCCGCCGCCGCTGTCCCCGGCGCCGGACACCGCATAGCCGCCGTCCTGCGGATCGTCGTCGAGGTAGACCGCCAGATCGGCCTCGCGAAAGAGGGCGAAGGGATAGGGAAACACGGTCTGGTTGCCGTCCCCGAGATACTGGATGCGGGGCCGCGTGTCCCCGATCTGGATATGCGTGGTCATGGCCCGGCCCCTCCGCCCCGATCAGCCGTTAAACCTGCTTTGCAGACCGGTGGCGACGGAGTTGAAACTCGTCCCGGTCAGGCCCAGCAGGGCGCGCTGGTTGCTCAGCGTCAGGTCCAGCAGGTCCTGGCGCTGATCGGCGGCGGACTGGACGCCCAGGTTGTACAGATAGAGGTCGAGGTCCGCTTGCCGCCCCCAGACATCCAGGTTGGCCTGTTCCGCGCGGGTGCGGGTCTGGTCGGCGGTGGCCTGCCAGTTGTCGCGGATGGCATCGCTGGTGGCGTCGTGCACGCGGCCGCTGTCATGGGCCAGGTCATCCCAGGCGCGGCGCGTGGCGTCGGCGGTGTCGCTTTCCAGGCCGCTCAGGAGCGCGCGCGCCGACCCCGAGGCCGCGTCCAGCCCCCGGCCGGCGAAGCGCGCGCGTTCGCTGGCGCTGGCCCGGCGCAACGCCTCGGCCTGGTCCTGCTGGGACAGGCCATAATCGCGCTGCATGTCGGCGATCCGGGCGTTCGACTGGCGGCGCGCGTCCTCGGTCCACAGGTCGTGGGCGTCCCAGGCCGCCTGATTGGTCATGGCCGCCGACTGGATCGTGGTCTGCGCCGACGCCTCGGCCTGGCGGCGGGCGGCTTCGGCCGACGCCTGGTTGGCGAGCGCCTGTTCCTGGCGCTGTTGCTCATACAACGCATGCTGTTCGTACTGGGTCCAGGCCGTGGTGGCCGCTTGCAGGGCGACGGGAACGAAGAGCGTGGCGAATTGGCCCATCAGTCGGTGACCTTCACTTCGGTGGTGACACTGAGAACGGTGCAGGGCAGCGGCGCGTCCTGGTCGACGCGCCACAGCGGCACCCGGGGATCACGCTGCCAGCCCAGGGCGCGCACCGACAGGTCGCCGTCACGCGGACCCGGCGGCTGGTCGAGCACGGGATGCGGGCCGAGCGTCGTGAACGGCCGAGGCCGGGGACCGGCGCCGGTGTCCACCACCAGCGCCGCCGTGTCCCGAACCCGGAAGGTGGCGCGGATCAGGCGGATCAGGGTCCCCGGGCCACCCCCGCGCCCGCCGGACACCACCGGCGGCAGCGGCGCGATCTCGTGGGCGAACGGCAGGCCCACGACCACGCGGGAGGCCGGCGCATCGAGGGTGATGGCGCCATCGGCGACCATGACCGTGCCCGCGTCGGCGCCGTCGGCCAGCACCCGCGCGGCGCGCCCGTTCAGGTGCGCGAGGCCGCTCCAGGTCCGGCGGGGCGAGGACGCCGTGCCGTCCAGGGCCGCGTCCAGCGTGAGCGCGGCGTCGAAGCGCTCCAGGGCGTGGACGCCGGCACGCTCCACGACCGCGTAGACCTGCCCGCCGGTCTCGGCGACCGCCTTGAAGGCGCCGTCGGTGGTGTGCAGGGTCCAGGCGGTGACGCGCTCGGCGCGGTAGTTGGTCATGGTGGCCAGGGCACCGTCGGCCAGCACCACATGGACCAGGCGCCGGGCCGGGTCGTAGTCCATGTCCACCGGGTCCCGGATCAGGTGACGCGCCAGCAGCGCCAGGTCGGCCGACTGGTAGGCCTGCTCCAGGTCGGTGAACAGGTACTCGCGCAGGTCGCGGCCGCTGGCGCCCACGAACAGGGTGGCGCCGTCCACGTTCAGCGGCCGCACCACGGTGGGCCCCTGGGTGCCGATGCGGGTCTCGCGCGTGGCGGTGACGGTGGCCGGGGCCAGGGGCGCGCCGCTGACGGTCCATTCGGCGCCCGAGGTGAACACCTGAAGGTCGCGCGCCGAGAACAGCGCGCGGATGGCGTTGAGCTGGTCCGACATCAGGGCGAACGAGATGGCCTCGTCGTCCAGGCCCTCCCCGGTGTCGAAGTTGAAGAAATCCCCCACCTTGGACATCCATAGGTGATGGGGCACGTCGCGCGAGCCCCCCACCACCAGCCGGTTCTTGTGGAAGGTGACGGTGCGCGGATAACCGTGCACCGGCGAGAACGCCTGCTCCACCCAGTCGCTGGAGGCGGCGCCGGTGACG
Source organism: Roseospira visakhapatnamensis (assembly GCF_014197915.1). Classification (GTDB taxonomy): domain Bacteria; phylum Pseudomonadota; class Alphaproteobacteria; order Rhodospirillales; family Rhodospirillaceae; genus Rhodospira; species Rhodospira visakhapatnamensis. The sequence continues at coordinate 7,435 of NZ_JACIGK010000011.1, forward strand.
ATCTCGTCATGGAGGGTGGCTGATACCCGGGTCGACGACTGATAGCCGGTGATCGACACCGGCGCGCCGCGCAGCAACAGGCGGGTGCCGGCATGCGCGGGCGCGAACACCGGCGACGAGGCGGTCAGCGTCACGGCCCCCAGCACGTCGGAGGCCGCCAGGCTGATCAGCGGATGGGCGAACCGCAGATAGGGTTCGTAATAGCGGTGACCCTCGTGGGGATACTCCCAGGTCCGGATGGTCCAGCTATCGTGCGCGGCCCGGGTGATGCGCCGGGGCGCCGTTTCCGGATGCACCACCAGCAGGGTATCGGCCATCTGTGTCCACGACAGGCCCGGCAGGTGCCAGGCGTCCCAGGGGGTGAACTGGCTGAACACCCGCGCGTCCCCCAGGTAGACATCCATGCGCCCATCGCCCAGCGCCAGCAGGTAGGTCTGCTCGCTGTTGAAGTCGAAGGCGATCAGGCGCGCCGTTCCCGGCAGGCGGTCGACGTGGCGCAGGCCGTCGCGCCGCGTGACCCCGCCGGTGGGCCGCAGGAACACGTTGCGCAGCCGCGAGGCCCCGTTGGCATAGGCGCGCAGGTCGGCGCGACCCTGCAGGTCCGGCGACAGCTCCCCGGCGGTGAAGTTGGTCTGGGTGTCGTTGGCCCGGGTCATCCGCGCACCTCCACCAGCGGGAAGTGGCCGAGGGCGCGCGGCGTGTCCTCCTGGGCGTCCACCCGGCGGGCGGCGCGGAATGCCTCGTCCGCCAGCCGCGCCAGCAGGTCGGCCCGGCTGGTGCTCTCGGTCAGGGGCAGGCAGAATTCGGCCGCCAGACGCGCCGATAGCGCCTCGGCGACGTGCGGCGGGTAACCGCTTTCATCGGCGCGGAAGATGTAGGTGAGCGAGACCGCCTCGGCGTCCGTCAGCAGGCGGTCCTCGGCGATGCGATAGACCAGTCTCTCGCCCCGTCCCGGACCGCCGGCCGACAGGGTGCGCAGATGACCGGCCGGCAGTTGGTATGCGTGGGCGAAGTCGGCCACCGGCGCGGCGGCCAGACGGGCCAGCGTGGCCTGGGCGGTGGCGAAGTTCCAGGGATGCGCGGCCAGCAGGGCGTCGCGGATCGGCGCATAGAGGACGGTGGCCACCTGGGCCTCGGCCGTCCCCTCGTCCAGGCTGGCGATCGGGCCGGCCCCCAGCTTGATCAGCGCGCGCGAGCACAGGGCGATGGCGGACAGCGGCATGGGACGTGTCCTTATGATGCGGGCCACAAAAAACCCCCGCCGGAGGGGCGGGGGTAGAGGCAGGGGTGTCGGAGACCAGCGCGACCGATCCGGAAGCGACCGGCCCCCTACACCCCCGCCACCGTCACCGTCCCGTCCGTGTTGCCGGCGACGCGGTAGAACGCCGCCGCCGGGGTACCGTCCGTGTCCGTGTTGCAGATCATCACGTCGCCCACCCGCACATAGGGCGCGGTGTCGTCGAAGTAGCCGGCGCCGGTGACCGCGCCGTCGGTGGTGGTGTAGTGCCAGAGGGTGAAGCCGTTGCTGTAGCACAGCACGGAAAAGTCCTGGGTGGTGAAGGCCATGACTCGATCCTCCAGAAGAACGGAATGCCGGGAGTCTCACGCGGAGCGCCCGCCTAACTCTCCAGGCAGCGCAGCGAGATCACGCCACTGGCATCGATCAGCACCGACCCCTGGCTCATCATGTTGTTGACGAAGTGCGCGGCCCGGTCGCCGTGCCAGGTGATGTCAGACTGCACCTCGGCGCCGATGGCGTGGCCGACGGCCGTCTTGTGGTACCAGGCACAACGGCGCACCCCACCGCTCAGGGTCAGGCCGGAATGGGGCATCCACAGCGTGCCCAGCCACTTCTTGGCCTGGGTGCCGCGCCAGGGCAGGTCGTCGGCGCCCACGTAGTCGGCGTGGGAGAACTCGTCGATCTGCATCAGCTCCGACCACTGCTTCCAGCCGACGATGGCGTAGCGCTCGCCGTCATCGGGCACGTCGGCGGCGCCCAGCATCTCGAAGGCCGCCATCACCTTGGATAGGGTCAGCCCCGAGGCATCGTCCAGCGCATGGTTGGTGGAGCTGTCCAGTTGCGCGATGATCAGGTCGTCGGCCTTGCGGCCCAGGGCATAGGCACCGGCGTTCACCAGCACCTGGCGCTCGTCGATGTTGGTCTTCAGTTCATCCAGGCGGTCCACCCAGTCGCCGGCATAGAAGTCCTGCACCTCGCACTCGACCGGGGTGTGGTCCAGGTTCATGACCGGAACCTTGCCATGGCGCGCCTTGGTCGAGGCGGTGCCCTTGCCCACCTTCTGGAACACGGTGCTGGCGCCCTGCACGCTGTCCTTGACGCGCACGGTGTTGCGCAGCTTGGAGCCCATCTGCTGAAACGCCAGGTGCACGTCGGCCTGGAAATGCTTGATGAACGACTGGTCGATGGTGATCGACATCGGCGGGGTTCCTTGTGGTGATGAAGCCTCGGCTGGGGTCGGGCGCCGTCATCCCTGCGGGTACAGGCGCCGGAAACCCTCGGCGACGCGGCGCAGCACGGCCGGGTCGCGGTGCTTCCAGTAGCGGGGGTCGCGCATCAGCGCCTTCAGGTCCTCTTCCCCCGCCCCGCCCGCGCCCCCGAGGCCGCCGTCCCCGGCCACCAGGCCCGGTTCGCCCTCGGTCATCATGCGGGACAGGGCGAGCACGCCCTCGCGGGTGGAGGCCAGCGCCCGGTAGACGTCGCGCGACAGGTGCGCCTTGCCCCAGGCGGAGAGCTGGCGGCTGATCCGGCTCCAGCGATCGTCGCCGCCGAAGTGCTGGACCAGCGCCGCGAGGTCGGTATCGGCGCGGTGGCCGGCGCTCATGGCCTCGATCACCGGCATGACCCGCTCGGCCGCCAGATCGTAGACCACCTGCACCTGCTCGGGCGTGAAGCCGGCGGCATGCAGGCGGGCATTGATCTTGGGGTCGACCGCCAGGCGCGGGTGACGCACCGTGACCCGATAGCCGCCAGGGTCGTCGGGGATCCCCAAGGCACGGCGAAAGCGGGCGCGGACGGTGTCGTCGGCGTCCGGACCGGGCACCATCACCATGGCCTGGGCGCGGCGCAACAGGTCCTCATAGGCGGACAGCAGCGCACCCGCGTCCAGCCGGCCGGACACCGGATCGCGGAAGCGGGCGGCCAAGCTCTCGCGCGGTCTGGAAGACGCCGGCCGGACAGAAGGCACCACCGGCTCGGCGGGGCCGGCGGGGCCGGACGGAGGGGCATGAACCATGGTGATCTCTCCTGGTCAGACGGAACGGATGGATGTCTTTCTTGGTCACCGCGCCGACGGCCGGTGACGCCGGCCCGGCTCGGGATCTCATCCCCCGGCGCGGCCCTCGGCGATCAGGCGCTCCAGATGGGCCACCAGGGCGCGTTGCCCCTCCAGGAACCGCAGCGCCGCGTCGCTGGCCTCCGGCCCCAAGTGGCGGTGGGTGGTGAGCGCCCGCAGGTGCGCCAGCACCCGGGCGCCGTCGTCCCCGCGAAACACACGGGCAGCGACCCGGGCGAGACCGGCGTGGGCCTCGGTCTCGGGGGACCCCGGCGACGCGGGGAGCGGTCCCGGTCCCCAGGGCCAGGACGCGGGGTCATCGGCGACCATGGCCGACCCCTCCCGTCATGGTCGACGACACGCCGCGCGCCAGGGCCGACAGGGCCGGCGCGGCGCCGGCCCCACCGGCTCCACCGGCCGCACGCGGCGGTATCGGAGGCCGGGTCGTGACCGGCGGCGGCCGAGAGACCGGAACCGTCCGCGCCCCGGGCCGCCGCACCGCCTCGTCAGGCACCCCCAGCGTGGTCGCCAGCCAGCGCGCCGCGCCCTCCCCATCCAGCACCGCCGCGCCGGCCGGTCCCAACCCCTGGATCGCGTTGATCCAGGTGAGGGTGGCGTGGGCGTCGCTCATGCGCTGCTGCTGAGCCAGGGGCGAGGCATGGCGCAGGTCCACCAGCCGCCCGTCGAGATGGATCGGCGGCACCTCGCCGCGCCGATGCAGGATCACCAGCCCCCGCCGCACCAGGGGCGCCAGCAGTTCCGACTGCAACCGGCCATAGGAGGCGCCGAGCACCCGGGCCATCTCGGCGGCGCGGTGCACCACCTCGGTGGCCGTCATGCCGGGGCTGTCCGGCTGACCCAGCCTGTCGGCCAGCAAGGCGTGGCGGATGCGCTGGCGCAGCCCGTCCAGCACCAGTTGCGAGACGTCGAAGTCCCCGGCCGCGCGCAGCGGCGTCAGGCCCGACGACCCCACCGCCTTGGGGATGATGGCCCCGGGGACCAGGCGCACGGTGGCCGGGTTCAGGACCCCGTCGTCGTCGGCCTGCCAGATGCCGGTGACGGCGATGGACGCGTTCTTCAACACCAGTTCCACCACCTTGTTGGCGGTTTTGATGTCCGGCAGCGCCTTCATCACCGGGCTGCGGCCATAGACCTCGCCGGGCGCCTTTCCCCAACGGAAGCAGATGAAGGGCGACACGCCGAAGCGCCCGCGCGCCAGCACCGGCACCATGCCGGCGGGGACCGGCGGACCGTCCAGGACCGTCGCGACGGGATCGCCCGCGCCCAGCAACAGCGCCGTGTACGCATAGCCGCGCCCGTCGGGCACCACGCACTCCAGCACCGACAGTTCCAGGTCGGGCTCCCGCGCCGCGCGCGTCTCCAGGTCCGGCGGCAGCGCGGCCCCCGGAAACCGCGCCCGGAACGCCGGCAGTGACAACCGCACCCGCCGGAACACGGTGTCCAGGTGGCCCCCCGGTCCCTCATCCAGGGCCACGTCGGCCATGGGCACCGCCGTGAAGCGGAACGCCGAGGGCTCGCCGGGCGCCGCCTCCTCGAACAGCAGGCAGGCCGTGCCCAGGGTCACCAGGTCCAGGTACGCCTGGTGGATCTCCACGGCGAAGGCGGCGGCCTCGAAATGGCCGCGCAGCACCGCGCCGGCCCGGGCGAGCACCGGACCCAGGCGCGCCTGGTCGGCCGGCGACAGATCCGGACCGGCGGTCAGGTCGAACCACCGCGACCAGGGAGGCGTCAGTTGGGCAAGCAGGCTGGCCGCCACCTGATCGACGGCGTCGGGCGCCGTGCCATCGAACAGCCCGCCGCCCTTGCGGCCACCCGGGAGGCCCGCGTCCACCGCCGAATCCCGGTAGGGCATGGTGAAGGCGAGGCATTCCCGCCAGACCCCGACCCAGCGCTCGCGCCGCGCCCAGGCCCGCCGGCAGCGCCGCATCAGGCTGTCCACGACCGCCTCGTCATCGGCCTCCGGCGCACCGATCGCGCCCGGCTTGGTCGGCTGCGGATGGACCATGCGGTCAGTCTCCCAACAGGGTCTTGGAGCCGAACGAGCTTGTGGGGGGAAGCGGATCCAGCACCCCCCGGAACGACGTGTTGACCGTCGAGCGCCAGCCGCGCGCGGCCCGCTCCTCCGCCGCGCGCCGCTGGCGCTCGGCCTCGTCGGCGCCGGTGTCGTCCGGCTCGGGCGCCGGCTCGGGCTCGGGCTCGGGCGGCAGCGGCGGCGGCTCCGGCTCGGGCGGCGGCTCGGGCTCGGGCACCGGCGGGGTCGGCGGCAACGGATCCGGCGGCGGCAGGGGGGGCAGCGGCGCGGGATAGTCGGGCACGTCGGGGAGGTCGAACAGCGAGCCCATGGGCGGGACTCCCTTGGCTGGGCTTGGGCCGGGCGAGCGGAGCAGTGGCGTGCCCACAGGCGAACGCCCTCCGATCTAAAATCGGAGGGCGCAAAGTTGTGTGGATACACGTGTCCCCGTTCGATATTTGTTCTAGTGCCGGATCATCCGTCCGGCGGCAAACTTTTTCGCCGGGGTGGCGGCGCGCCGGTCGCGCCCGCCGCCTCCGCCATCGTCAAACACCGGTAGAGCGCGAAGGGCGTCAGCACCCAGCGGGCCTGCAGGCCCAGCAACCGCTTGACCACCTCCACGCAGGTCAGGGGTGCCCAGGGGGCCTCGCGACGGGGTGGAGTCCGGGTCATGGTCTCCACCACGGTCAACCCCTGCGCCCGGAACCAGCCGGCCAGATCCAGGCCGGGCCGGTCCGTCGCCAGGTCGACGCGGGTCATGTGGGCCAGCGGATTGACGATCACCCAGCAGCCGGGAAGACGGTCGGACCGGCGCACCGCCACCAGCACATGGCGGAAGCCGGGCCGCAACAGCCGCAGCCACCAGATGTCCTGGCCGTCGGTGAACACCACCAGCGCCCGGGTGGGGGGCGGGTCCGGCGGGTCGAGCCGCATCATGCGACGATGCCCTTGGACCTTAGGGGCGCGGCCAGGTGGTCCAGGGCCTCGTGCCAGATGGTGGCGTCGGCGGCCTCCTCGGGCAGGCGTCCGTCCGGTGGGGTCAGGCGCCGGCCGTGCCGGTCGAGCACCCGCAGATGATGCCCCTGAAGGGTCCGGGCGCGGGCCAGCCGGGTGACCGCGCGGACGATGTCGTCGGGATCGCAGGGGCGGGCCATGGACAGGGGATCGGCCCGCAACCGGGCGCCCTCGGCCCGGTTCAGGCGGGCGCGTTGGTACCAGAACCAGGCCGACTCGGCCGAGTCAAATGGCGCCGTCGGGCGGTCGGCCATGGGACGGGGGGCATGACGGGTACGGCTTTCGCGGGACATCGGCGGTCTCCTCGATCGTGGAAGAGACCGCCGAGCGTTGCAGGCGGGGAGTCCGGGGCCAAACGCAAACCATCCCCCGGGGACGGAGGGTCCGGTCCCGGCGGAGACGGGGCTGTTCACCGTGCTGGTGGAGGGCGACGACCACAACCCGGGGACGGAGGGTCCGGTCCCGGCGGAGACGGGCGTTTCGCTGATGGGGGGACGGCGCTACTCGCCCGTCAGGTGCAAGGCCACCTGCCGGTCACTGCCACGCGCCCGGTGCTCGGCGACATAGACCGCCTGCCACTTGCCCAGGGCGAGCCGCCCCTTCATCACCGGAATCGACAACTGCACGTTGGTCAGCATGGCGCGGACATGCGCCGGCATGTCGTCCGATCCCTCGCTGCGGTGGCGATAGAGGGACGGATCACGCGGCGCCATGGCCTCCAGCCGGTCGGCCAGATCGGCCAGCACATCGGGGTCCGCGTTCTCCTGAATCACCAGCCCGGCCGAGGTATGGCGCAGCAAGGCCGTCAACAGGCCGGTCTTGACACCGCTGTCGGCGACAAAGCGGGCCAGGTGGCGGGTGATGTCGACGAATCCGGTATCGCTGGTGGACACGGACAGGATGGTCTGGCGCTGAAGCATGGGGTCGGTGCCTCGGATCGGGGATGTGTCAGGGCGTGATCGGACGACGCGCGCCGGTCGAACAGATCGACGGCGGCGACGGCGGCGCGGTCATCGTGGACATCGGCGCCCAGGGGCCGGGCCGCGATCACCAGGACGGGTTGGTCTCGCAGACGATGGTGTCCGCGCCCACGACGCAGATCACGCGGCGGTTCACGAATCGCTGGCCGTCAAACGAATACACCGTGTTGCCATACGACAGGAATGCATCAATGAACACACCACAGTTATGTCCCCCCGGACCGGACACCTGCGCGGTGGTCCGCCCGCCGCCCATGAAGTCTTCCATCCACCACGTCTCGCCGTGGCGATCGGTGATCCAGAGGAAGGGCACGCCGTCGAGCGTCGACCGCGCGAGGCTGTAGGGCGAGTTCTCGGGCACCAGGAACGGATGCTCGTCGGGCGACGCGCACAGGGAGGCGGGCTCCTGTCCGCGCGCGGTGGGGTCCGCGACCGGGGCCCCCGAGGACGCCCCCGAGGACGCCCCCGAAGGGGCCAGGGCGGCGACCACGACCGGGGCGGGTTCGGGTCGCGGCGGCGGGGCCGCGCGGAACGGCGGCAAGGCGCCCAGCGCGCCCAGAACCCCGACGGCGATGGTGGAGCCGAGCACGACCCCGACGACGAGCAGCACGGCGGCCGGGACACCGGCGGGCGCGCGCGTCTTGACGTCCGGGGACGGCCGCGCCCGAAGCGCGCGAGAGGCCCGGGGCCCCGAGGGAGCCTGGGGTGGGGGGGCCTCCGCGGCGGGTCGGGCGGGCGGACGGTCCGGGGGCGGCGCCCCGGGCCACACGAGGTCCGGCACCGGGGACGGGGCCGGCATCTGCAACGGCGGCGTTTGGGGCAACGGTGGCGGCATCGCCGGCGCCGGCGGTCGGTCCCTGGCGACTCCGGCCAGACGCGCCGGAGCCGGCGGCGGGGATGGCGGTTGCGAGAACACCGGGGATGGACCCGGGGATGGGGCCGGCCACGGCACGGTCCCGTCCGCCGCATCCTGGCGCGACCGGGCCTCGGTCCCCTCGGTGCCCGACGCCGTCATCGCCGGCCGCATGACCACCGGCGATCCAGTCCCGGACAGGTCGCCCCCCTGCCGGCGACGCGGCTGGCGCACGCCGAGAACCACGCGCTGGACGGCGTAGGCGAGGTGGGCCAGCCCCAGGTACCACGGGATCAGGTCCAGCGCCCGGTCGAGGTAGAATCGGGCCGGCGTGATGGTCTCGCCGTGACTGGCCCCCTCGTAGGTGCCGCTGAGGACCACCCAGGCACCAATGGCGGTGAGGGCGCCGACCATACCGATGTAACGGCGCACGAACCCGCCGATGATCAGCGGACAAAACAGCGTTCCGAAGGGAATCATGGTGGAGATCAGGGCGATCAGGACCGCCGAAACGGAGACCTCCAGCGCATCGTCGTCATGCATTGGTCGCACACCCTCAGAAGGAGTAAAGAACATCAACCAAATCGCGGTGTGCGTCAACGATACACGCTAAGCCCACCCCCGGCGGCGAGGCGCCCCCGTGCGGGATGATGGTCCGGCCGCGCGCCCCCGCGCAGAAGGATGAGGCCGTCGCGGATCGGCCCCGCCGGACCGGGGCCCCGCCACGGGTCCCGAAAATGCCCGGACGGTCCGAAACACCTTGACTCCGGGGCGCGCCCGCGTAGATTAGCGCGCTCCCGGGGTAGCGCGGTGGCGCTGCCGCCGTTGACTATGGTTATCCCCGAGTTCCGAATTTTCTTTGTCCCGACGGGTGGCGTGATGTTCGCAGTGATCAAGACCGGCGGCAAGCAGTACAAGGTCGCCGAAGACGACATCGTGGATGTCGAGAAGCTGGACGCCGAGGAAGGCGCCGATGTCACGTTTGACCAGGTGCTGATGGTCGGCGATACGCTGGGCCAGCCCACCGTGGCCGGCGCCACCGTGACCGGCCGCGTGGAACGCCAGTTCCGGGACAAGAAGATCATCGTCTTCAAGAAGAAGCGCCGCCAGAACTATCGCCGCAAGGCGGGCCACCGCCAGTCCCTGACCCGGGTGCGCATCACCGGCATCGCGGGCTGATCCCCGGCCGGGCGCGATCGGCGCGTCACCAGAGTTTTTTCCGAGGAGGCCCTCCATGGCTCACAAAAAGGCAGGCGGTTCGTCGCGCAACGGGCGTGATTCGGCGGGTCGTCGTCTCGGCGTCAAGAAGTACGGCGGCGAGGTCGTCACCGCCGGCAACATCATCATCCGCCAGCGCGGCACCAAGTGGCATCCGGGCCAGAACGTGGGCATCGGCAAGGACCACACGCTGTTCGCCCTGGTGAACGGTCAGGTCCGCTTCCACAGCGGCTTCAAGCGGCGCACCTTTGTGTCCGTCGACGCCGCGCCGCCGGCCGCCGAGGCGGCGGAGTAGGACTCCCGGACTTCGCCAGCCGTCGCCGGACCGTCTCACGCGCGGCTCCGGGACCATGTTGAAAGGGGAATGGCCCGACCATTCCCCTTTTTCGCGTTGGGACGCCGCACCAGGATCCCCTCATGAAATTCCTCGACCAGGTCAAAATCTTCGTCAAGAGCGGCGACGGCGGCCCCGGCTGCGTCTCCTTCCGGCGCGAGAAGTACATCGAGTTCGGCGGTCCCGACGGCGGCGACGGCGGACGCGGCGGTGACGTGGTGCTGGAGGCGGTGCCCAACCTCAACACCCTGATCGACTTCCGCTACCGCCAGCACTTCAAGGCCGAGCGCGGGTTGCACGGCATGGGCGCCAACCGCACCGGGCGGGGGGGGCAACGGCTGGTCATCCACGTGCCCGTGGGCACCCAGGTCCTGGCCGACGACAAGGAAACGCTGCTCGCCGACCTGGCCACCGCCGGCCAGACGGTGGTGCTGTGCCGGGGGGGCGACGGCGGCTTCGGCAACGCGCACTACAAGACCTCCACCAACCAGGCGCCCCGCAAGGCCGGCCCCGGCTGGCCCGGGGAAGAACACTGGGTGTGGCTGCGCCTAAAGCTGATCGCCGACGTCGGCCTGGTGGGGTTGCCCAACGCCGGCAAGTCCACCCTGCTGGCGACCGTCACCCGGGCGCGGCCGCGCATCGCCGCCTATCCGTTCACGACGCTGCATCCCAACCTGGGGGTCGCGCAGGTGGACGACCAGGAGATGATCCTCGCCGACATCCCCGGCCTGATCGAGGGCGCGCACGAGGGCGCCGGCCTGGGCACGCGCTTCCTGGGACACGTGGAGCGGTGCGGCGTGCTGCTGCACCTGGTGGACGGCGCGCAGTCCGGCGCGTTCGAGGACCCGGGCGTCGACGTGGCCGAGGCGTATCGCGTCGTGCGCGCCGAACTGGCGGAGTACGGCGGCGGGCTGGCCGACAAGCCCGAGGTGGTGGTGCTGACCAAGGCCGACGCCCTGTCGGACGACCTGATCGCGGAGCGTCGGGCCGCCCTGGAGGCCGCCTGCGGCCAGCCCGTGGCGGTGGTCTCCAGCGCCTCCGGCCAGGGCCTGACCCCGGTGTTGCGCCAGGTGCTGCCCCTGGTGCGCGCGCGGCGGACAGCGGAGACGCGGGTGGAGGAGCGGACGGAGGACGGGGGACCGGCCGGGGAGGCCGCCGCCGGCTGGACACCGTGAGCGCGCCCTCCCCCGTGGCCGCCGCCGCGCCCGCCCACCGCTTGCGGACCGCGCGGCGGGTGGTGGTCAAGATCGGCTCCGCGCTGCTGGTGGACTCGCGCTCGGGCCGCACCCACCGCACCTGGCTGGACGCGCTGACCGACGAGGTGGCCATGCTGCGCCAGCGCGGGCAGGAGGTGATCCTGGTGTCCTCGGGCGCCGTCGCCGTCGGCCGCCGCGTCCTGGGCCTGACCGAGGTGGGCCGGCCGCTGCGCCTGGAGGAAAAGCAGGCCGCCGCCGCCGCCGGTCAAATCCGCCTCGCGCATGCATACCAAGAGGCCCTGGCCCACCACGACATCACGGTGGCGCAGGTGCTGCTGACCCTGGACGACAGCGAGAACCGCCGACGCTACCTGAACGCCCGCAAGACCCTGGACCAGCTTCTGGCCCTGGGTGTGGTGCCCGTGGTCAACGAGAACGACACCGTCACCACCCAGGAGATGCGCTTCGGCGACAACGACCGGCTGGCCGCGCGGGTGGCGGCCATGGTCTCGGCCGACGCCCTGGTGCTGCTGTCGGACATCGACGGCCTGTACACCGCCGACCCCCGCCAGGACCCGGCCGCCCGCCGCCTGGACGAGGTGCGCGCGGTGACGCCGGAGATCGAGGCCATGGCCGGCGCGGCGGGATCGACCATGGGCACGGGCGGCATGGTCACCAAGCTGATCGCCGCGCGCGTCGCCATGGACGCCGGCTGCGCCATGGTCATCGCCCCGGGCAAGGGGTTGGCGCCGCTGGGCGCGCTGGAGGCCGGCGGCCCGGGCACCTGGTTCCTGCCGGCGCAGGAGCCGCGCGCCGCCCGCAAGCGCTGGATCGCCGGGGCGCTCCAGCCGGAGGGCGTGGTCACGGTGGACGCGGGCGCGGCGCGGGCGCTCACGCACGGAAAAAGCCTGCTGCCGGCCGGCGTGACGCGGGTGGAGGGCGCCTTCCAGAAAGGCGCGCCGGTGCGCATCGTCGAGGGAGACGGGCGACGGCTCGGCGTGGGGCTGTGCGCTTACCCGGCCGAGGAGGCCCGCGCCCTGGTGGGCCATCGCAGCGGCGACATCGAGGCCCTTTTGGGCTATCACGGCCCGGACGAACTGGTGCATCGCGACGATCTGGCGCTGACCTTGGGTGGCGAGACCACATGACCGCAAGGGCAAAGGAGAACGACGGCATGGACGCGTTGGAGCAGACCACCGATGTCGAGGCCCTCATCGACGACATGGGCCGGCGCGCCCGCGCCGCCGCCCGCGTGCTGGCCACCGCGCCGACCGGGGCCAAGGATCGCGCCCTGACCGCCGCCGCCGCCGCCCTGCGCGCCCAGGCCCGCGCCATCCAGGACGCCAACGCCGAGGACATGGCCGCCGGCGCCGCCAAGGGCCTGAGCCCCGCGCTGCTCGACCGTCTGCTGCTGACCGACGCCCGGATCGAGGCCATGGCCGCCGGCCTGGAGGCGGTGGCCGCGTTGCCCGACCCCGTGGGGACCGAACTGGCCGCCTGGGAGCGTCCCAACGGCCTGCGCATCGCCCGGGTGCGGGTGCCCCTTGGGGTGATCGGCGTGATCTATGAAAGCCGGCCCAACGTTACCGCCGACGCCGCCGCCCTGTGCCTGAAGGCCGGCAACGCGGCGATCCTGCGCGGCGGCTCGGAGAGCCTGCACTCTTCGGGCGCCATCCTCGCGGCGATGCACGCGGGACTCGCCGAGGCCGGCTTGCCCCTGGATGCCTGCCAGATGATCCCCACCCCCGACCGCGCCGCCGTGGGTGCCCTGCTGCGCGCCGCCGAGCATGTGGATGTCATCGTGCCGCGCGGCGGCAAATCCTTGATCGAACGCGTCACCGCCGAGAGCCGGGTACCCCTGTTCAAGCATCTGGAGGGGCTCTGTCACACCTACATCCACGCGGGCGCGGACCTGGCCAAGGCGCGCGCCGTGGCCCTGAACGCCAAGATGCGGCGCACCGGCATCTGCGGCGCCACCGAAACCATCCTGATCGACCGCGCCGTGGCCGCCGCCGTGGTGCCCGGGCTGGTGGACGACCTGACCGGTGCCGGCTGCGCGGTGCGGGGCTGCGCGGAGGTCCGCGCGCTCGACGACCGGGTCACGCCGGCGACGGACGACGACTGGGACACGGAATACCTGGACGCCGTGGTCGCGGTCCGCGTCGTGGCCGGCCTCGACGAGGCCCTGGCGCATATCGATACACATGGCTCCGACCACACCGACGCCATCCTCACCGAGGATCCGGCCGCCGCCGAGCGCTTCCTCAACGCCGTGGACAGCGCCATCGTCATGGTCAACGCCTCCACCCAGTTCGCCGACGGTGGCGAGTTCGGCATGGGCGCGGAGATCGGCATCGCCACCGGCAAGCTGCACGCGCGCGGCCCGGTCGGCGTGGAGCAGCTCACCAGCTTCAAGTACCAGGTGCGCGGCAGCGGCCAGACGCGGCCGTAGACGGGGGGGTTCCATGGACGGCGCGATCACCTTTCACCCCCTGACCCCGGATCGCTTCGCCGATCTGGAGTCCCTGTTCGGCACCAGCGCGACCACGCGAAACTGCTGGTGCGTGTACTGGCGGCAGACCTGGAAGGAGTGGAACGCGGGCTGTGGCGACGACCGCCGCGAGGCGTTGCGCGCGCGGGTCGGGGCCGGTCCGCCGCCCGGCATCCTGGCCTACCGCGACGGCGAGGCCATCGGCTGGGTCCAGGTGACGCCGCGCGCCGACGTGCCCCGGTTCAACCGGGCACGCTCGGCGAAGCCCAGCCCCGCCGAGACCGATCTCGACGCCGTGTGGGCCATCTCCTGCTTCTTCCTGCGCAAGGACGCGCGCGGGCAGGGTCTGATGACCGCGTTGACGCGGGAGGCCTGCGCCTTCGCCGCCCGCCAGGGCGCCCAGGCCGTGGAGGCCGCGCCCGTCACCCCCCACCGGCCGCTGACGTGGGACGATGGCTATGTGGGGATCGCCTCGGCGCTGGAGCGCGCCGGCTTCACCCTGGTCGAGAAACGCTCCGAGCGGCGCAGCCTCCTCCGCTGGGTGCCGTGACGGCACACCCGCGCCCACGACAGGGACGGCGTTCGCATGGATTGATCATGGTGTCCGGACCACGGATGGGTGTAATCGCGATCGTGACGGCCGATGGCCTGTCTTTTCAACACACCGTGCAGGGAACGGGCCAGGCATCCGAGGAGGTGTTTACCTGCAATGTCATTGCCGACGCGGTGGGCGAGGCCGCCCGCGCCGCCATCCGTGAGACCGTCGAGGATGCCGTCCTGTACATCCGCGAGGGCGTGCGGTCGGCCCGGATGACGGCCCCGCCGTCCTCCTGACCGGCGGTCGGCGGGATCCGGCCTCGCGCCGGTCACAGCGGTCGACACCAGGGTCCGGAGCGCCGACGGGGGCGCCCCGAAAGGTCGCCCCCGCCGGTCTCGCGAAGGCCCGCGATCCCTACTCCGCCGCGCCGGCCGGCCGCCGGGCCAGGATCGCCGCGCCGCCCTTGGTCTTCAGCAGGCGAAACACCAGCCGCTCGTTTGTGACGATGGTGATGACCTGCACATAGACCAGCGGCGCCATCAGCACGATGTGGGCGATGGAGAACTTGTCCACCAGCCCGGTCTTCACCAGGCCCAGGTGCACAAAGAACATACCGGCCACATACGAGGCCACGCCGGGGCAGATGAGCGCGAAGGACATGGGCGAGTACTTGTCGCCGTGCAGGTAGTCCTGGAAGTAGTTCAGCCGGCGCATGACAACCCAGCCCAGCAGGCCGAACGTCACCTGCAATCCCATCAGCAGCGACAGCATCACCAGGTAGTCCCCCGGCTGCACATGGCCGCCGAAGAAGGCGTGCAGGCCGTGCGACAGCCGCACCAGGGCAATGCCGGTGACGGTGAGGATGGGGATCATGATCCACAGGCTGGGGCTGCCCTCCTCGCTGATGCCGTGCTCCATCATGTCGCGGAAGCCGAGCGCCGTCTTGACCAGCGCGAACAGCAGCACCGCCGACAGCATGGTGATGGACAGCACCGTCCCGACCGCCACGGTCTCGCGCACGGTGCTCATGGCCGCCGGGGCGGCGAAGCCGACACCGATCATGGCGAAGGCGAAGATGGCGATGAGCTGGCTCAGGTGGTTGTTCTGGCCGTGATCGAACCTGCCCTCGACGATGACGCGGCCGAAGTAGTCCAGGAACAGGCGCACGCCATAGACGGCCACGGCGCCGAAGCCGACGATGGCCAGCGGGAACAGGTACTCCACCACCGCCCAGAGGCCGGGCACGAACACCGCGCCGAGGATGAAGCCCACGTTGATGGCCATGGCCAGGGTCAGCGGAATGGCCATCAACGACACCTCGGCGTTGCCGGTCTTCAGGCGCCGGTAGGCATCGGTGTCCTTGAAGCCCCGGTACTCGACCAGGTTCCAGACCAACAGCCGATAGAACCGCGCCGCGAAGATCAGGATGCCGACCATGGCCACGGCGACCAGGCCGGCCATGGCCGGATCGGGGCCGGTCAGCAGCGGCCACAGGGTGTCGAAGGTGGGAATGGGCGCCGTCCTCGGGCGCGGCGTCAGGAACAGCAGGTACAGGAAGAAGGAGACGGTCAGGCCGCCGTTGCCCAGCGCCGCCAGGAACAGGGTGGGGCTGTAGTGCTCCTTCAGGCCGTGTCTCAGGGCCATTGGGGGACCTCGTGCATGCGAAAGGGGGAAACCAGGAAAGCGGCTATAATATTAGTTTTTTCTGATATGACATTGACGAATCGCAATCGGGCGGGACACGGGGGCCGCCCTGGGGGTCGAGGCGCGCCGGTCACCGTCCGAACCGGGGGCGGCCGATGCGACCGGCGGGCCTGGCACGTGGTTTGCTGCACCGCATGTCATCGAACGGATCGCCGTTCCCACCGCCAGCCCGGACTCAGCCCATGGTCCAGACCGCCCCCACCCCGGCCCCCTGCCCTCGCCCCCACCGCCCGGCCGTGCTCTCCCCAGAGCCGTCGCGCCGCGCGGGCGTGGCCCGGCGGATGGCCCGGCGGGCGACGCTGGCGTCGATTCCGGGGGCGATTCTGGGCCTGGTTCTGGCTGGAGCCCTGGGAGTCGCCAGCGCGCGCGCCCAGCCGCCGAGCGAACACCAGTACGCCTCGGCCGACGACCTGTGCCACGACCAGACGTCGCGGCAGGAGCAGACCAGCGGCGTTCCCCTGCATATCCTGACGGCCATTTCCCTGGTGGAATCGGGACGCTGGGACGAACGCCGGCAGGCAAGAATTGCCTGGCCCTGGACGGTGACCAGCGGCCCCGACGGCAGGTTCTTCCGCACCAAGACGGAAGCCATCGCCCATGTCCGGTCCTTGCAGGCACGCGGCGTGACCAACATCGACGTCGGCTGCATGCAGATCAACCTGCGCTATCACGGCGATGCCTTTCCCACGCTGGAGAAGGCGTTCGAGCCCCGGGCCAACGTCGCCTACGCGGTGGACTTCCTCACCCGCCTGCACGCCGACACCGGATCCTGGACACGCGCGGTCTCGCGCTACCACTCGGGCACGCCGCACCTGGCACGGCGCTACATGAAGAAGTTCCGCGTCGCGTGGCGCGAGGTTCAGGACGGTCGCGCGGCATCCGGCGCGCCGCCGATGCGCGACATCCTGGCGCGGGCCGCCGAGATCGAGGCCGCCAGCCAGGCCGAGCGGGCGCGCCAGGAAGCCGAGCGGGCCCAGGCCCAGGCGGAGGCGCGGGCATACGCCGAGTCCTGGCGGCGCGACAAGCTGGCCGCCTACCTGGCGCGCCGCGCCGAGGTGGAGGCACGGCGGGCGGCCGCCGGGGCGTCCTGACCAACCGCCTCCCCCCCCGGCCCCCCCGATCTATCTCTTGGGCATCCCTGAAGGCATCCCTTTGGGCGCCGCGCCGCGTCCCGACGCGCGCGGTGCTCCGTTCTTCTTCATCCGCTCGACATCTTCATCCGCGTGGACCGGGCCGGCGACATCGCCGGGCGGCCGTCGGCGCCCGCATCCCCGTGCCATGGGGCGTGGCGCTCGTTTAGGAGCGCGATTCCCTCGGTTTCCCACGCCACATGCTCTATTTCGAAACGCATTTTTTTCGGTTTTTGATTGACACCGCGCTGGCGTCGGCGAATTCTGGTTCGGTCGATCACGGGTTGAGTGGAGTCGGCCATGAGCACCGCCCTCTCGCGCAAGCGCCTGATCCTGGACCTGGCCCGTGAACAGGGCCGGGTGGCGGTCGACGATCTGGCGGCCCGGCTGGCCGTCTCGCCGCAGACCATCCGCAAGGATCTGAACGACCTGTGCGACACCAACCATCTGGTGCGCACGCACGGCGGCGCCCTGTTGCGCACCGGCAAGGCCAACGTCGGCTACGAGGCCCGCCGCCTCATCGCGGCCGACGCCAAGGACCGCATCGCCGAGCGCACCGCCGGTCTGATTCCCGACGACAGTTCGTTGTTCGTCAACATCGGCACCACCACCGAGGCTGTGGCGCGGGCGCTCGCCGGGCGCTCCGACCTGCTGGTCATCACCAACAACCTGAACGTGGCCACCATCCTGCGCGAGGCCCGGGGGCTCGACGTGGTCATCGTCGGCGGTCTGCTGCGCCATTCGGACGGCGGCATCGTCGGCGAGGCCGCGCTCGACATGATCGGGCAGTTCAAGGTGGACATCGCCATCATCGGCACCTCGGCCATCGACGAGGACGGCACGCTCCTGGACTACGACTACCGCGAGGTTCGCATCACCCAGGCCATCCTGGCCAATGCCCGGCGCCGCATCCTGGTGGCCGACTCGTCCAAGATCGCCCGCCGGGCGCCGGTGCGGATCGCGCATCTGAGCCAGCTCGACGTGTTCGTGACCGACACGCTGCCGGACCCGGAGATCCGGCGCCTCTGCCGGGAGGCCGGCACCGAGATCCACGAGACCTGCGGACGGGGGGAGGAGACGAGCCATGCGGCCTGACCCCGCGCCCACCGCCGCCCCCACCGCCACCCCTGGAGCCCGCCCCGACGGCAGCGCCGCCGCGCCCTTCGACGTCGCCATCATCGGCGGCGGCGTGAACGGCTGCGGCATCGCCCGGGACGCGGCCGGACGCGGCCTGTCGGTGTTCCTGTGCGACCAGGGCGACCTGGGCGGCGGCACCAGTTCGGCCAGCACCAAGCTGATCCATGGCGGCCTGCGCTACCTGGAGACCTACGAGTTCCGCCTGGTGCGCGAGGCCCTGAAGGAACGCGAGGTGCTGTGGCGCGCCGCCCCGCACATCATTCATCCGCTGCGGTTCGTGCTGCCTCACCATCGCGGGCTGCGGCCGTTCTGGCTGCTGCGGCTGGGGCTGTTCCTGTACGACCATCTGGGGGGCCGCCACCTGCTGCCCGGGACCGAGGTGCTGGATCTGGCCGACGACCGGCGGGGCGCGCCCCTGCGGGCGGCGTTCACCCGCGCCCTCGAATACTCGGACTGCTGGGTCGAGGACGCCCGCCTGGTCGTCCTCAATGCCCTGGACGCGGTGGAGCGCGGCGCGGTCGTGCGCCCGCGCACACGCTGCGGGACGGCGGTCCGGACGGGTACCCTGTGGCGGCTCACGCTGGAGTCGGCCGCCGACGACGCAACCGCGCCAAACGAAACCGTACACGCGCGCGTTCTGGTCAATGCCGCCGGCCCCTGGGTGCTGCCCGTGCTCAAGACCATCCACGCCGCGACGTCGGAGCGCGTGCGCCTCGTCAAGGGCAGCCACATCGTCACCCGCAGGCTGTTCGATCACGACCACTGCTACATTTTCCAGAACACCGACGGACGCATTCTGTTCGCCATCCCCTACGAACAGGACTTCACCCTGATCGGCACCACGGACCTGGACGTCGACGGCGACCCGGGCGAGGTGACCATCGACGACACCGAGATCGACTATCTGATCGAGGCCGTGGGCGCCTACCTGAGCACGCCGATCACGCGCGACGACGTGTGCTGGAGCTACGCCGGCGTCCGGCCGCTGCACGACGACGGCGCCGGCACGGCACAGCAGGTCACCCGCGACTATGTGCTGCGCGCCGACGGCGACGGGCGCGACCGGGCCCTGCTGGTGTCGGTGTTCGGCGGCAAGATCACCACCTATCGTCGCCTGGCCGAAAGCGCCCTGGAGAAGATGCGGCCGGCGCTGCCGGACATGGGTGGCGCCTGGACGGCGGGCCGCGCGCTGCCGGGCGGCGACATCCCGGTCGACGGCTTCGAGACGCTGGTGGCGCAACTGCGCTGGGCCTACCCGTTCCTGGAGGCCGACCACCTCCGCCGGCTGGCGCGCCTGTACGGCACCCGCGCCCGCGAGTTGCTGGGCACGGCCCGGGCGCGGCGCGACCTGGGCCGGCACTTCGGGGCCGATCTGTACGAGCGCGAGGTCGACTACCTGATGCGCCGCGAGTTCGCCCGCGCGGCCGCCGACGTGCTGTGGCGGCGGACCAAGCTGGGACTGCGGGTGACGACGGCGGAAGCCGCCGACCTGGAGACCTGGATGGCGGACCATGCCGAGCGGATGGCGTCGCCGGCGGCTTGAGCCAGCCGATCCGCAACGACGACAAGGAGACGGACGACCGCAACGACGGCGAGACTGGATCGGACCGGGCCGCGCGACGGCTCCCCGAAGGCCCATCAAGAGGCCCTGAGACGAGGAAACGGACCCCATGCTTACCCTGGACACGGTCACCAGTGTCGTGGACGGCGAGACCCATCTCGCCGACATCTCGCTGACCCTGGAGAGTGGCTCGTTGAACATCCTGCTGGGTCCCACCCTGGCAGGCAAGACCAGCCTGATGCGCCTGATGGCCGGGCTGGACGCGCCCACCAGCGGGCGGGTGCTGGTCGACGATCGCGACGTGACCGGCGTGCCGGTGCGCGACCGCGCCGTGGCCATGGTCTATCAGCAGTTCATCAACTATCCGACGCTGTCGGTTTACGAGAACATCGCCTCGCCCCTGCGCGTGGCGCGCCGGCCGAAGGCGGAGATCGATCGCAAGGTCCGCGAGGCGGCCGCCCTGCTGCGCCTGGAGGACATGCTGGACCGCACGCCGCAGGCGCTCTCCGGCGGTCAGCAGCAGCGCACGGCCCTGGCCCGCGCCCTGGTGAAGGACGCCAGCCTGGTGCTGCTGGACGAGCCGCTCGCCAACCTGGACTACAAGCTGCGCGAGGACCTGCGCGCCGAACTGCCACGCCTGTTCGCGGCCAGCGGATCCATCCTGGTCTATGCCACGACCGAGCCGGCCGAGGCGCTGCTCCTGGGCGGCCACACCGCCACCCTGCACCAGGGGCGGGTCACCCAGTTCGGCCCCACCCTGGACGTCTACCGCCGCCCGGCGACGCTGCTGACGGCCCAGACCTTCAGCGACCCGCCCCTCAACGTGCTGCCGGTGACCAAGCGCGGCCCCGCCGTGACGGCCGCAGACGGCACGGCCGTGCCGCTGGGCGATCGCATGACCGGCCTTGGCGACGGCGGATACACCCTCGGCTTCCGGCCGCACGAGCTGTCCTTGCGTCCGCCGGCGACCACGGCCGGCGTGCTGAGCGCGCCGGGCGTGGTGGCGGTCACCGAGATCACGGGCTCGGAAAGCTACGTCCACGCCCAGGCGCTGGGCCAGCGCTGGGTGGCGCTGGACCCCGGCATCCACGCGGTCTCGCCCGGCCAGACCGTCACCCTGTACCTGGACGCCCGGCGCTGCCTGGTGTTCGGGCCGGACGATCGCCTGGTCGCCGAGCCGCCCACGCTGGCGGCGGCCTGAACGACACCCCGGGAAACGGAGGTCCCCCCGATCATGGCCCGGATCGACCTGCGCGGCCTGGCGCACTCCTATCGACCCGCCCCGCGTGGGCGCGCCGACTACGCGCTCAAGCGCATGGACATGACCTGGCGCGACGGCGGCGCCTATGCGCTGCTCGGCCCCTCGGGCTGCGGCAAGACGACGCTTCTCAACATCATCTCCGGCCTGCTGGTGCCGTCGCAGGGACAGGTGCTGTTCGACGACGAGGACGTCACCGACATCATCCCCGAGGACCGCAACATCGCCCAGGTGTTCCAGTTCCCCGTCATCTACGACACCATGACGGTGCGACAGAACCTGGAGTTCCCCTTGCGCAACCGGCGGGTCCCCGAACCCGAGATCGCCGCCCGCGTGGCCGAGATCGCCGAGGCGCTGCACATGACCGACGACCTGCCACGCAAGGCGCGCGGCCTGACCGCCGACGCCAAGCAGAAGATCTCGCTGGGGCGCGGGCTGGTGCGCCGGGACACGGCCGCCATCCTGTTCGACGAGCCGCTGACGGTCATCGACCCCCATCTCAAGTGGCTGCTGCGCTCGCAGCTCAAGGACCTGCACCGCCGCTACGACTTCACCATGATCTACGTCACCCACGACCAGACGGAGGCCCTGACCTTCGCCGACAGCGTGGTGGTGATGCACGAGGGCGCGGTGGTGCAGGTGGGCACGCCGACCGAGTTGTTCGAGCGCCCCGCCCACACCTTCGTAGGCTACTTCATCGGCTCGCCCGGCATGAACGTGCTGCCCTGCGAGATCACCGGCGCCAGCGCCCGCGTCGGGCACCAGACCGTTCCGCTGGCGCGCGGCTACGCGCCCAGCGGCGGCAAGGTCGAACTGGGCGTGCGGCCGGAGTTCGTGCGCGTCGACGACGGCCCGGACGGCCTGGCGGCGCAGGTCACCGACGTGGAGGACGTGGGCCGCTACCGCATCGCGCGGCTACGCCTGGAGGGGCATCCGATGGCCGCCATCCTGCCCGACGGCGCCCGCCTGGACGGTCACACCACCCGCGTCGGGTTCGATCCGGCGCACGTCAACGTCTACGTCGACGACCATCTCGTCGAGGGGGAGGCATGAGCCATGCAGACCAAACCCGTCAACCAGAAGGCCTGGTTCCTGGTCCTGCCGGTGTTCCTGCTGGTGGCGTTCAGCGCGTTGATCCCCCTGATGACCGTGATGAACTATTCGGTCCAGGATACGTTCGGCAACAATCAGTTCTTCTGGGTCGGCCTGGAGTGGTTCGAGGACATTCTCCAGTCCGAGCGGTTCCATGACGCCTTCCTGCGCCAGATCCTGTTCTCGGCCCTGATCCTGGCCATCGAGGTCCCGCTGGGCATCGCCGTCGCCCTGTGCATGCCGACCCGCCGCTTCTGGACCGCCGTCGTCCTGGTGCTGATGGCGCTGCCGCTGCTGATTCCCTGGAACGTGGTCGGCACCATCTGGCAGGTGTTCGGGCGCGTCGACATCGGCCTGCTGGGCAAGGCCCTCTACTCGCTCGGCGTCGACTACAACTACACGCAGGATCCCCTGTCCGCCTGGATCACCGTCGTGGTCATGGACGTCTGGCACTGGACCTCCTTGGTGGCGCTGCTGTGCTACGCCGGGCTCCAGTCCATCCCGGATGCCTACTATCAGGCCGCCCGCATCGACGGCGCCTCGCGCTGGGCCGTGTTCCGCCACATCCAGTTGCCGAAGATGAAGCGGGTGCTGCTGATCGCCGTGCTGCTGCGCTTCATGGACAGCTTCATGATCTACACCGAGCCCTTCGTGGTGACCGGCGGTGGCCCCGGCAACTCCACCACCTTCCTGTCGATCGACCTGGTGAAGATGGCCATCGGCCAGTTCGACCTGGGCAAGGCGGCGGCCATGTCGATCCTCTACTTCCTCACCATCCTGCTGCTGTCCTGGGTGTTCTACACCGTGATGACCAGTGGCGAGGGCAACGGCCGCGCCACGCGCCGCCGGGGGAGGGCCGACGCATGATGACCCGGATCACCAGGCCCGCCCCCCCGGGGCCCACGGACACGGCGCGTGAAGGACAGGACCAGGGACGGGCGCGACCGAAACGCCGCACGCGCGGCGGCGGCCTGCCGGTGAAGCCGCTGGTGCTGACGCTGTACCTCGTGTTCCTGCTGCTGCCGATCTACTGGCTGCTCGGCATGTCGCTCAAGACCAACGACGAAATCCTGTCGACCTTCAGCCTGTGGCCGATCGACCTGACCTTCGCCAACTACGCCGTCATCCTGTCCGACCCGGCGTGGTACATGGGGTATGTCAATTCGACCCTCTACGTCGTCATGAACACGATCATTTCCGTCGCCGTGGCGCTACCGGCCGCCTATGCCTTCTCGCGCTATCGGTTCCTGGGCGATAAGCACCTGTTCTTCTGGCTGCTGACCAACCGCATGGCGCCGCCGGCGGTGTTCGCGCTGCCGTTCTTCCAGCTCTATTCCTCGATCGGGCTGTTCGACACCCACATCGCGGTGGCGCTGGCCCACTGCCTGTTCAACGTGCCGCTGGCGGTGTGGATCCTGGAGGGCTTCATGTCCGGCGTGCCGCGCGAGATCGACGAGACCGCCTACATCGACGGCTACAGCTTCCCGCGCTTTTTCGCCCGCATCTTCATGCCGCTGATCGCGCCGGGGATCGGCGTCGCCGCCTTCTTCTGCTTCATGTTCTCCTGGGTGGAGCTGCTGCTGGCCCGCACCCTGACCAGCGTGGACGCCAAGCCCATCGCCGCCACCATGACCCGCACCGTCTCGGCCTCCGGGCTGGACTGGGGTGTGCTGGCGGCGGCCGGCATCCTGACCATCGTCCCGGGGGCCCTGGTCATCTATTTCGTGCGCAACTACATCGCCAAGGGCTTCGCCCTCGGGCGAGTGTGACCGGACCCGGGGAGGCACGACCATGACCCTTGCATGGATGGCCTGGACCTGGCCGACGGCGATCTTCTTCATCGTCATCGCCCTCATCCTGGCGACCTTCACCCTCCTCCAGCAGGCGCGCCCGACGGTGCCGCGGATCGGCATCCTGGGCATCGAGACCACGCGCGGGGACCGCGTGTTCATCAGCCTGTTGGGCAGCGCCTTCATCTGCGTCGGCTGGCTGGCGTTCGCCGGTCCGCCGCTGTGGGGGGCGCTGGCCGTATGCCTCGTCTATGCCGCCGCCGTGTTCCGGTGGGTCTAGGCGGGGACCGAGGGGCGCCCGGCCGTGAAACCGCGGCCCGGCCGGCGTCGTCGTTCCCGAACCGCGGACGGACAACGAAAGAGGGAGGTTCCTTCATGAAACGGACAACCGTGGTCGCGGCGACAACCTGCGTCGCGATGCTGTCCGCGACGCCGGCATGGGCCGACATGGCCGCCGCGGAGCGATGGATTGACGACGAGTTCCAGCCCTCCACCCTGACCCGGGACCAACAGCTGGCCGAGATGGACTGGTTCATCAAGGCGGCCGAGCCGTTCCGGGGGATGCAGATCAACGTCGTCTCCGAGACCATCACCACGCACGAGTACGAAAGCAAGGTGCTGGCCAAGGCGTTCACGGAAATCACCGGCATCCAGATCACCCACGACCTGATCGGCGAGGGTGACGTGATCGAGAAGCTGCAAACGCAGATGCAGTCGGGCCGCAACATCTACGATGCCTACATCAACGATTCCGACCTGATCGGCACCCACTTCCGCTATGACCAGGTGGTGGCGCTGTCGGACTGGATGGACGGCGAGGGCCAGGACGTCACCAGCCCCACGCTGGACATCGACGACTTCATGGGGATCAGCTTCACCACCGGCCCGGACGACAAGATCTACCAGCTCCCGGACCAGCAGTTCGCCAACCTCTACTGGTTCCGTTACGACTGGTTCACCGATCCCGACCTGAAGGCGCGCTTCAAGGACAAATACGGCTACGACCTGGGCGTGCCCGTCAACTGGTCGGCCTATGCCGACATCGCCGAGTTCTTCACCAACGACGTCGGCGAGATCGACGGCCAGCGCGTCTACGGCCACATGGACTACGGCAAGAAGGACCCGTCCCTCGGCTGGCGCTTCACCGACGCCTGGCTGTCCATGGCCGGCGCCGGCGACACGGGCATTCCCAACGGCCTGCCGGTGGACGAATGGGGCATCCGCGTGGAGGGCTGCAATCCGGTCGGCTCCAGCGTGTCACGCGGCGGCGCGGCCAACGGCCCGGCGGCCGTGTTCGCGCTGACCAAGTACATCGACTGGCTGAAGGCCTATGCCCCGCCCGAGGCGGCCGGCATGACCTTCTCCGAGGCCGGCCCGATTCCCGCCCAGGGCAATGTCGCCCAGCAGATCTTCTGGTACACCGCGTTCACGGCCGACATGGCCAAGGACGGCATCCCGGTGGTGGACGAGAACGGTGAACCGAAGTGGCGCATGGCGCCGTCGCCGCGCGGCCCCTACTGGGAGGACGGGATGAAGCTGGGCTATCAGGACGCCGGATCCTGGACCCTGATGACGTCCACGCCGGTCGATCGCCGCAAGGCCGCCTGGCTGTACGCCCAGTTCGTCACCTCCAAGACGGTGTCGCTCAGGAAGACCCACGTCGGCCTGACGCCGATCCGCGACAGCGACATCCGCCACGAGTCCTTCACCGAGCGGGCGCCCCTCCTGGGCGGCCTGGTGGAGTTCTACCGCAGCCCGGCGCGGGTGCAGTGGACGCCCACCGGCACCAACGTGCCGGACTATCCGAAGCTGGCCCAGCTCTGGTGGCAGAACGTCGCCGACGCGGTCACCGGCGCCAAGACCCCGCAGGAGGCCATGGACAGCCTGGCCGAGCAGCAGGACAACATTCTCGCCCGCCTGGAGCGCGCCGGCATCCAGGGCGACTGCGGGCCGCGCCTCAACGACGCGCGGGATCCCGAATACTGGCTGTCGCAGCCGGGGGCGCCCAAGCCGCGCCTGGAGAACGAGAAGCCGCAGGGCCAGACCGTGGACTATGACGAGCTGGTGCAGAGCTGGCAGGACGCCAACGCGCAGTGAGTCCGTGCGACCGGCCATGAAACGGACGCGTCCGTTTCATGGCCGCCGCCATGCCCCACGGATCTCAGCACTCCCCCATCGAGGACTCCCGTTCCCATGGCCAGCCACATCCTCGCCATCGACCAGGGCACCACCAGTTCGCGCGCCATTGTCTTCGACGCCGACGGCCACGCCGTCGCCAGCGCCCAGAAGGACCTGACCCAGCACTTCCCGGCCGACGGCTGGGTCGAGCACGACGCCACCGACATCTGGATGGATACCCTCGCCGTCTGCCGGCGGGCGATCGCCGACTCTGGCGTGACGGCCGGCGACATCGCCGCCATCGGCATCACCAACCAGCGGGAGACCGCCATCCTGTGGGACCGGGCCAGCGGCGCGCCGGTGCATCGCGCCATCGTCTGGCAAGACCGCCGCACCGCGCCCCTGTGCCGCGACCTGCGGACCGGCGGCCACGAACCCCTGATCCGGCGCAAGACCGGCCTGTTGATCGACCCCTACTTCTCGGCAACCAAGGTGGCGTGGATGCTGGACCACGTCGACGGCCTGCGGACCCGCGCCGAGGCCGGCGAGATCTGCTTCGGCACCGTTGATTCGTGGCTGTTGTGGAACCTCACCGGCGGCGCCGTGCACGCCACCGACGCCACCAACGCCGCGCGGACCCTGCTGTTCGACATCCGCACCCACCGTTGGGACGACGACCTGCTGGCCCTGTTCACCATCCCGCGCGCCGTGCTGCCCGAGGTGCGCGACAACGCCGCCGACTTCGGCACCACGGTTCCGGACCTGCTGGGCGCGCCGATCCCGGTGGCCGGCATGGCCGGCGACCAGCACGCCGCCGTGGTTGGCCAGTGCTGCTTCGACGCCGGCATGATCAAGTCCACCTACGGCACCGGGGCGTTCGCGCTGCTCACCATCGGCGAGACCTTCGTGGAAAGCCGCAATCGGCTGTTGACGACCATCGCCTACCGGCTCGATGGCCGCACGGTCTACGCCATGGAGGGGTCCATCTTCGTCGCCGGGGCGGCCGTGCAATGGCTGCGCGACGGCCTCGGCCTCATCGCGACGGCGGCGGAGAGCGAGGCCCTGGCCGGACAGGTGCCGGACAGCGGCGGTTGCTACCTGGTGCCGGCCTTCACCGGGCTCGGCGCGCCCTACTGGGACCCGGACGCGCGCGGCGCCCTGGTCGGCCTGACCCGGGACACCGGCCGCGCCCACGTGGCCCGCGCCACGCTGGAGGCTCAGGGCTACCAGACCCGCGACCTGATGGAGGCCATGACCGCCGACAGCGGCACCGCGCCGGTGTCGCTGCGGGTCGACGGCGGCCTGGTGGCCAACGACATGGCCTGCCAGTTCCTGGCCGACGTCCTGGACATCCAGGTGGAACGGCCGGCGGTGATCGAGACCACGGCGCTGGGCGCGGCCTACCTCGCGGGGTTTCAGGTTGGGGTGTTCCAGGGCCTCGACGACCTGTCGCATCGCTGGAGCCGCGACCGGATGTTCACGCCGGACATGCCAGCCGACCGGCGGGAACGGTTGTACGCCGGCTGGGCCGCCGCCGTGCGCCGGGTCATGACCGGCGACCGATAGCGGACCGCGACAACACCGGCGGCCGGATGGGTCAATCAACCAAGGTCGCCGGTCCCAAAACCTGAAAGAGCGCGCACAACATTCAACCCAGATGCCCAGTCCCCGTCGAAAGGCAGGGGACCCGCTGACCTCTATTTCTTCGGCACCCCTTGATTTGCCCGGTGGTTTGGCCGGATGCTGAAAGGGTGGCCCTCTCGTCCGTCCGGTTATCCTTCGCACGAACCAGAAGCGCGGGTGCGGGTGCCGGTGTTGGCGGGAGGGCGGGGAGCGACCAGGGTCGGGACGGCGCGGCATGTCGGGACGAAGATTTCAATATAGTCGCTGGCGACTGCTGGCGGCAATCGTCCTGGTTCTGACGGTATTTGCGTCGATTTCCTGCGTCCTGGTCTACAACCAGCAGAGGGAACAGTTAATCACATCTTACTTGCGTAAGATGGATGTTGAGGCGGATTTGATCGGCGCGTTCCTCACCGATTCCATGCTACGCAATGATTATGCCGAGGCGCGCGTCTTCCTGGCGGACTGGCCGGTCAAGTATACCGACGTCAACGTGCTGGAGGTGACCTTCGACAACGGTCGCACCCTGTTCTCGTACCGAACGCCGGGCAAGATCGACACACCCCTGACCGTGACCCGAACGTTCCACTACCGTGACAGATCGCTCTCGCTGGTGCTGTGCCATGACGACTCGGAGACGGCGGCGACGCTGACGTCGATGGGCCGGGGCCTGTTCCTGCTGGCCTTCTTCCTGATCGGGGCCACGGCGCTGACCCTCTGGTTCGTCCTGTTCCGCTGGATGGTCAAGCCGATGGAACAGGAGATCGCCGATCGCACCGGAGACCTGCGCGCCGCCCGGGAGACCCTGGAACGCCAGGTGGAGGAACGCACCGCCTCGCTCAAGGCCGAGGTGGTGATGCGGCGGGAAGCCGAGACCGCCTCGCGCAAGCTGGGCCTGGCGGTGGAGCAGAGCCCCGTCTGTACGTTCATCACCGACCCCGAGGGCCTGATCGAATACGTCAATCCGAAGTTCGAGGCGCTCACCGGCTACGCGCGCGACGAGGTCCTGGGCCAGACGCCGCGGATCCTGATGTCACCCGACACGCCGAGGGGCGTGCTGGCGGACCTCTGGGCCACGCTTCGCGCCGGCGGGGCCTGGCGGGCGGAGTTGCGCAATCGCCGCAAGGATGGCAGCGATTTTTGGGCCAACGTGTCCTTCGCGCCCATCCGGGGATCGGACGGCGCCGTCACCCACCATGTGGCGGTGTGCGAGGACATCACCGAGCACAAACAGGCGGCGCGCGTCATGGCGGAGGCGCGCCACGCGGCCGAGATGGCCAACAAGGCGAAGTCGGACTTCATGGCCAACATGAGCCATGAACTCCGCACCCCCCTGAATGCCATCATCGGCTTTTCCCAGGCCATGCGGGACGGGCTGTTCGGGTCGCTCGGCCATGATCGCTACAGCGAATACGCCGACTTCATTCACCATTCCGGCTCCCATCTTCTGGAGCTGATCAACGACATCCTCGACGTCTCCGCCGTGGAGGCCGGCAAGCTGGTGTTGCACGAGGAGGTGGTCAGCCTCCGCGACCTCTGCGAGGCGGCGACCCGCCTCTTGATGTCGCGCGCCCAGAAAGGGGACGTCGTCCTGACGGGCATCGGCGATCCCGACCTGCCGGCCGTGCGCGCCGACCCGCGCCGGCTCAAGCAGATCCTGCTGAACCTGATGTCCAACGCGGTCAAGTTCACCGAACCGGGGGGCACGGTCGCCTGCGACGCCTTCGTCGGCGAGGACGGCGCGTTGGTGCTGACGGTGACGGACACCGGCATCGGCATGGACGAGGCCGGGCTTCGCAAGGCCATGAGCGCCTTCGGCCAGGTGGACAGTTCGTTGTCGCGCAAGCACGAGGGCACGGGGCTTGGCCTGCCCCTGACCAAGGGCCTGGTGGAACTGCACGGCGGCACCCTCGCGCTGGCCAGCCAGCCGGGCCGTGGCACCAAGGCGACGGTCAGCCTTCCCCGCGACCGGGTCGTGACGGTGGCGGCGGCGTGATGGCCGCAGCCTGAGAGCGCCGGCACCACCGCCGCGCCCGTCCCGCGCCCGTCCCCGCGCCCGTCCCCGCGCGAGCCGCCGCCCGACGGCCAGAACACCGCGGACATGTTGCAGGTCCCACATTTTGAGCCCAGAATGCGCCCGCTTCTGTTGGAACTCAAAACCTGGGACGCGACATGACCGGTCTGTACACCGATGAGGTCCTGGACACGCTTCGCGTCGGCGCCGCCGGCCTGCTGGGGACCTGGGGCCTGTCGCCGGACGCCCGGGTCACGCTGCTGAACATCTCGGAGAACGCCACCTTCCTGGCCAGGGAGGCCGGGGCCGACCCCACGTCGGACGACACCATCGTGCTTCGTGTGTACCGCCCGGGCTATCACACCCGCCAGGAGATCGAGTCCGAACTGGACTGGATCACTGACCTGCGCGCCCACCACGTCGTGGACACCCCGGAACCCCTCGCCGTCGCCGGGGGTGGCCACATCGCCACCTTCGCCCTGAACGGCGACCACCGCGCGGTCGCGGCCTTCGCCTTCATGAGCGGGGCCGAGCCGTCCCCCGACACCGACCTGACCGGCAACTTCCACACCCTGGGCGCCATCAGCGCCCGCCTCCACGCGCATGCCCGCGCCTGGACCCGCCCCCAGGGCTTCCGCCGCAAGACCTGGACCTGGGACACCACCGTGGGACCGACGCCGCACTGGGGCGACTGGCGCGCCGCCATGGGCCTGGAGCCGGCCGGCGCCGCCGTGCTGGCGCGCGCGTGCCGGGTGCTCCGCGCGCGCCTGGAGGCCCATGGCACGGGGCCGGACCGGTTCGGCCTCATCCACGCGGACCTGCGGCTCGCCAACCTGCTGGTCGAGGGGGACCGCCTGGGGGTCATCGACTTCGACGACTGCGGCTTCGGCTGGTTCGGCTACGACTTCGCCGCCGCCGTCAGCTTCCTCGAACACGAACCCTATATCCCCGACCTGCAAGACGCCTGGGTCGCGGGCTATCGGACCGTCGCCCCCTTGCGGGCCGAGGAGGAGGCCATGTTGCCCACGTTCGTCATGCTGCGCCGTGTGCTGCTCACCGCCTGGCTGGCCAGCCATGCCGAGACCCCCACCGCGCAGGAGCTGGGCGCGCCCTACACCGACGGTACCGTGGACCTGGCCGAGCGGTTCCTGGGCACGTCCTGAGCACCCGTCACGACGCCCGACCGCCGGAGGTCTCCGTCCCCGGGGGCGGAGCAGCGGAGCACTCCACCCGCACCGACACCTTGGCGGCGGCGATGGCCCGGGCCAGCGGGCCGCGCGGCGGCGTGTCGGTCACCAGCACGTCGATCCCCTCCCACGAGGCGTACGACGCCGGGAACGCGCGATCGAACTTGGAACTGTCGGCGACCACCATGACCCGCGCGGAGCGGCGCGCCATGGCGCCGTAGACCTCGGCGGCCTCGATCATCGCGTCGCTGGCGCCGTCGGGCATCAGCCCACTCGCGCCCACCACCGCCCAGTCGGCGCGGAAGTCCTCCAGGAAGCGCAACGTCTGGCCGCCGTGCAGCGCCCCTTCCCCCAGGTGGTACACGCCCGGGGTCATCATCACGGTGATGGCCGGATTGCCCGCCAGCACGGTCGCCGCGCCGAAGGAGTGGGTGAGCACGGTGACATCGCGCATCTCGAAGGCCAGGCGCCGTGACACGTGCATCGTTGTCGACCCGGACCCGATCATCACATGGCGGGCCCCGGCCAGCAGCGGCACCGCCGCGCGGGCGATCGCCTGACGCTGCGGCACCAACTGGGTTTGGCGCTCGCTCAAGCCCGGTTCCAGCGACGGCCGGCGGACCGCGCCGCCATAGGTGCGGTCGATCAGCCCCTGTCGGGTCAGGTCGTCCAGGTCGCGGCGAACCGTCTCGGTGGACACGTCGAGCTCGGCGGCGAGGTCAGCGACCCGCAGGGCCGACCGCGTGCCCAGGATCTCCATGATGCGCCGCTGTCGCGTTGTCTTCCGACGGCTTGCCATGGCCGCACGCTAGCCGATCCCCAACGTGGACACCAGCCGAACGGCCGGGCCACCCGCCGGCCCTTACGAGAACAGCGCGGCATGGTCTCCGCACGCTCATGCGCATGGTCTCGCGCATCCTACGCCAACCTTTCCGCAAACGTTTGCGCAAACGTTTGCGGAAATATGAAAACTATGTTACGGTTTGGCCTGCGTCGATCATCGTCGATGGCGCGTCCCCCGTCGGCCTCCGGATACGAGAGGACCCCCCCGATGAAGAAGACCGCCCTGTTGAACGCCCCGGTGTCGGCCGCCGTCGCGCGCATGGGTCACACCGATGGACTTGTGGTCTGCGACGCGGGCCTGCCGATCCCCGCCGGTCCCGAGCGGATCGATCTGGCCCTGGTGGCGGGCGTGCCGTCGTTCCTGGAGGTCGTGGCCGCCATCGGCGCCGAGCTTCGGATCGAGCGCGCGCTCATCGCAACGGACCTGCCCGCGCGCAACCCCCGGGTTCATGCCGCCTTGCAAGCCCTGCTGGACGAGATCGGCACCGCGCAGGGCGCCCCCATCTCCATCGACCAGGACCCGCACGCGCGCTTCAAGGCGCGCACCCGCGAGGCCCGGGCCGTCGTCCGCACCGGCGAGTGCTCTCCGTTCGCGAACGTGATCCTGTATGCCGGCGTGGTGTTCTGACCGACCTCGTCACGCTCCCCGCAACGGTCCCCGGCTCAGGGAAGGCGACCGCATGACACCGCCCCTCCTCTCTCTCCATGGCATCGGCAAGACGTTCGGGTCGGTCACCGTGCTGCGGGACGTGGCCTTCACGGCGCGCGCGGGGCGCGTCATGGCCCTGGTCGGCGAGAACGGCGCCGGCAAGTCGACGCTGATGAAGGTGGTGTCGGGCATCCACCCGCCCGACCCGGGCGGCGAAATCCGCCTGCGAGGCGAGGTCGTGCGCTTCACCACGCCGCGTCAGGCCATGGACGCCGGCATCGCCATCATTCACCAGGAACTGAACCTGCTGCCCAGCCTGTCCGTGGCGGAGAACATCTTTCTGGGCCGGGAGCCGCGCACGGCCATCGGCCGCATCGACTGGTCGGCCATGAAGGTCCGCGCCGCCGATCTGCTGGCGCGCCTGCGCCAGGGCCATGTCGCGCCGGGCACGCCCGTGGAACACCTGGGGGTCGGGACCCAGCAGATGGTGGAAATCGCCCGCGCCCTGTCCCTGGAGGCCGAGGTCATCGTCATGGACGAACCCACCGACGCCCTGACGGACGTGGAGACCCGCATCCTGTTCGACGTGGTCGACACGCTGAAGGCCGAGGGCAAGGCCATCATCTATATCAGCCACCGGTTGAACGAGATCTTCGCCCTGTGCGACGACGTCACGGTGCTGCGCGACGGCCGGATGGTTCATGCCGGACCGGTCGCCGACCTGACGGAGGCCGACCTGATCCGCCACATGGTCGGGCGGGAGATCTCCGACCAGTATCCGTATGTCCAAAGCGACGCCAAGCCGGTGATGCTGGAGGTGAGCCAGCTCTCCGCCCGGGGCGTGGAGGATGTGACCTTCACCGCCCGCGCCGGCGAGGTGGTGGGCTTCGCCGGCCTGATGGGCGCCGGCCGCACCGAGCTGGGCCGCGCCCTTTACGGCGCCAACCGTCTCTCCGGCGGCACGGTCCGGGTGGACGGCGCCGCGATCCGCCTGAGGAGCCCGTGCGACGGCCAGCGCGCCGGCATCGCCTATGTCACCGAGGACCGCAAGGCGGACGGGCTCATCCAGTCGCATTCGATCCGCTTCAACATGGCGCTCGGGGCGCTCGGGCGGCTGTCGACCGGCCCGGTTGTGAACCGTCGGCGCGAAACCACCAGCGTCGCCGAGTACATGACGATGTTCTCGGTCAAGGCACGCGACATGGAGGCGGCCGTCAGCACGCTATCGGGCGGCAACCAGCAGAAGGTCTCGCTGGCCAAGTCCCTGCTCACCCGGCCCCGCATCGTCATCCTGGACGAGCCCACGCGCGGCGTCGATGTCGGCGCCCGCCGGGACATCTACACCCTGATCAACGCGCTGAAGCGCCAGGGCCTGTGCGTGCTCCTGATGTCCTCGGACATGCCGGAGCTGCTGGGCCTGTCGGACCGCATCCTGGTGCTGTCCCGGGGCCGCCTGACCGGATCCTTCGATCGCGGCGAGGCGACGCAGGAACGCATCATGGAACGCGCCGTGGCCTGAGGAGGGATCCACCACCATGCCCAAGACCAAGCCGCCCGCCACCACCATGGCCGCCACGGCCACCGAGATCGGCCCCCCGTCGACGGGAGGCGCCGGGCGGGTGCTGCTGCGCATGCTCGCCGACAACAAGTCCCTGATCGGCCTCATCGTGTTGATGGCCGTCGTGGCGGCGTACAGCCCCAACTTCCTGACGGTCGACAACCTGCTGAACATCCTTCGGCAGACCTCGATCAACGCCATCATCGCCATGGGCATGACGTTCGTCATCCTGACCGCCGGGATCGACCTGTCGGTGGGGTCGGTGCTGGCGTTCACCGGCGCGGTCTGCGCCTCGCTGGTGGCCGCCGACGCCAGCCTGTGGGTGGCGCTGCCGGCGACCCTGATGCTGGGCGCCGCGCTGGGCGCCGCCAACGGCGTGGTGGTCGCGATCGGCGGCGTGCAGCCCTTCATCGCCACGCTGGTCAGCATGACCGTCCTTCGGGGCGCCACGCTGGTGTTCACCGACGGGCGGCCCATCACCACCCTCTCGGATCCCTTCTGGGCCATCGGTGGCGCCTACATTCAGGGCATTCCGGTCCCCGTGGTGATCGCGGCGGTCGCCTTCGGCATCTGCTGGTTCGTGCTCGGCCAGATGCGTTTCGGCCGCTACGTCTACGCCATCGGCGGCAACGAGCAGGTCACCCGGCTGGCGGGCATCAACGTGACCGCCGTCAAGATCGCGGTGTTCGCCGTCTCCGGCCTGATGGCCGCCCTGGCCGGCATCATCCTCACCGCGCGCCTGGAAAGCGCCCAGCCGACCGCCGGCATGGCCTATGAACTGGACGCCATCGCGGCGGTGGTCCTGGGTGGGACCAGCCTGATGGGCGGACGCGGCCTGATCTTCGGCACGCTGGTCGGCGCCCTCATCATCGGCGTGCTGAACAACGCGCTGAACCTGATGGATGTCTCGTCCTACTACCAGATGATCGCCAAGGGCGCCGTCATTCTGCTGGCCGTGCTGGTGGACAGCCGGGGCAAGTCGCGTGCCTAGTGCAGCGACGCATTCAAGGGGTTCCCCCTTGAATGCAAACGTCGCTGCACAAAACATTGTTTCTCGTGCACTTTCGATCCAGACAAAAGAATGTGGACTGCATCTTTTGTCTGGATCAGTGCACTAGGCGCGCGCCCGAGGCATCCTCGCGACCTCCGATCCACGCCGTCCGGCCCGAAACCGCCCGGCCTCGGATCAGGGGTTTCCGGTCCCGGACCCTCGTCCCGGACAAGACAAGAAAGGCAGGAAACATCATGCGCAAGATACTGATCGCGACCGTCGCGTCGATCACCGTCCTCGGCGCCGCGATGACCGCCCAGGCGGCCGAGTCCATCGCCCTGGTGGTCTCGACCCTGAACAATCCGTTCTTCGTCACGCTCAAGGACGGGGCCGAGGCCCGGGCCGAGGCGCTGGGCTACGACCTGACCGTCCTCGACAGCCAGAACGACCCGGCCAAGGAACTGGCCAATGTCGAGGACCTGCTGAACCAGGACGTGGCGGTGCTGCTGATCAATCCGACCGACAGCGACGCCGTGCGCTCGGCCGTGCGCACGGCCAACCGCCGCGACGTGCCGGTCATCACCCTGGACCGCGCCGCCAGCGGCGGCACGGTGGTCAGCCACATCGCCTCCGACAACGTGGCCGGCGGCAAGATGGCCGGCGAGGTGATCATCGAGGCCCTGGGCGGGTCCGGCGCCGTCGTCGAACTGCAGGGCGTGCCCGGCACGTCGGCCGCCCGCGACCGTGGCGAGGGCTTCCACCAGGCCGTCGACGCCGCCTCGGGCATCCGGATCGTCGCCAGCCAGCCGGCCGACTTCGACCGCACCAAGGGCCTGAACGTCATGGAGAACATCCTTCAGGCCCAGCCGGAGATAGACGCCGTGTTCGCCCACAACGACGAAATGGCGCTGGGGGCCATCAAGGCCATCCAGGCGTCGGGCCGCGACATCATCGTGGTCGGCTTCGACGGCACCGACGACGGCGTGGCGGCGGTCGAGGACGGCTCCATGCTGGCGACCATCGCCCAGCAGGCCGCCAAGATCGGCGCCATGGGCGTGGAGACGGCGGCCAAGGTCGCGTCCGGCGAGGACGTGCCGGCGTTCACGCCGGTTCCGCTCCAGGCGGTGACGAAGTAGGACCGGCGCCCCGTCGTCCTGCGCCCAGGGGCGCCGCGCAGGCGCCCCGTCCTGGAAGACAGGCGCCGTGCAGGCGCCCCATCCTGGAAGACGGGCACCGGTCGTGGTCAAGGACCGCTGGTACACCACCCCGTTCGGCGGGGCCCCGTCTTCGCGGGGCGCATGACCTCCGACGCCATCCAGGGCCGGCGACGTCGTCACCGCTCTGGGTCACCGCTCTGGGCCACCGCTCTGGATGGCGTCGCCCGCTCGCCCCATGCTTTCGCTTCCTGGGTTCTCTTATGGCCACCATCAAGGACGTCGCCCGCGCCGCCGACGTTTCGGTCACCACGGTCAGCCACGTCATCAACGGGACCCGGACCGTGGCCCCCGAGACCGCCGCCCGCGTCCACGACGCCGTGACCCGCCTGGCCTATGCGCCGAGCGGCGTGGCCCGTGCCCTGAAGGCGAACCGCACCCTGACCATCGGCATGATGGTCACCAACTCCACCAACCCCTTCTTCGCCGAGGTCATTCAGGGGGTTGAGTCCGCCTGCTCCGACCGTGGCTATAGCCTGATGCTGTGCAACTCCGCGGACGACCCCCTGAGGCAGCACGATTGCCTGGCGACCCTGCGCATGAAGCGCATCGACGCCCTGGTGGTCATGACCCGAAACATGAACCCCAAGGCACCGGCCGCCTTCGCCACCGCCGGCGTGCCCACCCTGGCGCTGGACGCGGAGGCCACGCCGGGCATCGCCACCGTCGCCGACGACAGCCATGCCGGCGGCCTGATGGCCGGGAGGTTCCTGACCGAGCGCGGCTTCCGGCGCATCGCCTGCGTCACCGGACCGGCGGGACATCCCCGCGCGGCCTGCCGCATGGCCGGCTTCACCGCCGCGCTGACCACGGCCGCGCTGACCATCGATCCCGCGTTGGTGATGCCCGGCGACCTGACCGTGGCCAGCGGCCGCCGCGCCATGGGCGCCCTGCTCGCCCAGCCCCGGTCCGCCTGGCCGGACGCCGTCTTCTGTTTCAACGACATGTCGGCCATGGGGGCCCTGTGCGCCGCCAACGAGGTCGGCTTGAGCGTCCCCGGCGACGTGTCGGTGATGGGCTACGACGATATCGAGCTGGCGGCCTACATGACGCCGCCGCTGACCACCATCCGACAGGATACGCGCGGGCTGGGCACCGTCGCGGCCACCACCCTGATCGATCACCTGGACGGTGTCGCCGACCTGCCCCCGGTGATCAAGACGACCCCCCGGCTGGTGGAACGGCGGTCCGTGGGCCGACCGGCGGCATGCCGACAGATCAGACGGCATCCTCAACTTTAGGCCGCGCCAGGGCGGAGGTCCCTGTTTTCAAGATGCCCGCTGTCTTCAACACGTTCTGCCGGCACCACGTCGTGCCGGCGTGACGCCACGATCATCGCCGGGGCGGCCGACAACGGTCGCCGGGTTCGACAGCGTCTCCAGCGGGTACGGTATCCGGCGCCTCCGGTCCACCCGCGCGAAGAATCCACCGGACCGCCTCCTCCCAGTCCAGGAACACCCGGATGTCGCCGACCATGTATCGTTCAGAGAACAACTTCGCCAGGTGCGCCGAAACGTCTTTCGACTGCGCGGACACGACCACGGCCGACCGGGAATCGCGGCGTAACAAATCAATATTGCTTCGAAAATCCGCCAAATCCTCGAAGACACGCCGATCCGTGTGTTCAAGATCGACCGCGCGCCCGTCCCAAATGACGTTCACGTTCGGTGGCCATTCATTGCTATTGACGATGACGCCCAGCGCGTCGACGACCTCATCCAAGGAAAATAAACCGGAAAGAATGACTTCAAGAAAGCCACCCTCGTCATGGTATTTAACGTCCACGGCCATATGCCGGCTCCCTCCATACGATGAGCGCTTGGCACACTAGTGGCCTGAGATAGAGTCGGCAACGGATTTATACATGACAGTTGATGCATACGACCGAACCTAGTTTTGGTTCGGCCGTATCCATCCAAAAAGTTGCCTGACCGCTCTCCCGCGTCAGAGGTGCAGGCGCCGCACCCCTCCCTACTCCGCCGCCCTGGCCGACGCGGGGGGCGCCCAGCGCAACACGGGCTGGCGCGCCGCGCGCGTCTCGTCCAGGCGACGGCGGGGCGTGTGGCGCGGCGCCTCCGTGAACACGGCGGTCTCCCCGGCCCGCGCCTTCTCGGCCAGCGCCAGCACGGTCTCGCAGAAGGCGTCCAGGCTGGCCTTGCTCTCCGTCTCGGTGGGCTCCATCAGCATGGCGCCGTGCACCACCAGCGGGAAGTACATGGTCATGGGGTGGAAGCCCTCGTCGATCAGGGCCTTGGCGAAATCCAGGGTGGAGACGCCGGTGCCCTTGAGGAACCGATCATCGAACAGGGCCTCGTGCATGCACGGCCCCTCGAACGACGGGGTCAGCCCGTCGCCCAGGCTGGCCAGCAGGTAGTTGGCATTGAGCACCGCGTCGCCCGAGGCCTGGCGCAAGCCGTCCTTGCCCATGCTCATCATGTAGGACAGGGCGCGCACGAGCACGCCGAACTGGCCGTGGAAGCCCTTCATGCGACCGAACGGCCGCATGTCGCCCTCGGCGTGCTCGACCAGGCGCCACCCGCCGTCGTCGCCCTCACCCTCGCCCTCGGCCACCACATGCGGAAGGGGCGCGAAGGGCGCGAGCGCCGCGCTGAGCACCGTCGGGCCTGCGCCCGGGCCGCCGCCGCCATGCGGCGTGGAGAAGGTCTTGTGGATGTTGATGTGCATGGCATCGGCGCCCAGGTCCGCGACGCGGACCCGGCCGACGATGGCGTTGAAGTTGGCGCCGTCCATGTAGACGAACGCGCCGGCATCATGCACCGCCTGGGACAAGGCGATGATCTCGGTCTCGAACAGCCCGCAGGTGTTGGGGTTGGTGATCATGACGGCGGCGACGCCGTCGTCCAGCGCCGCCAGGAAGGCGTCCAGGTCCACCCGCCCGCGCGCGTCGCCGGGGACGCCGCGCACCTTGAAGCCGCACAGCGCGGCGGTGGCCGGGTTGGTGCCGTGGGCGGACTCGGGCACCAGCACCACCCGCCGATCGCCCTCGCCGCGCGCGTCCAGGGCGGCGCGGATGGCCTGCATGCCGCACAACTCGCCATGCGC
Organism: Roseospira visakhapatnamensis; assembly: GCF_014197915.1. Classification (GTDB taxonomy): domain Bacteria; phylum Pseudomonadota; class Alphaproteobacteria; order Rhodospirillales; family Rhodospirillaceae; genus Rhodospira; species Rhodospira visakhapatnamensis. The sequence goes on from NZ_JACIGK010000011.1 coordinate 46,316, forward strand.
CCCGGCGGCCGGCGACAGGGCAACGGCCCGCATGCCGGTCAGACCCAGCAGCCAGTCGGACAGCGCCCCCATCACCGCCAAGGCGCCTTGCACGGTCCCCTGAGGCTGGAACGGATGCAGGTCGGCGAACCCGGGCAGCCGCGCCATGCGCTCGTTCAGGCGCGGGTTGTGCTTCATGGTGCAGGAGCCGAGGGGATAGAACCCGGAATCGATGGCATAGTTCTTTTGCGACAGCCGGGTGTAGTGGCGCACCACCTCGGGCTCGCTCAGGCCCGGCAGGCCGATCGGCCCCGAGCGCGCCAGCCCGCCCAGGCGGTCCGGCCGGTCGCCGGGCTCCGGCAGGTCCACGCCGGTCTTGGCGGGGTCGCCCTGCTCGAAGATCAAGGGTTCCTCCAGACGCAGACCGAGGTTGCCGGAGACGGTGGACGGGGTGGGTCCGGTCATTGCAGCGCCTCCGTCAGGGCCGCCACCAGGGCGTCCATGTCCGCGTCGGTATTGGTCTCGGTGGCGCAGATCAGCAGGCCATCGGCCAGTTCCGGCCAGGTGGGCCAGAACCGCGCCAGCGGCACCCCGGCCAGGACACCGCGCGCCGCCAGGGTCTCGACCACGGCGGCGGCGTCGCGCCCGGGCAGGCGCACCAGCACCTCGTTGAAGAAGGTGGGCGTGACCACGGTCAGGCCCGGCACCCGCTCCAGCCGCTCCACCAGGGCCACGGCCGCCTGGTGGTTCAGGCGCGCCAGCCGCGTGAACCCGGCCTCGCCCAGCAGCGTCATGTGGATGGTCCAGGCCAGGGCGATCAAGCCGCTGTTGGTGCAGATGTTGGAGGTGGCCTTCTCGCGGCGGATGTGCTGCTCGCGGGTGGACAGGGTCAGCACCCAGCCGCGCCGGCCGTCCTCGTCCACCGTCTCCCCGGACAGCCGCCCGGGCATGTGGCGCAGGAACTTCTGGCGGGTGGCGAACAGGCCCACGCCCGGACCGCCGAAGGTGAGCGGACTGCCGATGGCGTGGCCCTCGGCCACCACGATGTCGGCGCCCATCGCCCCCGGCGGCGTCACCAGCCCCAGGGACACCGGCTCGGCCACCGCCACCACCAGCAGCGCCCCCTGGGCATGGCAGTCCCGCGCCAGCGCCGACAGGTCGGCTAGGCGCCCGAACACGTCCGGGTTCTGGACGATCACGCAGGCGGTCTCGCCGGTGACCCGCCCCATCCGGTCCTCGACCCCCAGGGGATCGGGCGCCAGCCGCTCCACGGCGACGTCGGTGTAGCGCAGGAAGGTCCCGGTCACGTCGCCGTAGTGCGGATGCAGCCCGCCCGACAGCAGGACGTGCTTGCGCCGGGTGATGCGGCAGGCCATGGCCGCCGCCTCCGCGACGCCCGTGGCGGCATCGTACATGGAGGCGTTGGCCACCTCCATGCCGGTGATCAGCGCCACCTGGGTCTGGAACTCGTAAAGGTATTGCAAGGTTCCCTGACTGACCTCGGGCTGGTACGGCGTGTAGGCGGTCAGGAACTCGCCCCGCTGGATCAGGTGATCCACCGCCGCCGGCACATGATGGCGATAGGCCCCGGCGCCCAGGAAGCAAGGCCCCGCCCCCGCCGCCCGGTTGCGCGCGGCCAGGGCGGACAACTGGCGTTCGACCGCCATCTCGGTCGCGTGGTCGGGCAGGTCGTCGAAGCGCGCGGCGGCCAGGGCCTCGTCCGGCACGTCGCGGAACAGATCATCCACCGAGGCCGCGCCGATGCGGGCCAGCATGGCCCGTCGGTCGCCGTCGGTCAGGGGCAGATAACGCATCGGGCAAGGTCCTCCGGAGGGGCGGCGACGCGAACGGACGCGCCCTCGTTGACGGCGAAAACCACCGGCATCACGGCGCGGGCCGCACGGATCGGGGCGGGCGCCTCAGTCCAGACCGGCCACATGGGCGTCGTAGGCGGCCTGGTCCATGAGCCCGTCCAGTTCGGAGGGATCGGCCAGGGTCAGGCGGAAGAACCAGCCCTCGCCCAGGGGATCGGTGTTCACCATCGCCGGGGTCTCGGCCAGGGCCGCGTTGCCCTCGGTCACCGTACCACTGACCGGCGCATACACCTCGCTGGCGGCCTTGACCGATTCGACCACCGCCGCCTCGTCGCCCCGGTTGAGGTCGCGGCCGGCCTCGGGCACCTCGACGAACACCACGTCGCCCAGTTGCGCCTGGGCATGGTCGGTGATGCCCACCGTGCCGACGTCGCCGTCGACGGCGATCCACTCGTGGTCCTCGGTAAAGTAAAGCGTCGTCATAATCCGTGATCCCCCTGTGATGATGTCCCGTGACGATATCCCGTGATGATATCCCGTGATGATATCCCGTCTCGCCGTCGGCCCGGCGAGGTTGCCCGACCGTCAGCCCCGATGCTGGCGGGGCGGCGTGAACGGCAAGGCCGCGACCCGGGCCGGCAGGGCCTTCCCCCGCACCGTCAGGGTCAGCGGCGTGTCCGGCGCGGCCAGGGCCGTCGGCACATAGCCCATGGCCACCGGCCCGCCCACCGTGGGGCCGAAGCCGCCGCTGGTGACCTCGCCGACCACGGCACCGCCGGCGTCGCGGATCTCGGTGTGGGCGCGCGCCGGCGCGCGTCCCTCGGGCCGCAGGCCCACACGGCGGCGCGAGGCCCCGTCGCGAAGCTGCGCCAGGATGACCTCGGCGCCCGGGAAGCCGCCGCCCTCGCGCCGGGCCTTGCCGATGGTCCAGGCAAGGTCCGCTTCCACGGGCGTGGTGGTGGTGTTGATGTCCGACCCGTACAGGCACAGGCCCGCCTCCAGACGCAGCGAGTCGCGCGCCCCCAGGCCGGCCGGCGCCACCTCCGGCTGGTCGAGCAGCCAGCGCGCCAGCCGCTCTGCCTCGGCGGCGGGCACGCTGATCTCGAAGCCGTCCTCGCCGGTATAGCCCGAACGGGTCACGAAACACGGGATGTCCAGCAGTGACACGGCGCGGGCATCCATGAACCGCATCGCGGACACCGCCGGCGCGCCCCGCGCCAGCGCCGCCGCCGCCGCCGGCCCCTGAAGGGCCAGCAGCGCCCGGTCCTCCAGGACGGTGATGGCGACATCGGGCAGACCGGCGCGCAGATGGGCGATGTCGGCGGCCTTGCGCGCGGCGTTCACCACCAGGAACAGGCCGTCCCCGGTGTTGGCGACCATCAGATCGTCGAGGATGCCGCCGTCGTCGTTGGTGAGCAGCGTGTACCGCTGGCGCCCCGGGTTCAGCCCCACCATGGCGCCGCACACCAGGCGCTCCAGCGCGCCCGCCGGATCGGATCCGCTCAGGCGGACCTGACCCATGTGGGAGACGTCGAACAGGCTGGCCCGGGCGCGGGTGTGGGTGTGCTCGGCCAGCACCCCGGCGGGGTACTGCACGGGCATGGCATAGCCGGCGAACGGCACCATGCGCGCACCAAGCGCCCGATGCAGCGCGTCCAGCGGGGTGGTGAGCGGGGTCTCCGGGGTGGGATCCATATCCGCATCCGCCATGGAGTCGGTTCCTTTCCAGCAGGGTCCGGCCAAGGCCGGACGGAACGGAAGCACGGGCGATCGCACCGGCGATCCCCTGCCCCCCTCTGTCTTGGAACCTGAAAGATTGACCGTCCACGCAAGCACCCGGCGGAAGCGGATCACCGATCCCCGAGGTGGGCGGAAGGACCGGCGGACAGTCCTTCAGACGACGGCTTACATCTTCGGTGAGGCGCGCGCCGGCCATGGCCGGCGATTGCCCGCTTTCCAGAGTCCCGAAAGCCACGCGGTCCTGGGTGCCTGAGAGTTTCCGGGGGCGGTTGCTCCTTCGGCGCCGATCTCCCACCCTGTGATCGTCTCAAGGCGAGGACCGGACTCTCCCACGCGGCCTGCACGGGTGTATGGTCTGTCCTTCAGAATAGGCACGACGCGGCCCAGGTCAACCGCTCCGCGCCGGGGCGGCCCGCGTCGGTCCGGCCGGGTCGGGGGAACCGGACCGCCAAGACGCGGGATGCGCGGCGCATGGACGACTCCCTTTCGGCCGGATCCGTCCTGGCCCTGTCTCCCCAGGCCGTGGTGGTCCTGGACCACGGCGGCGTGATCCTGGCGGCGAACCCGGCGGCGGCCCGGCGCCTGGGCACGCCGGCGCCGGACACATTGCCGGGCCGCGACTACTTCGCCCTGTTGCCGCCGGCCCTGGCGCGGGCGCGACAGGCACGCCTGGCCGCCCTGCTGGACGCCGGGGCGGCCGAGGGCGGCGGGCGCGTCAGCACCGTGGAGCGGGTGCCCGACTCGAACGCCGGTGTGCGGCTGGTGCGCTGCATCATGGCCCTGATGATGCCGCCGTCCGGCGATACCCAGGCCGGGGCGCCTCCGCCCCCTCCGCGGGTGGTGGTCTACGAGGACGACGCGCTGACCCTGGCCGCCGCGCCGACCGGATCGGACGCCGCCTTCGTGCCGCCGGTCCCCCCCACGCCCCCCAGCGAGCGGCGCCTGGAGGCCCGCTTCCGCAACGCCTTCGACCAGGCGCCCCACGGCATGGCGTTGCTCGACACCGAGGGCCGCTGGCGGCGCGTCAACCGGGCGCTGACGCTCATCCTCGACCGGCCGGCGGAGGCGCTGGTGGGGCATTCGACCCTGTCCGCCACCCATCCCGACGACTGGGCGGCCGATCTCGGCTGGCTGGATGGCGCCCTGAGCGGCGACGAGACCCCCCTCGACCGGGAAAAGCGCTTCCTGCGCCCCGACGGCACCATCGTCTGGGCCCGGGTCACCGGCGCCCTGATGCGCGACGACGACGGCACACCGCGCGAGATCGTCTCCCAGATCCTGGACATCACGCCCAAGCGCCGCATGGAAGAGGCGCTGCGCGCCAGCGAAAGCCGGTTCCGCGAGACCTTCGACGCCGCCGCCCACGGCATGGCCATCCTCGACCTGAACAGCCGCTTCCGGGAGGTCAATCCGGCCCTGTGCACCATCCTCGCCCGCCGGGAACCGGAGCTGCTCGCCCTGGATATGCCAGCGGTGACCCACCCCGAGGACCACGGTGTCGACCTGGAGGCCATGCGGCGGCTGCTCAGCGGCGAGGCGCGGGTGTTCTCGGCCGAGAAGCGCTACGTGCGCAAGGGGGGGGGCGTGGTGCACGCACACATGGCCCTGGCCCTGACCCGGGACGGCAAGGGGCGCCCCCGTCACGTCATCGCCCATGTGCAGGACATCACGCGCCAGGTCGAGGCCGAACGGCGCATGCGCGAGGCCGTGGACACCGCCGAACAGGCGCTTCTGACCAAGACCCGCTTCCTGGCCGCCGCCAGCCACGACCTGCGCCAGCCGTTGCAGGCGCTCAACCTGTTCGTCTCGGTGCTCGCCGGCCGCATCCAGGAGCCCTCGACCCGGGACATCCTCACCAAGATCGAGCGATCGGTGGGGGCGCTGGCCGACCTGCTCAATACCCTGCTGGACGTCTCGCGGCTGGAGGCCGGGACCATCCTGCCCGAGCCGCGCGCCACGGACGCCGCCGCGCTGCTGCGGCGGCTGGCCGAGGAACTGGCGCCGGTGGCCCGCCAGCGGCACCTCGACCTGCGCCTGGTGATGCCCACCGCGACCCTGCAGACCGACCCGCACCTGCTGGAAATCATCCTGCGCAACCTGATCGGCAACGCCATCAAGTACACGGACCCCGGCGGACGCATCCTCGTGGGCGGCCGGCGCCAGGGCCGTCACCTGCGGCTGGACGTCATCGACACCGGACACGGCATCGCCGCCGACCAGTTGGCGCTGATCTTCCAGGACTTCCACCGGGTCTCGGCGGAACGCGCCAGCAACCCCGGGGGCGGCCTGGGCCTGGGCCTGGGCATCGTCAGCCGCGTGGCCCACCTGCTGGGGGTGACCGTGACCGTGGCCTCGGCCCCGGGGCGCGGTTCGCGGTTCTCGGTGCGCGTGCCCCGCGCGACCGCCGGCGACGGAACCCGCCCGGCGACGGCCGGCGACGGCGCGGCCCCCCCCGGCGTGGCGGCCGAGGGCGACGCGATACCGCGTGCCAAACCCCACCTGGTGATCCTGGACGACGCGGCGACGGTGCGCGAGAGCCTCACCCTGCTGCTGGAGGGATGGGGATTCCGGGTCTCGCCCTTCGCCAACCTGGCGGAACTGACGGAGGCGCTGCTCACCGACACCCTGACCTGCCCCGACGCCATGCTGGTGGACTTTCACCTGCCCCACCAGCGCACCGGTGTGGAGGCCGTGGCCCTGGTCCGCAGCCATTTTCACACGCCCGTCCCGGCCCTGATCCTGAGCGGCGGCGCGCTCACGCACCGCCTGCACGACGTCAACCGGGGCCGGCTGCCGGTGCTGCAAAAGCCGGTGCAGCCCGACCACCTGCGCGTGAAACTGACCGACCTCTTGCGCGTCCGGCCGGAGAATGGTCCGCCGCCGTAACCGGTCCGCCGCCGGCTGTTGCGCCGGGGCCACCACAGGGCCTACTGTGACCCCGGCGCGATCGCGCCCGCGCACCCCGGCACGGCAAGGAGGGCCCGCCCCGTGGATACCGCCATGGAAGACATCGTCCATACCTATTTCGAGGATCTGGCGGTCGGCCGGTCCGCCACCCTGGGCAAGACCATCACCGAGGCGGACATCCTGATGTTCGCCGGTGTGTCCGGCGACACCAACCCCGCCCATATGGACGAGGAGTACGCCGCCGGCACCTTGTTCAAGGGACGCATCGCCCACGGCATGCTGACCGGCGCCCTGATATCGGCGCTGTTCGGAACCAAGTTCCCGGGTCCGGGCTGCATCTACGTCAGCCAGGCACTGCGCTTCAAGGCCCCGGTGCGCATCGGCGACACGGTGCGGGTCAAGGCCGAGATCACCGACCTGATCGCGGACAAGAAGTTCGCCGTGTTCCGCACCACCGCCACCGTCAACGGCAAGCTTGTGACCGATGGCGAGGCCACCCTCCTGGTGCCGTCGCGGGGATGACCCCCATGCCTCGGCGCATCGGTGACACCCATGGATAACGGCACCAACGCAGACGAGGGCGAGAGCGCGCGCGCGGACACACCCCCCGCCGCGCCGGGCGTGATCGCCCACCCCGGCGAAACGTGCTGGCGGATCGACCGCGCCGACCGCCTGGCGCTGCTGATCGATGCCGCCGCCTATTTCGAGACCCTGCGGGCCGCCCTGATCAACGCCCGGCGGCAGGTCCTGATCGTCGCCTGGGACATCTCCGGCACCGTGCCGTTGCTCGACCCCCAGGCCGATCCCCCGGACGACGGGTGGCCCACGGTCCTGGCCCCCCTGTTGCGCGCCCTGACCGAGGCGCGACCGGACCTGACCGTGTCGGTGCTGTTGTGGGACTTTCCCATGCTCTACGCCAGCAAGCGGGAACTGCTGCCCGAGTGGCGCGAGACGTGGAACCCCCACCCGCGCATGCGGCTGCGCCTGGACGGGTCGGGTCCGGTGGAGGGCGCGCACCACGAAAAGATCGTCGTCATCGACGACCGCCTGGTGTTCTTCGGGGGCCTGGACCTGGCGCCGGCCCGCTGGGATACCCGCGCCCACGAAGCGAACGACCCGCGCCGACGCTTGCCCGGCAGCGGCGAGCCCTACCCCCCCTTCCATGACATGCAGGTGATGATGGAGGGACCCGTGGCGACCACCCTGGGCGCCATGGTGCGGGAGCGCTGGGCCCGGGTCACGGAGGAGCCGCCGCAGCCGGCGCCGCCGGGCGACCTGCCGTCGCCCTGGCCGGAGAGCGAGGCCGACCGGCTGGCCGTGGCCCGGGCCGAGGCCATGCCCGTGGCCCTGGCCCGCACCGCGCCCCCCATCGACGACGCGCCCGGCATCGACGAGATCGCGACCCTGATCCACGCCAACATCGCCGCCGCCCGTCGCTGGATCTACCTGGAGGACCAGTACCTGACCGGCCGCATGGTGGCCGAGGCGCTGGCTGATCGCCTGCGGGAGCCGGACGGCCCCGAGGTGGTGGCCGTCATCTCCTGTGTGTCGGCCGGCTGGCTGGAGACCGCCACCATGGGGGTGGGGCGCGAACGCCTGCTGTCCCACCTGCGCGCCGCCGACCGGCATGGCCGCCTGCGGGTGCTGAGCCCGACGCTGGGCGCGCGGGACTCCGCGCCGATCAAGGTCCATACCAAGCTCCTGATCGTTGACGACCGGGCCCTGTGTCATGGATCAGCCAACCTCAACAACCGCTCCATGGGGCTGGATACGGAGCTGGACTGGCACATCGAGGCCACCGAGGGATGGCCCGGTGACGGCCAGATCCAGGGTGATCCCGAGACCGTCCGGCACCTGACCGACACCGTGCTATGCGAGATGCTGGGCGAACACCTGGGGGTCGGCCCCGAACCGGTGCGCGAGACACTGCGCGAAACCGGATCCCTGTGTGCCGTCCTGGACCGGTATGACGGCCATCCGGAGCGCGCCCTGTCTCCGGTGACCGGCGGCGACGCGCCCGATGACCTGCTCTCCATGCTGCCCAACCCGGTGCCCGGCGACTTCGAACGGCCGGTGTCCGTCGAGGATCTGGGAACCGACCTGTCCCATTCGGCACGCGGTGACGCGCGGCCGGTGGCCGCCGCCGTGCCGAGCCGGTCGCGGTCCCTGGGGCCGGCCGTCGCCGCCGGGGTGGCCCTGGTGGCCCTGGTGGGGGTGTGGCGCGTCGTGCCCGTGGACGCGGCGCTGACTCCGGAAACCCTGACGGCGTGGGTGGAGACCGCCCGCCAGACGCCGCTGGCGCCGGCGCTGGCCGTCGTGGCCGTGGCCCTGGGCAGTCTGCTTCTGGCGCCCATCCTGTTGCTGGTCACCGCCGTGGCGCTGGTGCTGGGGCCGGGACCGGGCTTTCTCTGTTCCCTGGCCGGAGCCCTCGCCAGCGCGGTCGCGGGCTTCGCCCTGGGGCGGGCGCTGGGGCGCCGGCCGGCGCACCACCTGGCCCGACGCTGGCCACGGGCCGCGCGCGTGCTGGACGCCCTGCAGGACCATGGGTTCAAGACGGTGGTCATCGCCCGGGTGCTGCCGGCCCTGGTGTATGGCCTGGTCAGCGTCGCCTGTGGCGCCACCGGCATCCGCTGGCGGCCCTACCTGTGGGGCACGCTGATCGGCATGGCGCCGGTGATCGCCGCCGCCAGCCTGTTCGGCGAGGGCCTGGGCCAGGTTCTGCGCGCCGGCAGCCTGGCCCAGGCGGTCCCCGTCGCCGCCGGCCTGCTGGGGGCGGTGGTGCTGGCGCGGCTGGTCTGGGCGCGCCTGATCGCGCGCCGGGACCGCGACCGTGCCCCCGAGGCGGAGGCCCCGTGACAGGCGCGTGAAACCCCTTTGACAGCCCCGCCGTTTTCCCGTAAACAACGCCTCCCACGGTGGGGCGGGCATGAGCGCTGTGTCCGTTGGATGACTTTTTTGAATGCCCAGGTAGCTCAGTTGGTAGAGCAGGGGACTGAAAATCCCCGTGTCGGCAGTTCGAATCTGTCCCTGGGCACCATTTCCAACCCCCTGAAAACAAACCGTTTTCAGGGGGTTTTGTGTTGCGTTCCAGGGGCTGCCTTTGAGGCCGTTTTGCGGTTTGGTCCGCATTGTTTTGCAAACCGTGCCCCACCGTGTAGCGCGGCGGTCGATTTGGCACAAATCGGCAGGGATTTGGCACATCGGACATTGGTCCGGGGCGGCGTGGCTTGGTGGTCTGACGGTGGGGCTGAGGGTGGGCGATCAGGCGGTGTCCGGTGGCGGCCTGCGGTGGCCAGGGCGGCCAGGCCCATGGAGCCTCCGCCAAACCAGGGGCGGTTCACCCCCCTTCACGGCCTTGTACCCGGGGTGAGTTTGACTCGATCCCGTGCCAAGCGGAAGAGCAGCCACATCCCGATTACGCCATATATGAGACCAACGGCGGATGAGTGTGACTCATCCGCCGAGCGGCACCGGCCCACTCCCCCACCCGGCCACCCACAGCAGTATACTTGGGGTGGCCGGGTGGGGGAGTGGGCCGGCCACGGACTGCAACGGTCATTCTCAATGACCGTTGGTATGAGACCGGCGGTCATGCATGCGGTCATGACACCTGACCACGCCGAGGTCCCAGCGCCTCGGCCCCGTGTCCCGGTTCCGTGTCCTGGCTGGGCGTCGTCAAGGGTCACCCGTGGCCACCAGCCGCCGGCGCCCCGGACTCTGCGGCCTTACGCCCGGCATCCGGACCACCGCCGGCGTCCGACTCGCCGTCGTCCGCCGCCATGATGCCGTGCCCGCCCGGCCCCAGGGCCGCCAGCGCGGCGTGAAAGCGGGCCGGCAGTCCGGCGGCCAACCGACGGGCCTCGTCCAGGTGCCCCCCGCGCGCGGCGACCTCCAGGGCGGCGGCCGTCCTGGCGAGGGCCCGCAGGCCGAAGTTGCCGGCCGTCGACTTCAGGTCGTGGGCCTCGCCACCGACTGTCTCCAGGTCACCGTGGACCAGCGCCGAGTCGACGGTGACGAGACAGCGCCCGGCGTCTCGCCGGAACGCCTGCAACATGTCCCCGACGCCGGCCCGGCCCAGGGCATCGGTCAGGCAGCCCAGGATGTCCAGGTCCAGCACCAGGGCGTCGGTGTCCTGGTCATCGGCGTGGGCGGCGGCACCGGGTGCCGTCTCCGGCCCGTCTCGTTTCGCCAGGGCGGGATCCGTCGGCGCCGCCACGCCCTCGGCGTACGGGGCCAGGGCCGAGAACAGCGCCTCCAGGCGCACGGGCTTGGAGACGAAGCCGTCCATGCCCGCATCAAGGCACTGCCCTTCATCGCCCGCCAACTGGCTGGCGCTGAGCGCGATGATCGGCACGCGCCCGGCCGCTCCGGACAGGGCACGGATGCGGCGCGCCGCCTCCAGGCCCCCCATGACCGGCATGCGCAGGTCGGTCAGGATCACGTCGAACGCGCCGTCCACGGCACGGGCCACCGCCTCGTTGCCGGTGGCAACCACCGTCGGCCGGTGCCCGAGCCGTTGCAACATGAGGGTGGTGACCTTCTGATTGATCGGATTGTCCTCGGCGACCAGGACCCGCAACGAGAGCTGGCGGCGGCCGTCCCCGGGGGGGCCGAGGGGGGCCGTCGCGATCGTCCGCGGCGGCGCGGCGCCGCGCGGGAGCGTGACCTCGAACCAGAACGTCGAGCCTTGGCCCGGGTGACTGTCCACGCCGATGCGGCCCCCCATCAGATCAACGATGCGCCGGCAGATCGCCAGCCCCAGGCCGGACCCGCCGAAACGTCGGGCGATGGTGCGGTCCGCCTGGCTGTAGTCCTCGAACAGATGGGCGCTGGCCTCCTCCGAGATGCCGATGCCGGTGTCGATGACGGCGCAGCGCAGGCGCACCGCCTGCCCTGTGTCCTCGGTCACGTCCAGAGACAGGGTCACGGACCCGTCCTCGGTGAACTTGATGGCGTTGGACAGGAGGTTGAGCACCACCTGGCGCAACCGGCCCGGATCGCCGCGCAGGGCCGGCGGCACCGAGTCGGCGATCCGGGCATCGACCACCAGGGCTTTCTCCGTGGCCCGTGACCGCATCAGGGTAATGATGCCGCGCACCAGGCGACGGGGCTCGAAGTCCAGCACCTCCAGCTCCATGCGCCCGGCTTCCAGCTTCGAGAAGTCCAGGATGTTGTTGATGATGGACAGCAGGGCTTCGGCGGAAAAGTGGATGGTCTCGGTCTGATCGTGCTGCGCCGGGGGCAGGTCATCCGCCAGCAGAAGCTGCGCCATGCCCAGGATGCCGTTGAGCGGCGTGCGAATCTCATGGCTCACGGTGGCCAGATAGTCCGACTGGGCGCGGTTGAGCCGCTCCAGATCGCGCGTGCGCGCGGCCACCCGCTCCTCCAGGGTCTGGTTGGCCCGCCGCAACGCCTCGCGGCTCTGTTCCAGGGCGCGGATGTCGGCGTAGGCCCGCAACGCGGCAATCGTGGCGGTGAACAGCTGTTGCGCCGTCAGATCCGCCTTCGCCTTGTAATCGTTGATGTCGTAATCGGTGATCACCTCGCGTTCCGGCGCCTGGCCGGGCTGCCCGGTGCGCAGGATGATGCGCACGGCGGCGTTGCCCAGGTCCTCGCGCACCTGACGCACCAGACGCAGCCCGGCGTCCTCCGTCTCCATCACCACGTCGAGCAGGATCAGCGCCACATCCGGATCGCGGCGCAGGATATCGGCGGCCTCGGCGGCCGACGTGGCGTCGATCATGCACAGCGGCCGGCCACGGAAGGTCACCGAGCGCAGAACGGTGCGGGTGATGACATGGACCTCGGGATCGTCGTCCACCACCAGAACACGCCAGGGTGTCGCATCGCCCCCCAAGGCCGACGCATCACGACCGGCTGGATCGGGATCGACGGACGGGTCGCCGTCGTCGGCGAACAGCAGATCCTCGTCGTCCTCGTCGATCTTCACGGGCGGCAAGACATCAGACCTCCTCCCCTTCAGCGGCACACAACGGACCGTTGCGGCAGGCCGCTCCAAGTCGCAAAGGGTCCGCCCGTCCCGCTCCCCCCGTTACACCACCGGATCCCGACACTCGGGGTTTGGTCGTGCCCCACCGTTCGGATCTGTCGTTCTGGCGTTCTGGACCTGTCGTTCGGGTCAAGGACCTGAGCCCAGCGCGCGGACCCGCGACCCGGCTCCCCATAGGCCCGGACGGTCGGCCAACGCCCCACCGCCGGTCACCCGCCCCCTGTCCGCGCCCGGTAGGGACCCGAGGCAGCTGGATCGGGGGCCTGACACAGGGCACGACCGATCGACACACGTCGCCAACCATGGGCCACGATACCGCTCCGGCACGCCGGAGCCAAGTCCAGTAATGCCTCAAAATTGCAGGCGCACCGAACCCTGCTCGCGTGAAGGGGGGGCCGCCAGGGCGGATCGCGGCGACGTGGACTCGCTGCTCGATCCCTTTTCGGGGCGTGACTCTGCTCTCGATTCAGACAAAAGAATGCGGACTGCATCTTTCGCCTGAATCAGTGCCTTAGCGAGCCGACTCACGCTGGGTATCGGATCAAGCCTGTGGGTCCGATGTCGAGCGATCGGCGCCAGGGGTGTTCGTGGAGAGGGGGCGTTCCGGGTCCCGGCGGACGGACGAGCCCGGCGCATCACCGTCCGACCGGGCGCCCACGACAGCCATCAGCCGTCATCCGCAAACGGTCACGACAGGGATCGGAGGCCGGCGGACGGGATCAGGATTCAGGACAGGCCCCGCCCGATCTTGCGCAACAGCCCCTGCAACGAGTCCATGGGCACGCCATCGCGACGCATCATGGACAGCACGATCGGGTCGTTCAGGACCTCAACCAAGCTGGGCTCCCGCGTGCCGGCGAAGGCGGCGGCGTCGTGCCGGGTCGAGGACCGCCCCGACGACGCGGGCCACGCGACCTCTGTCGAGCCTCCTCGGTGGGCGCGGCGGCCCTCTCCCTCGCGATTCGTTTCACTGGCCGAACGCTGCCCTGCCAAGGGCCTCAAGGCACCCATGCGCATTGATTTGGTTCCGTCTTGAACTTGAACGTTCCGGGCTGTTGGCTCTCTTTTTTGTCTGGTTCGATCGCGCCCCAAAATCGTTCTTTCGGATGAGCGAACCATCTTTTGTATCATGTTGTTTCCCCACCCAGCCCCGGTGGGTCATAGCAACAATCGTGATCATAGACACAGATCGCCGATGGGTTCAAGGAACATACGGAATTCCGCTGGTGAATTCGCGGTAATGCGGCGGAACAGGCGGAGAGTCCGGCCGCTCCAGCCGCAAAAAACACAGCGTGCATGCATCATCGCTGACGCGGAACTTTTGGCCAGCCGTTTCCCGCATGCCGGCGGCCGGCGTCGGGACTCTCGCCGACGCCTCTCCGGTGGCACCCCGGGGCGGACCCCCGGGGCGGACTCCCGGGCGCAGGCGCGATCTTGGCGGACCAGACCCGCGATCTTTAGGCTTGCCCGCCCGGGTCCGCCGGCCTAAGCGAGGGCGCATCCGTCCTCATTCCGCCCGTCACGGGAGCCTCCATGACCGATCCCGCGCCCAATCCGGGTCCCGGCGCCCCCCCGGCCGCCGTCCCCCATCGCGCCATCACGGACGGCGACACGGGACGAAGCATGGACCGCCCCCTCGCGGGAATCGGCTTCATGCTGCTGGCCGTGGCCCTGTTCTCAGGCATGGACACCTTGGCCAAGGCATTGACCCCTCACTTCCCCGTAGCCCAGATCCTGCTGTTCCGGGCCTCCGGGGCGCTGCTGATCGTGCTGCCGCTGGCCTGGCGGCTGGGCGGCGGCGGACGCGCGCTGATCCGCACGGCCCGGGGCGCGGCCCTCAAGCTGCTGCTGGCGGGACTGCTGGGCGCCGGCGCGCTGGCCAGCTTCCTGGTGGCCTGGCGCACCCTGTCGCTCATCGAGGTCGCCGCGATCCTGTTCACCGCCCCCCTGATCGTCACCGCCCTGTCCGTGCCGCTGCTGCGCGAACCCGTCGGCCTCCATCGGTGGAGCGCCGTCCTGGTGGGATTCGTGGGCGTGCTGGTCATTCTGCGCCCGGGCGGTGCCGTGTTCGGCCCGGCCGCCCTGTGGGCGATGGCGGGGGCGCTCTGCTACGCGCTGTGGATGATCAGCCTGCGGGTGGCCGGCAAGGCGGTGCCATCCACCCTGGTGACGGCCGCCAACGCGCTCATCATGCTGGCGGTCGCCCTGCCGCTGGTGGCCTGGGTCTGGATCCCGCCCAGCCCGGTTCAGGCCCTCGGCCTGGTGAGCATCGGCGTGATCGGCGGGCTGGCCCAGCTATGCCTGACCCGCGCCTTCAGCCTGGCACCGGCGGCTTTGGTGGCCCCCTTCGACTACAGCTACATCCTGTACGGCACGGCGCTCGACCTGCTGGTCTTCAGCCTGTTGCCGACCGCCGGCACCTGGGTGGGGCTGATCCTGATCACCGCCGCCGGCCTGTACGTGATCCATCGCGAGCGCGTCGTGGCCAAGCGGCGGCGGGCGGCCCACGCCTGAGTCTGGCCCCTTCGGCGTCTGTCCGGCACGGGTGCACGCCGAACCCCCGGGTGAGCGCGATCGTGTTCACACACCTTTTTCCCATTGGCGGCCTTTGCCGAGGATGATGCGGGGGCGACGGCCCCAGGACCCCCGTTTGGGAGGAGACCTCCCAAGCCCTCCTTTTTCTTTCCGGAAGAAGAACTGGGGGACTGGGGGCTGTGCCCCCAGGACAAAACCGGGCGCCAGCCCGGTTATACTTCGGTGGCCTCAATTACATCGACACAAAAAAGTGTGAATCGGATAGGGGCAAACGGACTGGTTCAGCCTGATCGCGCGTGATCACGGACCGGCCGGGGATTCGGCACACACCGACTCCGCTCAGTCCGTCGGTCCCATTGCCGGCGCCGCTCGGCGGATGAGTCACACTCGTCCGCCGCTGGTATCAGTTGACGCCATTGGCCTGGCGAGCACCACTGCCTACACCCCATGGCCGCATAAACACACCTCTCCGTCTCTTGCGTTGTGGGGTGTCGGGGACGAGTATGACGTGTTTCGGGTCGGACCAGACACGCCTTGCCCCCCAAGGAGACCCCGTCATGCCGCTGACCCACGCCGACCGCGTCGAGGCCGTCACCCACGCTGAGGCCCTGTAGGCAAGGGCGCGCTCCCATGACCGACCGCCCCGATCCCAACCGCGAGCCCGAGCTTCCGTTGCCGGCCCCGCCAGCGCCGGAGGGAGCGGCCCTGGTGCCGGTGCGGATGGTCAGTGAGTATGTCTATTGTCCGCGTGTTGCCTGGCTGATGTGGGTCGATGGGGCCTGGACCGACACCGCCGACACCGAGGAGGGGCGCCAGGTTCACAAACGGGTGGACGCGGGTGGCGGCACGCTGCCCGATGCGCCACCGGACGAGGACGACACCGAGGACATTCACGCCCGCTCGGTGGCTCTGACGTCGGAGCGCCTGGGCATCACCGGCGTGCTGGATCTGGTGGAGGGGGACGGCGGCCGCGTCAGCCCCGTGGACACCAAGCGCGGCAAGCGCCCGCATGTCGCCCTCGGCGCCTACGACCCCGAACGGGTGCAGGTCTGCCTGCAGGGTCTGCTGCTGGAGGAGCACGGCTACCGCTGTCACGAGGGCTTTTTATACTACCGCGCCAGCCGCGAGCGGGTCCGGGTTCCCTTCGACGACGCCTTGCGACAGGCGGCCCTGCACGCGGTCCATGGACTGCGTTTGGCGGCGGCACAGGCCCGACCGCCGCCACCCCTGATCGACAGCCCCAAATGCCCCCGCTGCGCCCTGGTGGGGATCTGCCTGCCCGACGAAATCGGTCACGCTCTGGGCACGGCGCCCGCGCCGCGTCCACTGGCGGCCGCGCGGCCCGACGCCCTGCCGCTGATCGTGCAGGCCGGCCACGGCAAGGTCGGCAAGTCGGGCGGGCAGCTTGTCGTCACGCTCGACGACGCGGCCCCGGTCAAGGCGCGCCTGCCCGAGGTCTCACAGCTTGTGGTGTTCGGCAACGTCTCGGTCACGGCGCCGGCCCTGCACGAGATGATGCGCCGCGAGATCCCCGTCTCCTGGCACAGCCACGGCGGCTGGTTCCTAGGCCACACGGTGGGGCTGGGCCATCGCACTGTGGCGGCCCGCGAGGCGCAGTACCGATGCGCGTTCGACCCCGGCTGGTCGCTGCGGTTCGCGCGCGGCGCGGTGGCGGCGAAGATCCGCAATGCCCGCACCTTGCTGCGCCGCAACCGTCGCGACACGCATCCACCCGACGCCGCGACCGAGACTCTCCGTGCTTTGAAGCGCTTGGCGGGAGACGCCGGACAGGCACACGATACCGCCACGTTGTTGGGCATTGAGGGGGCCGCGGCCGCCGCCTACTTCGGGGCCTTTCCGCTGATGCTGAAAGAGGGCGGACCGGTCGCCTTCGACTTCCGCACCCGCAACCGTCGCCCGCCCACCGATCCGGTGAATGCGTTGCTGTCCTTTGCCTATGCCTTGCTGGTGCGGACGTGGCACGTCGCCCTGTCGGCCGTGGGATTGGACCCGTACCGGGGGTTCTACCACACCGTCCGCCACGGCCGCCCGGCCCTCGCCCTGGACATGATGGAACCCGACCGTCCCTTGATCGCCGAATCGGCCGTGCTGACGGTCATCAACAATGGCGAGGTCGCGCCCGGCGACTTCGTCCACGCGGCCGGCAGCTGCGCCATGGCCCCGGCGGCCCGCAAGGCCCTGATCGCCGCCTTCGAACGCCGCCTGGAGCAGGACCTGACCCACCCCGTGTTCGGCTATCAGATCAGCTACCGCCGCCTGATCGAGGTCCAGGCACGCCTGCTCTGCCGCCACCTGCACGGGGAGATCGACACCTTCCCCTGGGTGACACCGCGATAGAGAAGATGCGTCCGATGCCGACCGCGACTGACGAGCGTCTCTACATTGTCGCCTACGACATCGCCGACCAGAAACGCTGGCGCCGGGTGTGGACGGTGATGAACGGATATGGGGAATGGCTGCAACTCTCCCTCTTCCAGTGCCGGCTGTCGCGCAAACGCCTGGTGCACCTGCGCGGGGCGCTTTCGGAGGCCATCCAAGACGGCGCCGATCACGTGCTGATCCTCGACCTGGGCCCGGCGGACACGGTCAAGCCCCGCATCGAGAGTCTGGGCAAGTCTGTCGCCGTGGTGGAGCGCAAGCCCGTCATCGTGTAATCTTCCGATGCGTCATCGTCCCGAGCGCCCGGTTGGGCACCGGGGTGCCGCGCGCGGGCGAGCGCTGGTGCGGCGCCGCCGACTCCCGCAGCGCTCGAATCCGCTGTTTGCCATGGTGAATCAACACGATGCGCGACGATGCGCGGCACCCGCCGATGCGGACCGCTGGTCCGACTCGGTGTTCACCGCGTGTGTCTTGCCAGCGCTCGAAAACAGCGGCAGACTTACGGGCGATTCAGGGCCTTGCGAGGGGGGCTCCTTCCGGGGCAGTCATGCCCCGGCCTCATTGAAGCGGTGCCGATTGGCCTTGTCCAGGAGTTCCGTAGCCCGCCTTCCGGGGCAGTCATGCCCCGGCCTCATTGAAGCTTCAGATAGCGTCTGTGTTCATCGGCGTTCGGCTGGCCCCTTCCGGGGCAGTCATGCCCCGGCCTCATTGAAGCATTGGCGTTGGTGTGGACGCGCCGACTTCCGATGGGCGTCCTTCCGGGGCAGTCATGCCCCGGCCTCATTGAAGCGGGGGCGGATGTTTTTCGGCGAGGACGACCCTGTCCCCCCTTCCGGGGCAGTCATGCCCCGGCCTCATTGAAGCGCGCCATAATCTGCCGCCAGTCCGACCCCAACCGGGCCCTTCCGGGGCAGTCATGCCCCGGCCTCATTGAAGCCGGGGCGGACGCCACAGCGGCCCCGACCGACGGGTTGGGCCCTTCCGGGGCAGTCATGCCCCGGCCTCATTGAAGCTTCGGACTACCACCAGGAGGCTAACGGCACCCGGGTGCCTTCCGGGGCAGTCATGCCCCGGCCTCATTGAAGCTCCATACCG
Source organism: Roseospira visakhapatnamensis (assembly GCF_014197915.1). Lineage (GTDB taxonomy): Bacteria > Pseudomonadota > Alphaproteobacteria > Rhodospirillales > Rhodospirillaceae > Rhodospira > Rhodospira visakhapatnamensis. The sequence goes on from NZ_JACIGK010000011.1 coordinate 64,796, forward strand.
TGCGTACTCCTACGCTCGACTCACATTCAACCCTTCCGGGGCAGTCATGCCCCGGCCTCATTGAAGCGGTTCGGCTCCGGCGGCACCGGGCCGTTCGCCGGCCTCCTTCCGGGGCAGTCATGCCCCGGCCTCATTGAAGCCTGGATAGTCTCTTGACGGGGGCTATCAACTTCTCTGACCCTTCCGGGGCAGTCATGCCCCGGCCTCATTGAAGCACGGAATTTGCGCGCACGGCCGGTGAAACGGGAGACATCCTTCCGGGGCAGTCATGCCCCGGCCTCATTGAAGCCACTGGGGGGAGCGTCGCCATGATCGGGCCTCACAACCTTCCGGGGCAGTCATGCCCCGGCCTCATTGAAGCTCCTGATTGAACTCGCCCAGGGTGCAGGACATGGACAGCCTTCCGGGGCAGTCATGCCCCGGCCTCATTGAAGCTCCGGCCCACCTGCTGCCCTGGCTGGCCTGGGCCTGTTCGGCCTTCCGGGGCAGTCATGCCCCGGCCTCATTGAAGCGATCGTGGGTGCGCCCGCTTGCCTACGGTAAGCCGATCGCCTTCCGGGGCAGTCATGCCCCGGCCTCATTGAAGCATGGGGGCTGGCGCTGTGAGCTTGGTGGGAACCAAGCCTTCCGGGGCAGTCATGCCCCGGCCTCATTGAAGCGTATACGGGCTGGCGAGATACACTCGGTAGCTTTGATTCGCCCTTCCGGGGCAGTCATGCCCCGGCCTCATTGAAGCGCCATCGTGCTCGATATGCGCGTCCGGATATTCAAACGGCCTTCCGGGGCAGTCATGCCCCGGCCTCATTGAAGCATCACACGCCCTCCCGTCCGGTCACTACCCGGACGTGCAGCCTTCCGGGGCAGTCATGCCCCGGCCTCATTGAAGCCCCCGCGAACCAGTCGCGAAGGCTCATGCCGGCGTCGCCTTCCGGGGCAGTCATGCCCCGGCCTCATTGAAGCGCTCTCATTTTGACCGGAACCCTCGGCCTGTGTTTGTGCCTTCCGGGGCAGTCATGCCCCGGCCTCATTGAAGCTTGGCCGATCCGGCCATCCGGAGCATCCGCATCGCCAACCTTCCGGGGCAGTCATGCCCCGGCCTCATTGAAGCTTGTGCATGCCTGGAGGTGCTGTGATGGCGACAAGGGGCCTTCCGGGGCAGTCATGCCCCGGCCTCATTGAAGCCAGGGATGCCAGCATCTTCTCCACGCTCGCGATACCGCCTTCCGGGGCAGTCATGCCCCGGCCTCATTGAAGCGCGCCTGGGATGTCCTCTTCATCCAACCCCCCGCCAATCAACCTTCCGGGGCAGTCATGCCCCGGCCTCATTGAAGCTCGGCCGCCTCGCAAATCAGCCGGCCATCCAGGTCCCCCTTCCGGGGCAGTCATGCCCCGGCCTCATTGAAGCGGCACGATCCCCCTGATGCGCGGTCGCCTGGGCGAGCCTTCCGGGGCAGTCATGCCCCGGCCTCATTGAAGCGGGTCGAATCTGTCGAAGCCCTGCCTAGGCATGGGCCCTTCCGGGGCAGTCATGCCCCGGCCTCATTGAAGCCCTCTGACGAGAGCGGCGCGCCGCTCGGCGGGGCCAGCGCCTTCCGGGGCAGTCATGCCCCGGCCTCATTGAAGCTCCGCGTCGCTGAACCGGGTGACGTGCGCGATGAAACTGCCTTCCGGGGCAGTCATGCCCCGGCCTCATTGAAGCCTTTGCATCGAGACGGCCACAAGGCCGCCCACCGATGCCTTCCGGGGCAGTCATGCCCCGGCCTCATTGAAGCCGAATCGTCCGCTGTGCTGGGTGCAGCGCTTGCGGGCGCCCTTCCGGGGCAGTCATGCCCCGGCCTCATTGAAGCTGGTGCGCGGCCTTGACCTCGGCAGCCAGATCGGCCCCTTCCGGGGCAGTCATGCCCCGGCCTCATTGAAGCGTCCATGTGTGCAGGGGACGACCGCCCCCTAGTCACTCCTTCCGGGGCAGTCATGCCCCGGCCTCATTGAAGCTTGACTCATGAGGCTCGGATGGTAGGGAGGCGTATTCCGCCTTCCGGGGCAGTCATGCCCCGGCCTCATTGAAGCTCCGCGACCGCCTGGAATCGATTATGTTCCTCTAATCCTTCCGGGGCAGTCATGCCCCGGCCTCATTGAAGCCGGCTGGCGGGCGTTTTGCTGGGACGCAGATGCAGGCGCCTTCCGGGGCAGTCATGCCCCGGCCTCATTGAAGCTCGCCCGAGCGGTGGCCGCTGAAGACGTCTCCAGGCTGCGGCCTTCCGGGGCAGTCATGCCCCGGCCTCATTGAAGCCGCTGTAGTCAAAGACGGCTTCGACCGTCAACTGATACCTTCCGGGGCAGTCATGCCCCGGCCTCATTGAAGCGAGCACACGGACCGTGCCACGATGGACCTAGTCTACCCCCTTCCGGGGCAGTCATGCCCCGGCCTCATTGAAGCAGGATTTCTCGAACGATCCTGGGATATTCATGTCTGGCCTTCCGGGGCAGTCATGCCCCGGCCTCATTGAAGCAGGCGAAGCTGAACCAGACACGCCCGGACGATTCTGCGCCTTCCGGGGCAGTCATGCCCCGGCCTCATTGAAGCGAGGGCGCCGACTCGTTGGACGTTGTCCGGCAGACGCGCCTTCCGGGGCAGTCATGCCCCGGCCTCATTGAAGCCAAATCGTGTATTTATGGCCGCGCCACATCTGCTTCCCTTCCGGGGCAGTCATGCCCCGGCCTCATTGAAGCTCATCGCGGACTGAAACCCCACGAGTATCGGCCATTCCTTCCGGGGCAGTCATGCCCCGGCCTCATTGAAGCCCATCGAATAGGTCGGGGCGATATACCAGCATTTCGACCTTCCGGGGCAGTCATGCCCCGGCCTCATTGAAGCAGCAGGATGACGTTGATCCCCTGATAGGGCACGCCGTTCCTTCCGGGGCAGTCATGCCCCGGCCTCATTGAAGCCTGGGCGGGACTCGTCTACGCCGTGGACCAGACGACGGCCTTCCGGGGCAGTCATGCCCCGGCCTCATTGAAGCGTCGTCGGGGTCAGGGTCGGGCGGGTGGGACAGCAGGTCGCCCTTCCGGGGCAGTCATGCCCCGGCCTCATTGAAGCGGACGTAACGCACGCCGGCGCAGCCCCGGCCGCGTTCCCCCTTCCGGGGCAGTCATGCCCCGGCCTCATTGAAGCATTCATAATCCCACTGGCTCGTTGTTCTCATGGCTACTCCCTTCCGGGGCAGTCATGCCCCGGCCTCATTGAAGCATCAGAGCGGAGTCTTGACCATGCGGTGGTATCTCCCTTCCGGGGCAGTCATGCCCCGGCCTCATTGAAGCGACTTGTTCGAGAGAGTGTTCCGGGGGCGGATGTTCTCCTTCCGGGGCAGTCATGCCCCGGCCTCATTGAAGCTGCGATAAAGGTCGGCGTCCATGTGAGGGTCTGCCATCCTTCCGGGGCAGTCATGCCCCGGCCTCATTGAAGCGGCGACAGACCGGACCGGGATCAACTCACGCGCGGGACCCTTCCGGGGCAGTCATGCCCCGGCCTCATTGAAGCCCCTTATGGTGAACAAGGAGGATGGCCGTTTGGTACCTTCCGGGGCAGTCATGCCCCGGCCTCATTGAAGCCCGGCGGGACTGAACGGCTGGCAGGGGCAAGACCCCGTCCTTCCGCCTCTTCGACATTTGAAGTGGAATCAGGTGTGAGGACCGGAGCTGGCTGACGCCTACCAGAAACCGTATATCCCTTGGTTTGATCGGGACCACGATCATCCCTCCGTCCCGACCTGCCAGCCGCCGGGCCATCGGGGGAAGGGCCGGTCAAGACGGGCCGCGGGCCACCGCGCGCAGCGCGGCCTGGTCTTGACGGGGCCGGCACCGATGGCTGGCTGGCCAGGGTCGGACGGGCGTGGGGGACCGCATGCATTCCAACGAGATTCTCGCCCTTGGCCTCGGGATCGAACCGCCGTGGCGGTTGGTGGACCAGCGGCTTGATACGGAAGCCTCGCCCCATGTGCTGCATCTGACCGTGGCGGCGGACCGAGGCGCGGCGTTCGCCCGCCGCCACCCGCGCATCCGGCCAGCAGCAGCCCCGTGACCGCAAGCACACCCAGCCGTTTCATGGCCATGTCCCCCTCCTGCCTCATCTTGCCCCCGGTCAGACCGGATTCGCGGGGCCTGACCCGTCGGGGTCTCGGACGGGCGGGGTGGGCGGGGACGCGCCTCCGGTCCGACCGCCGGACCACGGAAAGACACCGCGACGAGACGGTGAAGATTATGGCGTGGATCCGGCGCCTTGGCGGCGCATCGCCGCCACCCGTCTTCCCAAGGCGCGTCCGTGTCCGTACACTTGACCCCAGTCATCCCCGACCGCGCCCAGGGTCGTCGACCCCGCTGACACCCGTCACGTCGGCGCGCCTCGGGGTTCGCCGCCGTTCGGGACTGGAGCCGTGGACGATACCACCATAGACTGGGATGCCTTCTTTACCCTGCACCATGACCTGCCGCGCGAAGGCCCCGGCAGCGACGCGATGACCGAGGCCGTGGCGCGCGGCCTGCCTCCCCTGCCCGCCGGGGCGGTCCTGGACCTGGGATGCGGCCCCGGACGCCAGACCCTGGTTCTGGCCCGGGTGTTGAAGCACTCCGTGGTGGCCATCGACAGCCACCGCCCGTACCTGGAACGGCTGGCCATGGCCGCCGACCTGGCCGGCCTGTCGACCCTGATCGAGACGCGCCAGCAATCCTTCTTCAATCTGGCCGACGAGCCCGGGGGCGTGGCCCTGATCTGGGCCGAGGGCTGCATCTACATCCCCGGCTTCATTGAGGGGTTGCGCCTGTGGCGCCCCCTGCTGGTACCGGGGGGACTGCTGGTGGCCAGCGACGCGGCCTGGCTGACCGACGACCCGCCGGCCGACGCGCGCGCCTTCTGGGAAGAGGAGGAAGGCATCCGGTTGCTGACGGTCGAGCAGAAGTCCGAGCAGGCCGCCGCCGAAGGCTTCGAGGTGCTGGGGACCCATGCCCTTCCACGCGAGGCGTGGTGGGACGACTACTACAAGCCGCTGGCCGAGCGCAGCGCCGCCCTGCGCGCCGATGCCGGTCCGGCGCTAACCCGGGTGCTGGACGCCAACGACCGCGAGATCGACATGTGGCGGCGCTTCGGCGATGCCTATGGCTATGTGTTCCATGTCCTGCGCAAGGTGGACGATGCCGTTTGAGCGCCCGCCCGGTTCGCCGGCCACCGTCGACCCCCGCGAGGCGCATGCCGCGCGCGCTTTCGCGCCCCGCCGGGTGCTGGCCTTGATGCTGCGGCACTGGTACGTGATGCGCGGGTCGATTCCCCGGCTGCTGGAAATGGCCTACTGGCCGATCATGCAGATGATCACCTGGGGCTTCATCACCAGCTTCCTCGCCGAGGAGTCCTCGCTGGTCGCCCAGGCCGCCGGCATCTTCATCGCCGCCGTGCTGCTGTGGGACGTCATGTTCCGCAGCAACCTGGGCCTGTCCCTGTCGTTCCTGGAAGAGATGTGGGCCCGCAACCTGGGCCATCTGTTCGTCAGCCCGTTGCGGCCCCTGGAACTGGTGGGCGCGCTGATGAGCATGAGCCTCATCCGCACCCTGATCGGCCTGGTGCCGGCGACGGTGCTGGCCTGGCTGTTCTACGCCTACAACATCTACGGCCTGGGCCTGCCGCTGCTGGCCTTCTTCGCGAACATGCTGGTGATGGGCTGGGTCATCGGCCTGCTGGTCAGCGCCCTGGTGTTGCGTTTCGGCCTGGGCGCCGAGAGCCTGCCGTGGATCCTGATCTTCGCCTTCTGGCCGATCAGCGGCATCTACTATCCCATGGACACCCTGCCGGTCTGGCTGCAGGCGGTGGGCTACGCCTTCCCGCCCAGCCACGTGTTCGAGGGCATGCGCCAGGTGATGTTCGACGGAACCTTCAACCTGATGCACTTCGCCGCCGCCGTGGTCCTGAACGGGGTGTTGCTTGTCGCGGCCACGGCGTTCTTTCTGTCGGTCTTCCGCGTGGCCCGGGTCAAGGGCCTGCTGCTGTCCATCGGCGAGTGACCGGTCCCGATCCCGACTCCCAAGCCCATGCCGACCCCGAGGTTCCGATGCCGCCGTTTCTGTTTCCGCCCATGCCCCCCGTGGCCCTGCCGGTCCTGGGCCAGGATCTCGCCATCCCGCTGCGCCGGGTCTTCTGCGTCGGACGCAACTACGCCGACCACGCCCGCGAGATGGGCGCCGACCCCGGCCGCCAGCCGCCCGTGTTCTTCACCAAGCCGGTGGATGCCGTGGTGCCGGGCGACGGCGACCGCCCCTACCCTCCGGCGACCGACGACCTTCACCCGGAGGTGGAACTGGTGGTCGTGCTGGGGGATGCGGCGGAGACCGCTGGACGCGATCTGGACCCCGACGCCGCGCTGTCGCTGGTCGCCGGCTACGCCGTCGGCCTGGACATGACACGGCGCGACCTTCAGGCACACGCCAAGCGCGCCGGCGAGCCCTGGGACATGGCCAAGGGCTTCGATCAGAGCGCCCTGGTGGGACCGGTCACCCTGGCCACCGCGCTACCGGGTCGGGATGGCCCGCCGCATCGGGGCACGATCACGCTCACCGTCAACGGCGCGGCGCGCCAGGCCGGCGACCTGGCCGACATGATCTGGCCCCTGGCGGACATCCTCGCCCACCTGTCGCGTCTGGTGACGCTGCGCCCCGGCGACCTGGTGTTCACGGGCACCCCGGCCGGCGTCGGCCCGGTGCGGCCCGGCGACACGCTGAGGGCCGAGGCCGAGGGACTGGCGCCGCTCACCCTGCGGATCACCCCAAGGTCGCCATGATCGGAAACGTTCGCTTTGGCGGTCCCCGACAAGGATGGTACATAGGGATGAGGGGCCGGCCGAGGCCATCGTCGCCAGGATGCGCGCGGACCGGCCAGGAGAGCGCGCCATGACCGACGAGACCAAGGACGCCGAGTTCATCCAGCCCCCCGACGACCTGTCCCGCAAGGCGCCGGTGACCGCCGGGGGCGTCGATCTGGCGGCCATCGAGAAGGCCGAGGCCCTGATCGCCAATCTTCAGGACGACTACCTGACGTGGGCCGAGGCGGACGCCACCCAGCTGGGACGGGCCTGCGACGACCTGGTCAACGATCCTCCGGACCCGGAGGCGGCCAAGAAGGAGTTGTTCCGCGTGGCCCACGACATGAAGGGCCAGGGCGGCAGCTTCGGCTATGACCTCATCACCGTGGTGGGGGACCAGTTGTGCCGGTTTGTCGAGGGCCTTGAGGGCACGCCGACCCGCGCCGAGGCCGAGGTGCTGCGGGTGCACGTGGAGACCATCCGGCTGATCCTGACCCGCCGCATGAAGGGGGACGGAGGCCGCGACGCCAACGTGTTGCTGGACGGACTGCAGCGGGCGATCCGCAAGGTCTCCACCTGAGGCCGCCCGCGCGCCGCTGCCGGGCGTGGACCGCCGCGAGCCACCGCCGGCGGCCGGGTCCGGGGCGCCGGGCGACTCGGGAATGCCGCGATCGTGCCGGATCCGGACCAATAGATTGGCCTCAGGGACCGTTGCGGCCACCGGAGGGCGGTCCCATATCCAGGCGGTTAAAGGGGTCTCGGCGGCCCATGGCCCGCCCTGCCGTAGGCCCTTTCTTGGACCGCCCCGCACCCCCTACAATACCCGGACAGGCCACGCGGCCGCCCCCGGGGCGTCGGGAGGCCGGCGGTCCGACGCGAACGACAGCGCCAAGGACAGGGCCGCCGCGGAAAGGCCGCGCGCAACCGGTCCTGGGCTTTTCGAACAGCTGACATCATCACCATGACGCGCCCCACACGATGGCGCCAGGCACAACAGGAAGCGGAACGGATCGATGACGGGTCCATTGTTTGGTTCGGATGGGGACGAGGGTCCTGGCGGTGGCGGGCCAAACACGGGCGTGGTGATCAAAACACGTCCAAAGACCAAGAAGCCCGCCATGTACAAGGTTCTGATGCTCAATGACGACTACACGCCCATGGAGTTCGTCGTCATGGTGCTGGAACGCTTCTTCAGCAAGTCGCATGAGGAAGCCACCCGCATCATGCTGCACGTCCACCAGCGCGGCGTGGGGATTTGTGGCGTCTATACCTACGAGGTGGCGGAAACCAAGGTCACGCAGGTGATGGATCTGGCGCGCCGGAACCAGCACCCCTTGCAGTGCACGCTGGAGAAGGAATAGCAGCCCATGCTCTCGCGCAACCTTGAGATGAGCCTTCACCGCGCGCTTGCCCTGGCCGCCGAACGCCATCACGAATACGCCACCCTGGAACACCTGTTGCTCGCCCTGGTGGACGACCAGGACGCGGTGGCGGTGCTGAAGGCCTGCACCGTGGACACCGAAAGCCTGCGGGAGCAATTGACCACCTTCGTCGACCACGAGCTGTCAAGTCTGGTGGTCGACCGCCTGGAGGGCGACCCCAAGCCCACCGCCGGTTTCCAACGGGTGGTGCAGCGGGCCGCCATCCATGTGCAGAGTTCCGGACGCGAGCAGGTGACCGGCGCCAATATCCTCGTGGCCCTGTTCGCGGAGCGCGAGTCGCACGCCGTCTACTTCCTCCAGATGCAGGACATGACCCGCCTGGACGCGGTCAACTACATCTCCCACGGCATCGCCAAGGCCCCCGAAAAGGCCGAGCCCCGGGCACCGCGCGGCACCACCGAAAGCACGCGCGAGGAAGAGGTGGTCAAGAAGGGCCAGGAGGCCCTCGACACCTATTGCGTCAATCTCAACCGCAAGGCCGCCGACGGGCGCATCGATCCGCTGATCGGCCGCGACCTGGAGGTGGAGCGCACCATTCAGATCCTGTGCCGGCGCACCAAGAACAATCCGCTGCTGGTGGGGGACCCCGGCGTCGGCAAGACGGCCATCGCCGAGGGGCTGGCGCGGCGCATCATCGACGACCAGGTGCCGCAGGTGCTGGTGCACGCCACCATCTTCGCGCTGGACATGGGGGCGCTGCTGGCCGGCACCCGCTATCGCGGCGACTTCGAGGAGCGCCTGAAGGCGGTCATCAAGGAGATGGAGGAGTTCGAGGGCGCCATCCTGTTCATCGACGAAATCCACACGGTGATCGGCGCCGGCGCCACCTCCGGCGGGTCGATGGATGCCTCGAACCTGCTGAAGCCGGCGCTGGCGGCGGGCTCGCTGCGCTGCATCGGCTCGACCACCTACAAGGAGTTCCGCAACCACTTCGAAAAGGACCGCGCCCTGGTGCGCCGGTTCCAGAAGATCGACGTCAACGAGCCCAGCCTGGACGACGCCATCAAGATCGTCGCCGGCCTGAAGCCGTACTACGAGCGTCACCACAACGTGCGCTACACCAACGACGCGGTGCGCGCGGCGGTCACCCTGTCGTCGAAGTACATCAACGACCGCAAGCTGCCCGACAAGGCCATCGACGTCATCGACGAGGTGGGCGCGGCGCGCATGCTGATCCCCGAAAGCCGGCGGCGCAAGACGGTCACCGTCAAGGACGTGGAGGAGATCATCGCCAAGATCGCCCGCATCCCGCCCAAGACGGTGTCGCGCGACGACCAGGCGGCGCTGGCCAACCTGGAACGGGACCTGAAGACCATGGTGTTCGGCCAGGACGACGCCATCGAGGCTCTGTCCAGCGCCATCAAGCTCGCGCGCGCCGGCCTGCGCGAACCCGAGAAGCCCATCGGCTGCTACCTGTTCTCCGGCCCCACCGGCGTCGGCAAGACCGAGGTGGCCCGCCAGTTGTCGATCACCCTTGGGGTCGAACTGGTGCGCTTCGACATGAGCGAGTACATGGAGCGCCACTCGGTCTCGCGGCTGATCGGCGCCCCGCCCGGCTACGTGGGCTTCGACCAGGGCGGCCTGTTGACCGACGCCGTGGATCAGCATCCCTACAGCGTGTTGCTGCTGGACGAGATCGAGAAGGCCCACCCGGATCTGTTCAACATCCTGTTGCAGGTGATGGACCACGGCAAGCTGACTGATCATGCCGGCAAGACGGTCGATTTCCGCAACACCATCCTCATCATGACCACCAACGCCGGCGCCCAGCAGCTCGCCAAGGCAGCCATCGGCTTCAACCGCGCCGACCGCGCGGGCGAGGACCAGAAGGAAGTCGAGCGCATGTTCTCGCCCGAGTTCCGCAACCGCCTGGACGCCGTCATCCCCTTCGCCAACCTGGCGCCGGAGGTGGTGGGCAAGGTGGTGGACAAGTTCGTGATGCAGTTGGAGGCCCAACTGGCCGACCGCGACGTGGTCATCGAACTGTCCGACGACGCCCGCTCCTGGCTGGCCCGGAAGGGCTACGACAAGCTCATGGGCGCGCGGCCGCTGAGCCGGGTGATTCAGGAGTCCATCAAGAAGCCCCTGGCCGAGGAACTGCTGTTCGGCCGCCTCACCAAGGGCGGCGTGGTGCGCGTCACCATCGTCGACAACGCCCCGGCGTTCGAGATCGAACCCACCAAGGGCGGCCCCACCAAGGGCGGCCCCCGGCCGGACGACCCGGACGACTCCGGGACCTCGGGACCGGACACCTCGGGCAAGGGCGGCGGCAAGAAACCGCTGGCGCTGGTGGAGTAGCGCCCGCCGGCCATCCATCAGGACCGGCGGTGCCGGCGGGCCGTCATGCCCAGTCCGGCACCCCACAATCCAAGGGTCAGCGTCGCCAGGGCCACCGCGCCCGGGCGGCTCACCAGGATGGCCGGGTCGCCGCCCGCCTTGAGCAACGAGACCAGCAACGTTTCCTCGACCGTCGGCCCCAGCACCAGCCCCAGCACCAGGGGCGCCAGGGGCAGGCCCGCCGCCTCCAGGGCGATCCCCAGCAGGCCCGCCGCCAGCATCACCACGACGGCCTCCGGCGTGCCCCCCACCGCATAGGCGCCGACCAGGCAGACCACCAGGATGATCGGGGCCAGCACCGCGCGCGGCACCCGCATCACCACGCGCGCCGACCGGATCGCCAGCAGTCCCACCGGCACCAGCATCAGATTGGCCAGCAGGAAGGCCAGCACCACGGCGGTGATCCGCTCCGGCTGAACCAGGAACACCGTCGGCCCCGGCGTCAGGCCGTGCAGGGTCATCGCGCCGATCACCACGGCGGTCAGGGAATCGCCGGGGATGCCGACCACCGTGGCCGGCACCAGCGCGCCGCCAATGGCCGCGTTGTTGGCGGCGCCGGCCGGCGCGATCACGGCGGCCTCGGCATCGCCCGGGTCGCGGGCCGCCCCGCCCCCGCCGTGATCGGTCACGGCCCGGGCCAGATAGGCGGCGATGTCGGCCCCCGCCCCGGGCACCGCGCCGACCACCGTGCCCAGCCCGCAGCCCACGGCGATGCGTCCACGCTGCCGCCACAGATCGCGCGCCACGGCCGCCCCCCAGCCCGGAGCCATGCCCGGCAGACCCCGAGGCGCGGCCCGGGTGCCGATGCCCCGCGCCACCTCGGGCAGGGCAAACAGGCCGATCATCACCGGAATCACCCCGACCCCGCCGCTCAGGGCCTCCAGGCCCCCGGTCAGACGCGGGTGTCCCGACACCGGGTCCAGCCCCACGCAGCCCAGGGCCAGCCCGACGAGCAGGGACACGGCGCCCTTCAGCGGATGGGCCCGGGCCACCAGCGCGGCGGCCGACAACCCCAAAAGGGCCAGCCAGAAGACCTCGACCGTGCTCAGGCACAGGGCCAGCCGCGCCAGCACCGGGGCCAGCGTCAGCAGGGCCAGCGCCCCGGCCACGCCCCCCAGCGCCGCGCACAGCAGCCCCAGGCCCAGCGCCCGCCCGGCCTGCCCTTGCCGGCTGAGCGCATGAGCGGCGTCCACGTAGGCGGCCGAGGCCGGGGTGCCGGGAATGCGCAGCAGCGCGCCGGGCAGGTCCCCGGCGAAGATCGCCGTGGCGGCCAGGGTCATCAGGCCGGCCAGCGCCGGTACCGGATCCAGGGTCAGGGTCGCCGGCACCAGCAGCGCCACACCCAGGGTGGCGGTCAGGCCCGGGATGGCGCCGACCACCAGACCGGCGACCGCGAAGGCCAGCATGGTCGCCAGCACCGCGGGCGTCAGCACCAGGGCGGCGGCGGCGCCCAGGACGCTCAGGTCCACGCCGGCGCCCCCGTCGGGACTCCCACCAACGCGGGCATCAGCGCGGGCGCCAGCGGCGCGAGCAGCCCCCAGGGCAGCGGCACCCCCAGCAGGCCGGCGACCAGGACGTGCAGCACCCCCGTGACCAGCACCGCCAGGCCCACGGCCCGCCCCGGCCGCCCGGTGCACATCCACAGCAGCCCCGCCAGCAGGGGCGGCGTGACCACCAGGAAGCCCAGCGGCGCCAGCAGAACCGCCCAGGCCAGCGCGCCGGCCAGCATCAGGAGGACGGGACCGGTGCCGCCCTCCAGCCCGGGGGACGAGGGGTCGGGGCCGCCATCCTCCGGTGCGGCGGGCGGCCGCGCGACCAGCAAGGCACCCGCGCCCATCATGGCCAGGCCGATGAGCCAGGGCGCCAGATCCGGCCCCACGGGATGCTGTCCCACCCCCGGCAGGTCGCGGGTGGCGACGATCAGCCCCAGGCCGGCCAGCGCGGCGACCGCCCCGGCCCATCGGTCCCGGGACCGCGTCACGGGTCCGCCCGGGTCAGGCCCAGGTCGCGCAGCAGGGCCCGCACGGTGGTCTGCTGCTGTCGCAGAAAGGCGGCGAAGGCCGCGCCATCCCGCCAGACCACGCCGAAACCGCGATCCGCCATCTCGGCCCGGAAGCCAGGATCGGCGACGACATCGGCCATGGCCCGTTCCAGGCGCGCGGTGACGGCCTCGGGCAGGCCGGCCGGCCCCACCAGCCCGCGCCAGGCCCCCAGGTCCAGGGTCAGGCCGGTTTCCTCGGCCAGCAACGGCACGGCGGCAAAGGCCGGCAGGCGCTCGGCCCCGAACACCGCCAGCCCGCGCACCACGCCGGCCTCCATCAGCGCCCGCGCCTCGGGCAGGGAGCAGGGCACCATGTCCACGCCACCGGCCGCCAGATCCTGCAACGACGCCGCCGCCCCCTGGCTGGGGATCATGCGCACCGCCGCCGGATCCACGTCCCAGGCCCGCAACAGGCTGGCGATGGCCACCGGCCAGGACCCTCCGCAGCCGCCGGCACAGGCGATGGTGACACCGCCGGGATCGGCCTTGACGGCGTCCAGGGCCGCACCGACATCGGTCCACGGGCTGTCCCGGTGCACGACCACGGCCGCCGGGTCGGCGTTGTACTGGGCGATGGCGGTGAAATCCTCGGCCTCGACGGCGGCCTGCCCGAGGGGCGTGTAATGCGCGAAGTTGTAAAGAATCCCCAGCGTATATCCGTCGGGCCGGGCATCACGGATGGCGCCGATGCCCACCACGCCCCCGCCCTGGCCCCGGTTGACCACCACGACCGGCTGGCCCAGACGCGCCCGCAGGCGTTCGGCCAGCAGGCGGCCGGTCTGGTCGGTGCCGCCGCCCGCGCCCGAGGGCACGATCAGGGTGACCGGCCGGTTCGGCCACCCGTCGGCGCGCGCGTCCCGGACGCCCCCCGCCGCCGGCATCGCCGCCAGAATGACCACCAGCATCACCACCGGGGCCAGGACGACGGCCGGCCACAGCCGGCGCCACGACCCGGCCCGCATGGGCATCCGCCACGGTTCTTGGTGCATGGGTCCCCTCCCCTGACGTCATCCGAGATACGACAGGAAGAGGAGAAATGCAACCAAAGACCGGACCGGCGATTCCGGCCCGAACCGGTGGTCCCGGATCAGAACCCCACCGCCTGCCCATCCTTGCGATGGTCCGAGCCCGCCCCGTAGCCGCCGCCGTCCTCCAGGCACTGGATGATCTGGGCGCCGCCGAATCCAAAGCTCGCGTCCTGCCCCTCCACCGACACCCGATGGCCGCGCCGCGCCAACTGGTCGCGGACCGTCTCGCGCAGGCTGGGTTCCACGGCCACCGACAGGCCCCCGTCCACCCGCCAGCGCGGCGCATCGCAGGCGGCTTGCGGGCTCTGGCCATGAAGCTGGGTGCGCAGGACTATCTGCACGTGCCCCTGGGCCTGGATGGGTCCCCCCATGACCCCGAAGCTCATGCGCGGCCGGCCGCCAGCCGTCACGAACCCGGGAATGATGGTCTGGAACGGCCGCTTGCCCGGTCCCACGCGATTCGGATGGCCGGGTTCCAGGGTGAAGCCGGCGCCCCGGTTCTGCAGGCTGATGCCCGTGTCCGGCACTACCAGACCGGACCCAAACCCCATGTAGTTGGACTGGATGAACGACACCATCATGCCGCTGGCATCGGCGGCGGCGACGTACACCGTGCCGCCGGGCGGACACTGGCCCGCGCCCGGGTCGCCGGCGCGGTTCAGGTCGATCTCCCGGGCGCGTTCGAACAGATACCCGGCGTCCAGCAGCGCCGTCACCGGCGTATCCATGGCCGCCGGATCGGCGATGTAGCGGTAGGCATCGGCCAGGGCCAGCTTCATCGCCTCGATTTGCAGATGCAGGGCGTCGGCGCTGTCGGGCGGGTGGTGGGCGATCGACGTGTGCGCCAGGATACCCAGCGCGATGAGTGCCGCCAGTCCCTGGCCATTGGGCGGGATCTCGTGAAGCTCCACCCCCACGAATCGCCGCGACAGGGTCTCCACCCAGTCGCAACGGTGGGCGTCCAGGTCGGCCTCGGTCAGCGCACCGCCCAGGGACGCGGAGAAGGCGGCCATGCGCCGCGCCAGATCGCCGCGATAGAAGCTCTCGCCGGCCGAGTCGGCGATGCTCTCAAGGCTGGCGGCCAGGGCTGGGTGCCGGAACAGCTCGCCGGGCCGGGGCGCGCGGCCGTGGGGCAGGAAGGCGTCGGCGAAGCCCGGCTGGACCTGGTGCCGCACGGCCCCCCGCGCCCAGCCATCGGCGATGGTCGGCGACACGGGGAAGCCCTCGCGGGCGTAGCCGATGGCGGGTTCGGCGACCCTGGTCAGGGGCAGCCGGCCGAAGCGCGCCGACAGCGCCGCCCAGGCGGATACCGCGCCGGGCACGGTGACGGCCTCGATGCCGTCCGTGGGCATGACCGCGTGATCCCGGAAGCGCTCCGGCGTCCAGCCCGCCGGCGACCGGCCCGAGGCATTGAGGCCATGCAGGGCGTGTCCGTCCCAGACGATGGCGAAGGCGTCGCTGCCCAGGCCGCAGCCGGTGGGCTCCACCACCACCAGGGCCATGGCGGCGGCCAGCGCGGCATCGATCGCGTTGCCCCCGTGCAGCAGCATGCGCAGGCCCGCCTGCGCCGCCAGCGGCTGCGAGGTGGCGACGATGTTCCGCGCCAGCACCGGCGCGCGCCACGTCAGGTAGGGGGACAGGGCGGCCGACGGCGCGGCGGGCTGGCGGGGCAATGGCACGTCGGACCCTTTCCATCACGTCGCGGGGGCACTGTCGGCCATGGTCCGGCGGCGGCGGCGCCACGTCACGGCGACCAGGACAGCCAGCAGCACCAGCCCGGACAGGTGCACCGGGAACGCGCCGTGGGGCCACAACATCAGGGCCGCCGCCGCCCCCGACCCCAGACGCTCGTACCAGCGCAACGGACTTTCCAGGCAGCCCTGGAACAGACCGGCGAAGGCATAGACGCCAAAGCAGGCGAACACGAACACCTCGACCTGATCCGGCCAGGTCCCGGTGACCAGCGGCGTATAGGCGAACAGCACAGGGACTATATACAATCCTTTGGCGATTTTCCAGGCGGCCATGCCCGTGGGCAGGGGCCGGGTCCCGGCGATGGCCCCGGCGGCGAACGCCGTCAGGCAGACCGGCGGGGTGACATTGGAGTCCTGCGACAGCCAGAAGATGATGAGATGCGCGCCCAGCAGCGTCATGGAGACGGTGACCGGATCCACGAGCTGGCCGGCCAGCCCGGCGGTGAAGTCGCCCGGCAGCGCCGAAACCCGCGCCCAGACCGCCTGGGCCTGGGCCTGGGTCATGGGTTCGCCCAGCACCCCGCCCAGGTCGGGCAGCAGCGCGCTCAGGGTCATGGCCACGGTCTGGGGGACCGTGCCGTCCACCAGGGCCTGGAGGATATGACCTTCCAGCATCAGGTCGTTCAGGGCCGGCGCGGACAGGGGCGCCAGCACCGCATAGGCCGCCGTCACCGGCAGGCCCATCCCCAGCACCAGAGACGCCAGGGCGACCAGGATCAGCAGCACCCACAACTGGCCACCCGCCCAGGCGCTGATCATCTGGCTGAAGGTGTTGCCGATGCCCGTGGTGGCGATCACGGCCACGACGACACCCACGGCCACCAGCAGGATGGCCATGGTGGCGGCGATGCGCGCGCCCTCGGCCAGCGCCTCCAGCACCGCGCGCGGCCCCATGGGCGCCTTGGACAGCCAGGAGGCCACCACCACCGCCCCCATGGACAGGCCGGCGGCATAGGTGGGCGTGAAGCCCTGGATCAGCAGCCCCACCAGCACGGCGATGGGCAGCAGGAAATGCCAGCCCTCGCGTATCACCTGTCCGAAGCTCTTGCCGTCCTCCGGCGCCTCGGCGGACAGGCCCAGGCGGATGGCCTCCACCCGCACGAAGGCCCCCACCGACAGGAAGTAGATGATGGCCGGCAGCACCGACAGCGCGACGATCTCCACGTAAGGCACCAGGGTATAATTGGCCATGATGAAGGCCCCGGCGCCCATGATCGGAGGCATGATCTGGCCCCCCGTGGAGGCCGCCGCCTCCACCCCGGCGGCGAACCGGGGCCGGTAGCCGGCCCGTTTCATCAGCGGGATGGTGATGATGCCGGTGGACATCGTGTTGGCCACCGCCGAGCCGGAAATGGAGCCCATCAGCCCGGAGCCGAACACCGCCACCAGGCCAGGGCCGCCCACGAAGCGGCCGGCGGCGCAGCGGGCCAGATCGATGATGAAGTCGCCGGCGCCGGAGCGCACCAGGAAGGCGCCGAACAGGATGAACATGGTGACGTAGGAGTAGGAGATGCGCGCGATGGGGCCGAACAGGCCGTCCCCGGTCAGGTAGGCGCGCATCATCATCACCTCGCCCGACAGGCCGGCGAAGTGGAACACACCCGAGACCCAGGGCCCCCAGAGCGTGGCATAGGTCATCGCGATGATGATCAACACGGGGATCAGCCAGCCCGAGGAGCGGCGCGCGAATTCCATGGCCAGGCCCAGGGCCAGCAGCGACATGGCCCAGTCCCAGCCATCGAAGGCCATGCCCCGGGCATGGAAGGCGTCCTCGTACAGGAACAGGTAGCCGACGGTCACCAGGCACAGCAGGCCCAGGACCACGTCGATCCCCAGGACCCAGCGGCGGGCGGCGCGTCCCGCGACCGGGCGCAACGGGTAGATCAGGGCGCACAGCAGCCCGAACAGGCCGAAGTGCAGCGCCGCCACCCGCAGTTCCGACATGGTGCCGAAGGTGTTCAGGTAGATGTGGACGACGGCCGTGACCACGCCGATCCAGAAGACGACCAGACGCAGCGGCCCGGCCAACGGCCGCGCGACCGTCGAGACCTCGCCCACCTCCACGCCGTGGCCGGCGCGCGCCACGGCTTCGGCGTCGGCGTCATCATGGCTGTCCCGGTCCCTCCGCCCCATGTCCACCCCTGTCCCGCGTGAGACAAGCACGGCCCCGACACGCCGACGGCATCGCCCGGTCCGCGCACTATGACCACCGGACGGCACCGGGGCCTGTCGGTTGGTCCCGCCGGTTGGTCCCGCCGGGTGCCTCCCGTCGACCAGCCTACTCGGCGATCAGGTGCTCGGGGATGGTGATGCCCTGCTCCTGGTAGAAGAGCGCGGCCCCGGGATGCAGCGGCGCCGGCAGGCCGGTGATCGCCTTGTCCAGCGCCATGACCTTGGTGGCCGCGTGGATGTTGCCCAGAAACGGCAGGTTCTCGTAGATGGTCTTGGTGATCTGGTAGACCGCCTCCTCGTCCACGTCGGCATGGACCGCCAGAACGTTCGGCTGGGCGATGGTGTTGATGGGCTTGTTCTGGTCCGGGTAGGTCCCGGCGGCGATCATGTACGGGGTCCACAGGGTTCCGCCGCCGTTGGCCTGGGCCACCTGCTCGTCGGTGAAGTCCAGGATCACCAGATCCGATCCGGCGCCCGCGAACGCCTGGGTCACGGCGGCCACGGGCGGACCGGCGGGGATGTTGAAGCCGTCGATGGTGCGGTTGACGAACGCCTCGGCGCTCGGGCCATAGCCCAGGTAGGCGACATCGAAGGTGGCGTCCACGTCGATGCCGAGGTTGCCCAGGATGGTCCGGCCCGAGCCCTCGGTGCCTGAGTTCTTCTTGCCGATGGAGAAGCCCCGGCCGTCCAGGTTGGTGATGTCGGTGATGGTGCCGGTGGTGGCCTGGTCGGCGCGGATGCCGAAGTGCTCCACGTTCTGCCAGAGCATGGTGACCGTGCGCAGCCACTCTTGCTGACCCTCGTTGGCCATGGCGCCGGTGCCGGTCCAGGCCCACTGACCGTAGAGCCCCTGGAGGATGGCGAACTGAGCCTGATCCTCGCGCAGCAGCTTGACGTTCTCGCCCGACCCGGCCGAGGTGATGGCCGACATGGAGATCCCGGTCTTGGGCTCCAGGCGCACCTTGGTCAGGGTGGCCAGGGCCACGCCGACGGGATAATAGGTGCCGCCGGTGGTGGCGGTGGTCAGGATGTAGCTCCGGTCCTCCTGGGCCCGGGCGGGACCGCCCCAGGGGGTGGACACGGCGACCGCGCCAAGGCCCACGGCCAGCACGGCGGCGGCGCCCCGGGCGACATAACGGCGGGTGAAGGGTACGTGCATGGACTCGCGCTCCCTGTTCGAAACGGTGGACCGGGGCGGACGGTGACGCCGGCATGCCGCCCTGGACGGCGCGGCTCCGGCCGCCGTGGTCGCGGATCCGGTTTTGGATCCGGTTTTGGATCCGGTTTTGGATCCGGTTTTGGACCGGCACCACCCCCGCCGGCCAAGCGCGTTGGTCGGGTAGGCGGCGACGCGGACACCCGGGATCATAGGGCCTTCAGACCGGGGGTTTCGAGGAAAAAGGTCGAGAAACGGGGCGCGACCGCGCGTCCGGCGCCAGGTGGCGGGGGCGTGCCGTCATCCCCATATCCCGAAACGGTCCCCGTTCACGCCTCAAGAGAGTGCCCATGCCCCGATTCGGCCTCCCTCTTTCGCTGGTCCCGCTGCTCGCCATGATCCTGCTGCCCCCGATGCCGGCGTCCGCCCAGTCCACCCCGCCCTGGGGCACGCCGTGGGAGACCACGGTGCGGGCCGCGCACCCCGACGTGGGCACCCTGCGCGCCGGACCGTCCGGCACGGCCCGGACACCGGCCGAGGCCGTGACGGCCCTGGCCGGCGCCGATCTCGTGCTGCTGGGCGAGAAACACGACAACCCCGACCATCACCGCGCCCGGGCCTGGATTCTGGAGCGCCTCGTGGAGGCCGGCCGACGCCCGGCGGTGGTGATGGAGATGCTGGACAGCACCCAGGCCGAGGCCCTGGCCGCCTATCAGGCCCGCCCGGACGCCGACGCCGCCGGCCTGGGCGAGGCCGTGGGCTGGGCGCGGACCGGCTGGCCCGACTGGACGCTATACCAGCCCATCGCCGCCGTGGCGCTGGACGCCGGCCTGCCGATCCTGCCCGGCAACCTGCCCACGGCGGAGGTCCGGCGCATCGCCCGGGACGGCGCCGAGGCCGTTCTGGGCGCGGCGGGCCTGGCGCCGCGCGGACTGGACACCCCCCTGCCCGACGCCCTGCGCGAGAGCCTGGGGCGGGAGATCCTCGACAGCCATTGCGGCATGCTGCCGGAGCCGGCGGTGCCGGGCATGATCGCGGCCCAGCGCGCCCGCGACGGCGAGATGGCCCGCGCCCTGCTGGCCGCCGCGGCCCGCCCGGACACCGACGGCGCCCTGCTGATCGCCGGCAACGGCCACGTGCGCGCCGATCGGGGCGTGCCCTGGACCCTGGCCCGCCTGGCGCCGGACCTGTCGATCGCCACCCTGGGTGTCCTTGAGGTCGGCGAGGCCGCCGCCCCGGATACGCCACCCTTCGATCTGGTGTGGTGGACCCCCGCGCTGGAGGACGTGGATCCGTGCGAGAAGTTCGCGGCGCAGTTGGAACGCCTGCGGGAGCGCCATGCCCCGGACGGCCATGACACCCCGGGTCACGGCGCGACCGGCGCCGACTGACGGGTCCCGCGCGACCGCCATCGCCGGCCCTGGACAAAGCGCGCGCCGTTTCGCATACCTGGCCGCGTTCATCACTCCAGGGAGGTCCCGCGACCATGTCCAGCACCGTTCTCATCCTGCCCGGCGACGGCATCGGCCCCGAGGTGATGGCCCAGGTCCGTCGCCTGCTGGACCACCTGGGCGGCTTCGACGTCCGCGAGGACCTGGTGGGCGGTGCCGCCTACGATGCCCACGGTACGCCGCTGACCGACGAGACCATGGCCGAGGCCATGGCCGTGGACGCGGTGCTGCTGGGCGCCGTGGGCGGGCCGAAATGGGATACCCTGCCCTTCGCCGACAAGCCGGAACGCGGCCTGCTGCGCCTGCGCAAGGACATGGCGCTGTTCGCCAACCTGCGCCCGGCGCTGGTGTTCGATGCCCTGGCCGAGGCCTCGACCCTGAAGACCGACCTGGTGCGCGGCCTGGACATCATGATCGTCCGCGAGTTGACCGGCGGCGTCTACTTCGGCGACCCGCGCGGCATCGAGGATCTGCCCAACGGCGAGCGCCGGGGCATCAACACCCAGGTCTACACGACACACGAGATCGTGCGCGTCGCCCGCGTGGCCTTCGATCTGGCGCGCAAACGCGACAGCCGGGTGTGCTCGGTGGAGAAGGCCAACGTGATGGAAAGCGGCCTGCTGTGGCGGGAAGAGGTCCAGGCGCTGGGCGATGCCGAGTACAATGACGTGGCCCTGTCGCATATGTACGCCGACAACTGCGCCATGCAGCTCGTGCGCAACCCCAAGCAGTTCGACGTCATCGTCACCGACAACCTGTTCGGGGACCTGCTGTCCGACTGCGCGGCCATGCTGACGGGGTCGCTGGGCATGCTGCCCTCGGCCAGCCTGGGCGCCGCCGACGCGGCCGGCCGCCGCAAGGCGCTCTACGAGCCGGTGCACGGCTCGGCCCCGGACATCGCCGGCCAGGACAAGGCCAATCCCATGGCCTGCATCCTGTCGCTGTCCATGATGCTGCGCTACTCGTTCGATCGCGGCGCCGAGGCCGACCTGATCGAGGCCGCCTGCCAGGACGTGCTGAACGCCGGCATCCGCACCGGCGACATCGTCGCGCCCGGAATGACGCCGGTGGGCACGCGGGCCATGGGTGACGCGGTGCTCGCGGCCATGGACGCGCGATCGGGCGGCTGAGGCGCGATCCCCGGTCAACGGAACGGTCCGGCGGCGGCGGCGCGGGGGAGGTTCAGACGACGGACGCCACCGGACCAAGGCACACGGCTTGGATGGGACGGGCGGCCGCGATGGGCGCGCGGCCGCCGTCCTTCTGACATCGTTATCGCCACTGTGGAGACAGGCGAGCGGACCCCGCATTGCGAAGACGCAAGCGCGGGCGACGAATGTCCGGGGTGATGGAACGCCGGCCCCGCCCCCATCCGGACCGCCCCTGCCCGACCATGGCGTGAACCGGCCGATTCGGCGCCACCGTCACCACCGTCGAGACTCCCCCGACCCCTGGGCCACGGACGACCCGGCGCGCGTCCCGCGCATGGCGATCCCCGCGCGGCGCCCCGGACGCGATGGCCCCAGGAAACCGGATGATTGAAATTTCAGGGAGTCCCGAGAGAGAAAAACCCTTAAAAATAAGTTGCGTTTCTGCAACACGTCCGCGCCGTCAACACCCGCGCCCCGGCATCGCCCACCCCCAATCCGGCGCCATCGGGGTTCGCATGCGCCTTCAAGCCATCCCCCGTAACTTTTTCGTCAAATGTCTTTTTCCGGTCTCAACCGCCCTGACGGACGGTCGCCGGCCCCCCTTGGCCCCGCCACTGTCATGCTGCGGTGCAGCAAGATTTGTGTTGGCTTTGGGGCCGTTCGTTGATTACGGTGCCGTCTGGGTGGTCTGGAGCACCCCACGGACACGGGAGGGCGACGCGGTCGACGCGGCGTCCGGTCTGTCGGCCCGGGGCGGAATGGTCCCTGGGTGGTCTCCTTTTTTGGGTGACCGGGATGCCCTTTTTCAAGGGCCGCATGTCCCGGAACGCCCGGCCCCGCCCTATCGATGGAGCCTTGAACTGGCGCCCGGAGCCACGGTCCTGACAGACCCTGGCCGCGCCAGGGCTTGGCTTGACGCCGGAGGTGGCGGGTTCCGTCCCCACGCCACCGGCCCCGATCACCGGCACCGCGCCACCAGCACCGGGCCACCGACCCACTGACCGGCACGCCTGTCGGACCGCAAACCACCGCAGAGGACCACCGTGACCCACGTCCAGAAGCTCGTCCGTCGTCTTGTACCGTTGGCCATGGCCACCACCCTGGTGTTGGCCGTGCTGGCGACCGGTGCCGCGCGACCGGCGCACGCCGACATGGTGCGCGTCAGCGTGCCTGGGGATCTGCGGATCGACTGGACCAACATGGTGGTGTCGCGCGACGAGCTTCTGTGCCTGGCCCTGAACGACTATTGGGAAGCCCGGGGCGAGAGCACCCGGGGCCGCGTCGCCGTGGCCCAGGTTGTCTTGAACCGCGCCCGCGACCCGCGCTTTCCGGGCAGCATCTGCGACGTCGTCAGCCAGAACCGGTCCGGCAAGCCGCGCAGTTGCCAGTTCTCCTGGTACTGCGACGGACGCAGCGACCGGCCGACCAATGCCACGGCCTGGCGCAGTTCGGTGCTGCTGGCCAAGTCCCTGCTGACGCGCAACAACGCCATCAGCGACCTCACCGGCGGCGCCCTCTGGTACCACAACCGTACCGTGAATCCGGGCTGGGCGGGCCGGCTGGCCTTCGCCACCCGGGTCGGCGACCACTACTTCTATCGCGAGACCGGGCCGCGCCTGGAACAGGCCCGGCAGCCGCCGCAGACCTTCGCCGACTGGACCGAGGCCCAGCAGGCCGAGACCGCTGGACCGACCACCGCGCGCGAGGATGGCCAGGTGGCCCGAACCCGGCGCTGACCCCGGCCCCGCGCGGGCGGGGTTGCCCGGCCCCGCGCGGGCGGGGTTGACAGATCCAGGGGGGCGGGCCATCACGGCCTGCCCTTTTTGCATGGGGGCGGACGGGCCGTCGCGCCCGGTCCCCCCCGCACTCACACCGTGGAAGGACGCGAACAGACATGGCGTACCGTGACGAGGGATACCGCGTGGCGGTGATCGGCGCGACGGGCAACGTGGGCCGCGAGATGCTGGCCATCCTGGCGGAGCGCGCGTTCCCCGTGAAGGAGGTCGTGGCCCTCGCCTCGTCGCGTTCGGCGGGGCGCGAGGTCTCCTTCGGCGAGGACGACGTTCTCAAGGTCCGGGACCTGGAGACCTACGACTTCACCGGCACCGACATCGCCCTGTCGTCGCCCGGCGCCAAGGTGTCGTCGGTGCATGCGCCCCGCGCCGCCAAGGCCGGCTGCGTGGTGATCGACAACACCTCGTTCTTCCGCATGGATCCGGACGTGCCGCTGGTGGTGCCCGAGGTCAACCCGCAGGCCCTGGCCGGATTCCGCAAGAAGCGCATCATCGCCAACCCCAACTGCTCGACCATGCAGATGGTGGTGCCGTTGAAGCCGTTGCATGACGCCTTCGGCATCCGGCGTGTGGTCGTGTCCACCTATCAGTCCACCTCCGGCGGCGGCAAGGAGGCCATGGACGAGCTGTTCGACCAGACGCGCGGCATCTACGTCAACCAGCCCTGGCGCGACTTCCAGAGCAAGTTCCCCAAGCAGATCGCCTTCAACGTCATCCCCCACATCGACGTCTTCATGGACGACGGCTCCACCAAGGAGGAGTGGAAGATGAACGTCGAGACGCGCAAGATCCTGGACCCGAAGATCAAGGTGCACGCCAACTGCGCCCGCGTGCCCTCGTTCATCGGCCATGCCGAGTACATCAACATCGAGACGGACAAGCCCATCGACGTCGACGCCGCCCGCGCCATCCTGCGCGAGGCCGAGGGCGTGTCGGTCGTCGACCACCGCCAGGACGAGGGCTATGTCACCCCCGCCGAATGCGCGGGCGAGGACGCCGTCTACGTCTCGCGCATGCGCGACGACGCCACCGTGGAGAACGGCCTGTCGTTCTGGTGCGTCTCCGACAACCTGCGCAAGGGCGCGGCCCTGAACACGGTGCAGATCGCCGAGGTTCTGTGCCGCGACTATCTGGACACGTGATGACGCCGCGCGAGGCCATCACCTGGACTCTGAAACGAACCGCGCGGTAAAACTCCGCGCGGTCCCCGAGACCCCTCGCAGGGGCGCCGGTCGGGGGAGCCCAGATCGGGGACGGGAACCAGGAACGCCATGCAGACCACCAGCCAGATCCGCCAGACCTTCATCGACTTCTTCCGGGCCGAGGGACACGAGCACGTCGCGTCAAGCCCGCTGGTGCCGTTGAACGACCCGACGCTGATGTTCACCAATGCCGGGATGGTGCCGTTCAAGAACGTCTTCACCGGCAACGAGTCCCGTCCCTATAAGCGCGCCGTGACGTCACAGAAATGTGTGCGTGCCGGTGGCAAGCACAATGACCTGGACAACGTTGGCTACACGGCGCGTCATCATACTTTCTTCGAGATGCTTGGTAACTTCTCCTTTGGAGATTACTTCAAGGAAGAGGCCATAGATTTCGCCTGGCGCCTGGTGACCAGGGAATACGGCCTGCCCGCCGAGCGCCTGCTGGTGACCGTGCACAGCAGCGACGAGGACGCCGCCGCCCTGTGGCGCAAGGTCGCCGGGCTGCCCGACGACCGGATCCTGCGCATCCCGACCTCGGACAATTTCTGGATGATGGGCGAGACCGGCCCCTGCGGTCCCTGTTCCGAGATTTTCTACGACCACGGCGCGCACATCCCCGGCGGCCCGCCCGGCAGCCCCGACGAGGACGGCGATCGCTTCATCGAGATCTGGAATCTCGTGTTCATGCAGTTCGAGCAGCTGTCGAAGGACGAGCGCGTCGATCTGCCGC
Organism: Roseospira visakhapatnamensis; assembly: GCF_014197915.1. GTDB lineage: Bacteria > Pseudomonadota > Alphaproteobacteria > Rhodospirillales > Rhodospirillaceae > Rhodospira > Rhodospira visakhapatnamensis. The sequence continues at coordinate 89,898 of NZ_JACIGK010000011.1, forward strand.
ACCCGTCCATCGACACCGGAATGGGGCTGGAGCGCCTGGCCGCCGTGCTGCAGGGCCAGCACGACAACTACGACATCGACCTGATGCGCACCCTGATCGAGGCCATCGCCGACGCCGCCGGCACCGACCCCGACGGGCCGCACAAGGTCAGCCATCGCGTAATCGCCGATCACCTGCGCTCCTGCGGCTTCCTGGTCGCCGACGGCGTGCTGCCCTCCAACGAGGGACGGGGCTACGTGCTCCGCCGCATCATGCGGCGGGCCATGCGCCACGCCCACCAGATGGGATGCGCCGATCCGCTCATGCACCGGCTGGTGCCGACGCTGGTGCGCGAGATGGGCCAGACCTTCACCGAACTGGACCGCGCCCAGGCCCTGATCACCGAGACGCTGAAGCTGGAGGAAACCCGCTTCAAGCAAATGCTCGACCGGGGCTTGCGCCTGCTGGCCGAGGAGACCGCCAGCCTGCCCGAGGGCGGAACGCTGCCCGGCACGGTGGCGTTCAAGCTGTACGACACCTTCGGTTTCCCCCTGGACCTGACCCAGGACGCCTTGCGGAGCCAGGGCCTGACGCTGGACACCGCCGGCTTCGACGACGCCATGGCGCGCCAGCGCGCCGAGGCCCGCAAGGCGTGGTCCGGGTCCGGCGACGCGGCCACCGAGAAGGTGTGGTTCGACCTGCGCGAGACCCTGGGCGGCAGCGACTTCCTGGGCTACGCCACCGACAGCGCCGAGGGCTGCGTCCAGGCCCTGGTGGTGGACGGCACGCCGGTCGACAGCGTCGCGCCGGGCACCGACGCGGCGCTGATCGCCAACCAGTCGCCGTTCTATGGCGAGTCCGGCGGCCAGATGGGGGACACCGGCGTCATCCAGGTGGCCGGCAAGGGGCTCCTGCGGGTGCGCGACACCCACAAGATGGTGGGCGACCTGATCGTTCATCGCGGCACGGTGGAGGGCGGCCCGATCGCCGTCGGCGACGAGGCGCTGTTCACCGTGGACGCGGCGCGCCGCGCCGCGCTGCGGGCGCATCACTCGGCCACCCACCTTCTGCACCAGGCCCTGCGCCACGAACTGGGCGACCATGTCACGCAGAAAGGCTCGCTGGTGGCACCGGACCGGCTGCGCTTCGACATCAGCCACCCCAAGCCGCTGTCGGCCGAGCAAATCGCCCGCGTCGAGGCCGAGGTCAACACCCAGATCCGCGCCAACACGCCCGTCACCACCCGGTTGATGGACCCCGAGGCGGCCATTCAGGCCGGGGCCATGGCCCTGTTCGGCGAGAAGTACGGCGACGAGGTGCGCGTGGTCTCCATGGGGGCCGAGGACCGCGACCACGGGCGGCCGGTGTTCTCGGTGGAACTGTGCGGCGGCACCCACGTCGGCCGCACCGGCGACATCGGCCTGCTGAAAATCGTGTCCGAAAGCGCGGTGTCCGCCGGCGTGCGGCGCATCGAGGCGGTGGTGGGCGCGAGCGCCCTGGCCTGGCTGGGGCAGCGTGACACCCTGTTGACCCAGGCCACCGACATGCTGCGGGTCACGCCGGCCGACCTGCCCGCCCGCGTGCAGGCGCTGCTGGACGAGCGCCGCCGCCTGGAAAAGGAGCTGGGCGACCTGCGCAAGAAGGTGGCCCTGGGCGGCGGGGGCGGCGGCGAGGCCCCGGCGTCCGCCCCCCGGACGGTGGCCGGGGTGGCCTTCGTCGGACGCCTGCTGGCCGACGTGCCGCCCAAGGACCTGAAGGGCATGGCCGACGAGATCAAAAAACAGATCGGCAGCGGTATAGTCGCCCTGGTGTCCGCGGGCGAAAGTAAGGTATCTTTGGTCGTGGCCGTCACCGACGACCTGAAAGGCACCCATGATGCCGTGGCCCTGGTCCGCGCCGGCGCCGCCGTCGTTGGCGGCAAGGGCGGCGGGGGGCGGCCGGACATGGCGCAGGCCGGCGGCCCCGACGCCGACAAGGCGGCCGAGGCGCTGGCGGCCATCGAGGCGGCCGTCGCGGGATAGGGACCGCCCGCGCGCGGTCGCGCGGGCGGGGCCATGCCGGCCGAAAGGACGGGCGGGGGTCGTGGACCCGACAGCGCGTCTTGAGGCTGGACCGGGTCTGGAAACCCGCTTCGAAGTGGTGTTCAATGATCCCGAGACCCTGTGGAATCCTTGACGGAGCTGCGAAATTGGCCTTTATAGCAAGGCATACGCGAGGCGGGACGGCCCGTCGCCGCGCTTGGGCCGATGGATCGCATGCCCTTGGAGGCCACGTGCCAAGGCGGGGCGCCGATCCGGCTCCCGTTCACCGCCGACCTCCGATCGAGCGCTCGGGAAGCGAAGGTTCGTCATGAAATCTTGCCTGATCGTGGACGATTCCAAGGTCATCCGAATGGTGGCCAAGAAAATCCTTCAGGAACTGGACTTCGAGACCGAGGAAGCCGAGGATGGTCGCGGCGCCCTTGAAATCTGCAAGGACCATCTGCCAACCGCAGTGTTGCTCGACTGGAACATGCCGATCATGAGCGGCATCGAGTTCCTTCGCGAGTTGCGCGCCCTCCCTGGCGGCAACGAGCCCGTCGTCGTCTTCTGTACCACGGAAAACGACATCGACCACATCCAGGAAGCCATCCAGGCAGGCGCCAACGAATACATCATGAAGCCGTTCGACAGCGAAATCCTTCAGTCGAAGTTCGCGCAGGTCGGCCTGATCGGGGAATAGCGGCCACCGGGTGCCCGTCGATCCCCCGCAGGGAGCGGTCAGCCAATCGCCCTGGGACTCCGGGACGCGGCAACGCCAAGACCCGGGGAGCCGTTCTCGATCGCCACAAGACGTGTCGCCTGGTCAAGGGGTCGCCTGGCCAAGGGGTCGCCTGGCCAACGGGCTGCGAAAGCGTGCGAGGCAACCGGGAACCGGAGCGGTCGGTGATCAGGGTGTCTGGTGTGAAAACGCTGGTGTGAAGACGCTATGGAGATCGCGGGCCTTGGTGCCCCGACGGGGGTTTCGACAGGGGGACCGTGCGGCGATGTCGTCGTGGTTCGGCGTCTGGCGTAACAGCCGACGTCACCGCAGTCGCGGGGTCGGCGATCCGCCCCCTCTCCGGACCAGGATCGGCCGGTTCCGGGTGGACTCAATCGGAAAGCGGAGGGAAGCAGCGTCTTGTCATCGCCAACGTTCAGTGCAGGGGCGCGAAGCCCGGGCGGTGTCGGAAACGACCCGGTCCGCGTTATGGTGGTGGACGACTCCGCCGTGGTCCGCGGCCTTGAAACACGGATGCTGCAATCCGATCCGGACATCACGGTCGTCGCGTCTGTCTCCAATGGCCAACTCGCCGTGCAGGCCCTGGACAAGCACGACATCGAGGTCGTGATCCTGGACATCGAGATGCCGGTCCTGGACGGGCTGTCGGCGTTGCCCAAGTTGCTGGCGCGCGACCCGGACCTGAAAATCATCATGGCCTCGACCCTGACGCTCCGCAACGCGGAGATCAGCCTTCAGGCCCTCCAGGCCGGTGCCACCGAGTACCTGCCCAAGCCCAGCGCATCCCGCGACATCACCGGCGACAGCCCGTTCAAGCGGGAGTTGGTGTCCAAGGTCAAGGCCCTGGGGCAGGCGCGCCGGCGGGGCGTGCGCCGCCCCGGCCCCGCCACCACCGCGGCCCGCTCGCGCGACTCGCTGGCCACGCGCACCGCCGCCGCGGCGGCCGCCATTCCCGCGCGCCCCGCGGTGCCGATCACCCTGCGTCGACCGGCGGTCACACCCGAGCCCGTCGACATCATCGCCATCGGCAGTTCAACCGGCGGCCCCCAGGCCCTGTTCGCGGTGCTGAGCAGCATCGCCAAGCTGGGGGGCGTGTCGCAGCCGATGCTGATCACCCAGCACATGCCGGCCACCTTTACGACCATCCTGGCCGGGCACATCAGCCGGATCGCCACCATGGAAGCGCGCGAGGCCGAGAACGGCGAGGTCGTTCGCAACAATCGGATCTACGTCGCGCCGGGGGATTATCACATGCTGGTGGAGAGCAAGGGCGTGGACAAGGTCCTGCGCCTGACCCAGGACCCACCGGAGAACTTCTGCCGGCCGGCGGTCGACCCGATGTTCCGCAGCGTGGCGCGAGCGTATGGTCGTCGCGTGTTGGGCGTGGTACTCACGGGGATGGGATCCGACGGGGCCAAGGGATCGGGAGACGTGGTCAAGGCCGGGGGCACCGTGATCGCCCAGGACGAGGCCACCAGTGTCGTCTGGGGCATGCCCGGCGCCACCGCGCAAGCCGGGGTTTGCACGGCTATCCTGCCGGTGAATGACATCGGCCCCTGGATTTACAAGATGGCGAGCAAGCGGTGACCATGAAACCGGATGATTTCGACTATGTCTCCAAGCTCCTGAAGGAGCGATCCGGGCTGGTCCTGACCAAGGACAAGTCGTACCTGCTGGAAAGCCGGCTGATGCCGCTTGCACGCAAAAGTGGCTTCAAGGGGCTCGATGATCTGGTCACCGCCGTGCGCCGCCGTGACACCGTCGTGGAACGGGCGGTGGTCGAGGCGATGACCACCAACGAGTCCTTTTTCTTCCGCGACAACAAGCCGTTCGACCAGTTTCGCACGATCGTGCTGCCGAACCTGCTGAAGGCGCGGGCCGCCAAGAAGTCCTTCCGGATCTGGAGCGCCGCCTGTTCCTCGGGCCAGGAACCCTATTCGCTGGCCATGATTCTCAAGGAGGAAGGCGCCAAGCTGGCCGGCTGGCGAATCGAGATCGTCGGCACCGACATCTCGGCCGACATCCTGAAGAAGGCCCGCGCCGGCACCTACAGCCAGTTCGAGGTCCAGCGCGGCATGCCCATGACCCTGCTGGTCAAGTACTTCAAGAAAAAGGACGAGAACTGGACCATCGATCCCTCCATCGCCTCCATGGTCCAGTTCAAGGAATGGAACCTGCTCGGTGACCTCAAGGCGCTCGGGCAATTCGATGTCGTGTTCTGCCGCAACGTGCTGATCTATTTCGACCAGCCCACCAAGACCAAGGTGCTGCGCAGCATGGCCGGCCTCATGCCGGACGATGCCGTGCTGTACCTGGGGGGCGCCGAGACGGTCCTCGGCATTTCCGATCAGTTCAAGCCGGTGCCCGGCCAGCGCGGCATTTATGCCGTCGCGCGCGGCTCCGCCGCCACCCTGGGCGCGCCGGGCGGCTAACCGCGCACGGTCCGCGCCCGCTCACACACCCATCAAGGATCCCCCCATGACCGGCATCAAGGAACGCGGCCAGTTCACCCTGGCCAACGGCCAGACCCTGGCCGACGGCATCAACACCGACGCCGCCACCCTGGCGCGCTTCAGCGGTCTTTCCGAACAGGCCGTCGCCGGCGTGCTGGCCGGCAAGACCTCCACCTGGGTGCGCTGCGCCAAGGTGACGCGCGCGCTGTCCGCCCTGGGCGCCAGCGACGCCAGCGAGGACGCGATTTCCCGCAAGGAAACCTGAGCCCCGCCACGGGCCGTCCTCCGTCGACCCGAGTCCGCTGGTCCTGACAACGGATGCTGTCTGCGTTCTTTTTGCCTGGATCAAAAGCGCACTGGTTTCAAACTGTTGTGCAGCGGCTCACGCCGTCAAGGATGGTTGCCTTGACGGCGTCGGGGGAACGTCGTCGCAACCGATGCACGAGCCCTCGACTCTCGGCGCGGCGACGCCAGCGAAGGTTGTAGGAAGCGGTTGCCAGGAGCGTGAGACGGCCCGTCAGGGATTCCTCCCCCCACCGTTCCGGGAGGGATCCCGGGGCCGGGACCCCATCCGGGTTCTCCCCCAGCGCCGCTGTGAAACAACGGTTGCGCGGTGGCGGGCTGTCGTTTAAGTCCGTGTGGTTTTGCCGCCGGAGGGTCATTGGGGCGACCTGATCACGGACCTTCCATGCACCGGGTCAGAGACCGGGCACCGGATCGGGGAGACGGACCGTGAGACACGCCATCAGCCTGTTCGTGACTCTCTTTGTCCTGTGGCTGCTGCTGTCCGGCCACTGGACGGATCCGCTGCTGCTGACCCTGGGGGTGGTGTCCGCCGCCCTGACCGTGTTCGTGGCCTGGCGGATGGAGGGCCTGGACCACGAGGGCGTTCCCATCAACGTCAGCGTCCACGCGCTGGTGTACTGGCCCTGGCTGCTGGGACAGATCGTGCTGGCCAATCTGGCGGTGGCCCGGGTCATCCTGGCACCGGACCGCATGTCCCCGCGCCTGGACTGGATTCCGGCCACGCAGCGCACCGAGGTCGGCCGCGTCATCTTCGCCAATTCCATCACGCTGACGCCGGGCACCATTTCGGTGCAGCTCGACCAGCGGCGCATCCTGGTGCACGCGCTGGAGTCCGAGGGCATCGACGACCTGAAGGCCGGCGACATGGACCGGCGCGCCACCTGGGTGGAAAGCCCGCTGCACGCCGAGCCGTCCGGTCGCGGAGACGGCGCATGATCACCACCGGCTGCCTGTTCATCCTGGTCACCCTGGCCCTGGCGCTGCTGCGGGCCGTGCGCGGCCCCTCGGTCTACGACCGCATCGTCGCCGTCAATACGTTCGGCACGATGATCGTCCTGCTGCTGGTGCTGCTGGGCTTCCTGACCGACCGGCCGGAGTTCGAGGACATCGCCCTGCTCTATGTGCTGATCAACTTCGCCAGCACCATCGCCGTGCTGAAGTTCGTCAAGTACAGCAGCCTGGCCGGCCCCGGCGCCGATCGCGGCGCGTCCCCCAAGGGAGGCACCGCCCCGTGAGCCTGATTCTGGACATCCTCAGCTGGGCCTGCATCGTCGTCGGCGGGATCTTCTGCCTGCTCTCCGGGATCGGCCTCCTGCGCCTGCCCGACGTCTTCACCCGCATGCACGCCGCCAGCCTGGGCGACACCCTGGGCGCCGGACTGGTGCTGCTCGGGCTGCTGTTGCAGGCCGGGATCGGCGCCGATCTGGTGGGCGTGAAGCTGATCCTGATCCTGGTGTTCCTGCTGTTCACCAGCCCGGTGGCCACCCATGCCCTGGCGCATGCCGCGCTGCTGGACGGCATCGTCCCCTGGACCCGCCACGGACGCCCGCCCGACGCCCGACTCGCGCCCGAGGACCCGGACGAGGACGGCTTTCTCGCCGATGCCCGCGACGACCTTGAGGCCGGGACCACGGCGCCCCGTCCGCCGCAGGAGTCCTAGGCCATGGAACAGATCATCGACATCGTGCTGCTGGCCTTCATGGTGGTGACCGCCATCGCCATGATTCGGCTGCGCAACCTGTTCGCCGTGGTCATGCTGTCGGGCATCTTCTCGCTGCTGTCGGCGGCCATGTTCGTGGTCCTGGACGCCGTGGACGTGGCCTTCACCGAGGCCGCCGTGGGCGCCGGCATCTCCACCGTGCTGATGCTGGGCACCTTGGCCCTGACCTTCCGCGACGAGCGGCCGGCGACGCGCGCCGACTGGCCGGCGATGCTGGTGGTGACGGTCACCGGCGCGGCGCTGATCTACGGCACCCTCGACATGCCCCGCTTTGGTGATCCCGACGCCCCGATCCATCAGCATGTGGCGCCCCGCTACATCGTCGACAGCCCCCGGGAAGTGGGGCCGCCCAACATGGTGACCAGCGTGCTCGCCAGCTATCGCGGCTACGACACCCTGGGCGAGACCACCGTGATCTTCACCGCCGGCATCGGCGTGATGGTGTTGCTGGGCAGCGTGACGCGCCGGCGCCGGCGCGCGCGCCCAACCACGCCCGCGACCCCGGCGGCCCCCGCGCCTCCGGAGGGCCGGCCATGAACCACCATTCCGTCCTGCGGACCATGACCAAGCTGCTGATGCCGCCGATCATGCTGTTCGCGCTCTACGTGCAGTTCCATGGCGACTACGGCCCAGGAGGCGGCTTTCAGGCCGGCGTGATCTTCGCCGTCGCCTTCATCCTGTTCGCCCTCATTTTCGGCCCCGTTCGCGCCCGCCGGGTGGCCCCCGCCTGGGTCACCACACCGCTGACGGCCATCGGCGTGCTGCTGTATGCCGGGGTCGGCGTGGTGAGCCTGCTGCTGGGCGGCGAGTTCCTGAACTACGACGTCCTCGCCCATGACCCCCACCACGGCCAGCACCTGGGAATCCTGCTGGTGGAACTGGGGGTGGGCATCACGGTGTGGGCGGTGATGGTGTCGATCTTCATGGCCTTCGTCGAACGCGGGGCCGCCGCCCACGCCGACGGTATCCTCGATGGCACCCCCGACGGCACCCCCGACGATCGGGAGGACGGTCATGCTTGAGACCGTGCTCGGCCTCTACAACTACTGGATCGTCATCATCCTGATGATGGCCGGGTTCTATACCGTCATCGCGCGCGGCAACCTGGCCAAGAAGGTGATCGGCCTGAACATCTTCCAGACCTCCATGTTCCTGATGTACATCACCATGGGCGCGGTCGAGAGCGGCACGGCGCCGATCGTGGCCGAGGGCGCGACCCTGTACACGAATCCGCTGCCCAGCGTGTTGATCCTCACCGCCATCGTCGTCGGCGTGGCCACGACCGCGCTGGGTCTGGCGCTGGCGGTGCGCATCCGCGAGGCCTACGGCACCCTGGAGGAAGACGATCTCCGCGTCCTGGAGGACCGCCAGGACACGCTGCGAGACACCGCGGCCACACAGGACGGGGAGCAACCAGTCTCACCATGATGCTGAGCCAGACTCTTCCCGCCCTTCAGGTCGTCCTGCCCCTGGTCGCCGCGCCCCTGTGCCTGTTCCTGCGTCCCCCGAAGCTGGCCTGGCTGTTCGCCATGGCCGTGGGCACCGCCACCCTGGCCACGGCCATCGCGCTGATCATCCAGGTCCAGCACACCGGCCCCATCCATTACGAAATGGGGGGCTGGGCCGCCCCCTGGGGCATCGAATATGTCATCGACCCGCTGGACAGCCTGATCCTCGGGCTGGTCTCCGGGATCGCCTGGCTGGTGCTGGTGTATGCCGGCCCCAGCGTCGAGGCCGAGATTCACCGCGACCAGATCCCCGCCTTCTACGTGCTGTTCCTGCTGTGCCTCACCGGCCTGCTGGGCATGGTGGCCACCGGCGACGTGTTCAACCTGTTCGTCTTCCTGGAGGTTTCGTCGCTGTCCACCTATGCCCTGGTGGCCATGGGACGCGACCCCCGGGCGCTGACGTCGGCGTACCGCTATCTCATCCTCGGCTCGCTGGGGGCCACCTTCTACGTCATCGGCATCGGCTTGCTGTACATGATGACGGGCACCCTGAACATGGAGGACCTGGCCCGGCGCATCCCCGAGGTGGCCGACACCCGCACGGTGGCCGTGGCCATCGCCTTCCTGGCCGTGGGCCTGGCGCTGAAGCTGGCGCTGTTCCCCCTGCACAAGTGGCTGCCCGGCGCCTACACCCATGCGCCCTCGGCGGTCACGGCGTTCCTGGCGGCGACGGCCACCAAGGTCGCCATCTATGTGCTGGTGCGCATCTTCTTCACCGTGCTGGGTCCCATCGACGCCTTCCAGACCCTGCCGGCGGCGATCTCGGAGACCCAGGTGGTCGCCGTGCTGGCCATGCTGGCCATGCTGTCGGGCTCGGCGGTGGCCGTCTTCCAGACCAACGTGAAACGGCTGCTGGCCTACTCGTCGATCGCCCAGGTGGGCACCATGATGCTGGGCATCAGCATGGTGTCCGTCACCGGCATGACCGCCGGCCTGGTGCACATGGTCAACCACGCGCTGATCAAGGGCACCCTGTTCATGGCGCTCGGCGCCGTGGCCCTGCGGGTGGGCTCGGTGCGCCTGGAGCACCTGGACGGCATCGGCTACCGCATGCCGGTGACCTTCGCGGCCTTCCTGGTGGGCGCCTTCAGCCTCATCGGCGTGCCCATGACGGCCGGCTTCATCAGCAAGTTCATCCTGGTGCGCGGCGCCCTGGAAGACGGTCACTGGCTCATGGCGGCGGCGGTGGTCGTCTCCTCGCTGCTGGCGATCGTCTACGTCTGGCGGATTCTGGAGGTCGCCTACATGCGCTCCCCCCCGGCCACCGCGCCGCGCGTGCGCGAGGCGCCGCTGGTCATGCTGGCGCCCCTGTGGCTTCTGGCGCTCGGCAATCTCTACTTCGGCCTGGACACCACCTATTCGGTCGGCCTGGCCCAGGACGCGGCCGACTACATCCTCACCTACATGCCCGGCGAGGGCCCCCCGGGAGAGCATCCCGGGTTGGGTCCGGGCGCGCGTCCGGCCGTCCCGTCCAGCGGAGGAGCGCACTGACATGATGCCGCCGCTGCCGGACCCCGCCCAGATCATCGCCGCCTGCCTGATCGTGCCCGCCCTGGGCACGCTGGCCATCCTGCTGGCCGGCCGCTGGCCCAACCTGCGCGAGACGGTCACCCTGGCCACCGCCGGGACGCTGGCCGCCTGCGTGCTGTCCCTGCTGGACCCGGTGCTGGCGGGCGGACGCCCGACGCTGACCCTTTGGGAGGTGCTGCCCGGCGCGCCGCTGGCCTTCACGGTCGAGCCGCTGGGCATGATCTTCGCCCTGATCGCCAGCGGCCTCTGGGTGGTGACCTCGGTCTATGCCATCGGCTACATGCGCGGCAACGACGAGCACGCGCAGACCCGCTTCTACGCCTGTTTCGCCATCGCCATCCTGTCGGCCATGGGCATCGCCTTCGCGGGGAACCTGCTGACGCTGTTCCTGTTCTACGAGGTGATGACCATCAGCACCTTCCCGCTGGTCACCCACAAGGGCAGCGAGGAGGCCAAGCGCGCCGGCCGCGTCTACCTGGGCCTGCTGATGGGGGCGTCCATCGGCCTGCAACTGGTGGGCATCGTCGCCTGCTGGATCCTGGCCGGCACCCTCGACTTCCAGGTCGGCGGCCTGCTCGCCGGCCATGTGGACGGCTGGCCGGTGCTGGTGCTGCTGGCGCTGTTCGTGTTCGGCACCGCCAAGGCCGCCGTCATGCCCTTCCACCGCTGGCTGCCGGCGGCCATGGTGGCGCCCACCCCGGTCTCGGCGCTGCTGCACGCCGTTGCCGTGGTCAAGGCCGGCGTGTTCACGGTGGTCAAGGTGGTGGTCTACGTGTTCGGCCTGGACCTGCTGACCGACACGGCGGGCAGCGACTGGATGCTCTACGCCGCCGGCTTCACCATCCTGTCGGCGAGTTTCGTCGCCCTGCGCCAGGACAACCTGAAACGCCGCCTGGCCTATTCCACCATCAGCCAGTTGAGCTACGTGGTGCTGGCCGCCGCCATCCTGGCGCCGCTGTCGGTGATGGGCGCGGCGCTGCACATCGTGGCGCACGCGTTCGGCAAGATCACCCTGTTCTTCGCCGCCGGCTCCATCTACACCGCCGCGCACAAGACCGAAATCAGCCAGTTGGACGGCATCGGCTGGAAGATGCCCTGGACCATGGGCGCCTTCGCCATCGGCAGCCTGTCCATGATCGGCGTGCCGCCCACGGCCGGGTTCCTCTCCAAGTGGTTCATGCTGTCGGGCGCCTACGACACGCAGGCATGGGTGGCCATCGCCGTGATCTTCGCCTCAACGGTGCTGAACGCGGCCTACTTCCTGCCCATCGTCTACCGCGCCTTCGCCACCCGGCCGGCGCCGGTCGGCCCCGGCCACGCCGACCACGGCGAGGCGCCGTTGCCGATCGTCGCCGCCCTGACCCTCACCGCCGCCGGCAGCATCGGGCTGTTCCTGTTCCCGGACGTGTTCCTGAGCCTGGCGGACCAGCTTGTGGGAGGCCGCCCGTGACGACCGAAACCAAGCCCCGCCTCGTCCGGGTCACCGAGGTTCCCCCCTGCGGCACCCTGCCCGCCACCCGCCGCCCCGACGAGCGCGCGCCCTGGATCGTGCGCCCCGAGGGCATTCGCGGCCTGTGGTGGATCTTCGGCGCCATCCTGACCGCCTGCGTGCTGGCCGAGCTTCTGGTGCACCTGCATCCCCACTTCGGCGTGGACGGATGGTTCGGCTTCCACGCCTGGTTCGGCTTCCTGTCCTGCGTCGCCATGGTGCTGGTCGCCAAGGGCCTGGGGCTTCTCCTGAAGCGCAAGGATACCTATTACGATGCTCGCCGCTAGCCTGCCCCCCGGACTGCTGCTGATCCTGGGCGGGCTGGCCCTGCCCCTGCTGCCGCGCCTCGGCCGCCAGGCCCTGTCGCTGGCCGCGCCGCTGGCCGCGCTGGGCCTGATCTGGCTGCTGCCGGACGGCGTCGTCCTCTCGACCGAGTACCTGGGATACCGGCTGGAACTGGTCGAGGCCGATGCCCTGTCGCGGCTGTTCGGCACCATCTTCGCCCTGATGGCCTTCACCGGCTGCGTGTTCGCCCTGCGCCAGACCAATGTGGTGGAGATGGCCTCGGCCCTGGTCTACGCCGGCGGCGCGCTGGGCGTGGCCTTCGCCGGCGACCTGATCACCGTGTTCGTGTTCTGGGAACTGATGGCCGTCGCCTCCACCCTGGTGATCTGGTCCCCGGGCACCGAGGCCAGCCGCAAGGCCGGCCTGCGCTATGCCCTCGTCCATTTGCTGGGCGGCGCGGTGCTGATGGCCGGTATCGCCGGGCATGTGGCCGCCACCGGCTCCATCGCCTTCGAGGCCATGACGGTCGACAGCCCGGCCACCTGGCTGATGCTGGCGGGCGTGCTGATCAACGCCGGCGCCCCGCCGCTGTCCGCCTGGCTGCCCGACGCCTATCCCGAGGGCTCGTGGAGCGGCACCGTCTTCCTGTCGGCCTTCACCACCAAGACCGCCGTCTACGTGCTGCTGCGCGGCTTCCCGGGGACCGAGATCCTGATCGGGATCGGCCTGTTCATGATCTTCTACGGCATCGTCTACGCGCTGCTGGAGAACGACATGCGGCGCATCCTGGCCTATTCCATCGTCAACCAGGTGGGCTTCATGGTCTGCGGCATCGGTATCGGCACCGAGTTGGCGCTGAACGGCGCCGCCGCCCATGCCTTCGCGCACATCATCTACAAGGCGCTGCTGCTGATGAGCGCCGGCTCCGTGCTGTACATGACCGGCTTGCGCAAGTGCACCGATCTGGGCGGGCTGTTCCGGACCATGCCCCTCACCACGCTTTGCGGCACCATCGGCGCGCTGGCCATCTCGTCCTTCCCCTGGACCTCGGGGTTCGTCACCAAGTCCATGATCACCCAGGGCGCGGCGGACGAGCATCTGATGATCGCCTGGATGCTGTTGCAGGCGGCCAGCGCCGGCGTGTTCCTGCACGCCGGCATCAAGTTCCCCTGGTTCGTGTTCTTCCAGAAGGACAGCGGCCTGCGGCCCAAGGATCCACCCTGGTCCATGCGCGCGGCCATGATCCTGTTCGCCGCCCTGTGCATCGGCATCGGTGTCGCGCCGGGGCCGCTGTACGCGCTGCTGCCCTATCCCGTGGACTACGCGGCCTACACCGGCGCCCATATCGTCACCCAGCTTCAGTTGCTGTTGTTCTCGGGCCTGGCGTTCTTCATCCTGCTGCCCTTGATGAAGCGGACATTGACGATCACACTTGATGTGGACTGGCTGTACCGCGTCGCCGGACCGGCCGTGGCCGCGGGTCTTCGGAACACCGTGGGCCGCGCCTGGACCCTCGGCCTCGGCGGCGCCCGGCGCGGCATCGACGGGCTCATCGCCTGGACCGAGGCCACCCACGGCCGCGACGGCGCCCTGGGTCGCACCTGGCCCATCGGCGCCTCGGCGGTGATGGTGGCGCTGTTCCTGCTGGCGTACCTGATGTTGTTCTTCCTCTGGCCGGCCTGAGGACGCCCGCGCGCGGCTTGCCTCGACCGGCTGTCCCCGCCTCCGGAGATCGCCCCGTGCAACGCCTGCGCATCGACCAGGACTACCTTGTCACCACGCTGCAACGCCTGCTGGCGATCCCCAGCCCCACCGGCCTGACCGACAGCGTCGTGCTGGCCGTGGGCGACGAACTGGAGCGGCTGGGCATCCCCTACGAACTGACCCGGCGGGGCGCCGTGCGCGCCAACATCCAGGGGGTGCGCTACAGCCCCGACCGGGCCATCATCGCCCACCTGGACACCCTGGGCGCCATCGTCAAAAGCCTCAAGGACAACGGCCGCCTGGAGGTGCTGCCCATCGGCACCTGGTCGTCGCGCTTCGCCGAGGGCGCGCGGGTCACCGTCTACGGCGACGAGGGCCGCGCCTGGCGCGGCACCATCCTTCCCCTGAAGGCGTCGGGCCATACCTTCAACGAGGCGGTGGACACCCAGCCCACCACCTGGGAGCAGGTGGAGTTGCGACTCGACGAAGAGGTCCACGACATCGCCGGCCTGACTCGCCTGGGCGTCAACATCGGCGACCACATCGCCGTCGATCCCAACCCCGAGTTCCTGCCCAACGGCTTCATCAACAGCCGCTTCCTGGACGACAAGGCCGGCGTGGCCGCGATCCTGGCCGCCGCCAAGGCCGTCAAGGACGCCGACCCCCGGATTCCGGTGGACTGCCACCTGCTGTTCACCATCTCGGAAGAGGTGGGCGTGGGCGCCAGCCACGTGCTGCACGGCGACGTGGCGGAGATGGTCAGCGTGGACAACGGCACCATCGCCCCCGGCCAGAACACCAGCGAATACGGTGTCACCATCTGCATGCAGGACAGCAGCGGACCGTTCGACTGGCACCTGACCCGGCGGCTGCTGAAGCTCTGCGAGGCGTGCGGGATCGAATACACCCGCGACGTATTCCGCTACTACCGCAGCGACGGCGCCGCCGCCCTGGAGGCCGGCAACGACATACGTACGTCGCTGGTCTGCTTCGCCTGCGACGGCTCGCACGGGTGGGAGCGCACCCACGTCAAGTCCCTGGTCGCCCTGGCCGAGCTGCTGGCCCACTACATCCAGATGCCGCCCATCTTCGAGCGTGACAAGGTACCCCTGGGGCCGCGCAGCGACTTCCCGGACGTGCAGCTTCAGGACGACTGAGCGGGATCGCCCCTCGCCGCAGTCCCTCGTTTCCAAAAGGAGTGTTTCGTCATGGCCGTGCGTCGCGGTGTCATCCTGGCCGGCGGGCGCGGGACCCGGCTGGGCATGCTGACCAACGACTGCCCCAAGCCAATGCTGCCGGTGGGCGATCGGCCGTTCCTGGATCACCTGATCCGACATCTGGCGGGCCAGGGCCTGACCGACATCCTGGTGCTGGCCGGCTGGCAGGGGGAGC
This sequence comes from Roseospira visakhapatnamensis, assembly GCF_014197915.1. Lineage (GTDB taxonomy): Bacteria > Pseudomonadota > Alphaproteobacteria > Rhodospirillales > Rhodospirillaceae > Rhodospira > Rhodospira visakhapatnamensis. The sequence goes on from NZ_JACIGK010000011.1 coordinate 105,024, forward strand.
GCCTGCACGCGGCTTATGAGAACCGGCATATCGCTGGAGCCACCGTCTCGGTGGTGGTGGAGCCGGAGGCCATGGGCACCGGCGGCGCGCTGCGCTTCGCCGCCGACCGGCTGGCGCCCCCGGTCGCGCTGGTCAACGGCGATACCCTGTTCGACGCCGACGTCCAGGCCCTGGCGGCGCATCCGGGCGACTGGTCCCTCGCCATGGCGCTCCGCCACCTGGAGGACACCGGCCGCAGCGGCCGGGTGGTCCTGGAGGGCGACCGCGTCACCGGCTTCCAGGAGCGCGGGGACGGCGGCCCGGGGCTGGTCAACGGCGGGGTCTATGTGGTGCGCCCGGGCCTCCTGGAGGCCATCGCCGGCCCCTGCTCCCTGGAGCGGGACGTGTTTCCCGGTCAGGCGGCGGCCGGGCGCCTGGTGGGTCGGGTGTTCGAGGGGATGTTCATCGATATCGGCGTGCCGGCGGACCTCGCCCGGGCCCAGACCGTCGTGCCGGCCTTCATGGGAGACGACGCATGAGCGTGACGGTCCGTGCCACCACGCTGGACGGCGTGAAGCTGATCGAGCCGCCGACCCGGTTCGAGGATTTCCGGGGCGAATACGTAGAGACATACAATGAGGACCTGTACCGCGCCGCGGGGATCACCGAGACCTTCATCCAGGACGACATCTCGGTCTCGCATCGTCATGTGCTGCGCGGCATCCATGGGGACGACAGCACGGCCAAGCTGGTGTCGTGCCTGGCGGGCCGGTTCTACCTGGTGGTCGTCAACTGGAATCCGGACTCGCCGCAGTACCGCCAGTGGGAATCCTTCACCCTGTCCGACCGCAACCGGCTACAGGTGCTGATTCCCCCCCGGTTCGGAAACGGCCATGTGGTGCTGAGCGACACGGCGATCTTCCATTACAAGCAGACCACCAGCTACGATCGCGGCCGTCAGTTCACCGTGCTGTGGAACGACCCCACGGTGGCCATCGACTGGCCGGTCCCGGCGCCCATCCTGTCCCGCCGCGACCGGGGTCTGGCGTGACGATGGCGGCGCCCCCGGGCGACGATATGGCCGGCGCCCGCGTCCCCCTGGCCATCGTGCCGTGCGAGTGGGATGTCGCGGATCTGGCCGAAAGCCTCGACCGGTACGACCTCGTCGGCGTGTTCGACATCGACGCCGCGCGGGACACCCACGGGCTGCGCCACCTGGGCGACGACACCGCGTTCATCGGCTGGCAGGCGCGGCGGCCGGGCCTGAAGGTCTGCCTGGTGATCGACCCGCCGGCCCTGCGCGAGCGCCTGACCGCGCACTACGGACCGGGAAACCTGGAGGGCCTGGTCTCGCCGCACGCGACCGTGTCTCGCCACGCCATCGTCGGACCGGCCGGGATCATCCAGCGCGGCGTGACCATCATGCCCGCCGTGCGGATCGGCCGGGGCTGCAACGTCAACATCAACGCCACGCTTCACCACGAGGTAACCCTTGACGACTATGTTTCCGTGGGGCCAGGGGCGATCGTCCTGGGGACCGTGCGGATCGGCCGGCACGCCAGCATCGGCGCCGGCGCCATCGTTCACCAGAACGTGACCATCGGTCCCGGCGCCCGCGTCGGCGCCGGCGCGGTGGTGGTCCGCGACGTCGCGCCCGGACAAACCGTGGTCGGCGTGCCGGCCCGACCGATCAAGCAGGAGGCAGGATGAGCGACGATCGCGTCACGGTGCTGATTCCCACCCTCAACCGCGCCGAGTTCGTGGTGAGGGCCCTGGCGTTCTATGCGCGCGGGGGCTTCGCCGGGCGCATCATCCTGGGTGATTCCTCCACGGCGCCCCACGCCCAACTGGTCCAGGCGGCGGTGGAACGCTTCGCGGACCGCCTGACCATCCACCTGGAACCGCTGCCCAAGGACCGCTACCCGACCCTGGCGGAGTGCGTGCAGCGCATGGTCGACCTGGTCGAGACCCCCTACATGGTGATGGTCCCCGACGATGACCTGCACATGCCGGGCAGCCTGCGGGAGGCGCCCGACTTCCTGGACGCCCACCCGGACTACGTGGGCGCCATGGGCGAGCGCCTGAACGTCAAGCTGGGCGCGGTCGTCCCGTGGGGCCGGGTCACCTGGGCCATCCTCACCAAGTACGCGGACTTCGAGGATCCCGACCCCGTCAAGCGGCTGGCCTACTACACCGGCTACGGCCTCAGCCTGTACTACGCGGTGATGCGCTCGGACACCTGGCGCGCCTGCCTGGAAGCCAGCAAGACCCTCAACCTGCCCTACTTCGGCGAGGAGTTCCTGCCCAACTGCCTGGCGGTGATTCGCGGCCGCTTCCGCATGATGCCCCGCTTCGGCCCCATCGCTCAACTGGACGACTCGGGCGGGGTCTGGCGGCGCAACACCCCGTACGGCCTGCTCAACGACCCGGGCTGGCCGGCGTTCCGGGACGGGCTGCTGGAGCGGCTGGGACAGGAACTGGTGGCCCAAAGCGACCTCCCCCTCGCCGAGGCCCGCGCCATCATCGACCGGGAGATCTGGCGCAACCTGACCATCCTCATCCCCTACCACTTCCAGAAGAGCCACGACCCCGCCTTCGCCCCGGACCCGCTGCCGGACATGAAGGGGCTGCTGGCGCCGTTTCCCGACTACCAGGACGTGACCGCCTTCCTGGACGCGCCCGTCGCGCCCCCCATCACCCGCGTGGCGGTGGAGTCGGCCCTGACCGAGCGGGGCGACGGGATCGAGGCGGGCGCCGAGGCCCGTGTTCTGGCCGACGCCTGCGCGGGACAGGCCCAGGATGCCATGATGGACGATCGCATCGGCGAGGCGATCCTGTGGTACCGCATGAGCCTGGCCATGGCGCCGACGCCGGTGGCGCGCATGATGCTGTCCAAGCTGCTGTCGGACAGCGGACGGACCGAGGAGTTCCAGGCGATGATGACCAGCGCGCCGTGACGGCGCCGATCCGCGAAAACGCCGGGGCGCGATCGCCCGGCGCCGACCGGCATGCTATTTGCTGTATCACCGGCGCTGCACGAGGAACGCAGCCGGATCAGAAAAGACCAAGACCAGACATGCCCTTGCCCGAAGAAATCGCGTCGCGTAGGGTCGAGGATGCCGAGGAGCGGCAAAAGCCCGTGTGTTTCCCCTGAGTCGATCGGGACAGTCCTGGCCCCCCGTGACAGGCTGTCCTGACCTTCACAAAGCACACACCTCATGTAAGGTGATTCTGTGCTGGTGTGGACCGACACTGCCGGACACCGGGCGCACGGTTGGAAAGGAACGACAGAATGTTCGACATTTCCTTCTTCAAGGCCATCGATTCCGTGAAGCGTCGCATCGTCTCCGGGGACTTCGGCCCCACGGATGCGGCGACCGTGGAGTCCGCGCTGGAGACGCATCGCGCCCGCGAGCCGAAGGTCTTCAACGTGGAGACCACGAACTACTGCAACATGACCTGCATCATGTGCCCGCGCACGACCCTGATGACCCGCAAGAACATCTGGATCGACGACGCGGTGTTCGAACGGGTCCTGGACCAGATCAAACCCTGGGCGACCGCCGACCTGGAGGACTTCTGGACCTTCGTCCGCGACCGCTGGAACGTGCGCTTCGACCGGCCGGACGAAAACGCCTTCTATTTCCATATCGTCTCGCGCTGCCTGATCCTGCACGGCTATGGCGAGCCGCTGCTGGACAAGAAGATCGTCCAGCGGGTGCAGTCCTGCAGCGCGCGGGGCATCCCCACCTATTTCTCCTGCGTGCCGGCCAACATCACGGTCGAGCGCTGCCGGGCCGTCATGGCGGCGGGGCTGACGGTGCTCAAGTTCTCCATGGATGCGTTGAACGACGAGTTGCAGAAGAAGATTCGCGGCAAGCGCAACAACTTCTCGAAGGCGTTCGACACCATCCTCGACATCCTGGAGATGAAAAAGACCGAGGGCTTCGACACGCTGATCGTGCCCACCATGATCGCCCTGTCCAACGACGACGAAGCCCGCGCCATGCACCGCCAGTTCCTCGACCTGTGGACGGACAAGGACGTGTTCGCTTACGTCAAGAGCCAGGACAATCGCTGGTACTTCGAGGACCAGGCCGCCGCCGAGAACCGCTCCCACTACGAAAGCCAGTACTGCGAGTTTCCCTGGACCTCGTTGACCGTCATGGCCGACGGCAACGTGGTGCCCTGCACCCAGGACTACGACGTGGAAATGGTGCTCGGCAACGTCATGGAGCAGTCCCTGGAAGAGATCTGGAACGGCGACCGGTACCGCGACCTGCGGCACTGGCACGTCACCGGCCGGTTCCCACCCGGCCACAAGTGCGCCGAACGCTGCGACCAGAAGAAGGTCTGCGGCTACCTGGGCCTCGCCCCGGCCACCGCCGAACCGCAGGCCCCGCCACGGCCGGCGGCCCCCGCCGATCCGTCCCCACCCGCCCCGATGTCGGTCCGGGGTTGATCCGCCCGTTCCGCGACGACAGCGGGCCGGTCGACGTCCCCCCGTTCCCACGGCATCCCCACGGCGTCCCCGTGGGCGACGCGCCGCCGGGGCCGCGGCCTGCCCCAAGGCGTCGCCAGCCGTCGCGACCGGCCGCCATGACCGGCCTTGATGACTGACAGTCACGAAAGGGAAACACCGTGATCGAAGACGACATTCTGAACAGCTTCGCCGGCTCCAACTGCGTCGTCACCGGCGGCACCGGCATGATCGGCCGCGCGGTGGCGCGGCGCCTGTGTGACGCCGGCGCGCATGTTCGGATCATTTCCCTGGACGATATCGTCGTCGACGACCGAGCCGACCACGTCAAGGCCGACCTCGCGGACTTCGTGCGGATCAAGGACCTGACCCAGGACATGGACCACGTGCTGCACGTGGCGGGCATCAAGGGCTCGGTGGACGTGACCAAGTCCAAGCCGGCGAGCTTCCTGGTGCCGCTGCTGCAAATGAACACCAACGTCCTGGAGGCCGCCCGCCAGAACAAGGCCCGCAAGGTGGTCTACACCAGCACCATCGGCGCCTACGCGGCGGCCGAGGTGTTCCGCGAGGACGACTACGACGAAGGCCAGCCGCCCATGGACCAGTACCCCGGCTGGGCCAAGCGCATCGCCGAGATGCAGGTGCAGACCTACCGCGTTCAGTACGGCCTGGAAAACTTCGCCATCGTGCGTCCCTGCAACATCTACGGCCCCGGCGACAGCTTCAAGCCCGAGAGCGCCATGGTCATCCCCACCCTGATGGCGCGCATCGCCCGGGGCGACGACCCGGTCACGGTCTGGGGCGACGGTTCCGCCATTCGCGACTTCGCCTATTGCCGGGACGTGGCCGACGGCACCATCCAGGCGCTGTACCACGGCACGCGCGGCAGCTTCGTCAACCTGGCCAGCGGCGAGGAGGTCTCCATCCGTACCCTGGTCGAGACCCTGGCGTCGTTCATCGACTTTCGCTACGAGTTCGATACCAGCAAGCCCTCCGGCTATCCCCGGCGGGTGATGGACATCAGCCGCGCCCGGGCGTGGATCGGTTACACGCCGTCCACCAGCCTGCGCCAGGGCCTGGAAGAGACCTGGACGTGGTTCCGCGAGAACCAGTCCGAACACGAGCATCGCAAGAACTACTTCGCCGAGGGATGACCCCGGCGCGGGAGCGCCGGACCCGCCGCGCCCGCCGTTGAGTCTCGCCCGCCAGGGAAGCCGCCGCATGACCGCCGCCCCCGCGTCCCCGACCGGCCCCGCCCCCCAGGTGGTGGTCGCCGAGAACATCAGTCATGTCCGCCAGGTCCTGTCGGTGCTGGACCCGGACCGGCCGCTGTGGGTGATCGCCACCGACAGCGCGGTGAATCACGCCTTCTACGGCGACTTCCTGAAACCCGATCGCTTCATCGCCGTCCCCGGCGCCATGTGCTGGGGATGCCTGGCGGACGAGGCCCCCCCGGCCGGGTGGCGGCGCATCGTCGACGTGGTGGGGGCCAACCGCGACGCCCTCGATCAGGTGGTCGCGGCGCTGCCGCCGGGCAGCGAGCTTCTCTACTGGCACTTCATGGGGTGCATGCCGCTGCTGAGCATCCTCATCCAGGCGACGGCGGCGGGGCATGCGGTGGTGGAACTGGACTCCGACATCCTGAGCGGCCTGTTCCAGTTCCAGCGGCGCGGGCCCGAGGACCTGGCGGGCACGGCACATCCGACCTACGTCTCGTTGCTCCTGCATGCCGGACAGGTCCTGGGGGGACCGATCAAGTATGTGGAAGCCAGGCCGCGCGGCGGCGACGACTGGCGATACGGCGCCCTGGGCATCGACGGCGCCGACCTGGGCGAGCGGCGCTGGGTCGCGCTGGACGACTGGGCGACGCTGGCGCGGCGCTACGGACCGCTGGTGGAGGGGCTGTTACCCGACCGCGCGGCGGCGCGCCGGGCGCTGCTGCTGGACGATACCGTGCTCGCGGATCCGCGCGTCGACCTGGACGCCAGCCGCGCCGGTCTGGCGGCGGCGGTGCGCGAGATGCTGGACGAGGGGTGGGAGGTGCACCTCAAGCCGCATCCCAACGCCGCCACCGACATCCTGATGCTGCCGCCGGAGGAGGCGGGACAGCTCACCGTGCTGCCCGGGTGGCTGCCGGCGGAACTGCTCATGGGGCACTACGACCGCGTGGGGTACCTGACCTCCACGGCCTCCATGGCCGATGGGCCGGACGAGCGCCTGTGCCTGCTGCCACGGGTGCGGTACCGCGACGAGGCCGGCGAGACGTTCTGCTGGTCCCTGTTCCGTCTCGCCTTCCTGCGCGGCGGGCAGGCCGTGACCCTCATCGCGCCCGACCCCGCCGAGACGCGCCGGGCGCCGTGAGCCGACCGGCGGCGGCGGTCATCCGTCCGGGGTGGGGTGGGTCACCGACGCCGGATCGATCAGCCCGGCCTCGGCCAGGCCGGTCTGCCACATGAAGCGCAGGGCCTTTTCCAGGTTGCGGGCGAAGCGCGGCCCGTCGCACAGCGGCGAGGCGGCGGTCCGCGCCCGCAGGCCCTGGCGCAGGGCCGCCAGGTCCGGCACCCGGTTGGCCCAGGACACCGCCAGTTCGACATAGGCATCGGCGCTGTCGACGATCCAGTCCGACAGGCCCACGTTGTTCAGATGCGACGCGGCGTGGCGCCCGGCGAAGGTCGGACCCGGCCAGGTGATCACCGGCACCCCCATCCACAGGCATTCGCAGGTGGTCAGTCCGCCCGAGTAGGGCCAGGGGTCCAGGGCGATGTCGACCTCGTTGAAGGTGCGCAACTGGTCGCTGTGGACTGTAAAGCCGCGCAGGATGATGCGCTCGGCGTCGATGCCGTGCCGGGCGAAGCGGGCCAGCGTGACCTCCTGCGCCTCCGCGACGCTGAACTTGGCCCCCTTCAACATCAACCGGCTGTCGGGCACCCGATGCAGGATGCGCGCCCACAGGCCCAACATCTCGTCGTTGATCTTGTTCGGATTATTGAACGACCCAAAGGTCACCCGGTCCTTCAACTGAGCCGGCAGCGGCCAGACGGGCGGACTTTCGTCAGGCGGACAGAACACCACATAGCCGTCGGGCATGCGGTAGATGCGCTCGGAGTACCAGCGCTCCTCGCCGTGCGGCACCTCGATCGCGTCGGCGATCAGCCAGTCCATGCCCGGCACGCCCGAGGTGTTGAACAGGCCCCCGACCCACTTCACCTGCACGGGCGCCGGCCGCATGGGAATGATGCGCAGGCGGCAGCCGGCGGCATGGCCGGACATGTCGATGAGGATATCCACCTTGTCCTTGCGAATCTGGTCGGCCAGGCCCGCGTCGTCCAGGTTGGCGACGAACTGGATCTCGGCACAGGCCGCCAGGCGGCGCGAGACGAAGTCCATCCGCCGCCGGTCCGAATAGGCGATCAGCCGGTAGGTGTCGGTGTCCAGGGCCTCGAACGCCGGCAGCGACAGCGCCAGGGCGGGATGGTTCATGAAGCCGGACGACACCATGCCGATGGTCAGGGGGCGATCCGGGTCGGGGTCATGGAACGCCCGCGGTGCCTCGTCCTCGGGGACGAAGCGATGGACCCAGGCATCGATCATGGCGCGCAGGTCCTCGCGCGTCGCCTTGGGGTCATAATGCGCGGTGAAGATACGGTTGCTCATCGGCGTGGTCTTGTCGGGCTCGACCAGGGTCGCCCTGTCGGTCATGCGCCACGCCTCGTCCGGACGCCCTAGGTCCAGCAGCACGTTGGCGGCGTTGCCCAGGGGCACGGGGTGCCCCGGATCCAGCAGGTGGGCCTGCATGAACGCCTTGAGCGCCTCCTCCAGATGCCATGTCTCGCGCTTGAGCAGGCCCAGTTCGACGCGGCTGGCGAGGCTCTCCGGATCAAGGTGAATCGCCCGCTTGCAGAACAGCGCCGCCGCCGACAGGTAGTTCATGTCGGTCAGGTGGCGCGTCAGCGTAATGTAAAAGTAGTCCTTGGCGGGCTCCAGGGCGATCAGGCGTTGATAGAGCGGAATCGCCTCGGCATGCCGGCCGGCGCGGTCGAGGATCGCGATCTGCTGACGCAGGCACACCTCCAGGAACGGCTCCAGGTCCAGGACCCGGTCGAAGGCGTCGATGGCCTCGTCCAGGTGATCCAGCGCGGCATGGGCGAAGGCCAAACTGCGCCAAGTGCCGACGTCGGAGGGATCGAGACGGACCGAGCGTTCGTAGTGCGGGATCGCCGCCTCGGTCTCCGCCTGCTCCACCAGGATGCGTCCCATGGCCCGATAGCCGCCCGCCGCCTGGGGAATGGTGGCGATGAACCGGTGGGTGGCGTCCAACGCCTCGTCCTGGCGTCCCAGGGTACTCAGGCTACCGCAGAGGACGATCCAGCCCAGGGCATACCGGGGGTAGCGGGCCACGAAACGCTCGGCAAGGGGCAGGGCCGCCTGATAGTCCTGGGACTGGTAGACGGCATCCATGTGCTCGCCGAAATGCAGAGGATCGCTGAGGTCCGGCAGCGCCGCATCGGCGCGGTCTTCGCTGGACTCTGGCTCAAGGGAACGGTCCATGGAGGCGGATTCCACGCTGGGGATCGAGGGGGTGGGACAGACCGCCGCGCCCTGCCCGGCGGTCCCGGGCCGCCGGCCCCGGCGCGAGTCCCGGGGTGACCCGGCGCGACCAGGGAACCGGCCCGTCGCCGGCGATGACGTGAGCGGACGGGTTCGCGGCCGTCACGCGACCGATCGCCACGGTTGACTCGAACGGCATCCGCACACGCGGACGCGTTGGCGCGGCAACAAAAAGAGGAGGCGGCTGACCGCCGCCTCCCCAAAAGTCCCAATCTGCGACGGCCCCGATCCCTGACACGGGATCGACAGCCGCGCCGACCATATGATGCCTGGCCCTAGAACAGACGCAGGACGGCCTGTTCGGACTGCTGGGCGATGGACAGCGAGATGGTGCCCAGCTGCTGGCGTGTCTGCAACGACAGCATGTTCGCCGATTCGGCGTTCATGTCGGCGTTGACCAGCTGCGACGCGCCAGTCTCCAGGGTGTTCACGATGTTCTCGGTGAACTCCTTGCGGATTTCCATCAGCGCCGCGTTGGTGCCGAACTCGCGGGCCGCGCTGCGGACCTTGTCCAGGGCGCCGTCGATCTGCGTCAGCGTCCGGTTCACGCCGGTCGACCCATCCGACGTGGTGACGTTCGCAAAACTACCCAGGCAGACACCGTAGTGGATCCCTAGCCCCACGGTCCCGGCCGCAGCGGTGTTGTTCAGAAGCTGGCCACCGACGGTGAGGACACGGGCATCGCTTTCCTCACTGAAGACCACCTTCAGCTTCTGCTGCGTGCCGATCAGCAGGTTGACGCCATTGTATTCGGCATCGCTCGCCATGTGGTTCAATTGCGCCATCATCGTATTGAACTGCGTGGACAGAGCACGGCGCTCGGAGGCACTGCTTTCCGCCTTCGCCGATTCGGCGATGGCCTTCATCTGCTTGAGCGTGTCTTCCATGCTCTCAAGGGACTTCACCGCCGTTTCCACGACGTTGATGCCCTCGACGATGTTGTTCTTGATGGTGGCCAGATCGCTGGCCCGGTCACCCAGGGCCCGGGACTTGAAGAACGACAGAGCGTCGTCAATGGCGCTGTTCACCTTACGGCCGGTGGACAGGCGATCCTGGGTCTGGCTGATCAGGTCCGTGGTCCGCTGCAACGAGAGCAGATTGGACCGCGTCGCCGAGGAAAGGGTAACGTCGGACATTGTTCACTCCTGTTCTAGGGGTATTTTGGACGCCCTGTTCTGGGCGAGATAAACAGTGAGCCCGATATGATGCCCACATCTGATCACTTCGCACCATACACGGGGTTTCACCTACATGCAAGACATGGACGCGGACACGATCGAAAGCAGGGGTCCCGGTATGACCCGGGTCGGAGCGGCACGCGGCGGCCCTCCGATCAGCGACCCCGGTCACCGGCCCGCTCCCCTCCTGGGATGAGCGAACCGCTGACGCGTGTCGCACGCCTACGTCCTGCCATGTCTTGCCACATCTTGCTCAAGACAACCTCTATTTGAACTCACGACCGGGCTTGGCTATTCTGGTCGCGGAAAGGCATGATGACGTCCCGAACCATACCCGACGGGCCGTCCCCTCGCCAAACCGTGTGCCCCGGCCTCGGGGCATCGCACCCGAGCCCAAGGCGGTCCCATGGCCAAGTCATCCAGTTCCCTCAGCCCCGAGGTCCGTGAGCAGAAGGAAACCGAACTGGCTCGGCTACGCAAGATGCGGGCCAGCCTTCCGAAGGAGAAGAAGGCGGCCGGGCAACAGATCGACCGCCGCGTGGAAGAGCTGGAAAAGCTCCTGCGGGGCCCTGGCGGCGGCGCGGGTGGCGCCCTCAAACTGGCCCTGTTCGGCCTGGTGGCCGTGGTCGGTCTAGCGCTCGGGTTCGTGGGCATGATGACCGCCGGGCAAATGCTGCAGCCCTGACGGGATTCTCCAGGACCCACGCCGCGTCCCCTTGGCAAACCCTCTCCCGGCCATGCTACAACGCGGCTCCCGCCACCGGACGAGCCGCGCACACCATGTCACGGGACAAACTGATCATCGCCCTGCCCAAGGGCCGCATCCTCTCCGAAGCCATGCCGGTGCTGAGAGCCGTGGGCATCGACCCGGACCCCGCCTTCAGCGACCCGGAGTCCCGCGCCCTGCGGTTCGCCACCAACCACGCGCATATCGACCTGATCCGGGTGCGATCGTTCGATGTGGCCACCTTCGTCGCCTTCGGCGCCGCCCATCTCGGCATCTGCGGCCAGGACGTGCTGATGGAGTTCAGCTATCCGGAACTCTACGCCCCCCTGGACCTGGGTATCGGCGCCTGCCGCCTGGCGGTGGCCGAACCCGTCGCCCTGGGCGGGGCCGACGATCCCGGCCGCTGGAGCCACATCCGCGTGGCCACGAAGTACCCGGCGGTCACACGGCGGTACTTCGCGGCGCGCGGCGTGCAGGCCGAGTGCATCAAGCTGAACGGCGCCATGGAACTGGCGCCGGCCCTGGGCCTGTGCCGGCGCATCGTCGATCTGGTGTCCACCGGCTCCACCCTGCGGGCCAACGGCCTTGTGGAGGTGGAGCACATCGCCCACATCACCTCGCGTCTCATCGTCAATCGTCCCGCGCTGAAGATCCGGGCCGGCGAGATGTCCGGCTGGATCGACGCCATCGGAGAGGCCGTCACCCATGGTCGCTGACCTGAACACCACCGATCCCGGTTTCGAGACCGCCTTCGCCGGCCTGCTGGCGGCGCGGGCGGAGCACGATACCGGCGTGGACGGCGTGGTGGCGGACATCCTGGCCGACGTGCGCGCGCGCGGCGACGCGGCGGTGATCGCCTACACCCAGCGGTTCGACCGCCTAGCGCTGACGCCCGAAACCCTGCGCCTGGAGGACGCCGCCATCGACGAGGCCGCCGGCCAGGTGGACGCGGACACGATGGCGGCCCTGGCCACGGCCGCCGATCGCATCACCCGCTTCCACGAACGCCAGCGCCCGGCGGACATCGCCTACACCGACCAGGCCGGGGTGCGCCTGGGCCAGCGCCACACCCCGGTGGACGCGGTCGGCCTGTACGTGCCCGGCGGCAAGGCCGCCTACCCCTCGTCGGTGCTGATGAATGCCCTGCCCGCCAAGGTGGCCGGCGTGCGCCGGCTGGTGATGACGGTGCCGACCCCGGACGGTTCCCTCAATCCGCTGGTCATGGCCGCCGCCCGCCTGGTGGGCGTGGACGCCGTCTACCGGATCGGCGGCGCCCAGGCCATCGGCGCGCTGGCCTTCGGCACCGACGGCATCGCCCCGGTGGACAAGATCGTCGGCCCCGGCAACGCCTACGTCGCCTCGGCCAAGAAGCAGGTGTTCGGCGTCGTGGGCATCGACATGGTGGCCGGCCCGTCCGAGATCCTGGTGGTCGCCGACGCCCACAACGATCCGGCCTGGATCGCCGCCGACCTGCTGAGCCAGGCCGAGCACGACGAGGCCGCCCAGTCCATCCTGATCACGGACACGCCCGCCTTCGCCGACGCCGTCGCCCGCGCGATCGAGGGGCACCTGGCCACCCTGCCCCGCGCCGACATCGCCCGCGCGAGCTGGCAGCGCCACGGCGCCCTGATCGTCGTCGGCGACCTGACGGCCGAGGCGCCGCCCCTGATCGACCGCATCGCCCCGGAGCACCTGGAACTGGCCGTCGCCGACCCCGACGCCCTGGCCGCGCGGGTGCGGCATGCCGGCGCCATCTTCCTTGGCCGGCACACGCCCGAGGCCGTGGGCGACTACGTGGGCGGTCCCAACCACGTGCTGCCCACGTCACGGGGCGCGCGCTTCTCCTCGGGTCTCGGGGTCGTGGATTTCATGAAGCGGACCACCCTGCTGGGCTGCGATCCCGACGCCCTGGCCAGCATCGGCCCGGCGGCCGTGCGACTCGCGCGGGCCGAGGGCCTGCCGGCGCACGGGCTGTCGGTCTCCCTTCGCCTGACGCGAGCCTTATGATCGATCGCGACACCTTTGGCCCGGATTGCCGACTGGTGGACGTCCGCCTGGACGAAACCAGCTTCGTGCGCCGCCGCCCCGAGGTCGAGCATGAACGCGCGGTGGCCCTGTTCGACCTGCTGGAGGAGAACCGCTTCCGCCTGCGCGGGGCGCGCGGCCCCTACGCGCTGCACCTGAGCCTGGAAGACGATCGCCTGGTGCTGGACGTGCGCGCCGAGGACGACCGGCCCCTGCACCGGTTCATGTTCTCCACCAAGCCGCTGCGCGGCATCGTCAAGGACTACTTCCTGATCTGCGAGAGCTATTACACGGCCATCAAGTCCGGCGCCTCGCCGTCGCGCATCGAATCCATCGACATGGGCCGGCGGGGCTTGCACAACGAGGGCGGCGAGGTGCTCCGCGAGCGCCTGGCGGGCAAGATCGACATCGACCTGGACACCGCCCGCCGTCTGTTTACGCTGGTTTGCGTTCTGCACATCAAGGGGTGATCGTCATGGCGATGCTGGTGCACGCCCCTCCCCGTGTGACACCGCCGCCATCCCTGCCCAGCGCCGTGCTGTTCGCCTGTACCCACAACGCGCTTCGCTCGCCGATGGCGGCGGGCATCATGCGGCGCTACCACGGCACCCGTATCTTCGTCGATTCCGTGGGGGTGCGCCCCCGCGAGACCGATGGCTTCATGATCGCCGTCATGGACGAGATCGGCATCGACGTGACCCGCCATCGGTCGCGCGCCTTCGAGGAACTGGAGGACGGCTACTTCGATGTGGTCGTGTCGCTGTCGCCGGAGGCCCAGCACAAGGCGGTGGACATGACCCGGGTGATGGCTTGCGACGTGGAGTTCTGGAACACCTTCGATCCCTCGCTGATCGAGGGCGCGCGCGCGGTGCGCCTGGACGCCTATCGCGCGGTGCGCGACCAGTTGGAACGGCATATCCTGGACCGCTTCCCGGTGCCCCGCATGGGCCGGGTCTGAGCGCCGTCCGCGCCCGACCCCACCGTCCGTGGACCAGGGGCAGCCGACTCGCGGGACCGGGCCGCGCGGCCATCCCCGAAACATCCGAAGCCCCGGCGCGGTGTCGCAATCTGTGGCTCAAAAAACGCCGCAAAGCTGGGGGCGAAGGCCGGCGAAGCCCCCGTCTACACTCAGGCGACGGGGGCGGCGGCCGTCCCTGGATCCGACCGATGAACCCGGACCGAGGACAGGCTGTATGAGTCGTGTCCCGAACACCGTATGCTCGGGGCCCGGGACACGACGGCCGGGGCGGGTCGTCCCGTCGACGGACAAGAGTTACGGACGCAACGGCGCATCGCGGCACACCGCGCCCACGCGGCGGACGCGCGAGGGCGCGGTCGGGATCACGGCGAAGGGACCGGGGCACCCATGGACAAGGCACACCCGGCCGAACCGGATGGCGAGGAGGAGCCTGGGCACGGAGCATCGTGGCCGGACTCCCTCGGCATCGCGGTCCTGGTCCTTGACCTCGGCGCGCCATGGGCCGCCGCGACGGCGGCGGGCATCGACGGTCGCGCCCCCGAGGCCCCCGCGCCGGCGGTCCCCGCCCGACAGGGGACCTCGGACAGTCCGCCGCTCCAGACGCTCAGCACCGCCGTGGACCATATCACGATACGCGGGGCCAATGGTCGCGCCCGAGCGCTGTTCCGGGCCAAGGCCGCGTGGTTTTCCACCCGGCGCCTGCGTCGCCACCTGCGGCGCCCCGAGGTGCGGCCGGTGGTGCAGGCCGCCGTCCGCGCGCTGTGGCGTGGCGAGACCCTGTTCGAGGGCGAGATCCCGGCCGAGACGGCGGACGGACGGCCGTTGACGCTGGTTTTCAGCCTGACCGTCCCCGGGACGGCGCGCGACGCGGGCGCGGTGCCCGTGTACCTGATCAACCGCAGCGAGGCGGCCCGGCGGGAGGCCCAGTCCCGCCGCCGCGAGGACCACTTCCGCCAGGCGTTTCAGCATGCCTCGCACGGCATGGCCCTGATCGGCGCGGAGGGGCGCTGGCTGCGGGTCAATGCCGCGCTCTGCGCCATGCTGGGCCATACCGAGGCGGCGTTGAGGGCCTCCACGCTGCAAGACATCTGCCACTCTCAGGACCGCGCCGACAACATCGCCTGGATGACCCATGTCCGCGCCCATCCCGACACCCGGTTCGCCCGCGAGACGCGGTACCTGCGGCGTGACGGGTCGGTGCTATGGGTCCATGTCACCGGGTCCATGCTGGCGCCCCGGGGGGGCGAAGCGCCGGTGCTGATCGCGCAAATCCAGAACATCGACCCGCACAAGCGGGCCGAGGCGGCGCTGGTGGAAAGCGAGGAGCGATTCCGCAGTGCCGTGGAATACGCCGGACACGGGATCGCCATCCTCAGCGTCGAAGGCCATTTCCAGCAGGTGAACCGCGCGTTCCGCGAGACCACCGGCTACACCGCCGATCTGCTGTCGCAGCTCACGCTGAAGGATCTGACGCCCGAGCTCGACTGGGACGACGAGGCCCGCCGGTTGCAGGCCGTGCTGGACGGGCGGGACCGCTCCTACACCCTGCGCAAGCGCATGCTGCACTTCCTGGGCCATGCCGTGCCCATGCGCGTCACGGCGGCGCTGGTGCGCGGCTCGGGCGGCATGCCCCTTTCCCTGGTCTATCAGATCCTGGACGAGACCGAGCAGCACGAGGCCGAGGCCCGCGCGCGTCGCGCCGAGACCCACTTGCTGGATGCCTTCGAAACCCTGTCGGACGACATCCTGCTGTTCGATTCGACCGACCGCCTGGTGCTGGTCAACACCAAGTTCAAGCACGCGTTCCCGGGGCTGGCCGACATCCTGGTGCCGGGCGCCCGTTTCGTCGACATCATCCGGCGCATTGACGCCCTCGGCCTGGTGACCGATGGCGACGGCACGGCGTCGGACTGGATGGCCTGGCGCCTGGATCACTTCCGGCGGCGCGCCGGCGAGCCCTTCGAGGTGAAGCTCGGCGACGGCCGGTGGTTCCTGGTGCGGGGCAGCCGCACCGCCGAGGGCTCCACGCTGATCCTGCGGTCCGACATCACCGAGATGAAACGGCGCGAGGCCGCCCTGGCCGATGCCAAGCTACTCGCCGACCGCGCCAACCGCGCCAAGAGCGAGTTCCTGGCCAACATGAGCCATGAACTGCGCACGCCGCTCAATGCCATCAATGGCTTTTCCGAACTGCTCCTGAAGGAGGTCTTCGGCCCCCTCGGCGCGCCGGTCTACAGCGAATACCTGGGAAACATCCTGGCCGCCGGCCAGCACCTGTTGAGCCTGATCGACGATATCCTCGATCTGGCCCGCATCGAGGATCGCGCCATCCAGTTGCAGGACCGCCTGGTGGACGTGGCCGCCCTGACCGAAACCTGCATCGGCATCATCGAGCACCGCGCCCATGGCAAGGACATCACGGTGGCCAACGCCGTCAGCCCGAGCCTGCCGTTCCTGCGGGGTGACGGTCAGCGGCTGCGCCAGGTGCTTCTCAACCTGCTGACCAACGCCGTGAAATTCACCCAGCGCGGCGGCCTGGTGACCGTCCACGGCCGGCGGGCGCGCTCCGGCCACCTGCTGCTGTCAGTGAGCGACAACGGCATCGGCATGAGCGCCCAGGACATCCAGATCGCGCTGTCCCGGTTCGGTCAGGTGGAAAGCGTGTTCACCCGCCACGAAGGCGGAACCGGCCTGGGACTGCCGCTGTGCCGGGCGTTGATGGAGGCCCACGGCGGCACCCTGGACATCATCAGCCAGTCGGGCGAGGGCACCACGGTGACCCTCCGCTTTCCGGCATCCCGCGCGATGCCGATGGGCACCCTGGCGCCGCCGGCGAGCGAGACCGAGCCCCCATCGTCGGATGACCCGCCACCCGACGCGCGCCTGTCGTCCGGCGCCCGTCCGGGAGAAGACTGATGCGGGACGACGCGCCCGGGTGTCCGGCCCCGCCGCCCTCGACCATCCCGGCGACCGGTGATGACCGACCCGGCGCCCCCCTCCTCGCGGCCGGTCCGTGGATCGACGCGGCGGCGGCGCTGCCCGCCGATCCCGGCGCCTACCTGCTGGCGCTCTGGCTGGCCAGCCCGGCCCCGTTGCCCCCACGGTTCGCGGGGCACCCGCCCTTGCCGCCGGGATGGTATGTGTACGCCGGCAGTGCCCACGGACCGGGCGGGCTGCGCGCCCGGGTGGGCCGCCATCTGCGCCCGGACAAGCCGCGCCGCTGGCATGTGGACTGGATCACGGCCGTCGCGACCCGGCGCCTGGCGCGCCTCTTGCCCGGCGGAACGGAATGTGCGCCGGTGATGGTCCTGCTGGCGCACGCGCCGCCGGCCCGGGTGCCCGTGCCCGGGTTCGGCAGCAGCGACTGCCGCGCCTGTCCGGCGCACCTGCTGGCTCTGTCCGACGATCTCGCCGCCACGCTCGGCCTGCCGAGTCCCGTGTCCTCCGTTCTCCGCCTGTCCTGAGATCCCCGCTCCATGTCACACCCCCTCGCCACCACCGCCAACGCCCCGCCCGGACACACGACCACCGCGTCCGGAGAGACCGGCACCGTGCCGCTGATGCGCCGCCTGATGCGCGAGCACCTGGCGCGGCATCGGCGGTCCCTGGTGCTGGCCGTTCTCTGCATGCTGGCGATGGCCCTGGCCACCGCCGCCACCGCCTGGCTGCTGGAGCCGGCCATCAACCAGGTCTTCCTGGGGCGGGACGCCACGGCCCTGTGGTGGGTGGGCGGTGCCATTCTGATTGCCTTTCTGACACGCGCGGCGGGCAACTACGGCCAGACCCTGCTGGTGGCGCGGATCGGCTTCGCCATCCTCGCCGAGGTGCGCGACCGCCTGTACGCCAAGGTCGCGGCCATGGAGTTGCGCTTCTTCCAGGCGCACACCACCGGTGAACTGGTCAATCGCTTCACCCTCGACATCCACCGCATGCGCTTCGCCGTGGCCAACGCCGTCACCGGCCTCGGCCGCGACCTTGTGACCCTTCTCGCGCTGGTGGCGCTGGTGCTCTACCAGGACTGGATGCTGGGCCTGGTGGCCCTGCTGGGGGCGCCGCTGGCGGTGGCGCCGGTGCGCCGGCTGGCCCGCAAGGTGCGGACCCGGGCCCGGCACGCCCAGGAAGAGACGGGCCGCCTGAATGCGCTGCTGTACCAGTCCCTGCGGGGCCTGCGGGTCATTCGGGTGGACGGCCGCGCCGACCACGTGAACACCCGGGTGGCGACGGTGGTCGACCGCATTTTCCAGCGCCAGGTGAGCGGCGAGCGCGCCCGCACCCTGGTGACCCCCATCATGGAACTGGCCACCGGCCTTGCCCTGGGGATCGCCCTGGTGCTCGGCGGGCATCGCATTCTCAGCGGCGCCCGGGACGCGGGGTCCCTGGCCTCGCTGCTGGTGGCGCTGCTGATGGCCTACCAGCCGGCCAAGCGCCTCGCCAACGTCTACTCGATCCTCCAGGAGGGCCTGGCCGCCGCCGAGCGCCTGTTTGCGCTCCTGGACACGCCGCCCGACCTGACGGAGCGGCCGGACGCCCGGGTCCTGCCGCCAGGACCGGGCCACCTCAGCCTGATGGGCGTGCACTTCTCGCATGTGCCCGGGGTCCCGGTGTTGCGCGGTATCGACCTGGAGGTGGCGCCGGGCGAGGTCGTGGCCCTGGTCGGCGCCTCGGGCGCGGGCAAGTCCACCCTGCTCAACCTGATTCCCCGCTTCCTGGACGTGGAGGCCGGCGCGGTCCGCATCGACCGGCACGACGTGCGCGACCTGACCCTCGCCTCGCTGCGCGCCCGCATCGCCCTGGTCACCCAAGAGCCGTTCCTGTTCGACGATACCATTGGCGGGAACATCGCCTTCGGTCGCCCCGGGGCCAGCCGCGCCGACATCGAGGCCGCCGCCCGCGCCGCCGACCTGGAGGATCTGATCGCCCGCCTGCCCCGGGGCCTGGACACCCCCGTCGGCGAGGTGGGAGGGCGCCTGTCCGGCGGCGAGCGGCAACGCCTGGCCATCGCCCGCGCGATCCTCAAGGATGCCCCGGTGCTGCTGCTGGACGAGCCCACATCGGCCCTGGACACGGCGACCGAACGCCGCGTCCAGACCGCCCTGGCGGCGCTCAGCCGGGGCCGCACCACCCTTGTGGTGGCGCACCGGCTGTCCACGATCTTCGATGCCGACCGTATTTGTGTGATGGAGGCGGGCCGCATCATCGAACAGGGACGCCATGACGAGCTGATGGCCCGCGCCGGTGCCTTCGCCCGCCTTCAGACCGCCGGCCGCGCGCCGTCGGACGGTTCGGCGGCCACCCGGGAGACCGGACGGTGACATGGGACGGCGAAAAGGGACAGTGGACCGGTCGAAAATTGGTCCACGCCAGGACGGCGTGACCTATGGTAAAATCGCGGCTCCCCAGGAGAGTTCTGCCGTCGCGTTGGCGCGGGACCAGGGCACGCCAGGGTGGTCACGCCGCAGCAGGACGCATGGACCGGCCGGGTCGCACCTCCGCCGAAATAAGACGTAAGCCGGATGGGCCGTGAGGAAACAACCGGGATCATCATGACGGATGGGAACGAGCAGGCCGGGCGGCCCCGCGACATCTCCACCGATCGGGCCGAGGATCCGGGACAGGTCCCGGAGAGCCCCGGCGTGTCGTCACGCGAGGCGACTCGCCGCCTGGACACCCTGATCCGGACCATTCCCGGCATCGTCTTCCGGCGCGTCCTGCACCCCGACGGCAGCCTGACCTATCCTCATGTCTCGGCCTCGGCGGAGTCCTATCTGGGCTACGCGCCCGACGCCTTGCGGGTGGCCCGCGATGGATGCCTGGACGTGGTGCACTGGGCCGACCGCGATGCCTATCTGGCGCGGGTTCATCGCTCCGCCCGCAGCGGCGAGCCCTGTGTCGAGGACTTCCGGGCCATCGCCCGCGGCGGCGAGGTGCGCTGGCTGTCCGGCACCAGCATGCCCACCGAACAACCGGACGGCACCATCCTCTGGGACGGCGTGCTGATCGACATCACCGATCGCAAGCACGCCGAACAGTGGCTGGAAATGGTGATGAACCATGCCGCCGACGTGATCCTCACGATCAACGACGAAGGCATCATCGAATCGTCCAACGCCGCCTCCGAGGCCGTGTTCGGCTATGCCCCGGACGCGCTCATCGGCCAGTCGGTCGCGCTCATCATGCCGGAACTGGAGCGGCTCTGTCAGGATAGCTGCCTGCACCGGGTGCTGGCGGGCAAGGACTCGACCTTGCTCGGCAGCGGCGGCGGCGAATTCCTCGCGCAACACCGCACCGGCCATCCGTTTCCCATCGAGGTCGCCCTGTCCGAGGTGCTGACCGAGGGCAAGCGATTCTTCGTCGGCGTCATCCGCGACATCAAGGACCGCAAGGCCGCCGAAACGGCCCTACGCGAAACCCAGCAGCGGCTCACCAACATCGCCGACAACATTCCCGGGCTGGTGTTCCAGCGGATCCTCACGGCCGAGGGCGCGTTACGCTATCTATATGTGAGTGGGGGCTCCCTGCAGGTCCTTGGGCATCCCCCCGAGGCGGTGACGCGCGACAGCGCCTTGCTGCTCAACGCCCTGGACCCCAGCGACCGGGAGCGGTTCCTGGCCGGGCTGCGGCGGTCGGCCCAAACCCTGGCGCCCATGGAGGACGACTACAAGGTGACCAGCGTCACCGGCGAAGAACGCTGGCTGCGCGGCTGGTCCCGGCCGACGCGCGCCGCCAACGGCGCGGTGATGTGGGAAGGCGTGGCCCTGGACGTCACCGACCGCAAGCGGACCGAGGAACGCCTGTTGTTCCTGGCCTACCACGACCCCCTGACCGGACTGGGCAATCGCTCGCTGTTTCTGGAGCGCTTCAAGTCCCTGGACGGCACCGGGGGCGACGCTCCGGGCGAGGACCCGGCCCCGACATTACGGCGGGTGGCCCTGGTGTCCATGGGCCTGGACCGTTTCGGCATCATCAACGCCACCATGGGCCACACGATGGGCGACCGGGTGCTGGCGGCGGTGGCCGGGCGGCTGAAGGACAGCCTGGACGGCGAGGACCTGTTGTGCCGGATCGGCGGCGACCGGTTCCTGGCCCTGATGGTGGACGTGCCCGACGACGACGCGCTGGAGGCGCGGCTGGAACGGGTGCGCCTCCAGTTCGGAACGCCCCTGGAGATCGGCGGCCAGGTGTTCGACCTGTCGGTCAGCCTGGGCGTCAGCCTGTGCCCGGATCACGGCACCCAGGCCGAGATCCTCATCATGCACGCCGACGCCGCCCTGCATCTGGCCAAGGACCAGGGCGGCGGCATCAGCCACATGTTCACCCACGAGATGGGCGAACGCGCCAATCGCATCCTGACCATGCGCCATCGCATGCGCCTGGCCCTGGAACGCAACGAGTTCGTGGCCCACTTCCAGCCGCAGCTCGACTTGCGGACCGGGCGCATCGTCGGCAGCGAGGCCCTGGCCCGCTGGGAGTCCACCGACGACGGCCAGATTCCGCCCGGCGAGTTCATCCCCATCGCCGAGGAGTACGGTCTGATCGACGACATCTGCATCCAGGTCCTGGAGGATGCCTGCCGCTGGACGGCGCGCTGGAACCGCCTTGGCCTGGGTGACATCTCGGTGGCGGTGAACATCTCGGGACGCCAGTTCCATGACGCCCAGCAACTGGTGGAGATCGTGGACACCGCGCTGACCACCTTGAAACTGCCGCCGACGCTGCTGGAACTGGAACTGACCGAAAGCTCGGCCATGAACGACCCGGAGAACGCCAGCCGGGTGATGCGGCTGTTCGCCGAGCGGGGCGTGGGATGCTCGATCGACGATTTCGGCACCGGCTATTCGTCGCTGTCGGTGCTTAAGCGATTCTCGTTGCGCAAGCTCAAGATCGACCGCAGCTTCGTGCGCGACGTGACACAGGAGGCCAATGACGCGGCCATCTGCTCGGCCATCATCGCCATGGCCCATGCCCTCAACCTCAAGGTCTGCGCCGAGGGCGTGGAAACCCTGGAGCAACTGGACTATCTGCGCAGCCAGTCCTGCGATCAGGTCCAGGGCTACCTGATCGCCCGGCCGCTTCCGCCCCAGGAGATGGAAGACTTGCTGACGCGCGGCATTCCCGCCAGCCTGCGTCTCGGTCCGGTCCGAGGCGCGCCGCGCTATTCCACGGCCATCCCCGGTCCGTGACGAGGGGCGGGGGTGTCCCGGCCGTGGCGCGCCCGCGCGCTGGCGGGCCGCCCCACCCCGCCCGTCCCGCCTCTCAGCCCCCATGGTCGTCGTCGACTTTGGGGGGCTTCCCACCCACAGGAGACGACAACCCCATGAAACGGCGTGACTTTCTCACGGGCGCGGCGGCCGCCGGCGGCGCCACGGCGCTGGCCGCCCCCGCCATCGCCCGAAGCCAGGAGACCCTCGAGTGGAAGATGGTCACCACCTGGCCGAAGAACACGCCCGGCGTGGGCGTGAACGCCCAGCGGTTCGCCGACTTCGTCACCGAGATGAGCGGCGGCCGGCTGACCATCCGCCTGTTCGCCGCCGGTGAACTGGTGCCGCCGTTCGAATGCCTGGACGCCGTGCAGGCCGACACCGCGCAGGTGGCGCATTCCACGCCGTACTACTGGATCGGCAAGTCGCCGGCGCTGAACTACTTCACCACCGTGCCCTTCGGCCTCATGGCCACGGAGTTGAGCGCCTGGATCCATTTCGGCGGCGGTCAGGCCCTGTGGGAGGAGGTGTACGCCCCCTTCAACGTGATCCCCTTCTACGCCGGCTCCTCGGGGGTCCAGGCGGGCGGATGGTTCAACAAGGAGATCAACACCCTTGATGACCTGCGGGGGCTGAAGATGCGGATCGCCGGCATGGGCGGCGAGGTCATGCGCCGCCTCGGGGTGGCCGTTGTGCTGACCCCGCCGGGCGAGATCCAGCCGTCGCTGATGTCCGGGGCCGTGGACGCGGCCGAATGGGTCAGCCCCTGGCTGGACATCGCCTTCGGCCTTCAGAAGGCGGCCAAGTACTACTACGTGCCGGCCTTCCACGAGCCCGGCCCGGGCCTGGAGGTGATCGTCAACAAGGACCGCTTCCAGGCGCTGCCCGACGACCTGAAGGCCATCGTCCGTCTGGCCGCGCGCGCCACCTGCGAGACCACGCTCGCCGATTTCACCTTCCACAACATCCAGGTGTTCTCGGACATGCGCGAAAAGTTCCCGGAGATCACGCTTCGGACCTTCCCGGACGAGGTCATCCAGGCCATGGGCGAGAAGACCCTGGAGGTGGTCGAGGAAATCGCCGCCGGGGACGCGCTGACCCGCAAGGTCCACGACGCCTTCATGGACTTCAACCGCAAGGCCGAGGCCTACCAGGCCAACTTCGACCTGCCGGTGTTGCGCATGCGCCAGATGGTGCTGGGAGGGTGACCGGAGAGGGGGGTGGCGCGGACCAGCGCCACCCCGTCCTCTCGCGCCGCCCGGGCCGGGCGGCGGGGATCAGGCGTGCCCCCCCTCGCTGCTCAACAGGGCCGGATCGATGCCCAGCCGGCGCAAGGCGCGCTCGTACTTGCCGTCCAGGTCGCCCACGAACACCAGGTCGGGATCGGAATCCACCGTCAGCCACACGTTCCGGCGCAACTCGTCGTCCAGTTGCCCGGGGCTCCACCCGGCATAGCCCAGCGCCATCAGCGTTTGGCGCGGTCCGGTGCCATCGGCGATGTCGCGCAACACCTCCAGCGTCGCCGTCAGGGCCACGGCCTCATCCACCACCAGCGTGCCATCGTGGACATAGTCGGCCGAGTGCAGCACGAAGCCGCGCTGGCTTTCCACCGGTCCCCCGAACTGCACGGCGATCTGCTCGCACACGGGCGTGGCCAGGATGTTGAGCTGCCCCAGCAACTCGGGAAAGCTGAAGTCGGGAATCGCCCGGTTGATGACCAGACCCATGGCGCCCTCGGCGGTATGGGCGCACAGGTAGATCACACTGCGCACGAATCGTGGGTCACTCATGCCTGGCATGGCCACCAGGCACTTTCCGGTGAGGTAGCCGTCCGACGCGCCGACGCTCGCGAAGGTCTGGGCCATGATCTGCAAGTCTCCCTGGACACCGCGACGGAAGCAGCGAGGAGGCGCGCGCATGCACGCCCCCGACACCACCTCCCCGACGCTAGCCTATGGCGCGTCACTGCGATTCGACCACGTCGGCCGGCCCATGCCAAGGGGGCGTGTCGGTCTCCCCCTGGTGGCGCCTGGGGCGGCGCCTGGACCCCCGACCGGTGGCCGGTCCGGCCTCAGGCGCGACGGGCGCCCCCCACCACGCCCGTCTCGAACAGCCGCGAGACCTGGTGATCGTCCAGGCCCAAGACGTCACTGAGGATTTCCTCGGTATGCTCTCCCAGGGTCGCGGCCCGGCTTGGCGGCTCGCGCTCGAAGGCGCCAAAGTCCAGGGGCGTCCCCGGCACCAGATAGGATCCGATCCCCGGCTGCTCCAGGGTTTCGAACATGGGGTGATCCGTCGACAGGTCGGGCTCCTGGGCCACCGCCTCGGCGAAGCTGCGGAACACCGACCAGGTGACGCCGTTAGGATCGAACACCGCGGCGATCTCCGCCACCGTGCGGGCCGCGAACCAGGGCACCAGGATCTCGGTGATGGCGTGCCGATGGATGAAGCGCTCGCCCTCCTTGCGCAGGTCCACGCCCAGGCGTTCGCCCAGGGCCGTGAAGGTGTCGGTCAGACCGGTGGCCTTGCCCAGGCCGCGCCACTGGCGGTCGGTGAGCGCCACCACCATCACCCGCTGGCCGTCGCCGGTATGGAAGTCCTGGCCATAGGCGCCGTAGAGCGCGTTGCCCACCTTGGGCCGGTCCACGCCGTTGACCATCACCTCGCCCAGGATGCCCAGGTTGCCCAGCATGGCCAACGCCACGTCCTTCAGCGCCAGTTCGACCAACTGGCCCTCTCCGGTGGCGCGGCGATGGCGCTCGGCCGCCAGCAGGCCGACGGCGGCCTTCTGGCCGGTGATGCAGTCCCAGGCCGGCAGCACATGGGCGATCGGCTCCGACGAGCCCTCCGGCCCGGTGGCGTGAGGAAAGCCCACCCCCGGGTTGACCGTGTAGTCCACCGCCGGGCCGCCGTCCCGGCTGCCGAGGATGGAGATCATGATCAGGTCCTCGCGGTGCTGCCGCAAGGAATCGTAGTCCATCCAGCCGCGCACCCGAAGGTTGGTCAGGAAGATCCCGGCGTCGGGACCCGGCGCGCAGATCAGGTTGGTGACCAGTTCGCGCCCCTGCTCGCTGGCCAGGTCAACGGCGAACGACCGCTTCCCCTTGTTGAGGCCGGCCCAGAACAGACTGCGGTTGTCGGCCGTGACCGGCCACCGATAATGGTCCAGCCCACCCTGGAGCCGGTCGAAGCGGATCACATCCGCCCCCATCTGCGCCAGGGTCATCCCGGCCAGCGGCGCGGCGACGAACGACGTCCCCTCGACCACCCTCATGCCTTGCAAAAGCTTCGCCACGGGCTCTCCTTTCCGATCCGATCCGATACCGTCCCACCGACCCGGCCTGTCCGGATCACGTCGCGGTCCACTGCACGGTGGCCTTCATGCAGACATGGCCGTCGCCGTTGACGGTGGCCAGATCGTGGCCCCCATCGTCGCGAACGACCCCCTGCATCGAGACCGTATCGAAATCGAACAGGGGGTGCACTCCCCTGAACGAGTAGGCCGCGACCTCCCCCGATGGGGCGTGGCGGCGGGCCGATCCCAGCAGCACCATGGCCTGCAACGGCCCGTGCACGACCAGACCGGGATACTTCTCGACCTCCATCGCATACGGCCTGTCGTAATGGATGCGGTGCCCGTTGAAGGTCAGCGCGGAGTAGCGGAACAGCAGCACCGGATCGACGTCCAGCGGGTCCGACCAGGCCGGATCGGACGGCGCGGCCTGCCCGGGCGGCGGCACGAAGCGGTCGGGCATGGCGATGTAGACGATGTCCTGCTCCTCCTCCACCGCCGGGCCGCGCGGCGTGGCGATGGTGTGATGCAGGGTGACGAAAACCATGGACCCCGCCTTGCCGGCCTTTTCCGTCACGTCGCGAATCTCGGTGACGCGGGTGATGTCGTCGCCGACGCGGGGCGGATCGCCGACGAAGCGCAACCGTCCGCCGGCCCACATGCGCCGTTCCAGGGGCACCGGCGGCAGGAAGCCGCCACGCTTGGGATGGCCGTCGGGTCCCACCTGGGACATGGGCGCATCGGGCAGGAAGAACAGCCAGTGCCACAGGGGTGGCAGCGGGTCCCCGTCCCTCGGGGCCACGACCGCGTCGTCAAGCGTCGCGAACAGCGTCTTGACGGGCACCGCCGTGACGCGGTCCGTGAGGGTTTGCGTGCGGCCGATCCAGTCGGCGAAGGTGCTGTCGGTCCCCATGTGCGGTGGTCTCCCCTGTCCACGCGATGTAGAGCCGACCCTGGGTGGCGGCTCCGAACTCTTGAGTGGGCATGCCCGGCCATCATGTCAACGGGTGGTGGCATCATCCCCGCGGACGGCGCCTCCCGTGTCATCGCCGACGCCCGGCATCACGGGTCGCGGACCTTTTCATGTCGCAGGCGCGGCATGACCCTTCCCAGGCGTCGTCCGGCCCTTTATATGAACCCGGATGTGGTCCGCACCGGCCCCCACGGCGCTCCCGGCCGGATCGCGCGCCCCATCTCGACCCGACAGCCCGCCCGGGCGGCTGTATCCACGGAAGGAACCGGACCCATGGCAGGCACCTGGACTCCCGACAGTTGGCGCGCCATGCCCATTTGTCAGGTGCCCGACTATCCGGACGCCGCGCGCGTCGCGGCGGTGGAGGCCGACCTTGGCGCGCTGCCGCCGCTGGTGTTCGCCGGCGAGGCGCGCCGCCTGAAGGCGGCGCTGGCCGAGGTCGCGCAGGGCAAGGCGTTCCTGCTGCAAGGCGGCGACTGCGCCGAGAGCTTCGCCGAGTTCACCGCCAACAACATCCGCGACACCTTCCGGGTGCTGCTGCAGATGGCCGTGATCCTGACCTTCGGCGCCGCCTGCCCGGTGGTCAAGGTGGGCCGGATCGCCGGCCAGTTCGCCAAGCCGCGCTCGGCGTCCATGGAAACTATCGACAGCGTGAGCCTGCCCGCCTATCGGGGCGACATGGTCAACGGCATGGAGTTCGATCCGGCCGTGCGCACCCCCGACCCGGACCGCCTGCTGCGCGTCTACCACCAGTCGGCGGCGACCCTGAACCTGCTGCGCGCCTTCGCCCAGGGCGGCTTCGCCGACCTGTTCCAGATGCACCGCTGGACCCTGGACTTCGTGCGCGGCAGCCCGGCCGGCAACGCCTACGAGGACACCGCCAACCGCATCACCGAGGCGTTGCGCTTCATGGAAGCCTGCGGCATCACGGGCGACTCGGTGCCGCAGATGCGCGAAACCGAGTTCTACACGGCCCACGAGGCGCTGCTTCTGAACTACGAACAGGCGCTGACCCGCGAGGACTCCTTGCATCCCGGCGAGTTCTTCTCCTGCTCGGCGCATATGCTGTGGATCGGCGACCGCACCCGCCAGCTGGACGGCGCCCATGTCGAGTACATGCGCGGCGTGGCCAACCCCATCGGCCTGAAGGCCGGTCCGTCCATGACCGAAGACGCGCTGCTGCGCCTCATCGACGTCCTGGATCCGCACAACGAGCCCGGCCGCCTGACCGTCATCGCCCGCATGGGCGCCGACGCGGCGGCCAGCAAGGTGGCGCCACTGGTGCGCGCCACCAAGCGCGAGGGACGGCAGGTGGTCTGGGCTTGCGACCCCATGCACGGCAACACGGTGAAGACCGCCAGTGGCTACAAGACCCGCTCGGTGGACCGCATCCTGAGCGAGGTGCGCGCGTTCTTCGACGTCCACCAGGCCGAGGGCACCCACGCCGGCGGCGTGCATTTCGAAATGACCGGCCGCGACGTCACCGAGTGCATCGGCGGCGCCCACAAGATCACCGAGGCCCGTCTGGGGGACCACTATCACACCCACTGCGACCCGCGCCTGAACGCCAACCAGTCCCTGGACCTGGCGTTCCTGATCGCCGAGGGATTGAAGCAGACACGCCCCACCGGCCAGCTGGCTCCGCCCGGGCTGGCCGCCGCCTCCTGAGCGGGAGGCGGCCCGGTCGGGTCCCACGCGGGGACGTCCCCAGTCCCCGCCCGCGCAATGCGCAGGTCACCGGAGACATCATGGAAAGCACCTCGTCCGATGGCGGCGCCGCCGGGCTTGGCATCTGGCCCCCCGCCGATCAGGTCCAGCGATGGACGGACACCTATTTCGTCCGCACCCGGACCATCGTGGGGCGGTTCGGCGACCGCGACGTCACCTATGCCGTGTTCATGCGCCGCCCGGTGATCTACGCCGCCCGCCTGGCGGTGGGCTGGCTGCGCGCCATGGCCGAGGCCCGCAGCTTCACGGTGACCGTCAAGGAACTGTACCACGAAGGCCAGTGGGTGGGCGCCGGCGAGCCAATGATGCTCCTCACCGGCTCCATGGCCGGCCTGGTGGACCTGGAAACCCTATTCCTGCAGAAGCTGGGGGCCTGCGGAGTGGCGGCCTACAACGCCTTCACCATGAGCGCCGAATTGCCCGCCGTCGCCTTCCTGGCCATGGACGCGCGCCACTGCGCCGGCACCGAGATGGCCGAGTTGATGGCCTACGCGGCCTCGGTGGGCTCGGCGCGGGCGCAGCGCAAGGTCGGCGCCAAGGGGTTCATCGGCAATGCCACCGATGCCACAGCCCATTACTTCGGTCAGCCGGCGGGCCTGGGCACCATGCCCCACGGGCTGATCGGTTATGCCGGCTCCACGCTCCGCGCGGCCGAAATGTTCCACGAGACCTTCCCGACCACCCCGTTGACGGTGCTTGTGGACTACTTCGGCCAGGAGATCAGCGACGCCCTGGCGGTCTGCCATCGCTTTCCGGATCTGGCGGCGCAGGGACGCCTGAGCGTCCGCCTGGACACCCATGGCGGCCGCTTCATCGAGGGCCTGGACACCCAGACGGCCTACGCGGTGCTGGAGCGCCACTGTCCGGAGTCCATTCGCGGGTACCGGTCGGAGACGGAGTTGCGCTACCTGATCGGCACCGGGGTCTCGGCCGCCGCCGTGTGGTACGCCCGCGAATGCCTGGATCAGGCCGGGTTCCCGAAAACCCGCATCGTCGCCTCGTCGGGGTTCGGACCGGCCAAGTGCCGGGTGATGGCCTATGCCCGTGCCCCCATCGACGTCATCGGCACCGGGAGTTTCCTGCCGGACAACTGGAACGAGACCTACGCCACCGCCGACATCATCGCCTACGACGGCGACCCCCAGGTCAAGGTGGGACGCGAGTTCCTGCTCCGCCGCCGCATCGATGCCACCGACCAGACCGGAGCCGGCCAGCCGGCGTCGTGACCCTCAAGCCCCCGGGTCCCAGGCCCCGGCCGGGGAACGCGCGGGCCGGGGCCGAGGGGGGGGAGGTATCAGGGCTCCGGACGCGCGGCGGTGTCCTCGGCCAGCAGGCGATCGGTGAGGGTCTGAAGGGCCTCGGCCAGGCCGGCCAGGCCATCCCGCTTGCCGATGGCCGCCCATTCCGAGCGGCGCAAGGCGACCTCGCTGATCGAGCCGTTCATCAGCACGTCCACCACGCGGGGCGCCGCGTCGGCGGCCCCGGCCACCACGTAGGACAAGGTCACGTCGTCGCCCTTGGGACGCACGATGCGCGTGTTGACCAGCAGCGCCTCGCCCGGCCCCGGCGCGGTGCCATCGATCACGAACGTCTCGCCCGCGTGGCCGTCGAAGCGATCGGCGTGCACGGCCACGGAATAGCGGGCGAAAGCCTCGACCATGGACGCGCGCGCGGCCTCGTCGGCCTCGCGCCATGTGCGTCCGGCCGCCGCCCGCGCCATGCGCGTGAAGTCGAAGGTCTCCCGCACCGGGGCGTCGAGCACCCGCGCCCGCTCCTGAACGCCCAGATCCTTGGCCCGCCGCATCACGTCCAGCAGCACCGCCTGATAGCGCTCCACCAGTCCGGCGGCGGCCGTCGCGTCGGGACTGGCTGCGGCGGACCCGGACACGCCGATCATCAGGGCCGCCAGCAGGGCCAGCCCCGGCAGCAAGGGTACCCGCGCCGCCACCCGGCGCGCGCGCCAAGACCACGGCGCCACGCCGACGGACCGGTCCGCCCCGGCAAACGGTGTCCGGAGCGAAAGGAAGGTAGAAACCATGGAGCGGGACTCCCTTGTGTCTGTCCTGGCATCGAAGGGGGGATGACGGTGGGGCGGCCGGACGCGGACCAGGTCGACGATGGTGGGCGGCCCGTGGCGGATGGCGGGCGCCGCCCTGCCCCCCGGGATGACGGCCCGTGGCGTCAGTGTGGCGAGGCGCCATGGCGGAAATGGGGCGTGGCCCGTCCGCCGCCACCCGGCCGGTGGATCCGGACCCAAGCCCGGACGGCTGTTGCGCATGCGACACAGCCCAGGTCAATTACGCCACGATCCCGGATCCTGGGCGCGGCAGACTTACCCGAAGCACAGCCGTGACGGAAGGGCAGAGACGGCCCCGACCCGTTGAAATCATCCCGACCGGTCCCGCCGATCCCCTGTGAACGCCAGCAAATCCGGGCTCTCCGCGCCGTCCGGCGGCACCTCGACGGCGCCCGCGTCCGCCGGACACGCCCCACCGCGCGCGGCGCCCCTGGTCGCCGCCCGGGACCGGCCGTGACCGATTGGGGACTCGCGCATTTCCGACCGAGCCCGTATGATGTGCCCGCCTGGGTGGGTGGCCTGACGCACGACCGATCACACGACCGATCGCGCGAGAGGGCCTGGACGTGACACATCCTTGGGTTGCCGAACGACGGCGAGTCGGACGCTCCCATGCGGAACCAACCGGTCACGGCAGGCAGGAACGGGACGATCAAGACGGGTTGACGGCAGGCAGGACATGATGAGCGTGAAGACTGGAACTCTGGAGATCCTCTCGCGGGGCGCGGTGCTGGCCCTCGCCGGCGTGATGCTGGCGGCATGCGCCACCTCCGACAACGGCGCCTCGACCGCCGCGGGCGACGGCGGGACCGCGGGCTCCGCCCCGCAACTGGCCTCGACCACGACGCCGGCGCCGGACATCGACGATCCCGACGCCATGGCCGGCGGTCTGGTGAGCGACCCGTTCGAGGACTGGAACCGTTTCGTGTTCGACCTGAACACGCTGATCTACACCCTCATGCAGCCGATCATCGCGCCCTACGGCGTCCTGCCCGACGAACGCAAGCGGAACGTGGACAACTTCGTCCACAACCTGTCCACCCCGGTGATCCTGGTGAACGACCTGCTGCAGGGCGAGACGGAGCGCGCCTGGGTGACCACCCAGCGCTTCGTGGTCAACACCGCCGGCGGTCTCGGCTTCTTCGATCCGGCGACGGACATGGGCCTGCCCAAGCACTCGGAGGACTTCGGCCAGACCCTGGGGGTCTGGGGCGTGGGCGACGGCCCCTATATGGTGTACCCGATCATCGGCCCGAGCAATCCGCGCGACGGCATCGGCCGCGTGGTGGACATGGCCACCGATCCCTTGTTCTGGCTGTCCGGTTCGACGGCGGAGGCGCTGTCCGGCGCCAAGACCTACACCACCGTTTCGGCCCAGGTCGGCAGCAACGTGCCGCGCATGGAGGAACTGCGGAGCAATTCGCTGGACTTCTATGCCGCCGTGCGCAGCCTGTATACCCAGTCGCGGCGCGCCGCCATCGCCAACCAGGAAGGCGGCCCCACCGTGGGCGTGATGGCGCCGCCCGGCACGCTGTTCGATCCGGACGCCGAGGACGCGGATGCCGGGGGCGCGGGCAGCGACGCGCCCGCCATCACCGACCTGCCCCGGAGTGGCCCCGACGGCGCGCCGATCGCCGTCGCGCCGGCCGAAACCGCCGATGTCGAGGCGGCCCAGGGAGATGACACGAGCCTCGGCCCGCAGGCCCTGCGCATCCAGGTTCGCGCCAACACGAACGCGGTGGACTAGCCGCGCGCGACCCGACCTCCGGGGTTCTTCGACCACCTCGGGGCCGACGGTCGCCTGCCCGCGCCGACGATCTTCCCTCCCGCCGGGGGGACGCGACCTGTCTGGCGCGTCCGGCCGAACCAACGGCGACCCCCGCGTCGGGGGACGTCGCTCCCCCATGACCCCACGCCACCATGGATTTCACCGAAGAGCAGATCCGGCGCTACGCCCGCCATATCGTCCTGCCCGAGGTGGGCGGCGAGGGTCAGGCGCGCCTGCTCCAGGCCCGCGTGCTGGTGATCGGCGCCGGCGGCCTGGGATCGCCCTTGATCCTCTATCTGGCCGCCGCCGGCGTGGGCACCCTGGGCGTGGTGGACGACGACACCGTCGAACTGTCCAACCTGCAACGCCAGGTGTTGCACGGCGGTGACACCCTGGACCTGCACAAAGTGGACAGCGCAACCCGCGCCGTCGCCCGCCTCAATCCCGACGTGCGCGTGGTGCCGCATCGCCTGCGCCTCGACGCGACCACCATCCTGCCGCTGCTGGCGGACTACGACATCGTCTGTGACGGCAGCGACAACTTCGCCACCCGCTTCCTGGTCAACGACGCCTGCCACTTCGCGGGCAAGACCCTGGTGTCGGCCGCCGTGCTGCGCTTCGACGGACAGCTCTCGGTCTACAAGACCCACGCGGGGGGGCCGTGCTATCGATGCGTGTTCCCGGAGCCGCCACCCGCGGAGGACGAACCCACCTGCGGCGACGCCGGCATCCTGGGGGCGGTGGCCGGCGTCATGGGCACCTTGCAGGCCACCGAGACCCTCAAGGAAATCCTGGGCATCGGCGCGTCGCTGGCCGGCCGCCTGCTGATCCATGACGCCAGGGCCATGGCCTTCCGCACGGTCACCGTCCGCCCCGCGTCCACCTGCCCGCTGTGCGGCCCCGCCCCGGTCATCACCGACCTGTCGGAGCATCGGCCCTCGCCGTGAGCGGGCCGCGCGGACAGGCCCCGTCCGGTCCCGGGAACCACACCACCGATAAGGAGATCCCGATCCCATGAATGGACGCGTCCTGATCGTCGCCGGCTCGGACTCCGGCGGCGGCGCCGGCATTCAGGCGGACATCAAGGCAGTCACGGCCCTGGGCGGCCACGCCGCCACGGCCGTCACCGCCATCACCGCCCAGAACACCCAGGGCGTGTTCGGGGTCCATCCGATCCCGGTCGACGTCATCGTCCAGCAGATCACCCTGGTGCTGGAGGACATCGGCGCCGATGCTCTCAAGACCGGCATGATGGGCTCCGCCGAGGTCATCGACGCCGTGGCCCGGACGCTCGCCCGCCACGGCGGCGACACCCCCCTGGTGGTGGATCCGGTGATGGTGGCCAAGGGGGGGCACCCGCTTCTGGAAGCCCAGGCCGAGACGGCGTTGCGCGAGACCCTGGTGCCGCGCGCCACGCTGCTGACGCCGAACGCGCCCGAGGCCGAGGCGCTGGCCGGCGACCGCATCGCCGACGAGCACGACCTGGAGCGGGTGGGCCGGCGGCTGCTCGCCATGGGACCCCGGGCGGTGCTGATGAAGGGCGGGCACCTGGACGGCGAGACGGTGGTGGACCTGCTGATCACGCCCGAGGGCACGCACCACTTCGCGGGACCGCGCCTCCACACCCGGGCCACCCACGGCACCGGCTGCACCCTGGCCTCCGCCATCGCCTGCGGCCTGTCCCAGGGGCGCCCGCTGATCGCCGCCGTGACGCGCGCGCGCGCCTACCTGCGCCGGGCCATGGAAACCGCGCCCGGCCTGGGCCAGGGCCACGGCCCCATGAACCACGGCCATACGGTCGCCCCGTTCGAGGTCGAAGGCGAGGTCGAGGCCGAATCCTGACCGCTCACCGGCAGGACCCCAGGCCCCCCGGCACCAACGCATAGCCCAGCGGCGGCGCCGGGCGGCCGGACAGGGCCAGGTGTCCGTCCAGGACACCGACCACCGCTTCGGCCGGCAGGCGCGTGTCCGGCCCCTGACCCGGCAAGCCCCCGGTCCGCAGCCGCGCCGCCGTCTCCGGCAGGGAGGCGGCCGGCCACAGCACCAGGCAATCACCCGGCGGCGACGACGGCGGCGGCGCGAAGCCGCTTTTCTGGTGGTCGGCCGGTCGCAGCAGGCGGGCACCGGGCAGGAAGGCCCGCAGGTTCTCCAGCGGCAGGTGATGCACGCTGCCCAGCACCAGCACCGTCCCGCCGCCGAAGCCGGCCGCGCGCAGGCCGTCCGCCCAGGCGGCGTACGGCAGCGCCGTGTTGCACTTGGCCACGCAGGTCCGGGCGGTGCGATGGATCATGTCGGCCATGGCCAGCGGCACCACCAGCGACAGGACCACGCAGACCAGCGCGAACAGCCCCCGCGCGGCGTCCGTCACCCGGCCCCGCGACAGCCAGGCGAACAGCGGCACGACCACGATGATCAGGGCATAGGGGTGATGCGGGTTGAACGACGTCACCCCGGCCAGCGGCACCAGCGCCGCCATCAGCAGCAGCAGGAGCAGCGGCACCAGCGCCGCGAAGCGGAACAGGTCGCGCTGTCGCGGGTCGGCGTCGCCGTCCCGCGCCGGGCGGACCAGGAGCGCGCGCCAGAACACCAGCAGGGCCAGCGGCACCGCCGGCAAGATGACCATCAGGGCATGCTCGCCCAGGCTGGCCAGACCCGGCACCAGGCCGCTCCAGACGTCCGCGTCGACCGCCGTCGGCGCCGCATCGCGCCCCAGCTTGGAGTCCACCAGGGTGCGGAACGCTGTCCACTGGAACAGCAGCCACACCACGTGCGGCGCCGCGATTACCGCCGCCAGCCCGATCGACAGCCACAGCCGCCCATCCCTGAGCACGACGCGCGTGGTCGGGGTCGCCAGCCCGGCCAGCAGCAGCGCCGCCAGCAACAGGACGATATTGTACTTGGTCAGCAGCGCCAGCCCCGTGACCACGCCCAGCAGGACGAATCCACCCCATGACGGCGCGCGGGCCAGCCGCAGAACCACCGCCACCAGGGCAAAGCTGGCGGTGGTCATGGCCACAGTGTGCGCCAGGTTGATGTGCGGCGCCCAGGCCCAGGCCACCAGCGCGGCCAGGGACAGTCCGGACAGGGTGGCCATGCCGGGGTCGCTGGTCAGGGTCCGGGTCGCCGCGCGGGCCAGCGGGTAGGCGGCGAACAGCAGCAGGGCGATCAGCACCCGCGTGGTCAGCAGTCCCGGATTGGGCGTCACGCCCAAGGCGCCGGCCAGCGCCGCGCCCCATGCGTCAGCATCGAGACCCAGCGCCGCGAGCAGGTGGCCGGCCCCCGCCACCGCCTGCCCCATCAGCCAGGCCAGCCAGACCACCAGCGGCGGATTGAGCGGGTCGTAGCCCCAAGCCAGGGTCTGGGAGAACAGCAGCAACTCGGCATCGTCGTTGCGGCCGCCGGTCTGCATCGCCACCTGGATCGCCACCACCAGCGCCAGCAGGACCGCGACCACGCCGAAGGCCACGCCCGGCCGGGACAAAGGCAACCCCCAGGAGGCCAACCGGGCGATCGGCCCGGCGGCCGGCGCCGAAGCCGGGTCGGATGCGCTTAGGGACATGAACCGTCTCCCTCCCCTTGGGTCTGATCAGCCCCGGGGCGGACCTCGCGAGCCCGGGCGCGCGACAGCCTGCCCCGCCCCGCCACCGCGCACAAGGGAGCGACACCCGCCTCATACCAACGGTCATGGAGAATGACCGTTGCCGTCCGTGGCCGGCCCGTGGTTGCGCCACGCCCTGGGCTTTCCGGGGATCGCCGATGTGCGCCCGATCGCCGCCGATCGGCACGTGGCGGTCGGAGCGAAGCGCATCACCGCCGTTTTTTTTTACACCGATAAGGCGCTGCGACCGATCCATCCGGCCGGGGCGCGATGAGCGTCACTCCTCACGGCCCGGTCGCAAGCAATCGGGCCACGATCCCATTTCGGCTATGTTGAGGGTCGAATCGGGCGGCGGATCGGGTGTCCACCTACCGCCGTCGGCCGCCCCGATTTTATTTTACGCTACTCTAAAATATCAGAACCCTTGCAGCTCGCTCTTGCCTCTCTGGAGAATCACTGATTGATTGACGGACCAGGGCCGTAGACGGACCGGCCCGTTGCCTTGGAACATAGGGGACACCTCTAAGGGTGGACTGACTGTCTTGGTCCAAACCTTGAAGGGAACGCTCGACGCCGCCCATGTTTCACAAAGTAAACACGCCTCGGAACCGGCCGGTGGTGAACAAGGCGCCTGACAAAGAAACATGGGCCGTTTTATTCTGGGAGGTAGGAGAAATGTCGGAAAATCCGCGTAATGGCAACGCCGAATACTGGCGTGCCAACGTGACCTTGATCATCGTCAGCCTTGTCATATGGTTCATCGTTTCGTACGGCTTCGGCATCCTTTTGGTTGACCAGCTTAATGCTATCGAACTCGGCGGCTTCAAGCTCGGGTTCTGGTTCGCGCAGCAGGGGTCCATCTACGTCTTCCTGATTCTGATCGTCTTTTATGCCCTTCGCATGAACGCCCTGGACCGCCATCACGGCGTTGACGAACAATAAGGGGGGGGGACCCAACACATGGATCTGACAACGCTGACCTACCTCGCCGTGGGTCTCAGTTTCGCGCTGTACATCGGGATCGCCATCTGGTCCAGGGCCAGCAGCACCGGCGAGTTCTACGTGGCCGGCAAGGGCGTGCACCCGGTGGCCAACGGCATGGCCACGGCGGCCGACTGGATGAGCGCCGCCTCGTTCATCTCCATGGCCGGCCTGATCGCCTTCCTGGGCTACGGCGGCTCGGTGTACCTGATGGGCTGGACGGGCGGATACGTGCTGCTGGCCATGCTGCTCGCGCCATACTTGCGCAAATACGGCAAGTTCACGGTGCCGGAGTTCATCGGCGACCGCTACTACTCCAGGACCGCGCGCCTGGTGGCCGTGCTGTGCCTGATCTTCATCTCCTTTACGTATGTCGCCGGCCAGATGCGCGGCGTCGGCATCGTCTTCTCGCGCTTCCTGGAAGTCGAACTGCTGACCGGCCTGGTCATCGGCATGGGCATCGTGTTCGTGTACGCCGTGCTCGGCGGCATGAAGGGCATCACCTACACCCAGGTGGCCCAGTACTGCGTGCTGATCTGCGCCTACACCGTGCCGGCCGTGTTCATCTCCATGCAGATGACCGGCATGCCGATTCCGCAGATCGCCTTCGGCAGCCAGTTGTCCGACGGCTCCGGCTTCATGCTGGAGCGCCTCAATCAGGTGGTGACCGACCTCGGGTTCATCGAATACACGGATGGCGGCAAGAGCATGATCGACATGTTCGCCATCACCGTGGCGCTGATGGTCGGTACCGCCGGCCTGCCGCACGTGATCGTGCGCTTCTTCACCGTGCCGCGCGTGCGTGATGCCCGCGCCTCCGCCGGCTGGGCGCTGGTGTTCATCGCCCTGCTGTACACCGTGGCCCCCGCCGTGGGCGCCATGGCCCGCTTCAACCTGACCGACACCGTGCAGATCGGCGCGGTGGGCGATCCCGAGGGCAACCTGGTCTACGAGGAGCGCCCGGACTGGATGGAGCGCTGGGAAGCCACCGGCCTGCTGGCCTTCGAGGACAAGAACGGCGACGGCCGCATCCAGTACTACAACGACAAGAGCGCCGACGAGGAGTTCCTCGCCAGGACCCAGGACTGGGGCTGGCAGGGCAACGAGTTGAAGGTCGATCGCGATATCATGGTGCTGGCCAACCCTGAAATCGCCCAGTTGCCCAACTGGGTCATCGCCCTGGTGGCCGCCGGCGGTATCGCCGCCGCCCTGTCCACGGCGGCCGGCCTGCTGCTGGTGATCTCCTCGGGCATTTCCCACGACCTGCTCAAGGGCACGCTGACTCCGGGGATCTCCGAAAAAACGGAGTTGATGGCCGGGCGTATCGCGGTGGCCGTGGCCATCTGCATCGCCGGGTATCTGGGCTACAACCCACCGGGCTTCGTGGCCCAGGTGGTGGCCTTCGCCTTCGGCCTGGCGGCCTCGTCCCTGTTCCCGGTCATCCTCATGGGCATCTTCTCCAAGAAGGTCAACCGCGAGGGCGCCATCGCCGGGATGCTGACCGGCCTGCTGTTCACCATGGGCTACATCATCTACTACAAGGGTGTGTTCATCGAGCCCATGGCCGTCGCCAACACGCCGGAATACTGGTTCCTCGGCATCTCGCCCGAGGGCATCGGCACGGTCGGCATGCTGCTGAACTTCGCCGTGGCCTTCGGCGTGTCCAAGGTGACGGCGGAGCCGCCCGACCACATCCAGCACATGGTCGAGGACATTCGCACGCCGCGCGCGAACAATGTCGCCACGGGGCACTGATCGTGACGCAACGGGAAATCGCGCCATAAGAGCGCGGGCCGAGTAAGAAAATCCATAGCGCGAGCCCTGGTCGCCCGGGGCTCGCGCTTCTCTTTTCGGCCTCGACCGGGCATGCTGCCAGGCGTCGCCCTTTTCCCGCGTGTGCCCAAGAGGCTCTCATGGACGTGGAACTGATCGAGATCCGCGATTTCATCGCCACCCATCACCCCTTCGACCTGTTGCCCGCCGTGGTGCTGTCGGACGTCGCCGGCAAGCTGGAGGCCCGCTATGCCCGCCAGGGCAAGCGCATGATCGCCATCGGCGACCACGTGGAGCACCTGTACATCGTGCGCACCGGCGCCGTGGAGACCCACGACCCCAGCGGCCAGTTGCTGGCCCGCAAGGGCGAGGGCGAGACCTTCGGCGTCGATGCCCTGCTGCACGGCGGCGAGGCCAAGAACCGCGTGGACGTGCTGGAGGACAGCCTGATCTACGCCCTGCCGGGGGCCGAGTTCCACGACCTTCGCAAGACCTACAAGCAGTTCGCCTATTTCTTCGAGCCGGCCGGCGGTAACCGCCTGCGCAGCGGCCTCCGCGAGGCCAACAACCGCAGCGCCGGGCATCTCAACCTCATGAGCATGCACCTGGGCGACATGCTGCGCCGGGCCCCCCTGACCATCGGCCCGGACACCACGATCCAGGACACCGCGCGCACCATGCGCACCGAGAACGTGTCCTGCCTGCTGGTCGTGGACGACGGCGGCACCCTGACCGGCATCGTCACCGACCGCGACATGCGCAGCCGCGTGGTGGCCGAGGCGCTTCCATATACCGCGCCGGTGTCGACGGTCATGACCGCCGATCCCTTGCGGTTGAGCGCGGACGACTACCTGTTCGACGCCATGCTTCTGATGTCACGCAACGCCATCCACCATCTTCCCGTCCTGCGCGACGGCGTGCTCGCCGGGGTCATCACCAGCACGGACCTGGTGCAGACGCAGAGCACATCCTCGATCCATCTGGTGCGCGACATCTACAAACGCGACACCGCCGAGGGCATGCGCGACGCCCTGGAACTGGTGCCCGACCTGACCCTGCAACTGGTGGACTCCGGGGCCAGCGCCCATAACATCGGCCACGTGATCTCGACGCTGTCCGACGCCGCCACGGTGCGGCTGATGGCCCTGGCCGAGCAGCGCCTGGGGCCGCCGCCGATCCCCTTCGTCTGGCTGGCGGCCGGCAGCCAGGCGCGCCACGAGCAGACGGCGCGCTCCGACCAGGACAATTGCCTGTTGCTGGACGATTCCTACGATCCCGAGAAACACGGCGAGTACTTCCAGGCGTTCACGAAAACGGTGTGCGACGGCCTGAACATCTGTGGCTATGTCTATTGCCCGGGCGAGGTCATGGCCATGACGGAACGCTGGCGGCAACCCCTGAAAACCTGGAAACAGTACTTCAATAAATGGATCGATCAGCCCGACCCCAAGGCTTTGATGCATGCGTCTGTCTTTTTCGACATGCGACCGGTCTTCGGCAATCATAGCCTGTTTCACGACCTACGCGCGTCTGTGCTCAAAAAGACCAAGGGTAGCCGCATCTTTCTCGCGTACATGGCGTCCAATGCGCTCAGTCGCCAGCCGCCGCTTGGGTTCTTCCGGAATCTTGTGCTGGTGCGCGGGGGCGAGCACAATCAGACCCTGGACCTGAAGCATCGCGGCATCGTGCCCATCGTCGATCTGGCCCGGGTGTACGCCCTGGACGCCGGCGCCGAGGTGGTCAACACCCTGGACCGCCTGGACACCGCGCGCGACATGGGCAGCGTGTCCAAGGATGGCGCCGCCGACCTGCGGGACGCCTGGGACTTCATCAGCACGATGCGGCTGAAGCACCAGGCGTTGCGCATCCGCGCCAACAAGAAGGCGGACAACTACATCTCTCCCGATGAGTTGTCCAATTTCGAGAAAAGCAACCTCAAGGACGCTTTTTCGGTGGTCAAGACCATGCAGGGCGCGCTGGCCACCGCCTACCAAACCGGACGCCTGTAGCGGACAGGGGAGCGGGCATGCTCAGGCACCTCATCGGCACCGACATGGCGCGCAAGATCCTGTGGCTGCGCTGTCGCCCCGGTCCCCTCAAGGACTACTACGCCGTCGACTATCCGACCCTGGACACGCCCTGGAGCGCGGTCGAGTTCCTGGCCATCGACCTGGAGACCACCGGCCTCAACCCGGAGCAGGACGAGATCATCAGCATCGGCTATGCCCCCGTCCGCCGGGGCGCGGTGGTGTTCTCGGAGTCCGGCCACCACCTGGCCCGGCCGACACGGCCGGTCCCCGAGGAATCGGCGGTCATCCACGGTCTGCTCGACCGCCACCTGCAAGCGGCGCCGCCCCTGGAAACCGTGCTGCCCCGTGTGCTGCGGGCGATGACCGGCCGGGTGCCGGTGGCCCATTTCGCCGACGTGGAGCGCGGCTTCCTGGACGCCGCGTGCCGGCGCCTTCTGGGGCATCCGCTGCTGGTGCCCTACGTGGACACGCTGCGCATCGAAAAGCGCGTGCTGGAGCGCCGCCAGGACGCCATCACCCGGGGCGCCCTGCGCCTGAACGCGGCGCGCGAACGCTACAACCTGCCGCGCTACAAGGCGCACGACGCCCGCCTCGACGCCATCGGCGCGGGGGAGTTGTTCCTGGCCCAGGTGGCGCATATGGACACCAAGAAACCGCCGCGCCTGGAAGAGGTGATCACCGGCTGAGCCGCCCCGCCTCCGGCTCTTTCCAGCGCCGCCCGTGCCCGCCTATCCTGTCATGCCGCATCGTGCCGCGCCCAGGCCCAGGACAAGACCGCAGACCATGCCCGACACCCCCGCTCCCCAGTCCGGCGCCACGCCTGACTGGCCCCTGACCGCCGACGACGTCCACGCCGCCGCCGAACGCCTGCGCGGCGCCGTGCCCAACACGCCCTTCCTGCGCTCGCGCACGCTGTCGGCCATCACCGGCGCCGAGATCTTCATCAAGTTCGAGAACCACCAGTTCACGGCCTCGTTCAAGGATCGCGGCGCGCTCAACCGCCTGCTCGCCCTGGACGCCCCCCAGCGCGCCGCCGGGGTCATCGCCGTGTCCGCCGGCAACCACGCCCAGGGGGTGGCCTATCACGCCCAGCGCCTGGGCATCCCGGCGGTCATCGTCATGCCGGTCAACACGCCGTTCGTGAAGGTCAACAACACCCGCGCCCTGGGGGCGCGCGTGGAGCTGGCCGGTGAGACCGTGGCCGAATCCATGCCCACGGCGCGGGCCATCATGGATCGCGAGGGCCTGACCTTCATCCATCCCTATGACGATCCGCTGATCATGGCCGGCCAGGGCACCGTGGCGCTGGAGATGCTGGCCGATCAGCCCACGTTGAACAGTCTGGTCGTGCCCGTGGGTGGCGGCGGCCTGATCGGCGGCGTCACCGTGGCCGCGCGCGCGATTCGGCCGGACATCGAGATCGTCGGCGTCCAGACCGAGACCTACGCCGCCATGGTCGACGCCCTGGCCGGGCGGCCGTTCGTCCCCGGCGGCCAGACGGTGGCCGAGGGCATCGCCGTCAAGGCCCCCGGGGCGGCGGCCCTGCGCCTTCTCGCCAGCCAGGACGTGGATGTGCTGGTGGTCAGCGAGTCCGCCATCGAGCGGGCCATCAACCTCTATGTCCAGGTGGAAAAGACGGTCGCGGAGGGCGCCGGCGCCGCCTCGCTGGCCGCCGTCCTCACCAACCGCCAGCGCTTCCGGGGCAAGCGGGTCGGCGTGGTGCTGTCGGGCGGCAACATCGATCCGCGCACGCTGGCCTCGGTGATCCTGCGCGGACTGATGCAGGACGGCCGCCTTGGCACCCTGTCGCTGGAGACCTCCGACACCCCGGGTCAACTGGCCGCCGTGGCCGCCATCATCGCCGCCCACGACGGCAACGTGATCGAACTGGCCCACAACCGCATGGTCCCCACCATGTCGGCGCGCTGCACCGACCTGTCGTTCACCGTGGAGACGCGCGGCCACGCCCACCTGGAGGAAATCGCCCAGGCCCTGCGGGACGCCGGATACCGGGTGTGGCAGGTGAGCGCGGGGCCGGCGGGATAGCGCCGATCGGCGCGCACCGGGGTCGTGTTCGTCGGCGTGGCGCGGCGGCTCCGGGGGCCGTGACGCCACCGGACCGGTCATGCGCTTCCCCCGTCGCGGGCACGGAAATCCCATGGTATAAGCGGGTCAGCCGGCCCGGCCCCGGACCGGTCACGACCTCAACCGACGCCCTGCCCGCGCCTGTCGCGGGCTGAGAACCCGTCGAAAACAGCGAAGCCGCGAGCCCACGGAGTGCCGCCGCATGACAGACCGCGCGACGGATGCCCATGGGACCGACCCACGCGGCCGGAACACACGGAGGAGACCGCATGACCCCGCGTACCATCCTGGTTCACGTCGATGAAACCGATGCCTGGCGCATCCGCCTGGACACCGCCCGCACCATCCTGGGCGAGGACGCCGCCCCCGGGCACGTGCTCGGCATTGGCGGGATCGTGGACGTCAACGAGGGGCATCCCTATTCGCGGCAGGTCTCCGGCGAGTTCCTGACCCGGGTCGATACCCTGGAGGCCCCGTTCCGGGCCGCCTGCGAGGAGCGCGGCTTCTCCTGCGACTGGCACGCCATCCACGGCGCCGACGCCCAGCTGGTGGCCAGCCAGTTGGCCGCCAACCTGCAAACCGTGGACCTGGGCATCGTCTCCCAGCCGCGTCCCGACGCGGCCGGCCACACCATCCCCAACGAGGTGATCGAGCAGATCGCCGCCGGCGGCGGCCGGCCCCTGCTGGTGCTGCCCTACATCACCACCCGCTTCACCATGCCGCGCCGCGCCGTCGTGGCCCTGGACGAGGACAGCGCCGGCGCCCGCGCCCTGGCCGACGCCGTGGGCTTCATGGGTCAGTGCGATCTGGTCACCCTGCTGGCCATCGGCCGCGACCCGGTGGCCCTGAACTGGCGGTGGGAGGCCCATCGCGGCACCCTCGGCCGCCACGGCATCAAGGCGGAGATCGAGCACGAGGCGCCGACGGACATTCCGGTATCGGAACTGATCCTGTCGCGTTGCGCCGATCTGGCCGCCGAGTTGCTGGCCATGGGGGCGCACGTGCAGCAGGAGGGATCGCTGTTGCGGCGCAGCACGGTGACGCGGGCGATCCTGCCCGGCCTCACCCTGCCCCTGCTGCTGTCGCGCTGATCGACCCATCGGGGAAGCCGGCCCGCGCCCGGACCTCCACCGCGTCGAGCCCGGACTCGCGCAACGCCCGCACCGCGCGGGCGTTGTCGCGTTTGGCCAGGCGGCGGCCGGTGTCGTCGGTCATCAGGGCATGGTGGTGCCATGTGGGCACCGGCAGGTCCAGCAGCGCCTGCAACAGGCGATGCACATGGGTGGCCTCGACCAGATCCTCGCCTCGGGTCACCAGGGTCACCCCTTGCGCCGCGTCGTCCAGGGTCACCGCCAGATGATAGCTGGTGGGCACGTCCTTGCGCGCCAACACCACATCGCCGAACCGCTGGGGCGCGGCCCGCTGGGTCCCCCGGGCGCGGTCGTGCCACAAGAGCGGACCGGCGGCGGTCGCCCGGGCCAGCGCCGCCGCCATGTCCAGCCGCAAGGCATGGGGCCGGCCCTCGGCCAGCCGCGCCGACCGCTCCGCCGCGTCCAGGCGACGGCAGGTCCCGGGATAGAGCGGACCGTCCGGTCCCTGCGGCGCCGAGGGACTGGCCGCGATCTCGGCCTGAATTTCGGCCCGCGTGCAGAAGCACGGATAGACAACGCCCATCCGGGCCAGCCGGTCCAGCGCCGCGCGATGCGCCGCCAGATGCGCGGACTGGCGGCGCACCGGCGCCTCCCAGGTCAGGCCCAGCCAGGCCAGGTCCTCCAGGATGGCGGCCTCGAAGGCCGGGCGGCAGCGGCCCCGGTCGATGTCCTCGATGCGCAGCAGGAAGCGCCCGCCCGCCGCCCGGGCCGCCCGCCAGGCGAACAGGGCGGCATGGACGTGACCCAGGTGCAGCAGGCCGGTCGGGCTGGGCGCGAAGCGGGTGACCGTCGCCGGTGGGTCCGGAACCGGTTTCGCTGCGCCGCCGCAATAACTTTGACAAACCGTCATGGAATCTTGATAGTCGTCGGGTCGGCATTCCTGTAGAAAGCTACCAGATGTAGTGGCGCTCGTCGCCTGAATGGTCCATGTCGTCGGCGTCCGTCCCGCTTGCGGGAAACGGAGGTCTCAAGGATTAGCCTCGCCACCGGCCCCGTCCGAGGACCGGTCGGACGAGCGAGGCCGGTCCCGGCTTGGGGGTTGTCGTGGAAGGTGGTCCACCGCACGCACCGGCCCTGGTCCTGAACGCGGACTATCGGCCGCTGAGCTATTTCCCGCTGTCCCTGTGGCCCTGGCAGGACGCGGTGAAGTCGGTTTTCCTCGACCGCGTCCACGTGGTCTGCGAATACGACACCGTGATCCGCTC
This sequence comes from Roseospira visakhapatnamensis, assembly GCF_014197915.1. Lineage (GTDB taxonomy): Bacteria > Pseudomonadota > Alphaproteobacteria > Rhodospirillales > Rhodospirillaceae > Rhodospira > Rhodospira visakhapatnamensis. The sequence goes on from NZ_JACIGK010000011.1 coordinate 149,859, forward strand.
GCCAAGCCTGGAAGTGCGGTTGCCGAGCGTCATCTCGCTGAAGGAGTTCGTCAGCACGGCGCGCATGCCGGCATTCACCCGGTTCAACGTGTTCCTGCGCGACCGCTTCACGTGCCAGTACTGTGGCCGGCGCTTTCCCACGCACGAGTTGACGTTCGATCACGTCGTGCCGCGCTCCTGGGGCGGGCGCACGACCTGGGAAAACGTCGTCACCGCCTGCGCCGCCTGCAACCTCCGCAAGAGCAACCGCACCCCCAAGACCGCGTCGATGCCGTTGATGCGGGAGCCCCGCGTTCCCACCCATCATGCCCTCCAGGACGTCGGGCGGGCCTTTCCGCCCAACTTCCTGCACGAGAGCTGGCGCGACTACCTGTACTGGGACTCGGAACTGGATCCCTGGTGACCCATGACCCACGTGCTGGTCATGGGCAGCCTGAACGTCGACGAGAAGATCCCCGTCGATGCCCCGCCCCGGGCCGGCGCGCATCTCACCGCCGGCCCCGGCCATTTGTGCCCGGGCGGAGGCCCTGCGGCGGGCGGGGCACCGGGTCATGCTGTGGGCGGCGCCACCACCAACCGGCCCCTGATTCTGGTCGACCCCGACGGCGAGCGGACCCCGATCGCGCGGCGCACCCTGGCCCACGAGGCCGTGCCGGTGCCGCATGCCGAGGGACGGTTCAGCAAGTCTGTTGACAGCGCGCGGCCAACCTCCTAGAAAACGCGCCTGTTCGTCGGGTCCCCTTCGTCTAGAGGCCTAGGACACCGCCCTTTCACGGCGGCAACAGGGGTTCGAATCCCCTAGGGGACGCCATATCTCAAGGGTTTCTGCGGGGTTTCTATACTACAGACCTTTACTGCAACCGGTTCTTCAGGCGGTTGTCAGCAGATGGTCTGTCACGGAAATCCTCTCGTGCCGGACCCCTCCCTTCCGGGCTGGACTCGTGCCCGGTCCCGCGTCCAGGCGGACACCTCCAAACAGGATCGGCGCCACCTCTACCGCATCGGCGGCTTTCTGCTCTGCCAGTCCCGCATCGATACCGGACGCTACACCCGCGCGGCCACGCGCCTTCGCCGCGACGGCCTGGATCACATGGTGCTCCACCTGAGCCTGGGCGGAACCGTGCGGACCGGCGCGGCGCCGGCAGCCTCCAAGCCGGCGTCGGCTCCCGCCTCCGACGCCAGGGCGTCCCCGCCAGTGGTGGCGCCAAGGGCGACGGCGCGAAGGGGGATGGCGCGAACCTGGCGCTGACGCCGGACCTGACGGCCACCGTGGGGGTGGTGTTCGGCACCCCCGACGTGCCCGGCGACGGTGGTCACGATCGAGCATCTCCGCCGCGCGGACGGCCCCCCTGTCCATGCCCTTGGACGAGTTCATCGAAGCGGTGACGGTGTGGCGGGAGGCCCTGCCCCACGCCTGATCCGCGCGTCCATGGGTCTTCTTGCCGCGCGCGGCACGTTGGATGTGCGGCGCGACGGCGCGCCGGAGCCGCGTTGGGGGACCGCAGTCCGCGTGCGCGCCCACAGGCGGAGGCCAACCACAACAGGCCCCCAGGGCTCCGAACTCGGATTACAGAAAGTTCATGGTGAGGGGATCCCCAGTTTGCGATTTTCATGATTCGCTGTGCCATCAGATTGTGAAGGCGG
>NZ_JACIGK010000012.1 GCF_014197915.1 Roseospira visakhapatnamensis
CCCACGGGCGGGGCACCGCCAAGCGAACCTATCGCTATCGCTGGATGAACGCCGTGCCGATCCGCGATGGAAAGGACGCCCTGATCGTCAACTGGTTGGAGCTGGAAATCGCCAATCCCAAGGGAAAGGTCACCCAGCGGTTCAGCTTCATCACCGACTTGCCGGTGGACCGCGACACCGTCGTCGACCTCGCCGCCTGCGGACGCACCCGCTGGAAGATCGAGAACGAGACGTTCAACGTCCTGAAAAACCAGGGCTATCACCTCGAACATAACTTCGGCCACGGCAAGGAAACCCTGGCCAGCGTGCTGGTCGTGCTCAACCTGCTGGCCTTCGCGCTACACACCGGCTGCGACCTGATCGGGACCGCCTGGCAGAAGGCCCGCGAGCGCTTCCGCGCCCGCACCCGGATGTTCACCCATCTGGCGACCATCACCGCCTATCTCGTCTTCCCGTCCTGGGCCGCCCTCATGCGCACCCTCACAACCGGAGTCCCGCCGCCCCAGCCACCCTGAGCCCGCCCCTCCTCACCTGTCCCTTCAATCACCAGACCCGGTTGCGACACACTCCAACCCCATCCTGAGAACTGCTGCCCGTGACCCCGTCCGCTTGACGGGCGCGGGACCCTGCCGCAGTCTCTCCGGGCCGGGCGGCCACGGTGTGGGCCGTCGTGTCCGGGGGCCGAAGTCGCGCGGCCGGACGGGGTGTCGCGGCGGCCGGGAGAGAGTGGGGCCATGCTGAAATTCTCGGAATATTCCATTCGCGGCAAGATGAATGCCGTGATCTTCTTCAGCAATGCCCTGCTGCTCGTGATCATCGCCGCCAGTTTCTCCGTCTGGTCCTATCTGGCTTACAAGCAGAGCCTTGAATCCCGCATGATGGCGGTGGCCGGGCAGTTGGCCAACGCCACGCCCCTGGGCGTGGCCACCGACAATCACGGCGCGGTGGGGGCCTTCCTGAACGGCTATGACCACGAAAAGGCGATTGCCGTCGCCACCATCCTGGACCGCGACCTGAACCTGATGACGCGCGCGGACGGTTCTCCTTTCGCGATCTACGTGCGTGGCGACCAGCCCCTGGCACGACCGGCGCCCGCCGATCCCTGGGCGGTGCTTCCGGGAGACCTGGGGCCGGTGGTGGCCCGCGCCCTGGCGACCCTGGGCGCCGAGACGGCTGGGGAGCGGGATGCCACGCGGGCGGTGACCTGGGCCGGCAACCGTGCCCTGGTGGTGCACCCGCTGATGTACGAGGGCGGCCTGATCGGGCATGTGCTCATCCTGTCCGATCTGCATCCCTTCTGGGACCTCGCCCTCGACCGCGCGCCGTTCTTCGCGCTGGCCTTGCTGGGCCTGCTGGCGGTGGCCTTCCTGGTGGCCGACCGGGTGCAGCGCCTGGTCACCAAGCCGATCGTCGATCTGGCCCGCACGGTGCGGGCGATCACCGACGGCCAGCGCTTCGACCAGCAGATCGAGGGCCGGCGCTACTCCGGCGAACTGGCCGAGTTCGTGCTGGATTTCAACGCCCTGCTGCGCGTCGTCAACGCCCGCGACAAGGCCCTGGAACGCTCCAACGCCACCCTGGCCAAGCGGGTGGAGGAGCGCACCGCCGAACTGCTGCGCAAGAACAAGGCGCTGGCGGTGGCCAGCGAGCAGGCCCAGGCGGCCAACATCGCCAAGACCCAGTTCGTGCAGGTTATCACGCATGAGCTGCGGACACCCTTGAATGCGATCAAGGGGTATAACGACATGCTCCTCGACACCTTCGAGGACGAGGACGACGACGACGAGGAGATCGATCGCGAGGAGGTGTTGCACTGCCTCAACCAGACCCGCCTCGCGGTGCGTCACAACATCGATCTGGTGAATCAGGTTCTGGACTTCTCCAGCATCGAGGCCGGCAAGCTGACCGTTCAGCCCCGTACCCACGACCTGCGCGAGATCCTGGCCGAGATCGAAAGCACGATCTTCGAGTACGCCAAGAAGAACGATAACCGCGTGCGGCTGGACATCGCCGACGGCGTGGGCGAGATCGAGACCGACAAGACCCGCCTGAAACAGTGCCTGATCAACGTCATGGGCAACGCCTGCAAGTTCACGGAGAAGGGCGAGATCACCCTGTCCGTGGACGTGCGGGAGCGGAGCGGCGTGCCGTGGGTGCGTTTCGTGGTGCGCGACACCGGCGTCGGCATTCCGCCGGACAAGCTGCAGACCATCTTCGAGCCGTTCTCGCAGGTGGACTCCTCCATGTCGCGCAAGTTCCCGGGAACCGGCCTGGGCCTGGCATTGGTCAAGAAGGTGGTCACCATGTTCGGCGGCCGGGTCTGGGCCGAGAGCGCGGAGGGCCAGGGCTCCGCCTTCTTCATCGAGGTCCCGCGGACGCTGGGCGCGGGGACCGTGGCGGAGGGCGCGGCCGCCGCCGCCCTGGCGCCGCCGGCCCAGGACCCGGCGTCTCCCTGCACGGCGCGACCCGGGGCACCTGACGCCGCGGCCGATCCGGCGCGCGACCGGACGCGACCGCTGGTGCTTCTGATCGACGACGACCCGGCGTTTCACGACCGGCTGCGGCCCGCGCTGGTGGACCAGGGCTATCGCACCGCCCATGCCTACAACGGCGAGGAGGGCCTCGCGCAGGCCCGCGAGCTGGCGCCGCTGGCCATCCTGCTGGACATCATCATGCCCGGGAAGGACGGTTGGCAGGTGCTGGAGGAGGTCAAGACCGATCCGGCGCTGTCGCGCATCCCGGTGGTGGTGGCGACCATGGCCGGCAACGCCGACCTGGCCATCACCCTCGGCGCCGCCGACGTGTTCCCCAAGCCGCTGGACGCCGACCTGCTGATGGCCTGCCTGGACCGCTGGCGCTTCGACGGCCGGTCTGCGCATGCCCTGGTCATCGACGACGATGCCTTCACCCGGGACCTGCTGCGGCGCGGCCTGGAGAAGCACGGCTGGACGGTGACCGAGGCCGCCGACGGCCGGCAGGGGCTGGCCGCCCTGGAGTCCACCGGCGCGCCGGCGGTCATCCTGCTGGACCTGATGATGCCGGAGGTCGATGGCTTCCAGGTGGTGCGGCGCCTGCGGGAACGGCCCGACTGGGCGGCCATCCCGGTCATCGTCATGACCGCCAAGGACCTGTCGCGGGAGGAACAGGCGTTCCTGAACGCCAACGTCGGGAGCGTGCTGGAAAAGGGAACCTTCGAGGCGCGCGCGCTGTTGGCCCAGATCGAGGGCCTAGTCGGGGTGACCGCCACCGATGACGACGCCGGGTCACCCCCCGGCCCCACACCCCCCTGAACCCGAGGAGACCGCATGGCCAAGCTGCTGGTCGTCGAGGATAACGACATGAACTGGGACATGCTGTCCCGCTGGCTGCGCAAACGCGGCTTCGATCTGGCCCGCGCCGTCAATGGCGAGGAGGCCGTGGTCATGGCGGCGGACGAGGCGCCGGACCTGATCCTCATGGACATGGGCCTGCCCATCAAGGACGGCTACCAGGCCACCCGCGAGATCAAGGCCAACGAGGCCACCCGCGCCCTCCCGGTCATCGCCCTGACCGCCAACGCCATGGCCGAGGACGAGGAGCGGGCCATGTCCGCCGGGTGCGACGGCTATCAAAGCAAGCCGATCGACTTCCCCCAACTGCTGCGCACCATGCAGCCGCTGTTGCCCGGCGCGCTGCCGGAGAAGGCCCAGAAGTTCCTGGACACGCACTGAGGGCCGGGCCGGCCCGGTGGGGCGGCACGGGTGGTTTGGATGGGCGTGCCCGGGGCGGGCACGCGAGGAAACGGAGTCCATGACAACGATATCGCGCCGTCGGGCGTTGACCGGGGCCGTGCTTGCGGCGCCGCTGGCCGGGCTTGGCCCGGCGGCGGCCCGCGCGGGGACCCAGACACTGGCGGATCCTCTGGCGGATCCTCTGGCGGATCCTTTGGTGGACCCTGGCCGTGATGGCCTGGACGAGCGGCTTGCCGACCTGGAGCGCGCGCATGGCGGTCGGCTGGGCGTCGCCGTGCTCAATCTCGGCAGTGGCCGTCGGGTCGATCACCGGAGCGGCGAGCGCTTCCTGATGTGCAGCACCTTCAAGGTTCTGGCGGCCGCCCTGGTCCTGGCCCGGGTGGATCGCGGGGACGAACGCCTCGACCGGCGGGTGGTGTTTTCGCGCGATGACCTGGTTCCGTGGTCGCCCGTGACCGAGACCCGGGTCGGGGACCCCGGCATGAGCATGGAGGATCTGTGCGCGGCCGCCATGACCTGGAGCGACAACACCGCCGGCAATCTGCTCCTCGCCAGCTTTGGCGGGCCGTCGGCCCTGACGGCCTACGCGCGCGCCCTGGGAGACCCGGTGACCCGGCTCGACCGGATCGAGCCGGCGTTGAACGAACACGACACCGCCGATGACGTCCGCGATACGACGACGCCGGCGGCCATGCTGGAGACCCTGCGCTCCCTTCTGTTCACCGATGCCCTGTCCCGCGCCGGGCGTGCCCGGCTGGCGGCGTGGCTGATGGCCAACAAGACGGGCGCGACGCGGATCCGGGCCGGCCTGCCGTCGACGTGGCTGTTCGGCGACAAGACCGGCAGCAACAGCCGGGCGAGCGGAAACCTCAACGATATCGGCATCGCCTGGCCGTCCGACCGGGCGCCGGTGATCGTGACCGGCTATTGCAGGATGCCGTCGCGAACGCCGGAGGAGCGGAACGGCGTGCTGGCGGCCGTCGGGCGCATCGCCGCCCAGGTGTGACGCGCCCCCTCGGTCCCCACGCCATCCCCGCCGTGGATCCGGCGCGAGGGTGGCGCACCCATCGAGTCGAGCGGCCATCGCGGTTTGGCTTGACGAGGCCCCGCGCGGGACGGTGTGTTAAGGCACGTGGTCCGTGCTCATGCGCCGGCCTTCCGCCACCTGCCTCATTTTGGAGACGCCCCCATGCCAGCGATCAGCCTGATTACCCTGGCGGTGGCCAGCGTGCCCCGCGCCCGTGCCTTCTACGAGGCCCTGGGGATGCGGACTTCCCCCCTGGGCAACGAATCGGTGGCGTTCCTGGACGCCGGCGGCGTGGTCCTGAGCCTGTACGGACGCGAGGCCCTGGCCGGCGATACCGGCCTGACCGACGCCCGTCCGGGGGGGATCACCCTGGCCCTCAACGTGGAGCGCGCGGAACAGGTCGGCGAGCGCCTGGCCGACGCCGTGGCGGCCGGCGCCCGCACGCTGAAGGAACCACGCGAGATGCCCTGGGGGGGCGTGACCGCCTATTTCGTCGATCCGGATGGCCACCCCTGGGAGATCACCTGGGTGGCGGAGTTCCCGCTGACCGAGGACGGGCGCATCGTGCTGGCCATGGGCGATGACGAGGACGGCGGCGGAACCACCGCCTGACCGGGCCATGACCGTGGCACCTTTGGGGGCCTTGGTGCGGGGGAGGGGCGTGCCGCGCGGGCGCCCCCCCTTGCCGCGATCGACCCCCTTGGCTATGGTGCGCCGGCCATGACCGACGCTTCCTTTCGCCATCGTGATCTTCTCGGCATCCAGGGATTGACCCCCCCGGAGATTCAACATCTGCTGGACTTGGCGGATGGCCATGTGGACCAGTGCCGCGGCCTGGACAAGGCCAGTGATGCCATGGCCGGACGCACGGTCATCAACCTGTTCTTCGAAAACTCCACCCGCACGCGCACCTCGTTCGAACTGGCCGCCAAGCGTCAGGGCGCCGAGGTCATCAACATGCAGGTGTCCACCAGCTCGGTGTCCAAGGGCGAGACCCTGATCGACACGGCGGTGACCCTGAACGCCATGCATCCGGACGTGCTGGTGGTGCGCCATCCCGAGTCCGGCGCCGTCAAGCTGCTGGCCGAAAAGGTGAACTGCGCCGTCGTCAACGGCGGCGACGGCAGCCACGAGCACCCCACCCAGGCGCTGCTGGACGCGCTGACCATCCGCCGTCGCCGGGGCCGCCTGGACGGCCTGCGGGTGGCCATCTGCGGCGACGTGCTGCACAGCCGCGTGGCCCGCTCCAACATCTTCCTGCTGACCACCATGGGGGCTCAGGTGCGCCTGATCGGCCCGCGCACCCTGGTGCCCGGCTCCTTCGTGGCCATGGGGGTCGAGGTGTTCACCAACATGAAGGACGGCCTCAAGGACTGCGACATCGTCATGATGCTGCGGTTGCAGACCGAGCGGATGCGCGGCAACTTCATCCCCTCCGTGCGCGAATACTTCCGGTTCTTCGGCCTGGACCGGGATACCCTCGCCCGGGCGCGGTCGGACGCGCTGATCATGCATCCCGGTCCCATGAACCGGGGCGTGGAGATCGACTCCGAGGTCGCCGACGACTTCGAGCGCAGCGTCATTCGCGAGCAGGTGGAGATGGGCGTCGCCGTGCGCATGGCGGTGCTCAACCTGCTGGCCCGCAACCTGGATGACCGGCGCCGCAACCAGCCCTTGACCGGACCGGGGGGCGCCTGATGGCCATCGATACACCCGGCCGCGTCGCCTACATCAACGCCCGCCTGCTGGACCCCGCCACCGGCCTGGACGCGGGGGGCGGGCTGCTGACCGAGGGCGAACACATCGTCCACCTGGCCCCCGGCCTGTTCCGGGACGGCCCGCCGGTCGGTGCCCAGGTGGTGGACTGCCGAGGCGCCTGTCTGGCGCCCGGTCTGGTGGATATGCGCACGCAGCTGCGGGAGCCCGGCCAGGAGCACAAGGAAAGCTTCAAGAGCGCGGGGCGCGCCGCCGCCGCCGGCGGCGTCACGTCGATGGTCGGGCTGCCCAACACCAACCCGGTGATCGATGGCGAGGCGGCGGTGGAGTTCGTCGCCCGCCGCGCCCGTCTGATCGGCCTGGCCAAGGTGTTCACCTACGCCGCCGCCACCAAGGGGCTGGAGGGCCGGGAACTGGCCGAGGTCGGGCTGTTGCGCCAGGCCGGCGCGCTGGCCTTCACCGACGGCGTCAAGGCCGTGGCCGACGCCCAGGTCATGCGCCGGCTGCTGGCCTACGCCGCCAGCCACGACCTCTTGGTGATCCAGCACCCGGAGGAGCCCAGCCTGGCCGGCAGCGGCGCCATGAACGCCGGCGAGATGGCCACCCGCCTCGGGCTCGCGGGCATTCCGCGCGAGGCGGAACTCATCATGCTGGAACGGGACATGCGCTTGGTGGCCATGACCGGGGCGCGCTATCACGCCGCCCACGTCAGCACCGCCGAGGGCGTGGACATCCTGCGCCGCGCCAAGGCCCAGGGCCTGCGGGTAACCGCCGACACGGCGCCGTTCTACTTCGCGCTCAACGAGTTGGAGGTGGGCGACTACCGGACCTTCGCCAAGCTGTCGCCTCCCTTGCGCGCCGAGGCCGACCGTCAGGCCGTCATCGCCGGCCTGGTCGACGGCACGCTGGACGCCATCGCCTCCGATCATTGCCCGCAGGACGCCGATACCAAGCGCCTGCCCTTCAACCTCGCGGAGTTCGGCGGGATCGGCCTGGAAACCCTGCTGCCGGTGACGTTGTCGCTGGTGCATGGCGGCCATTTGTCGCTTCTGGACGCGCTGGACCGGGTGACCCGGGCGCCGGCCGACCTGCTGGGCCTGGACGCCGGCCGCCTGCGCACCGGCGCGCCCGCCGATCTGGTGGTGTTCGATCCCGACCGGCCGTGGAAGGTGGTCGCCGACACCATGCGCTCCAAGGCCAAGAACACGCCGTTCGACGGCCATCTGGTGCAGGGGCGCGTGATCCGGACCGTGGTGGACGGGCGCGCGGTGTTCCCCGAGGGCGAGGGCTGACACGACCCGGTCCCGACCCTGACCCTGACCACGTACCGGGAGTCCGCGACATGGCCGATCCGCTGGCCCTCCTGCTGGCCGCCCTCGGCGGTTACCTGCTGGGCGCCGTTCCCTTCGGCCTGGTGCTGACGCGCCTCGCGGGCCTGGGGGACATCCGTGCCATTGGCTCCGGCAACATCGGCGCCACCAATGTGCTGCGCACCGGGCGCAAGGACCTGGCGCTCGCCACGCTGCTGCTGGATTCCGGCAAGGGGGCCATCGCCGCCCTGGGCGCCCAGGCGCTGGCGGGATGGTCTGGGGCGGGATGGGGCACGGTGGCCCCGGCGGTGCCGGTGGTCGCCGGGGTGGCCGCCGTCGTCGGCCACAACTATCCGGTCTGGCTGCTGTTCCGGGGCGGCAAGGGGGTGGCCACCACGCTGGGCGTGATCCTGGCCACGGCGTGGCCGGTGGGGCTGCTGGCCTGCCTGACCTGGTTGACGATGGCGGTTCTGTTCCGCTATTCGTCGTTGGCGGCGCTGACCGCCTTGTCGGTGGCGCCGGCGCTGGCCCTGGCCTTGGCCGAGCGGCCGCACGCGGCGGGATTCGCGGTGCTTGGCCTGTTGGCGTGGTGGCGTCACCGCGATAATGTCCGCCGACTGGTGAACGGCACCGAAAGCCGGATCGGGCAGGCGGCGAAACCCGCGAGCGCCGCCGCCGCGCCGCCGCCGGACTCCGATGGGGGGTCTGATGAGGAGGCACGATGAGAAGGCCAGGCGGTCGTCTGGACCGAGATCACGTGTGGCCGGCTGATTTGCATGACGTTTTATGGGTATTGCGCTAGCCTGCGCCGCGACAGGGCAGACGCGGGATCTCCAGTGCGCGTCGCCGGAACCGCCGGTGCATCAAAGGACCGGTCAGCTCATGGAACAGCCGTGCAGGACGTCATGACCGCGGCGCGAACGTGGATCACTTTTGAGAGGCGTCCCGTCGAGTCCGGATATCGACGGCGCGGCGATCGACAAGGGGCGTCCGTGTCGCCACGCCTGTTGGCCCGGGTGATGGCGGTGCTGGGTCTGCTCGTCGTCCTTGTCCTCTCCGTGGGCGGGCCCGCCGGCGCGACGTCCGATGGGGCCTCGGATGGTGCGGCCGACGCGTCCCCGTTGTTGAGCGCCGAGCAGCGGGCCTGGATCGCCGCCAACCCCGAAATCCAACTGGGCATCGTTTCCGACAACGCCCCCTATTCCTTTTTTCGGGATGGGACCTTTCAAGGATTCTCGGTGGATCTGGTCGCCCGGATCGAGGCGCTGACCGGCCTGCGGATCAGGCTGCGCATGGGCAACTGGGTGCAAATCTACAGCCAGTTCACGCAAGGGCATCTGGACGCCATCGAGGCCATTTCCTTCACCGAGGCCCGCGCCCGAACCATCCTGTTCACCGCGCCGTACTACCTTCGCCGCACCATGGTGTTCCACGACAAGGAGCGCCCCTTGCCGAAAGGGGATGATCCCAGCATCCTGGATGGCAAGCGCGTGGGCGTGATCCGCGACATCTACTATGCCGATATCCTGGCGGAGCGCGGCCTGAATGTCGTGCCCCATAACGAGTACCGCGATCTGGTGTCGGCGCTGGCCTTCGGCTGGATCGACGCCGTCCTGGCGCCCGAACTGACCGGCCGGTTCTTCGCCCGGGAAACCGGCTTTTTCAGCGTGGACGTGGCCGGCCCCCTGCCGCTGACCGATCTGGCGCTGGAGGACTTCCGGTTCGGGGTCTTGCGGTCCAACCCGATGCTGCACGGCATCCTGGAGACGGCCCTGGCGGCTATTCCCGACGCGGAGATGAGCGCCATGGTGGACCGCTGGCGCATGGTCCGCCCCGGGCTGATCCTGATGCCGGGTCCGCTGCGCCTGCTGCCCCAGGAACGGGCGTTCATCGACGAGCGGCCGGTGATCCGCGTCGGCTTCATGCCCAACTACGCGCCCTTCAGCTTCTTGCGGGACGGGCAGCCCCATGGCTTCGCGGTGGATCTGGCGCGCGAGCTCGGGGACCGAACCGGACTGGTGATCGATCCGGTGTTCGATGTCTGGCCGCGTCTCCTGGACGGGTTGCGCGCCGGTGACCTGGACGTGGTGGCCAACATGTCCTTCACCGAGGCGCGCGCGGACTTCACGCTGTTCAGCCGGCCGTATCACCAAGTCCCCAACGCGGTGTTCGTGCGCGCGGGACTCGGCCGCTTCGACGGACCGGACGACCTGGCGGGGCGCCGCATCGGCATCCCGAGGGACGTGTTCTATCAGGACGCCCTGATCGATCTCGTGGGGACGGAGGCCGTCACGATGTTCACCCGGGTGGAGGACATGATGCGGGCGGTGTCGGCCGGCGAGGTGGACATGGTCATCGCCTCGCTGCCGCAGGGAAGCGCCCTCATTCGTCGCCTCGGGCTGGGGAATGTGGAGATCGGCGGCGAGTTTCTCATGGACGGGATCGAGGCGGAGGACCTGCGCTTCGGGATCACCCCGACCCTGCCCTTCCTGCGCGGCATCCTGGACCGGGCCATGGCGTCGATTCCATCCGCCCGATGGATGGAATTGGAGACCCGCTGGCTGGGACCGCGCCTGGCCCAGCGCGCCGCCGATCGGGTGCGGCTCTCGGCGGAGGAGCGTGCCTGGCTGGAGGACAAGGGGGTGGTGCGCGTCTGCGGGGGAGCGGCCCCCTTTCCCTATGAGCGGATCGATGGGGATGGCACCCATGAAGGCGTGGCCGGGGACGTGATCCGCCTGCTGGCCCAACGCGGGGGCTTCGACTGGGAACTCGTGCCCGCCACCAGCCGGGAGCAGGCGTTGGCCGATGCCCTGGCCGGTCGGTGCGACATCCTGCCGTTCCTCATGGAAACCCCCAAGGACCTGCCGGGCTGGACCACCACCGATCCGTATCTGCACATGCCGGCGGTCGTCGCCACCGTGCTGGACCGGCCCTTCCTGCGGGGCATGGCGTCCTTGTCGGGCAAGACGGTCGGTGTTGCGCGGGCGTCCCCATTGCACGACGCCCTGACCCGGCGCTATCCGGAGATCAACCTGGTGCCGCTGGAGTCCGAGAGCGAGGGCCTGGATCGCGTGCGCGACGGCACCCTGGACGCCACCATCGGCTCCTTGCCGCGCCTGGGCACATTGATCGCCCGCCATCGGTTGTCGGACGTCAAGATCGCCGGGCATCTTCCGGAAGAGCATCGCGTCGTCATGGCCGTTCCCCGGGACGCGCCCCTGCTGGGGTCGGCCCTGGACCGGCTGATCGCCGCCATGGGCGAATCGGAGGCCCAGGATATTCTGGAACGCTGGGTCACCGTGCGCTACGAGCGGGCCGTCGATACCCGCCTGGTCTGGTCGATCGCCCTCGGGGCGGCGCTCCTGATCGCCTTGATCGTGCTCTGGAACCGGCAACTGCATCGCCTGAACGCCCGCCTGAACGCGGCCAACCGCCGCCTGCGCGAGTTGAGCGTCACCGACACCCTGACCGGACTTCCCAACCGGGCCTACATGGACAGCCGGATGTCGGAGACCTTCGCCGTCTGCCAGCGCAACGCCCTGCCGTTCGCCGTCGCCATGATCGACGTCGACCACTTCAAGACGGTCAACGACGACCTGGGCCATGCCTTCGGGGACGCCTGCCTGCGGCAGCTCGCCGAGATCCTGGACGTGCACTTCCGGCGCGACGGCGACGCCGTCGCCCGCTATGGCGGCGAGGAGTTCGTGACCTTCACGGCGGGGGCGACCGTGGCCAGCTTCCACGATCACCTGGAGGCGCTGCGGCGGCGCGTCGCCGCCCATGACGTCGTCTATGCCGACATCACCCGGCGCGTCACCGTCAGTATCGGGTGCTATTCGGTGGTGCCCCAGCGCGGCCAGTCGGTGCGTGACGTCCTGGGGGTCGCCGACCGCAACCTCTATCGCGCCAAGGATGGCGGCCGGGACCAGGTGGTGACCAGCCAGGGCGAGGCGACGGCATCCTCGCCCGAGCCTGAGACGATCGAGGCCCAGGGCATCGCCCCGCAGCCCCGCCCGTCGGGGTGAAGGGGCGCCATGGGGCGATCGGCGGGTGGAGCTTGAACGGGGACGTCAGTTGGCCAGTCCGGGCATGACGGTCGGAAGATAAACGATCACGGCAACGGTCATGCTGATCATCGAGAGGGCAACCCCGATGACCGTGGCGACCATACCCCACATGCCACCGATCGTGGGCATGCGGGCCAGGCGGAGACTGATGTCTTTGAGGTTGGTTTTGATTTCGTCCAGATCCTTGCGGACATGTTCGAATTCGACCTCCAGACGTGTCACTCGGCTTTCCATCATCGAGCTTTCCGAAATCATTCCCTTATCATCATGGGCGTGAGGGGGCCCCCGATCAAGGGTCTGGCGACCGCCGTCCTTCTCTCGTGTGCGTCCGGGATCCGCATCCGTTTGGGGGAGGAATCGACCCGAAATCCGGGATTGGGTCGTCGGGTGACCAGGACAAATGCTGGACAAGAGGTGGATCGATTCTGCGTCGTGCCATTGTAACCCAAACAGTCCGCCGAAACCGGGCAAGATCCTACGATAGGGCGTGGATTTTCCACAGGCAACCTTTATGACTTTCGGGATCGACCTGTCCCGATGCCCGTATGGTTTGTCCAAGGCGATTCATATCTCACCCCACCATCTTGCCCGGGTTCATGATGCCCAGCGGGTCCAGCGCCTGCTTGACCGCGCGCATCAGGGCCAGGCCCTCGGCGCCGTGCTCCACCGCCAGATACGCCTTCTTGCCCAGGCCGACGCCGTGCTCGCCGGTGCAGGTGCCGTCCATGGCCAGCGCGCGCTCGACGATGCGCTGGTTCAGGCGCTTGGCCTCGGCGATCTCCTCGGCGTTGTCGGGGTCGAAGACGAACTGCACATGGAAGTTGCCGTCGCCCACGTGGCCCACCAGGGTCGTGGTCGCCGGCGAGGCGGCGAGGTCGCGCTGTGTCTCCTCGATGCAGTCGGCGAGGCGCGAGATGGGCACGCAGACGTCCGACGACACCCCCTTGGCGCCCGGTCTCATGGCCAGGCCGGCGTAATGGGCGTCATGGCGCGCCTGCCACAGGCGGTTGCGGTCCTCCAGGCTGGCGGCCCAGCGGAAGCCCTCGGCGCCATGCTCGGCGGCCAGGGCCTCGACCATCTCCACCTGCTCGCGGGTGTGCGTCTCGGATCCGTGGAACTCCAGGAACAGCGTCGGCGCGACGGCGTGATCGGTCTTCGAGTAGGCGTTGACGGCGCGCACCTGGTCGGGGTCCAGAAGCTCGATGCGGGCGATCGGCACGCCGGACTGGATGGTCTCGATCACCGTGTCCACCGCGGCCCGCAGGTTGGGGAACGGGCAGACGGCGGCCAGGATGCGCTCGGGAATGCCGTGCAGGCGGAGCGTGACCTCGGTGATCACGCCGAGCGTGCCCTCGCTGCCCACGAACAGGCGGGTGAGGTCATAGCCGGCCGACGACTTGCGGGCGCGCCGGGCGGTGCGCACGATCTCGCCCGAGGCGGTGACCACGGTTAGGGCCAGCACCGCCTCGCGCATGGTGCCGTAGCGCACCGCGTTGGTGCCCGACGCCCGGGTGGCGGCCATGCCGCCCAGCGAGGCATCGGCGCCCGGGTCGATGGGGAAGAACAGCCCCGTGTCGCGCAGGTGCGCGTTGAGCTGCTTGCGGGTGACGCCGGCCTGGACGGTGACGTCCATGTCCTCCGGCCGCACCTCCAGGATGGCGTTCATGGGGGAGAGGTCGATGCAGACCCCGCCATGGACGGCCGTGACCTGGCCTTCCAGCGCGGTTCCGGTGCCGAAGGCGATGACCGGCACCCGGTGCGCGGCGCAGGCGCGGACGATGGCCGCCACCTCCTCGGTGGTCTCGGCGAAGGCCACCGCGTCGGGCGGCTGGGACGGGTGAGAGCTTTCGTCGTGGCCGTGCTGGTCCCGCACCGCCTGGCCCGTGGACAGGCGCGCGCCCAGCAGGGGACGCAGGGCCTCCAGCACGGCCCGGATGGCGGCATCGGCGGGACGATCCGGCCACGCCGGACACGCGGTGGCGGGGGCGGCGGCGGTCATGGTGGGTCTCTCCTCCCGAAAGGGGCGCGAGTCTGGCTCGCGATCTCGTCGTGGCGGTCAAGGGCGCCGACCGCTGGAGTCCGGTGCCGCCTGACGGACGAGGGGCTCCGGTCCGCCAGGGGTATCAAAGGGCATCCGGCGGCGTGGCCAGCCGGACCTGGCCGTCGCGGACCTCCAGGGCCACGCGGGTCAGCCCCCGACCCCGGCAGGGGCCGGCGGTGCAGCGCCCCGAGTCCACCCGGAAGCGCGCGCCGTGCGTGCCGCACATCAGACGGCGTCCTTTCCGGTCCAGGAACTGGCCGGGCACGAAGTCCAGCGGCACACCGTTGTGCGGGCAGCGGTTCACGTATCCATGAAGACGGCCGCGCCAGCGTGCGACGATCAGCCGCAGGGGGCGGCCGTCCGCGTCCTCGCCGGTCACGCCCCGGACGTCCGGATCGCCCAGGTCGGCGAGGGCGCACAGGGCCGGCGTGACCATCATCCTGTCCCGGTCACGGCGTCACGCCGCCCATGGCGCACAGGATCGCCCAGGCGTCGTCCGGGATGGGCATCACCGACAGGCGCGACTGGCGGATCAGCGGCAGGTCGGCGAGGCGCGGCTCGGCCTTGATCTCGGCCAGGGTCACCGGGCGCGGCACCGGCGCGACGGCCTCGACGTCCACCATGCCGAAGCGGCCCGAGGTGTCCGTGGGGTCTGGGTAGTACTCGCGCACCACTCGGACGACACCGACAATGCGCTTCTCATTCACTGAATGATAGAAGAAGGCCGTATCGTCCACCCGCATGGCCTTCAGGTTATTGCTGGCCTGGTGGTTGCGCACCCCGTCCCAGGGCTCCACGCCCTTGGCGACCTGATCGTCCCACGACCAGGCGCCGGGTTCGGATTTCAGCAGCCAGTGGGCCATCGCGGACCTCTCCTACCGCACCGGAAGGGTCTGCCGGAACGGGCAGATGGTGACCGAGGCGAACACGCCGGCCTTGTTGAACGGGTCGGCCTGGGCGAAGGCGACGGCGGCGTCGCGGTCCGGGAAGTCCATGATCAACAGGCTGCCGACGCCGGTGTCGCGGGCGTCGTTCTGCAACGGTCCGGCGACCACGACATGGTCGGCATGGGCGCGCAGATGGGCCATGTGGGCGTCTCGGTGTTGGGCCCTGAGGGGCGCGGAATTGGGGCCGTCGACACAATTGATCATCCACAGCATGGCGGGGTCTTTCGGGTGCGAGGGGATGACGGTCAGCCGGCCTCTGGAAGCACCTGCTTGAAGGGGCGGATCAGCACAGCCTCGAACAGGCCGGCCTGATAATACGGATCGGCGCGCACGAAGGCCTCGACGTCCGCCTTGTCCTCCATGTCCAGGATGATCAGGCTGCCGACCATGCCCTCGCCGTCGTCGGTCAGCATCGGCCCGCCGAGCCGGATGGACGCGCCATGCTCCCGCGCGTACTCCAGATGGGCGGGGCGGGTGGCCTTGCGCAGGTCCTGGCTGTTGGGCTTGTCCAGGCAGTAAACGACGAACAGCATGGGGCGGAGTCTCCAGGGTCTCCAGGACGGGGAACGACGGTACCTTAGCAGGCCCCTCGGGGGTCGGCCAACCCCGGGTCGGGACCGATCGACCGGGGTCAGCCGAGGGGATGGGCGTCGGGCTCGGCGCGGAACGGCCGGGACAGCAGGCCGGCGATGGCGCGGTCCACCTCGGCCCGGCCGGAGAGCACTGCGTGCACGGCGCCGGCGATGGGCAGATCCACCCCCAGGCGCGCGCCCATCTCGACCAGGGCGGCGGCGGTATGCACGCCCTCGGCCACCGAGCGGCGCTCGCCCAGCACCGCGTCCAGGTCGCGCCCCTGGCCCAGCGCGGCGCCCAGCGAGTAGTTGCGCGACTGTAGCGAGGTGGCGGTCAACAACAGGTCGCCCAGCCCGGACAGGCCCATCAGCGTCTCGGGGCGCGCGCCCAGGGCCACGGCCAGCCGCGTCAGTTCGGCGAGACCCCGGGTGACCAGGGCGGCGCGGGCATTGTCGCCCAGGCCGCGGCCCTCGACGATGCCGCAGGCGATGGCCAGCACGTTCTTGATGGCGCCCCCCACCTGCACGCCGACGACGTCGTCGCTCCAGTAGGGACGGAAGGTGGCGGTGCCGAGCGCCCGGGCCAGGGCCTCGCCCAGGGTCCGGTCGGCGCAGGCCAGGGTGACCGCCGTGGGCAGGCCACGCGCCACCTCGGCGGCGAAGGTCGGGCCGGACAGCACCGCCAGCGGCGCGCCGGGCAGGGTCTCGGCGACCACCTGGCCCATGCTGGCGCCGCCCTCGGTCTCGAAGCCCTTGGCGCAGACGACCGCCGGCACGCCGGCCCGCCAGGTGGGCGCGAGCCGGCCGCAGACGCCGCGCAGCACTTGCGCCGGCGTGACCAGCAGCACCGCGTCGGCGTCGGCGGTCACGGCCTCCAGCGCGGTGGTGGCGGTGATGCCCTCGGGCAGGTCCACGCCCGGCAGGAAGTCAGGGTTGCGCCGCTCGCGGGCGATGGCCGCCGCCACGTCGGCTTCCCGTGCCCACAGGGTCACGCGGCGCCCGGCGCGGCGCGCGGTGGCGGCCAGCGCGGTGCCCCAGGCGCCGCCGCCGATCACGCCGATATGGTCGATGTCATGGGTCATGACGCGGTTATGGAGCGCGCGCCGGTTCGGGGCAAGCGCGGGGCCGCCGTTGCGCCCGAAAACGGGGTGGTGATACGATACCGAAACGGACGCTGTCCGGGAGTCTGGGGTCGTCGGTGACCGGGGAAGGAGACCGCGCCATGAGCATCTACAGCCAGGCCGAAATGGAAAGCCTGGGCGTGACCAACACCGGCTGGGGGGTGTGCGGCTTCACAAGCAGTTTCTACGCCATGTATGCCCAGAATCCGCAGGCGCGCCCGCAGATCATCAACGCCACCCAGGCCTATCGCGTCCTTGCGGAGATCAAGACCTATCTGCGCATGCTGCAGGCGGACAACAGCCCGTTGCTGGCCAAGATCCGGGACTTCACACGATCCTTCGGGCCGCCTTACGACACCTTCAAGATTGACGACTACATCAACAACATCAGCAAGGCGGCGGCGCAGAACCTGAGTGTCCAACAGATCGAGGGCGATTCGAAGTTCAGCATGGCGATGCCGCCCGAGGCCGTCGCCGACTACGTCACGCGAATGTGGGAGCGGCGCACCAGCATCACCGAAGGGTCGGGCGCCTTGACGGGCGGGCAGGGGATCATCGGCGTCAGCAAGTCAAAAGCCGGGACGAAGCTGCCCTACAAAGGGCTCAAGCACTACATGTACTACAAGAATGGGACGATCTATAGCTGGGGGCGGACATTTTCGTCCGTGGCGGACGCCATGGGACCCGGCGGGTGGAAAGTGGTCTATGTGATCGCCGTCCTGTAGCGCCGCCGCGTGTGGGCGTCGTCCAGGGTTCGGACGCCGGAGGGGCGAGCCACGCGGGTCCCGCGTTCAGGCCGACGGTCATGGTCAAGGACCGTTGGGTTCGGGGATCCGAGCGCTGGGGGCCTTGTCAGCCCCGTTGAACACAGGCGCGCGCGTCTATACCTTCACGGGTAGGACCATACGGCACCGGACAGGGAGACCCGCGCCTCATGAGTTTCACCGGCACCGCGACCTACGTCGCCACCGAGGATCTGGCGGTGGCGGTCAACGCCGCCGTCACCCTGCAACGTCCCTTGCTGGTCAAGGGCGAGCCCGGCACCGGCAAGACCGTGCTGGCGCAAGAGGTCGCCGATGCCCTCGGCCTGCCGCTGATCGCCTGGCACATCAAGTCGACCACCAAGGCTCAACACGGGCTGTATGAATACGATGCCGTCTCGCGGCTGCGGGATTCCCAGTTGGGCGACGCGCGGGTCCAGGACATCCGCAACTACATCAAGCGCGGCCGCATGTGGGATGCCTTCACCACCGGGGGCGGCGCGGTCCTGCTGATCGACGAGGTCGACAAGGCGGACATCGAGTTCCCCAACGACCTGTTGCTGGAACTGGACCGCATGGAGTTTCACGTCCACGAAACCGGGGAGACCGTGCGCGCGGCGACCCGCCCGGTGGTCATCATCACGTCCAACAACGAGAAGGAATTGCCGGACGCCTTCCTGCGCCGCTGCTTCTTCCACTACATCAAGTTCCCCGACCAGGACACCATGCGGCAGATCATCGACGTGCACTTTCCGGACATCAAGGCCGAGTTGGTGCGCGACGCCCTGGGCGTCTTCTACGAGGTGCGCGAGGCGCCGGGCCTGAAGAAGAAGCCCTCCACCAGCGAACTGCTGGACTGGATCAAGTTGCTGATGGCCGACGACGTCTCGGCCGAGGCGTTGCGCGCCCACGACGTCAAGTCGGTGCTGCCGCCGCTGCACGGGGCGCTGCTGAAGAACGAGCAGGACGTGCACCTGCTGCAACGCCTGGCCTTCCTGGCCAAGCGCGAACGGCGGTAGTGGTGGCGGTGGCGATGGCGGCGCCTAGACCTTCGGGTCCAGTGGCCGCCGCGCGATGAGGGCGAAGCGGGTGGCCATCGCCACCAGGGACACCACGCTGGCCAGGGCGATCGCCTGATAGACCCCGGCCAGTCCCTGACCGCCGGGGAAGGTCAGCAACGCCGCCGCCGGGATCAGGATCAGCCAGTAGCTGACGACGTGAAAGCTGGTGGGGACCCAGGTGTCGCCCCGGCCCCGGCAGGCGTGGTTCATCACCGACTGGCCGCCGTCGAACATCAGGGCCAGGGCCGCCCAGCCCATCATGGGCGCGGCGCCGGCGATCACCGTCGGGTCGGTGGTGAACACCCGGACCAGGGTCTCGGGCATGACCACGTAGAAGATGGCGGCCGATCCGGTGACCAGGGAGGCCAGCGCCAGCCCGATCCAGCCGGCCAGCCACAGGCCGCGCGCGTCGCCCCGTCCCCAGGCGTTGCCCACCCGCACCTGCGTCGCGGCGGCGATGCCGAAGGCGACCATGAAGGGCAGCAAGAGGAACTGGAACAGCACGCCGTGCATGGCCAGGGCCAGCGCCCCCAGCATTCCCACCAGCAGGGTGACGACACTGAACGCGCCGGCCTCCAGGCCAGAGGACAACCCGGCCGAGTAGCCCGTCCGTCGCAGGGGCGCGGCGGCGGCCCAGCCGCCGCCGGCCCGGCCGGCGAGTCCCAGGGCGACGCGGTCCTTCAGGCCGAACCGCACGTAAAGCCCCACCCCGGCGGCCAGCAGCGCGGCGTTCAGCACCGTGGCGATGGCGCAGCCGATGGCGCCCAGGGCCGGGATGGGGCCCCACCCGAACACGAACACGATGTTGAACGCCAGGTTGGACAGGTTGGCCAGCAGCACCGTCACCATGCCGACCGAGGGGCGCTGGATGGACTCCAGGAACGTGGCGCTGACCAGGAACAGGGCAATCGCCGGCAAGGCCAGCGCCAGGACCCCGGTCACGACGCCACTGCGCGCGGCGATCTCCGGACTCTGGCCGGTCCACAGGAGCATCGGCTCGGCGAACTGCAGCAGGACGCACAGGCCCGTCCCGACCAGCAGGCCGTATATCAGGCCCTGGCGCCAGATCGGTCCCAGGCTCGACAGGTCGCCGGCCCCGAAGGCTCTCGCGGTCAGCACCGGCACGCCCAGCAACAGGCCGGCCATGGTGGCGAACAGGCTTTCGTAGAGCGCCGTGGCCAGCACATAGTCGGCCAGCGCCTCGGCGCCGGCGCGCCCCAGGACGACCACGTCCATGGCGGCCAGCCCCATCATGCCGACCCGGGACATGACCACCGGCGTGGCAAGCTTCAGGGTGCGCAGCACGTGGCGACGCAGGGAGGCATCCGGCCCGTCGGGCCGGGGCGTGAGGTGGCGCATGAAGGGGGCCTCGCGGGATCGGTCGACCGCCGCCCGGTCGCCGAGGGATGGTGGCGGGCGGTCCAGGGCCGATGCTTCGGAAAAAGGGTGCTTGACTTGCGGATGGCGACGCGGACGCTATGGGGGCGTACCCGGTCTGGCAAGGGCAAAATATGGGGCCGGATGGATCCGGCGGGTGATGCGCGCGGCGGGAGGACCCGATGATGGGCATGGACAAGGAGGCGGATGACGGTGGCGCGGCGGCGGCCCGGACCGCGTTCGCCCATGCCCTGCATGCCTGGCGCGACGGCGACCTGCAGACCGCCGCCGCGCTGTGTCGCGACCTGAGCCGCGCCGACCCCTTGAACGCCGATGCCTGGACCCTGCTCGCCCGGGTGGCGCTGGCCTGGCGGCGCCCAAGGGAGGCCCTGGAGTTGTGCGGCCGCGCCCTGGTGGCCGATCCGGCCCACCCCGAGGCGCTGGTCGCCCTGGGCGCGGTGCTGGGGGCCATGGCGGCGCTGGACCCGGCCCTGATCGCCGCGCGCCGGGCCACGCATGCGCGGCCCGATGGCCCCGAGGGCTGGCACCAGCGGGCCGAGGTGGCGCGGCTGGCCGGCCTGGGTGACGAATCGGTGGCGGCGGCGCGGCGCGTGGTGGCGCTGCGGCCGGATGCCGTGACCGCCTGGAGCGGCCTGGGGACCGCGCTGGCCGAGCAGGGCGAGGTCATCGCCGCCGGCCATGCCCTGGCCCGCGCCTGCCGGCTGGCGCCCCGGGACCGGACCGCGCGGGCGCGCCTGCGGGCGCTCGTCGAGATGCGCCGGGCCCAGGGGGAGGTGGCTCCGGCGGCGGATCGATGATGCTCCGGCGGCGGATCGATGATGATGTCTGGCCGCCCCTTCGTGTCACCGCCCCACCGACACCCCGGTCAGCCCACCGCCGTGTCCAGGCCCATCACGAAGTCCGCCACGGCGGCGTTGAAGGCCGACGCTTCCTCATAGAACGGCATGTGGCCGCTCTGCTCGAAGACCACGGTTCGGGCGCCGGGGATCCGCTCGCCCACATAGGCGCTGCCCTGCCACGGGAACACCTTGGACTGACGGCCGACGCAGACCAGGGCGGGCAGGTCGATGCGTGGCAACAGGTCGCGCCAGTCCAGGTGCGTGTGGTCGGCCATGATCTCGGCGCGCACGGCGGGCGGGCACTTGTCGATTTCGCGCGCCAGGGTCTCGATTTCCGCGTCGGTGGCCTGGTAGACGTCGCCCAGGCAGCCGCGCACCAGCCCACGGGCCACCGCCGGCGCGTCGTATTCCAGGCGCGTGGACAGAATGGCCAGGGCCTCGGCATCATAGCAGCCAGGCTGCCCCCACCGCCACGTCTCGGAGTAGTACTGGCGGGGAGACTGATCGACGCTGACGTGTCCAGCGAGATGGGCCGTGCCGAACAGGTCCACGTAGCTCCAGGCGACGGCGGCCCCCATGGACCAGCCGAGCAGGACCACCCCCTCAAGCTCCAAAACGTCGATCAGCGCCTTCATGTCGGCGGCATAGCGGGCGATCCGGTGGCCCCAGGCCACGTCGGATGAGTCACCGTGGGCGCGCAGGTCGGGGGTGATGACCCGGCAGACACGGGCCAAGTCCTCGACGTTGCGATCGAAGAAACGGTGCGAACAGCCCCACCCGGGCATCATGATCAGCGGGCGGCCCTGGCCACGCTCCTGATAGAAAAGGTCGGCGCCATCGGCGGTACGCATGGTGGGCATGGAGGACTCCCGGACCGAGAACACGTCGTGTCGCACCCGACACCCACGCCCCGGGCCCGGAGGCTCCGCCTATCACACGGTTGGGATGCCTTGGGGGCGGACGCACGGCGCGCCGGCGCGGCGGTAAGCCCGGGATCGGACGCGCCAGACCCGGGGACACGGGGAACACTCTACCGTGGTGTATGCAAAGCCGCCGTGAAAAGTGTCATTGACACGGGATCTGAGTCGACAGGGGAGAGGCGCCGGAGGCTCGGGCCCGACGGCACGGATCGATCCGGCCGGTCACCGGCGTCACAGGTCCTACTTCCTGGCGGTGGTCTTCTCCTTGGGAACACCGGCCTTGGCGGATGTCCTGGTCGTGGTCCCCGCCTTGGATGCGGCCGACTTGGCGCCCGCCTTCTTTGGGGCCGCCTTGGCCGTCGCCGGCTTCTTGGCGGCCGGCTTCCTGGCCGGTTTCGCCTCGCCGTCACCGGCCGCCGCGCCGCCGGCCTTGGCGGCGTCCTTCTCGGCCTTCAGGCGGATCAACTCGATGGCGCGGTCCAGCGTCAGGGTGTCCAGGGCCTCGCGCTCGGCCTTGGGCACCGTGGCGCGGGCCTTTCCGTGCTCCACATAGGGGCCGAAGCGGCCGTCCTTGAGCATCACCGGCTTGCCGTCGGCGGGATGGTTGCCCAGGGCGCGCGACGCCATGCGGGTGCGGCTTCCGCCCTGCTGCGCCAGCAGGTCCACGGCCCGGTTCAGGCCGATGCTCAGCACCAGCAGCGGGTCGTCGTCCTTGGGCAGGGACTTGTAGGCGTCGCCGTGTTTCAGGTACGGGCCGAAGCGGCCGAGCCCGGCCTGGATCATCTGGCCGCTCTCGGGGTGCGCGCCCACCTCGCGGGGCAGGGCCAGCAGCCCCAGCGCCACGGTCAGGTCGACCCGGTCGGCGTCCAGCCCCTGGGGCAGAGAGGCGCGCGGCGGCTTCGGTCCCATCTTCGGCTTGCCGGTCTTGGTCTCGCCGACCTGCTCCTGCTCGCCCAACTGCACATAGAGGCCGTAGGGTCCCTTGCGCAGCGTCACCGGCTTGCCGCTGTCCGGATCGGTGCCCAGCACGCGCGGCCCGGCGGCCAGATCGTCGGCGCCGCCGTCGTCGTCCCCGGTGACCACCAGCTGCCGGGTGTAGCGGCATGCCGGGTAGTTGGAGCAGCCGACGAAGGCGCCGAACTTGCCCAGGCGCAGGCCCAGCCGGCCCTCGCCGCACTTGGGGCAGACGCGCGGATCCGGCGCCCCCTCCTCCTCGCTGGCGGGAAACAGGTGCGGCGCCAACTCGGCGTCCAGGGCGTCGAGCACGTCGGACACCCGCAGGCCCTGGATGCCGTCCACGGTCGCCTTGAAGTCGTCCCAGAACTCACGCAGCACCGCCAGATAACCGCGCTGGCCGGCCGAGATCTCGTCCAGTTTGTTTTCCAGGTCGGCGGTGAAGGAGTACTCGACGTAGCGGGCGAAGAAGCTCTCCAGGAACGCCGTGACGATCCGCCCCCGGTCCTCGGGCACGAAGCGGCGGCTGTCCAGGCGCACGTAGTTGCGGGCCTGAAGGACCGAGAGAATGCTGGCGTAGGTGGAGGGGCGGCCGATGCCCAGCTCCTCCATCTTCTTGACCAGGCTGGCCTCGGTGTAGCGCGGCGGCGGCTGGGTGAAGTGCTGCTCCACCGTCACGTCGCGGCGCTCGACCGCGTCGCCCTCGGTCAGCGGCGGCAGCAGGCGGTTGGCGTCGTCGCCCTCGGCGCCGTCGCCGGCCTCCGGCGTGTCGTCGCGATCCTCCAGGTAGAGCTTCAGGAAGCCGTCGAAGGTGATGACCGAGCCGGTGGCCCGCAGCACCGCCGAGCCGTCGGCGGCGGTCAGGTCCACGGCCACCTGGTCCAGTTCGGCGCTGGCCATCTGGCTGGCCATGGTGCGCTTCCAGACCAGGTCGTAGAGCGCCAGTTGCTCCTTGGTCACATACGGCGCCACCATCGCCGGGGTGCGGCCGGGATCGGTGGGGCGGATGGCCTCGTGCGCCTCCTGGGCGTTCTTGGCCTTGGTCTTGTAGACGCGCGGCTTGTCCGGCACGTAGCGGCCGCCGAAATCGCGGTCGATGGCGGCGCGGGTGGCGGCGACGGCCTCCGGGGCCATCTGTACGCCGTCGGTCCGCATGTAGGTGATCAGGCCGACGGTCTCGCCGCCCAGGGCCACGCCCTCGTACAGCTTCTGGGCGACGCCCATGGTGCGGCTGGCCGAGAAGTACAGCTTGCGCGAGGCTTCCTGTTGCAGGGTCGAGGTGGTGAACGGCGGCGCCGGGTTGCGCTTGGTGGTCTTGCGCTCGACCTTGCCCACCGAGAACGACGCGGCGCGCACCGCGGCCTCGGCGGCGCGGGCGGCGGCCGCGTCGGGCAGGCCGAACTTGTCCAGCTTCTTGCCCTGAAGATGGGTGAGGCGGGCCGAGAACGCCTGGCCGGCGGTGTTGGCCATCAGCGCCTTCAGCGTCCAGTATTCGCGGGCCGTGAACCGCTCGATCTCCGCCTCGCGGACGCAGATCAGGCGCAGCGCCACCGACTGCACGCGCCCGGCGGAGCGGCTGCCCGGCAGCTTGCGCCACAGCACCGGCGACAGCGTGAAGCCCACCAGGTAGTCCAGCGCCCGGCGCGCCAGATAGGCCTCGATCAACTCCTGGTCCAGCGCGCGGGGCGCGGCCATGGCGGTGGTCACGGCGTTGCGGGTGATGGCGTTGAAGGTGACCCGGTGCACGGGCTTGTCGCCCAGCGCCTTGCGGGCGAACAGCACGTCGCGCACGTGCCAGGAGATGGCCTCGCCCTCGCGGTCCGGGTCGGTGGCCAGGTACAGGGCGTCGGCCTTGCGCACCGCGTCGGCGATGGCCTTCACATGCTTCTCGGAGCGGGCGTCCACCTCCCAGCGCATGGCGAAGTCCTGGTCCGGATCGACGGCGCCGTCCTTGGCCACCAGGTCGCGCACATGGCCGAACGAGGCCAGGACCGTGAAGTCCTCGCCCAGGTACTTGTTGATGGTCTTGGCCTTGGCCGGGGACTCGACGACGACAACCCGCATGGCGTGAGACAGTTCCTTTTTTCCCGTCCGGCCTGATGTATCCGGCCCGATGTTCCGGCCCGACCTGTCCGTCCGGGCGTGCTCAGGGGCTCGCCAGCAGGGCCACGCGTCCACCGGAGAAACGCTCCAGGCGGCCGGCCAGATCCAGTTCCAGCAGCACGGTCGCCACGACGGCCACGGACAATTGGCACTCGCGGATGATTTCGTCAACCGTCACCGGGGTGGGACCCAGCGCCCGCAGCACGGTATCGCGCGCCTGGGCGAGGTCGGACTCCGACGGGGGCTCCGCCGTGCCGGCGCGGAAGGGATGGCTTTCCGGTTCGGCCAGGGGTGCCCGCAGGCGATCGTCCAGCACCCGCAGCACATCGTCGGCGGTTTCCGTCAGGACCGCGCCGTCGCGCAGCAGCCGGTTGGGGCCGGCCGCCCGCGAGTCGAGCGGCGAACCGGGGACCGCGAACACCTCGCGGCCCTGCTCGCCGGCCAGCCGGGCGGTGATCAGCGAGCCGGAGCGCGTCGCCCCTTCCACCACCACCACGCCCAGCGCCAGGCCGGAGATGATGCGGTTGCGGCGCGGGAAGTGGCGGGCCTGGGGCGTCTCGCCCAGGGGCATCTCCGACAGCACCAGGCCCTGGGCCACCAGGTCCTCGTAAAGGCTTTCGTTCTCCTGCGGATAGATGACGTCCACCCCGCCGGCCAGAACGGCGGCCGTGCCGTGCTCCAGGGCTCCCTCGTGGGCGGCGGTGTCGATCCCCCGGGCCATGCCCGAGACCACCAGCAGGTCGGCCCGCGCCAGCTCCCGGGCGAGGCGGTGGGCCATCTTGCGGCCGTTCAGGGAGGCGTTGCGCGCGCCCACGATGGACACCGTCGGGCGTGCCAGCAACGAGAGGTGTCCGCGCGCGAACAGGAACGGCGGGCTGTCGTCCACGGGCGCGAGGACGCGGGGATAGGCGGCCTCGCCATGGGCGATCACCTGCACACCGGCGCGGGCCAGGGCCGCCAGTTCGCGCTCGGCGGCGGCGCGCGAGCATACCCGCAACGCCTTTTGCCGGCCACCGCGCCGGGCCAGTTCGGGTACCGCCTCCAGGGCC
This sequence comes from Roseospira visakhapatnamensis, assembly GCF_014197915.1. Lineage (GTDB taxonomy): Bacteria > Pseudomonadota > Alphaproteobacteria > Rhodospirillales > Rhodospirillaceae > Rhodospira > Rhodospira visakhapatnamensis. Next base: position 25,618 of record NZ_JACIGK010000012.1, read on the forward strand.
GCCGCCGCCGTGCCGTACTGGCGCAGCAGCCGATGAAAGGTGACCGGTCCCACGTTCTCGCTGCGGATCAGGCGCAGCCGGTCGAGACGCTCGGCGTCGGTGAGGGACGGGGACGGCGGGGAAGACAAGGGCACCATGGTGAGGGTCGAGTCCAGGATTCGGAAACGCGCACCTTGCCCGTGAAACAACTAAAGCGCAAGTTGTTTCACGGACGGATCGGCGACCGACCCCCGTCCGGTCGCCGTTGATGTCCCCCTACAAGCCCGCCATGGCGCGGAACTGGCGGCTGGCGACGGTCAGCATGGCCAGATCCACACCCGAGGAGGCGCCCCGCAGTTCATTCAGCAACTGGGAGGCCCGCTCCACGGTGATCGGGTTGGTGTCCACCCAGGCGGCCAGGGCGGCGTCGGGGTCGTCCAGGTGTTCCCCGTGCTCGATCACCCTCAAGGTGATTTGGCGCTGGTGGCTGTACAACTCCTCGGCCACCGCCGACAACGCCAGCTTGTGCCAGTGACCGCCGCGATCCAGCCCGTCCGCCATGTGCCGCAGCCAGTCCAGGCCGAGGCGCGTGCCGATGGCGAAGTAGAGCCGGGCCACGATCTCCATGGGCAGGTCCTGGGCGGCGCCGATGCGCACGATGTCGCCGGCCGCGCCCATGACCATCAGGCAGGCGATCCCGGCGGCCAGGGGCTCGGGCACGCCGACCTCCACCCACTCGGCCATGCGCGCGCGGGCCGGGGCCAGGGTTTCCTCGGTGGCCAGTTCGTCCAGATTGGCCGACAGCAGTTGCACGCCGGGCGCCATCTCGGTGACCGTGGCCGACACGTCCAGGGGCCAGGTTCCGAGTCGCAGCATCCACTGGGTCTGCCGGCCGACCAGGCGGTTGACCTCCTGCAACAGGTCCAGTTGCACGCCGGCGGGAACGGTGCCGTCCAGGGTCTCGATGGACGACCAAAGGTCGCGCAGGCCATAGACCTCGCGGACCACCATGTAGGCCCGGGCGATGTCGGCGGCGCGCATGCCGGTCTTTTCCATCATCTCGGTGACGAAGGCGGCGCCGACGCGGTTGATCATGGAGTTGGCCACGTAGGTGGCGATGATCTCGCGGCGCAGCCGGTGGCGGCCGATCTGCTCGCGGAAGCGGGTCTGCACGGCGGTGGGGAAGTACTGCGCCATGGTGTTGCTCAGAACCGGCTCCTCCGTCAGGTCCGACTCCAGCACCTCGTCGAAGATCCAGAGCTTGCCGTAGGCTACCACCACCGCCAGTTCCGGCCGGGTCAGGCCGCGCCCGGCGGCGTTGCGCTCGGCGATCTCCTCGTCGTCGGGCAGGAACTCGACGGCCCGGTTCAGGCGGCCCATGCGCTCCAGCGACCGCATCAGCCGCGACTGGTGGTCCAGGACCTCCACAGAGTACCGTTCCAGCATCGAGATCGCCTGCGTCTGCAGGTAGTTGTCCCGCAACACCAGGGCCGCGACCTCGTCGGTCATCTCCCCCAGGATCTGGTTGCGCTGTTTTTCGGTCAGGTCGCCGGCCTCGACGATGTCGTCGAGCAGGATCTTGATGTTGACCTCATGGTCGGAGCAGTCCACGCCCGCCGAGTTATCCACTGCGTCGGTGTTGATGCGCCCGCCCCGGGCGGCGAACTCGATGCGCCCGCGCTGGGTGACGCCCAGGTTGGCGCCCTCGCCGACGACCCGGGCCCGCACCTCGCGGGCATCCACGCGCAAGGCGTCGTTGGCGCGGTCGCCCACCTGAGGATGGGTTTCGTGGCTGGCCTTGATGAAGGTGCCGATGCCGCCGAACCACAGCAGGTCCACCTCCAGGCGGAGCAGGGCGCGGATCACCTCGTCCGGGGTGAGTTCGTCCTGGCGGACGCCCAGCAGGGTCTTGATCTGCGGCGTCAGGGTGACCCGCTTGGCGCGGCGGCTGAACACCCGCCCGCCCTCGGACAGGGCCGCGGTGTCGTAGTCCGTCCAGGACGAACGCGGCAGGTCGAACAGCCGCTTGCGTTCGGTCCAACTGGTCTCCGGGTCGGGATCGGGATCGATGAAAATGTTTAGGTGGTTGAACGCGCCCACCATGCGGATGAAGCGTGACAACAGCATGCCGTTGCCGAACACGTCGCCGCCCATGTCGCCGACGCCGACGACGGTGAACGGCTGGGTCTGGGTGTTGTGCCCCATCTCGCGGAAGTGGCGCTTGACGGCCTCCCAGGCGCCGCGCGCGGTGATGCCCATGACCTTGTGGTCGTAGCCGTTCGACCCGCCCGAGGCGAAGGCGTCGCGCAGCCAGAAGCCGTACTCCGCCGAGACCGCGTTGGCGATGTCGGAGAACGCGGCGGTGCCCTTGTCGGCCGCCACCACCAGATAGGGGTCGTCGCCATCGCGGCGGCGCACGCGCGGCGGCGGCAGCACCTCGGTGCCCCGCAGGTTGTCGGTGATGTCCAGCAGCCCGCGCATGAAGGTCTGGTAGCAGGCGATGCCCTCGGCCTGCTGGGCCTCGCGGCCGGCATCCGGCGGCGGCGGGTGCTTGACCACGAAGCCGCCCTTGGAGCCCACGGGCACGATGACCGCGTTCTTGACCATCTGCGCCTTCATCAGCCCCAGCACCTCGGTGCGGAAGTCCTCGCGCCGGTCGGACCAGCGGATGCCGCCGCGCGCCACCTTGCCGCCGCGCAGGTGGATGGCCTCGACCCGGGGTGAGTAGACGAACACCTCCACCCAGGGGCGCGGCAGCGGCAGGCCCTTGACCGCGCCGCTGTCCAGCTTGAGCGACAGCCAGGGTTTCGGGCCGCCCCGGTCGTCCCGCTGGAAGTGGTTGGTGCGCAGCGTCGAGCGGATCAGGTTGAGGAAGCGGCGCAGGATGCGGTCCTCGTCCGGATTGGTGACCGCGTTCAGGTCCTCCTGGATGGCCGACTTGATGCGACCCTCGGCGGGGTTGGCGTCCGGATCGTGCGCGGGATCGTGGTCGGGGTCGAAGCGGGCCTCGAACAGCGAGATGAGCGCCGCCGTGATGCCCGGATGGCGGGCCAGGGCCTGTTCGATGTAGCTCTGGCTGAAGGTGAACGCCGCCTGCCGCAGGTAGCGGGCGTAGGCCCGCAGCACCGTGACCTGGCGCCAGTCCAGCCCGGCCTCGACGATCAGCCGGTTGAGGCCGTCGTTCTCCAGCGTGCCGGCCCAGATGTGGGCGTAGGCCTGCTGGAACGGGCCGCGCACCGTGCCCACGTCCACCACCGCGCCCGACGCGGAGGTCATCGTGAAATCGTGGATCCAGATGCGTCCGGTGGTCGCCCGGGGGCCGCCCTCGGCGCCTCCGGGCGGATCCTCACCAGGGTCCCCGTCGTCCAGGCGCGCGCGCAACTCGTAGGGCACCTCGCCGTGCACGTGGAAGCCCATGTTTTCCAGTACCGGCAGCACGTCCGACAGCGAGGCCCCCTTGCCGATCCGGTAGATCTTGAAGCGAACCTCGTTCTCCGGGGCCTCAAGGGGACGATAGAGACTGAGCGCGAAGCCGTCGCCGTGCACCGCGTCCTCAATGCGGGCGATGTCGGCGACCGCCGCCTGCGCCGAGTGGCGCTCGCGATAGCTGGCCGGGAAGGCCTCGCCATAACGGTGCAGCAACCGCGTGCCCTGCTGTTCGCCCTTCGCGGCGATCAGCACGTCGGCCAGGTGGTCGGTCCAGGAGCGGGTCGCGTCGGCCAGGCGGGTCTCGATCTCCTCCGGATCGTGCGGCGGCAGCGCGCCGGGCGTGGTGCGCAGGATCAGGTGCAGACGGGCGAGGCGCGAATCGTCCACCTGGGTGGAGTAGGTCTCCACCGTGCCGCCGAAGGCGGTCCCCAGGATGTGCTGGACCGCCAGGCGGAGCGTGGTGTCGTAGCGGTCGCGGGGGATGAACACCAGGCAGGAGACGAAGCGCTGGAACTCGTCCTGGCGCACGAACAGGGCGGTGCGCTGGCGTTCCTGAAGGTCCAGGATGCCCAGCACGGTTTCCAGCAGCTTGTCTTCGCGGGTCTGGAACAACTCGTCGCGCGGCAGGGTCTCCAGGATATGCTGAAGCCGCTTGCTGTCGTGCCCGTGCGGGTCGAAGCCGCTGCGGGCCATGGTGCGGGCGACGATGTGGCGCACCAGGGGGATCGAGTTGGCGCTGTTGGTGTAGACGTCGGCGGTGAACAGCCCGACCAGGAGGGTGATCCCGGCCAGGCGGCCGGCCGCGTCGAAGCGCTTGACGCCGACGGCATCCATGGGCACCGCGCGATGCACGCGGGCACGCATGGCGGTCTTGGTGATCATCAACGGTTTCGGGTCGCGCACGTGGTCCTGCACCTCGTCGGGCAGGGTCTCCAGGTCGCGGAGTTGGCCGAAGACCCGCACCGAGGGATCGCGCAGGATGCCCAGGCCCGGTTCCGGCTCGGCCCGCAGCCCGGTGTCGGTCTCGGCGAAGCTGTAGTCGCGCGACCCCAGGAACGTGAAGTGGTTCTCGCACAGCCATTCCAGGAAGCGCGCCATTTCGGTGGCGGTGTCCGGGTCCAGGCCCGTCTCGACGGTGCCGGCGGCGTGGCGTTCGGCCAGGGTCTCGCTCAGTCCCTCGGCGGTGGCCCGCGCCAGTTCGGCCATGGCCGGCCAGTCGTCGACGGCGGCGCGCACCTCGGTCAGGACCTCCTGGATGCAGGTCTCGATGGCGCGCAGAAGGTTTGCGTCGGTCTGCTGGCCGATCTCCACATGCATCACCGATTCCCGCAGCGCCTCGGGACGGCCGGGCGCCGCCACGTCCAGCAGCTGACCGTGGTCGTCCCGGAGCGTGCCGATCACCGGATGGATCACCAGGTGCACGGTCAGGCCCAGGTCGCCCAGGGCGGCGGTCACGGAGTCCACCAGGAAGGGCATGTCGTCGTTGACGATCTCGACCACCGTGCGATCGCTCTGGTAGCCGTGTTCCTCGAACCTCGGGTTGTAGACCCGCACCCGCGCGTGACGCGGCTTGCGGTGACGCAGGAAGGTCCAGGCGGCCAGGGCGGCGCCGTACAGCGTCTCGGGATCAAGCGGCGCGGCGTCGGCCGGCGGCACATGAGCGTAATAGGTGTCGACGAACGCGGTGACGGCGGGGATGTCGGTGGCGTCGAGACGGTCATGGATCATGCGGCGAACATGATCAAGCAGCTCCGCCTTGCGGGCGGCGACCTTCCTGGGCATCGTGTTTCCTCCCAAGGGCTCTTCGAGGCCCGCGCGCGGTGGTGTCACCCTGTCCGATGCAGGGTCGTCAACGGTAAAGGCGACCGGTGTCTCGCGGAATGGTCGCCCGTCCCGGTGGCGGCACGAGCCTAATATCGCACTTTCCGGATCAAGTTTCGAGCGTAGGGTGTGCAGAAGTGTATCGCGGTCACGGCTTCGTTGTCGTCACAAACCCTTCACGGTAGGCTGGTTCCATCGCAGAGTGGCCAGGTGACCATGGCGATCATGAAACGACACTCCCTGCGGACGATTTTCGTCTTGTCGGCGATTCTGGTCATTCTCGTCACCAGTGGGACGGCCGGCTATATCTCGCATGTGAATGCCACGGGGGCCGTGCGGGAGGTTTCCCGGTCGCTGCACCGGGAGGTATCCACGCGCATCGTGGACCATCTTCACGGATTCCTCTCGCTTCCACACCTGATCCTGGAGCAGAACGCGCGCCTCATCGCCTCGGGCAGCCTGCCGTCCACCGACCAGGGGGCGCTCCAGGCCTTTTTCCTGAGCCAGGCCGCCGTGCCGACCGAGATGACCAGCCTCTACTTCGGCAATACCGAAGGCGGCCTGGCCGGGGCCGGGCACGAGGGCCGGCGCGTTTCGTTCTACACCACCGGAACCCAGGGGTTCGTGGCCGGACCCTTCACGAAAACGGCGGTGGACCCGGCGGGAAACTCCCGTGGGGAGCTGGTCGCGCTGCCCGGGTATGATGCTCGCGAGCGGCCCTGGTACCGCGCGGCCCTGGCCCGCGATGGCGGCGCCTGGGGCGACATCTACCTGCTGTTCACGGGTCACGACCTGGCGCTGGCGCCCAGCCGCGCGGTGCGTGACGCCGACGGGCGCCTGCTGGGGGTGGTGGGGGCCGATATCTTCGTCTCGCACGTCGGACGGTTCCTGACCGATCTGCATGTCGATGTACCGGGGCTCACCTACATCATGGACCGCGCCGGCCTGCTGGTGGCGTCGTCCTCGGGCGAGGCGCCGTTCCGTGTGGATGCCCGGGATCGCCCGACGGATCGCCTGGCGGCCGCGGACAGTGCCCGCCCGCTGGTCGCCGAAAGCGCCCGGCTGATCCTGTCCGGCGCGCTGCCGACGTCCGATGTGGCCCGGGTTCCCCTGGCCGGCCAGCGGTATGCGATCGACGTCACGCCGTTCGAGGATGCGCGCGGCCTGTCCTGGCTGATCACCACCGTGGTGCCGGTGGCCCCCTATGAGGCCCCGCTCGCCGCGGCCAACCTGCGCACGGTGATGCTGATCACACTGGCGGTGGCGCTGATGGCGGGCCTGGCCGCCATCCTGATCCGGCGCGTCCTGGCGCCGCTGGCCGAGGTGGCGGCCTCGGCCGAGGCGGTGGGCCGGGGTGACCTGACGCGCACCCTGCCGGAGGGGCGTCGGAACGAGATCGGCGCCGTGGCGCGGGCCTTCAACGGCATGGTTACGCGCCTGCACGACGCACAGGCGCAGCAGGCCCGGCGGATCGCCGACCTTCGCGAGGCCGAGGCGCGCTTCCGCAACCTGTTCAACAGCGTCGAGGTGGCCATCTGTACCCAGGACTTCACGGATATGATGGCGCACCTGGGCCGTCTGCGGGCCGACGGCGTCCGCGACCTTCGTGCGCATCTGCGCGCGCACCCCGGGCTGATCTGGGACCTGGCCGCGCAGGTCCGGGTGGTGGCGTGCAACGCCGCGACCCGGCGCCTGTTCGGCTTCATGCCGGGTGAGGCGGATACCCCGTCCCTCGACACGTGCTTCACCGCCGAGACCATTGATGTCTTCGCCGACGAGGTGTGCGCCATCTGGGCGGGCGAGTCCCAGTTCCGGGGAGAAATGTCCGTGCGCACGGTCGATGGGCAGGACCGGATCATCCTGTTTTCCCTGCCCATTCCAGACACGCCGGAGGACGGTCGCGGCGTGCCGGTCAGCCTTGTGGACCTGACCGACCGCAAGCGGGCCGAGGAGGCGTTGCGGCGCAAGAACGCGGCGTTGCTCCGCTCCAATGCCGAACTGGAATCCTTCGCCCATGTGGCGGCCCACGATCTGCGCGAGCCTTTGCGCACCATGGCGTCCTACGCGACCTTGCTGCGCCGGCGCGTCACCGATCGCCTGACGGCGGAGGAGCGCGACTTCCTCGGCTACCTGCACGAGGGCGCGTTGCGCATGGACGCGCTCATTAGTGACCTGCTGGACTTCGCCCGTGTCGGCCGCAACCCCAAGCCCCTGGTGCCGGTGCCGCTGGCCGAGGTGGTGGAGGACGCGGTCGCGGACCTGCGGGCGAACATCGACCTGAGCGGCGCGGTTCTCGACGTCGCCGCCGACCTGCCGATGGTCCGGGGTGATGCCGAGGAGTTGGTGCGGGTGTTCACCAACCTGATCGGCAACGCCGTCAAGTACCGCCGGCCGGACCAGCCCCTGCGGGTGGAGATCGGCGCGGACCCCGGCCCGCAGGCGACCGGCGAGGCGGCGGGATCGCCGGCGCGATGGGAGGTGTTCGTGCGGGACAACGGAATCGGCCTGGCGCCCGGACACGGGTATGAAGATCGGATCTTCGGCCTGTTCCAGCGCCTGCACGCCCGCGATGCCCACGGGGGCGGCACCGGGATCGGCCTGTCCATCTGCAAGAAGGTGGTGGAGCATCACGGGGGCAGCATCTGGGCGGAGTCCCCGGGGGAGAACCAGGGGTGCACCATCCGCTTCACGCTCTTGGCGGCGTGAGGCGGCGCGAGACGGACGGGGCGCCACGCGAGACGGCCGCCTTCCGTCCGTCTCGCGCGCCCGTCGTCACGGCGCCCGCTCGGCGCCGTCGTGGTCATGGATCAGTCCAGTTTCAGGGCCAGGAACGACATGGTGCCATCGCGCTGCACCAGTAGCAGCACCGAACTGCGGTTGCCCTCGCGCGCCTGATCCAGGGCCGCGCGGACGTCGCTCGGCGTGGCCACCGGGGTCTGGTTGACCTCGACGATCACATGACCCGGCCGAATGCCCTTCTCGGCCGCGTCGCTGGCGGCGTCGACGTCGGTGATGACCACGCCCGGGGTGTCCTCGTCCAGGTCGAAGGTGGCCGCCAGATCGGGGGTGATCGCGCGCACGGTCAGCCCGACCATGGTCACGCCCGCCTCTCCGGGGTCCTGCGGGCTCGGCCGTGACGTCTCGGAGGCCAGCAGACCGGACTCCTCGGCCGCTTCCAGTTCGCCCAGTTCGACGGCGACGTCGGTCACCGCGCCGTCGCGCCACAGTTCGATGGACACGCCCGAGCCGACCTCGGTTTCCGCCACGATGCGCGGCAACTGGCGCATTTCCTCGATGTCGCGCCCGTTGAAGGTGAGGACCACGTCGCCGGCCCGCACGCCGGCGGTCTCGGCGGGGCCGCCCGGGGTGACCGAGGCCACCAGCGCGCCACGCGCCTCGTCAAGGCCCAGGCTCTCGGCGATTTCCGGGGTCACGGTCTGGATGCGGACCCCCAGCCAGCCGCGCCGGGTGCGGCCATAGTCCTTGAGGTCGTTGACCACCTGCTTGGCGAGGTTGGCGGGTACCGCGAAGCCGATGCCGACGCTGCCGCCGGAGGGACTGAAGATGGCGGTGTTGACGCCGATCACCTCGCCGTCGAGGTTGAACAGCGGGCCGCCGGAATTGCCACGGTTGATGGCCGCGTCGGTCTGGATGAAGTTGTCATAGGGTCCCGCGTTGATGTTGCGGGCGCGGGCGGAGATGATGCCGGCGGTCACCGTGCCCCCCAGGCCGAAGGGATTGCCGATGGCCATCACCCAGTCGCCCACGCGCGATGCATCGGAATCGCCCCAGCCCACGGCCGGCAGGGCGCCGCTCGGCTCCACCTTCAGCAGGGCGATGTCCGTCTTCGGGTCGCGGCCGACGATCTCGGCGGTCAGGGTGCGGTCGTCGCTGAGGGTGACGGTCACCTCGTCGGCGTCGGCGATCACATGCGTGTTGGTGACGATGTAGCCCTCGGCGTCGATGATGAAGCCGGAGCCCAGCGACGTCGCCCGGCGCGGCCCGCTGTCGGGGCGGCCGTGGCGCTCGAAGAACTCGTCGAAGAACTCGCGGAACGGCGAGCCTTCGGGGAAGTCGGGAATGGTCGGGCCGCGATTGATGCTGACCGTCTGCGTGGTGGAGATGTTGACCACCGCCGGCAGCAACCGTTCGGCCATGTCGGCGAAGCCGTCCGGCGCCGGCCGCGCCTGGGTCTGCGAGGCGGCCAGCGCCATCAGGATCTGGGCGACGACGAGGACCGAGCCCAGAACCCAGAGACGCTGGCGGCGGAGCGGTGCCTCCTGGCGGGCGACGGCACGGGCGACCGTTGGAGACTCAAGACGACGAGACACGTGGCATCCTCCCGGGATCAGAAACGGGGTGGGCTGGCGGCGGCGGTGGCGCGGAGCGGTGCGCGAGTCGCCCGTGGCCTCAAGGCCCCGGAGCGGGGCGGCGCGACCTCGCTTCCGAGATCTAGGCGGCGAGTCCCCCGGGATCAAGCAAGCATCACGCCGGCCACACCACGACGGCGGCGGGTGGTTCCGGGGACGGAAGCCCCAAGGGGTCGTCCCGGCGCCACCCACCGACCCCTCACCTGACCCGACAATTACGGCAACATCGGGGATCACGCCGGCTCGCCGGGTTGCGCGGCACCCATGGAGTCGAGGGGGATCGTCGCGGCGGCTACAGCCGCGCCAGCGCCACCACCACGACACCCAGCGCCATGGCCACCACGCCGCCGATGCGCAGCACGTGGTCGGGCATCTCCAGGGCCTGGCGGATCATCTCCCGCATGGGTCCCAGCGCCACGGCATAGAGCAGGCCCTCGATGACCAGCACGAGACCGAGGGCGGTGAACACATCCTGGATCGGAAACAGAGGCACGGCGAGGCTCTTCCTGTGGGGCGATGGGCCGGGACCCGAGGCCGGCGGTCACCCCGTCTCCAGGCGCGGCAGGCAGCGGTCCGCCGGGAAAACCAGCGTGAAGGTGGATCCTCTTTCCGGGACGCTGTCCACCGTCACGGTCCCACCATGAAGATCCATCATCGACTTGACCAGGGCCAGGCCGAGGCCGCTGCCCTCGATATGGCGGGTTTCGGTGTTGATGGCGCGTTTGTAGGCCTCGAAAATGCGCCGCTGGGCGTTGGGTGGGATGCCGATGCCGGTATCGCGGACGGCGACGCTCATGCCGCCCCGGTCGTCGCGCCGGCAGAAGACGGTGATCGTGCCGCCGGTCGGCGTGAACTTGATGGCGTTGGACAGCAGGTTGAACAACATCTGCCGAAACACCCTGGCGTCGACCAGCACCATGGGATGGGCGATCGGCCGGTCGAGGATGAGGGTCAGGCCGTGGTTGTTGAGCCGTTCGCTCACCAGGCGGCAGCAGGCGCCGATCTCCTCGTTGATGTCCAGCGGCGCCGGGTCGAGCTCGAACTGTCCGGCGTCGATCTTCGCCAGGTCGAGCAGGTCGTTGATGATGTCGCGCAGGTGGGTGCCGCTGCTATGGATGTCCGTTGCGTAGTCGCGGTACTGGGGCGAGCCCACGGGGCCGAAGACCTGGTCGCGCAGGATTTCCGAAAAGCCGAGGATGGCGTTCAGCGGTGTCCGCAGTTCATGGCTCATGGAGGCCAGGAACTCGGTCTTGGCGCGATTGGCCAGTTCGGCGCGTTGCAGGGCGTCCGACAAGGCGCGTTCGGCGGCGATGCGATCGGTGATGTCGTTGAGGGTCAGGATGGTGGCGCCGTGACACAGCGGCGCCTCGCGATAGACGACCGACCGCGCCTCGCCGGACTGGCAGGCGAGGCGCCAGACATCGCGTCCCAGGTCGTGGGCGCGCCCGTCCGTCTCGATCTCCTCGGCCGCCGGGTCCGGGGCCGCGTCGGGGGACAGGAAGTCCGATGCCGGGCGACCGACCACCGCCGCCATGGTGTGCCCCGTGACCTCCAGGAAGGCCGGATTGGCCGCGATGATGCGCGTGTCGGGGTCGGTGATCAGCATCGCCTCGGAGGAGTGCGCGAACACGGCCTGGGTGAGGCCGACCAGCCGCAGGCGGTTTTCCAGACGGCCCCTGCGGATCGTCTCGCGCAGCAGCAGCGCGCCGCCACCCAGAAGGCCCAGCAGCGACACCGCCCCCCAGAACAGCATGGTGCTGTCGTCCCGCAGCCACGCAGCGATGCCGTCGCGCCGGGACACGGCGACGACCACGGCCAGCGGGTAGCGCGCCGACAGCCGGAACGCGGCGGTGCCGTGGGGGCCGGTCCCGTCCTGTCCGGGGAGCGGCAGCACCCCTGACTCCACCCCCGCGTCGACAAGGGGCAACAGCGCCAGGGCGCGGTCGCGCAGCACCGATGTGGCCGGGTCCTCCATCTTGAGGATGGGGGCGCCGTCCAGGCGCGTCAGCCACACCGCGCCGGCGGGTCCCAGCCGGCCATGGTCCAGCATGAGGCGCAGGTTGGCCGGATTGAGCGCGCCGATCACCCATCGGTTCGGCCCGGCGTTCACCGCCACCGGCAGGGTGGTTCGGGGCGAGAGGTCGTCGGGTCCGTCCCGCGTCGGCAGGTAGCGGCCCGGGATCTCCGTTCCCAGCAGCAATCCCCGGTGCAGGGTGGCGCCATCCGGAGAGATGGTCCCGTCCGCCCCGGGTTGGGACCACCCCGTCCCCAGCCCGAGCCCCAGGCGATCCAGGTCGATGTGGCGGTCCGACGGCGGACCCGTGCTGTCCACGATCACCCGGCCCTCGGCATCGACCACCACCAGTTGGCGCATGTAGGGCGTGAACCGCAGGGTCTGGTCGACCACGATGGGCAGGGTGTTCGATGGCTCGCGGTCGGGCGGGCCGGCGGCCTGACGCGTCGCCGAGGCCACGGCCAGCAGGGTGGTTTCCGCCGATTCGAGGGTCCGGGTGACGGTGTCCTCCACTAGGCCGGACGCCAGTCGGGCGGCGCTGGTGTGCTGGGTGAGGGCGGAGCGCAAGGTTGCATAGACCGCCAGCATGAACAGCAGCGCCACCGCCAGGCCCAGCACGCCGGCCAGCCAGTGCAGCCGCTGGATCATGCCCCGGCGGGGCATCGGGGCGGCGGGGGGCTTGTCTGCCGGTTGTCCTTGCGCCATCGCCGCCCTATTCGGCCAGGATCGGCAGCAGGCCGTGGCGCTCGGCGGCCCTGCGCAGGCGCCCATCGGCCTTGGCCGCGCGGACGAAGGCGTTCACCCGCGCCAGCCATGCCGGCTCGTTCCTGGGCACCGCGTAGGCATAGGGCGTGGGGGCGACCGGCTCCGGCGGCGCCAGCAGGCGCGCCCAGTCCGTCAGCGCGGCCATGCGCCAGCCATAGGGATAGTCGGTCATGAACACGTCGGCGCGGCCGCTCAGCACCGCCTGCTCGCGCTCCTTAAAGGCGTCCACCACCAGCAGCTCCGCGTTTCGCAGGCGGGCCCGCATCTCCGGCTCCATGAAGGTGCCCTTGTGCACCGCGACCACATGGCCGGGCTGGTCGATATCCCCCCAGCGCGTCACGGTGGGATGCGTCACCGGCGTCACGGCGTAAATCCCGCTGACCAGATGGGGGTCGCTGAAGTCCATGTGCCGGGCGCGATCCGCGCGGACGCCGACGCCGTGCATGGCGATGTCGCAGGCACCGGTGGTGATGTCCGTCACCAGATCGGCGAAGGAACTGTCCACGAAGGTCAGGTCCACGCCCAGGTCGTCGGCGAACGCCTGGGCCATGTCGATGTCGATGCCGTCGAGGGTCCTGGTGCGGGGATTGCGGTAGGTGATGGCGTAATAGTCCGGCCAGATGCAGACCCGGAGCGTGCCCCGCGCCTCGATCCGGGCCAGGCGGTCGTCATTGTCGTCGGCATGGGCCGGGGGGGAGGCCAGGGGGGCCGCCAGGCCGCATAGGGCGGCCATCAGCGCGGCCAGCGCGATGCGTCGGAGGGGCCCGCCGCTCGCCGTGCTCTCGCAGGGTTCGGGCGCCGCCCGCCGCCGGTGTCGCGATGCGACCGGCGCGCGGGGCAGGCTGTCAAGACACGACGCCACAGTGGATCCCCATGCTGCTCGGTTTCAAAACGACGTCGGCGGTCCATGACGTGGGATCGCCGGCGTCCACGGCCGCCCGGAGGATGAGTATTCCCCATCAGACCCCGATAGGGGAGACAGAATATATCTAAACTGCGGTCCTGCCCAGGCGAAGGACGGCCGCGCCATGTGTACGAAGACGGTCATGGGGCCGCGCGGCATGCCGGGGGTGTGCCCGCGTGCCGCCGTGTCCGGCGGGACCCCGCCCGCCCGGCCGAGGGGGCGTGCTTTGGCTTTGCCGCCCCCCGGGCGGCTGCGTATACTTCGGTCGCGACCCGAGAGCCCCGACCGGTCAGGGGCGCGTCGGCCGGATGCCCGGGACGCCAGCGCCCGGGGGGCGGGTCGGCACACAACCACGCCGGTGCCAGGGTGGACCAGGGCCATGATGGACTCGCTGATCGTTATCAAGAGGGAGCACCGCAACCTCTATCGGGTCGTCCACCTCCTGGACGCGCTGGTGCGGGGGCATGCGCGCGGCGAACCTCTCGACCTGGAGTTGATGACCCAGATCTTCGAGTACATCGAAACCTTCGTGGACCGCTTCCACCACCCCAAGGAGGACCGCTACCTGTTCGCCCGGCTGCGCCAGCGCAATCCCATGGCCATCGCCATCCTGGACGAACTGGAGGATGAACACCGCAGCCTGCCCAACGCCCTGGCGCGGATGCGGGTCACCCTGGACGAGGTCAAGGCGGAACAGGCGGGCGCCGAGGCGCGCCTCGCCGATCAGGTCGCGACCTACCTGAAGGTGCAGACCAAGCACCTGCAAAAAGAGGAGGGGGTTGTTCTGCCGATGGCCCAGAACAGCCTCACCGAGGAGGACTGGGCGGAGATCGACGCCGCCTTCGCCGACAATCAGGACCCGCTGTTCGGCCAGGAGGCCCGCAAGGAGGCCCGCACCCTGTTCCATGCGGTGGTCAACGCCGCACCGGCGCCCTACGGCCTGGGGCACTGAGGCACCCAGGTCGACGGCTTTTGGCCGAGTGGGTCGGGCCGAGTGGGTCGGGCCGGGGCGGTCCGATGCGCGTCCCGCTCCCGCCCTGACCGCGCCCCCGTGGCGCCGGCGGGTCGGGCGCGTATGGCCGTCAACAGGTCCTACATCACGGCTTCGACGCCCTGCACTTCGGGCACGTAATAGCGCAGCATGTTCTCGATGCCGTGCTTGAGGGTGGCGGTGGAACTGGGGCAGCCCGAGCAGGCGCCGCGCATGTGCAGGTAGACCACGCCGTCCTGGAAGTCGTGGAAGATGATGTCGCCGCCGTCCTGGGCCACGGCCGGGCGCACCCGCGTGTCCAGCAGCTCGCGGATCTGGCGGACCACGGCGTCCTCGCCATCGGTCGCGCCGGCGTCGTCGGCGCCGCCCACCAGGATCGGCTCGCCGGCGGTGTAGTGGTCCATGATGGCGCCCAGCACCCTCGGCTTGAGCACGCTCCACTCGGTGTCGTCGGCCTTGCTGACGGTGATGAAGTCGCCTCCCAGGAACACCGCCGACACCCCCGGAATGCGGAACAGGCGCGAGGCCATCGGCGACGGCCCGGCCTGATCGGGGGCGTCGAACTGAGCCGTGCCCTGGCCCAGGACGGGCTCACCGGGCAGGAACTTGAGGCTGGCCGGGTTGGGGGTCGGCTCGGTCTGGATGAACATCGGATGGCTCCTGGGTGGCCGCGCCGGCGCCACGTGTCCGCGCGCCGGTCGCGAAGACAGACGGAAAGGCGGCGCCGCGCGAGTCGTCCCGTGACGGCGGTCGCGCGCGCCTGACCGGAACATGGTCGAGCCTGGCCCGGTAATCAAGACTAAATTGGTCGGGTATGATTCATGACCCGGGAACCGGGCGAGGCGCTGGCTGGGGCGGGGGACTCCCGCTACTCGCGGCCATAGCGGATGTAGTCGGTCCAGGTGCGTTCCAGGTACTCCAGGGTGGCGCTGGCCTCTCGCAGATCCTGGTCGCTGACCTTATGGCGCTGAAGACCGGAGACCAGGGCCTGCTGGAGATCGCCGACCACGGCGCAGACCGTGTGGCCGTTCTCGGTCAGGCGCAGTCGGGTGGCGCGCCGATCGTGGGCGCTACGCTCCTGGATCAGGTACCCGAGTTCACCCAGCTTCTTGATATTATACGAGACGTTGGATCCGTGATAGTAGCCCCGGTCGCGCAGGTCCCGAATGACCACATCATCACGGCCGATGTTATACAAGAGCAGGGCCTGGACGGCGTTGATGTCCTCGCGCCCGACCCGGCGCAACTCCGCCCGCAAGACGTCCAGGAAGTGCCGATGCAGGCGCTCAATGAGTTGGACGATGGCCGAATAGGCGTCAAACACGGTTGCCCCGCTGCGTTGTCCTTGGCGGTAAGGATCCGACGATGATGAAACAGAACGACCCTTTTTTCGAATTTTCCTCTCATTCCGCTTGAGAATTCAAGCAAAATGTCAACGTTGCGTAGCGCGGAACCGTAGAATCGCTGGACAAGAATTACAACAACCCCTGGGCCTTGAACGAGACATGGCCGCCACGTCCAACAATCACATGATCGTGCACGGACACACCCACCGCGTGCGCGGCGTTGCGGATCTGCAAGGTCATCTGGATGTCGGCCTTACTGGGGGTCGGGTCGCCAGAGGGATGATTGTGTACCAGTATCAAGGCTGTCGCATGGAGTTCTAGGGCCCGGCGCACCACCTCGCGCGGATACACGGGGGTGTGGTTGACGGTGCCCTTTTGTTGCAGTTCGTCGGCGATCAGCCGGTTCTTGGTGTCCAGGAACAGGATGCGGACCTGCTCGGTCTCGCGGAAGGCCATGGCGGCCCGGCAGTAGTCCAGCAACCGGTCCCAGGACGACAGCACCGGCTGCTCGCGCAACTGCGAGCGCAGCAGGCGGGTGGCCGCCGCCTCGGCCGTTTTCAGGGCCGCCACGGCGGCGTCGCCGGTGCCTTTGACCTCGCGCAGGCGCACGGGATCGGCGGTGACCACCTCGGCGAAGCTGCCGAAGCGGGCCAGCAACCGCTTGGCCAGCGGTTTCACGTCGCCCCGGGGCTGGGCCAGGAACAGCAGCAGCTCCAGCAGTTCGTAGTCGGGCAGGGCGTCCGGGTCCGCCAGGAAGCGGTCCCGCAGCCGCTGGCGGTGGCCCAGGTAGTGGGGTTTGTCTCCCGTGGCCCGGATCCCGTCCGCCGGCGCGGGCGCCTCGGTCTCGTCACCCAGGGGCAGGGCCGGCGTGTCGGGGGAGCGCGGGTCTCTGGTCGAAGGCATGGCCCGTTACCTTCGCGGGTGGGGCAGCGCGAGGGGACCGGGAGAGGCCGGGAGGCGGACCCCCGCGTCCCCGTCCCGATGCCGTGTGGCGTCGCGCCGATCGCGCGCGTCACGCGTCACCATCTCACAGGCGCTCCGCAGCGTGAAGGGGAGGCGCGCCCCCCTAGAGCACTGATCCAGATAAAAGTTGCGGTCTGCATTGTTGTTGTCTGGATCAGTGCTCTAAAAACAATGTTCTGTGCAGCGATGCGTTCAAGGGGGAATCGCTTGAACGCATCGCTGCCCTAGCGGGCACGGGCCGGCGTGGACGCGGTCTCCGCCGGGTCCTCCATCCGATAGCGCAGCAGCAGGGGAATCTGCGCCATGCTGAAGGCGATGGTCAGCGGCAGGTTGCCGAAAACCTTGAAGGTCACCCAGGTATCGGACGAGAAGGTCCGCCAGACGACCTCGTTGACCAGCGCGAGAAACACGAAGAAGGCCACCCAGCGCCAGGTGAGGATACGCCAGCCGCGATCCTTCAGGTGAAGGGCGCCGTCGAACACCAGCTTCAGGAAATGCCGGCCCGACAGTTGGCCGACGACCAGAAGGCTCGCGAACAGCAGGTTGACGATGGTCGGCTTGATCTTGATGAACAGGTCGTCGTCCAGAAGCACCGTCAGGCCGCCGAACACGATGACGAAGACGCCCCCCACCAGGGGCATCACCGGAATGCGTCGCAGCAGCACCCGCGAGGCCAGAAGCGACACCGCCGTGGCGACGATGAAGACCGCCGTGCCGGGGATCAGCCCGAACCAGGAGTTGCAGAGGAAGAACACCAGCAGCGGTCCCATCTCCAGCGCCAGTTTGAGCCACTGGTTGGGGGACTGCGTGCCGGCGCCACCCGGGATGGCGCCGCCCGGAACACCGTCGCCGGTCGCGTCCGTCGGCGGGGGCGGCGCGGGCTGAGAAGCGGGCGATCGGGTCATGGTGGACGGAACCTCCTGGACGCGGGCTGGATGCGGGACCGGACCGGCGGGGGCGGGGGCGCGGACCCCCGTCCCGAAAGGCTTTGCATGCCGATGCCTAGGGATGTATGGCGTTGCGGATGTGAAGTCCAGCGCCGCGCGTCCCGTCCTGTCCTGGTCGACCGGGCGCGGGGGAGGGCGGCGCGCCGCCGAGGAACAGGAAAGGACCCCCATGGCGCAGGCTGAAACCCGAACCGTGCTGGTGCGCATCGGCGGCCGTGTCCAGGGGGTGTGGTATCGTGGCTGGACGGTGGAGACGGCCATCGCCTTGGGGTTGGACGGCTGGGTCCGCAACCGCGCCGACGGCAGCGTCGAGGCCCTGTTTCACGGGCCGGCGGTCGCGGTGGCGCGGATGCTGACCGCCTGTCACCAGGGACCGCCCGCCGCCCGCGTCACCCGGGTGGATGTGTCCGAGGACTCCGATGCCTCGGCCGTGGCCGGATCCGGTTTCCGCCAGGTGGGGACCCTGTAGGCGCGGCCCGGGGGCATCCGAGGCATCGCGCCGCCGGACCGTGGGAGGAGACCCGTGGACGCAAGCATCGACTGGGCGGCCTTCGCCATGGTGGCCGGGATCAATCTGATCGCCGTGCTGAGCCCCGGGCCGGACTTCGTCATCACGTTGCGCAATGCCCTGATCCATGGCGTGCGTGCCGGGCTGCTGACGGCGGTGGGCATCGCCCTCGGTCTGTCGGTGCATGTGCTCTACACCCTGGCCGGGCTGTCGCTGCTGATCGCCCAGTCGGTGGTGCTGTTCTCGGTGGTCAAGCTGCTGGGGGCGGCCTACCTGATCTGGATGGGCCTCCAGGCGATCCGCGCCCGGCCCCGCGACCCCTCGGCCGACGCCGCCGCCGGGGCGTCGGGGCCGGACCGGCGCTGGCGGGGCGGCATCGTCTCCGGGTTCCTGACCAACGTGCTCAATCCGAAGGCGGCGCTGTACATGCTGGCGCTGTTCACGCAGATCATCGATCCGGCCACCTCGACCCTGGAGAAGGGCCTGTACGGGCTGACCCTGATGGTCGAGAGCCTGCTGGTGTTCGGGCTTCTGGCGCTGCTGATCGGCCAGCCGGCGGTGCGCCGGGCCTATGGGGGCGCGGCGCACTGGATCGACCGGGCGCTGGGGGCGGTGTTCATCGGTCTCGGGGTGCGGCTGGCGCTGGCCCGGGCGGCGGAGTGAGACCCGCGGCCGGTCGTTCTTCACGGCCGCGGGACTTCATTCTCCCTGTCGGCGCGCCGGATCATGCCGGATCATGCCGGACGTCCGGCGGACTCACCCGTAACGGCGCGTGTCCTCGATCACCTTGCCGTCGTTGGGCAGGTCGCCCTCGGTGACGAAGGTGACGTGGCCGCGCAGCTTGGTGACCGCCTGAAGGGCCTCGCCGATGCGCGCGGCCAGGGCCTCGTCGCCACCGGGCGCCACGCAGCGCAGCGTCATGACGTCGGCGCTGGCGTCGTCATGGGCCACCACCAGCCGCCCCTTGTCGATGGTGGGGAAGCGCTTCAGCACCTCGGCCACCTGCTCGGGATGGACGAACATGCCCTTGACCTTGGTGGTCTGGTCGGCGCGGCCCATCCAGCCCTTGATGCGCGTGTTGGTGCGCCCGCAGGGGCTGCGGCCCGGCAGCACCGCCGACAGGTCGCCGGTGGCGAAGCGGATCAGCGGGTACTCGGGCGTGAAGGCGGTGACCACCACCTCGCCGACCTCGCCCTCGGGCACGGGATCGCCGGTACCGGGGCGCACGATCTCGACGATCACGGCCTCGTCCAGGATCATGCCCTCCACCGCGCCGTCCGGCCCCGGGCTCTCGTAGGCGATCAGGCCCAGGTCGGCGCTGGCGTAGCACTGGTGCACGTCGATCCCCGCGTCGCGGAAGGCGGCGCGCTGCGGTGGCAGGTAGGCCTCGCCGGACACCAGTCCCTTCTTCAGCCCCGGCAGGGCGACGCCCATGTCGCGCGCCTTGTCCAGGATGATGCGCAGGAACGACGGCGTGCCGACGTAACCGACCACCGACAGCCCGGCCAGCGCCTGCACCTGCTGTTCGGTGTTGCCGACCCCGGCCGGGAACACCGGGCAGCCCAGCGCCCGGCAGGCGTCATCGAAGATCCAGCCGCCCGGGGTGAAGTGATAGGAAAAGCAGTTCTGCACCATGTCGCCGCGCCGGAAGCCGGCGGCATACAGGGCGCGCCCCAGGCGCCAGAACCCGGTGCGGGCGCCCTCGGGATCGTTGATGGGGCCGGGCGATTGCAGGATGCGGCCGATGCCGCCCCAGTCGGTGACCAGGCCGCCGAAGGGTGGCGCTTCCTTCTGGAGGCGGATCAGGTCGGACTTGCGGGTCACCGGCAGGCGCGCCAGGGCGGCCGGGTCGATGACGCTGTCCGGGTCCACGCCCTCCAGCAGGCGGCCGAAGTGGGCGGTGCTGCTTTTGGCCAGCGAGATCAGGCCGGGCAGGGCGGCGAACTGCTCGTCCAGGCGTTGATCGGGAGAGCGGATTTCCAGGTCGTCGTAATGGTCGATGGGGTCCATGGGGGTACTCTTCCGCGGGCTGCCGGTCGGGGAGGGCGGCGTCGGCGCGGCCGCCGGGGCCGGAGGGATCCCCGGATCAGATCCAGCGCTTGCGCCGCTTGTAGGACTTCAGGTTCTTGAAGGACTTCCGGTGTTCGCCGCCACCGCCGAGATAGAACTCCTTCACGTCCTCGTTGTCCAGCAGGTCCTGTTGCGGGCCGTCCATGACGATCTTGCCCGATTCCATGATGTAGCCGAACGAGGCCGCGCCCAGGGCCATCTTGGCGTTCTGCTCCACCAGCAGGGTGGTCATGCCCAGTTCCGCGTTGAGCTTGCGGATGATGTTGAACACCTCCTTCACCAGCAGCGGCGCCAGGCCCATGGACGGCTCGTCCAGCAGGATCAGCTTGGGCCGGGCCATCATGGCGCGGCCGATGGCCAGCATCTGCTGTTCGCCCCCCGACAGGTAGCCGGCCAGGCCGGTGCGCTCGCGCAGGCGCGGGAAGTAGTCCAGCACCATCTCCAGGTCGCGCTTGACGGCGCCGGCGCTGTCCTTGCGGGTGTAGGCGCCCAGGCGCAGGTTCTCGATGACCGTCATGTCCTCGACGATGCGCCGGCCTTCCATCACCTGGAAGATGCCTTTGCGGACGATCTGCTCGGGGGCCATGTTGGCGATGTTCTCGCCCATGAAGCGCACCTCGCCCCGGGTGACCGCGCCGTTCTCGGTGCGCAGCAGGCCGGAGATGGCCTTCAGCGTGGTGGTCTTGCCGGCGCCGTTGGGGCCCAGCAGGGTGACGATCTCGCCTTGCGGCACCTCCAGGCTGACGCCGCGCAGCACCAGGATCACGTCGTCGTAGACGACCTCGATGTTGTTGACCGTCAGGATCGGCTCGGCGTTCGCCGGGCGCGGCGGGGCGTCGGATGCGGTCGGGTCCGGAGCGGTCCGGGACGCGGCAGAAGCCATGGGAGAGTCCTCGTGAGGTCTGGAGAAGCGCGGGGGCTCAGGGCGTTTCGGCGACCCAATGGGTGCCGCCGGTCTCGGCGTGCCGGAGCACCTGGGCCATGCTCAGGTGGTAGGGCACCCAGGTGTTCAGATGGTGATTGGCGTTGGGCACCAGCACCCGGGGCAGGTTGCCGCGCGAGTTGCAGGCCCCCAGGATATCCAGTTCGCCCAGGTACTGCGTCACGTTGGCGCATACCGACGGAAAGCGCACCACGGCGCCGGTGGTGATGATGCGGACCCGGCCGATCCTGTCGTGCACCGCCGGGTCCGGGTCCCGGGCGAGGCGGACCATGGCGTCGGCGATGCTCAGGCACCCCTTGCTGTGGCCGACCACCATCTTGATGTCGCGGTCCGCGTCCAGGAAGAAGCGCCGCAGGGTCTCGACGTCCGGCGTGGCCCAGGCCGTGTCGACAAGGGAGGTGTCGCCGGTGTCATCGCCGGTGTCATCGCCGGCGTCCCCGTCGGCGTGGGGACCGCCGGACGCCTCGTCGGCCGTGTCCGGGGCGTCGTCCCGACGTTTCGCGCGGTCGTCCAGGTCGTCGTCGACCAGGTCCAGCAGTCGGTTCCGGGCCCTGAGGTAGGTCCAGCCGCCCAGCCCCTCGGTGACCACGTCCATCATGCCGTAGCCGGCGACGATGGCGCCCACCGGCGCGCGCACCGCGTTGGCGACGTCGCGGGCCAGGGCGGCGGCGCCCAGGTCCGAACTGCCGACGCCGGCGATGCAGAAGTGTTCGAGCAGCGGACCCGGGCGGTCGCGGACGGCGGCATGATCGTCCAGCAGCACGATCCCGTCCTCGCTCTTCCAGCCGGACGGATAGACGATCAGCACCCGGCCTTCCCGGTTGGTGGCCCGGGTCAGGGTCTCGATCTCCGCGTCCGTCAGGTCGCCCACGTTGTAGAGGGCCATGTCCAGGACCGTGTTCCGGGACCTGAGCGACGCGCCCAAAAGCCATTCTCCCCGTGGTGCCAGCGCGTTCATCCAGGGGAACCGGAATTCGATGGGATAGAGGATCATGCGATGCGTCTCCACGCCGTGGCGACTGGGCGGACCGGATCCGGGGGACCGCCGCACCCGCCGCCACCACGCTCCCGAATGATCCGGGACCGCGGGGCGGCCGGTGGGGTGGTCGGATGTGCCTTACCAGCCCAGCCAGTCTTCGCGACGGGGCAGCGTGGTCTGGCCGACACGCTCGATGCCGACGGTGCCGTCCACGTTGGTGCCGCGATAGACGTTGACCGTCATGGTGCCGCGATGGTCCTCGGCGGTCCAGGTCGAGGGAATGCACACGCCCTCCAGGCCCTCGGGCACCCAGTCGGCCTGGGCGTACATGCCCTGCTTGATGTTCGGGCCGGTGATGCCGCCGTTGGCCTTGGCCCATTCCATGGCTTCCTTCATGTAGAAGGCGGTGCAGACGCCACGGATGTAGTGGTGGGTGCGGAAGTCCACGCTGGGATCGGCCATCTCGGAGATGGCGCGGACGGTCTCCATGCCCGGCGCGTCATCCCCCCAGAAGGCGTTGGCGGCCACGAACACCATGTTGCGGTCGGTGGTGCCGATGGCCTCCATGGTCTTCTGGTCGCCGCCCCAGATGTTGGCCATGAACTGCACGTCGGTGCCGACCGTGTCGCAGGACTTGAACAGCGAGACCACCGACGGACCCAGGTTGCCGATGTAGGCGTAGTCCGCGCCGTTCTCCTGGATGGTCAGGCACTGCGCCTTGAAGTCACCCGGCTTCAGGGAGACCACCACCGGGTTCAGCACCTCGAACCCCAGTTCGGCGGCGTAGGCCGCGCAGGCGTCCTTGGGCGCGTTGGGGTAGGGGTGGTTGTCGCCGGTGTGCACGAACTTGGGCATGCCCTCGCCGCCGTTGGCGGTCCAGTCGTCCATGGCCCACTGCGCCAGGGCGCGGCAGCCGTCGGAGTAGGAGGGGCCGTAGAAGAAGTTGTACGGGGCCGGCTTGCGGGTGTTCGGGTTCTTGCCGCTGGGGTCGGTCAGGTGGCCGGAGTAGGAGGCCGACCAGACCGGGATCTCGTCCTTGGCGACGAAGCTGATGAGGGCCTCGGTGTCGCCGGTGCCCCAGCCCTGCAGGGCCACCATGTCCTGTTGGAGCCACTTCTTGTAGAACTGGATGGCGCGCGGGACCTCGTAGGCGTAGTCGACGCTGTCCATGTCGATGGTGGTGCCGTCGACGCCCCCGTTGGCGTTGATGTAGGCGATGGCGTCGCGGATGGCCGGGCCGTATTCCTTGCCCACGAAGCCGGTGGCGCCGGTGATGTCCATCAGGTGGCCGACGAACACCGAGTCCTCGGCCTGGGCGGGCGCGGCGGCGGCCACGACGGCCAGGCCGGCGGCGCCGGCAAGGGTCAGGGTCTTGTGCATGGTGGGGTTCCTCCGTGGTCCGGTCGCGGGTCCCGGGGATCCGGGGCCCGATCCTGATTGTTCTTTTTTCGTGCCCCTCTCAGGGGGTCTTGGTGTTGGGCGCGCGGCGCCTAGAGCAAATCCCGAGCGATCCGAACCGGGTCGCGACGACGATTTGCTTAAATATCAGAGTCTTAGAGCATGGTCTGTGAGTCCAGAGTCACGCACCATGCTCTAATAGGAGAACGGATAGAGCTTCCAGTAAGCCTTGATCAGGCGCCACCGATGCGCCAGTCCGTCCGGTTCGAAGATCAGGAACAGGATGATGGCCGCGCCGATGGCCATTTCCTTGAAGAACGCCAGGCCATTGGTGATCATTGGCGTGTTGCCCCACTCCGTGGAGGCGAGCAGGCCGACGCTGCCGTCCATCACCACGGGCAGCAGCACCATGAAGATGGTGCCCAGCATGGCGCCCATCACCGATCCCAGGCCGCCGATGATGATGATCCCCAGGAACTGGATCGACAGCAGGATGGTGAAGCCCTCGGCGGAGACGAAGCCCAGGTAGTGGCCGTAGAGCGCCCCGCCGATGCCGGCATAGAAGGACGAGATGCCGAACGACAGAATGCGGTACTTGGTGAGGTTGATGCCCATCACCTCGGCCGAGAGGTAGTGGTCGCGCACGGCCACGAAGGCGCGGCCGTCGCGCGAGCGCATCAGGTTGGCCGCCATGATGTAAAGGAGGATGGTGAGCGTCAGGGCGAACAGGAAGAACTTCTGGTCGGTGTCGAAGGCGAAACCGAACAACTCCACCGAGTTGGCCAGCGAGCCGTAGGAGCCGCCGGTGAACCAGTCCATGCGGATGAACAGGTCCTCGATGATGAACTGGGCGGCCAGGGTGGCGATCGCCAGATACAGGCCCTTGATGCGCGCCGCCGGACTGCCGAACAGCAGGCCCACGGCGGCGGCCACCAGGCCGGCCAGCGGGATCGTCACGATCACCGGGATTCCGTAGGTGTTGTTCAGGTAGGCGGAGGCGAACGCGCCGATGCCGAAGAAGGCGGCGTGGCCCAGCGAGATCTGCCCGGTGAAGCCCACCAGGATGTTCAGCCCCAGGGCGGCGATGCCCCAGTAGCACACCTGGATGGCCAGACTGAGATACTGGGCGTTGACGAAGGGCGCGAAGAGCGTGCCCAGGACCGGCGCGTCCTCCACGGCGGGGGCCAGGATGGGCACCAGCACCATGACGTAGATCAGCGCCAGGAACAGGATCATGGCCCAGCGGCTGTTGCGGGTGTCGAAGATCGCCGTGTCCTGGCGATAGGTGGTTCGGAAGTCGCCACAGGGGCGCAGGCTCGCGGTGGCCATGGTCGTGTTTCCTCTCCGTCGGCGCGCTTCTTTTTTTGCGTCGCGCGGGCGTCGGCGCCGACCGGATCTCCGGCCGGCGCGCGGGCCGCGGCTAGACGCGCTCGATGTCCTTGGTGCCGAACAGGCCGTAGGGCTTCACCACCAGGATGATGATGAGCACCCAGAACGGCGCGATGGTCAGCATGTTGCCCCAGTGCAGGAACTGGCCGTCCACGTACTCGGCCATGTTCTCCAGCACGCCGACGATCAGGCCGCCGACCACGGCGCCGATGATGGAGTCCAGGCCGCCCAGGATGACCGCCGGGAACACCTTGATGCCGATGAAGGACAGCGCCGAGGACACGCCGTTGACCATGCCCACCACCACGCCGGCCAGCGCCGAGACCATGGCCGAGATGGCCCAGGCCATGGCGAACACCTGCTTGACCGAGATTCCCAGCGATTGCGCGACCTGCTGATTGAAGGCGGTGGCGCGCATGGCCAGGCCGTGGCGGCTGTATTTGAAGAAGTAGAAGAACCCGGCCATGATGACGAGGGAGATCACGAAGCTCATCAAATAGGCCGGCTGCACTTGCAAGCCGCCGATACTGATGGCGTTGACGCCGAAGACGTCGGGGAACCCGACTGTTGACTGGCCGAACAGCCAGTTGGACAGGGCGCGCGTGAAGATCGACAGGCCGATGGTCACCATGATGACCGAGATGATCGGCTCCCCGATCATCGGCCGCAGCACGACCATTTGAATGAACATGCCGAGTGCCGCCATGAACGCCAGCGTGATGAGGAAGCCGAACACGAAGGGGATCTGGAACTGCACCAGGATGGTCCAGCAGATCCAGGCACCAATCAGAAGAAACTCACCCTGTGCGAAGTTGACCACCTGGGTCGATTTGTAGATCAGCACGAAACACATCGCGACGACGCCATACAGCGTACCGACGATGATCCCGTTGATCAGCAACTGTATGAACAGATCCATTCCGATTCTCCCCGTCGCGCCCGGCCTTCTTTTTTCATGGACCGGGGTGCGTTACATCTGGCTTCTGTCTTGTCTGACGTCCGTCATGGCGCGCCCGCGTCCCCGGGGCCGGACCGGCGATCCGGGGCATGGGGGTCGTTGAGCGCCGTACTGGACGGCATCGCCGCCGCCGGACGACGGCGGCTTGAGGTCGGCATCACTCCGCCGCCTGCCGGGCCGGTGGTCCGTTGTCCGGCGACAGCAGCGTCTCGACCCGCAACTGGGTCTGGATGCGTGCCTT
This sequence comes from Roseospira visakhapatnamensis, assembly GCF_014197915.1. Taxonomy (GTDB): domain Bacteria; phylum Pseudomonadota; class Alphaproteobacteria; order Rhodospirillales; family Rhodospirillaceae; genus Rhodospira; species Rhodospira visakhapatnamensis. The sequence continues at coordinate 51,633 of NZ_JACIGK010000012.1, forward strand.
GGTGCCGTCCTGGAAGGTGATGGTGGTGTCCACGTCCACATGGTCCCGGTCGGCGTAGATGGCCTCGATCTCGCGGTCGTACTTCTCCGCGATGACGCTCCGGCGCACCTTGCGGGTGCGGGTCAGTTCGCCGTCGTCGGGGTCCAGTTCCTTGTACAGCAACAGGAACTTGCGGATCCGCTGAGCCTCCGGCAGGGTCTCGTTGACCTTGCGCACCTCGTCGCGCAACAGGGTGTAGACCTCGGGCTGGGCCGACAGGTTGGTGTAGTTGGTGAAGCCGATGCCCTTCTGCTCCGCCCACTTGGAGACGATCGACCAGCGGATGCAGATCATCGACGCCAGATAGGGCAGATCCCGGCCCAGGATCACCGCCTCGGCCACGAAGGGCGAGAACTTCAGCTTGTTCTCGATGTACTGCGGCGAGAAGCGCACGCCGCGAGACGTGTTCGCCAGGTCCTTGACGCGGTCGATGACCACCAGGTGACCGTTGGTCCGGTTGATGTATCCGGCGTCGCCCGTGTACATCCAGCCGTCGCGCTTGTCGGCGTCCGTGGCCTCCTGATTTTGGAAGTAGCCCAGGAACATCCCCAGGCTGCGGCCGACGATCTCGCCCACGCCCTCGGCGTCGGGCTCGTGGATGCGCACCGCCGCCTTGTCGAACGGCACACCCACGGTCTCGGCGTCGATGTCGTCGGGCCGGTGAATGGTGTAGGCGCCGGCCAGTTCGGTCTGGCCGTAGAGCTGCTTCAAGGGCACGCCCATGGCGTGGAAGAACTTGAAGGTCTCGGGGCCCATGGCGGCGCCGCCGGTGGTCGCCGAGGTCAGGAACGAGAACCCGTAGCGGTCGCGCAGCGCCCGGAACAACAGCGCGTCCGCCAGCCAGGACCGGCGACCGGACTCCAGCGCCTTCATGCCGATCCTGCTGCCCCAGGCGTACATCAGGCGCTTGAGGCGGGTGCTGTCCATCATGCGGGCGCGGATCTCGGCGGCGATGCTCTCCCACACCCGGGGCGCCAGCAACACGAAGGTGGGGCCGATCTCGCGCAGGTCGGCCATGGTGGTCGCTTCGTCCTCGACGAAGTTGATGATGTTGCGGGCGATCAACTGCTGACCGACCACATAGACCTGCTCCATAATCCAGGGCAGCGGCAGCACCGAGACGTAGTCGTCCCCCGGGCACTTGGGGTCGGCCTCCAGGTAGTCCAGGCAGTGGGCCAGGAACGGGCCCGACTGCAACATGGCCAGCTTGGGCTTGCTGGTGGTGCCGGAGGTGGTGCAGAGGATGGACACGTCCTCGCCCCGGCCCATCGCGACCTCGGCCTCGTAAAGGTCCGGCTGCTCCGCGTCCAGGGCGGCGCCCCGGGCGCACAGCTCCTCCTCGGACAGCAGGCGCGGGTCGTCGTATTTGCGCATGCCGCGCGGATCGCTGTAGACGATGACCCGCACCGACGGGATCTGGTCGCCCAGTTCCAGCAGCTTGTCCACCTGCTCCTCGTCCTCGCAGAGGATGGCGTGAACGTCGGCGGTGGTGATCAGGTAGGCGGCCTCCTCGCCCAGGGCATCCTGGTAGATGCCGAGCGAGGTGGCGCCGATGGCATGGGCGGCCACCTCGCCCCAGACCCATTCCGGCCGGTTGGCGCCCAGCAGGCCGATGCAGACGCCGCGCGCGATGCCCAGCGCCCGGAAGCCCAGGGCATAGAGGCGCACCTTGCGCTGGTAGTCGGCGAAGGTGAATTCGTTCCAGATGCCGAATTCCTTCTCCCGCATGATGACCGCGTCGGGGAAGGTGGCGGCGTTATGCGCCAGCAGCTTGGGGAACGTGTCGAAGCGACCGACGTCGGCGAAGTCGGGCGTGAAACTCTGGTTGCGCTTGCGGGCCATCATGCCACCTCCCGGCCGCCGGTGCCTGGGGCGTCGTCGTCATCCTCGCCCAGGTAGGCGGTCTTGACACGCGGGTTGCTCATGATCTCGTCGGGCAGGCCCTCGGCGATCTTCTGGCCGAAGTCGAGCACGGCCACCCGATGCGAGATGTCCATCACCACGCCCATGTCATGTTCGATCATGATCACCGACATGCCCCACTCCTCGTTCAGGTCGATGATGAAGCGGGCCATGTCCTCCTTTTCCTCCAGGTTCATGCCCGCCATGGGCTCGTCCAGGAGGATCAGGTCGGGTTTCAGGGCCACGGCGCGCGCCAGTTCCACGCGCTTGCGCAGGCCGTAGGACAGCGTCCCGGCCATGGCCTTGCGGATATGGGTGATTTCCAGGAAGTCGATGATGTCCTCGACCGTCCGGCGATGGGCCAGTTCCTCCTTCTGGGCACCGCCGATCCAGTAGAGCGCGCCGGTCAGGAAATTGTTCTTCAGAAGGTGGTGGCGGCCGACCATGATGTTGTCGAGCACGCTCATGTGGCCGAACAGGGCCAAGTTCTGGAACGTGCGGCCGATGCCGCGTTCCGCGCGCTGGTTGGGCTTCAGGTCGGTGACATCCCGGCCCTTGAAGACCACACGCCCCTTGGTCGGCGTATAGCGGCCGGAAATGCAGTTCATCATGGATGTCTTGCCGGCGCCGTTCGGGCCGATGATGGCGAACAACGCGCCTCGACCCACCGAGAACGAAACGTCCGACAGTGCGCGCACGCCCCCGAACTGCAGGGAAACATCCCGCACCTCGAGGATGGGCTGATCCTCGGTCATACCACAGTACTCCTCCCTGGACCGGGGCCTGTCCGTTGCCGGTAGGTCTGTGCCTGAATCGGCCCCTTTGCATTCGTTGTTACCCTGCTTTGGCGGCTGCGGTCAAGAACGACAAATGTTTGAATTTCTTGACCCTCCAGACTTTGGTGGCGGGCCGCTAAGGGTATTGAGGACGCAACGTCAACTCTCGAAAAAAGGGTCTCCAGGTGGCGCCGATCGCCCATTGATCGCGGCGCGGACGGGCCTTGGCTGGACACGCTTCCGGGAATGGGTTAACGACGGCGACGCATGCCTTGGGGGCTGGTGGTGAGGCCGCGCCCGGCCCCGTCCATGATCCCTGCACACAGAACACCAGCGATGGGAGATTGCCCGTGGGAGCCACCGGTCACGATACCCTGAAGGCCCGCCGTACCCTCACCGTGGATGGGCGCGCCTACGACTACTTCTCGTTGGTCGAGGCCGGTCTGGGCGACGTGTCGCGCCTGCCCGTGTCCCTCAAGGTGCTGATGGAAAACCTGCTGCGCCATGAGGACGGGCGCACCGTCACCGTGGACGACGTCAAGGCCGTGGTGGCCTGGATGGAAACCCGGCGCTCGACTCGGGAAATCGCCTATCGGCCGGCGCGCGTGCTGATGCAGGACTTCACCGGCGTGCCGGCGGTGGTCGATCTGGCGGCCATGCGCCAGGCCATGGTGGCGCTGGGTGGCGACGCCAGCCGAATCAACCCCCTGTCCCCGGTTGACCTGGTGATCGACCATTCGGTGATGATCGACCACTATGCCAGCGCCGACGCGCTCACCCGCAACATGGACAAGGAGTTCGAGCGCAACGGCGAGCGCTATGCCTTCCTGCGCTGGGGCCAGACCGCCTTCGACAACTTCCGCGCCGTACCGCCCGGGGTGGGCATCTGCCATCAGGTGAACCTGGAGTACCTGGCGCGCACCGTCTGGAGCAGCGAGGACCAGGACGGTCGCCAGGTGGCCTATCCCGACACCGTGGTCGGCACCGACAGCCACACCACCATGGTGAACGGCCTGGCGGTGCTGGGCTGGGGCGTCGGCGGCATCGAGGCCGAGGCCGCCATGCTCGGCCAGCCGGTGTCCATGTTGATCCCCGAGGTGGTGGGCATGCGCCTCACGGGTGCCCTGAAGGAAGGCACCACGGCCACCGACCTGGTGCTGACCGTCACCCAGATGCTGCGCGCCAAGGGCGTGGTCGGCAAGTTCGTGGAGTTCTTCGGCCCCGGCCTGTCGAGCATGCCGCTGGCCGACCGCGCCACCATCGCCAACATGGCGCCCGAGTACGGCGCCACCTGCGGCCTGTTCCCCATCGACGGCGAGACGCTGCGCTACCTGCGCGACACCGGCCGCGACGCCCACCAGGTGGCGCTGGTCGAAGCCTACGCCAAGGCGCAGGGCCTGTGGCGCGCCGACGGTGATCCCGACCCGCTGTTCACCGACACCCTGGCGCTGGACCTGGGCGATGTCGAGCCGTCGCTGGCCGGACCGCGCCGGCCCCAGGACCGCGTGGCCCTGTCCGGCGCCGCCGGGGCCTTCGCCGGGGCGCTGAAGGAGATGGCCCAGGTGGAGGCGCCGCGCGCCGCGCCGGTGGCCGGGGCCGACCACACCCTGTCCGACGGCGACGTGGTGATCGCCGCCATCACGTCGTGCACCAACACCTCCAACCCGTCGGTGCTGATGGCCGCCGGCCTGCTGGCCCGCAAGGCCGTCGCCAAGGGCCTGACCCGCAAGCCCTGGGTCAAGACCTCGCTGGCGCCAGGGTCCCAGGTGGTCACCGACTACCTGGCCAAGGCCGGTCTGCAAGAGCCCCTGGACGCGCTCGGCTTCACGGTGGCCGGCTACGGCTGCACCACCTGCATCGGCAACTCCGGGCCGCTGGATCCCCCCATCGCCGAGGCCATCGACGCCAACGGCCTGGTGGTCGGCGCCGTGCTGTCCGGCAATCGCAACTTCGAGGGCCGCATCAGCCCGCATGTGCGCGCCAACTACCTGGCCTCGCCGCCGCTGGTGGTGGCCTACGCCCTGGCCGGCAGCATGACCAAGGATCTGGCCGCCGACCCGCTGGGCGAGGACGCCGGCGGCGCCCCGGTCTACCTGAAGGACATCTGGCCCAGCGCCCGCGAGGTGGCCGACGCCGTGGCCGCCAACGTGCGCCCCGAGATGTTCACCGACCGCTACGGCAACGTGTTCGAGGGGCCGGCGCAGTGGCGCTCCATCGCCGTGGCCGAGGGCGAGACCTACGCGTGGGCGCCGGACTCCACCTACGTCCGCAACCCGCCCTACTTCGAGGACATGACCGCCACGCCCACGCCCCTGACCGACATCGTCGGCGCCCGGCCGCTGGCGATTCTGGGCGACAGCGTGACCACCGACCACATCTCTCCGGCCGGCTCCATCAAGGCCGACAGCCCCGCCGGCCACTACCTCCAGGAGCATGGCGTCTCGGTCAAGGACTTCAACAGCTACGGCTCACGGCGCGGCAACCACGAGGTCATGGTGCGGGGCACCTTCGCCAACATCCGCATCAAGAACGAGATGGTGCCGGGCAGCGAGGGCGGTGTCACCAAGCACCTGCCCAGTGGCGATGTCCTGCCCATCTACGACGCCGCCGAGCGCTACCGGGGCGAGGGCGTGCCCCTGGTGGTGATCGCCGGCCAGGAGTACGGCACCGGCTCGTCCCGCGACTGGGCGGCCAAGGGCACCACCTTGCTGGGGATCCGGGCGGTGATCGTGGAAAGCTTCGAGCGCATCCACCGCTCCAACCTGGTGGGCATGGGCGTGCTGCCGCTTCAGTTCAAGGACGGCACCACGCGCAAGACCCTGGGGCTGGACGGCTCGGAGACCGTGACCATCACCGGCGTCGCCGACCTGACGCCGCGCCAGGACGTGACGGTGACCATCACCCGCGCCGACGGCGCCACGGTGGAAGTGCCCACCACCTGCCGCATCGATACCCTGGACGAACTGGAGTACTTCCGCCACGGCGGCATCCTCCCCTACGTGCTGCGGGATCTGGCGGCGCGGTAACACGCCGGGTCGGGCGGTCGGCGATGTCCGGCCGCCCGCCTCCTCGTGCGTCGCAAGGGACGGGTGCGGGGCGGTCTACAGGCCCGTCTCCCGCAACCAGTCCAGAATCGGCTCGGCGGCGTCGCGCCAGGTTTCCTCCAGCATCATGGCGTGGGCCATGCCCGGCACGATGATCTCCTCGGCGTCCAGCCAGCGCGCCGTGCGCCGCACCATGGACGCGGGGATGAAGGTGTCCAACTCCGCCCCCATGACCAGGGCCGGTACCGGAGACGCCGGCGGGCGGCGCGGCACGTCCAGCCAAGACATGTCCAGGATCACCCGCTGGCTCTCCGGCTGGAAGCGCTGGAAGTAGGCTTCGGCGCGGTGCGCCGGCACCGGCGTCGCGAACAGGCCGTGGTACAGCACCGCCGGATTGAGGAAGGTCTTGCCCAGTGACTGGGCCATGGCGATCCCGGCCGCCAGGCCCGGGTTGGCGACCATCATGTGCCAACTGCTCTCGATCAGCCCCCAGGGGCCGACCGAGGCCATCAATACCAGGCCGGCGGCCTCGCCCTCCTCCAGGTACTTCTGCACCACCATGCCGCCCATGGAGTGCCCGATCAGCACGGCCGGCCGGTCCAGGGTGTCCAGCACGCTACGCAGGTCGGCGACGAAGTCGGACAGGCTGGCCAGGTCCAGCCCCACGCGGCCGTCGCTGCCGCCGTGGCCGCGCAGGCTGAAGGCCACGGTGGGATAGCCCTGCCGGCTGAAAAAGGGGGTAAAGAACTCCTGCCAGCACCAGGCTCCCGCGAAGGCTCCGTGCACGAACACAAGCGGTGGGTGGCCGGCCTCGGTCCCGGGCGCCGGTGGGGAAACATGGATTTCCAGGGTCATGCGGCTGCCGATCACGCTGGCGGAAAAGAGGGGCGGCACGACGCGGATTACGCGTGCCCGACCCCTCACTATACGCCACCATGCGCCGAGGCCAAGGCGCTCACAAAGAGGGGGCGCCGTTCCGAGGAGGGCGTCTCGGGGCTTGGCGGGCGGAAACGGTGTGACCCGAGCCCCCTACCGGGCGCCCCCGTCCATGGGGGACGCATGCGATCGGCGATGTCCGCACGGCCCACCGTCCCGAGGGGACCTCACACCAAAACAGGAAGGAGGCGCCCAAGGGGACGCCTCCCGGTTCGCTATACCATCGCCAGTGTCGGCGCGTGTCCAGGCCGTCAGGCCGGCGCCGCCATCAGCGACGCGTCATCACCGCGCGCGGTGGGTACGGCGCGGGTCATCCACTTCTGCAACTTCTCGAAGGCCCGCACCTCGATCTGGCGCACCCGCTCGCGGGAGATACCGTACTCCCGGCTCAGGTCTTCCAGGGTCATCGGCTCCTCGCTCAGGCGCCGTTCGGTGAGGATGTGGCGTTCGCGCTGGTTCAGGGTCTCCAGCGCGCCGGCCAGCAGGGTGCGGCGCTGGTCCAGCTCCTGCTGGTTGGACAGAAGGCTTTCCTGGTCCTCGCTGTCGTCCACCAGCCAGTCCTGCCACTCGCCCTCGCCGTCGTGGCGCAGGGGCGCGTTCAGCGAGTGGTCGGGGCTGGACAGGCGCCGGTTCATGTTGATGACGTCCTGTTCCGGCACGCCCAGCTTGGTGGCGATGGTGGTCACGCTCTCGTGGCGCAGATCTCCATCTTCCATGAGCTGAAGCTGGCCCTTCATCTTGCGGAGATTGAAGAACAGCTTCTTCTGGGCTGCCGTGGTGCCCATCTTCACCAGCGACCAGGAATGCAGGATGTACTCTTGGATCGAGGCGCGGATCCACCACATGGCATAGGTGGCCAGGCGGAAACCGCGATCCGGGTCGAAGCGCTTCACCGCCTGCATCAGGCCCACGTTGCCCTCGGAGATGACCTCGCCCATGGGCAGGCCATAGCCGCGATATCCCATGGCGATCTTGGCCACCAGCCGCAAGTGGCTGGACACGAGGCGATGCGCGGCGTCGGCGTCCTCCGACTCCTGGTAGCGCTTGGCCAGCATGAACTCCTCGTCCGGGGCCAGCATGGGAAACTTGCGAATCTCTTGAAGGTAGCGCGACAGGTTGGCTTCCGGTTCAAGGCCGATGGGGCTTCCAGTCGCGTTTGCCATGGTTCGCTCTCCTTGTCGCCTCGGCGTCCGCGCCGGACGGGACCCCGTGGCGGACGGCTTGATGAGCCTGCGGCGGGGCCTGGCGGCCGCCCCGTTGGGCGGTCTCGATCCGGCCAGCACCCCCGATGTTGGAACCAGTCTAGCGGTCGTCCCGTTCCGAGTCCAACGATACAGTACCAATTTGGTCGGGAATGTGGATGAAAAGTCTGTAACATCCAGCGGCGCCTCGGACCCATGCCGCGCTCTATCGCGGCGCCGCGTCCGGCCCGCCGTGTTGGGCCTCCAGAACGTCCAGAATCTCCTGCACCTGCCCGGGTATACGCGAGCGCAGGCGCATCGGATCACCGCTGTCGGGATGGATGAAGCCGATTTCGACGGCGTGCAGCGCCTGACGGTCGAGGCCGGTCAGGCGCGCCGCCACCGCCGGTTCCAATGTCGTCCGTCGGGGGATGCGGCCATACGTGGCATCGCCGACCAGGGGATGACCCATGTGGGCCATGTGCACCCGAATTTGGTGTGTGCGCCCGGTGGCCAGACGGCACTCGACCAGGGTCACCGCCATGCCCCAGACCCGTCGCGTGGCGTAGCGGGTCAGCGCCGGCTTGGCCCCGGGGGCGCCGGCCGGCACCACGGCCATGCGGGTGCGGGCCGTGGGATGGCGGCCGATGGGGGCGTCGATCTCGCCCCGCGCCGGGCTGGGCACGCCCCAGACCAGGGCCTGATAGACCCGGTGCAGGGTGCGGTCGGCGAACTGCGCGGCCAGGGCCCGGTGCGCCCGGTCGGTCTTGGCCACCACCATGAGGCCGCTGGTGTCCTTGTCCAGCCGGTGGACGATGCCCGGCCGGCGCACGCCGCCGATGCCCGACAGGCTGTCGCCGCAATGGGCCAGCAGGGCGTTCACCAGGGTGCGGTCGGGGGAGCCCGGGGCCGGATGCACGACCAGGCCGGCGGGCTTGTCCACCACGATGACGTGGGCGTCCTCGTAGGCGATGGACAGCGGCACCGCCTGCGCCCGGGGCGTGGCGTCCTCGGGTGGGGGTTCGATCAGCACCGCGCGCTGCCCGGGACGCACCTTCCGGCTGGGGTCGAGGGTCGGCAGGCCGTCCAGGGTCAGCGCGCCGGTTTCGATCAGCGCCTTCAGCCGCGAGCGCGACTGGTCGCCGTGGGCGGTGGCCAGCCAGCGGTCGAGGCGCGTGCCGGCGGCCTCCGGCGGCACGATGGCGACGAAGGCCGGCCGGTCCGGGGCGGTGTCGGCACCGGCACCGGCACCGGCCCCGGGATCGTCGGGGAGAGAGGGGACGGGCACGTTGCCCATGGTCGCGAGAGCCCTTTATACACGGGACCTGTACACGGGACCTGTACACGGGACCCGGTTTCACGCGGGGCGGGTCTGGAGCGTTCGGGACGCCGACCCGCCACCGTCAGGAGGATCACCCCATGACCGCCGTCAAGACGCTGGTCACTGTCATGACCCTGATGCTGCTGGTCGGCCTCGGCCTTCTGGCGTATGGCATGTCCCAGCAATCCAGCCAATTGGGGCGGACAGAAGGCGACGGCGCCCGGCCCGCGATGGCGGCCGCGCCGACCCCGTTCGGGACCCTCGCCCTGGACGAGCCAACCGGCAGCGGCGTCGCCGCCGTGGTGATGGACGGCCAGGGTCGGGCGCTGATGACCGTTACCGGCGGTGGCCGACCCGACCGGGTGGTGGTCGTCGACCTGATCGCGGGGCGGCGTCTGGGTGTCATCTCCCTGGGGGAACGATCCGCGTATGAGCCCTCCGCCAGCCGCTGACGGCCCCGAGTCGGCCGAACGGGCGGCCGGGCTGGTGCTGCCGCCGGCCGCGCGGGCCGGGTTGGTTGACCACCTTCGCGCCGCCTGGCCGGCCGAGGGGTGTGCCCTGTTGTCCGGGCGGACCGGCGCCGGGGGCTGGTGGATTGTCGAGGCCGTCCATCCGGCCGCCAACGTCGCCGCGTCCGACCGTCGTCACGATCGATTCGAGGTGGATCCGGCGGCCCGCCTCGCCCTGACGCGGGCCTTGCGGGGCGGCCCCCTGCGGTTGATCGGGCATGCCCACTCCCACCCCGGGCGTCCGCCCGTGCCCAGCCAGACAGACCATCGCGCCGCCGCCGAGCCCGATCTGGTCTGGGTGATCGTCGGCCTTGCAAGCGCGGACGACCCGGCCCCCGGGCTGACCGCCTGGGCGGTCACCGACTGGACCCCCGACCATGGCGCCGGCGGCTTCCGGCCGCTGCCGGTGCGCGACGCGTGAGGGATGATGGGCGATCGATGATGGCGGGAGCCCTCGACCGCCCTTCCCCCGGGCGCGCGCCTGTTCCATACTGGGCCTGTTCCATAGTGGGAATGACCGTACTGGGAATGACCGTCGGCGCCGCCGCGCGCGGATGACACCGAACCGGCGCATCTTTTGGATCCGGGAGCCGTCCGATGAGTGACTCGCAGATCTCGCCGTCCGACCCCACGCCGCCGCCCGCCGGTGCCGCCCCGGCGTCGCGCCCCCTGGTGGCGCCGGTGGCCCGGCTGACCATGAGCGATCCCTGGGACTGGCTGCGCGACGGCTGGGGCGACCTGCTGGCCGCCTGGCCGATCAGCCTGGGCCTCGGACTGCTGTTCACCCTGTCGGGCTTCGCCCTGACCGCCGGTCTGGTGCTGGTCGGCTGGGACTACCTGATCACGCCGATGATCGCCGGCTTCCTGCTGGTGGCGCCGGCGCTGGCGCTGGGCTTCCATGACATCAGCCGCCGCCTGGAGGCGGGCGAGCGCCCCACCCTCGGCACCACGCTCCTGGCCTGGCGCGTCAACCCGGTGCCCCTGATCGGGTTCGGCGTGGCGCTGGCGGTGGTGCTGCTGATGTGGTTGCGGGTGGCGGCGCTGTTCTTCGCCATCTCCTTCCCCTATGTGGACATGACGTGGGGCGGCCTGCTGGACCAGACGGCGACCGTGGACGGCGTGATCTTCCTGATCACCGGAACCGTCGTCGGCGGCGCCTTCGCCGCCGTCATCTTCGCCATTTCCGCGGTCTCCGTGCCGATGATGCTGGACCGCCAGACCGACGTGTTCGAGGCGCTGGCCACCAGTGTGGCCGCCGTGCTCAAGAACCCGGCGGCCATGGCGCTGTGGGCCGGTCTGATTGTCGTCTTCACCCAGGCCGGGCTGGTGACCCTGTTCGTCGGGTTGTGCGTGACGCTGCCCCTGATCGGTCATGCCAGTTGGCATGCCTATCGTCAGGCGGTGCCACGCGACTCGGACACGTGACGGTCCCCGGGTTGCGCAACCCTGAGGCTAGGCGGTCGGCCCACGATGGGGTCTTCTGGTCGTGACGGCCCCTGCCATGCGTGTCACGCATCTCGCATCTGCAAAAAATCGCCGATAGCGGTGGCCTTGGGTCGGCCGATCGGCTAGGGTCGGCCGATCATCGGGGTCACTCGCCCCATCGTCGGAGCAGGGTGCGCGCATGGTCCGCCGGCCCCGGCGCCGTGTTGCCATCTCCCGAGCCGGATCCATATCCGTAAGCGGGACAGGGGCGCCGCGAGGCTCCCGCCCGCCTGTTGTGTACCGATGACCGATGAGCATGTCTCATCGGTTTTGCTTGGGTCCGTCCCTGGAGCCTTGCTCCGGCCCATGCCGTCTCCGCCCCGCCACGGCGCGCGTCCCGGGAGGGCCGGCCGGGGGGCTGGGCTGGTCCCGCACACATCAACGGCCATGTTCCGTGTCCGTTGGTCATATGTTGATCGATCGAGGGTCACAATCCATGAAACTCGCCGTACCGAAGGAACGCCGCAGCGATGAATGCCGCGTGGCGATCTCGCCCGAGGTCGTCAAGAAGCTGGTCGGCCTGGGTGTCGAGGTGGTGGTGGAACAGGGCGCCGGCCTCGGCGCCGATGTCACCGACGCCATGCTGACCGAGGTGGGCGCCAAGATCGCGCCGGATGCCGCCGCCGCCCTGGGCGACGCCGACGTGGTCTGGAAGATCCAGCGCCCGATGATGGCCGACGAGACCGCCGAGGAGGGGGCCGACGAGATCGCCCTCATGAAGAAGGGCGCTCTGCTGTTCTGTCATCTGAACGCCCTGACCCAGAAGCCCACGGTCGAGGCCCTGGCCAAGGCCGGCGTCACCGCCTTCGCCATGGAACTGATGCCGCGCATCAGCCGGGCGCAGTCGATGGACATTCTGTCGTCGCAGGCCAACCTGGGCGGCTACAAGGCGGTGATCGAGGCGGCCAACGCCTTCGCGCGCGCCTTCCCCATGATGATGACCGCCGCCGGCACCGTGCCGCCCGCGCGCGTGCTGGTGTTCGGCGCCGGCGTCGCCGGCCTTCAGGCCGTCGCCACCGCCAAGCGCATGGGCGCCGCCGTCCAGGCCACCGACGTCCGCCCCGCGACCCGCGAACAGGTGGAAAGCCTGGGTGGCAAGTTCGTGACCGTCGACGAGGAGATGGAGAAGCAGGCGGAGACCGAGGGCGGATACGCCAAGGAAATGCCGCCGGAGTACTTCGAAAAGCAGAAGCAGGTCATCTCCGAGGTCCTGAAAAAGACCGACATCGTCATCACCACCGCCCTGATCCCCGGCCGCCCGGCGCCCAAGCTGGTCACCGCCGAGCAGGTCCGCAGCATGAAGAAGGGCTCGGTGATCGTGGACATGGCGGTCGAGGCTGGCGGCAACTGCGAGCTGTCGGAACTGGGCAAGACCGTCGAGGTGGAGGGCGTCAAGATCATCGGCTACCCCAACCTGCCGACGCGCGTGGCCGCCGATGCGAGCCCGCTGTTCGCCAAGAACCTGCTGAACTTCTTCACCCCCATGGTCGACAAGGAGTCCAAGGGACTCAAGTTGAACTGGGACGACGAGACCATCAAGGGCACCTGCGTCTGTCACGACGGCACGGTGGTCCATCCGGCCCTCGCCGGCGGTTCGAACTAGGGAGAGGGACCCTCATGGCAACGCAAAACGAGACCATCGCGTCCCAGGCCGGCGCGCTCGCCGAGCAGGCCGGCGCCCTGGCCCAGAACGCCCAGGCCCTGGCCGACCAGATGGCGGGCTCGGCGATGGGGGCCGCGGCCGCCGCGGGCGGCGGTCACGCCGGCGAGTTCTGGTGGCTGTTCACCGTGTTCGTGCTGGCCTGCTTCATCGGCTTCTATGTCGTCTGGAGCGTCACCCCGGCGCTGCACTCGCCGCTGATGGGCGTGACCAACGCGATTTCCTCCGTGATCATCGTCGGCGCCCTGATCGCCGCCGGGCCCGCCGATTTCACCAGCGCGAGCTGGCTGGGGCTCGGCGCCGTGCTGCTGGCATCGATCAACATCTTCGGTGGCTTCATCGTCACGGAACGCATGCTCGCCATGTTCAAGAAGAAGAAGAGCTAGGGAGGGCGAGACATGGGATTCGGTCTGACAATGATGGCCTATCTGGTCGCCGCGGTGTGCTTCATCCTGGCGCTCAGGGGCCTCTCCTCTCCCACCAGCGCGCGACAGGGCAACCTGTTCGGCATGATCGGCATGGGCATCGCCGTGCTGACGACGCTGATCGCGCCGAACGTGGTGAACTACCTGCCCATGGCGCTGGCCGTGGCGATTGGCGGCGGCGTGGGCGCGGTCGTGGCGCGAAAGGTGAAGATGACCGCGTTGCCGCAGTTGGTGGCCGCCTTCCACTCGCTGGTCGGCATGGCCGCCGTGCTGGTGGCCTGGGCGGCGCTGCTGACGCCGGAGAACTACGGCATCGGGACCGTGGGCTCGCTGCCCGTGGCCAGCATGATCGAGATGTCGCTGGGCCTGGCCATCGGTGCCATCACGTTCTCGGGCTCGGTGGTGGCCTTCGCCAAGCTGCAGGGGCTGGTCTCGGGCTCGCCGGTGACCTTCACCGGACAGCACAAGCTGAACGCCGCTCTCGGCATCGCCATGCTGGTGCTGCTGGTGATCTTCTGCGCGACGGAAAGCTATACGGTCTTCCTGCTGCTCACCGCGTTGGCCTTCGCGCTGGGCTTCCTGCTCATCATCCCCATCGGCGGCGCCGACATGCCGGTGGTCATCTCGATGCTCAACAGCTACTCCGGCTGGGCGGCGGCGGGCATCGGCTTCACGCTGGGTAACCCGCTGCTGATCGTGGCCGGCGCGCTGGTGGGCTCCTCGGGCGCGATCCTGTCCTACATCATGTGCAAGGGCATGAACCGCTCGATCTTCAACGTGATCCTGGGCGGCTTCGGCGGCGACAGCGCGGCGGCGGCGGCCGGTCCCGGTGGCGACAAGGCGGTCAAGCCGGGCAGCGCCGACGACGCCAGCTTCATTATGTCGAACGCCTCCAAGGTCATCATCGTGCCGGGCTATGGCATGGCGGTGGCCCAGGCCCAGCATGCCCTGCGCGAGATGGCCGACAAGCTGAAGGCCGAGGGCATCGAGGTGAAGTACGCCATCCACCCGGTGGCGGGCCGCATGCCGGGGCACATGAACGTGCTGCTGGCCGAGGCGAACGTGCCCTATGACGAGGTGTTCGAACTGGAGGACATCAACAGCGAGTTCTCCACCGCCGACGTGGCCTATGTCATCGGGGCGAACGATGTCACCAACCCGTCGGCCAAGACGGACCCGTCGAGCCCGATCTACGGCATGCCGATCCTGGACGTGGAAAACGCCAAGACGGTGCTGTTCGTGAAGCGCTCCATGGCGTCCGGCTATGCCGGCGTGGACAACCCGTTGTTCTTCAAGGACAATACAATGATGCTCTTCGGCGACGCCAAGAAGATGACCGAAGAGATCGTGCAAGCCCTGGAGTAGGCCGCATTCCTAGCCTTTTGGCGCCAACGGCGGCCATGTTCTGCCAGAACGGACACTGAACATGGCCGCCGTTGCGCCCAAATTGCGCCCAAGGTCAGCGGGCTTCTGAGGCCCGATTTTCCAGGGATCGAATCTCCCCCATCCTGGCCCGGCACACGTCGCCGGCGGCGCGTTCCTCGGCCAGGGCGATGGTCAGGGTGACCATGTCGATCGGGTCGGGCCGGGCGGCTCCCTCGGGGCAGGTCAGCAGGGCGTCGGGGATGGCCGGGCAGACGCAGGGCGCCGGCGCCGGGTCACTCGGCCGGTGGCCACAGGCGGTCAACAGCATCGCGCACAGCACGAGGCACGGGGCAGTCGGGCGCGGTCGCATGGCGCAGGTCCTCCAGGATGGTGGCTGACCGCGCCACCAGCCGCGCGGTCTGGGCATGGGCGCGGGCCAGGGCGTCCACCACGGCCTGGTGATGCGCCTCGGATTCGGCCAGCGCCGTGTCGGAGGCGTCCACGGAGGCCCGAAGCGCGACCGCCTCGGCGGCCAACCGGTCCCGCTCGGCGACCGTCGCGGCGATCCACCAGCCCCCGCCGGCCGCCGCCAGCAGCACGGCACCGACGGCCAGAACGGGTCCCAGGCGCAGGACGGCGCCGATCACCGGGCGCGTTCCGTCAGCCAGCCCAGGCGCCAGGCCGCGGCCACACCCGCCGCGACCAGCAGGATCAGCGCGACCACCGCGACCCTGGCCGCGTCGCCGTCAAAGGTCTCCAGCACCGCGCCGGCGCCTGTCGCCACGGCGGTGGCGCCGCCGCCCACCGCCGTCGTCACCCGGGCGGGGGCCGGTCGGGTCGCCTCTGGCGGGAATCGCGTTGCGTCTTCCGCGTGCACGACCGGCCGGGGCGGGAACGGCGCGCCCCATGTGCGCGGCGGGCCGAGGTCGATGTGCACGAAGGTCTGCTTCGGGTACCAGGCCGCCGCCTGGAAGCCGACGCCCAGGGCGGCGTCGCGCAGCACGGTCGGGTGGTGGTTCCCGGTGGCGATGTCGAAGGCGGTGCCCTCCCGGTGCTTGGAGCGCCGCGCGCCGCCCACCCGGCGGTTGTGGGTCTCGGACCGGTAGGCGCTGGTGAGGATCAGCGGCGCGTGGCCCAGCGCCTCGCGCAGCGCCTCCAGGGCGTCCAGGGCCTGGGGATGGACCAGCAGTTCACCGGTCCCCCGGCAGGCGATCTCGGCCGGCGAGAAATGCGGCCAGCGCCAGGCCCCGGCCGGGACGTCGCGCCAGTGGGCGTACAGCGTGGGCGTGTCCATTCACCGGTCCTCCGGGTAGTAGTGGTCGAGGATGCGGGCGAGCGTGGTCTCGATGCCGCGCGGCCCCAGCAGGGACAGCACGCCGACCAGCGCCGCCGCGAGCGGGCTGGTGAGGCCGGCGCCGAGCCATTCGGCGGCGCCGGCGCCCAGCACCGCGCACAGGGCGGCCGTCGGCAGTTCCCACATCAGCGACCAGGACAGCAGCCGCCGCTGCCCCAGCGACACCAGCCGATGGTGGTGCAGGAGACGCGCCAGGCCGGCGACCAGCGCCAGCCAGGCCCCGGGGATCAGCATCTCCACAAAGGTCGGGGGCGGCTGGTCGGACATGGGCGGGGTCTTCGGGCCGTGGGTACGGGGGGGGACTCCCGTCACGCTACGCCGTGTCCCGTCGCGCTCACCGGCTTATCGCGCGCCGGTCCTCCTCCCGCTTGACTCCTCGCCGGGGGACTCGCGTAATGAACACTCTTGGGGCGCATATCTGAGGGGAAAAAACCATGGGACGCACCTTGCTTGCCGCCGTCACCCTGAGCGCGGTGCTTGCGGCGGCGCCGGCCTTTGCGGACTCGATCTACGTCGAGGGGTACACCCGAAGCGACGGCACCTACGTGGCGCCCCATTACCGGTCCGCGCCGGACAGAACGCCCTACAACAACTGGTCCACGCGAGGGAACGTCAACCCGTACACGGGACAGGCCGGGACCCGGTCTCCCTACCCGGACCTCTACCGGCCATACCAATCGCCCCGGCCTTCCGGGGTGCAGCGGTAACGCGCGGACCGGCCTTTCGGGCGCCGGGCCTACCGTGGGAACGTCTCCTGGATGCGCCGCATCTCCGGCCGCGCGGCCCGGGGGGCGGTCGCCGTCAAGGCGTCCGAGGCGCCGAGCATCTCGCGCAGGACCATGTGCCGCAGGGCCGGCCGGGTCAGCCGGATCTGCATCCAGGGACGGTCGGCATGGGCCGTGTTCCAGGCTTCGATCTCGGCCAGGGCGGCGCGCTCGGCCTCGCGGTCCCGGTCCACGACCGCCCGCACCAGGCGCTGGCGCAGCGCGCGCCCGGCCTCGCCGGCCTTCTCCAGGCGGTGCTGGGACCCGAGGATATCGATCTCGCGGGCCAGATGGGCGGACTGGAAGCCGAGCGCCCGGGTCGCCGTGTCCCAGGGCGTGATCTCCTCCTCTGACAGCAGCAGGTCGCCGCGCCGGGTGCGGTATCCTTCCTGTCCACGGACCAGGGCCTTGGAGACGTTGCCGGCCCCCGCCGAGCCCACGTAGGGCGCCAGGGTGACGGCGGCGTTCACCCAGCGGCCATAGCTGGCCTCGTTGAAGGCATGCACGAGGTTGCTGGCCGTCGATCCGCTTACGCCGAGAACCGGCGCCCACATGTCGAAGAGGGTTTGCGTGGGACGTTGCTCGAAGGGGATCGGCAGGATGTCGCCCATGCCGACGCGCGGGCCGAAGTCCACGCCGAGGAGGGGCCGGGTCGCGCCGGTGCGCAGCACCTCGCCCCAGGTGGGGCCGAAGGTGTCGGTGAACCAGGCGCGGCTGTCCGGGGCGATGCCGAGCGCGCGCAGGATCTCGTCGAGGTCCTCCACGAACGGCAGGCCCATCACCCCGCTCAGCAGCAGAAGCGCTATCAGGTTCATCCCCAGCGCGGCCCGGCCGCGCGGCCCGTAGCGGGTCGCCAGGCGCCACTGGAACTGCAACGCGTGCAGCGTGAACGCCTTGAACTGGAACACCAGCGCGCCGACCCCCCGCAGGGCGGGCGCCCGGTTGGCCTTGCCGAGGATGAACTGGGTCTGCTCGGTCACCCACTGGGCCAGGTCCACCGCGCTCAGGTAGCCGATCTCGGCCGAGAAGCGCCGGTCCACCGTCTTGCCGGAGGGCAGACGCACCGTGTACGCCCCGTGATCGGTGACCGGTCGCCCGTTTTTCAGCGGCGCCGGCAGGGTGGCCGGCGGGGTGTAGGTGTAGCGCCCGTCGGACGCGAGCCGGAGCGTCCCGCCCCGCGCCGTGCGCACTGTCGTCGGCTGGCCGCTGTTCGACCGGCCGTCCACGGTCTGGCCCCGGTCTTTCTGATCCTGGTCGAGGACCGACCCGGTGACCGGGTCGCCGCCTTCCCGGGCCAGGACCATCGCGGTCTGTCCCGTCTTGCGCAGGCGCTCGTGGAACAGGGCGTCGTTTTTGAACATGTCCTGGGCGGCGGCGCGCACCTTGGCGTCCCGGGCCAGATCCAGGGTGGCGAGGACGGTGACCAGGCGGTTCCACTGCTCGGTGGCGCTGAACAGGGCGGCGGCGGCCTCGCCCGCGTTGCGGACCTTTTCGGCTGCGCCCCGGGCCGCCGAGGCGCGGCGTCCGGCCGCGACGCCCTGCTGCTCCAGGCTGACCTGGGGCACCAGGGCCCCCTTCTCGACCAGGCGCATCACCGGGTCGCGCAGGTGACCCGGCAGGGCGTCGTAGTCCAGCTCGATCCATTTGGCGTTGGCCCGGAGGCGCACCACCCGGGTCGCGAGGGCGGCGGCGCGCGTCAGGGCGCGGCCGGCGCGCGCCGGGTTGGACAGCGCCGACAGGACCGGGCCGGTGAACACGACGACCTGGGTGGTGTTGAGCGCGGCGGAGGACGGGTTGCCGCCCAGATAGGCGAAGAAATTGAAGGCGCGGATGCGCCCCCATTCCTCGACGGGGTCGAACAGGTAGTCCCGGTAGGCGTGGGCCGCCCGCTTCAGGTCGGGCTGGGTGTTCGGAATCCGCGAGATCGCCCGCGTCATCTCCGGCATGGTCTCCCGCCGGGCCAGGTGCCCGGACAGTCCGACCACGTAATCGGCCAGGGATCGCGCGAAGTCCTGCGTGTAGCCGGCGGTGCCCTTGCTGTCGATAAAGTGCTTCTTGAAGCCGGCCCGGGACAGTTCGCCCTGGGCCGCCTCGACGACCTGCTGCACGGTCTCGGGGTCCACGCCGCCCTTGCGGGCGAAGGCGGCGATGGCGCCCAGGTCCAGCACGTCGTCGCGGAACGCCTCCTCCGTGGGCAGCTTGCGCGGCGGCAGAACCCGGACGCCGGGGTCTTGGGCGTGCGCCGCCCGCAGTTCCCGCGCGATCCGGGCCGCCTCCGTCCGGCCTTCGGCCTTGTGGAACGCCACCACCTCCCGGCCCCGCGCCGCCGGGCGGATCACGGCGACACCCCAGTCGCCGTAGCGGCTGAAGGGCACGTAGCCCTCGCGGTCGGCCTGGGCGAGGATGCCCAGCACATCGGCGATCTCCCGCAGGGTCTCCGGGCGCAGGTCGGGAAACGCGCCGTCGGCGTCCGGCCGCGCCAGGGTGGTCGGATCGGCGCCCGCGTCCACCCGGTTGGCCATGTCGTGGAAGGCGGCGGGGGTGGCCGGGTCGCCCGGGCGCCCGAAGCCCTGCTGGGTCAGATAGGCCGTCCGGTACAGCGCCAGCGCCGCGCGCATGGCCTGGCGCACGGCCCGGTACTGCCGGGCCTGATCCTGGCTGAGGGTGATCCTCTCGCCCGGCTTCAGCAGGGCGCGGCGGGTGTTGGGAAGGGCGCGGTCGAGGTCGTTGACGACCGTGATCACCGGGTCCCCGGAGAAGTCCCGGCCCTTCAGCCGCCCCATCTCCAGCACCGCGTTGACCGCCCGCTGGTCCCGGGGGCTGGCCTCGGCATAGGGCCGCAGGTGGTCGCCCAGCGCGCGGGCGATCGTCTCGCGGGTCTCGATGAAGCGCATGCCCTGGTGGAACACCGGCGCGAACGCCGGCCGCCCGGAGGCCACGTGGTTAGGGAATATGAACGAGCCTCGTAGCCATTGGGTGATTTTTATGCCGTCGGGGTCCGACAGGCGCGTCCCCTGGATCCAGTCCTCGGTGGCGGCGCGCACCCGCTCGGCCGGCGGCGGCAGATGGGCGTCCCGGAGCGCGGTCAGGGTGCGGTCGAGGGCCGCGCCCAGGCGCCGCGACTCGGCGGGGGTATCGCGGTCGTTTTCGTTGCGGTTCGACGGCGTTGGCGCGATACTGTCCGGGTGAGTGGCGGCGGAGCGAGCTGTGTCACCTCCGCCAGGAAGTTCGGCAGTGTCCGTCGTCGTGCCGGCGCCACTCCTTCTTTTCTCATACGCCGTCAGCAGCCACGTCTTGGCGCGACCGTCCCACTCAAGGCGGACGGTCGCCATGTGGTGTGTCGACGCCAGCCGGACACGGTTGGGGCTGCGGCTGACCACCTTGGTCTCGCTCAGGATGCCCTGGAGATTATCCAGGACCTCCGGGTGGAAGCGCACCAGCTTGGCCAGGCCGTAGCCGTCACTGGCGCCGGTCCCCGCCTTTCCCCACACAAGATCGATATCGCCGATTTCGGGGTGGTGCAGCGCGGCGACCGCTTCTCCGCTTTGCTCCTGAATCAGGCGGGCGATGGCACCCTTGGCGTCGTGGCGGAACTCCGTGAAGATGGGGCCGAACGGGCCGATGGGGCGCCGCGACTCGGCGGGGGTATCGCGGTCGTTTTCGTTGCGGTTCGACGGCGTTGGCGCGATACTGTCCGGGTGAGTGGCGGCGGAGCGAGCTGTGTCACCTCCGCCAGGAAGTTCGGCAGTGTCCATCGTCGTGCCGGCGCCACTCCCCCTTCTCTCGTAAGCCGTCAGCAGCCACGTCTTCTCTCTGTCGAAGTACTGCAGCGAGACGACGGCGGTGTGGTGTGTCGACGCCAGCCGGACACGGTTGGGGCTGCGGCTGACCACCTTGGTCTCGCTCAGGATGCCCTGGAGATTATCCAGGACCTCCGGGTGGAAGCGCACCAGCTTGGCCAGGCCGTAGCCGTCACTGGCGCCGGTCCCCGCCTTTCCCCACACAAGATCGATATCGCCGATTTCGGGGTGGTGCAGCGCGGCGACCGCTTCTCCGCTTTGCTCCTGAATCAGGCGGGCGATGGCACCCTTGGCGTCGTGGCGGAACTCCGTGAAGATGGGGCCGAACGGGCCGATGGGGCGCCGCGACTCGGCGGGGGTATCGCGGTCGTTTTCGTTGCGGTTCGACGGCGTTGGCGCGATACTGTCCGGGTGAGCGCCGGGGCTGGCAACCATCCCAAGCGGCGGGTAACCAAGGGTTCGTCCCTCGTCCCCCGAGGCCCTGGACGTCTCGGCACCCCCGGCGCCACTCAGGGTCGCGGGGTGTGTTTCAAGCAGGAGCAGATTGACCGACTGTTCCGGTGGCGGTATTCTTCGAGACGAGGCGTTGTCCTCGGAAGCCCCCTTCGGCCCGGGTCTCTTCAATCCCGGATCACTGGAGGGGGCCTCTGTATAGAGGTCATAGTAAAGTGTGCCATCCGTTCGCTCTTCGACGAGCAGCCGGACCCGGGTTGTTTCGGACCCAATCGCAACGCCTCCTTCATATCGATGGTACCCGCGTACATCCGGTTTGATTTCCGGCTTCCTGTTCTCGGAAAAGCCCGCGTATTCGCCCGACTCCAGCACTGTGACGATGGCGGGGACGTATCGCGCCGTCGTGGGCGAAAGCTGGTGTACAGTCTTTTTACGCCCTCGGGCCGTCAGGCGGATTGGGCGACCGTCCGAGGCCGTGACCACCCGGCCCTGAAGGTGGGCGCGGTACCACGCGTCGGCGGCGCGCCGCCAGGCCTGGGCATCGTCGCCATGAACGCCCAACTCATCGCCGCGCAGGGTCGCGACCAAGGGGGCAGGCTGGGGGGCGGGGGGCGCGGACGCGTCCATCCTCGTGCCGGCGTCGCGCACCGGTCCCCGCCCCCGCAGCGCGCCGGCGTCGATCCGGCGGAAGACGTCCTCGGCGGTCACGGGGCGCTGGAAAACCGTCTGGAACGCGGCGCGGATCTGTTCGAGCACGCGCCGGATGACGTTGAAGGCCCGCCGCGCCAGGGCGTGACGCGGCGCCGGCGTCTGCTTCTCCGCCCAGGCGCGATACTCGTCGGCGACGGCCTCTTCCAGCCGCCCCTCGAACGACAGGTCCGGATACCGCGCGTCCACCTGGTGCCGGGCGATCCAGTCGCCGGACAGGGCGGCACCCTTCAAGGCTGTCCACTCGGCCCCTTTCAGGAGGCCCAGCTTGCGCAAGGCGTGGATGGCCTCGTGGTTCAGGGTGCCGTGGGCCGCGTCCTCGCCGCGATCCAGGGCCACGGCGATGAGCTTTCGCCAATAGACTCCGTCCCGGGCGCCGCCGCCGATGTCCTCGGCGATGACCACGTCCACGTCGCCAAGCCCCATCTCCCGCAGGCGCGTTCTCAGCGCGCGGCGCAATCGGGCGGCCTGCCCGGTCACGGCGGGGGTGTAGACCAGGGGGGCGGCGCTTCGTCCAGGCACCACCCCAACCGGGCGCACAAAGAGGTTGACGCCGTCCCACGCCGGGGAGATCGTATTGGTTGGGCTGCTTCCTTCCCGAAGCCCAGCTACGTTCGGATCGTCCGAAGCGGCCTTGAAACCCTCCTCCGCTCTGCTGGACTGGGACGGCTCAAGAGTAGAGGGGGGTTTCGTATCTAAATTGTAATACAAGTTGCCGTTTTGGTCTTCTTCGACGAGGACGCTGACCAATAAGGTTGTGTCGCCGCTCCTGACGAGGCCCTCGTACTGATGGTAGCCGCGCACACGTGGCTTTTCTTTGGCTTTCTCATTTCGCACGAACCCCACATAGCGCCCGTGCTTAACGACGTCTTCCACAGCGACGATGTGAAGCGCTTTTTGTAGAGAGAGGCGGTACCTTGTCTCGTTCCGCCCACGCTGCGTAAACTGCACCAAGCGTCCATCGGAGGCTTCAACGGTCCGCCCCTGAAGGTGGGTCCGGTACCAATCCTCCATCGCCTTTCGGCGGTTTTTCAGGCCGCGCAGATCGCCCAGTTCGTCGCCCAGCAGGGACCGGACCAAGGGGGGTGTCTCGCTTCGCCGCGTCTCGGCGGGGGTGTCAGTGAGGCCAGGGTTGAGCGTGGAGGATGCCGCGCCTATACTCTGAGTCAGGCTCTCCTTGCTTGAAGTCTGGATGCCCACTGCGCCCGGCGGGCGGACGGCACCGGTAGCGGGAGAGCCGTCTTTCCCCATCAGGGCCAGGTCGTAGAATAGCCGTCCGTCGGCCGTCTCGCGGACGACAATGTGCGTGGCCCTGACGGCCCCGTCGACACGCACCGAGCCCTGCAGATGGTGCACGGCCTTGATCTCGGGGCGCCCTCGGCGGTCCGGCTGTGGCGGACCCATCCGCTGGGCCGTGCGGATCAGGTCGGGAAGCCGGGTGGCGGCAAGCAAAAGCTCTTCCTGCGCGCCCTGGACTGTGTGCTTGACGCCCATCAAGGGGATGCGGATGTCGCCCAGTTCGCCGTGCCGGACCTTCGTACCGACGTGGGCGCGGATCTTCCGGATCGCGGCGTCGCGCCAGCGGCGACGTGTCTTGAAGGGCCCGATGTCCGCGCTGTTGACCACAACCTCGCGCGGGTTGCGGGACCGCCGGGCCTCGGCGGGCCAGTCCCGCGCGGTCACCTCGGCGTTGAGGCCCGGGCGGACCACCAGGGGCACGCCGGTCTCCTGGCGGACCTCCAGCCAGGGGCGGCCCTGGTCGTCGAGGCCGGCACGGCCGACCTCGCCGGCGAAGGTGTGGCCGCTGGCCATCTCGACGTGGACGTCCGCCACGGTGTCGGGCAGGCCCACGGCGCGCATGGCTTCGGCGCGCATGGCCTCGGGCGGGTCCGCCAGAAAGGCCGGCGGCTCCGCCCCCGTTTGTGTCTCGGGGCGGGTCTCGGGGCGGGCCTCGTCCCGGGCGTCGGCGATCTCCTGCCAGGGCAGCGGTGTATCGTCGCGCAGCGCGTCGCGCTCCATCACCTCGTCCGCCGCCACCTGTGGGTCCATGCCGGCGCCGACCAGGCGGTCCACGGTGGGGCGCAAGGGCGTGGGGACCGGGATCGCCTCGGCCAGGGGTGGGGGCGCGGGCGCAGCCCCCTCGTCCGGGCGGGCGATCGACACCCCCGGCGCGCCCTCGGGCAGCACCAGGACGGCGCCATCCTCGGCCTCGATCCGCAGCAGGCCGTCGTCCAGCGGCGTGACCGCGCCGGTCAGGCGTTCGCCGCTGGGCAGGGTGACGATCCGGCGCCCCGCCGGGCGGCCCTCCGCCTCGGCGACGATCTCGGCGACGGGGCGCTCGGTCTCCAGGACCTGGGTCAGTTCGTCGGCTGGAGGGGTGGGGGCCGGAGCCTCCCCGGGATCCCTCGGGGGCCGGGCCGGCTCCAGGGCCGCGACGGGCACCGGCTCCAGGTCGCCGGTGTCGTCCAGGCGCACCATGGCGTCGCGGCGATCGAGGCTCTCGACCGTGCCGGCCAGGGTCTCGCCGTTCAGCCGCACGGTGACCCGCCCGCCCGGCACCGGGGCGGCCCGCTGCCCGGCCCGCAGGCGGGCGATCTCCTCGGGGGAGACGTCCCCCCAGCCGTCGGGTTGCGGCGGCACCGGCGTTTCGTGGTCCAGGGCGACGTCGACGCGGCCCCCCGGCTCGGGTTTCGGTCCCGGGGGGCGCGGGGGTGGCGCAGGGGGGTCGCCGTCGTCGGGCTGTTCGCCGATGCCCGGGGGCGTGGCCTCCGGATGGGTGAGCACCTGGACGACCCCGGTTCCGGCGCGGACGGCGCCCCCGAACGGTCCGCCGGCCACCGCGCCGGCGGCGCCCCGCTCCAGACTGTCCCAGACATCCCAGGGCTTGCGGGTGCCGACGGTCTCGCCGGCGTACTCGATCTGTTCCTGGGCGAACTCGGTCGCGCCTTCCCTGGCGCCGGCTTTCGCGGCCGCGCCGGGGATGTCCGCCAGGCGCCCCACGGTGTCGTCCAGGCCGAGCACGCCGCGCGCGCCGAAGCGCTCCATCAGCGCGGCGGTCAGCGCGGCGGGCGCCGCTTCCGCGACGTCCCGGGCCCGGACATCCCCGGACCGGCCCTGGTTCTCCGCGCGGGCCGCGCCGATCTCGCCCGATCGGGCCGCGATGTAGCCGGCCGGATTGGCGATCGACGCGATCATGTCCGGGACGGAGACCAGCCCCTGCTCGGTGGCGAAGCCGATCAGGGTCCCGGCCGCATCGAGGACTCCCTCGCTGTTTTTGAGACGGTCCCAGGTGTAGCGGGGCTCGTAGCCCAGATCGACGGCCGCCGCGTCCCGGCCGATGGCCTGGATCGCGGACCCGAGGTTGGGCGCGGCGATCTCTTCCTCGGTCATGGGCACCCCCGGGTTGGCGAGGGTGCCGAGCGGAACGCGCCGTTCCATCGCGTCGCCGAGGTCCTCGACGACGGCACCCACGCCTGTGAGCGCACCGCCCGCGAGGTCGAGCGCTCGCTCGCCGACGCCACGGGCGATGTTTCCGGCCTGGGCCCAAACGCCGGGTCCGTCGGGTTCGGGGGGCTCGGGTGCCGGGTCGATCAGGCCCCGCCGCACCGCCTCGTCGAAGTAGACTTGGTGGCGGGGTGGCAGGATCCCCCGCCGTCCCGCCTCCATCCGGTATTCGGTCTCTGTCGGCATTATCGAAGCCCCGCCCCGCGCAGGATGGCGTCGTCGTCCAGCGCCTCCAGGTCGGACACGTCGCCGGGCACCGGTAGCACCTCCGTGGACAGCGCGCTGGGTCCCATGCGGGCGCGCGCGGCCTCCGGGTCCAGGCCGCGCAGGCGCATCTGCGCGTCGAAGGCGGCGTCGTAGATCCGCCGCCACCCGTCCGGGTCCTCGACATTTCCGAGCGGGTCGCGGGACACGGTGGCGTCGGCCTCCTTGCGGGCCGCGTCCTGCGCCTGGCGCAACAGGTCCGTCTCCCGCGCCGCGCTGGTCGGGGCCGGGGTGGTCGAGGGGGTATATGCGCCGGTGGCCGGATCGAAGGTGCCCAGCACCGGGGCGCCGTCTGGCCCGGCCATGGTCACGGGCCGCAAGGGCTTCGCCTCCGGCGGGCCGAGGGTGTCCCACAGGGCCTTCATGGCGCCCTCGGGGTCGGTGCGCGCCCGCGCCCGGAGCAGGTCCAGCTGTTGGCGCGTCAGCGTTCGGCCTCCCGGCTGCTGCTGTTGCGGTGCTGGTTGCTGCTGCTGTTGCGGGGGCGCCGGCCCGGTGTCCGGAGGCAGCGCGGGGAGCATGGCGGCGGCGGAGAGGGGCTGGAACCCGCGCCCGAACTTGAGTCCGAAGTCGGACAGGCGGGTACCGTTCGCGTCGGCCGGATTGTACCGCCCGTCCGTCTCCAGGAACTTGCGTAGGCCGCCCATGCCCCCCAGGTGGGCCATGGTGACCAGGGCGTTGTCGTTGATCGGGACGCCGCCGACGGTCTGGCCCCGGTACTGGCCGAGCCCGAGGGTGTCGATCTGCCGCAGGATGTCGGTCTCGTGGAGGGTTTGCACGGCTTCCTGGGCATCGGGGTTGGCCAGGTAGTCGGCCAGGGTGCGCACCTTCGGGAAGCCGGGGATGGTGAAGCCCCCGTTCCACGCCCCGTCACCGCTGTAGACGCCCAGATCCTGCAAGCGCGCGGGCGTGTGCTGGTAAAGCCCGGCGGACTTCGTGTCGGATCGCAGGGCGGCCGGGTTGCCGCCGCTCTCGGTGGCGCGCAGGCCGTCCCGCAGCGACGGCAGCGCGGACGGCGTCTCCCCGGGCGCCCCGGGCGCTCCGGGCGATGCTCCCCCGGGCGTCCCCCCGGGCAGGCCGTACCGGGCCGGATCGAACCCGTCCAGGAAGCGGGTCGCGGCGTTGCCGACGGAGCCGGCCCGCTCCAGGGCCTGGGTCGGCGCCAGGCCGTTCAGGCGCGCGGACGCGTAGGCGCGGGTCCACTCCGGGTCCTTGTCGGCGCCGGGGATCTTTGCCGCCTCGGCCATCACGCCGGCCACGGACGGGGTGCGGATCATCCGTTCCATCTGCGGCGTGACCGGGATGCCCTGGGCGCGGGCCAGGTGCAGCGCCCGGTCGGGGCTGCCGGAGGCGGCCATCTCCAGGATCTTGATCTCGGCGGTGTCGGTGGCGTCGGCGGCCGCCATGGCCTCGCGGCCGTGCCCGCCCTCGGCCAGGGCCTGCTGATAGTCCCGCCGCCAGGTGGGCGCCGCGCCGCCGGCCCGGGCCTGGGCCGCCTCCGCCGTGATGCGCCGCAGGCCCTCGGCGCGGTCGTGCGCCTGCTCGGCGCGGGCCAGGACGTCCCGGCGCTGTTGCGCCTGCTCCTGGCGCCGATAGCCCTCCAGCGCCGGGTTCGCCGTGATGAAGCGCAGGCCCTGCGGACCGGGGGCGCGCGGCATGGGATCGCCGTAAGAGCCGCGGGGCAGGCGCGTGGGCGCGACGGCCATGGGTCACGATCCTCCGTAGGCGGCCAGGGCGTTCTTGGCGCCGTTGGCGGTGATGGAGGCCAGGGTGCCCCAGGTGGTGCCGGCCTGCTGGGCGTTGGCCAGCCCGGCCAGGGCCTCGATGTAGCCGGCGTTGGACTTGGCGGAGCCCTGCGCCTGGCCGATGGACTTGGTGGCGTCGGCGCGCAGGCCGGCGTCCGACGTGGCCAGGTCCGCCAGGCGTCCGTAATAGTCCTGGGTCAGGCCGAGCTGACGCAGGCCCATGTTCTGGCGGTTGAGGGCCGTGTCGCTGGCCACGCCCAGGGCGTTGCGCGCGCGGGTGTCGGCGGTGTTGAGCCACGCCGACCCCTGGTTCTGGGCGGTGGCCAGCACGGCATTGCCCATGTTCTGGCTGGCGCCGGTGATGGCCGCCGCCTGCCGGCCGGCGGTCTCCAGCATGTTGGCCGCATGGGCCGCGGCGCTGCGCTCGGCGTTGCCGGCCACGGACCCCGACGCGCCGTAGCCGTAGCGGGCCAGGGTGTCGGTGGCGGCGTCCTGGCGCGCGCGGTTCTGGTCGTACAGGTCGGCGGCCAGCGCCGCCTGGCCCTCGTTGAACGCCGCCACCCCCGCCCGGCCGGCGCCCCGCAGCCCGGAGGCCGCCAGGTTGGCGCGCATGCCGCGCTGGTGGTCCTCCATCAACCGGCGCTGGGACGGGGTCAGGGCCGACGGGTCACCGCCCGCGATGCGCCGCAGGGACCCCAGGGCCTCCCGCCCGGCGTCCTGGTAGGGCGCGAACTGGGCGGCGTAGGCCGCCTGGCCCGCGTCGATGTCCCGCCGCGCGGCGGCCGAACCCAGCCCGTACGTCTCGACCGCGCCGCCGAGGCCGGTGCCGATGGCGTCCAGGTACCGGTCGAGCCCCCCCTCCAGGGTGGCGTGGTAGCCGGTCAGGGCCTCGGTCAGCAGCTGGTCGGAGCGCATCAGGCCGGTGCTGACGGCCATGTCGTAGGCGGTGGCCAGGGAGTCCATCTGCGACAAGCCGCTGCCCCGCGCCTCGTCATAGATGGCGCGGACGTCCTCGTTGCCGGCCAGCAGGTATTCCAGCGCCTCCACCTCGGCGGCGGACAGCAGGTCCGCCGCTTCCTGGGCGCCGGCCGCGTAGTCGGCGGCGGCCTGTTCGTTGGCCTCCCGCGCCTCCGAGTCCCCCCAGAGGGAGATCCCCCCCTCGATGATCGAGGGCAGGACCGACTTGGCGATGTCGCCGAGGATGCTCATGCCGCGTCTCCGCCCCTAGAACCCGTAGCCCTTGGTGCCGCGATAGCGATCGGAGCGGTAGCGCGGCGTGGTGATGACCGGCCCGGGGGAGATGGGCCCGCCGGGGTCGGGCGTGCCGTCGGAATTGCCGTCGGAATTGCCGTCGGGCGTGCCGTCGGAATTGCCGTCGGGATCGGGGTCGGGCTCGGTGGGCAGCGGCATGGGCGGGAAGTAGTCCTTCAGGAACTTGTCCAGGATGTCTTGAATAATAACCCCCGGGTCTTTCTGCGGCGTGGGCTCGGGCTGGGGGGCGGTGTACGCCCGGCCTTCGTCCATGCCGTGCTGCCGGTAATGCGTCCAGGGGTCCATGCCGGACTCGGCCACGTCCCTGTTCTGGTCCAGGTAGGCCTGGGCATCGAAACCGTCGGGGGTTTCGTACAGGGAGCGGCCCTCGCTGGCGCCGTGGAGGGCGTAATGCTCCCTGGCGTCCGAGAACTGGCCGGAGCGAACCGCCGCCGCCACGTCCTGGTTCCGGGACAGATAATGGGCGTCGGTGGAATCCGCGTAGCGGCCCTCGGCGCGGCCGTGGGCGTTGTAGTGGTCCTGGGCGGACGCGAAATCGCCGTTGGCCACGGCCGCCCGGACGTCGGGGTTCTGGGACAGATAGTACTGTTCGTCGAAGAACTCGCGCCGCCCGGTGGCCGGGTTGATGGTCCCGGCGCCGCCCCGGGCACGCAGGCGCCGCTGGGCTTGCGGCCCCAGGTAGGCTAGGGCCGTGTCGCCATAGCGGCCCTGGTCGGCGACGATCCCGGCCAGGCCGGTCTGCTTGGGGGCATCCCACATGGTGACCTCGCTATCTTGCATGGTGTCGGGCCGCACATAGGACGGCAGGATGTAGGCGCGCTCCTCCACGGCGAGCGCGCTGGCGTCGTCGTCGGCGTCTTCGAGGGCCTCCTCGATCATGGCGGCCAGGGGGCGGTCGCGGCCGCTGCCGGCCCCGTCGCCGGAAAAGTCCCGGGTGTTGGAGGTCCGCCCGTCGGCGGAAAAGGCGTCGGGGAGGTCTTCCAGCAGTCCAAGATCGATGTCCGGCCCGAGGGCGGAACCAACGAGGCCGAGTCCCGGAACACCCATGACACCGCCAACGACAGATCCGACCATTCCCACCGGATCGAAGGTCGCACGATGAGCGAGCCCGGTCGGGCCAATTTGAGGATTTATGTCAAGGCCAAACGGGTTTAGGGTGTTAAACACTTCTCTGGCGATAGTTTGTCCAACACTCTCCATCGCCAAGCCAGCAGCAATGCTTTCTTCTGAAGGCAAACCGGCCAATGCGCCTAAGTCGTGCCCCCCCATAAGGGCGGCGGCTTCTGGGTCTGTCGCTGTCAGGGACGCGCCACTGACCTGTCTGGCGCCGCTGGACGTGTTCAGTGTCGAGCCCGCGTCGTCCGTGGCGAGGGAGGATCCCCTCGATCCGCCCGCCCCGCCCGGTCCGCCGGACTTACCGGACTTGCCGGACTTGCCGACGTCGCCGGACCTCCCGGACCTCCCGGAACCCGTCGAGCCCCCCTGGGAGCCGCCGGAGCGCCCGCCATCGGAGCCCTGGGGGCCGTCCGATCCGCCGCCGTCGTTCCCGCCCTTGCGGTCGGACCCCTTGTCGGCGCCCCCCTGGGAACCCCCCTGGGAACCCCCGTCGGATCCGTCGTCGTCGGACCCATCGTCATCGGACCCGGCGTCGAAGAACTCGCGCCGCCCGGTGGCCGGGTTGATGGTCCCGGCGCCGCCCCGGGCGCGCAGGTAGCGCTGGGCCTGGCGGCCGGCATGGATGACGTCGGTGTCGCCCCGGCGCCCGCGCGCCGCCACGGCGCCCCGGTCCAGCACCGCCACCGTGCCGTCCGGCGCCCGCGCCATCGGGTACCCCGAGGCCGCCAGGTCGCCGATCTCGCGCCCGTTGACATGCACCAGATCCGTACCCGGAGGCCCGGCGGTGTCCAGAAGCGCCGCCGCCGCGCGGATCCCGCTGAGTCCCCTGGCCATGCCCGTCTCCCGTTGCCCCTGTCCTGCTGTCCGGGAGCACGGTCGCGCATGTCTCGCCGCGCTCACAGACCGGACCCCGGCGATCCGCGCGCCCTTGATGCGGCGGGACGGATGGTGCATCCTGGGCGTGCAAAAAACGGGAGGGAAGACAATGCGCGCGATTGTGTTGGCGATGATCACGGGATTGGCGGTGGCCGGCTGCCAGACCACCGGGGCGGATGCCCCGCGCTCGTCGGGGCCCGCGGCGGCACTGGACGCACGCACGGGGGGAGTCCTGTGCGACGACGTGCTGGTTCCTGGGTCCCCGGCGTCGGCAGAGTTCCGTGCGACGCGCTTTGCCCCCAGGTGTTCTCCGGTCACCGGACCTGACGGCGAGACGGTCGGCGCTGTGTTCTCGGCCGCGTCTCCGACGGGGGAGGCGACGGTCATGATCTCGCGACTTGTCGTCGCTACACCGGAGCGGCCCGTGCCAAGACGGATGGACGGTATGCGTCGCGTTGACGGGATCGGCACGGCCGCCAGCCTGGCCTCCGGTCCTGTCCTGGGCAAGGCGTACCGAGTCGAGAAAGGGGGCCTTGTTCTCGGCTGCCTGTCCGCCCTCGCGAAGGCTCCGGTTTATACCTCGGGCTGGGCCATGGTTTGTCGCCAACTTCCGCAAGGACAGACCTCCGATGCGGCTGCCCTCGCCATGGCCCGTCGCATCGCGCGCGAAGACTTCCCCTCCATCAATCCCTGACCCACACGGTTCGGCGAAACGGTTCCCCGGTTCGCCAGCGGGACCGGAAGGGTCCGCCAGGGACGGCCTGTACCATGATCCTCTTCTCGGCCCACGCCGAAGCGGCCCTGGCCCGGCGCCGATTGCGGCGGGCCTGGATCGAGTCGGCCATTCTGGAGCCGGACCGCACCGAGCCCGACGCGGGGGCGCCGGAGGTCACGCGATCCTTCAAGACCATCCCGGACTTCGGTGCCCGTGTGCTCCGGGTTGTCCATCGCCCCGACGGCCATGATATCCTCGTGATCACCGCCTTCTTCGATCGGGGAGCCCGGCCATGAAAACCGCGTATGATCCGGAGGTCGATGCGCTCTACGTGAGCCTGTCCGACCGACCCTCTGTGGAGTCGGAGGAAATCTCGCCCGGGGTTGTCTTCGATTTCGATGACGACCACCGGCTTGTCGGCATCGAGCTTCTGAACGCCAGGACCCGGCTGGCCACCGACGCCCTGGTGGCGGCGGAGTAGAGTGCCCCGGGGCGGTCACCCCCGCATGGCGGCGACGATCTCGTTGAGCTTGGCGCGCAGGGTCTGCTGCGCGTCGGCCAGGGCCTGGACGTCGCTCCGGGTCGGGGGGTCGGCGATGGCGGTGGCCGACGCCGCCGGGGTGGCCAGGGGGGCCACCGTGCCGATGGCCTCAAGCCGCTGCACCGGGCCGTCCACGGACAGCACCAGCGCCCGGTAGAGCGCCCACATGTAATCCACCGTGGCGCTGGTGTCGGCGGCGGCGTCGCCGGTCGGCCGGGGCGGCGAGGGAACGGTGGGGGTGGGCATGTCTAGGCCCCGCTTTGATAGATCTGGACGTCGTGCAGCTCCAGGGGGGCGGCGTCGGTCATGGCGATCTCCCACTGCCAGCTGTGGGCCGCGCCCCAGGCCCCCGCGCCGACCACCAGGTCGCGCTGGCCGGCCCGTCCCAGACCGACGCGGCGCCAGGCCGACCAGCCGCGATTGTCGCGGTTGACGCGCAGCGACACCACCGGCTCCGGATCGTTCGGCCCGACCACGCCCCGGCGCAGGCGCAGGCGGCTGTCGCCGACCCGGGTGCGGTGCCCCAGCATGGACCAGTGGCCGGAGCGGTACAGCACCGGCTGCGGGGCGCCGTCGTGGTCCTGGCGCTCCGGGGTCAGTTCGTGGATGGCGCCGTCGTCGCCGCCGACGAACCAGCGTCCCCAGATCGGCAGCAGCGACCAGCCGGGCCAGCGGCCGGGCCGCGAGGCCGCCGCGTCCCACCCGTACAGCGACGCCCAGCGCTGCGCGCGCAGGTCGTACAGCAGGGTCACGCCCCGGGTGTCGTGGGCGTTGCGGGCCCGGGGCGCCTGCAGCAGCAGGAACTTCTGCCCCTCGATCAGCAGTTCGGCGGCCCAGGCGTCGGTCCAGTCGTCGATGCGTTCCAGGAACCGGCCCACGGTGGGGCCGGCGTCCTCGCTGTACTGGCCGCTGAAGCGGGCGAACTCGGCTCGCTGGTTGACGCCGTAGACGCCGTTGTTGGCGCTCACCAGGGTATAGGGGGCCAGCACGCCGTCGCCGATCTGCCAGCGCCGGAAGAAGGGCTGCGAGCCGGAACTGACCGGGTCGAACTGCTCGACGGAGCGCGGGCCGCACAGCAGCAGTTCCGAATAGGGGGTGACGATGGCCGCGTTCAGGTCGTCGGGCTTGCCCTCGGCGCTGAACACGTCGAGCGGGTTCCAGGTGCCGTAGTCCCCCACGGCGGAGTGATAGAAGCGCCCGGAGCGGGGCTCGATGGCCACCAGGTACCCGGCGATGAAACAGACATGGGTGGACTCCGGCGCCGAGCGGGCCAGCAGGTCGGTCTTCTCCCCCGCCAGGCGCACGATCGGTCCGCCGGCGGCGATGACCAGGTCGGTCTCGGTCTTGGCGAAGACCGGCCGCCGGCCGCCGGACACCGGCACCCCGGTGAGATCGGTGACGGCGCCGGTGGCGGAGACGCGCCAGACCTGACCGGACGCGGTGAGGGCGATCAGGTCGCCGCGCCACTCGGTCAGGGTCACGCGCCCGCTCCCGCCGCCCCCGACTCCGCCCCCGACTCCGCCCCCGACCCGGGTGAACGGGCGCAGGCCCGGGAAGCGGCAGACGGCGCCGATCTCGTTGACGTAGGCGTTCTCCAGGGCGGCGTTGGCCCGCCCGCCGGTCAGGGCGGTCTCCGCGACGTTGCGCAGCACCGGCGCATCGAGGGGCAGCCGCTCCCAGGGCATCAGAGCACCACCCGGGTCTCGACGCGCCATTCCACGGCGTCGTCGGCGTCGCCGTCGACCGTGACCTGGATCTCGTGCGCGGAGGCGCCGATGGCCACCCCGCCCCAGGCCGACGCCGTGCCGTTGGTCCGCGCCATGTGCGAGACCTTGGCGCCCATCAGCGCCACGGGGGCGTGGTCCAGGGCGCCGTTGACCTGGGCGGAGCCGCCCGCCCCGTCGCCCGCCCCGCCGCCCGCCTCGCCGCCGACCTCGGCGATGATCTCGTTGTCCTGGAACGCGCCGTCCACGTCGTGGAGGGTGAGCGTGCCCGTGGTCCCGCTTTCGGACACGGCGACGATGGCCGCCGTGGCGCGGGAGTCCGCCCCCTGAAGGGTGGCGCCCACCGAGAACGCCTGCGTCCGGTTGTCGTAGGTCAGGGTGGACCCCGGCCGGCGCGCCGCCTGCTCCAGGTGATAGGCGGCGCACTCGGTGGCGTTGTTGAGCGCGCGCGCCGTGGCCCGGACCTCCAGATGCACCACCTCGCCGGGCTTCAGGGCCAGGGTCCAGGCCACCTCCGGCGTGCCGTCCGTGGTGATGCCCACCACGCCGCCGCGATTGATGTCGCGGAACCGGGTCAGCTTGCGGGGCTCCGATCCCGACACCGTGGCCCCGTACTCGGTGCAGTTCTTCAGGAGAACGTTGTGCGCCGGGGTGGTCATGACGAAGTCCACGCCGACGATCTCGACGCTTTCCAGCACCACGTCCTGGCACAGCCCGTCGAGCGTGACGGCGCCGTCGGCCATGCCGCCGCCGAGCACCCGCAGGGACAGCACCTCCCGGTCCGTCAGCTCTGGGTGGGTGCCGTCGGTGACCGACAGGATGTTGACGTTGCCCTCCCACGCGCAGCGCTCCAGGGTCGTGAACTGGGCGCCGACGAGCTTGATGCCCTCCGGCCCCACGTTGTCGAGGATCTCCACATGGGCCAGCGTGTTGTGGTCCACCGGGCGGTCCACGGCCTCGAACAGGATCGCGGCACCCTGGGTGGTGGTCTCCACCCGGCCGCCGGTCCAGCGCAGGCCGGTGAAGGTGGTGCCGGCGCCGTCGTGGTCCTCCCCCAGGAAGCGCGCGCCGGCGCCGCAGGCGGACAGCACCAGGTCCTCGTAGCGGTGGTCGAACCCGCCCCGGTGGCGCAGCGCCACGTCGAAGCGCCGCAGGCCCACGCGCCGCAGGATCAGGCCGGAGACGCTGTCCGAGACCACGCCGACGCCGCCGGTCACCAGGTTGACGCCGTCCAGCGTCAGGTCGGCGAGCCCGGCCTGGTCGCCGGTCACCGTCACGACGGCGTCGGCAAGCTGGCTCACCAGCACGCTCGCCCCCCGGCCGGCGCCGGTCAGCACCACGCCCTGGGGCACCGACAGGGCGTTGATCCGGTAGGTGCCCGGCGGCACATGCACCGCGCCCGCCCCGCGCGCGGCGGCCACGCCGATCGCCGCCTGCAGGGTGTTCGTGTTGGCGGCGGTGCTGGTCTCGTCCAGCGCGCCGTGGTCCAGGGCGTGGACGATGTCCGCCGCCCGCGCCGCCAGGGCGCGCGCCACGGTGCCGCCGGCGCTGGTGACCAGGGCGCCGGACGCCTCGCCGCCGTCCAGCGACGTCAGCGGCACCCGCTGCACCCCCGTCGGCCCGGCGGGCGTCATGTCGAGATAGTAGTCGTCCACCGTGTACAACGGCACGGCGAACTTGCCGTACTGGGTGCCGTCGGGATCGGTCCTGGGAATGAGGATCTGGGGGTTGGCCGCGGCGGCCGTCAGCGCCTCGTCCATGTAGACGGCGGCGAGGTCCGTCAGGCCGGCCTTGCGGATGTGCACCGCCGCCCCCTGGTAGCCGGCCCGCCAGGTGTCGAACTCGACGATGCGCTGGGCGGGCATGGCTCAGGGCTCCAGGGCCGGCCGCTCGCCGGCGAGCACCTGGGCGGCGCGGGCCTCGGTCAGCAGCGGCGGGTCCGTGGTGGTCAGGTAGCGGACGATGGCGACGGTGGAGGGGTCGGCGCGGTCCACCTCGGTAAGGCGCGGGTCCTCGACCAGGCGCAGGAAGTCGTCCACGGCGGGGTCCGTCTCCCGCGCCGCGCGGATGGCGACGCGCTCGGCGATGGTGAACAGCGTCGCCAGGAACTGCGGCGGGGTCATCACGGTGGCCGGGGCCTCGGCGGCGTCGCGGGCGGCGTCGCGGGCGGCCTCCTGGCGCGCCACATGGGCGGCCACGGCGGCCGCGTCGTCCAGGCCGGCGTACTGGTCGATCACGGCGCCGTCCTCGTCCAGCACGTAGCGCAGCGTCAGCGTGGACGTCGCCCCCTCCGGCAGCGGATAGTGGCCGGTGTCGTCGTAGGCGCTGGCGGGGGCGGTCGGATCGTCGAAGCGCAACAGCGGGGTCATCCGTGGATCTCCTTGTACTCGGTGGTCCGGAACAGGGCGGGTTTGACCTTCACCACCATGCTGCCGCCGTAGTTGGTCCCGGTGGAATAGCCAAACACGGTGGTGATGTTGCCCGACACCGAAAGGCCGCCGCCGGTGAAGGCGGTGTCGGGCAGGAAGGCGCCGTAGAGGCGCTGAGTACTCCCGTCGGCGTTGGCGTTCTGGTCGAGCACGAAGTGCGGCCCGCCGAAGGGGGCGATGGACCACCCGTACGCGGAGTCGTTCTGGCTGTAGTAACAGTAGGCCCCCTGCGCGGCGGACTCGCGCTTCAGGAAGTAGCCGACAAAACCGGAGAGGTAGTAATAGTAGTTGGTGAAGACGGCGACCACGGTCTGGTCGTCGCTCATCATGTGCCGGGTGGCGGCGTAGCCGTTCTGGTCGCTGCCGTAGGAGGTGGTCAGGCCGCGGTTGTCCACGGCCTCGAACACGCGGGCGCCGTCGCCGTCGAAGACGATGCGGCCCAGGCGCAGGCTGCTGTTGATCTCCTTGGCGACCAGCCAGACGGTGTGGTCGTCGCAATAGATCACCCGCGGCCGGTAGCGCCACTCGTTGGTGCCGTGGCTCTGCCAGGTGATATCGACCGTCTCGTAGGACGATCCGCCGCTGCCGGCGATGGCCCCCTCCAGCAGGGCCTTCAGATGCGCGGCGTCGTCGGGGCGGATCTTGGCCGGCAAATCGCGGAACACATGCAGGCGCCAGGCGTTGGTGCCGGCGTTCTCCATCAGCGCCACGGTGTCGTTGACCCGGTTGTAGCAGATCATCCCCTGGTTCGTGGTCTGCCCGCCGGGGTGGCGCTGCAGGCCGGCGAGATCCGTCCAGGAGAACCAGGGTACCCCGGACGGGATGAGAGGACTCGCGACATTGCCGGCCCAGGACAGCCAGATCTCCGCGTTGCGGACCCCCAGCTCCAGGCCCTGGCGGTACAGCGGCACGCCGCCCCGGCCACCGCCGGGCTCCCCCAGCACCACGCCGTGATACCGGGCGTAGTCCTGATACTGGCTGTAGTATCGCGGGACGGCGCCGTGCTCCTCGTCGATGTCCAGGTTGGCGAAACAGACCGTGTTGGTGTGAGTGCACAGGCCATTGAGGCCGTTGTTCGGGTTCAGGTTGTTGTTTTTGGGCTGCTCGCTGGCGTGTCCAGAGAAGTTGCGGTTCGTGCCGTTGACTTCGGACTGGCCCCAGACCGCGTGCCCCGTGGGGTGGCCGGGGTAGTTACTGCCGCTGAGGTAGAAGCTGCGCATGGGGGTCAGCGCCTGCGCCGCGTAGACGCTGGTCATCCCGCTGTAGCCTCCGGCGGCGGCCTGGTGGTAGGCGAACACCGGCCGGGCCGGGAACAGGGCGTTGTAGGGGGTGTGCTGGCCAAGGGCCGTCTGCAACGCGTTGAGGGCCAGGATGTCCATGGGGGTCTCCTCAGGCGGGGGTGGCGGCGGCGACGCTGGCGATGCGGCCCCGGGTGTCGTAGGTGACGGTATAGACCCGGGTGACGGTGGTCGTGCCGCCGGCGCCGTCGTGGGTTTCCACCGCCTCGGTAAATCCGGTCACCCGGTCGCGGGTGTCGTAGGTGAGGGCCGACACGGTCTTCGGCCCGGCGACGTAGCCGGTCACGCGGCCGAGGCTGTCGTAGGCGATGCCGTCCAGGGGCGCGGTGAGGGCGTAGGTGGTGCCGGCCGCGATCACGTCGGCGGTGCGGGCGTCCGCCCGTGCCGTCAGGTCGGCCTCGCGCGTGTCGGCCAGGGTGGTCAGGGCGGCGTCGCGCGTGTCGGCCAGGGCCGTGAGGTCGGCCTCGCGGCCATCGGCGAGCACCGTCAGGCTGGTCTCGCGGGTCTCGCTGAGCGCGGTCAGCGTGGCCACATGGGTGTCGGCCTGGGCCGAGAGGGCGGCGCCGCGCTGGTCGGCCAGGGCGGTGAGGTCGGCGTTTCGCTGGTCGGCCAGGGCGGTGATCTCGGCCTTCTTGACGTCGCCCAGTTCGACCACCTCGATCACGGTGGCGCGACCGCCGATGCGGTCGATGGCGGTGCCCAGCATCGCCAGGCCCTCGGCGTCCGCGGTCCCCGCCTGCGCGACGACCTGGTCCTTGACGGCCTGAATGGCCTGACTGAGTGCGGTGGTCATGGGGTGGGGTCCTCGCTCAGAGATCGAAAGTGACGTGCAGCTTCAGCTTGCGGACGGCCTCGGCCAGCGCGCCCGCCCCGGTCGCGGCGGCGGCGGCGGCGGCGGCGCTGGCCTGGGCGGCGGCGGCGGCGGCCTCGGTGGCGTCGTCCCGGGTGGCGGTCTCGTGGGCGCCGGCGGCGGCGGCCGAGGCGGCGGCGGCGGCGGCGCTCTGCCGGGCCTCGAAGGCGCCGCCGGACGCGGACCGGTCCCAGATCTGTTGCAGGGCGCCCTGAACCGTATCGGCGGACAGGGTCTCGTAGGGCGTGAAGCCCACCAGGCCCGCCGTCGTGGTGATGGCGCCGGCCGGCAGCTGGTCCAGCGGCACGGTTCCGGTCCGGGGGTCCAGGGTGGCCAGGTTCGGGGCCGAGAGCGTCACCGTGCGGGCGGGACCGTCGTAGGCGACCGCGATGGGCCCCGCGCCGATCAGGTGCAGGGTGTCGGCGGTGCGGTCGGCGATGATGCGCGGCAGGGCGCCGTCGCCGATGGCCCCGAAGAGCCGCATGCCGGCGATCTGGCTGGCCTGATCGCGGGCCTGTTCGGCCCGGTCGCGGGCCTGCTCGGCGTTGGTGGCGCGGGTGTCGGCCGCGCCGGCGGAGCCCTGGGCGGCGGCGGCGGCCGTCTCGGCGGCCACGCGGTGGGCGTCCGCCGCCTGGGCGCGGGTGTCCGCGTCGGTGGCGCGGGCGTCCGCGTCGCTGGCGCTGGCGGCGCTGGCGATCGCCCGGGCGCTGGCCGCGCCGGCCTGGGCGGTCGCGGTGGCGGCCTGGGCGGTGGCGGTGGCGGCGGCATCGGTGGCGGTGTCGCGAGCCGTCTCGGCCAGCCCTTGCGCCGCCTCGGCCAGCCCTTGCGCGGTTTCGGCCGCGACGGTCGCGGTCTCGACGTCGGCGACGTTGATCTCCAGCGCCCACACGCCGGCCGCGAGGTCCGCCGCCCACGTCCCCGAGGTATGCGCGCGCACGCAGATATGGATGTTCGCCGTGCCGGCGCCGGCGGCGCCGTCCCGCACCCGGTCGCCCAGCGTGTAGGCCGTCGCCGTCGTCCAGGGACCCCGCCACAGCCCGCCGGTGTCGATGACGCCGGTCGCGTGCGCGCCGATCGGCGACTCCCCCACCACCGCGACCACCGGTTCCTCGATGTAGACCGGCACCGCGAACTTGCCGCTGCTGTCCAGGGTGTGCGGGTTGGCCAGCGTGCCGGCGCCGGTGAGGCCGTCATACAGCGTGGCCAGGGTGGGCGCGCGCGTGCCCGTCGCCGGATCGACCGTGTGGAAGGTCACGACGGCGTCGGCATAGGCGCTGTTGGCGAGCTGCCAGTCGGGGATCGCGACGCGGTGGGCCATGGCTTACCTCCAGGGGCGCACGGTGCGCGGCCGGTCCAGGGTCTCTTGCAGGCCCCGGGTCAGCAGCCGGCTTTTCAGGGCCGTGGCCTCGGCCCGGATGCGGTCGATCTCGCCGACGGGCAGGGTCAGCACCGGGCCGGCGCCGATGTCGGCGGCGACGGCCAGCACCAGGTAGCGCTGCCAGCCGTCCGGCAGGCCGTGGGCGATGCCGCCGCCCCGCTCGGCGGTCACGTCCGGACTGGCGACCTGCCCGGTCACATGCAGGGTCATGGCCTCGCCGGGAACCGGGTGCAGCCGCAGCGTCTGCCGGCGGTCGTGCAGCAGGTGCGCCAGGGTGGGCCGCCCCGCCCCGTCCTTGTCGGCGATCCCGTCCCAGGTCTTGCGGCGCACCAGCGCCACGGGCGTCGCGGCGCCGTCGCGGGCCGACACCGTCAGGCGCAGGACGATGGCGAACGGCGGCGCGATCCGCTCGGTCAGGGCGTAGTCCCGCCGGCCGGCCTCCAGCGCCACGTCCACGGCCGCCGGCAGCAGCGGCCAGAGCCGCTCCGTCAGGGCCAGTTCGGCCAGCTGCAGGTCGAGATACTGAAGCGCGATCCCGTGCTCGGCGGCGGCGGCGGCGCTGTCGATCGGCGCCAGCTGGCCGATCCGCCGCAGCGCCAGGGTGGCGATCGCGGCGGCGTTAAGCGTCGCCGACACGGTCCGCCTCCAGTCCGGCCAGGGCCTCGGCGATCACCACGGGCTCCACGGCGGTGATCTCCGTCAGGAAGGCTTCGGCCTCGGCCCTGGTGGCCTGGGGGCCCAGGCGCGCCTCGCCGGCCAGGATGTTGGCCAGCCGGATCGCCCCCCGGCGGTCCAGGTCGGTGACGCGGGCGATGACCACGCCGGGGGGCAGCGCGGCCGGGGCCGCCCGGGTCCCGGGCGTGTCCGTCGCCGCATCCGCCGCCGGGGCCGCCGTCGGGGCCACGGCGGCATGCAGCCGCCGCAGGGTCTCCTCGGGCAGCCGCACCGGCGGCGCGTCGCCATCGGTGCGGGTGCCGTCGGGGGCGATGACGACGAACGACGGATTGCCGAGGAAGGCGCGCGCCAGCGCCTCCCCCAGCGGCACCGGGGTCAGCGGGTCCCGGAAGGTGATGACCTCCCGCACCGCGCCGGCCACGGCGGTGTGCGGACGCGGGCGCCGGGCGTGCTTGTCGGTGACCAGCCAGGGGCGCATGGTCGCGGTCCCCCCTTACGGACTCATCACGTACTGGATCATGACCCGCACATCGGCCGGGGTCGCCATGTCGGCGCCGCCGATGGCGATCCGCACGGTGCGCGCGGCGGACGCGGCGGCCGGGGGGTGGGCGGTCATGCGCGCGGTATCGGCGCCGCCGGCGGTGGTGGCGCCGGTCAGGGCGGTGTCCCCCAGCATCAGGGTGGCGGTGCAGGACGGCCCCAGCGTGCCCTCCACGCACAGCGAGCCGGCGGTCACCCGGGCACCGGCCGGCAGGTCGAAGCAGGCGATGCTGTCGCCGCCGGCGGCGGTGTCGGCGGGCAGGGACTGGTCCCAGAACACGGTGGACACCCCGCCCACGACCAGCGGCAGGGTGGTTTCGTAGGCGCGGTAGGTGGTCACGACGGCCATGGCCGGGTCTCCTTTGCTTCGTCGGGCCGACGCCGGCCGGGGCGGACCCCCGGCCGGGCCGGCGCGGGGCGCGTCACGCCGCCGCCGTGTAGAGGGACAGGACGGAGAAGTCCTCGTCGGTGCCCGTGACCGGGTCCTCGAAGACCGGCTTCTTGAAGCCGAGGATGGTCGCGTAGGCGATGCCCGGCTTGCGGCCGTAGTCCTTCTGGTTGTCCTCGGCCCATTCGGAGTTGCCGACCTCGGCCAGGCCCAGGGCCTGCGCGCCCAGCAACAGCGCCTGGGCGCCCTTGACGTCGCCCCCCGCGCCCCAGCCGGCGGTGTTGCCGGTGTTGGTCGGCACCTTGTTGTGTTCGTAGATCACCAGGCCGTCGACCATGGCGATGGAGCCGGCGAACAGCGGGTTCTTGCCGCCGCGCACCCCGGCGTCCTTGGTGACGCTCACGTAGTCGCTGTCCTGCTTCAGGTCGCGGGCCTGTTCGGGCGAGACCATGACGATGTAGGTCTCGCGACCCTCGTGGTAGAGCGGCTTCAGGTTCAGGCGCTTGGCCTTCGCCTTGGCGGCCAGTAGCAGATCCCACGACAGGGTGTCGGTGCTGGACAGCCCCGCCGTCGCGGTGACGGTGCCCGGGAACACCGTGCGGTGGGCGCTGGGCGCCGTGACGTCGGCGGCGAACGCCAGCGCGGGAAGCTGGCTGGACGACGGGCGCGGCGACAGGTCGAGTTTGTGCGCGAAGCCGCGGCCGGCCAGGGTCAGGAAGCCCATCTCCTCCTTCTTCTGCGCCAGCCAGTTGCCCAGCTTCTCGCGCGCCGTGGAGCGGAACCGGACCACCGTGCGCTGTTCGGACATCACGCCCCGGTTGCGGACCGCGTGGCTGATCTGGTCGATGGTGATTTCCAGGTCCTGGGCGACCAGGGACTCTTCGTGCCCGTCCTGGTCGTTGTCCCCGGCCACGCCGTCGCTGGTCAGATCGTTGACCAGGGGCATGATCACCTTGTCCCCCCGGGAGGTCTTGGTGATCTCGGTGATGACCTGGATGCAGGAGTTCGCGGACTTGCCCGTCAGGCCCTGCTTCGAAGAAAACAGGATCGTCCCGTCCCGGCCGAACTGAAGGATCTTGGCCGAGTATGCCTTGCGTTGAAGGGGCGTCACGGCCCCGAAGTCGGTGTATGCCATGGTCTGTCTCCCGTGGGCCCGGCCCGATCACTCGAACTCGGCGATCAGGCGGTCCAGGAGTCCGGGGTCCTCGCTGGCGAGGTCCACCTCGGACATGTGGTCGGCGCCGGCCTTGATGCGATCCAGATCACTCACCGGGGCGGTGGTCCCGGCCTGGCTCAGGTCGGGGGGCATGGCGGCCGCGAGGGCGGCTTTCCGGCGACGTTGCGCCGGCGTCGGCGTTCCGGCCGGCGCGGCCGACGCCCGGGGGGCGGCGGGCCGGTATCCCAGCCGTTGCGCGACGCCGTAGCGGTACCCGGCCTCGACCACGGCGGCCCGCAGGGCGAGGTCCCCCTTGGCTCCCGGCGGCAGCGCCTGTCCCCGCGCCTGCATGTCGTACAGGGCGGCGTTGACCAGAAAGCGCTGATCCGCCGCCGACATGTTGCGCGTCCAGGCATGGTCCGCCTCCAGGCGCCCGGTCGCCAGGTCCAGGAACAGGTCCGTCTCCTGACGCGTCGGGGCCGGCTGCTGGCGGGCCTCGGCCTCGGCCTGCTCGCGCGCCCGGGCCGTGATCGCCGCGTGGATCTGCTCCGCCTGGTCCTCCACGGCCGCCTCGCGCCGCCGCAGGTCCGCCATGCTGGCGATCTTGCCCTCGTCGAAGTCGGCGGCCAGGCGGTCCCGGGCGGCCCGGACATCGGCCCGCAACCGCGCCTGGGCACGATCCGGATCGAAGGGCGGTTGCGCCGGTTGCGCCGGTTGCGCCGGTTGCTGTCGCGCCTCCAGGTGCCGGATATGCTCCTCCAGCGCGCGCCGCTTGCGAGTCTCCTCGTTCACGCGCGCGATGGGAACCATGTGAGGCTTCTGCCTCTGCTGGCCGGTGTCCTCCTGGCCGTCCCCCGGGCCGTCCCCGGCCGCCTTCGGCGCGGGGCCGGGGGTGGTCTGGGGGGTGGCTTGGGCGGGGGCTTGGGCGGGGGCTTGGGCGGGGGCTTGGGCGGGGGCTTGGGAGGGGGCTTGGGGCCTGTCGGCCTCCCCCTCGCCGTCCTCGGCCGCCCCCTGTTCGGTGGCGGCGATCAGGGCGTCCAGGTCCTCGGCGTCGGCAAGGTCCAGTTCGGAGCGGTCGTCGTCCCCGTCGGTGGTGATCTGGTCGGTCATGGCCTGTCTCGTGCCCTCTGTCGCGGTGGCCTGCGGCAACGCCCGGAACGGCG
This sequence comes from Roseospira visakhapatnamensis, assembly GCF_014197915.1. GTDB lineage: Bacteria > Pseudomonadota > Alphaproteobacteria > Rhodospirillales > Rhodospirillaceae > Rhodospira > Rhodospira visakhapatnamensis. Next base: position 94,986 of record NZ_JACIGK010000012.1, read on the forward strand.
GCGGCCCGGCGCCTGTCTCGGCGGCGCGTCCGGTTTTGGTCAGAGAAAGACCGTGCGGCCTGTCCCGTCGCGATCACCGCGCTTTTTCTGCCGGGCGCCGATCTCGGCGGCCTTTTCGATGTCGCGGAACGTCGCCAGGGCCTCCTCGGCCTGATCGAGGAAGAAGTCCGTGCCGGCGACGGCCAGGACATCCAGGGCGTCCTCGTTGCTCTGGATGAACTGGCAGTCGTCGTCCGCGTCCAGGTAGCAGGCTTCCAGCAGGGTCGGTTCGGCCAGCCGCAGCGTGCCGTCCGGACGCAGGCCGGGGTCCTGGGGCTCCAGCCAGCGCACCACCCAGGTGCCGTCCAGGTCGACATGCGTGTTCAGGCGGCGACAGAGGTCGAAAGCAATCAGAGCATGCCGGTCGGTGACGCGCATGGCGCCCCGCTCGGCGACGACACGCACGGTGCCGCCCGCGCACGGGGCCACCACCCAGTGCGGGTCCCCCTCGTGGTAGAGCGGTGGCAGCTTTTTCGGGGGACCGGACCGGCGCCGGTGACGGACATGAAGGAAGGACATGGCCTGGGCTCGTCTGTGGGCGACGCGCACAGGGTGAGCGATGTCCCGTCGCGATCAGCGCGGCGGGCGCGGCGGCGGCATGGGGGCCGGACCGGGGACGGGACCGGGGGCCGGACCGGGGGCCTGGGGCGCGGGCGCTGCCCCGGGCGGTCCCCCGGGCGCGGGCGACGGCGGCGGCGGTGGCGGCGGCTGATAGGGCGCGGTGCCGGCGAACGGCCGGCTGGCGGTGATGGGCGGCAGGGACGCCCCGGGCGGCTGGCCCAGCTGGGTCGTGACGGCCAGGTGCTGGGCCTGGGCGGCGGCCTCCTGGGCGGCGCGCTGCTCCTCCAGGCGGGCGATGATGGCGTCCTTGCCGGCAATGCTGCTGGAGCGCACGAGAATGTCGTCCGGAATGGGCACGCCGCGCTGCCGCAGTTCCAGGGCTTCCTCGAACTGCGCCTGCATGTAGCTGGACGACACCGGGGTCTCGTCGATGACGATGTCGTAGGCGCCGGCGGCCAGGTTGTTGACCACGGCGCCGGCCGGGTCCCGCTGGTTGACCACCACCGTCTGCTCGCGGTCCATCTCGCCGCGCACGCGGATGATGCGTTCCTCGGTGTAGTAGCGTTGCACCAGCGAGAGAATCACCCGGGCCTTGAGCTCGCGCGAGCGGGCCAGGTTGTCGAAGTCCGGCTCGACGGCGTTCAGGGCCTGGCGCTGCCGGGCCTCGATGGCCCGGCCGCTCTGCACGCGGTCGATGTGCCCCATGGCGGATTCGTTGATGCCGCTGATCTGCTTGATGTCCTCGGCCGAGTCCATCTCGAACATCTTCCAGCCCTGCGGGGGCAGGCTGGGCTGGATGCGCTGCAGCGGCGCCGTGCCGCGCTCGCGGGTGATGATGACCCCGGGGCGGGCGCCCTCGTCCTCCAGCGCCCGCATGTTCTCCTCGTCCAGCGCGCCGCGCTCGACATCCCAGCCGCCGTTCGCCGACGTGCTGAGGATGTGCAGCCGGTTCATGCGGCTTTTGTTCAGCTCGATCTGGGGATCGATCAGGTCCTCGATCAGGCCCTGGGTGCGGCCGCGCCGGAAGTAGGGGAAGAACGGCACGACGGTCATGTGCTGGTAGGGCGACCAGTCGTCGAACAGCACGCGGTCGCAACAGGTGACGGTCCAGCGCACGCAGCGCTCCACGGCGCGCTCGATCCCGAACGGCAGGCCCCGCGCCTGGTTCCACTGGATCAGCCGGGCGACCTTGCGGTCGCTCCAGGTCGCCGGCAGCGTCATGCGCTGGCCGGTCGTGTGGTCCGTCGCCCGCCAGACCTCGCGCAGCTCCCAGTGCTGGGTCTCCAGCACCCGCAAAAGCCGGCGGGCGCGGTGGACGTGCTCGACCGGATGGAACCCCTGGGTCTCCGACCCCAGGATCGGCGCCGCCGCCGCGTCGTAAGGACCGCCCAGGTATTCGTCGAGCCCGAAGGTGCGGTCCGGCGTGATCTCGTCGGCGGGTTCGGTGCCCGCGTCGCCCCGCACGGGCATCCCGTCGGGCTGGTCCGCCCGCAGATCGCCGGCCACGGCGCGGCCGAACAGCACGTCGATGTCCCGCAGGCTCATCCAGCGCGACAGCGTCACATAGGCCCAGCCGTCGGGCTCGTAGGTGTTCGCCTCCGGATCGAGATAGACGCTGAACGGATCCAGGTCGCGAATGCGCACCTCGCCGAGCGCGTTCCTCTCGTAGTCCAGGCGCACGTCCCAGAACCCGCGCCCGGTCTGGATTCCATCCTGAAACACCTGGGAATCGATCCAGCGGCTGCCGTTGCGCTCGTCGATCTGCTTGCTGACCATCGACAGGGCCTCGGCGGTCTCCTTCGTGCCGCTGCCGTCGTTGCCGGGCTTGAACACCGTCTCGTACCGGTTGCGGCGCATGAACCCCTGCACCGTGCGCACCACGGGCTTGATCCTGTTGATCACCAGCACCGGACGCCCCTGCGCCTCCATCTCGGCGCGTTCCGCCTCGGTCCACTGGTCGCCCTCGTAGAAGCGCACGCACTCCCGGGCCTTCTCCGCCCAGCGGACCATGCCGGCATGGGCCAGCCGGAACCGCTCCAGGTTGGCGGCCACCACCGCCGGGTCCTGGCGCGGCATCCGCCGCGGCGCGGTGGGCGAGGCGAACCCGCCCGTCGATCGGGCCGGGGGCCGCGAACGGGTCATAGCGTCCTCCACGAGCGGGGGCGGCCGGTCCTCGGCACCGGCCGCGCCGAGCGTCTGGGCGTCTCGATCAGGCTGTACGTGACGGCGTCGCCCCGGTCCGGGGAGCGCCCGATGCGCCGTTTGACATCCTCCTTGGGCTCCACCAGGATGCCGCCCCGCCGCAGGGTCCATTTGGGGGCGCAGATGTCCGCCCGCAGGCGCGCATCCGGCGGGGTCGTGGGGTCAGCATGGAGGACCTGGGCGCATGGATGGGGCATCGTATCCCCGGCGCGGCGACGACCGAAGTGTTCTATGCCGACGCGGATCCGGCCTATCTGGCCGGCGTGCGCGAGGTGATCGACGGCGTTATGGCTGACCTGGGCGCGCGCATGAAAAACACGCCGATGCGGCCCGGGCCCGCAGAGGCGGCCAACACCGCATGGTGGACGCAACAGCGTCTGTACGGGGCCGTCTAGCGGGGCCGGCGCCCAAGTTGCACCCAAAGCGGTCTGACAATAAATAGCAAAAACAGAGAGATAGATCTCTTGAAAGGCGACGCCAAGAAGATGACCGAAGAGATCGTGCAGGCCCTGGAGTAGGGGACCTCGGGCCTCCCGTCCATCGAGCGGGAGGCCCGTCCCGGCCGGGTGTTTGTACACAACGGCGGATGAGCGTGACTCGTTTACCCCCGGGCGCCGTGCAGGACGCCCGGATCCAACGGCGAGGCACCGCGACGCGGTGTCGGGGCCGGCCATGGACGTCGACGAACCACGGACGTGAAGCAATGGTCATGGTCGATGACCGTTGGCATGACATGAAGAAACGGGGCGGCTTCATCGCGAGGCCGCCCCGTTTCTTTTCTGGCCCGTCTCCTGGTGTGGGGTCGGGGGTGTGCGATGCCGTCGTCCTACATCACGCGCAGGTTCTTCATGAACTCCGCGACGCGCGCGGACAGGTGTTCCGACTGCTGTGACAGGTTCTCGGCGGACGTCAGCACATGCCGGGCGCCGGACCCCGCGCGCTCCGATGTCTTGGTGACGCCCTCGATCGAGGACGACACCTGCCGGGTGCCGACCGAGGCTTCCTGCGTGCTGCGGCCGATCTCCGTCGCCGCCGCGTTCTGTTCCTCGATGGCCGCCGCGACCGAGGCCGAGATCTCCCTGATCTTCTCGATCTTGTCGTTGATGTCGGCGATGGTCGTCACGACGCTGTCGGTCCGGTCCTGAACGTCCTTGATCTGCGCGGCGATCTCCTCGGTGGCCTTGGCGGTCTGGGTGGCCAGAGACTTGACCTCGTTGGCCACCACGGCGAAGCCCTTGCCGGCGTCGCCGGCGCGCGCCGCCTCGATGGTGGCGTTCAACGCCAGCAGGTTGGTCTGCTCGGCGATGCTGGTGATCAGGTTGACCACGGTGCCGATGGACTCGACCTTCTCGGCCAGTCCCTTGATCTCGGCATCGCTGGCCACGGACGCCGCGAAGGCGTCGTCGGCCGCCCCCGTCTGCTCCCGCATCTGGCGGCTGATCTCGGTGATCGATCCCCCAAGCTCCTCGGTGGCGGTGGCCACGGCCTGCACGTTCTCCGACGCCAGTTCGGCGGCGGAGGTTACGTTGGCCGCCTGGCTGCTGGTGTCCTCGGCGATGGTGGACATGGAATGCGCGGCCGACTGCATCTGGGTGGCCGCCGCCGAGACCGACTGGATCACCTCGCCGACGCGGGTCTCGAAGTCGGTCGCCAGGATGTCCATCGCCCGTTGTTTTTCCTGTTCGGCGTGCTTGACCTCCTCGGCGCGCTCGGCGCGCATCTTTTCGATCTTCAGGGCGTTCTTCTTGAAGACCTCGACGGTCTGGCTGATGGCGCCGATTTCATCGCCGCGCCGCAAGCCGGGCACCTCGACCGCCAGATCGTTGTCGGCGATCCGGGTCATGGCCGAGATCAGATGGGCGATGGGCGCGGTGATGCTGCGGGTGATCACCCAGGCCAGGGCGACCGCGACGATGACCGACAGACCCAGCAGCGCGTACGTCTGCAGGGTGACCCGGGCGCGGACGTCGCGCGAGTTGTCCATGAACTCCACGGCCTTGTTCTGCGCGAAGTTGTTGAGCGCGGTCATGTGCTTGTCGATCAGGGCCACATGCTGGGCGCCCCGCTCGCGGGTGATGTCGGCGGCCGCGTCGCGGTCCCCGGCGCGCACCAGCGCGATCACGTCGTCGCGAATGGCGCGCCACTCCTTGAACGCCGTTTCGGCGTTGTTGATCATGCGGGGATCGCCGAGGAACCGGTCACGCAGGATGGCGAACTGCGCGTCCACATCCCGTTCCAACCGGTCGACCTCCGCGCTGGCCGCGTTGATCTTGGCGGTATCCCGGGCGAGGGCGATGTCCTTCATGCTCCGATGCATGGCGGTGATGTCGGCATCGGCGGCCAGCACGGCGTTGCTGACGGCGAAGGGGTGGCGGTACATCCGCGCAGTCAGATCGGACAGCGTTCCCATGCTGTTTTGCGCGATGAGCCCATTGAGGATACTGATCGCGATGAGGACGGCGAAGCCGACGGCCAGACGCGCGCCAATGCTGAATCGAGAAAAAAAGGAGGGCTGTGTGGTTGTCGCCGATCCTGAGGTCATGATGGCTCGCCTTCTCGCAGACGGTGTGATCCCGTTCGACAAAAGAGATCCCGTTCGACAAAAGACAGGGCGGTATTGTGGGACGGCCGGGGGGCCGGCGCGCCATGGCCACGTCTGTCCGTGAGTCTGACGCGTCAGGATCACGGACGATCGGAATGGCTCCCAGACAAGGCGGCCAGTGTAACGAAGCCCGGGCGGGTGTTTAACTATAAAATTGTCAGAGTCCGCGATCTATATCAAAGGGTGCATCAAGTCGCGGCAATGTGCGTGAGGGGGCAGGGGGCCCGATCCATGGTCCCCTCCGACCGGGGACGTCCCTCGCGCGGCGACGCCGTCACGGAGACCAGCCGTGACGGCACATGTCGCCGCACACCACTTTGAAGTTGGCGCACGTTTGATCCGGACAAAAGAGCGCAGACAGCGTCTTTCGTCTGGATCAGTGCAGGAGGGGCCTATCCCTTGGCCAGGTTCCGGATGGCGGTGGAGGTGGCCACCTTGCCCTGGCCCTGGTACGCCTCATGGTTCCGCTCGATATCGGAGAGCTTGTAGAGGTAGTTGACCATCAGGCCGCCCGATTGCCGCACCCCCTTCGGTGAGCGATCGCCCATCCAGTTGAGCCGCTCCACCCGGGCGCCGTTCGACAGGTGGAAGTGGGCCACCGGGTCCAGCGCCACCGGCGGGCGCCCCTCCTGGCGGGGCGTGCGGCGCTCGTTGACCAGATAGCGCGCGCAGAGCCGCGTCATCGGTCCCTTCAGGGCGGTGGTCAGGGGGTCGTGGTCCGGCCAGCAGGGATCGGCCAGCAGCGTCTTGAAGCTGCCCTTGGCGCCGATCGCCGGGCGCCCCGCCTTGGTGTCCCGCCCCGCCTTGATGTCCCTGCCGGTGCGGCCGTCCTTGCCGGCGGCGTCGGCCGCGTCGGCGGTCCGCCCGACACCCGCCTGGGTGATGGCCTTGCGCTCGGCCGGCAGCAACAGGCCGGGCTCGCCCTCGGCCAGGCGCCGATCGAGCCAGCCACAGAAGCCGGGAATCGGCGACAGCGTCGAGAACGTGGACAGCTTGGGGAAGGAGTGGCTCAGGCGCTCCACCACCTGCTTGATGAGGAAGTTGCCGAAGCTGATGCCGGCCAGGCCCGCCTGGGCGTTGGAGATGGAGTAGAAGATGGCGGTGTCCGCCTCCTCCGGGTTCAGCATGGGGGCGTCCATGTCCAACAACGCCTGGATGTTGCCGGCGATGCCGTTGACCAGCGCCACCTCGACGAAGATCAGCGGTTCCTCGGGCATGTTGGGGTGGATGAAGGCATACAGGCGGCGGTCATGGTCCAGCCGGTTCTTGAGGTCGTCCCAACTCTGGATTTCGTGCACGGCCTCGTAGGTGATGATCTTTTCCAGGAAGGCGGCGGGCGAGTCCCAGGTGATGCGTCGCAACTCCAGGAAGCCGATGTCGAACCAGGAGGCCAGCAGGTCGCGCAGGTCGCGTTCCAGGCCGCGCAGTTCCGGCCGCTCGCGGGCCAGCGGCAGCAGCTCGGCGCGCATGTCCACCAGGAACTTGATGCCCCGGGGCAGGGCGTTGAACTGGGTCAGCAGGCGCTGGCGCGGCGACACCAGCACGTCGCGCAGGCGGCCTTCGGTCCATTGCAGGGCCGCGACGTGGTCGTCCTGCACCGCCAGCACGGCCGCCGCCGCGTCGCGCACCTGGTCGTGGTCGGTGGCGTATTCGCGGGCCAGGATCTCCAGGAAGCGCGCGCGTCCGGTTTCGTTGAGGCTGAGGTAGGCGCGCCCCAGGGTGGCGGCGCGGGCGCGCGCCGAGACCTCGCCGCCGCGCGCCTCCAGGCAGGCGTTCATGCCGGCGCGAATCTTGCGGGCGTCGTCCTCGGGCAGGTCCGGGTTGAGACTCGACAGGTCGTCGGCGCTGGACACCTTGTCGGAAATGTCACGCCACACCGTGCCCAGGCTGCGCAGGCGGCCCAGCAGGCCGATCGGGGCAGGTTGATTCTGTGTCATGGCGCGCCGGCCCCTCTTTCGCCGGTCGAGAGGCAAACGCGCGGTCGAACCGCCGGAGCCCCTGCCGGGCTTGGTTTTGATGTGGTGCGCGAGGTCGCCCTCGCACGCTCCTGGTATGTGAGCATGGTGGCCCGCCGTCTCAAGACAGGGCCGGCGCAGGCCCCGGACTCGCCGGGGTGGCCAGGCGGGCCATGGCCTCGGCCATGGCGTCGGGCAAGTCCTCGGCGATCAGTCCGGGCGGACCGAGGCGGGCGCCCGCGCCGTGCAGCCAGACGGCGGCGGCGGCGGCCTGCGCCGCCGGCATGCCCTGGGCCAGCAGGCCGAGAATGGCGCCGGCCAGGACGTCGCCCGAGCCGGCCGTCGCCAGGCTCGGCGGCGCGTCGGCGTTGATCACCAGGTGTCCGTCGGGGGCCGCGATCAGGGTGCGGGGCCCCTTCAGCAGCACCACGGCGCCGGCGCGTCGCGCCGCCAGCCGCGCGCGGGCCGCGCGATCGGCCTCGCTCGCCAGATCGGGGAACAGGGCGCGGAACTCGCCCTCATGCGGGGTCAATACGACCGGGCCGATGATCGCCTCGAACAGCATGCCCGGATCGTCGGCGAAGCTGGTGAGCGCGTCGGCGTCCAGCACCGTCGGCCGGCCGGTCGCCAGCAGCGCCAGCGCCCGCTGTGCCGTGACCGGTCCGCGCCCGGACCCCGGCCCCAGCAGCAGGGCGTTGTGGCGGGCATCGTCCAACAGGGCGTCCAGGTCCTCCGGCCGCTCCAGGGCGCGGGTGATGACCCCGGGCGCGTCCTGGGCGTAGAGCGGGAGCACCGCCTCCGGCGCCGCCACGCTCAGCAGGCCGGCCCCCATCCGCCGCGCCGCCCGGGCCGCCAGCCGTCCCGCCCCCGTCATGCGCGCGCCGCCGAACACCACGGCGTGACCCCGGGTGTACTTGTGATCGGAGGGGCGCGGCCGGGGCGGGGTCCACAGCGCCGGACCGTTGCGGAAGGCCATGGGGCGAATGTCCGCCAGCACCGCCGCCGGAATGCCGATGTCGCTTACCACCAGGTCGCCGCACAGGGTGCCCCCCGGGTCCAGCAGGTGGCCCGGCTTGGCGCGGAAGAAGGTGACGGTGACCGCCGCCGGCGCCGCCGTGCCCAGGACCCGCCCCGTGTCGCCGTCCACGCCGCTGGGCATGTCCACGGCCACCGAGGGAATGCCCCGGGCGGCGACGGCCTCCAGCACCGACCCGGCCACGCCCTCCACCGGGCGGGTCAGGCCGGCGCCGAACAGGGCATCCACCACCAGGTCCGCGCGGTCCAGCGCCCCCAGATCCAGGGGGGCGATGGGGCCGTCCCAGCGCGCGGCGTTGACGGCCGCGTCGCCGCCGAGGCGGTCCCGTTCCCCCAGCAGCGCGACGCGCACCGGCCAGCCGTCGCGGGCCAGCCGGCGCGCGATCACGAAACCGTCGCCGCCGTTGTTGCCGGGACCACAGAGTATCACCACCCGGCGGGGCCGCCAGCGCAGGCGGATGGCCCGGGCGACGGCATGGCCGGCGGCCTCCATCAGCGCCAGCGACGGCACCCCGGCGGCGACGGCGGCGGCATCCGCGCGGCCCATCTCGGCGACGGTCAGCAGCTCCGGGTCGGCGATGGCCGAGGGGGGCGGCAGGGGAATTTGAGGAGGCATGGACCGTCGTTCCGGGGCGTGTGATGAGGCCAGGACGGCGCCGTCCGCACCGTCACCCGCGCGGGCGGCGCCTGAAGTCAAGGTATGTGGGCGTCCGGCCGGCGTCCAGGGCCTTGGCCTCGTAGCGGGTCCGGACGTGATCGGACGGCGGCCGGCGCCAGTCGTCGGCCCGCCGCGCGGTCCACCGGAAATCCGGATGGGCGGTGGCGTGCGTCAGGGTCCAGCGCACGTATCCCCTGTCGTCGGTGGCCACACGCAGCAGGCCATCGTCGGTCAGCAGGCGCGCGAACAGGTCCAGGCGCCGGGGGGCGATCATGCGCCGCTTGGCGTGGCGGGTCTTGGGCCAGGGATCGGGGAACAGGACGAAGATCCGCTCCAGGCAGGCGTCGGGCAGGTGCTCCAGCCAGGGGCGGATATCGTCGGCGACCACGCGCACGTTGGTCAGGCCGGCGTCGTCCACGGCGGCCACCAGCTTGGCGACGCCGTACTGGAACGCCTCGCCGCCGACGAAGCCCACCTCCGGATGGGCCGCCGCCTGCGCCGCCAGATGCTCGCCGCCGCCGAAGCCGATCTCCAGCCAGACGGCGCGCACCGGATGCGGGAACAGGACGCGGGGGTCCAAGATCTCGCCCTCGGCCGGCCGGGGCGCCGACAGGTCGGGCAGCCGCTGGTCGATCAGCGCGCGACGGCCGGCGCGCAACGGTTTGCCCTTGCGCCGGCCGTAGAAGCGGACGTCCTCGGTGCGCGGCCGGCTGTCGCGATCAGGCGCCAACGGCGGTCTTCAGCGCATCCACCAGGTCCAGGCGCTCCCAGGAGAAGCCGCCGTCGTCCTCCGGCGCGCGGCCGAAATGGCCGTAGGCCGCGGTGCGGGCGTAGATGGGCCGGCTCAGGCCCAGGTGCTCGCGGATGCCCCGCGGCGACAGGTCCATGACCTCCTGGAGCGCCCGGGCCAGCTTGCCCTCGTCGACGACGCCGGTGCCGGCGGTGTCGACGTAGACCGACAGGGGCTTGGACACGCCGATGGCGTAGGACACCTGGATGGTGCACTTGGTCGCCAGGCCGGCGCCGACCACGTTCTTGGCCAGGTAGCGCGCGGCATAGGCCGCCGAGCGGTCCACCTTGGTTGGGTCCTTGCCGGAGAACGCGCCGCCGCCGTGGGGGGCCGCGCCGCCGTAGGTGTCGACGATGATCTTGCGCCCGGTCAGGCCGCAGTCGCCGTCCGGACCGCCGATCACGAAGCGGCCGGTGGGGTTCACGTAGAAGTCCTGCTCGGGGCACATCCAGCCCTCGGGCAGCACCTTCAGGACGTGGCCGCGCACCAGCTCACGGATCTCCTCGACCGAGGCGGCATCGGCATGCTGGGTGGAGACCACCACGCTGGTGGCGCCGACCGGCTTGCCGTTCGCGTAGCGCAAGGTGACCTGACTCTTGGAGTCAGGGCCCAGAAGAGCCGTGGCGCCGCTCTTGCGGGCCTCGGCCATGGACTTCAGGATGCGATGCGACAGCGCGATGGGCGCGGGCATCAGTTCCTCGGTCTCGTCGCAGGCGTAGCCGAACATGATGCCCTGGTCGCCGGCGCCCTCGTCCTTGTTGCCGGCGGCGTCCACGCCCTGGGCGATGTCGGTCGACTGGGAATGCAGGTGGACCTGGACATCGGCGGTCTTCCAGTGAAAGCCGTCCTGCTCGTAGCCGATATCCCGGATGGCGTCGCGCGCCACCTGCACCAGCAGATCCGTGTTGCCCGCCACCTCGGCCGGTCCACGTACCTCTCCGGCCAGCACCACCAGATTGGTGGTGGTCAGGGTCTCGCAGGCCACGCGCGCCACCGGGTCGGCGGCGAGGAAGGTATCGACCACGGCGTCGGACACCCGGTCGCAGACCTTGTCCGGATGACCTTCGGACACGGACTCGGAGGTAAACAGGTAATCGTTCAGGGACACGGGCCGGGCTCCTTCTCGGCGGGCTACGGGGGCGGGCGAAAGAAAAGGGGGACGAAGGACCACGGCCAGCGCGCGGATGCGTGAGACGGGCGCGCCGCCAGCCCCCTATTAGCGGCGGTTCTTGGCACGAGTCGACAGGGGAAGGCAAGGGTGGTTGCCCATTGACATACCGCCCGTGGAGGATGCGGACCCCCGACCAGCCCGGCGTGACGGTCGCCGCGTCACTCCCGCGTTGACGACGGCAGGGGCTCTCTGTAGAGTGCGTGCTCCCGTTTTCGGGCGGGTGTCTGGCGACAGTGGTCGCGCGTGGACCGCCCTCCCCCGATCTTCAAGTTTCGCCGATCGGCCCCGCCGGTGCGGCCAGCCGTCGAGGATAGACCCATGCGCGTGCGTAATTCCCTGAAGTCGGCCAAGACCCGCGACAAGAACTGCCGTGTCGTGCGGCGTCGGGGCCGCGTCTACGTGATCAACAAGCAGAACCCGCGCTTCAAGGCCCGCCAGGGCTGAAGCTTCGTCCGGATGGACGGCGGTCCGGCGTGACGATCGTCGCGCGGTCGGCGATATCCGCAAGACCTTGATTCTCGGCCCCGGTCCGGCGCACCCGGACCGGGGCCTTGTCGTGCGCCGTCGTCAGCCGCAGCGGGAATAGCCGCAACTGGCGCAGGTGTCGCACCCTTCCTGGCGGATCAGGGTGGGCTGGGCGCATTTGGGGCAGAAGCGCATGCCCGCCGGCATGGACGGCCCATTCCGCCCGGCCGCCGCCGCCGCCGCGCGAGGCATCGCCGCGTCGTCGCGATCCTCGGTCCCAATCTCGTCCCCAACCTTGTCCCAGCTGGCTCCCCCGGGCGTTCCCCGGGGACTCCGGGAGGAGGGGGCGTCCGGGACCAGGAACCCGGTCTCGATCATATGGGCCTCGATCACCTCGCCGATGGCCGCCAGCAGCGACGGCACATAGCGGCCCCGCATCCACTGGCCGCCGCGCGGATCGAACACCGCCTTCAACTCCTCGACCACGAAGTGGACGTCGCCGCCCCGCCGGAAGACCGCCGAGATCATGCGCGTCAGGGCCACGGTCCAGGCGTAGTGCTCCATGTTCTTGGAGTTGATGAACACCTCGAACGGCCGGCGATGGCCGTCCGCCGGCACGATGTCGTTGACGGTGATGTACATCGCGTGGTCGCTCTCCGGCCAGCGCACCTTGTAGGTCCGCCCCGGCAGCACCTCCGGCCGGTCCAGGGGGCGGGTCAGGTGCACGACCCGGGCGTCGCCGTATCCCTCGGCGGGGCGGCGTCCGCTCCCGGGGATGGTGGCCAGGTCGCGGGCGTCGGTTGTGGGGGTCGACTCCGGACGCTCGGGGGCCGGTGTGCCCTCGTCGGCGGCCGGCTCGGGCGCGGCGGCCGGCGCGGCGACCGAGAGCACCGCCCCGGTCACGGCGTTGGGCCGGTAGGTGGTGCAGCCCTTGCAGCCGCTCAGCCACGCCTGCCAGTAGACGTCGCGGAAGGCATCGAAGGGCAGATCCTCGGGCACGTTGATGGTCTTGGACACCGCGCTGTCGATATGGTCCTGGACCACCGCCTGCATCGCCAGATGATCGCGCGGGCTGAGATCCTGGGCGGTGACGAAAGCGCCCTCGGGGTCGTCGGGTAGCGGCGCGTCCTCGCCCCGGAGCGCCTTGTACAGGCGCCACGCGTGATCCGAGACCGTCTCCTCGCGGCGGCTGCCGTCGTCCTGGAGCACGGCGCGGGTGTACTCGAAGCTGAACACGGGCTCCAGGCCCGAGGACACATTGTCGGCGAACAGCGAGATGGTGCCGGTGGGCGCCACCGAGGTCAGCAGCGCGTTGCGGATGCCGTGTTCGGCGATGCCCGCGCGCAGGTCGTCGTCGAGGGTGGCGATGGTCTCGCCCCGCAGATACTGGTTGCGGTCGAACAGGGGGAACGGCCCCTTCTCGCGCGCAAGATCGATGGAGGCGGCATAGGCGGCGCGGCGCAGGGCCGCCATCCAGCGGCCGGTGAGCGCGACCGCCGCGTCCGAGCCATAGCGCGCGTTGCACAGGATCAGGGCGTCGGCCAGGCCGGTGATGCCCAGCCCGATGCGCCGCTTGGTTTCGGCCTCCCGGCGGTGCTGGGGCAGGGGATAGCGCGACACGTCGATGACATTGTCCAGCAGGCGCACGGCGGTGGCGGTCAGATCCGCCAGGGCGGCCTCGTCCAGGCGTGCCTCGGGGGTGAAGGGATCGTCCACCAGACGCGCCAGGTTGATGGACCCGAGCAGGCAGGTTCCGTACGGGGGCAGAGGTTGTTCACCGCATGGATTTGTCGCTGTGATTGTTTCGCAGTACCATAGGTTGTTGCGCCGGTTGATGCGATCGATGAAGATCACGCCCGGCTCGGCGTGGTCGTAGGTGGCGCGCATGATGCGCGTCCACAGGTCGCGGGCACGGAGCGTGCGATGCACCACGCCGTCGAAGACCAGGTCCCAGGCGTCGTCCGTCTCCACCGCGCGCATGAACGGGTCGGTGGCCAGGACGGACAGGTTGAAGTTGCGCAGACGCCCGGGCTCGCGCTTCGCGGTGATGAAGGACTCGATGTCCGGATGGTCGCAGCGCAGCGTGGCCATCATGGCGCCGCGCCGCGACCCGGCGCTCATGATGGTGCGGCACATGGCGTCCCACACGTCCATGAACGACAGCGGCCCGGAGGCGTCGGCGGCCACGCCGTGCACCGGCGCGCCCCGGGGTCGGAGCGTGGAGAAGTCGTAGCCGATGCCCCCGCCCTGCTGAAGGGTCAGCGCGGCTTCGCGCAGGTGGTCGAAGATGCCGCCCATGTCGTCGGGAACGGTGCCCATGACGAAGCAGTTGAACAGCGTCACCCGGCGGTCGGTGCCGGCGCCGGCGAGGATGCGCCCGGCCGGCAGCACCCGGTAGTCCTCCAGCGCCGCCATGAACCGCGCTTCCCAGGGGGCCGGGTCGGCCTCGCCGGCCGCCAGTGCCCGGGCCACCCGGCGCCAGGTGTCCGTGACCGAACTGTCCACAGGCGCGCCGGCCGCCGTCTTCAGCCGGTACTTCATGTCCCAGATCTGATGAGCGATGGGCGCCATTGGCGGGGCGGCTGTTCCGGACACGGCCCGAGTCCTTTTCGCTTCGGCGTGAAGGTATTGAAAATTCAAGATGTCACGGCCGCCCGGGCGGATCCGGGACCCTGGTCCCAGGTAGCGCGCGCCGATCCCCGCGTCAACGATCGTTCTTGTTTTGTTTCCGGCCCGCGTTCTTGTCACGGACCCGGTGAGATGTACGACTCGTTGGTGTGCTTGAGGGTTGCCGGTTCATCCACCGGGTTATCCACAAGCCGTGTCCCCCCGTCAGGGCGAGGGGGCCGCGTCCCGGGCCCGCGACTCGATCGCGGCGCCGGGGTCGGGCAGGTCGGCCACGGCGCCCTCCACCCGCGCGCGCAGGTCCTCCAGGAACCGCCGACGGTCCAACCCCCGGTCCATGGGCGGCAGGATCCGCACGCTGACCACGCCGGGATGCTTCAGGAACGCCTTGCGGTGCCAGACCCGCCCCGAGTTCAGCGCCACCGGCACCACCGGCACGTCCGGGAACCGCTGGTACAGGGCCGCCACCCCGGGATGGTAGGGACGGCTGTCGCCCGGAGCGGTGCGCGTGCCCTCGGGAAAGATGATCACCTGCCGCCCCTCGGCCAGCACCGCGCCGCAGGCCCGCATCATGGCCTTCAGCGCGCTCGCCCCGGCCGCGCGATCGATGCCGACCATGCCGGCGGCCTTCATGTACCAGCCCACCAGCGGGATGCGGAACAGCTCGCGCTTGAGCACGTAGGCCGGGTCATCCAGCAGGCCGTGGAACAGGAAGGTATCCCAGGCGCTCTGATGCTTGGCGGCGACGATCACCGGTCCGGCCGGCAGGTTCTCCAGTCCCTCGATCCGATAGCGCACCCCGGCCACATGCCAGGCGGTGGCGCGCAGGCCGGCCAGCCACAGCTTGGTGGCCCCCACCACCACCCGGCGCGGGGCCGCCAGCAGCGGCAGGTACAGCACGCCCAGCATGGCGGTCCAGGTCACGTAAATGAGGTTGAACGCCAGGGAACGCAACACGGTGACCATGGGCATCACGGATCGAGGTCCTTCACGACGGAGACGGAGTCGCGCAACGACACCCCCAGGTGAATCCGCGCCAGCGCCACCAGGTATTTGGTGTACTCGCCGGCCAGCAGGGACGCGGTGCCGGGAAAGCGCCACCATTCCTCCTGCTTCACGTGGGGGGGATAGACGGGATGGGGCACCAGCCGCCGGTTCGGCATCACATGGTGGAACTCCAGCACGGCGCGGCGCATGTGGTAGGCGGCGGTGACCACCCGCAGGCTCGTGTGTCCGCGCGCCCGCGCCCAGGCGGCGGTCTCCTCGGCGTTGCCCAGGGTGTCGGCGGCGGCGTGGCCCAGCGTGACCCGCGCCGCCAGCGCCGCCGACGGGCGCCTGTCCAGGGCGCGCCACAGATCGTCCGTGGTCACGGCGGCGGGTACGCCGCTGATGAACAGTTCGGCATCCGGGTCGGCCTCCAGCAGATCCAGGCCAGCGCGCAGGCGCGCGCTGCCGCCGGTCAGCACGACGATCGCGTCCACGGGACGGGTCGCGTCCTCGGCCGACGGCTCCGGCGGCGCGGCCGCATACCAGACCAGGCCCATGCTCCAGGCCAGCACCGGCAGCAGAACGCCCGCCACGACCAGGGCCGGCCGCGCCGGCAGACGAAAAAGGGAACGCGCCAAGGGTCGATCAACCGGATTGGAACACCAGCAGGGACAGGGGCGAGGCTCGAAGCATGCCGGCTCAGGGCATCCGGGACAAGGTATGCAACACCGTCACCCGCGCCGTCAGCATCGATAGCCCGGCCGCCCCCAGGGGCAGAAGCACGAGCCAAAGCCAGTCCCACGGCGACAGGCCCACCCTGGGAATCAGGCCCCCCTCGACCTGAGCCGCCAGCCAGCCCACACCGGCCAGCACCGGCAACGCCAGCATGAAGCCGCCGAGGCCGCCCTTCAAGCCCTGGGTGAGCGCGTGGCGCGCGAATTGCCGGGCGATGTAGTCCTGCTGGGCGCCGATCAGGTGCAGGACCTCGATCACCGGCCGATGCGCCGTCAGCCCGGCCCGGGTGGCATGGATGATGGCCAAGGTGGTCGCCACGCCGACCACCGCCACCACCGCCAGGGCCAGCAGGCCCAGGGCCTCGCCAAGGTCCATCAGGCGCGACAGCCACAGCCGATGGGCGTCCAGCGAGGCCCCCGGCACCGCCGCCGCCAGCGCCCGCGCCACGTCGCTGGCCGTGTCGCCGCCGGCCCCGGGGCGCAGGGTGATGTCGATGAGGCGCGGCATCGGCAGGTCGTCCAGCAGTTCGCCGGCGCCGATCCAGGGCTCCACCAGGGCGGTCAGCTCGGCGTCGTCCAGCGCCCGGGCCGAGGCCACCGCCGGGTGACCGCGCAGGGCCTCCAGGGCCAGCGCCACCCGCCGGTCGGTGGCCGCGCGCGCCTCGGCGCCCAGGCCGGGCGCCGCCTGGATTTGCGCCGTCAGCGTTCCCGTGACATCGCGGCGCCAGCGGTCGAGCACGTTGTCCAGGGCCAGTGCTCCGGACGCCGCCAGCACCGCCAGGAACACCATGACGCCCACCAGAACCGGGACCAGGCGGGCGTTGCGGTCACGGGACAACGGAATGTCGGAGCGCATGCAGGCGGATGTCCTTTTGCCAGGGGCCGGGATCAGGGGCGATCCATGCGACCGCCCTGAAGGCCCCCGGCGGGGCGCGGGCCAGGGCGCGGCTGCGGCGGCTCGGGCTGCCGCAGGGTCAGGGCGCCATGGTTCAGTTGCAGGCAGGGGTGGGCGAAGCGGCGCACGAGTTGCTCGTTATGGGTGGCGATCAGGACCGTGGTCCCCAGTTTGTTCAATTCCTCGAACAGATGCAAAAGCCGCATGGCGATGCGGTCGTCGACGTTGCCCGTGGGCTCGTCGGCCAGCAGCAGGTCGGGGCGGTTGATGACGGCGCGGGCGATGGCCACGCGCTGCTTCTGCCCGCCCGACAGGGTGGACGGCCGCGCCTCCAGGTGGTCGGCCAGCCCCACCCAGGCCAGCAGTTCGGGCACGTGGCGGCGGATGTCCGGCTCGGGCACGCCGGCCACGCGCAGGGGCAGGGCGACATTGTCCATCGCCGACAGGTGCTCGATCAGCCGGAAGTCCTGGAACACCACCCCCAGGCGCCGGCGCAACCGGGGCAGCAGGCGCGTCGGGGCGCGGCTGACGTCATGGCCGAACAGGGTGACCAGGCCGCGCGTCGGCCGCAAGGACAGGTAGCAAAGGCCCAGCACCGTCGACTTGCCCGCCCCGGAGCCGCCGGTCAGGAAATGGAAGGAGCCGGCCGGCAGGGTAAAGCTCATGTCGCGGAACACCTCGGGGCCCACGTCGTAGCGCAGGCCGACCCGCTCGAACCGTACCACGGCGGTGTCCTCGGCCCCCGGGGGCCGGTGGGGCAGGCGCGCGGACTCGTCAGCGATCTCCCAGTCATCGGCCATGCGGTTCCGGTCCGTTCTTGAGGTCATGGTGCCGGGGTCAATGCCTCGACCCCGTGGTGATCCGGGCGTGGTCGGTCCACGTGCCGCTGCGGTTGTGGTCGACGGCGCGGCTTGTGCCCCTTCCCGTCAGGTTCTATAACGAGTTCTATAACGAGCCGAGTGGGTCCCGCCAGTCGACGGCCGCATGAAAATCAACTGTCCCAATTGCGAAACCGGCTTTTCCCTTCCCGACACGGCCCTGGGCCCTCGGGGGCGCCGCCTGAAGTGCGTGCGCTGCGGTCATGTGTGGCACCAGGAGCCGTCCGGCGAAAACGGCCTGACGGCCGATACGACCGCGTCGGTCGCCGCGTCCCTGGAGGCCCTGTCGGCCCCGTCCCGCGCCACGCCGGCGCGCGGCCCGCTCTCAAGCCACCTGGAGAGCGACGGCGCCGCGCCCGCGTCCGCCATCGACCCGATCGGTCCGCCCGACGAAGACGACCCCCTGGTCGAGCCGCGCGCCGCCGCCGATCCGATGCCGGCGCGCGACGATGCCTTCGATCCGATGCTGGACCCGCTCACCGACGACATCCCCATGAACAGCGAGCCGGACCGGCCGCGTCGGGGACCGCCGGCCGAGGACGAGGGGCCGGAGCCGGACCTGGACGACATCCTTGCCCGCCTGGGCGAGCAGGAGCGGGAACGCTCGCGGCGCGGCGACCCCATGGACCCGGAGTCGCTGGACGATGCCTTCGATCTCGACGATGACGCCGAGCGCGAGGCGCTGCCGGGAATCCTGCGCACCCAGTTGAAGGCACAGCGGCGCGGCTTTCGCCCGCCGTCCTGGGCCTCGGCCGTGATCGTGGTGGTGGTGCTGCTGGCCGGCATCGCCGGTGGGGCCTACCTGGGGCGGAACACCCTGGTCGGGGTCTGGCCGGCCGCCGAGGCCTGGTACGACGCCGTCGGCATTCCCCTCACGCGGCCTGGTCTGGGCCTGTCCCTGGAGCAGGTGGTGCCGACGCGGGAGCTGGTGGACGGCAACGATGTCCTGGTGGTGCGGGGCCTGGTCACCAACGTCAGCGAGAAGATCCGGCCGGTGCCCGCGTTGCACCTGGAACTGAACGACGATGACGGCGCGCTGGTGCAGCAGATGGTGTCACCGCCCCCGGCGGACAGCCTGGCGCCGGGCGAGACGGCGCCCTTCCGCATGACCGTGGAAAACCGCCTGCCCGAGGCCACCGTCTTCGAGGTGGGCTTCACGGACCGGCCGCCGGAACCGGTGATGGCGCCGGCGACCCCTGCCCCGGTATCCGACGGGACCGCCAACGACGCCGCCCCGCCGGCGCAGTGACTCAGGCCCGCGACCGCGCCAACGACCGGCGCCGCGAGAACCCGGTCCCGATCCCGTTTTCGGTGAATCCATACTAATTTTGATGCAATTCCTTTACATCATGCCCATCGTGTGAGCTTCTGCCGGCGGTGGCCCAGTTCTTGTTGAGGAGATCGACTCCCACTGCGGGTCCCCCCTTCGTCGCCGTGTTGGAGCCCGAGCATGGACCGCGAGGCCGAGGCCACGCCAGAGATCGCCGATGACGCGGAGCGTCGCGCCCTGTGGACCAGGGCGGGACCGATCGAGGGCATGGACCCGGATATGTATCGGCACGACGATTACGGCAATATCATCAAGTATACGTCATTCAATGACCGGCAGTCCGATTACGGCTGGGAAGCGGATTATTCCTCGGGTCCTGGGCCGACGGCGGTCGGTGGTGACGAGCCGGTCGCGCGGCCCCTGCACTGGCGGGCGAAAACCGTCACCACCCCACGATCATCCAACAGCCTTTCGGCGTCGGCGGCGCGGACCGCCCGCCACGCAAGTCGGTCCGGCGACCGACTCGAAGGCCGGCGCAAGGTCGGGCGGCTCTAGTGCACTGATCCAGACAAAAGATGCAGTCCGCATTCTTTTTGTCTGGATCGAAAGTGCACGAGAAACAATGTTTTGTGCAGCGACGTTTTGCGTTCAAGGGGGAATCCCTTGAATGCGTCGCTGCACTAGTAGCGATACGTGTCGGGCTTGAACGGCCCGGCCGGGGTCACGCCGATGTAGGCGGCCTGCTCGGGGTTCAGCCTGTCCAGGTCCACCCCCAGCTTGGCCAGATGCAGGGCGGCGACCTTCTCGTCCAGATGCTTGGGCAGCACGTAGACCTGACGCTCGTACTTGTCCGGGTGGGTCCACAGGTCGATCTGCGCCAGCACCTGGTTGGTGAACGACGCGCTCATCACGAAGCTCGGGTGGCCGGTGGCGCAGCCCAGGTTCACCAGCCGGCCCTCGGCCAGCAGGATCAGGCGCTTGCCGTCGGGGAAGGCGATCTCGTCCACCTGCGGCTTGATGCTCGTCCACTTGTAATTGCGCAGCGCCTCGACCTGGATCTCGCTGTCGAAGTGACCGATGTTGCAGACGATGGCCCGGTCCTTCATGGCGCGCATGTGGTCGAGCGTGATCACGTCCACGTTGCCGGTGCAGGTGACGAAGATGTCGCCGCGCGGCGCGGCGCTGTCCATGGTGACCACCTCGTAGCCTTCCATGGCCGCCTGCAGGGCGCAGATGGGGTCCACCTCGGTGACCAGCACGCGGCAGCCGGCGCTGCGCAGGGATTCGGCCGAGCCCTTGCCGACATCGCCATAGCCCGCGACCACGGCCACCTTGCCGGCCATCATCACGTCGGTGGCCCGGCGCACGCCGTCCACCAGACTCTCGCGGCAGCCGTACTTGTTGTCGAACTTGGACTTGGTGACGCTGTCGTTGACGTTGATGGCCGGGGCCAGCAGCGTTCCCTTCTTGGCCATCTCGTACAGGCGGTGCACGCCGGTGGTGGTCTCTTCCGAGATGCCGCGCACGTCTTTCATCTGCTCGGCATACTTTTCGTGCAGCACCAGGGTCAGGTCGCCGCCGTCATCCAGCACCATGTTGGGGCGCCAGCCGTCGGGGCCGAAGATGGTCTGGTCGATGGCCCACCAGAACTCCTCCTCGCTCATGCCCTTCCAGGCGAATACCGGGATGTTGGCGGCGGCGATGGCGGCGGCGGCGTGGTCCTGGGTGGAGAAGATGTTGCAGGACGACCAGCGCACCTCGGCGCCCAGCGCGAGCAGCGTCTCGATCAGCACCGCCGTCTGGATGGTCATGTGCAGGCAGCCGGCGATGCGGGCACCCTTGAGCGGCTTGGACGTGCCGAACTCCTCGCGGATGGCCATCAGGCCCGGCATCTCGCTTTCGGCGATGGAGATTTCCTTGCGGCCCCAGTCGGCGAGGCTCAGATCCTTGACCTTGTAGTCGGTGAACGTCATCGGGAACTCCGGTCGGGAGGAGGGGAACACGGGCGCCGGGACGCGGGCACGGTCCGGCAAACGCCGGTGGTGCGTGCCGGGCGCCCGAACGGGGGGCACCGCCGTCTGGCTGACCAGCAATATAAAGATATCTTTATATGTTTATCAAGAGGGTTCTGGAGAGGGAGCCGAGGCTTTGTCGCGGCCCGTCGAGGCGGCGGCGGACGGGGGCATCACCACCCAAGAGGGCGCGCCGGCCGTGTTTCGCGATCGCGGGGCGACGTACTATGGTGATGACACGGACCCCAACCTCGCCCGTGCCCGCCGGACCCTGGCTGACCTGACGGGTGGCGAGACCATGGCGGCGCGGGGGCCACGGATCTGGATGGGGGAGGCGAACGGTGGGTCTGGCAAGCGGGGCGTTCGACGCCTGGTCCGGCGGTCCCATGACCGTCGCGGTGGGGATCGCCATCGGCGTCACTCTGCTGGTCGCCGTGCTCGCGGTGCGTCAGGGGCGCCGGGACTCCGCGCACAGAGTCGCCGTCCGGCGTGAACGACCGGGGTTCGAGCGGCCGACGCCGTCCCGACCGGGTCGCGCCGTCCGGCGCATGCGCGAGGGCGGATCGCGTACCTCCTGGCGCTTCGTCGGCGTGTTGGCCGTGCTGATCGCCGCCGTGACACTGATCAGTGATCACCGGGCGCGCGATAGGCTGCTGGACTGGGCGCCCGTGATGGACGAGTGGGCCGAGGCGCTGGGGATCCCGCGTCCGGCGCCGGGCCGGGGCCTGACATTGGAGACCGGGGTGCCGACGCGGACGGTGGTGAACGGCACGGACACGCTGGTGGTGGGCGGGACCATCGTCAACGCCGGCGACCGGTCCCGTCCGGTGCCCGATCTGCGGCTGGTGCTGAGCAACGACGCCGGCGACACCGTGCGCGAGGTCGTGAGGCCGGCCCTGATGGAAACCGTGGCCCCCGGCCAGCGGATCCCCTTCCGGATCTCGGTGGGCATCCCGGGGGACATCCCGCGCCCGGACGCGACCACGGTCGCGGTCACCTTCGTGCGTCGCGGCACGGCCCAGGGTCCGCCGGAGACCGGTCCTCCGGCCGGCGACGGCCCAGGCGCGCGCACCGGCAAACCGACCCGGCCGTGATCCGCCGGCGGCGCCGCATCCGCTGCCTCGCGCGTCCTTGGGGCGTGGCGACCGGTCGGTGATCGCCACCAGGCCCCGAGTCTCCGGCGCGAGTCCCGGACTGGGCGCGCGCCCGCCGTGACGGCGGCCGGGGGGGGCCTGAATAAATCACCAGGAATCCGGAAAAGCCCTACTTCTGACGCGAAACCGCCACACTTCGCTGTTGCGGTATGCCCGCTAATCGCCTGGACGTGATTGGTGCCGCTGTGCTGCATTGCCCACCGTGTCACCACGTCCCCCCTCGCCGGAGCTGTGTCATCCATGTTGACTGCCGCACCGCCCTCCGCCTCCGTCACGCGCCGCGCCCTCCTGTCCGGGGCGGCCGGCGTGGCGGGGCTGGCCGCCGCCGGCCTTCCCCCGATCCGCCTGGTGCACGCCCAGGATCAGGGTCCCGTCAGCGTGTTCGACACCCTGATCGACAAGGCCGCGCGCCTGGCCGGCGAGGCCTACCAGCCGCCGCCCGTGACCGTGCCCAAGACCCTGATGGATCTGGACTACGACGACTTCCGGAAGATCCGCTTCCGGCGGGACCAGGCGCTGTGGCGGGGGGAGGTTCCGTTCGAGCTTCAGATGCTGCACCTGGGGGGGTACCTGCGCTCTCCGGTCTCCGTGTTCTCGACCGAGAACGGCGCCATCACCCCCCTGACCTATCGCCCCGGTCTGTTCGATTTCAGCGACTCCCGCATCGATCCGGCCGGCTTCGGCGACATCGGCTTCTCGGGCGTGCGCGTCCACTACCCCCTGAACCGCCATGACGTCATGGACGATCTGGTGGTGTTCCAGGGGGCCAGTTACTTCCGCGCGCTGTGCGCCGGCAGCGTCTACGGCCTGTCCGCGCGCGGTATCGCGGTGAACACCGCGCATCACGACGGCGAGGAGTTCCCGGCCTTCACCGAGCTGTACGTGGAGCGACCGGACCCGCTGGCGCGGTCGATCGTCCTTCACGCGCTTCTCGACGGGCCGTCGGTGACCGGCGCCTACCGGTTCGAGATCACCCCCGGCGCCACGACGCGCACCACGGTCCAGGCACGCCTGTTCGCGCGCCAGCCGGTGCCGCAGCTGGGCATGGGGGTGCTGACCAGCATGTTCGACTTCGCGCCCATCGACCGCGCGGGTGTCGATGACTTCCGCCCCCGGGTCCACGACTCGCAGGGGCTGTCCATCCAGACGGCCACCGGGGAGTGGCTGTGGCGGCCGCTGACGAACCCCGATCGCCTCGCGGTGAATACCTTCAGCCTCCAGGGTCCGAAGGGCTTCGGGCTCATGCAGCGAATGCGGGCGTTCCCGGAGTACCAGGACCTGGAGGCGAGGTACCACCTGCGGCCCAGCGCCTGGGTGACCCCGCGCGGCGACTGGGGCGCGGGCGAGGTCGTTCTGGTGGAAATTCCGACTCCCGACGAAACCAACGACAACATTGTCGCGTTCTGGAAACCGGCGCAGCCGTTCGAGCCCGGGCAGCCGCTGTCCCTGGACTACGACATCGACTGGACCCTCGACGATCCGGACCATGCGCTCGCGTGGTGCCACACCACGCTGGCCGGCCGGTTCGGCGTGGTCGGGGTGCCGGTCAGCGAGTCCGAGCGACGGCTGGGCCGCAAGTGGGTGATCGACTTCGTCGGCGGCCCGCTGTGCAACCTCCGCGATGCCGGCGTGGTGGAGGTGGTCGCGTCGGTCGGGGGGGGGCGGATCGAGCCGCCGGTACACACCCTGAATGACCTGTCGGGAGGGGTGCGGGTCTACCTGGACTCGGTCGCCGAGGGCGACGGGCCGATGAACCTGCGCTGCCATCTCGCCCGGGGGGGGACGCCGGTGTCCGAGACCTGGACGGTCCAGTGGCGGGCGGACACCGCCGCGTGACGATGAGGGAGCCAAGCCGATGACCTTGATGTCAAAGCGAAGCCTGGAGGACCTGCTGGCGGACACGGCCCGGTCCTACCTGATCCGCGCCTGCCGGCTGGAGGATACGGTCGCGGACGGCGTGGCCCGACAGGCGGCGCATCGGGTCGCGGCCAGCCTCGGTCCGATGTCGATCCAGGATGCCCAGCCGGCCGTGGTCCGGACCGCCCGCCAGATGGCGCGGGACCTGCCCGGGCGGCCCAGGCCCGATGCCCGGCCCCTGGTGCCCGAGGCGGACGGACGGCCGATGCGGGAACAGCCGCTGGATCCCCTGACCCTGGCGGAACTGGGTGACCGCTCCCGCCGGAGCGGGCGCCGGCTGATCGGCCGCCTGCCGACGCTGCTGTCCACGGCCCTGGCGGTTCCGGCGCTGGGGCTCGCGATGCTGGGGATCTCGTCGGTCACGCCCACGGATCCGCCCGTTTGATCCGCCCGTTTGATCCGCCCGCCGGATCGCCGCCGACTGGATAGGCCATGGTGACGCACCGCCGTCTGTTCCTGTTCTGCGTGATGGTCATCACGCTGACCGCCACCCAATCCTTCATGCAGGTGCTGGCCGCCAACGGGCTGTCGCCGCTGCATGTCGCGCTGATCGTGGTGTTCGTGCCGCTGGCCGCCTGGCTGGCGCAGTCGTTCTGCACCCTCACCGCCGGGGCCTTGCTGCTGGCGTCGCGGCGGGTGCGTGCCGGCTGGTCGTCGTCCCTGGATCCGACGGACCGCGCCGCCGGGCTGGACCCGGCGCTGGCGCGCGTGGCCCTGGTGATGCCGGTGTACAACGAGGACACGGCCCGTGTGTTCGCCGGGGTGGCGGCGATGCGCGACGATCTGGCGCGGCTGGGCGTCGCCAGTCGGTTCGACGTGTTCGTGATCTCGGACACCACCGACCCGGACATCTGGCTCGCGGAATCGGAAGCCTGGCGCATCGAGCGCGAGAGGGCCGGCGATCTGCCGGCGATCTACTATCGGCGCCGGCTGGACAATGCCCGGCGCAAGACCGGCAACATCGAGGACTTCGTCGAGCGCTGGGGCGGTGCCTATGGCGCCATGGTCACCCTGGACGCGGACAGCATCCTCGATGCCCGCACCATCTGGCACCTGACCCGGCGGCTGGACGCCCGCCCACGCACGGCGCTGATCCAGGCGGCGCCCAAGCTGGTGCGGGGCGAGACCCTGTTCTCGCGGCTGTTGCAGTTCGCCGGCGACGTCTACGGTCCCCTCAGTGCCGCCGGCATCGCCTTCTGGGCGGGGGGCGAGGGAAACTACTGGGGGCACAACGCCATCATCCGGCTGAGCGCCTTCGCGCGCTGCTGCGGCCTGCCCAAGCTGCCCGGGCGCGAGCCGCTGGGCGGCGAGATCCTGAGCCACGACTTCGTGGAGGCGGCGCTGTTGCGGCGCTTCGGCTGGCGCGTGGAAATCGCCTGGGACCTGACGGGCAGCTACGAGGAGGCGCCGCCCACCCTGTCGGACTTCATGGTGCGCGACCGGCGCTGGTGCCAGGGCAACCTTCAGCACGGGCGGATTCTGATCGCCCGTCGCCTGCATTGGGTCAGCCGGGCGCATCTGCTGACCGGCATCATGAGCTACCTGACCTCGCCGCTCTGGCTTCTGTTCCTGGTGCTGGCGGGCCTGCAGGCCTGGACCCTGTCGGTCGCCGAGCCCGTGTACTTCCAGGACGGCACGCCCTGGCCGACGTGGCCGGTGTCCCGCGAGGACGAGGCCGCCGTGCTGGTGATCAGCATGATGGGGCTGCTGTTCCTGCCCAAGCTCTGGGGGTTGCTGCTGGCGCTCGCCGACGGCCGGACCCGGCGGGCGCGGGGCGGCGGGGTCCGCCTGGTGGCGGGCGTGCTGGTCGAGACCGTGCTGTCCGCGCTGGTGGCGCCGGTGATGATGATCCGCCACACGCGCTTCGTGATCGCCATCCTGACGGGGTCCGGGGTCGGCTGGGCCCCGCAGCGACGCAAGGCCGAGCACCTGACCCTGGGCGAGGCCATCGGGGCGAACCTGGACGTCCTGGCCATCGGCCTTTCGGCGACCGTCGCCGTCCTGATGTATGCGCCGTCCCTGGGGTGGTGGCTGGTGCCGGTGCTGGCCGGCCTGGTCGGCGCGCCGCTGCTGAGCCTGCTGCTTGACACCGGAGGGTCCGATACGCCGCTGGCGCGCTGGGGCCTGCTGACCATTCCGGAGGATCGCGAGCCGCCGGCGGTGTTGCGGGCGGTGGACCGTCACGAGGCCCGCTTCGTCGAGGCGCTGGCCACCACCGCCGAGGATCGCCTGGCCACCGTGCTGCTGGACCCGGAGATCAACGCCCGGCACTGCGCGGTGGTCTCGGAGATCGGGGGCACGTCTCGGTTGCCGACGGAGACGGTGCGCCGCGCCGAGGTCACGGCCATCCACCTGGGACCCGCGTTCCTGACCCGCGACGAGCGGCGCGCCCTGCTGGAATCTCCGGACAGCCTGCGCCGGGCGCACGATGCCCTGTGGGCGGACCGGGCCGAGATGGGCGTGGATCACGCGCCCGGCGGCATGGGGCCGGACGAGTTGCGACCCGCCGCCCCGGCCGCGGAGTGAGGATTTCGGGTGTTGGGCGGGAGGATGCCACCCCGCCGAACCTCGACTTCGCGCCGCCGATCGGGGCCGCGCCCGTGCCCCTGTTGTCAACAGGCTCTATTCGGCCGGTGCCGTTCCACCCAGGGCCGCCGGCACCGGCACGGTGATCTCGCGACCGACGACTGTCTGGCCCAGCGTGGCCAGCACATGCTCGGCCACCAGGGCCACCACCTGATCGCGGCGGAGGCCACGGGTGGTGCTGTCCGCCCAGCCGCTCCAGAGCGGCGTGCCGTCGCGCTGATCGCGCACCAGCAGTTCCAGGCGCAGCACGGCGCCGAAGGCGCTCCGGTCCTGGGACAGCACCAGCCCATGGGGCGCGCCCCGTCCCCGCAGGTCCGTGACCGGGATGCCCCGGGGCAGGCCCTCCGGCTGGCCCCAACGGGCGCCGGCCTGCCGGGTCGCGCTGATGCCCCGGGTGTGGTGGATCGGCCGGGGCTCCAGCGCGCCCATCACCGCCGCCGCCTTCGGAGGTGCGCCGGCCGGGATCACATACAGGCTGTAGCTGAGGTCCAGGGGTGTCGGCGCCGCGCCGCGCCCGCCCACGACCGCCAGCGTCTCTTCAAGGCTCGCCATGATGCGGCGGTGCTGGGGGGCGTCGTCATGGCCTTGGAGCACCAGGGCCGCGCCGGTCGGCATCGGCGCGTGGGCGGCCGCGCTGATGGTGACGCGCAGCGGCGGCACGGTGGGGTCCCAGGTGGAGGTCAGGGGCGGCGGATCCTCCAGCGCCCAGGCCGGGGGCGCGAGGCGTGCCGCCGGGCCGGCGGCCAACAGGGTCACGGCCAGGGCCAGGATGAGGCAGGCGCGGCGCGGGGCGGGCATCGAGTGGAGTCCTTTCGCGGGGTCCGGGAGTGGCCGGGGCGGCCGGGAGTCGGCCGCCGCCATGGCGCCGTCAGCGGATGCCCAGGATCAGGCGCACGTTCTCGGCACTGATCGAGCGGATGATGGTGACGAAGCGTTCCAGCAGCATGCGGGTGACGGGATCGGTGCGCGCCAGGTGGAACTGGAACGCTTCCTTGGGGATCACGGTCACCTCCGTGGTCTCCAGGGCGCGCACGGTGGCGCTGCGCGGGCTGTCGTCGATCAGGGCCATTTCGCCGACGATGGTGCCCGGGCCGTCCACGGCGATGACCACCTCGGCGGATCCGAAGCGGCGCGACACCTCCAGGCGGCCGTGCCGGACCACGTAGGCCCGGTCGCCGGTGTCGCCCTCGCGAAACAGGACTTCGCCCGGCGTCAGGGTCAGCATGGTCTCCAGGGGGCCCGCCGAGGTTCCCTCGGGCGGTGTCCCCGCCGTGGCATGGTTGTCCGCTCTCATGCGGTTGCCCTCCGTTCGCGGACCGGCGGACCTGTCGTCGCGGTTTGGGTCAACGGCGACCAACACGCCAGCGACGTCGCGGCAGTGTAGTCGGCCGAGTCGATCGTGACCAGCCCCCCCGGTGCGTTGCGTCCGGGGAATGGGGCATTCGATTGGATATCCAAACGATATATCAGTATGAAAATAGATAAGACAATAGTATGGACTCGCCGCAAGTTCATCGAGCGAGTTTGCACAAATATAAACCAAGAACCTATTTTGCTGTCTGTTTTTTAGGCGCTAGAGTTTATTGTTGTATATAGTGCAGACATGCCCATGTTGTTTTTCAACCGACTGTGGTATGATTGTTCCCGGTAAAATAAAATGCGACTCAAAATGGCGTGATCGGATCGAGATCGGCGTCGTGTGGTGTTCCCCGAGCCGGTCCGACCGTGTCCATACGTCTGGTCAACGGAGGGCTGTCGTTCATGTCACACGACTCCAGGTCATCATGGCACAGCCGTTATTGGTGAGTAACGAGTAGAGCTCGCGCTAAAATGTAAGGACCCAATGTTCCGATCCGGCGAAGAGGCGAGACCCGCAACCGTCTTTCTGGACCGAAAGAAGACTGTCTTCATGGGGTGGCCGGCACGCCGACACGCGGAAACCGTCCGCTCAGTCTCGGGGGACGCGACATGGTGGATCCTGCTCGCCCGGCGAGTCCCCTCATCCAGGGCCGTCCCGCGCGTCTTGGACGAGCGGGCGGGCAGGCGTCATCCACGGGCGTCGCGGCACGTCCCATGGCCGTCGGATCGATTGTCCCCTGTTCAGTGAAGGACCCGTGTTCATGTCGCGTCTGTTAGCGTCGTATCGCATTGCCGTCATGCTGCCCCTGGTGATTGGTGTCATGGCGCTGTTGTCCGTGGTCATCACCGGCGGCCTAGCCTACTGGCACGCGGCCGAGGAAATGACCGAGGAAGCGAAGGGCAAGCTGATCGCCCTGCGCGAGGGGCGGGCCGGTGCCTTGACGGACTATCTGTCGGGCATCGATGCCGATCTGGCGGTGGTCGCCGCCGACGAGACCGTCGCCGAGGCGCTCCGGCGGTTCGCCGCCGCCCAAGCCGACCTGACGGGCGCTGGGGCCGACCTCACCAAAACCTTGCAGGCGGCCTATATCACGGCCAACCCCAATCCCCCGGGGGACAAGCACCGGCTGGACGCCGCCCCGGGCGGCACGGCCTATGATCAGGTTCACGGTGACGTTCATCCCTGGTTCCGGACCCTCCAGCAGCAGCGCGGCTACTACGACGTGTTCCTGCTCGATCCCGACGGCACCGTGATCTACTCGGTGTTCAAGGAAAACGACTTCGCCACCAATATCGTGAGTGGTCGCTGGTCGGACACCGGTTTGGCCCGGGTCTTCCGCGAGGTCGTGGCCGACACCGGCCGCGCCAGGGTGGCCTTTCAGGACTTCGCCCCCTATGCCCCGTCCAACAATGCGCCGGCCAGTTTCATCGCCCGCGCGGTGACGGCGGGCGACGGGACGCTGCTGGGGGTTCTCGCCTTCCAGATGCCCATCGGCCGCATCAACGGTGTGATGCAGATCGCGGCCGGCATGGGCGACACCGGCGAGGCGTATCTGGTCGGCGAGGATGCCCTGATGCGCAGCGACTCGCGCTTTTCCGAAGAGTCCACGATCCTGTCGCGGACCGTGAACACGGCGCCGGTGCGCGAGGCCCTGACCGGCGTGTCGGGCGTGATGATCGCCGACGACTATCGCGGCCGTCCCGTGGTGTCCGCGTTCGCGCCCGTGACGGTGCATGGCGCGCGCTGGGTCGTCCTGGTCGAGGCCGACGTCGCCGAGGTGCTGGCGCCGGTGGACCGCATGAAAGGGTTCATGGTGATGGCCGGCCTGGGCATCCTGGTCTTGATGGCGGTGCTCGGCGTCGTCGTCTCGCGGGGGATCACCGTACCCCTGGGGGGGATGACCCAGGCCATGGGTCAACTCGCCAAGGGGGACATGGCGGTGGCCATTCCCGCCGCCGATCGCCGTGACGAGATCGGCGACATGGCCCAGGCCATGGCGGTGTTCAAGGACAACGCCCTGCGAATGGAACAGATGAAGGCGGACCAGGAGGAACAGCGCCGCCAGGCCGAGATCGAACGCCGCCGGGCCCTCCTGATGATGGCCGAGCGCTTCGAGTCCCAGGTGGCCGGCGTGGTGACCAGCGTGTCCGGCGCCGCCGAGGAGATGGAAAGC
This sequence comes from Roseospira visakhapatnamensis, assembly GCF_014197915.1. Lineage (GTDB taxonomy): Bacteria > Pseudomonadota > Alphaproteobacteria > Rhodospirillales > Rhodospirillaceae > Rhodospira > Rhodospira visakhapatnamensis. Next base: position 125,055 of record NZ_JACIGK010000012.1, read on the forward strand.
TCGGCGCGCGCGCTGACCGACATCGCCGAGCGCACCACGGAACGCTCCACCACCGTCGCTGGAGTCGCCGAGCAGACCGCCTCCAACATGGAGACCGTGGCCAGCGCCACCGAGGAACTGGCGGCATCCGTGCAGGAAATCGCCCGCCAGGTGGAGCAGGCCAGTACCGTGGCCCGTGGGGCGGTCGGCGAGGCCGCGCACACCACCGAGATGGTCCAGGCCCTGGATCACGCGGCCGGCCGCATCAGCGAGGTGCTGGGCCTGATCTCCGACGTCGCCGACCAGACCAACCTGCTGGCGCTCAACGCCACCATCGAGGCGGCCCGCGCCGGGGACGCCGGCAAGGGCTTCGCCGTCGTCGCCAGCGAGGTCAAGGCCCTGGCCGGTCAGTCCGCCAAGGCCACCGAGGAAATCGGCCAGCACATCGGCCAGGTGCAGGCGAACACCCAGGCCACGGTGACCGCCATCGACCAGTTCACCCGGACCGTGGCCCAGATCGAGGAGATCTCGGGTGCCGTCGCCGCCGCCGTGGAACAGCAGAACGCGGCCATCGGCGAGGTCAGCCGCAACACCGCCGAGGCGGCCCATGGGACCGAGGATGTCAGCCGGTCCATCAACGACGTGTCCGCCGCCGCCACGGAATCCAGCGGCGCCGCCCGTCAGGTGCTACAGGCCGCCGGGGAACTCACGCAACGGGCCAGCGAGTTGCAAGGCGAGGTGCAGGCGTTCCTGAAGCGTGTCCGCGAGTCGTGACGGGACCTGCCATGGCGTGCCCCGGGGCCGACCGGCGGTCGACGGGCGCGCGGTGCTGCCGCGCCTGACCCGGGCCGGCGGCGGGTTCCCGTGCGCCCTGGCCGGGCCGCTGGACGGATCGGCCGCGGGCTTAGCGCGATACCCCGAAACAGGCGGCGACCAACTGGTTGAAGGCGGCGGCGCGATGGCTCATGGCGTGCTTGGCGGCCGGGTCCATCTCGGCGAAGGTGATCGCGTGGCCGGTGGGCCGGAAGATGGGGTCGTAGCCGAAGCCCTTGTCGCCTCGCGGCGGCCAGACCAGATCGCCGAACACCGTGCCCTCGAAGGTCTCCGTGTGACCGTCCGGCCAGGCCAGGCACAGGGCGCAGATGAAGTTGGCGGCGCGATCAGGGGCGTCGCCCAACGCCGTCCGCACCCGCTCCATGGCGACGGCGAAGTCCTTGCCGGGACCGGCCCAGCGGGCCGAATAGATGCCGGGCGCGCCGTCCAGGGCGGCCACCTCCAGCCCGGAATCGTCGGCCAGGGCCGGGTGACCGCTGGCGGTGGCGGCGGCGCGGGCCTTCAGGTCGGCGTTGGCGACGAAGGTGCTCCCGGTCTCCTCCGGCTCCGGCAGGCCCAGGTCGCCGGCGGCGACCACCCGTGCCAGCCCGAAGGGTGCCAGCAGGGCGGCGATCTCGCGCACCTTGCCGGGGTTGTGGCTGGCGACGACCAGGGTGTCTTCGGTAAAGCGGCGGGGCATGGGGGCTCCTCAACGGACCACGATATCGTCCCTCCTCCGGGACTGGAGGAGGATGGGCGGCGACACGGCCCCTACACCACCTCCACGAAGCCCGCGACCACCTTTTTCAGGCCGCCGGTCTCGAAGTTGACGGACAGCTTGCCGCCGTCGTTGGCCAGCACCTGGCCCCGGCCGAACTTCTGGTGGAACACCCGCTGGCCGATGGCGATGTCGTCGCCCTCGCCCTCCCGGTCGCGGGCCTTCCACGACCCGGTGCCGGGGGAGACGGCGGCGCGGCGCGGGTGGCGCGTGGCCCAGCCGCCGTGATGCTCGGCGAAGCCGGCGGTGACGGCGCCATAGAGGCCGGTGTCGCTGGCCTTCTCGGTGAACGCCTCGGGCAGTTCATCGATGAAGCGGCTGGGCAGGCTGGCCTGCCACTGGTTGTAGATGCGGCGGTTGGCGGCGAACGACACGAAAGCCCGCTTGCGCGCCCGCGTCAGGCCCACATAGGCCAGCCGGCGTTCCTCCTCCAGGGCGGCATCGCCGGACTCCTCCAGGGCGCGGCGGTGGGGGAACAGGTCTTCCTCCCAGCCGGGCAGGAACACCACGTCGAACTCCAGGCCCTTGGCGGCGTGGAGCGTCATCAGGGTGATCCCGTCCTGTTCGGCCTTGCCCTCGTTCTCCATCACCAGGGCGATGTGCTCCAGGAAGGCGTCCAGGCTGTCGAACTCGGCGATGGCGCCGACCAGTTCCTCCAGGTTCTCCACACGCCCCGGTGCGTCGGGGCTCTTGTCGGCCTTCCACATGGCCACGTAGCCGCTGTCCTCCAGCACGGTGGCGCAGAGTTCCGACGGCGGCAGGCCGTCCCGCAGGTCGCGCCAGCGGCCGATATCCTCGACGAAGCCGGCCAGGATCTTGCGGGCGCGGGGCTTCAGGTCGTCGGTGGTGCCCAGGTCGCGGGCGGCGGCCAGCAAGGGCACCCCCTGGGCGCGGGCCAGGGCCTGGAGCGCTTGCAGGCTGGCTTCGCCCAGGCCGCGCTTGGGCTTGTTGACGATGCGCTCGAAGGCCAGGTCGTCGTCGGGCTGGGCGATGAGCCGCAGGTAGGCCAGGGCGTCCCGGATCTCCAGGCGCTCGTAGAAGCGGGGACCGCCGACCACGCGGAACGGAATGCCGCAGGTCATCAGCCGGTCCTCGAATTCGCGCATCTGGAAGGCGGCGCGCACCAGGATGGCCATGCTGCCCAGGCCGTGCCCCTCGCGGGTCAGGGATTCGACCTCCTCGGCCAGCCAGCGGGCCTCGGCCTCGCCGTCCCACAGGCCCCGCACCCTGACGGGCGCGGCGTCTGGATCGTCGGCGGCGGCGCCGGTGGCGCGCAAGTCCTTGCCCAGGCGACCCCCGTTGTGACGGATCAGGCCCGAGGCGGCGCCCAGGATCGGCGCCGTGGAGCGGTAGTTGCTCTCCAGGCGGACCACCGTGGCGCCGGGGTAGTCGCTCTCGAAGCGCAGGATGTTGCCCACCTCGGCGCCGCGCCAGGAGTAGATGGACTGGTCATCGTCGCCCACGCAGCACAGGTTCTTGTGCCCGGCAGCCAGCAGGCGCAGCCACAGGTATTGCGCGACGTTGGTGTCCTGGTACTCGTCCACGAGGATGTAGCGGAAGCGGCGCTGGTAGTCGGCGGCGATCTCGGGGTTGTCCTGCAACACCCGCAGACAGTGCAGCAGCAGGTCGCCGAAGTCGCAGGCGTTCAGCTCCAGCAGCCGCGCCTGATAGCGGCCGTAGAGGTCCAGCGCCCGGCGGCCGGCGATGCCCCGGGCATCCTCGGCGGGAACGCGGTCGGGGGTCAGGCCGCGATCCTTCCAGCGCTGGATCAGGGCCATGGCCACCTTGGGCGGGTCCTTGCGCGGGTCCAGGCCCTGGCCCTCCATGATCTGCTTGAGCAGGCGAAGCTGATCGTCGGCGTCCAGGATGGTGAAGCCGTCGCGCAGGCCCACCAGGCCGACATGGCGGCGCAGGATCCGCAGGGAGAGCGCGTGGAAGGTGCCCAGCCAGACACTCTCGGACGTGGGGCCGATCATGTCCCCGAGTCGCGCGCGCATCTCGCGCGCGGCGCGGTTGGTGAAGGTCACCGCCAGCACCCGCCAGGGCTGGGCCAGTCCCTGGTGGAGGATATGGGCCACGCGCGTGGTCAGCACCCGGGTCTTGCCGGTGCCGGCCCCGGACAGCACCAGCACCGGTCCCTCGGTCGCCTCCACGGCGCGGCGCTGTTCCGGGTTCAGGCCGTCCAGCCAGGGCGGCGAGTCGGGTGCCGCCGGATCGGCGGGGGCGGGCGGAAGCGGCGCGTCCGTCAGGTCGAAAGGGTCGGTCATGGGCGGATCCTGGTCAGCGGGGACGGGCGGTCACCGTGCGGGACTCGACGCCGGCCCCGGTCCGGGGCCAACGGGGGGCCTGGGGGTTCGGCGCGGATATCTGGTGCTTGTTTCGTTCCTCCCCACCATATCGGGGCGCTTGGCCCAGGGCAACCGTCCCGCCGGAGGGGGCTGGTTTGACTCCCGTCCCGCGCCCTCCTAGCCTGACGGGGACGGGCGCAGGACCCGTTTCCCGCAGAAGCGGCGATACCGCGCGAGGGAGCGCGCGGGCTGAAGGCCGGGTTGCCGCCCGCGCCGCCGGCCCAGGACTTGGCATCCGGCCCCGGCGCCCCTTTTTCGGCGCCATCCCGCCGCGTGGCCGGCGATTCAGGCGTCCCGGGAACACGGACCCCCGTCATGGCTCAGCCCGACAGCACCCAGCACCCCGGCACCGTGTTGCGTAAGCGCTTCATGGTGCCCCACGGCCTCAGCGCCGAGGGGTTGGCCGCCGACCTTGGGGTGCCCGTCAACCGGCTGGAGGACATCCTCGCCGGGCAGCGGTCCATCGGCGCCGAGGTGGCGTTGCGGCTGGGGCGCTGTTTCGGCACCTCGCCGTTGTACTGGATGAACCTGCAAAGCCGCTTCGACCTGCATGTCACGGCCCAGGTGCTGGGCGGCGACATCGCCCGCGAGGTGCGCCCGCGCGATGCCGCGCCCCGCCAGGTGGCGTGACCGCCGCGCCCCCCGCTCACCGTCCGTTCGCCGCGTCCATGCCGGCGGTCTCGCCCGCGCCGGAGGGACCGAGGGCGGCCATGGCGTGGGCGCTGTCCCTGGCCTCGGCGTGCCATCGGGCGCGTAGTCGGTCCAGGGCCTCGTCCGGCGCCGGGACCGTCAGGGTATTGTCCGCGTGGCGGGTGACCAGGTCGAGCCGCGCGAGCTTGTCCAGCGCGTCCGTGATGTCGAAATCCACCGCCATGGCGAAGGTGCGGCGCACCCAGTCCTCGACCGCCACCTTCAGGCCGGCGGCGTCGAGGGGCCGCGCGGCCCGGTCCAGCAGCACGTAGGCCAGCGCCGCTTCCTTGAACTCCTGGTCCTCGGCGGTGCCGATCAGGTAGTCGAACACGGCGGCGTTGTTGCAGACGTTACGGACGTACAGGGTTTCGGTCAGGGCCATCTGGTACTTGAGAACCTGCCGTTCGACCTTGATGATCTGGCGCATCAGGAAGCCGCCCAGGCCGGCCAGGGCGCTCATGGCCGCCAGTGCCTTGGTCAGGGCGGCCTTGTCCACCGACCCGGCGGCGGCGAAGCCCATCCAGGTGGCCAGCACCACCGCCAGCACCGACAGGGCCGGCAGGATGTTGAGCATGATCGGCACGCCGCCGGCCACCGCCGGCACCCCGAGCATCAGCTTGTCGCGGGTCCGCATCACCGCCCGGGCGCCCGGGTAGAGCATGTTCAGGTCGGCCTCGGCCACGTCGGTGAACAGCTTGATCACGGTCTTGCCGGCGAACGGGCGCACCACGGGTCCCGGTCCCCAGGCCCGGAGCACGCGCCTGGGCAATGGCCAGTCGGGCAGGGGCAGCCGTTCGTGGAAGCGGATCATGACCACCACGTGGCGCAGGCGGATCATGGGCCGCTGGCGCGTGATCAGGCCGAACAGGTAGCGCCGGGTGGCCTGGCAGCGGCGCCGGCCCCGGGCGAAGAAGGCCACATCGGCGTAGTACCGCCGCGGCACGCGGATGCGCGCCTGCACCTCGGCCGACTCTTCGTCCGCCTGACGCAGGCGGTCGTCGGTCACCACCGTGAAGTTGGCCTGGATCAGCACCCGGCGCAGGCGGGCGGCCAGGGCGGCGTGGGTGGCGGCGTGGCTGTCCGCCCCGGCCGATCCGGCGAGCGTTGGCAGGTCGGGGTTGATGGGATGATAGTCGTCGCGCAGGCCCACCAGGGTCTCGCTGCCATCGATGCGGAACAGCAGGCCCAGCATGCGGAAGATATCGCGCATGACGGCCGTCCGAGACGACCCGTCCGGTCCGCCGCTGCCGTGGATCACCAGCCGGTCGATCAGGGCGCTTTGCGGCACGGCGATGAAGGTGTCGGGCAGGACATCGGCGTCGGTCTCCGCCATCCCGTCCAGGGGGGCGGTCTCCATGAGCGTCGATGGCGCGTCGTCTGCGGTCTCCGCCATCATCCGGAGCGTCCTCTCGGTGGTGGCCAGCGTGTCGGCCAAGGGAGAGACTGATGGGAGACGCGTGGGGGGCACCGCTCTCGAGGGGAGCCGGGGCCAGGGGTGGAGACGGGGCGTGGTCAGCCGGGCGCGCCGGTGGGCGCCGCCCGGCGACCATGGACCGGTGTCAGCCGATGTCCGCCTCGTCCACGTCGACCTGGCCGCTCAGGCGGCGGCGGATGTGGGACCAGGCCATGCCCACGGCCATGATCAGGGATACCGCGATCAGGCCGAGCCAGATCAGGATATCGCCGGTCAGCCAGTCGGCGCCGGCATACACCACGACCACCCAGCCGAAGACGGCGAACAGCAGCACCAAAAGGCCGATGCCCAGGGGGCCGATGGAGCGCATGGTGGCCCGCAGATAGATGATGAACCCGATCAACAGCACGACCGCCAGCAGTGTCTTCAACGCCGGGTCGCTGTTGATCGAGGTGTTGGCGATCCAGCCGAACAGGGAGTAGTTGGTTGGGTTGAACGTCGCGATCACAAGAACGAGCGCCACCATCCAGCGGATGATGAACCCGTTCCACGTCAGCCTGGAACTGGCCATGAGTCCCTCTCCTTGAGAGCAAATCCCGAGCGATCCGAACCGGATCGCGACGACGATTTGCTTAAATATCAGAATGTTAGGGCATGGTGCGCGAGTCCAGACTCACGCACCATGCTTTATGTCTCGGCGCCGCGCGACGACCGATGTGTTTCTTGGGCCACGACCACCGGCCTTGGACCACGACCACCGGACGGTCCCGGCGTCACGGTGCGTGACGGCCGGCGCCCCCGAGGGGGTGCCGATGCCGGCCCGCCGGACCGGATGGATGACGTGGCCTGGGCTTGTGTCATCGTGTCGTGTCGCGCCGCGCCACGGACGGCGCCCCGGCCCGCGCCGGGCGGCCGTCCGCTCGTGTCAAGACGTGGGTTACTGGGCGACGCTCTGGGCCGCGTCGTCCACGGCCTGCAGCGCCTTCTCCAGGCCCTGCTCGGAGACCTCCACCAGGTCGTCCAGCATGGACTGGAACCAGCCGGCCCGGGGTTGCAGGTCACCCAACGGGGCGGCGCGCAGCACCTCGATCATCTCCTCGTGGTCGAGGCGGGCGTCGCTGCCGGCGGTGACCAGATCGGGCTTGCCGGTGATGTAGGCCAGCGGCGTGCAGGCGGTGACGATCTTCTCCACGCCCTGCCAGTTCAGCAGCCCGGCGCTGGTGACCTTGATCTCCAGCGGCACATAGGCGCGTTCCCCATCGGCGAAGCGCTGGCGCAGGATGGTGCGGTTGATCACCGGGACGAACACCATCTTGGCGTCGTTCAGGCGTTCAAAGCGCGCGTTGGAGGGATCGGGGAACTGCACGAAGAAGGCGATGTCGGCGGCGCCGTTGATGACGGCGTCGATGGCATCGTCGGTGCTGCCCATGTACTCGACCTTGCTGGCCTGGGCCAGGTTCTCGTCGAAGCTCTGCAACAGCTTGAAGGTCTGGGCGGAGCCGCTGGCCTCGGATCCCATGGCGAAGCGCAGGCGCCGCGCGTAGCCGGTCACCGATCCCCAGTTGCCCAGGCGCTCGGCGTTGGACTCGGTGGTCACGGCGTACAGGCACTCGTTGGCCACGTCGTTGCGGATGATGGTGATCTGCTCGCTGATGGTCGGGTTCTGGGATGCCTGATAGGCCAGCACGTCGGTCTGGGTCATGCCGATGGCGCGCGGGTTGCGCAGCACCTGCTGGATGTTCTCGCCGCTGCCCGCGCTGGTCCTGACCTCGTACTCGAAGAACTCCTTCCGCAGGACCTCCACGGCGAGCGGCCCGAAGGACCCGAAGTAGCTGCCGGCCTCCCCGCCGGTGTAGATGGGCTCGGCGGCCAAGGCGCCGGTGGACAGGGTCACGGCGGCGACCGCGCCGGTGACCCAGGACAGACCCCAGGAAGATCGGATGATGGTCATGGTTCCCCCGTTCTGTGGTGTTTGTCGTTATGCCGAGGCGCCTGAGCGCATGCCCGCCTCATGATGTCATGTCCGTCCGCTCTCGCGCCGTCCCGCTCCCTTGTCTGGCCCGTGTCACCGTCTGTTGTTCAAGGGGAGGGAAGGGCGAACCAGAAACACATCGTGCCGGTGACGCCGGTCCGTGGGGTGTCGCGACGGTTGGGACCGGCGGTCGGGACCGGCACGGGCGCTGGCGCCATGGTCCGCCGACCGCGTCGCGGCCAGGAACGACCTCGCGCGTCCCCGGGACTCGGCGCGGTATCCGCCGCGAAACCCGCCATAGAGTACCCTACGCGTCCAGTCGGACGCAACGGATCGCATCCGGACAGTCCCGCGGCAAAGGCGATGTTTCGCATTCTGGGAGACGGGCGACGTGATCTTGCGTTCGAGACACCGGCGCCCCGCCGGTCAGTCGTAGGGGTCGGCGGCGTCGCGCAGGCCGTCGCCCAGGAAGTTGAACGCCAGCACCGCCACCATGACCGCCAGCATGGGGGTCATCAGCCAGGGGTACAGCACCACGGCCTCGATGTTCTGGGCCTCGGTGAGCATCACCCCCCAACTGGTGATCGGCGGCCGCAGCCCCAGCCCCAGGAACGACAGCGCCGTTTCCCCCAGGATCATGCCCGGCACCGACAGGGTGAGAGAGGCGATCAGGTGGCTCGAGAAGTTGGGCAGCAGGTGGCGGGCGATGATGCGTCCGGGCCTGGCGCCCATCAGCGCGGCGGCGGTCACGTAGTCCTCCTCGCGCAGCGCCAGCAGCTTGGACCGCACCGCCCGCGCCAGCCCCGGCCAGTCGATCAGGCCGAGGATCAGGGTGATGCAGAAGAACACGGCGATCGGGCTCCAGGTCACCGGCACGGCCGCCGACAGGGCCATCCACAGCGGCAGTTCGGGCAGCGAGCGCAGGATCTCGATGGCCCGCTGCACCACCGTGTCCACCCAGCCGCCGAAGTAGCCCGCCATGCCCCCCAGGGTGAGGCCGATCACGAAGCTGACGGCGATCCCGAACAGGCCCACGGTCATGGAGATGCGCGTGCCGTGGATCAGCCGCGAGGCCATGTCCTGGCCCAGCCGGTCGGTGCCCAGCAGGAACAGCGTACCGCCCTCGGGCGGGCAGACCAGGTGAACCGTGCCCGGGATCAGCCCCCAGAAGCGGTACTCCGGGCCGGAACAGAAGAACCGCAGTGGCTGTGGCCGGCTGGTGTTCGGGGTGTAGACCCGTTGCAGGCGGTCGATATCCAGCTGGTAGGCCAGTGGATAGACGAACGGACCGATGAAGCGGCCCTCGTGGACCAGGCGCACCTGCTGCGGCGGCGCGTAGATGAACCCCGTGTCTCGGTCTCCGAGCGCGTAGGGGGCGACCACCTCGGCGAACGCCACCAGAAGATACAGGCCGATGAGCACGAGGCCGCTGGCCACCGCCAGCCGGTGACGGCGCAACCGCCACCAGATCAGGCGCCAGTGGCCGGCCTCCAGTTCCTTCTGGCGCGCGGCGGGCAACACCTCCTCGGCGGTCGGATCGAACGGCCGGTCGCAGACATAGTGCCGGTCCGGATCGGACGGATCGGGGACGGCCGTGGACGCGGGGCCGGAGCCGGGGCCGGTCGGGGGCGGGGCGGTCATCGGCGGGTTCCTCCGCCCAGGCGAATGCGCGGATCCAGCACCGCCAGCAGCACGTCGGACAGCAGTTGCCCGGCCACCGTCAGCAGCGCCAGGAACATCAGCATGGCCCCGGCCACGTAGTAGTCCTGGGCCGCCAGCGCGCGCAGCAACAGCGGCCCGGTGGTCGGCAGGCTCATGACGGCCGACACGATCACCGACCCCGACACCAGTTGCGGCAGCAGGTTACCGATGTCCGCGACGAAGGGGTTGAGCGCCATGCGCAAGGGGTACTTCAAGAGCAGCCGCGTCGGCGGGACTCCCTTGGCCCGCGCCGTGGTCACATAGGGGCGGTGGAGCTCATCCAGCAGGTTGGCCCGCAGGCGGCGGATCATCGCCGCCGTGCCGGCGGTGCCGATGACCACCACCGGCACCCACAGATGCCCCAGCACCGACAGCGCCTTGTCCAGGCTCCAGGGCTGGTTCAGGTAGACCGGATCCATCAGGCCGCCGATGGCGGTGCCGAACCAGCGGTTGGACAGGTACAGCAGGATCAGCGCCAGCAGGAAGTTGGGGGTGGCCAGGCCGAGGAAGCCGATGAAGGTGAGGCCGTAGTCACTCCAGGAATACCGGTGGGTGGCCGAGTAGAGGCCGATGGGGAAGGCCATCAGGTAGACGAACAGAACGGTCGCCGCGTTGACCAGGATGGTGAGCACGAACACGTCGCCGATCAGCGAGGCGACCGGGACGCTGTGTTCGAACGAGTAGCCGAGGTTGCCGGTCAGCAGGCCGCCGGCCCAGGCCAGGTACTGCATCACCAGGGGCTGGTCCAGGCCGTACTGCTCGCGCATGTAGGCGATGCGCTCGGGCGGCACCATCTCGCCCTGAGCGCGCAGTTCCTCGATGTAGGTGGTCAGGTAGTCGCCGGGTGGCAACTGGATGATGATGAACACCAAGACGCTGGTCACCACCAGCGTCAGGCCCATCAGTCCGATCCGTCGCAGCAGGTAGCCGCCCATCAGCCCCCCTCTCCGTGTCCGGGTCTCCGCGTTGGCGCCGCGATGCCTTGGCGCGCGCGATCCGCGTCAGTCCCCCGCTCTGTCCGGCTCCCGCGCCAGGAAGAACGTATCCATGCCGTGGATGCCGAAATGGGCCCCGGGATTCCAGTTGTAGAGCGCTTCCTCCGGCACGTTGCGCAGGGCCAGCGCGCGCACCACCGGCTGCATGCCGCCGGCCAGGATGCCGATGCTGAACTGCTGGTCGGCGTGGATGGCCAGAATCTCCGACCAGATCTCGGCCTGGCGCGCCTCGCTGTCCGAGAGCATCCAGGCATCATAGAGCGCCATCAACCGCTTGACCTCCGGCAGGTCCACCGGTTCGCCCGCCGCGCCCCGGGTCTCGCGATACTGCCCCCACGCGGACCACTGCCACATGTCCTGGCTGATGGGGACCAGTTCGTTGGGCGGCATGATCGCGGTGGCCAGGGCGTTGTTGAGTCCACCGGCGGCGACCATCAGCGGGCTTCCGGTGTAGACGCGCCGCTTGAGCACCTCGCGGGAGAAGGTGCGGATGAACATCCGCACGCCGATGCGCCGCCATTGGTCCTTGATCAGGCGGAGCGCGTCCAGGCGCTCGATGCTCTCGCCGTCCTCCTCGACGATCAGGTCCATGGGCCGGCCGTCGGGCAGCAGGCGGATCCCCTGGCTGTCCCGCGCGGTGTGACCCAGGCTGTCCAGCAGGACGTTGGCGGCCTCCACGTCCCGCCGGGTGTAGAGGATCTCGTTGCGCGAATTGTGCAATGGGCTGTCGCGCAACATGGTGTTGTTGGTCTCCTGACCCAGCCCGAAGAACACCACCTGGTTGATCTCGCGGCGGTCGATGGCCAGCGACAGGGCGCGGCGGAAGTCCGCCTGACGCAGGACCGCCCGCCACACCCGGTCGTTGGTGGTTAGGTTGGGATAGAGGGCCACGCTGGCGCCCTTGCCCTCGCGCCACAGCATCACGTGGGTGCCGTTGCGGCCCTCGGCCGCGCGCAGGAAGGTGAAATTGGCGAAGTCCAGGTAGCGCGCCTGCAACGTCATCTCGCCGGCGCCGACCCGCGCGGGCACCAGCTTGGGGTCGGTGATGGTGATCACCACGCTGTCGATGTAGGGCAGTTGCTGGCCGGTCGGGTCCACCCTGTGGAAATAGGGATTGCGGCGGAACACGAAGCGTTGCGCGGGCGGCTCCGTGGTGTTGACCCAGGGATCGAGGCTGGGCCGCGCCGGGTTGGTGTTGCGGTACCAGCGGTCCATCTCGTAGTGCAGCGCCCGCCAGTCCCGGTACTGGCCGTCTCGCACCCGGCGCTCCAGGACCGCCGGGTCGGCATGGTCGGCGTGGAACCGCCGCAGGTAGTGGGCGGGGCGCACGATCTCCAGCGGCCGCGCCGCCGCCAGCGCCGGCAGGAACAGCGGGTTGGGCTTGTCCCAGGTGTAGCGAATGGTCACCGCGTCAAGGGCCTCCACCTCTGGCGCCGTCCCATGGGGCATCATCTCCGGGGGCGGGCCGCTGGGGGAGATCAGCGGGTGGTTGGCCATGTCCTCCCACCAGTACAGGAAGTCCCGGGTGGTGAACGGGTGGCCGTCGGACCAGCGGTGCCCGGGGCGCAGGTGCAGGGTGAAGACGCGCCCGTCCTCGACGGTGACGTCGCGCAGGATGTCGGGGACGAGGCGAAAGGCGGTGTCGTAGCCCATCAATCGGCTGTAGCCGTAGACGGTCATCAACCGGATGTCCTTGGCGCTGCCCATCAGCGTGTCGAGCTGTCCGCCGGGGCGGCCGGTCTCGCGATCGCGCGCGGCCAGGTCGATGACCCGGGGCACCGCCGGCAGGCGCGCGGCCATGGGGGGCAGGGCACCGGCGGCCACGGCCTCGGCCAGCACCGGCGGCTCGACGGGCGCGGCGTGGACCGGACCCGGCGGGAGCAGCCAGGACAGCAGCAAGGGCAGCAGCAAGGGCAGTCGCATCGCCGTCGCGAGGGCCGTCCGCCCGAGGGTCATGGGGCGCTTCGTTGTCGTGGTCACATCTCACCTCCCACGGCCACCAGATGGTCCGCGCCGACCGCGGACCATCGCGTCGCGCCACTCGCCGCCGGCCGATAGGGCGCCGGCCAGCCGTCCGGATCGGACGCCCGCGTCGCCGCCATGGTGGCCGGGTCGAGGTGCCAGTCCGGGTCCGGTTCCGGCACCGCCGCCAGCAGGGCCCGGGTGTAGGGGTGGCGGGCGTCGGTCACCAGGGTGCCCGCCGGCGCCTTCTCCACCAGCCGCCCGGCGCACATGACGACGATGTGGTCGGCCACGTGGCGCACGACGGCCAGGTTGTGGGACACGAACAGCATGGTGAGCCCCAGCGCCCGGCGCAGGTCGGCCAGCAGGTTGAGCACCTGGGCCTGCACCGAGACGTCCAGCGCCGAGACCGGCTCGTCGCACAGCAACAGGCGCGGATTGAGGGCCAGCGCCCGGGCGATGCACAGCCGTTGCCGCTGTCCGCCCGAGAAGCTGTGCGGGTAGCGGCCCATCATGCGGGCGTCCAGGCCCACCAGGCGCAGCAGTTCGGCCGCCGTGTCGGTGCGGCGGCGGGCGTCGCCAAGGCGGTGGATCAACAGCGGCTCGGAGACGATCTCGCGCACCGTCATGCGCGGGTTGAGGCTGCTGAAAGGATCCTGGAACACGTACTGGACCTCGCGGCGGTAGCGGGTCAGGCGCGCGCGGTCCATGGTCGCCACGTCGGCCGCGCCGGCGCCGTCGCCGGCGTCGAACAGCACGCGTCCGGCGCTGGGCTGCAACACCCCGGCGATCATGCGCATCAGGGTGGTCTTGCCGCAGCCGCTCTCTCCCACTAGGCCCAGGCAGGATCCGGCGCGCAGGTCCAGCGACACCCCGCGCACCGCGTGCACCCGGCCGCCCTCGCGCCGGAACAGCCCGCCGTGGCGCAAGGGGTAGCTCTTCTCCAGCCCGTCCAGAGTCAGCATGGGGTGGTCGTCGCGGCGGCCCGGCGCGGCGGCGTCGGCGCGGTGACCGGGGCCGAGGCGGGTGGTGTCCACGCGGATGTCGCGGAGCGGCGTCAGGCGCGCCCGGACCGCGCCGTGCAGGCGCGGCACCGCCCCCATCAACGCCCGCAGATAGGCATGTCCCGGCGCGCGGAACAACGGGCGCACCGGCCCGGCCTCCAGCACGCGACCGCGATGCAGCACCACCATGTGCTCGGCCAGTTGGGCGACCACCCCCAGGTCATGGGTGATCAGCAGCACCGCCATCGCGGCATCGCGCCGCAGGGACTCGATCAGCGCCAGGATCTCCGCCTGGGTGGTCACGTCCAGCGCGGTCGTGGGTTCGTCGGCGATCAGCACGTCCGGCTCGCCCGCCAGCGCCATGGCGATCACCGCCCGCTGGCGCAGGCCGCCGGATAGTTCGAACGGATACATCGTGACCGCCCGGGCGGGATCGGGGAACCGCACCCGGTCCAGCAGGTCGGCGGCGGCGGCGCGGGCCTGCCGGCGCGACAGGCCGGCGTGCAGGCGCAACGGCTCGCCCACCTGATCGCCGATGGTGTGGAGGGGCGAGAGCGCCGTCATCGGTTCCTGGAAAATGGTGGCCACCCGGTTGCCGCGCAGGGCCAGCATGGAGCGGCTGTCGCGGCCCAGGGTGGTGATCTCCACCGAGGGCTCGCCGTGGCGGCCGGCGGCCAGGCTCACGCGGCCGCCGACGACCTCGGCAGTGTGCGGCAGGATCCCCTGGATGCACTGGGCAATGGTGGACTTGCCCGACCCCGATTCACCCACCAGGGCCAGACACGCCCCCCGGCGCAGCGTGAACCCCACGCCATCCACCGCCCGCAGGCGCCCGGTGGGCAGGCGGAAGTCGATGGCCAGGTCGCGTACGCGCAGCAGGTCGTCGTGTCCGGACGGCGCCTCCGGGGTGGGTGCGGCGGCGCGGGGGGCGGTGGCGGCCTGGGTCACGGAGCGCCGGCCTCCTGGATCAGGGTCCGGACGTCACACCAGCGCACGGCCGGATGGGTCAGGCGCGGGAGGAGTTCGGCCAGAAACGCCCAGAGGTCGTCCGTGTGCACTAGGTGATGGGTGAGCAGGCCCAGGGGCTCGTCGGGGTCCCGGGGCAGGTCGTTGGTGTCACGGCCCAGGCGACGCGCCTGAAGCGCCGCCACCAGCCGGTGGATGGTCTTGTGGGCGCCAATGAACTGGGCGTCGGGGCGCCAGCGCAGCAGATCCACATGGGTGTTGACGACGGCCACCGGCGCCGTCCCCCAGGCGGGTCCCCACTGCTCGCGGGGGCCGTGCACGGACAGCGCGCTCAGGCCGACGGTCGGCAGCGCCTCCGGCAGGTCGTCGCCCACCTTGTTGTAGGGGGCCACCAGCATCGGCACCGGACGGTGATCGCCGAACACGGCGGTCAGGCGGTGCCAGCCGGCACCGAGGTCGGCCAGACGGTCCTCCATGGACCGCGCGGTGGGAAACTCGCTGGCCGGCGCGCCGGGAAGAGCGTGGTTGTGATGGGTGTGACCGTGTTGCGCCACGCTCAGCATGGGACGGGTGGCGACGAAGGACGCCAGCTCCGGCTTCGCGAAGGCTGGTATGACGGCCAGGGTTACCGGCGCGGCGTGCGTGCCCGAAAGCGCCGCCAGATGCTCCAGGGCCGGGGTGACCGCCACCGCGTCGTCGTCGCGCCACCACAGCGTCACCCTCCGGCCCGACCGGTGCCAGGCCGCCAGCTCCGTCTCCAGCACATCCCAGGGCGCCATCATGGTGTCGTGGGTCCCCCCCCGTGGGCTTCATCTCCCGCCCGGCGGGAGGCGCGCCCGCGACGAGCCTAGCAGAATGTCGACCGAGCGGGCCACTCCCCGCAGCGCCACCGGAGACGATGGCAGGTGCGCCGGCAACGCCGTCAGGGCGGTATCGATGGCCCTGGCCAGCGTCGCCGGCGTGAGGGCGGTCGCGTCCAGCACCTGGGCCCGGCCCAGGCGGGCGACGGCCGCCGCGCGGTCGCGCTGTTCCGACTCGTCGCCCTCGCCCCAGGGCACCAGCACGGCGGGCACGCGGGCCATCAGCGTCTCGGCCACGGTGTTGTAGCCGGCCTGGGAGACCGACAGCCGCGCCCGCTCCAGCAAGGCGCGGAAGTCCGGCCGCGCCGGTTCGACCACCACGCCCGGGGGCGCCTGGGTCGCCAGGCCACTGCGGACGCCCTCGTCCAGGTTGGCGCCCACCAGCATCCGCCACGGCCAGGCGCCGCCACGATCCGGATCGCACAGCGGGCGGGCGTGAATGGCCGCCTCCATCAGCGCCTGGCCCATGGCGCCGCCGCCGGCTGAAATGAGAATCTGGTCCTCGCCGTCACCCCCGGGATCGGCGGACCCGGGGTCGTCGACCACATAGCCGGTGTGCATCACCGGCGGCCGCAGCCGGTCGGCCAGCGGGAAGGTGGCCGAGAAGGGCGATACCGCCGGATCGCCGTGCACCAGGATCAGATCGAACAGGTCATTGGCGGTGGCCAGCATGCGGTGGTGTTTCTCGGGATGGCTCTTGCGCACCAGGATGTCGCGCACCGAGCACACGACCCGCGCCTCCGGCCGCGCCGCCCGCGCGGCGTTGAGCAGGGTGCGGATCTCGGCCTCGAACCGGCGCCGGCCGAACGGAAACATCTCCACCACCACCAGCGCCGGGCGGACGTCCATGGCCAGGGCCGCCAGGCGCGCCCGCCGGTCCGCCCACAGGGCCTCGGTGACCGGCGCGCCCGTCTTGTCCACCAAGCCGGAAAACGACAGGTCGGCGGCGGCCAGCGGCGGCAGGTGTTCCACCCGGATCGGCAGGGTCGGCGGGACACGGGTCAGGTGCGGCACCGGCCGGCCGCCCGTGACCAGGACCACCGGCCGTCCGGCCGCCGCCAGTCCGCGCGCCAGGGTCATGGCCCGGTTCAGGTGACCGACGCCCATCACATGCTGCACCCACAGCAGCACCGCGCCCGGGGGGAGGGGGGTGGCCCAGGGCGAGTCCGAGAGGAACCGCGCGATCACCAGTCCGTCTCTCCTTCGAAAGTGCCGGCGTCCCTGGGACGCGTCCGGGTCATGCTAGATCACCGTCGTGAACTTTTGAACGGGATCCGTGGATCATCAGGGGCATGGGCTTGTTCGTGTTTGTCGAGGATGCCAGCCCGCGCAGCGTCCGGCCGAGCGTATCCGCCGCCGCGTCCAGGCCATGGCACGCGCGCACGCGGGCGCGGCCTCCCTCGCTCAGGGCGGCGCGCGCCGCCGCGTCGTTCAGCAGCGCCGCCACGGCTCCGGCAAGGGCGTCCGCGTCACCCTCGGGCACCAGGCGGCCGCCGATCCCGTCGGCCACCACGTCGGCCACACCGCCGCTGTCGCAGGCCACCACCGGCAGGCCGCACGCCTGGGCCTCCAGGTAGACCATGCCATAGCCCTCGCGCAGGCCGGGCCAGACGAACAGGTCGCCGGCCCCGTACAGGCGGCGGAGCGCATCCGGCGCCAGGGCTCCGGCCCAGGCCACCGGCAGGCCGGCCAGGGCGGCCGCGACCTCGGCCCGCGCGGGACCGTCGCCGGCCACGATCAGCGTCCAGGACCGCCCCGCCACCCGGCGCAGGGCCTCGCCCAGCAGACGATAGGACGCCAGCTTGTCGCCCGGCCGCATCATGGCCACGCTCACCAGCCAAGGCGCCGCCGGGTCCAGGTCCAGGGCGGCCGCCCAGCGCGCGCGGGCGGTGGCGCGGTCCACCGGCGCGGGATCGCCGAGGGCGGGGTCGGCGAGGAACGGCGCCAGCCGCTCCAGCCGCCCGGCGCCGGACTCCCCCAGCACCGGGACCAGCCCCCGGGCGCCCCGGGCGGTCAGGGCGAACACACGATCCGCCCGGCGGAGCGCGGTGTCGGCGGCGGCGAAGCCCCGCGCCCAGGGGCCATTGGCCTGCTTCAGGGCACGGCTGGCCTCGGCCACGACATAGGGGATGCCCAGGCGCGTGGCCACCGCCGGCCCCAGCCAGTCCGGCGCCTTGTGATAGAGGTGATAGGTGAACCACAGACGCGGCCGCTCGACCTCGGGCCGCGCCGCCATCCGGTCGGCCAGGCGATCCGCCAGCCACCGCCCGGCCCGGTCCAGGCGCCGTTGGCGCGCGATATCGCCCCGGCCCTCCCAGGCGCGGAAGCGGCAGGCCAGATCCACATGGAAGCCGGCGCGGTCCAGCGCCGCCATGAACCCGCGCGCGATCTGCCGGTCCCCCGAGGGCACGGGATGGTCGGGCGGCTTCATGGGGGCGTAGAAGGCGACCCGGGGCCGGTCCCGTCCGCCGGTGCTCATCCGGCGCCGCCGACGCCGGCGAGGTCGCGGTGGAACAGCCCCGCCAGCCGGGTCAGTTCGGCGCGGTTGTCGAACCTCGTCCGCACCCGCGCCTGACCGGCCGCGCCCAGGCGCCGGCGCGTCGCCGGGTCGGCGATCAGGCCGGCGAGCGCGGCCGTCAGGGCCGGGACGTCGTCGGGGGGCACCAGCACCCCGGTCTCGCCGTCCACGATCAGTTCGGGGATGCCGGAGAGGTCGGTGGACAGGCAGGCCAGGCCCTGGCTCTGGGCCTCCATCAGCACGTTGGGCAGGCCGTCGCGATCGCCGTCCCCGGCCACGATGCAGGGCAGCACAAACAGGTCGGCCGCGCGATAGGCCTCGATCACCGCCGTCTGCGCCTGGGCGCCATGCCAGGTGATCCGGTCGGCGAGCCCCAGCGACTCCGCCAGGGCTTTCAATGCCCGGGCCTCGGCGCCGCCGCCGATATGGGTGAGGGTCCACCGGACATCGTCCGGCAGCGCCGCCAGCGCCCGCAGCAGCCGGTCGAACCCTTTCTTGGGGACCGCCCGGCCCACCGCCAGCAGGCGCACCGGCCGGGTGGGATCGGTGCCGTCGCGGTCATCGTCGACGGGGGCCGGCGGGGGCGGGAACGTGTCCAGGTCGAGACCATGGTAGAGCAGCGTCACCCGGCCCGGCGCCAGCCCGTCCAGGTGGCGGGCGGCGGCCTCGGTACAGGTGACCGTCCAGCGGGCGTCGGCCAGCTTCTCCGCCTTCTCCCAGGCCGGACTGGTCCAGATGTCGCGGGCATGCGCCGACAGGGAGAACGGCCGCCCCGTCAGGCGGGCGGCATAGCGCCCCACGGAGCCCGGGGTGTGCAGGAAATGCACGTAGATCCAGGCCACGTCCGCCGGCATCTCGGCGGCCAGCACCAGCGCCTGGCCCCAGCGGCGCAGCCGGTTGCGGGTGCGGTCGCGCCACAGGTCCCGCAGCCAGATCGCCCGCGCGGCCCGGTAGCCCGGCAGCCGCCGCGCCCGGGCCCAGGCGCGCAGCACCCGCAGCGGCTCCCGGTGCAGGTACTCGGGCAGGTAGGTGACCGGCGCCGAGATGCGCGCGTGCACCGGGTGGGTCTTGGCGTCATAAGGCTGCCGCAGGGAAAAGAGGCGCAGCGACAGGCCACGCTCCTCCAGGCCCAGCAGCTCGCGCGCGATGAAGGTCTCCGACAGGCGCGGGTACCCCTTCAGGACCACCGCCACGGGGGCCGGGACGGGTCCGTCCCTCATGGGTCCCGCCTCAGGGGCCGGGGCATCGCGCCCCCTCCGGCGGCGGCGGCGTGGGCCGCCAGGGGCATCATCGGGTCGGCACGGCCCCCGTCCATCGTCACGTCCAGGTCCATGTCGCTGTCCGGCTCGCCCACCACGCGGCGGCACAGCACGTCCAGGCCATCCAGCCAGCCGGAGGGCAGGGAGTCGGACGGCAGCCGACGCCACGCCAGGCCACGCAGGGCCTGGGCCATGGCCGCGGGGGAGCGGTCTTCCTCGGGAATGCGCAGGTCCACCAGGCCCAGGGCGGCGGCCCGGCGGGCGCGCACCAGCTGCTCCTCACGGGGTTCGGTGCGCGGCACCAGCAGCGCCGGCTTGTCGAAGGACAAGATCTCGCAAAAGGTGTTGTACCCACCCATGCAGACCATGCCGCGCGCGCCCTCGATCAGGGTTTCCGGCACCGCCTCGAACTCCAGCGCCGCGCCCCGGCCCAGCGCCTGCACGCGGGCCTGGAAGCCCTCGCGAAGCCGGCTGTCCATGAACGGTCCCAGCAGGAACACCGGGGCCATGGGAATGCTGGTGTCGGTCTCGTAGGCCGACAGCACCCAGTCGACCAGGTCGGCGCCGTCGCCGCCGCCCCCGGGCGTGACCAGCACATAGGGCTCGGTCACCGGCGGCTCGGCCTGCCCCACCCGGGCCGAGGGGGTGGCGGTCCGCTGGAAGCCGGTGTACACGACCTTGTCGCGCACCGCCGCCGGCACCGTCATGCCGGCCAGGGGATCGTGGAATCCCGCCGGCCCATACACCCAGATCTCGTCATACAGGCGCTGCAGGGCCGGCATGACCCCCTTGCGGTCCCATTCCGCCTGGAGTCGCCCGGGCGAGTCCATCACCTCGCGCAACCCCAGCACCAGCCGGCAGCCCTGGGCCTTCAGGCGTTCCAGCGTCGGTTCGACCTCGCCGCCGAGGCCAAGCGGTTCCTTGTCGACGATGAACACGTCGGGATCGAAGGCCACCGCCGTGTGCTGGATGATGGAGGCCCGCAGCGTCAGGGTCTGTTCGATGTCGATCAGCAGGTTGAGCGGCGTGTAGCGGCCGTTGCGCAGCTTCACCACCCCGGGCACGCGCACGAAGTCCACGCGGGCGCGAAAGTCGAAGCTGCCGATGATCGGCGAGCCGGAGATGATCAGGACGGTCAGGTTCTTGCGCGCGCCCACCAGGGCGTGGGCGATGCGCCGGCAGCGCCGAAGGTGGCCCAGGCCGAAGCTGTCGTGGCTATAGATCAGGACCCGCATGGGCGCCCTTTCCCGGGTTGGCCCTCACGGAAGGGCCGGTCGCGGCGTGGCGCCCGCACATCCTCCCACGCCCGGTGCCAACCGCCCCCGGGCGGACATAACGGTAGGGAAAAGAGGGTCGTCCAGCAACCCATCGCGGACCAAGGGGTACAAAAAGGCCGGGGGCGTCACCCATCGGCCACCGGGGGGGGCGGGCCACCTCGGGGGGGCGTTCGCCGGATCGGGGGACCGCCGCCCGCGCGGGGCGCGCCCTGTGTTGCGAAATCGGACCGCCCCGAGGTAAGGTTGCCGGAGTCGGTGCCACAGCTTGTGGCCCGATGCCGACTCCGCTACAATGTATTGGACCTGTCGTGTCCCTTGCGGGGGGCTCAGGGGACGAGTCGCGGTCCGTGATCGCCGGTCGTGCGCCGGCGACCGGGCGCGTGGCGCGCGGCAACAAGGATATCCCACCATGGCAGTCGAGATCGTCCGGTCCACCTGTCCACACGACTGCCCCAGCGCCTGCGCCCTGGACGTGGAGCGCTTGGCGCCGGATCGTGTCGGCCGGGTGCACGGGGGCCGCTGGAACCCCTACATCGACGGCGTCATCTGCGCCAAGGTGGCGCGCTATGCCGAGCGGGTGCACAACCCGGACCGCCTGACGACGCCGCTGTTGCGCGATGGTCCCAAGGGCTCCGGCCGCTTCAAGCGCATCGGCTGGGACGAGGCCCTGGACCGAGTGGCCGAGGCCTTCGCGGCCGCGCGTCGCCGGCACGGCCCGCAGACGCTGTGGCCCTATAATTACGCCGGCACCATGGGCCTGGTGCAGCGCGACGGCATCCAGCGGTTCCGCGCCCTGCTGGGAACCTCGCTGCAACACGATACCTTCTGCACCAGCCTGGGCAATGCCGGCTGGGCCGCCGGCATGGGCGCCCACAAGTGGGGTGTCGACCCGCGCGAGATGGTCGACAGCGATGTCGTCGTCCTGTGGGGCCTGAACGCCGTGCACACCCAGGTGCAGACGATGGGCTGGGTGGCCCGGGCCCGCAAGGCGCGGGGCGCCAAGCTGGTGGTGGTGGACCCCTACCGCAATGCGACGGCCGAGAAGGCCGACCTGCACCTGATGCTCCGCCCGGGCACCGATGCCGCGCTGGCCTGCGCCGTCATGCATGTGCTGTTCCGCGACGGGCTGGCCGACCGCGCCTATCTGGCGGCCAGCGCCGACGATCCCGAGGGCCTGGAGGCGCACCTGAGGGACCGCACACCGGCCTGGGCGGCGCGCATCACCGGCCTGTCGGTGGACGAGATCGAGACCTTCGCCCGCCTGTATGGCGGGACCCGGCGGGCCTATCTGCGCATCGGCTACGGCTTCACGCGCTCGCGCAACGGCGCGGCGGCCATGCATGCCGTCACCAGCCTGCCGGCGGTCAGCGGCGCCTGGGCGCACCGGGGCGGCGGGGCGCTGTGGAGCATGTCCGGCCTGTTCCCCCTGGACACCAGCCTTATCACCGCCGCCGAACACCGCGACGGCACCCAGCGCTGGCTGGACATGTCGCGCATCGGCGCCATCCTGACCGGTGACGAGCCCGATGCCCTGGCCGGCGGCCCGCCGGTGACGGCGATGCTGATCCAGAACACCAACCCCATGGTGACGGCCCCGGACAGCACCCGGGTCGCCCGGGGCTTTGCCCGCGAGGACCTGTTCGTCTGCGTGCACGACCAGATCCTGACCGAGACCGCCCGCATGGCCGACGTGGTGCTGCCGGCGACCACCTTCCTGGAGCACGACGACCTCTACAAGGCCGGGGCGCATACGGTTCTTCAGGTCGGCCTTCAGGTCATCGAGCCCCTGGCCGAGGCGCGCTGCAATCATGATGTGCTGCGCGCCCTGATGGCGCGGTTGGAGGCACCGGCGCATGTGGCCAACGACATGAGCGCCCGGGAACTGGTGGACGAGACCCTGCGCCTGTCCGGTCTTCCCCCGGCCCGGGAGATCCGGGACGGCGGCGGCCACGACTGCGCCGCCGGCTTTGACGCGCATCACTTCCGCAAGGGCTTCGGGCATGCCGACGGGCGTTTCCGCTTCCATGGCGCCTGGCACGGCGCCCAGGCGGCGGTGATGCCCGATTTGCCCGATCACCTGGAAACCATCGAGGCGGTGGACGCCGACCATCCCTTCCGCCTGGTGACGGCTCCGGCGCGGCACTTCCTCAACAGCAGCTTCAACGAGACCCCCACCAGCCGGGCCATGGAACGCCGGCCCACGGTGCTCGTCCATCCGGACGACGCCGCGCGCGTGGGCCTGACGGACGGCGCGCCGGCGCGGCTGGGCAACCGGCGCGGGATCGTGACCCTGCGTGCGCGCCTGATCCCGGGGCTGGCGCCGGGCACCGTGGTGGTGGAAAGCCTGTGGTCCGCCGGCGCCTTCCCGGAGGGGGTCGGCATCAATGCCCTGGTGGGCGCCGATCCCGGCCCGCCCAACGGCGGGGCGGTGTTCCACGACACGGCGGTGTGGCTGCGGCCGGTCGCCGTCGGGGACGCGGAGGTTCCCGCCGGCGCGGACGCCGCCGCCCTGGAGCTTGCTTGATCATGGCGGCGATGGTCGATGCGGCCCGCCACGGCCCCCGGCCGGCCCGGGTGGTGGTGGTCGGTAACGAGAAGGGCGGCTCCGGCAAGTCCACCGTCGCCATGCACCTGCTGATCGGCTTCCTGCGGGCCGGCTTCTCGGTGGGCAGCATCGATCTGGATGCCCGGCAGGGGACCTTGTCCACCTATGTCAGCAACCGCGAGGCCTACGTGCGGCGGACCAACGTCCCGCTGCCCTTGCCGACTCACCAGGCGATCCAGCTTTCAGGGTCGGAGCAGGGCGACATCAACCGTCTGGACGATGCCGTCGGCGCGCTGCTGAGCGAATGCGACCTGATCCTGATAGACACGCCCGGCGCCGACAACTACCTGTCGCGGGCCGGTCACGCCTGGGCCGACATCCTGGTCACGCCCCTCAACGACAGCTTCATAGACCTGGATGTGCTGGCCAAGGTGGATCCGGACACCATGCGAATCCAGCGCCCCAGCCATTACAGCGAGATGGTCTGGGACATCAAGAAGCGGCGTGGCCTGCGCGACGGCGGCACCATCCACTGGGTGGTGCTGCGCAACCGCCTGTCGCAGCTGGACGCCCGCAACAAACGCGACATGGAGCAGCTTTTGCGCGACCTGTCGCGGCGCATTGGCTTTCAGCTGATCGAGGGGCTATGCGAGCGGGTGATCTATCGAGAGATGTATCTCAAGGGCCTGACGCTGCTGGATCTGCGCGAGAAGGGCACGGACATCACCTTGTCCATGTCGCACATCGCCGCGCGCCAGGAGTTGCGCCGCCTGCTGGAGGCGCTGGGGGTCCCGGCCCACGCCGGTGAACCGGTGATGGCGGCGAGCGCCTGACCCGCTGGCGTTGTGTCATGTGAACGGAATCTTACAAAAGGGGTCCGAAAGGTGGCCGTCCGGCCACAGAATGCAAGGAAAGCGATATCCCGGCGGCAAAACGGTACTGGGATGCTTGATCACCCCACGGAATATGGCATGACTGTGACGGTTTGCTCAACGAACCGGGGTCGTGCCACAGCCGCAAAGGATTGGGCCGGCCCCCACAATATGGGGGAAACGTTGGTATGAGCATGTGGGGAAACGAGAACCGCGTCCGGGCCTCGGGATTGTTGACCGTGGCGCTGGCGACGGGCGTCATGACGGGCCTCGCGCTTCAGGCGACGCCGGCCGGCGCCTCGGGGTTCCAGCTCAAGGAGCAAAGTGCCGAGGGCCTGGGCAACGCCTTCGCCGGCGCCACCGCGAAGGCCTATGATCCCAGCACGGCCTTCTGGAATCCGGCCGGCATGACCCGCCTGAGCGGCAATCATGCGTCCATGACCATGTCCTACATCAGCCCGTCCTCGCGCTTCTCGGGCAGCGCCAGCACCGCCTTCGGCACGCCCGTCGGCGGATCGTCGGGCGGCGACGCGGCCAAGGATGCGTTCGTGCCCGCGACCTACGGGGTGATCAGCCTGAGTGATGACCTCAAGTTGGGTCTGGCCGTCAACGTCCCCTTCGGTCTCAGCACCGAGTATCCCCTCGACTGGGTCGGCCGCTATCAGGCCCTGGAATCACACCTGCACATCACCAGTGTCACGCCCACGGTGGCTTATCGTGTCACCGACAACCTGTCCGTCGGTGGCGGACCGGTGTTTCAGTACGCCACCGTCACCCTGACCTCGGCCATCAACAACCTGGGCCTGCTGCCCTACGACGGCCAGGGCAAGGTGTCCGGCGACGACCTGGGCTTCGGCTTCGCCCTGGGGGCTCTCTGGGAGTTCAACGAGCGGACCCGGATCGGTGTCAACTATCGCTCCCGGGTGCATCACACCTTCGACGGCACCAGCAGTTACGTCGACGTCCACCCGGTGCTGGCCGCCGCCGGGGGATTGGTGAACAGCGATGCCTCGGCGGACCTGACGACGCCGGACATCGCCAGCGTGGGCGTCTATCACGAGTTCAACGATCAGTGGGCGGCGGTCGCCGACGTGGCCTGGACCAACTGGTCGCTGTTCGAGGAATTGAAGGTGGACGCCGACGTGGGCGCCGATTCCCTCACCGTCGAGGACTGGCACGATACCGTGTTCGCCTCGGTCGGCGGCATCTACCGGCCCAACGAGCACTGGACGTTCCGCGCCGGCGTGGCCTACGACATGTCGCCGGTTCCCGACAAGCATCGCACCGCCCGCATCCCCGGGGAGGACCGCTACTGGCTGGCCACCGGCGCGTCCTATCAGGTCGCCGACTGGCTGGAACTGGACGTCGGCTTCACCCACATCTTCGTCAACGACTCCACGATCAACGAAACCACCAGCCAGGGCAATTTGCGCGGCACCTACGAGAACGACATCAACATCGTCAGCATCGGCGGCAGCATCCGCTTCTAGAGTGCTCTGGGGTCGGGTTGAGTCGCCAGGGATTCCCACGGACTCGATTTTATGATTCAACGGACCGACCGTTAGGAGGTCGGTCCGCATGGGAAAACCCTATTCGCGTGATTTGCGAGGGCGCTTCGTGGCGCTGTTGGAAGAGGGGCTTTCGGCCAGTG